>PMOS01000012.1:317381-339005 GCA_003161435.1 Vulcanimicrobiota bacterium
CCGACGCCGGTCCACACGCCCACGCCGACGCCGCATCCGACGGCGACGCCGGTCCACACGCCGTCGCCGTCGCCGACGCCGGTCCACACGCCCACGCCGACGCCGCACCCGACCGCGACGCCGACGCACACGCCGTCGCCGTCGCCAACGCCGGTCCACACGCCCACGCCGACGCCGCACCCGACCGCGACGCCGACACACACGCCGTCGCCGACGCCGCATCCGACCGCCACACCGGTCCACACGCCATCGCCGACGCCGCATCCGACCGCGTCGCCGACACCGACGCCGCATCCGACCGCGACGCCGACCCACACCCCGTCGCCGACACCGTCGCCGACCGCGACGCCGCACGTGACGCCGAGCCCGAGCCCGACGCCGGTACCGGGTGTGCTCACCGCGGGTCCGAACCCGACTGACCTCTACGGCCTCGGAGCCTCGTTCTCCAAGCCGATCAACGTCACCGAAACGGGCTACGGCGGCAGCTTCGGCGAGCAGGACACCTGCAGCGGCGTCGCCGCCGTTTCGACCGCTAATGCCCACGGCCCGACATCTACCTATACGGTGACCGGCGCCGCGGCCGGCTCGTGCGTCGCCACGTTCGCGGATTCGAACAGCCAGAGCGTCAACGTCAACATCGTCGTCACCACCAACGGCATCATCATCAATGGCGCGCGTTGGTAATCATCCCACCTCGCAAGGAGCAAATCTGAAATGCGCAAGATCCTGACCCTAGTCGCCATCGTGGCGCTTGCGGGGTGCGGCGGCGGCGGCGGCGGCAGCAACGCACCGGCCCCGGCCTCGCCGACCAGCGCGCCGGTGACGTCAAGTAAACTGGTCACGCCGATGTTCACGATCAAGATCCCGGCTCGCGGAAAGAACTCGGGCAAAGCCCGCAGGCCGCAATACATCTCGAGCAGTACGCTGTCGGTCTCGGTCGCGCTGACGGTCGACTCTGTCGGCATCACACCGAGCTCGCTGGCGAACAACCCGGCGGTCACGAACGTGGCCGTCGGATCCTGCACCTCCGGGTGCACGGTGGCCGGCCCGCCGTCACCGCCCGGAACCGACTCGTTCACCGTCGTGACGTATGACACCAACGGCGCTGCCGGATCGGCGCTCAACGCCGGTCAGCTCAACAACGTCACGGTGTCCGCCGGTACGGCGAACTCCGAGACGTTGACGCTCGGCGCGATTCCCGCTTCGTTGAGCCTCAGCAACGTGCCGGCGACCTTCAATGCCGGCACGCAGGGTCAGTCGTCGGCCGTATCGGTGATCGCGAACGACGCGGACGGTAACGTGATCCCGACCAGCCAGACGCCGGCGGTCTTCTACGTCGACGCGACCGGTGCGCCGCTCAGCGTGACCGTCAGCGACCCCGACACCAACGCTCACGGCACCTGTATCGTCGCGTCCGGAACGTCGACCTGCACGACCGGCGCGGCAACGTCCGCAACGCTGACCGGTCCCGACAGCACGGTGTCCTTTGCCTACGACGGCCTGGCCGAGAACCCGGTCACGATCACCGCTACGGCGAGCACGGCCACCAGCGGGACGGCGCCGTTCCAACCGACGCTCAACGCGCCGGCCTTCAACTCGAGCCAAGCGACGCCTAGCGGCGTGGCGCTGACCAGCTCAGCGGAAATCGACCTGTTCAACACGAGCGGCACCGGTAGCACCGGCAGCGAGTCGTTCACCGAGAGCGGTTGGACGGGCTCGCCGTACGCTCACGCGCTGACCGTCGTCGCGACGCCGGCATGCAGCCTCGGCGGCCCGCTGAGCACGACCATCGCCACAGTGTCGGCGGGAACGAACGATACGACGAACGGAACGCCGTTCACCGCGACCGTCGTGGCGAGCCCGACGGCCGGTTCTTGCTCGGTTACGGTCGGCGACGGACTGTCGTCGAACACGACCGACGGTTCCGCGACGCTGACCGTCACGTACACCTCGTCGGGAATCACCGCGAACGGCAAGCACCGCCGCAACTAGCTCGGGAACAGCCCGTCCGTCGTNNTGCTCGCGGCTAAGGATCAACCTTCATGAATCGGTTCGGGAACAGATCGCTCTCCGTCGTCACCTTCGTCGCGTCTGCCGCGCTGCTCGCCGCGTGCGGCGGCGGCGGCGGTGGATCGTCGTCGCCGGCTGCCCCCACGGGCCTGCCGACGTCCACTCCTCAGGCGCTTCACCGAGCGACCATGACCATCTCGTTCCCGGTCGGGCACCACACCTCGTCGAATCGCAAGTCGCCGCAGTACATCTCGCCCAGCACGACGGAGATGGTCGTCGTCGTGAACAACGTCAACGGCGGCACACCGCCGGGCGGCGCCCCGATCTCCGAAACGACGGCGCTGACCGTCGGCACGAACTGTACGGTCAGCGGCGGAACGGAGACATGTACGCTCTCGGTGATCGCTCCGCCCGGCTCCGTGAACTACACGTTCAGCGCCACGGACGGCACGAGCACTCTTTCGACGCTCTCGAAGACGATCACGAACACGGTCGGCACCAACAACATGCCGTCGATCACGCTGCAGGGCATCGTGTCGGGGACAGTATCGGTGAGCGGTGCGGCGCTGACGGCGAACACCGCGGTGACGGCCGGCGAGACGCTAACTGTGGCCGCCTACGACGCTGACGGCAACCAGATCGTCAACGGCTCGACCTCGGCGAACTACAACAACCCGATCACGCTGACCGACAACGACGCGACGGGACAGACGCAGCTCTCGGTCAACGGCGGCGCAGCCTCCAGCTCGGTCGCCATGATCAACCCCTCCGACGTCGTGAAGCTGACCTATACGGGCCAGGCGACAAATTCTTTCACGATCAGCGCAAGCGCAGCCGGCTTCCCCGGCGACCCGCCGGTGGCCGGCGGCGGCACGATTACGGCGAATGTCAACGACATCACGTTCACCGGCACGACCCTCGACGACGCGGCCCACGGCGGCCTGACGACCGACGTGAACTATAGCGAACCGACCTTGTTCTTCACGCAGCCGAGCGGCTCGCTGAACGTCACCGGCGCCGAGACCGGCTGGACCAACACGCCGTTTAGCCAGCAGTTCGACCTCGTTCCGGGCAACGGAACGGGCAATACGTGCGGAACCGGCGGCGGGATCGCGACGTTCAGCGCGGGCCCCGCGACGACGTTCACGATCACCGCGCACGGCGTCGGTATCTGCAAAGTGCGCCTCGAGGAGCACGGCACGGGGTACCCGATCACGTCGCATCCGGCGCCAAGCACCTCGACCGACACCACGCACGACGGCACGTTCTGGATCTCCGTCACCTCCTCCGACGTCACCGTCGATGCCAAGCACCGCCATTAGTATGCGTTCGAATATGTCGCAGAAACGGTCTTCCATGCGCATGTCTCCTCTACGGTTCCGCTCTTCGGTCGCCGCCCTCGGGTTGTCGGCGTCGCTCCTCTCGGGTTGCGGCGGAGGTCACGGCTCGGCCGGACTTCCGGCGCTCCCGGCGGGCGGTTCCGGCGGTGGAACCACGACGGTGCAGGCGGTTACCGCGACGTTCCACTTCTCGTTTCCGAAGCCGACGACGAGCGCGACCGCGCGCGCGGCGGCCGGCGTGCGCGGTTCGGCCGGGGTTCGCACGCCGAAGTACCTGTCGAGCGCGACGAAGTCGGTCTCACTCCAGGTGACCGACACGAAGAACGCGCAGACGAACGCCGACATCTACGCGAACGTCCCGGCGGCGCTCAAGAACGTGCAGTCGGCGAACTTCGGCAACCTCACCGGCACCCCGACGACGCCGGGGCAGTGCGGCACCGATCCGAGCAACGCGGGCAACTACGAGTGCACTGCTGCCTTCCAGATGCCGGTCGGGATCGACACCGTCACGATCACGTCATGGGACGCCAACGGCGCGACCGGGAACATTCTCTCGCAGCAAGAGCCGTCGTTCACCGTCGTGCAGGGCGTGTCCAACACGTTCTCGGCGAGGCTCGACGCGAACGTCAACACGATGGTGGTCACCGCGACCTCCGGCTTCTGTGCCGGGTCGTTCGCGGTCGCCGCCAGCGGGACTGTCGGCTCCGTCGGGACCCAGGCGATCAACTTCAACATCGCGACGACCGATGCGGACGGCAAGACCATCGTCGCCCCCGGGCTCCCGAAGATCTCGATCAACGGCAGCAGCGCGGCGTCGCAGTCCATCGACAGCAACACCATCACCGCGACGATCAATCAGGCCTCGCAGACGTTTTCACTCGCGGCGGCCAGCGGGACGGCGAACGGCAGCGTCACCGTGTCGATCGCGCCCCCGAACACGGACGGGCTGAGCTACAGCAACTCGTTGACCTTCACGTTCCAGTCGGGGCCGGCGCCGGGCTCGGGATTCCTCGCGCTGATCGAGCAGACGAACACGACGCCGGGGAACGCGGCGGGACAGGTCGACCTGCTGACGCTCAACGGCTGGCCGAATCCGACCGGTTTCACGAACTATAGCCCGTCGACGCTCACGCCTACGGCGAGCAAGGACGTCGACAACCCGCAGGACATGGTGTTCGACACGAACGGCGACTTGATGATCGCGAACGGCGGCGCCGGGAATCCCGACTTCGGGAACTTCGCGTGCATCCCGGCGGGCGCCATCACCGCCGGCGCGAGCGCGAACGCGACCGTGATCACCAGCACCGCCGACACGCACCTCGACGATCCTGCGTCGATCGCTTTCGGCACCGACAACAGCGTCGCCATCGCGGACGACGCGCCGCCCAACGGCACCGCCGATCTGCTGGACGAGTTCATCCTTTCGGGGACGTACACGGAGGCGTCGTCGACCCGGCAGGTCTCCGACTCCAACTTCAGCGGTCTGGGCGCACTCGGCGTCATCGCGCTTCCCACCAGCGCCGCAAATCCAGCCGGCTCGTACGCGGTCTCGACCGGAAACGGCTCGAACCCGCCGGCCAGCAATCCGCTCAACCAAAACCCTGGAGGGGAGACGCCGAGTACGTCGGAGGTCGTGTTCAAGCACCCCGACGGCAGCACCGCGACGCTCAACGACTCGGACAACACGCTGGGGCTCGCCGACATCGCGTACGACCCGAGTACCGGATACCTCATCACCGCGAGCGGCATCGCGAACAACAACAACAACACGGCGACCGGGACGACGTCGTACCTCGACGCGTGGCACACCACGTCGGGCTCGCAGTCGTCGCCGGTGTGGTCGTACGTCATGGTGAGCGCGAATACAACCCCGGCCAGCAGTTACTTCTCGCCGAACCACGTCGCCGTGTCGCTCTGTACTCCTACCTGCACGGGCTACATCGCGGTCTCGGGCGAGGACGCGAACGGGGCGAACTTCGTCCAGGTCTACAACGACGGGCCCAGCGCCCCCACTCTGCAAGGCGCGCCGATCCCCTTCGACGGCTTCACGTCCTCGGCCATGACGACGTACGCGTTCGATCCCAGCGCGGGGACGGGCGACCAGTACGGCTACGTTATCTTCGTGAACTCGCTGAAGTTCCTCACCAGCACGAAGCTGCTGATCGGGGTGCAGACCTACGACGGCACCTATCAAGGCTTTTACATCTACGACGTGTCCAGTCTGTCGGTCCCCGCCGGGGGCGGGCAGCCGTGCAGTCCATGTTACGACCAGTTTGGGAATGCGTTCGGAGCGGGTCCGACGTTCGTGGCGTTTCATCACACCACGAATCACCCGCTGGCATCAGCGTTCAAACCCTAACGGAGTACGTGACAGTATGGGTCAACCGTTCGTGGGCGAAATCCGTATGTTCGGCGGAAACTTCGCACCAGCCGGGTGGATGTTCTGCCAAGGGCAGCTCCTCGCGATCTCGGAGTACGACACGTTGTTCAACCTGATCGGCACCAGCTATGGGGGCGACGGCCAGAACACGTTCGCGCTGCCGGACCTGCGCGGCCGCGTTCCGGTCCACCAAGGCACCGGCATCTCGACGTACACGCTCGCCCAGACCGGCGGCCTCGAGACGGTGACGCTGACGATCAATCAGATCCCGTCGCACACCCATACGGCCATCGCCGACAACAACCCCGGCACAGCGACGGCGACCGATCCGACCAACGCCTTCTACGGCTATGGCGGAACGACCGAGCTCTACTCGGGCCACACGGGGGCGCTCAAGACATTGGAGACGCCGCCGAACCAAGGCGGGAGCCAGCCGCACGAGAACCACCAGCCCTTCTTAGCGGTGAGCTTCATCATCTCGCTTTTCGGCATCTACCCCTCGCAGAACTGACGATGAATCCATTCGTAGCGGAGATCCGCATCTTCCCGTTCAACTTCGCGCCGAAAGGCTGGGCGTTCTGCGCCGGCCAGCTCGTGCCGCTGTCTCAAAACACGGCATTGTTCTCGTTGTTGGGCACGACGTACGGCGGCGACGGCAAGTCGACGTTCGCTCTGCCGAACCTCCAGGGTTCGGCGCCGATCCATCAGGGCCAAGGCCCGGGACTCTCGCTGTACGACCTCGGCGAGTCGTCTGGAAGCCAGAACGTCACGTTGCTGATCGGCGAGATACCCAGTCACTCCCACACGGTCTCCGGTGACGCGACGCCGCTGAACGCGAAGCAGGTGAGTCCGAGCGGGAACGTGCCAGGCGCCCCGGTCGGACAAAACTTCTACGGTACCAGCACGAACACGACGATGAACCCGTCGATGCTCAGCGTCGCGGGCGGGAGCCAGCCGCACAACAACATGATGCCCTATCTGACGCTGAACTTCTGCATCGCGCTGCAGGGCGTCTACCCTGCTCGCAACTAGCCGCACGGAGGCAGGAACATGTCGAACCCGTTTCTCTCCGAGATTCGCATCTGCAGCTTCAGCTTCGCGCCGAAGAACTGGGCGCTGTGCAATGGCCAGCTGCTGCCGATCAACCAGAATCAGGCGCTGTTCTCGTTGCTCGGCACCACGTACGGCGGTGACGGCCGCGTCAACTTCGCTCTGCCGGATCTGCGGGGCCGCGTCCCGATCAGCATGGGCTCGGGATTCACGTTGGGGGAACGCGGCGGCGAAGAGAGCCATACGCTGACCTCCTCCGAGATGCCCGCGCACCTCCACCTGGTCTCCTCGACCTCGAGCGCGGGGACGCAGGAAAAGCCTCAGTCGGCGTATCCCGCCAACGCCGCGCCGGCGCAGATCTACAGCGCCGGCGGCGTCAACATGCAGGCCGTGGCGATGAGCTCGGCGATGGTCTCGAGCGTCGGCGGCTCGCAATCGCACGAGAATCGGCAGCCCTTTCTCGTGCTCTCGTTCTGCATCGCATTGTCTGGCATCTTTCCGAGCCAGAACTGACCGGAGGTCCTATCACCATGAAGCGCGGTCCCTTCCTGGGCGCCGCCGCCGCCGCTGTGCTCAGCGGATGTGGCGGACGCGGGATGGGGACGATCCCTGCGGGTGTCGGCCGTCCCGTCCAAACCCAAGCCCAAGCTGTGCGCGGTGGAACGCGCCTAGTTCCCGCTGCCGCCGACCCGATACCGGCAAGCGTACTGGCCTCGCCGATCGTCGGCGAGGCGCGGCGCTTCGACGGTGCCGTCGCGCCGAACGGCTGGTTCTTCGCGCGCGGTCAGACGCTGACCGCGTCGGAATATCCGAAGCTCGGCGCGATCCTGGACCACGCCGTGGCGCTCGGCAAGAAGCAGACGTTCGCGCTTCCGGCGTCCGGGTACGGCCTCGTCATCGCGTTCGCCGGGTCGGCACCTGCCAGCCCGCAGGCGCTCGCTGCGTCACCGCGGGCCCCGACGCTCGTGGCGTCGCTCGGGCCCGGCGCACGCCCGGCCCCGCTGCACCTGCTCGCGGCGAAAGCGCAAGCCGGCGAGAACGCGCGTGCCGCCCAGATCCGCGCGAACCGCGAGCTCGTCGCCTCGGCGGTCCGTCCGCGGACCAACGTCTCGGGCGAGATCACGGCCGACGAGTCTTCGCGGATCGTGGCGTCGCGCGCTACCGCGCGCAGCGCGGCGCTGGAGACGCTCTCGCCCACGAATCGCGCGCGTGTCGAAGCGCTCGTCGAGGCGATAGCCTCGGGCCGCACGACGACCTACGCCGGGCAGACCCAGATGGCGAGCGCGCTCTCGGCGCAGGAGGCCGCCGCGCTTCTCGAGGCGCACGACGCACAGCAGCGCGCGTTCGTCGCCGGCTGGACCGGGATGGAGCATCCGAACCTCCAGGTGGAAGCGAGCCGCTACGTCGTCGACATCACCTTGACGCCCGAGCAGCGGCTGCGCTACGCGCAGCTGCCGCAGAACCAGTAACGGAGAACCGTGGGAAAGATCGTCAACTTCCATCTCCCGGCCGACGACGTCGACCGGGCGGCGAAATTCTATCGCGAGGTCTTCGGTTGGGAGTTCGTCGCATCGGAACCGTCCACGGTCCCGTATCTCGTGCACGCACCGGGAGAGAACGGCGGCGCGGGAATCCCGGCGGCGATCACGCGGCGCCAAGATATCATCAAAGCGCCGACGCCGACGATCGAGGTCGCGCACATCGATCAGGCGATGCTCGACATCGCGATGAAGGGCGGCCAGCAAGGCCGCGTCCAGGACATTCCCGGGATCGGCCGGTTCGGCTACGCGATCGATTCTGAGGGGAACATCATCGCGCTGCTCGAGCCGGTGGCCGCACCGAGCTGATCGCGGACGGCTACGGCGCGGCGCATGCGCGCAGGCGCGCGTAGACGTCGTCGAGCCGGCGCGCGGCGAGCCGGTCGATCGCCTCGCTGACCCGCTCGCGGTCGCGCGCGGCGTCGAATGCACCGTCGCGCTTGGTGTAGGCACGCGCGATCTCGTGCATCCGCTCGCGTTCGGCATCGCTCGGAACGATGCCGAACCAGGGGAGAATCGTACGTGCGACCGCCTCCGGCAGCGACTCGTACGCGACGAAGCGCGCGCGCGGCGACGGCGCGCCTGCCAGCGCCGCCTCGCAGAACGCCGCGAGCACCTGCGCGCCGTAGTCGTCCGCGTCGAACGCACCTGGTCCCGGCGGTTCGATTCCGCGTGGCGGCGGATCGATCGTTCCGGGAAAGAGCTCGGCCCCCGGCTCACGCGCCTGCGAGCGCAGCACCGCGCGCGGCTCGCGAAACGCGAAGATCCACGGCGTCGCGGGGAAGGCGCGGTCGAACAGCGGCAGATCGAGGACGTGCCCCGCGTGCAGCTTGATGAAGAGACGCCGTTCGCCGCGGCGCGGCCGGCCGAGAACCGCGGCCAGGGCGCGCAGCCGACGCACCGTTACATCGCCGTCGCTTTCGTCGCCGCCAAGGCGGTGCGCGCGCAGCAGCGCCTCGAACGGCTGCGCTTCGGAGACGACGATCGTCGCCTCGAGCCGCGCCAACATTTGCGCGATGAGCGTGGAGCCGCATCGCGACATGTGAAAGATCAGCCCGTTCGGAGCGAGTCCGGGCTCTTCGCGCGCAAGCCGCTCGAGCGCGGCGAGCGGCGTCCGGCGCGCGAACGCGAGATTGAACGGCGCCGCCATCGCGACGTCCGCGCTCTGCTCGAAGAACGGCTGCGTGAACGGCGCCGCGACGAGCGCCCACTCGACGACCGGATCCCGCGGCGGCCCCGAGATCCGAATCGGTGTCCAGGGCCGCAGGCCTTCGCCGCTCACCGGATCCATCGCATCAGCCAGTCGGCCCGGCCCGCGTTCAGCGCCGCTGCGACGTCGACCGGCTCGACCTCGAAGCCGAGCTCGCGGGCGCGCCGCACGAGCTCGCCGTTGAACCGTTCGGCCGGGAGTCCGGCGAGCTCTACCGCCAACGCCGGGTCGTCCCAGACGCGGGCGCGCAGCGCCTCGAAGCCATCTCGCGACATTTCAGCCTGCCCTTTCCCGACGAGCTGCGTTCGAACAGGGGGGCCGAGCCTGCGCGCGAATAGTTGCCGCGCAGCCCGGACCGGAAGCTCAGTCTTCTCGCCCGGCTAGCAATTCTGTGTGCCGCCGTCGGGGAGGCGATGAGGGTGGAGTTTAGTCACGAGGCGTGCCGTTATCCGCGAGCGATCGCGGTGAAAGGAGCTCATGTCCGCATATATCGGTGAGATTCGCACCTTCGGAGGAAACTTCGCGCCCGCAGGGTGGGCTTTCTGCAACGGCGCGACGATTCCGATCAGCGAGAACGACGCCTTGTTCAACCTGATCGGGACGACCTACGGAGGCGATGGCCAGAGCACGTTCGCGCTGCCGAATCTCGGCGGACGCGTCCCCGTCCATCAAGGAACGAGCGCGCGAACCGGGACGACGTACGTCATCGGTCAGGCCGCCGGCGTCGAGTCGGTCACGCTGACCGGCCAGCAGACCCCGGTGCACACGCACGTCCCGATCGCCGAGAACAGCATCCCGGCGACGACCAATACGAGTCCGTCGAACGCGCTGTTCGGCACCACCACGAAGGACAAGATCTACTCGAGCCGCACGGGAGCATTGAAAGCGATGGTCGTGAGCACGTCCGCGGGCGGAAGCCAACCGCACGAGAACCGCCAGCCTTCGATGGCGGTGAGCTTCATCATCAGCCTCTTCGGCGTCTACCCGTCGCCGACGTAACGCCATGTCACAACCATATGTCGCGGAGATCCGCGTCTTTCCGTTCAACTTCGCGCCGAAGGGGTGGGCGACGTGCAACGGCCAGCTCCTAGCCATCTCGCAGAACACCGCGCTCTTCTCGCTGCTCGGAACGAACTACGGCGGCGACGGCAAGTCGACGTTCGGACTGCCGAACTTCCAGGGCAGGGTCGCCGTCGCCGCCGGGCAGAGCCCCGGCACCTCACAGTACTCGCTCGGCGAGACGTTCGGCACCGCGAACGTCACGCTCATCGAGAGCGCGATGCCCGCGCACACACACCAGGTTTCGGCCGACGACCTCGCGCTGAACGCCACCCAGACCTCGCCCCACGGGAACGTCCCGGGTGCGCCGGACCTCATCAACATGTACGGCACCGCCAACGCGGCGCAGCACATGAGCCCGTTCATGCTCAGCCCCTCCGGCGGGGGCGGCCCGCACAACAACATGATGCCCACGCTGACGCTGAACTTCTGCATCGCGCTGCAGGGCGTCTTCCCGCCGCGCGGCTAGCCCGGCACCTCCGCGAACGCACGAAAGGAAGCGATGTCGACACCGTTCATGAGCGAGATCAAGCTCGTCGCCTTCAACTTCGCGCCGAAGGGATGGGCGCTGTGCAACGGCCAGCTGCTCCCGATCAATCAGAACCAGGCGCTGTTCTCCCTGCTCAGCACGACGTACGGCGGGGACGGGCGCGTCAACTTCGCGCTACCCGACCTCCGCGGGACGGCCGCGATGCACCAAGGCGCGGGATACATCCTGGGTCAATTCACGGGCCAGGAGAACCACACGCTCGTGCTGGGTGAGACGCCGACGCACACGCACAACGTCCCAGCGACGTCGAGCGCCGGGACCATCACCAAGCCCCTCAACGCGTTTCCCGCCAACGCCGCCCCGAACCAGATCTATTCCGGTGGCGCCTCACCGCAGCAATCGACCACCATGAGTGCCGCGATGGTCGCCAGCTACGGCGGCAGCCAGTCTCACCCGAACATGCAGCCCTATCTCGTGATGACCTACATCATCGCGCTCACCGGAATCTTTCCGACTCGAAACTGACGACGTCCCTACCCTAGACCCGGCAGGGACCGCGGCCTAGAGTTTCAGGTCGTTGTTCATCACCTTGATGTCCAGCGTGCCCAGGCCGGTGGTGTAGTCGTAGCCCGGTAGCGCGGTGTATGCGCCGTTCGCGCCGGTGATGATGTCGTGGAAACCGCCCAGCGCCTGGGTCGGCGGCGGTCCGTTCACCGTCGCCGCGCTGCCCTGATGCTTGGCGTAGTTCCGGTAGAAGTACGTCGCCATGAAACCGCGGTATAGCCGGCGCTGATGCGCGAAGGTCACGAACCGCGCCGAGGCACCCATCGCAAGCGGCGACGCTTCGCTCGTGCCGCCGACCGCGCAGCCGCTGCTGCAGTTTCCGACACCGGGAAGGTTCGGTGAATAGACGTTGTAGGCACCCGAAACCGAGTCGGCGGCCATCGCGATGTCGGGAACGGCGCGCAGGTTCGCCGCAGCGAGACCGGTGCTGGCCGCCGGCGTTACGCCCTGTTGCCACGTCATCCCGTTCTCGAACTGGCTGATTCCGCCGCCTCCCGCGTTCCACGCGGCTTCGCCCGAGTACGTTCCGTCGGCGTTCGCGACGACAGTCGTTCCCCCGACGGCAACCACATACGGAGCCGACGCCGGATAGCTCACCATCGGCGGCCCGGAAGCGGGGACGCCGTTGGTCGGCGCGAGCGCGCAGGACGAGCCGGTGTCGCCGGCCGACGCGAACATCGTTTGGCCTTGGCTCGCCGCCTCCAGGAACAGGTTGTCGTCGATCTTCATCGCCCCGTCGAGGTTCGCTTGGTATTCACACTCGCCGAACGACGAGTTGCCGAGCTGCGCGCTGTCGTCGGAAACCCAGCGATCGTAGGCGCTCGCGATGTCCGAATCGGCCAGCGACGTCGTTGCGTAGATCGTGAGCTGCTGAACGTTCTGCGCCATCCCGGTCGAGCTTTGCGTGTCGAGGTCCCACTCGTCGATGTTGGCGGTGTCCGGGCTCGCGAGCCCGACCGTCACCACGTTGACAGGGACTTGCGGCAAGCCTTGCGTCGTCTCGGCAAACTGCAAGTCGCTGAGGACTTGCGAGACGTTCCCTTCGGCGATGACCGCGACGGTCGTCAGCGAGCCGTCGGTGGCATTCCCCACATCGTAGAACTTCTGGACGTCCGCCGCGTTGAACGACGGCGCGCACTGCCCGGTCGGCGTCGCTGAGATCAAGCACGACGCGTGAACGCGGGTGAGGTTCGGACGAGCGGACATCTTGCCGGCGTTCGAGAGACCCAGAACCGCGCTCACGACGCCGCCGAGCGACGTCGGTACGAGGGCGGGCTGCGTGTTGACGTACACCGGCGCGCCGCCGAGCGAGAACGACTCCAGCGCGGTGTCGAACGCCTTCGCCGCCAGCGCGGCGGTCCCGTCGGCGCTCACGATCTGCGCGCCCGGCTTCACGTTGTGGAACCCTTGGCTCTGCAGGTACGCGACGACGGACTGCACCTCGGAGGTCGTCGGGCCGTACTGCGCCGCGAACTGCTGGCGCGTGATCTGCTGCCCTGCCGCGACCGCCGACTGGAGCTGGCCGGCGTTGTGGAGGTTGAGCCCGACCCGGACCGTCAGCGGCGTCGATGGCGCGAGCGCGCCTTTGTCGGTCGCGCCGGGGATCGTCGCGGCGCGGGTCGCGGTCGCGGCCCAGCCCAGCGGCACGGCGACGGCGGCGTCGCGCGTGGCGCGCTCGGCCGACTGTGGCGCTGCGGTGGCGGGCAGGAGCGAGCCGGCGCTGTGGGATCCCGCGCACGCGGACACGAGCAGGCCGGCGGCGGCGGCCAGGACGGCGAGTCTAAGCATGTTGGGTTCCAATCCTCCTCATGCCGAGGGTACGGACCGGCCGCCGGCTCCGACATACCCGATTTTGTGTATGGGCCGGTTCGCCCGCGGTCGGTAGTCTCGAGCGCGGAGGAACCCACATGAACAAATTCGCGGCTCTCGCCGCCCTTGCGCTGATCACCGCCGTCGCGACCGCATCGTGCTCGGGAGGCGGCAGCATGAGCCATCTCCTCCCCGCCACGGGCGGCGGAACGACCGCGACCCAGTCGTTCCAGCAGGCCGTCGTCGCCGCGCCGGCCGGTTGGGCCGCGACGGCGACGCGCGCCGCGACGATCCCCGGCGCGACGGACAAAGGCACGCTCGCTCCGTCGACGCCGATGACGGTCCGCGTCGGGCTCAACCTGCACAACGTCAGCGGGCTGCAGTCGGCGATCGCCGCGCGGCAAAAGGTATCGGCGTCGCAGTTCGCATCCGAGTACGGCGCGACGCCGGCCGAGACGCAGTCGGTCGTCTCGTATCTGCGCGGCCAGGGCTTCGGCAACATTCAAACGAGTGCGCAGCTCGTCAGCGCCGACGGCACGGCGGCGCAGGTGGCGAAGGCGTTCGATACCTCGCTCGAGTCGTTCCAGCTCGGCAGCGCGGCCGTGTACGTCAACCTGAAGCCCGCCTTCGTCCCGACCTCGCTCGCCGGGATCGTGAGCGGCGTACTCGGCCTTTCGAATGCCGCGAAGATGACGGTCCATCCGCACGCCAACAAACAGGCGGTGTCGTGCCTGATCACCGCCACGCCGACGGGACAGTGCCTGCCCGCGTTCAACGCGGTCGACGTCCAGACGTTCTACGACGCCGGCTCGACGCCCACAGCATCCTCCACCACGATCGCCGTGATCGCCGAAGGCAACGTCTCTGAAGTAACCACCGACCTGCGGTTCGCCGAGTCGGTGCAGGGCTTGCCGCACGTTCCCGTCACCGTGGTGCCGGTCGGCCTGTCGAGCACCGACACGGCGGGGATTGACGAGTGGGATCTCGACACGCAGAGCTCGACCGGGATGGCGCAGAACGTGCAGATGCTCTACATCTACGACACGACCTCGCTGACGGACTCCGACATCGCGTACGCCTACAGCCGCTGGGTGACGCAAGACGTCGCGCAACTCGGCAACTCGTCGTTCGGCGAGTGCGAGTATCAAGCGAACCTCGACGGCTCCATGAAAGTCGACGACAACTTGTTCATGCAGGCCGCCGCACAAGGCCAAACGATGTTCGCCTCGACCGGCGACACGGGATCGTCATGTGCGCTCGCGCCGACCAACGGCGTGCCGGGATCCGGTCCGCCGATGGTGAGCTATCCGGCCACGTCGCCCTGGGTCGTCGGCGTGGGCGGTACGTCCGTCGTCTCGGGCTCGCCGAACGCCACGTACGTTGGTGAAGCGGCCTGGAACTCGGGCGGCGGCGGGCTGAGCCAGTTCGAGAACTCGACCAGCTGGCAGCAGTCGGCCATTCCGACCAGCACGGGATTGGCCGCGACGAACCTGCGCGGCCTGCCCGACATCGCGATGGCGGCCGACGCCGACACCGGCGCGTACTTCGTGTACGGCCAGAACATCCCGGCCTTGGGTGCGTGCACCACGGGTTGCGCGGTCGGGGGAACGAGCGAAGCCTCCCCGCTCGCGATGGGTTCGTACGCGCGGTTGATGTCGTCGCACGCCAACGCGCTCGGTTTCGCCGCGCCGCAGCTGTACCGGAACTACCTCGAACAGGTGAACAACGAGACGGCGGTGACCGGTGCGCCGCCGACCGAGGCGCTCGGTGGGTTCCACGACATCATCACCGGCGGCAACGGCGCGTACACGGCGCTGCCCGGCTACGACTACACGACCGGTCTGGGGACGTTCGACATCTCGGTGATGAACGGACAGATCGGCAGCTAGCCGAACATCTGCAAGAACGCGTCGTTGACGAAGCAGTCGACGACGAGATGGATGCGCGCACCCGGTCCGGGGTTCCAGACCGTGTGCGCCTTCCAGACATCGACGTACCAGCATTCACCGGGGGCCATGTTCAACGGCTCGCCGCCCAGCATGAACTCGACGCCCGGTCCGGTGATGATCGGTATGTGGAGTCGCACGAAACCGTAGTCGAAGCCGATGTTGTAGTCCTGATGCTCGCGGATGCGCGCACCTGCGCCCAGCCGCAGCATCCGGACGGACGACGTCTCGCACGCGATGTCGGCGAGCACGCCGCGAATCGCCGGACAGCGTTCGAGATACGGCGTATCCTCGTACGGCGCCGTACCGGCGGGATCCGGCGCGATCGTCAGGCGGCCGTGCGGGGACCGCAGCGGGAGGCCGCTCCAATCCCCTTCGTAGTACGCCGTGTTGAAATGCCTCATCCACTCGCTCTCGTCGAAGGCGAGCGCCTCACGCGCGAGCGCTTCGGCGTCGAACGCGAACGGCAACTTGACGCGCGAGGGCAGCTTGTCGACGTGTGAAGAGCTCGAGTTCACGGAATCGTCATCTCCGGGTTCTGCGGGTAAACGCTGAGCGGGACCGGCCGTTGCCGCTGTCGCCGAGCCTCCAGCGCTTGATAGAGCGGCAGAAGCCTCACCGCGGCGGCGGTCCGGATCGCTGCGCCCGCTCGACGCTGCTTCTCCGCGGAGTCCGGCGTATGCTGCTGATAGGGTTCCTTCGCGTCGCGGCGCGCTGCCTCTGACATCATCCTTCGGTCGTGGCTTCCGAGATCGATTCCGAACCATAGTGGAATCGACTCCATGGCCGCGCTGGGGAGCTCGGCGTAGTTCACCAGCCGGCAAGCAGGGTCGTCGTCGCGAAGCATGGCGCCGAGGAAACGCTCGAGGATGCGAGCTCGATAGTCCTCGTGTGGAAGCGTCACCGCCTCGTCCACCGTCAGGCCGAGCAATCTCTCCGCGTGTATCGGAACCATCATCCAACCCGGCGTCCGCTCGTGCGAGACGAGAACCTCGACCGGATCGCGATACACCATGATCGAAGGGACGCCGGGAAACGCGCGGCGGATCACGGGCAGATCGAGCACGTGCCACGAGTCCATCTTGAGGACGAACCGGCGCGGATCGCCGGACACGCTGTTGCCGAGCGCGGTGACGATCCACCGCAATCGCTCTGCGCGCCACTCGTCGGCCACCGCGGGGTCGCGGCGGTGCGCGCCCAGGACGTCGTCCACCGGCTCCGCTTCGGAGACGACGACGCTTCCCGGTAGCGCGGCCAGCATTTGGGCGACGAGCGTCGAGCCGCACCGCGACATGTGAAAGATGAGTCCGGCGGGACGACGCGCGTTAGCGCCGCCGAGTGCCTCGCCGAGCGCCTCCAGCCGAGTGCGACGGCGAAATGCCCGATTGAACGGACGCCACAGCGCGCGATCGATCGTCTGGGCGAAGAACGGATCGCTGAACCGTTCCTCGCGCAGGCAGCACCACTCGACGATCCAGCCGTCGTCGGGATCGCGAAACACGCGCACCGGTGACCAACCGTCGAACGACGCCGCGCTCATTCGCCGTACCGTTTCCACCAGCGCTCTCGTCCGTGGTGCAGCAACCGCCGCACGTCGTCCGCACTGATGCGCAACGACCGTTCCGCGGCAAGCCGCACGAGCGTCTCGACGAACGCTTCCGATTCGGTCTGGGCCCACAGCGCATTCGCGAGCTCGTCATCGCCCACGACGAGCTCCTCGAAGCGCTCGAAATCGGCGCTCACCGCCTCAGGTCTTCTTCGCGTCGCCGCTCAGCGCTCGCAGGACGGCGTCGGAAGTGAAGGGCACGCGCCGCAGCCGTGCACCGGTCTGCGCGAACACGGCGTTGGCGATCGCGGGCGCGATCACCGTCGTCGTCGCCTCACCCGCACCCAAGATCCGCTCCTGGGGACGGTCGATCGTACGAATCATCACGTCCGGGATCTCCCCGAAACGTAGGATCGGATACGACGCCCAGTCGACGCTGGTCACGCGCTGCGGATCGAACCGGACCTCTTCTTTGAGCGCGCGGCTGGCGGCTTGAATCGCGTTGCCTTCGATCTGGTTTCGCAAACCGTCGGGGTTCACGATCAGACCGCAATCGTGCGCGATCCACAACTGGTTGACCCGGATCGCTCCGCTGCGCCGGTCGACGGAGACGTCGGCAACCGCCGCCACCAGCGCCTGGGTGTTCTCGTAGCGCACGAACGCGACGCCGCGTCCGCGGCGGTAGTCGGCACGGAGCGCCTCGAGCACCGCTCGTGCCCGCGCGTCGCGCAGATGCCGCAAGCGAAAGGCGAACGGATCGGCAGCGGCGAGGTGCGCGAGCTCGTCGACGAACGATTCGTTGGCAAAGGTGTTCTGCGTTCCGCCCAGGCCGCGCAATGCGGATTGGCGCAGCACGGCGGTCTTCTGATCGGTGATCGTCACGCGCTGCGCCGGGATCGCGTAGTTGTTCGGCGCGTCGCGATCGCCGCCGACAAACGTCACCGCGGCGGCGGCGGCGCCCCTCAGGATGCCGGGCAACGTATTCGCGGCCTTCCCGTCGGGGCGGCCGCTGTGCGTCGGGGTCCAAACGTGGGCATCCCATGCCGCGATGCTACCGTCAGGCGCGAGCGCACCGCGATACTCGTGCACCATCGCCGGCCCTTTGGGATCGTGCGCAGTCTCGTCGCCACGCATATATTGCACGCGCACGGGCGCGTGCACGGCCTGCGAAATCACGGCTGCGAACGCTGCGGCGTCGTCGGCGCCGTTGTGGCCGTAGCAACCGGAGCCTTCGGCATAGCGCACGCGCACCACCTTGGGCGCGAAACCGAGCAACTCGGCGATCGCACCGCGCAACGGGAAGACGCCCTGCGTCGCCGACCAGATCTCGGCCCAGTGCGCGCGCACGTCCGCGACGGCACATGACGGTCCGATCGAGCCGTGCGACTGGAAAGGCCATTCGTACCGGGCGGTCAGGGAGCGCGCCGCGCTCTTGATCGTTCCGTCGACGTCGCCGCTCTCGATGAGGACGCGATCGGCGCCGGGCGTCTTGCGCACCGTGTCCCACAGGTCGGCGTACACCGGTAGCTCCGGTCCCGGCTTCCAAGTCACCGCCAGTTGCTGCGCGGCGCGCACGGCGTTCCATTCGCTCGTCGCGACGACCGCTAGGATGTCGCCCTTGCGAACGACGCGGACCTTTTCCGGGAGATCGGCCAGCGAGGCGGCATCGTACGCGCTCAGCGTCGCGCCCGGGCCGGGAGGAAGGACGACGCGCGCGTGCAGCATCCCGGGAAGACGCAGGTTATGCACGTATGGGAACGGTCCCGTCACCTTCCCCGGAATGTCGACGCGCGCGATCGGCTTGCCGATGTACTCGTAGTCCTTCGCGGGGCGCATCGGCGGATGCGCCTGGATCGTGCGCTCGAAACGCCGGCCGTGGAGGAGCGCAGCGTAGCTCACGGTTCGCGCCGGTGAACCGTTCACCGCGACGGCGCCCGCGCGCGTGGTGAGCCGGCCGGCGGGGACACCGAAATGTTGTGCACCGAGCGCGATCAAGATCGACCGCGCTTCCGCGGCCGCTTTACGGACCGGGATCGATCCCGACGTGAGCGTTTGGCTTCCCGCCGTGTATCCCTGATTGGGAGTGAGCGCGGTGTCGCCTTGCACGACGTGCACGCGCGCGATCGGAACCGCGAGCTCGTCGGCGACGAGTTGCGCGATCGCCGTCTCGACGCCGGTGCCGAGCTCGACCTTGCCGAAGGTGATCGTGACGTTGCCCTGTGCATCGAGGGCAAGCCACGAGTCGACCTGCGGGTAGGTGACCGGCCCGAGCGGATTCGCCTCGCTCGCACCGTGCGGTTTCGGCTGCACGGCCGGCGACGGCGCGCAGGCGGCGGCTCCGAATCCGACGACGAGCACGCCGACTCCCGTGACGAAGGTCCGGCGGTCGATGCGCGCCGGTGCCGTCACGCGCGCTCTCCGGCGGCGCGCTTGACGGCGCGCAGGATGCGCAGGTGCGTGCCGCAACGGCAGAGGTTGCCGTTGAGCGCGCTGCGGATTTGCGCGTCGGTCGGATGCGGCGTCTCGCGCAGCAGCGCGCTCGCGCCCATGATCATCCCTGGGATGCAGTACCCGCACTGCGCGGCTTGCTCGGCGATGAAGGCCTGCTGCAGCGCCCCGGGATGGTCTTCGGTTCCGAGCCCTTCGACCGTCACGACGTCGTTCGGCGCGACCGCCGAGACCGGCGTCACGCACGACCGCGTGGCCTTGCCGCCGACGGTGACCGTGCACGCGCCGCACTGCGCCAACCCGCAGCCGAACTTCGGGCCGCCAAGGCCCAGCTCGTCGCGCAACACGTAGAGCAGCGGCGTATCGGGAGGGGAGCGCACCTCGTGCGCCGTTCCGTTGACGTGCAGCCGTATGCTCACGCTACTGCTCGACAAAATCCGGGTACTCGCTCTTGGCGTACTTGTCATCGGACGGCCACTCCGGAATGCTGTCGTCCCAGGGCGTTGCCTCGCGTTCGGGAAGCGTGACGTCGACGCCGGAACCGGTGCGGTGCAGCGTGGCGAGCGTCTCGACGTGACCGGTCTGCGGGAACATGTCGAATGGCTGCACGACGCCCAACGCGTAGCCGCGCTTCGCCAGATAGGCGAGGTCGCGCGCGAGCGTGGCGGGATTGCACGACAGGTACCAGATGTTCGGAACACCGGCGACGGCAATCGCGTCGAGCGTCGCTTCGTCGCTCCCCTTGCGAGGCGGATCGAGGAAGACGATCTGCGCGTCCTCGAGCGCCTTCTTCCCCTGCGCGTCGGCGACCGCGCCTTCGACGCGCCCTTCGACAAACCGGACGCGGCTCTCGACCGCGTTGAGCGCGGCGTTCTCGCGTGCCTCCCGCACCGCGGCGGGATTTTCCTCGACGCCGATGACGCTCGCGCCGCGTGACGCGAAGAAGATCGCGAACGTCCCGGCCCCGCAATACAGATCGACGATCGTGCGGTCGTTACCGATCCCCGGCGCGAGGAAGCGAAAGATTCGGCCGACCATCTCACTGTTCACCTGAAAGAACGACGCCGGCGAGACGCGGTAGCGCACGCCCTGGATCGTCTCTTCCATCTCGCGCTGGCCCCAAACGTAGAGCATCTTGCGCCCCAGCACCGCGTTCGCCGTGCGCGGCTCGAACGAATTGGAGATGCCGACCACGCCGCGGACCCGGCGCGCGATCGCCGGCGCTTGTTCCTTGATCTCGGGTGACTGCCGCTCGGTGGTGATCGACAGCACGGCTTGTCCTGACGCCGCACCGGCCCGCACGACGGCGTGCTTCGCGCGCGCGAACGCGTCGCGCGCGTCGTTCGCGCGCGCCGCCGCGTAGAGGCCGCCGATCGCCGCATCGAGCTGCGGCAGCACCACCGGGCACGACTCGATGCGCACGAGCGCGTGCGAGCGCGCTTGGTAGAATCCGAACGACGTCTCGCCGGCCGATTGATCGACGACGAGCGCCATCTTGTTACGATAGTTGCGCGGGTACGTCATCCCGACCGGGCGGCGCACGTCGACGTCGGTGAAGCCGCCGATACGCCGCAACGCGCTGCGGACGATCTGCTCCTTCCAGGCGAGTTGCGCCGGATACGCGAGGTGCTGCACCTGACAACCGCCGCACACGCCGAACACGGGGCAGAACGGCTTGGCGCGCATCGGCGACTCCGTCTCGTACCCGATCACGTCGCCGACCGCGTACTTCGGCTTCACCTGCGTCACGCGCACGTGGGCGCGCTCGCCGGGGAGGGGCCCGTTCACGAACACGACCAGGCCGTTGATCCGGCCGACGGCTTGCCCGTTCGCCAGCAGGTCCGTGAACCGGACCGAAGCGACGAAGCCTGGTACCAGCCCCGCCACTCCCGGCCGGCCGGCAGCGGCGGACACTACGTGGATTTCTTCTCGTCGAGCGTTTTGATCAGCCGGTTGGCCTCGTCGATGAGAGCCTGCACGCGCTCGGTCGTCTCGTCGCTGGGCACCGGGCGGCGCATCGTCGCACGCAAGACGAAGAACGTCAGCGCGGCGGAAGCGCCGGCGATCCCGAGCCACACCAGGGTNNTCTGATCGGTCACGCGCCGTCGCTTCGGCGGCCCGGTCCCCGCGTCCTCACCACTCGCCGTCCTGCACGGCGCCGTCGCCCTTCGCCAGGCTCTGGGCGACGGTTTCCAAGCACGATTGCGGTACCACGTCGCCCTTCGACAAGCTCA
>PMOS01000040.1 GCA_003161435.1 Vulcanimicrobiota bacterium
ACGCCGAAGCGATCGTCGCCGGCGGCCGGGCCGACCTCGTGATCCTGGCGCGCGAGCTGCTGCGCGATCCGTATTGGCCGCTGTTCGCGGCGCGAGCGCTCGGCGCGGAGATCGCTTGGCCGCCGCAATACCAGCGCGCGATCGGCGACCGCGCGACGATGCGCGTCCCCGTCGCCACCTAGTGTGTTCGCGCAAAATGCGCGAACACTCGCGTTCGGCCTTCGGCCGATCCGCCGCTTTGGCTGCAGCGTGCGTGATGCTCGGTGTCGCGACGCCGGGTGGGGCGCTTGCTCCGGGCGCGCCGTTTCCGGCGGTGCTCGCTTCGAGCATCGAACGCGAGGCGGTGGCGCCGGGCGTGTCGCGCGCGACGTATCGCTTGGTGACGATTGCCGGACCGCTCGTGGTTTCCGTCGTCGTCGTCGATCCGCGCGAACCCACCGTTCGCTTGGGGACGATGCTCGCGCACGACCGCATCACCTCGAAGGATGAGGCGGTTTCGTCGATGGCGCACCGCACAGGCGCGGTCGCGGGGATCAACGGCGACTACTTCGACATCAACGGCAGCGGCGCGCCGCTGGGCGTGTTGGTTCGCAACGGCAACCTCGATCGAACGCCCAGCAGCCGCGTTGCGCTGACGATCGCGCGCGACGGTGCGGTGCGCTTCGAAACGTATCGCTTCGCCGGCAGCGCCGCCGACGGCGCGGTGAGCGTGCCGATCACGTCCGTCAACGAATGGCCGCCGCAGAACGGGATCGCGTTGCTGACGCCGGCGTTCGGAACGCCGGCCGGGACGCCGGGGATCACCCTCGTCGGGCTGGAGCCGTTCGCGCGCGACCGCGGTGACACGCCGCGCTATCGCGTCGCATCGGTGACGGTCGCTCCGCCGTGGCCGCCGGCCGGGAGCTTGCGGCTCGCCTACGGGTCTGCGGCGCAAGGGTTCGGGCCGGTGCCCGACGTCGGCGACGTCGTGACCGTCGCCTACGATACGGACCCGCCGCTCGCAGACGTGGCGTCCGCGATCGGAGGCGGCCCCGAGCTGCTGCGCAACGGGGTGGCGATCGACGATCCCGGTTCGCCGAACTATGCCGAACGCGATCGCCGCATCCCGGCCTCGGCCGTCGCTCGCCTCGCCGACGGAATGCTCGCGCTCGTCGTGGTCGACGGCCGGCATCCGGTGACGTCGATCGGCGTGAACCGCGCCGAGCTCGTCGCGCTGCTGCGAGCGCTCGGCGCAACCGACGCGATGCTGTTCGACAGCGGCGGCTCCGCGACGCTCGTCGCGCGCGTCCTCGGCGAGCCCGACGCGAGCGTACTCAACGAGCCGTCGGACGGCGTCGAACGACCGGTCGCCGACGGCCTCTTCGTCTACAGCGACGCGCCGATCGGACCGCCCGCGCGGTTGGTCGTGCGCCCGTCGCGCATCGTCGCGCTGCCGGGCGCGCGCATCGCGCTGCGCGCGCGTGTCGTCGACGCGAACGATCACGGGCTGGGCGAGGCGCGGGGTGCGTGGCGCGTCGCACCGTCGCCCGTGGTCGACACGCTCGGCGACGACGACGTGCTGCACGTCGCGCAGGCGACGGGCAGCGCGCGTGTCCACGTCACTCGCGGCGGCGTCGCAGCCGACCTCCCCGTCGAGATCGTCGATCGCGCAGCGCGCATCGTGATCGGGCCGCTGCGCGCAAACCCCGATCCGCACGCGACGATTTCGCTCAACGCAACCGCGTTCGACGCGCAGGACCGGCCGCTCGCGGTCGACGGGCTCGTTCGCTGGAGTGCGAAGAATGCGGCCATCGACCCGAGCGGACGGCTGGTCACCAGCGACCGCAACGCCGTCGTCACGGCAACCGCCGGCGGCACGAACGCGACGCTCACGATCCCGGTCGGGCGTCACACGGCGCCGCTCGCGTTGTTCGACGTCGTGGCCGTTCACAATGGTTGGACGTTCGTCACGACGCCGGCGAACGGACCGGGCACGATGGTCGTCGGCGAAGACCGGTTGACGTTGACGTACGACTTCCGAACCGGCGAACGCGCCGCATATGCCGTCAAGCAGATCGCGATCGGCGACCCGCTCGCGCTGTCGTGCGCGATCGACGGCGACGGCGCGGGCGAGGCGTTGCGCGCGACGCTCGTCGACCGCTACGGCGAGCGCGCGATCGTCACGTTTGCGCGCAGCGTCGACTTCAACGTGACGCGTCGACTCAGCGTCGCAGTGCCGGCGGCGCTGGCGCCACCGATCGCAATCCGCAACTTCTACGCCGTCGGAACGCTGGCCAACCCGCCGCTGAGCGTGGCGGGAACGTTGAGCCTCCACGACTGCACGGCGACGTTGCCGGGCGCTCAGGCTCCCTGAGGGCGCGGTCGCGCGCTGCGAGCGATCTCGCCGCGCGGTCGCAGCACGCTCCAGATGCAACCCGCGAGGAACAGCGCGATCCCGGTGACCAGTGCCCAGGTCGGCGGCGCCGCCGCAATCGCCAATGCCGGGTACGTCCCGATCGTGGCGCGGATGCGGAGCCCGGCAAACGCGATCTCCTTTCCCGACGCGGCGATCGTGATGCCCAGCGGTCGGCCTTGGTCGTCGGCTGCCGACAGGATCAGTCCCGGAGCCGAGCTGTCGAACCGCCCGCCGCCGTGATCGAACTGCGCCAAGTCGTGCGCGCTAAAGTAGAGCGCGCGCACGATGCGGTGCCGCGCCGGCGTCGCGAACGTGTCGAGCGGGACGTCGAGCGCGCCGATGCGTTGGCGCTCGTGGAACAGCAGCACCGGCGAGAGGAACGACGCGTTGGTCGGCTGCGTCACGGTGAGGTGCGCGCCGCGCTCGTCGTACACGTCCAAGTACGCCGCCGGACGCGCCTCGAGATAGACGAGCGACTCGCCGAGAACCCGGCGCGTCCGCGCACCCAGCCCGATCTCGCCCGCATTGCGGCGGCGCAAGATGATCCCGGCGCTTCCGCTCGCGACCATTTCCGCGTCGGCCGGTGCGAAGAACGCCGCCGCGCCGAGCGCCGGGATCGGCGTGACCGTTCCCGGCGTCCCGATCACCTGCGCGGTATCGGGACCGAGCAATCCGGCGGCGAGGCCGGCGACGTCGACGACCACTGCCCCGAGCATCCCCACCAGGAGCCGCCGGCCCGCGATACCGTCGTCACCGCGCCGCGCGCCGTTGGCGTACGCGATGATCACGATCAGGCCGATCCCCAGTGCGAGCGCGTACTGCCAGCTGTGATAGAACGGCGTAGCGGGATAGACGTCTTGGGCGAGCACCAGCGCGATCGCGATCGCACCGACCGCGATCGTCGCGATGCGTGCGCTCACCGCGTGGCGCCGTGCGACGCCGCGTCGGTCAGCGCGGGCGCGACCGCCGCGCGCATCTGCTCGATCGTCATCGCGCCGTCGATCCCCTTGACGACGCGCCCGTCGCGACTGACGATCACGCTGGTCGGCAACCCGATGCCTTCGTAGGTGCGCCCGTACTGCTGCTGCTCGTCGACCAGAATCGGGAACGTTACGCCGAGCTCACGCGCGTAGGTCGCCGCGACCGTTGCAGCCTCGCCTTGGTCGACGCCGAGCACGACGACCTTTCCCGCGTTCTCGCGCGCGAAGCGCTCGAGGGCGGGCATCTCATCGCGACACGGCGGGCACCACGTCGCCCAGAGGTTCAGCAACACGACCCGTCCACGATACCGGGCGAGCGAATCGGGGCGACCGTCGGTGCGACGGACGTCGAACGATTGCGCCGGCGCACCGGCCAATGCGCCCGGTCCACCGGCGGCGGCGCCGCCCGGATCGGGGGCGTTGTAGCACCCGCTCAGGAACAACACGACGACGATGACGAGCAACCGGCGCACGAAACGTCCTTCGGGATGAACCCGAGCGTTCCGTTCGCGTGGCGCGCAGGCCGCGTGCTCGCCGCCGGCGCGACCCTCGCGACGTTCGAAACGGGGAGCCGCGCGAGCGATGCGCCGGTCGTGCTGCTGCTGCACGGGCTCGGCCACTGGACCGACGCCGCTTGGAGCCGCGTGGTGCCGCTGCTCGATCCACGGCTGCGTTACGTCGCGCTCGACCTGCCCGGTTTCGGTGCGAGCGACAAGCCCGCTGCGCCCTACGACCTCGGCTACTTTCGCAGCGCGCTCGACGACGCCGTCGCGGCGTTGGGGCTCGGCACGTTCGCGCTGGTCGGGCACTCGCTCGGCGGTTTCATCGCCGCGGCGTACGCCGGCGCGCAGCCCGACCGCGTCTCTCACCTCGCGTTGATCGCGCCGGCAGGTTTCTCGCGCACGCCGCGCTACGTCTTCTTCGCGTTTGCAAGTGCCCTCGCACCCTGGCTGTTCACGCGCCGCCCGTCGCGGCGCTTCGTGCAACGCACGCTCGAGTGCAGCGTCGTCGATCCGGCGGCGCTCGATCCGGCCGTTGTCGAGCAGGCCTACGAGCTCGCACAGGATCCAGCGCTGCGCAAGGCGTTCGCGGGCGTCTACTGGAGCGCGCTGGGCACGTTCGTCCGGCGTCCGGTGCTGCACGCCGGTTTCGCGCGCTATCACGGTCCGGTATTCTGCGCGTGGGGCGCGCACGATCGGTTCACCTCGGCGCGCACGCTGCGCGACGTCGTCCGCATCTACCCGCAGGTGCGCACGCTGCTGCTCGAGCACAGCGGCCATCTTCCGATGATTGAAGAGCCCGGCGCGTTAGGGGGCGCGTTGCGTTGCTTTCTCGCGCCGCTTCGCGCCTAACGCGCCTAATCGCCTCCGCTTCGCTACGGCGAGGAGGTACTGTTCAATGCCGCCTCCGCTGCGCTTCGGCGGTCGCCCTGCGGGCGAGTCTCCGCGCGGAATTCCATAGGAATTCCGCGTGGAGACACGCCGTAGCGAAGCGGAGGCGTTGCCGCCGGAGCAAAGCGGAGGCGGCACATTTCAACAGTACCTTCTCGCCGTAGCGAAGCGGAGGCGATGAGCGCAGCGCGCGGATCACCAGTCTCCCATTCTGGTGGCGTCGACCTCGCCTTCGAAGACGATCGTGCCGGGCGCGAGAATCGCCGACACGACGGGCAGGCCGTCGTACCGCAAGTCGCGCTGCAGCGCGTCGTCGGCCGAGCGCCCCATCAGCGCCGCGAACCTGCCCAAGACGTCGGGCGCGCATAGGACGCGAAACGGTGCGACGTTGTAGAGCCGGCGGAACCCAGCCAGCGCACCCTCGAAGGCCGACTCGTCGAATGCCGTGCCCAGCGCCACGGTCCAGCGAACGCGTTCCAGGGCGCCCGCCTTAGTCGCCCGAACCGCGCGGACGATGGCTGCCCGAATTCTGGACGGACGCGCGCTCGCAGCGGAACTGCGCGAGGCGGCCGCCGGACGCAGCGCGCGCTTGCGCGCGCGCGGAGTCGTTCCGCGGTTGGAAGCGGTCGTCGTCGGCGCGGATCCGGCCAGCTTGGCGTACGTGCGCAGCCTGCAGACGGCGGGCGAAAAGGCCGGCGTGGAGGTCCGCATCGCACGGCTGCCGGACGACTGCGACGAAGCGCGCGTGCGCACGGTGCTGCACGTGCTCGGCGAGGATCCGTTGGTTCACGGGGTGATCCTCCAACAACCGCTGCCGGCGCACCTGGAATTGCGACGCATCGCCGAGGCGATGCCGCCCGCCAAGGACGTCGACGCCACGAACCCGCTCAATCTCGGCCGGCTGGCGTTCCGGGCCGGGACCGAGCTGGTCGCGGCGACGCCATCGGCGGTGATGCTGCTGCTCGAGCGCAGCGAGCGGAGCGCGCTGCGCGGCGTCCGCGCGTGCGTCGTCGGCCGCTCGAGCGTCGTCGGTTTGCCGGTGGCGCTGCTGCTGCTGGCACGCGACGCGACGGTGACGCTCGTGCATCGCCGAACGATCGACCTGCCGTCGTACACACGGGATGCCGAAGTTCTCATCGCCGCTGCCGGGACGCCGGGGCTGATTCGGGGCGAGATGGTCACGCCCGGCGCGACCGTCATCGACGTCGGCACCAACTACGTCGACGGCAAGCTCTGCGGCGACGTCGCCTACGACGAGGTCGCCGCGGTCGCCGGCGAGATCACACCGGTTCCGGGCGGCGTAGGGCCGGTTACCACCCTGGCGCTGATGATGAACGTTCTGACTAGCGCTGAACAGATCGCCTCCGCTTCGCTACGGCGAGAAGGTGCTGTTTAATGCTCGCCTTCGCTGTGCTGCGGCGAGGTCGCCCTGTGGGCGAGTCTCCGCGCGGAATTCCCTGGGAATTCCGCGTGGAGACACGCCGTAGCGAAGCGAAGGCGTTGCCGCCGCAGCGCAGCGGAGGCGGCACATCAAAAACACCTTCTCGCCGTAGCGAAGCGGAGGCGATCTGTTCAGTTGAGGCTGAAATGCTTGCCGAAGAACTTCTCTTGATGGGTGCGCAGTTCGCCGCCCGGCGCGTCGTCGCGGACGATCTTCTCCTGCGCTTTCTTGCGCTCGAGCAGTGCGCGCAGCTGCGGCAAGAGCCGGCGTAGCAAGCCGAGCTCGGTCGCGAGCCGGGCCTCGGCGTTGCGCGCCTCGAGCAGGCGCTGCTTGAGCGCGTCCGCCACTTGCAATGCGTCGCCGACCGCGTAGCTGGCGTCGACCGGGTCGTGTGGGACGTCGACGTTGCCGGCGTTGCCCGAAAAGGCGACCAACAGCCGCACGTACTCGCGAAACTCACCGAGCACGCGGTGCGTGAGCTCGGACGCGCGCGCGTCTTCGTCGTTCTCCTGCTCGTCGAGGAACCGAACCTCTGCGGTGAGATAGGGGTCGCGGCTGACGATCTGTTCGATCCGAAACCGCCGCCTGCCGGTGGTGCTGATGTAGTATCGCCCGGCGGGCAACGGCGTCACTTCGGAGATCTCCGCGGTCGTGCCGACGTCGTGCGGGACCGCGTCGGGATCGCCCGCCTCTTCACCGTCGCGGATCAAGACGACGCCGAACGCCTCACCGGTGTCGAGGCATTCGGCGATCATCTTGCGGTAGCGTTCTTCGAACACGTGCAGGTTCAACACCGCGCCCGGAAACAGCACGGTGTTGAGCGGGAAAAGCCGCAGCCTTGTCATCCTGAGCCAAGCCTGTTCTGAGCTTGTCGAAGAAAAGGACGACCCGTCACGCCGAAGGCGAATCCACTAAACGGTACGGCCGGCCTTTGCCGCGTCGAGCCGCCGCTGCACGACGTTCCAGTCGACGTTGGCGAAAAACGACTCGATGTACTTCGAGCGTTCCGCCGGCTTGTAGTCGAGCAAGAAGGCGTGCTCCCACACATCCATGACGAGCAGCGGCACGAATCCCGCCACGTTGCCGACTTCGTGCAGTGTAACCCAGTGGTTGGAGATGCGTTGGACGTGCGGGTCGAAGTACGCGATCGCCCAGCCGACGCCACGCATCCCGCCGACCGCGCTGAAGTCCTTCTTCCAGGTGTCGAAGTCGCCGTGCGTGCCGGCGACCGCATCCTGCATGTCGGAACCAGGCTGACTGCCGGCGTTCTTGGTCATGTTGCCGAAATAGTACTCGTGCAGCACCATGCCGTTGTACTCGAAGCCGAGGCGGCGAGTGAGCTCCGCGAAATGCGGATCGGCGCCGGCGGCTTTGCCGGCTTTGACCTGCTCGGCGAGCTGCTCGTGGAGCAGGTTCGTGTTCTTGACGTAGCCCTCGTAGAGGCCGAAGTGGACCTGCAGCGTGTTGTCCGATATCCCTTGGAGTCCGGCCAGATCGAACTTCTTCGGCGTGTACGATTGTTGCGCGAGGGTTGCCAACGGAAGCCTCCTACGTTGTTCTGTTTAGCGGTAGCCCTAGGTTCGACGACGCGCGCAATGCCCCCGTAACTCCGGGGAGAACGGCGCGGCGCTCTCGGCAGGTTCCCGCTTCAAGCGGGCGGCAAACAGACCGGATCGTGCGTGACCTCGCCTACTTGACACGGCTCCATCGGGAGCCGCCGCCGCTGCTGCTCGAGCTCGAACAGCACGGCCTGCGGGAAGGGATCCCGATCGTCGACCGGGCGGCGGGCCGCTTCCTCTCGGTCCTGGTGCACTGCATGCAGGCGAATCGTATCTTGGAGATCGGGACGGCGTTCGGCTACTCCACCCTCTGGATGGCGCTGGCGCTCCCGCCGGCCGGCCGCATCTGGACGATCGACCCCAACATCGAGCGCACGGAGATCGCGATGTCCTATTTCCGGCGCGCCGGCGTCGACGATCGCATCGAGGTCATCAACCAACCCGCGCTCGAAGTCCTCGGGTCGTTCCCGCAGCGCAACCTCGACATCGTGTTCATCGACGCGCTCAAGACCGAGTACACCGACTACCTCGAGGAAACGGTGCCGATGCTCAAGCGTTCGGGGATCGTCGTGATCGACAACCTCCTGTGGTCGGGGCGCGCCGCCGCGGTGCCGAAATCCGGTGACGAGCCGGATACGGTCGCGATCCGCGCGTTCAACAAAGCCTTTCTCAATCACCCCGAGCTCGACGCGACGATCGTGCCGATCGGCGACGGGATCGGCATCGGTGCGCGCGTCGACTGACGACTTCCGAGCGGCGATGCGCCGCTTCCCGACCGGTGTCGCGATCGTGACGACGGCGCACAATGGACGGATCCACGGTTTCACCGTCAATGCGCTCGCGAGCGTCTCGGTCGAGCCGCCGACGGTGCTGATCTGCGTGAACCACATCGCGACCGCCCATCCGCTGATCGCCTCGTCGCAGCACTTCTGCGTGAACATCCTCGCGCTCGAGCAGCGCGCGCTCGCCGAGCGCTTCGCCGGCGGAGAACCGCGATCGCGCTTCGACGGCGTCGCATACCGCATCGGGCCGAGCGGTTCGCCGATCCTCGAGGGGACGCTGGCCCACGTCGACTGCGTGCTCGCCGAAGAGCTGAGCGCCTCGACGCACACGATTTTTCTGGGCACCGTACTCGACGCCGGCCGGCGCGACGGTGCGCCGCTGGGATATTTCGATCGCTCCTATCACGACTTTCACGTCCGCGTCACGACGGCACCGCCGCGGGTCGACGCGGAGAACGCATGACCGTCATCGAGACGTTCCCGGTCGGGATGCTGGGCTGCAACTGCACGATCGTCGGCGACCGGGCGGGCGGCGACGCGATCGTGATCGACGGCGGCGACGAGGTCCCCGAGGTCGCACGCCGGCTCGAAGCGCACGGCCTGCGGGCACGCTACCTCGTGCACACGCACGCCCACATCGATCACATCGGCGCGCTGGGGCCCTTGCGCGAACGCGTCGGCGGCGAGGGACTCTTGCACGCCGCGGATCTGCCGCTCTACGCGACGCTGGCCGAGCAGGCGCTCTGGCTCGGCCTGGTTCGAGCGCCGCAGATCGTCGCGCTCGACGGCGGCCTTTCGGACGGCGACATGCTACGCGCCGGCACCCTGACGCTGCGCTGCATCCACACGCCGGGCCATACGCCAGGTTCGACGTCCTTCGCCCTCGACGGCGACGCCGGAACGGTGCTCTTCACGGGCGACACGCTGTTCCGGGGCTCGGTCGGGCGGTGGGATTTGGGCGGCACGTCGTTGGCCGACATCGTCCGGTCGATCCGGACCAAGCTGCTCGTCCACGACGACGCGAGCGTGGTCGTTCCCGGGCACGGTCCAGCCACGACGATCGGCGAGGAGCGCCGCGCCAACCCGTACCTTGCCTGATCGCCGACGGTCGATGGAAGGGACGTTCTTCTCTCGGACCGCATGACGTTCGGCGGGAGGCGGAGACGCCGTTCCTTGGGTACGCCGTGAGTAACGCCGAATATGGATCAAGGGGAAATCGCTCGATGACTTTTCGTCTTCGCACTCTTTTTGTGGTGGTGAGCGCTGCGCTGTGCCTGGCGGCCTGCGGCGGCGGCTCGACGACCGTGCAGCCGAACCCCAATCCGAACCCCGGACCGCCCGGACCGGCGGGTTCGATCTCACTGTCGTCGTCGCAGCTCAACTTTGCGTCGGCGGCCTCGCCGTCGCAGACGCTCACCGTCACCACGACGGTCGCGAGCCCCGCGCCGTCGTTCAACCCGGTCAACTGCGGTACGGTCGCCACGGTCACGTCGTCGGGCACCGGCGGCGCCATCGCGTACACCGTCACGCCGACCGGCATCGGAACCTGCGCCGCGGTCATCACGATCGACAACGTCTCGGCGACGTTCACGATCACGGTCGGCGGAAGCGCCGGTCTAGTCACCGTCACGAACTCGTCGGTCACGGTTTCGGTCGGCGGAGCCGGCAGCTTCAGCGCAACCGCGAGCAGCGGCACGTGGACGATCGACGGAACGTCCTGCCGCAACATCGCGAACTTCTCGACGACGAGCACCGGTGCGAGCGTGACCTACAACATCAGCCCGGTCGCCGCCGGCACCTGCACCGCCACGGCGATCAACACGACCGGGCACGCGCTCGTACTCCAGCCGATCGTGGTGACCTCCGGCAACTCGACCTCGACGCTCGGGATCACGCCGACGGCGCTCGCATTCTCGGTCGCGACCGATCCCGGACCCAAGACGTTCACCATCTCGATCAACGGGACGGCCGGACTGGGACAGCTCGCCGTCGACGAATCCACCTGCTGGAACGGTCAGACCACCGGGACCCCGCGCATCGCCTACGTCACGCTCAACGGCGTGGCGCCCGGTACGACGGTGACGCCCCCCGCGACCTTCACGGTGACGTTGTTCACCCCGGCGCAGGGCGGTCAGACCGGCTCGTGCGCGATCAACTTCACCTCGGGCGGAACCGTCTACGGCTCCCTTCCGATCACGGTCGGCCCGTAGTCGCCGAACGGTGCGCCAGCCGGCATTTAGCGCCGGCCGACCGCGCCAGCGAGAGCTGAACCGCACGGCAACAAAGGATGCTCCCCGTTCTAACGAGCGGGGAGCTTTCGTTTCAATTCTCGATGTCGTCCCGAGCCTTCGATGTCATCCCGAGCTAGCCTGTCCTGAGCTTGTCGAAGGGAGGGACGAACGACGTAGCCGGAAGACGAGCGCAATACCTCGCTTCGTCGGAATCACGATGTCGCCCTGAGCTTGGCGAAGGGCGATCGCGACAAAGGCCGGACAAGAAGCGCGTCCCAACGCGCGATCCTTCTCTTGCGCGCGTCGCGGATTCTCTGTTGCTCGCGATCGTTCGCCCTTCGACGCGGCTCAGGGTGACATTGCGATTCGACGCGGCTCAGGGTGACATTGCGATTCGACGTGGGCTAGAGGATCTTGCCGTCGTCGTCTTTGCCGAGGAGCAACGGGCGCAGCAGCGGGAGCTCGGGATCGCCGTATTGCAGCAGGTCGTGGTGGAAGCGCGCGAGGGTGAACGCGCGGCCGAGCTTCTTCTTGTAGTCCGCGCGCAGTTTGAGTATCTCGAGCTTGCCCAGCGTGTAGTAGCCGTAGGTCGCGTCCTGAGTCCCGCGCTTCGCTTCGGCGCGCGCGTTCGCCGGATCCAAGAATGCCTCGGTTTCGAAGAACACGATCGCCTGCGGGACGGTCATCCCTTGCGTGTGCATCTTGACGCCGGCGACGTAGCGGGCATTGCGCCAGATCGCTTCGCGCAACTGCATCAGCCGCACGCGCGGATCGCCGTTGCCCCAGCCCTCGTCGACCATCATCTGCTCGTCGTAGTGCGCCCAACCCTCGACGAACGACGTCGCGGTGAGCAGCTTCTCGCTCAGCGTCAGCGGCAGATGGCGGTCGATTGCGAAGTTCACGAAGTGACCGGGGTAGACTTCGTGCGCCGACACGATCGGTCGCTCGAAGTCGTTGAACGACTCGAGATACTGCTCCTGAACCTTGGGCGGGTCGTGCGGATCGACCGGCGTCACGTTGTAGTACGCCTGCCTGGCGACGCGCTCGAGCGGTCCCGGCGCGTCCATCGACGCTTCGGTCGTCGCGCGCTCGAACTCAGGCGTCGGCGTGACCTTGATGTTCGCATCGGACGGAAGATCGATGATGTGGTGCGCGATCACGAACGCGCGCAGCTTCACCAAGTCGGCCTGCGCGGCCGGCATCAGCCCGGCCGAGGTCGGATGCACCTTGTACAGCCGGGTCAGCACCTGCTGGGTCGTCGCGTTCGGATCGATCCGTTTCGCGACGGCGACCATCTCGGCATGGGTTTGCGCCAGCGCCGTCTCGCCGATCGCCAGATACCGGTCGAGGGGCATGTCGATCCCCTCTTCGTACTTGAGCCGCGCGCTGTAATTGGCGGCGCCGATCGCGTACGTGCCCGACGGGTGAGCGACCCAACGCGTCGCGAGGTAGCGCGCGAACGACTTCGTCGCGGCGACGGACAATGCGGTCGAGCGCCGGAGACGCGCGCGCGTCGCAGCGTCACCGACGCCGGCGAACGCTTGGGGCACCGTCTTGGCGAGCAGATCGACGGTTCCGGCAGCGTCCTCGCCCGCGATCGCGGCCGTGTCTTTGTCGACTGCGGTCAGGTTCGCGCGCGCCTGGTCGAACAACGCCGGGATCTGCTCCTCGCGTGCAATCGCGTCGCGGAGCCGAACGACCGGCGGCGCGAAGTCGCGTGAGATCAGCACGAACACGCCGCCGCTGGCGATCTGCACGTAACCGTCGGGCTGGTGCTTCCACAGTTGCATCGACTCGTTGAGCAGCAGATCGTCGCGCAACGCGTTCTCGAGCATCTGCCGGTCCAGGCCGGCGCGCGGCGACATGGTCGTTCGATCGAGCCCGGTCAGCCGGTCGAGATACCGGTGGTCACGCGCGATCTGCAGCGCGTAGTCACCCTCCTCGTACGAACCGAGCTCGGTATCGTAGCGGTGGATCCCGATCGCCGTCGCATTGACCGGATTCGCGCGGAACGACTCGTCGAAGTACGCTTTGGCCAGCGCCGCGTAGACGGCGTCGGACGCCGGCGCGACCCGGCTTTGAGCGGGCGACGGCGCGGCCGAAGCACCCACCAGAGCGGCCAATCCAACGGTAGCAAGGATGCGTCGATCGAGAAACATCGAACGCGCCTTCCGCGAGACGCCCGGCGCTCCTCGCCCGTTGTGCCTTAGGCTTCCCTCATCCCCGCGGCGTACGCTAGCGCCGCTCGCGCCATCATCCCCGGAGGCTTCGTGTTTCAACGTACCATCCTGACCGTCGCGGCGGTCTTGGCCCTCGCCGCTCCGGCGCTCGCGGCGGACTTCACGCTCGATCCCAACCACACGCAGGCCGAGTTCACGGTCATCCATCTCGGTTTCTCGCACGTGCGCGGGCAGATTCCGCTGGTCGCCGGGACGCTGTCGGTCGGCGCGAACGACGTGCCGACCGCCGTCAGCGCGACGCTCAGCGCCAAGGACATCGACTCGCACTCGGCCGATCGCGACCGCGATCTGCGCGGCGCCGACTGGCTCGAGGTCGACAAGTTTCCCACCATGACGTTCGCCGCAACGCAGATCACCGGGACGCCGCAGAGCTTCACCGTCGTCGGCGACTTGACCATGCACGGCGTCACCAAGCCCGTCACGCTGACCGCCAAAGAGGACGGAAAGATGTCCGACGCACGCGGCCATACGCACATCGCCTACACGGCGACGGGCACGATCGACCGGCGCGACTGGGGACTGAACTGGGGCAAGACGACCCCGGGCGGCTCGCTCATCGCCGCCAACGACGTCAGCCTCGCTCTCAACATCGAGGCGATCTCGAAATAGCGTTCGACGGCGTCGTCGCCCGGCGTTGTTCTACTTCGAGGGAATCGCGCAGTCGCGGTTGATCCAATAGTGGGCGTCGGGCGGGTAGCCGGGATCGGTTACGACGACGTTGGTTTCGTAGTATGCGGAGCCCTCGAGCGTCGTGCGCGGACCGCCGACGAGCTCGAAGCGCTGACCGAGCGCGGCGGCGAAGGTGTGGGCGCGCACCGGCCGATTGCTACTCGCCAAGAACACGAAGAACGGCGCGCGCACGCACACGACGCTCAAGGTCCGCGGTGCCGCGCTGGGCGCAGGCGACGATGCGGCTGCGAGCAGCGCGACCAAAGCGAGCGGCGCGAGCAACAGCTTCACGGCGGGGTCAGTGCAGCTTGATCGTCAGGACGCCCGCGTCTTCGAGGATCTTCGGACCCGCTTTGGCGTCTTCTTCGGTGGTGCCGGTGCCGGCCGCGCTCGCCGCAGCGGCGGCCGCGATCCCGCGCGCCTGCTCGAGCATGGCGTCGGTGATGCGGCCCGCGGCGCGCCCGGCGCGATAGTCTTCGACCGCCGCTTGCAGCGCGAACCGCGAGCGTTCCGGATAGTCTTTCTTCTTCTCGGGATAACCGTCGAGCGCGGCCTCGATGTCGCTGTCGGTAATCGCCAGCGCTTCGTCGATCGTCTTCCCGCGCGCGAGCTCGACCAGCAGCGAGCAGGTCGCCGTTCCGAAGCCGCAGCCGGTGGTGAAGTACGAGATGTCCTCGATCACGTCGCCGGGGCCGACCTTCAAGAAGAACGTGTAGAGGTCGCCGCACGAGTCGCTGAAGTACTCGCCGGTCGCGGTCGGGCTCTCCATCGTGCGAAAGCCGGTGCGGTGTTCGACCAGCTGCTGAAATTTGGCGAAGTTCATGCGGTTGCGGCAATCTCTCTGTGCGGGGTGTCTACGCTGATCTCGAATCGGCATTCGGTGCCGCCGGTTGCGAGGCTCTCGACTTGCTGTGACTTGCCCGGTGCGACAGCGTCCAGGATCGTGTGAATCGCGCTGCACGCTTCGGGGTTCTCGGCGACGACCGAGGCGTACGGGCAGGTGTGCTCGTGCAGGATCAGCGTCCCATCTTCGGTTTTCTGAAGATCGGCGGTGACGCCGGTTGCTTTGAGCATCGAGACGAGAGTTTCCAGCCGCGCTTCGGCGGCCGCCGGGGCGCCCGGCGGCACGAGCCGTTCGGCCGAGCGTTTGCCGATGCGGTCGAAGACCGCCTTTACCGCCTCGTCGCCGCCGGCGACGCGAATCTCGCGCAACACGGCGTTGAGCATCTTGTCGTAGCGCTGCGGGAAATAGCGGTCGGCCTCGGCGGTGAGCGAGTACTCGACCGTCGGCTTCGTCTTGCCGCGGCGGACGCTGCGGCCGGCGATCAACCCGTCGCGCTCGAGGATCACCAGCTGCTGGCGGATCGCGTTGGGCGAGAGCCCGAAAACCCCGGCGAGGTCGAATGCAGACGCGGAGCGGCGCTCGCGGAGGGCGCCGACGATCTTCCCGCGTGTCGACTCGAAGAAGCGGTCGTGCATTTCCAGTACAAACCGTATCACGGAAGTCGCAGATAGTCCAGACTTTCCTTGACTTTCTCCGCCCACCGGCCTACGATTGCATCGCATGCCTACGCGTGGACTGATCGCGCGCGACCTCCGCGTCGCCGTAGAAAACAACGAGATTCTCAAGGGAATCGACCTCACGGTCGAGCCCGGCCGCGTCCACGCGCTGATGGGGCCCAACGGCAGTGGAAAATCCACGCTGGCGTTCACGCTGGCCGGTCACCCGGGCTATCAGGTGCTCGGCGGCTCGGCAACGCTGGACGGCGAGGACCTGCTCGCGCTGCCGCCCGACAAGCGCGCCAAGGCCGGCTTGTTCCTGTCGTTCCAGTATCCCGCGGCGATCCCGGGTGTCTCGGTCGCGAACTTCTTGCGCACCGCGCGGATGTCGGTTCGGCCCGAGGATCTCAATCCGGCCAAGTTCCGCAAGCTCGTGTTCGACAAGCTCGACACGCTCGACATGGATCCGGCGTTTCTCGGCCGCTACGTCAACGACGGTTTCTCGGGCGGTGAGAAGAAACGCCTCGAGATGCTGCAGCTCGCGATCCTCGCCCCGAAGTACGCCGTGCTCGACGAAACCGACTCGGGCCTCGACATCGACGCCCTGCAGTCGGTCGGCAACAGCGTGAACGCGTTGCGCGAGAGCGACGAAGGCAAAGACATCGGTTTCCTCGTGATCACACACTATCCGCGCATCCTCAAGCATGTTCCGGCCGACGTCGTGCACATCTTGATCGACGGCCGCATCGTGAAGACCGGCGGCCCCGAGCTCGCCGACGAGATCGAGCGCGACGGTTACGACGGCGTGCGCGAAGAAGTCGCCTTCAAGGCGGCCATGGACGAGTTCGTCGTCGCGAAGGCGCCAATTGTCTAGCGGCGCCACCGAAACGGTCGCAGCACTCGACTTCACGCCGACGGCGGTGACGCTGGTCGAGGTGCTGTCGGTCCTGGCCAACCAGGATGAACTAGCGACCATCGATGAGGTGCGACAGGACGAAGCGCTGCGACGCGAGGCGCTGGCGACCTACGAAGCGTTGCCCGCGCCCGGTGCCCGGCCGCACCGTGGTTGGAAGTACGATTACGCGAATCTGTCGTTCGACGAGCTGCGCTGGACGTCGGGTTCGGTCATGATGGCGACGATGCCCAAGCGCCCCGTTCATCGGCTCGACGCCGAGGACAGCGGAGCCGACGAGATCGATCGCCCGGCGCTGGCGACCGAGAACGCGGGCGGCTTGTTCTTCTTCGGCGCCACTTACGTCGACGCGCCGAGCAACGTCGATCCGCGCGTGACCGTGCTGCCGCTCACCGCGACGACCGTCCGCGCGAACGAGGGCATCCTCAACGGCGGCCACACACACAGCATCCTGCACGAGATCGTCGACTGGCGAGCCGACAAGTTCGCCGCGCTCGCGACCGCGTTCCAAAACTGCGGGGCGTTCGTCTACGTCCCCGACGGCGTGCAGATCGACGCGCCGGTCCAGCTGGTTTTCGCCAACAGCGAGGCGCAGGACGACGCGGTGTTTCCACACGTCGTGGTCGTGCTCGGCAAGAACGCGCGGGCGACGGTCATCGAGCGTCACGTCGGCGACGGCGATCCGTTCGTCTGCGGGATCGTCGAAGCGCATGCCGGCGAAGGCGCCCAGCTCGACTACGTGGTCGTGCAGCAAGCCGGTGAAGCCGCTCGCGTGATTTTCTCGCGCGGCGCGCGGGCCGAGCGCGATGCGCAGGTGCGTTGGCACCTCGCCGAGCTCGGCGGTGCGCTCGTGCGCACCGTGCTGGGCGTCCGGCTCGAAGCACCCGGCAGCCGGGCCGAAGCGTCGGCGCTGTTCTTCAACACCGGGCTGCAGCACGTCGACCTGACCTCCGGCGTCGACCATCTCGTCGGCCCCACGACGTCCGACACCGTCGTGCGCAGTGCGGCGACCGACCGCGGCCAAGGCCGCTACATCGGCAACATCGTGATCCGCCCCAAGGCCCACGGCAGCGACGCGTCGCTGCGTGACGATGCGCTGCTGCTCTCCAAACACGCGCACATCGATTCGGTCCCGGCGCTGGAGATTGCGGCGAACGACGTCAAGGCCTTTCACGGCGCGACGGTCGGTTCGCTCGACGAGGACGCGCTGTTCTACGCCGGCAGCCGCGGGATCGCGCGCAACGCCGCGCTGCGCATGATCACTCTGGGCTTCTTCGAACCGGTCATCGCCCGCTTTCCGGGCGAGGCGCTGCGCGACGAGGTTCGCACCGCGCTCGACCGCAAGCTCGACGACGCCACCGAGATCGACGTATGAGCGTTCATCAGCAGCCGGTCCACCGTCAGTTCGAGAGCGACCCCGCCGGCGCGGTCGCTGAGGCCATCCGCGGATCGATGATCGACGAGACGCCCAAACAGGCACGCATCATCGCGGACTTCCCGATCCTCGCGAAGCCGACGTCGCGCGGAAAGCGGCTGGTCTATCTCGACTCGGCCGCGTCATCGCAGAAGCCGCGGGCCGTCATCGACGCGCTCGTTCACTACTACGAGAACGACAACGCGAACATCCATCGCGGCGTCTACGAACTCGCCGCGCGGGCGACCGACCAGTTCGAGGCCGCCCGCGCGAAGGTCGCACGCTTCGTCAACGCCGCCCACACCGAAGAGATCATCTGGACGCGCAACACGACCGAGGCGATCAACCTCGTCTCGTTCTCGTGGGGGCTGGCCAACCTCGGCCCCGGCGACGCGATCCTCACCACCCAACTCGAGCACCACTCGAACCTCGTGCCGTGGCAGCTGCTGGCCGCCAAGACCGGCGCCGAGCTGCGGTTCATCCGCGCCGACGCCCAAGGTGTGCTGGTGCTCGACGATCTCGACACGCTGCTGGCCGGCGTGAAGCTCGTCGCGATCACTTACGTCTCGAACACGATCGGTTCGATCGCGCCGCTCGAGACGATCGTCCCGCGCGCCCACGCGGCGGGCGCCGTCGTGCTGGTCGACGCCGCGCAGTCCGTCCCGCACATGCCGGTCGACGTGCAGGCGCTCGACGTCGATTTTCTGGCCGCGAGCGGGCACAAGATGTGCGGGCCGACCGGGATCGGATTTCTGTACGGAAAGCGCGCCCTGCTCGACGCGATGCCGCCGTTCCTCACCGGCGGCGACATGATCAAGCGCGTGTCGTACGAGACCACCTCGTACAACGAGCTGCCCTGGAAGTTCGAGGCCGGCACCAGCAACATCGCCGACGCGATCGCCCTGGGGGCCGCCGTCGACTACCTCACCGAGATCGGCATGGACTGGGTTCGTGACCACGAGCGACGACTCACCGCGTACGCGCTCGAACAGCTGCGGGCGCTGGAACCGCGCGGGCTGGCGGTCTACGGTCCCCGCAACGCCGGCGACCGCGCCGGCGTGATCTCGTTCAACTTAGGTGACATCCACGCGCACGACCTCGCCTCCATCCTCGACATCGAGGGCGTTTGCGTGCGCGCCGGCCACCACTGCACGATGCCGCTGATGGAAAAGATGGGCTGGCCGGCGACGGCCAGAGCGTCGTTCTACCTCTACAACACCGAAGCCGACGTCGATGCTCTCCTCGAGGCGCTGAACAAAGCCGCCGAGATCTTCCGGCTCGCATGATCCGGCGCTCGAACTGACATGGACGACTTCTACAAAGAGTACATCCTCGACCACTATCGCAACCCGCGCAACTTCGGGCATCTCGAACGGGTGGACGCGTCGGCCGAGGATCTCAACCCGCTGTGCGGCGACACGATCAAGATGGAGCTCGCGCTCGACGGCGAGGGGCGTGTCGAAGACGTGAAGTTCAGCGGCCGCGGCTGCGCGATCTCTCAAGCGTCGGCGTCGATGCTCACCGAGTCGGTCAAGGGGATGAAGCTCGAGGACGTCGCGCGGCTCTCGCAAGAATCCGTCCTCGAGAACGTCGGGATCGGGATCAGCCCGACCCGCATGAAGTGTGCGATGCTCGGCCTCAAAGTGCTCAAGAGCGCCGCCCTGGGCGAGATCGCCACCTGGCCGGACGAGGCATCGTAGCGGCGACCATAAATCAGTTGAAGCCGCAGTGGTCCGAATCTCCGGATACCGTTGACCGTAATTGAGTCCGACATAGACGAGACGCTGCGGGTAGCGCCGGTCTCCGTTATCGGGAATTGCTACATTGCCGGTCATTCGAGCACCCCAATGGGCATAGAGCTCCTTCGAACGGCGACTCGGCGCAACGCGCTTTCATCGACGACGCGGCTGCCACAGTACGACGTTATGGCGCGCGCGGGGCTCCGGTCACGAATCTCCGCGGCAGGAGCGACTCGACCGGCGCGCGGATCAATCGACGTCATGCTTGACCCGATGGTCGCGCTCGTGCTGCGGTTTGCGATCGCGATCGTGCTGGATGCGCTGGCGTTCATCTTGTGGGACGTGGGGACGCGGCCGCCGCTGCGGCTCGCACGTGACGTCGCTCGCAGCGTGCGGATCCCACGCGTGTTCGCCTACGGAGTGCTGCGGCTGATCGTCGGCGCTGCGCTGCTGCTGTGCGCAGCCGATGTCTCCCGCCCGGGGATGCCGACGATGCAAGCGTTCACCTTCATCGAAACCGGGATGCTGATCGCCGCGCTGCTGGTCGAGCAGCTGATCGGTCCCGACCTGCGCCGTCTCATGCGCGCCTAGACGTCGCGCGTGCCTTCGATGCAGACGTCCTGTACGTCGTAGGCGCGTTCGAGCACGGTCACGTCGCCCTTGGGCGTCGCGAAGGTGAGCCAGACCGGTCGCGTGGCGGGCGACGTGGCGCGGTCGAATTGGTTGGTGATCACCGCGCGCTTGAGGGTCAGGTCGCCGGAGACACCGAGCGCCTGGGCGGTGTTCGGCGACGTGTACGGCTGATCGGTCCAATAGGCGAACACGCCGCCGCCGTTCTTGATCACCTTGCGCAGCGCATTGTCGCCGGGGTAGGTCCCCGGGCGTATCGTATCGTCGGTCGACGCGACGATCGAATCGATCGCCGTTTGCTTGACCGCGCGGTTCTCGCAGCTCGCCTCGGTTCGGTTCGGCAGCTGCAGGCGCGGGCCGGCGGCACCGCACGCCGACAGCGCCAGCGCGGCCAGCGAGAGTATAGCAAGGGAGAGGCGCGACGAGGATCGGTTCACGCCCCTCCCTTCGTAGCCCTCAGGCGAGCTTCCCCGACGTCTTTTCTAGCAGCGCCCATGCCTGCGCGCCGAACTTGTCGTGCCACTTGGTATAGAAACCGGAGCTGGTGAGCTTGGCACGCATCCCGCCGGTGTCGGCCGTGTTGAGCATCATCCCGCGGCGCACGAGCTTGTCGGCCAGGGAGTCGTTGCGCTCTTGGGTGTCGCGCCGCTGCAACAGGGCGTACTTGGTGAGGTTGCGTTCGACGACCGCCTGCACGTCGGGCGGGAGCGCCTTCCACGCCTCTTGATTTCCCAGCAGATGGTATGCCGACCACATATGGTTCGTGACGCTGATGTACTTCTGCACCTCGTACAGACGGCCGACGTCGACGATCGCGTAGGGATTCTCCTCACCGTCGAAGATGCGCGTCTGCAGCGCGGTATACAGCTCGCTGAAGTTGAGCGGCGCGGGCGCGGCGCCGAGCGATTTGAACAAGTCGACCCACAGCTCGCCGGCGGGCGTGCGGATCTTGAAGCCGGCGAGATCAGCCGCCGAACGGATCGGCTTGCTCGACGACGTGATCTGGCGCATCCCGTTCTCGAACATCTTGGGGTGGACGTACATCCCGGCGCCGCGGATCGCGTCGCGAACGTAGTCGCCGAGCGGGCCATCCATCGCGTGAAATGCCTGAACCGAGTCGCGGAACGCGAAACCGACGCCTTGGATCGCCGCTACGGGGACGACGGCCTGCAGAATCCCGCCGTCGAGCGTGAAAAACTGTAGCGCGCCCGAACGCAGCTGCCCGAGCATCGCCGTGTCGCCGCCGAGCTGGTTGTTGGGGAACATCTGCACGTCGAGCCGGCCGCTCGTCTCTTTGTTCACGGCGATCCAGCACTCGCGCATGCGCACGTTGAGCGGGTGATCGACGGCGACGTTGCTGGCGTACTTGTACAACCACTGCGCGGCGCGGGCCGGCGACGCGATCGCTACGGACGCGACTGCCGCGGTGGTGCCGGCGACGAACCCGGCGCGGGATATTCTGCGATCGGTCATGGCAGTGACTCCTTTTGGGTCAATCGAGCATCAAACCGCCGTCGATCGTCAACGTCTCCCCGGCGACGTACGACGATCGCGGCGAGAGCAGCCACGCGATCGCCTCGGCGATCTCGCGCGGTTCTCCGGACCGTCCGAGCAGCGTCATCGACTCTACGCGTTGGCGCTGCTCGGCATTCTTGAAGGGTTCGTCCAGCATCGGGGTGAGCGTCGGTCCGGGCGCCACGCAGTTGACGGCGATCCCCAGCGGCGCGAGCGATCGCGCGGCGCTGCGCGAAAGGGCCAGCACGCCGCCCTTGCTGGCCGCGTACGCCGCCGTCCCCGATAGACCGCCCCCGCGTTTCCCGGCGACGCTGGCGACGGTGCAGATGCGGCCGCCCGCGCGCATCCGCTTGGCGGCTTCACGGATGCACAAGAACGTGCCGATGACGTTGACGTCGTTGACGCGCCGAAACGCATCGACGGTGAGGTCCATGAACGGTGTGGTTTCGGCGATCCCGGCGGGCGTCGCGAGCGCGTCGAGCGTTCCCCCGAATGCCGCCAGCGCTCCGTCGAACAGCGCGATCACCGACGCTTCGTCGGCGACGTCGACCTCGAAGGCATAACCGTCGATGTGGTGAGCGACCTCATCGGCACCGCCCTTGTCACGATCGGCGACGGCGACGCGATAGCCCTCCTTCGAGAGCAACTCGCACAACGCGCGCCCGATCCCGCTCGCCCCACCGGTGACGACCGCGGTCGGCGGATTCTCTCCAAACCACTCCATACTACAACAACACTCCGGGGTCGGCGCATGCGCGGGCGAAGTCGGCGAGGAAACGGGCGGCCGGGGCGCCGTCGATGAAGCGGTGGTCGAACGACACGACGCACGTCAGCATCCACGCGGCGACGATTGACGGGGCGGAGCTCGTTACGGCAAAATCGCCGCCGAGGCGCTCCGTCGCAGGTGTCTCGACGGCCGGGCGCAGGGTTGCGGCGCCGATGCCCAGGATCGCGGTCTGCGGCGGATCGGGGAGCGGCGAGACACGCTCGACGCCCTGCGGGCCGACGTTCGAGATCGAGAAGCACGCACCACCGACGTCATCGGCGCCGATCGCGCCGTCGCGCGCGAGGGCCGCCAGGCGCACGATCTCGAGCTGGGTCTCGGCCAACGAACGGCGCTCGGCGTCGCGCACGACCGGAACGATCAACCCGTGCGGCGTGTCCGCGGCGACGCCGATGTCGATGCGATCGAACGGCGCGCCCGTGGTCGCATCGGTGCGCAGGTCGGAGTGGTCGCGGAGCAGTCGCGCGACGGCGCGCACCGCGAACGCGGTCCAGCCGAAGTCGCCGCGGCGCTGCATCAACGCGTGCACCGCGTCGACGCGCGCGACCGTCTCGACTTGGGCGAGCGGCAACCGTCCGACCTCGGTCATCTTGCGGTAGATCGCGCGCCGAGCGGCCGGCAAGCGCGGCGGCAGCGTGACGCTCGCCGCGGGCACGTCACCCGGCGCGATGTGCGCGGGGCCGGAGTGCCGCACCTCGTGAACGTCGGCCATCGTGATGCGGCCACGCGGACCCGTACCGCGCACGTCGGACAGCGCGACGCCGAGCTGGCGTGCCAACCGGCGCGCCGCGGGCGACGAGATGATTCGAGCACCATTCGCCGTTGCGCTCGCAGCGGCGGTGCCGTTCGCGGCGGCACGTTCACGCGGCACTTCGACGAACGGTGCCGGCGAAGCGGTCGCGGGTCCCGGGCCGCCGGTTTCGGCTTCGCCGGCCAGCGCGATGTAGCCGATGACGTCGCCGCAGGCGAACTCGTCGCCGTCCTTCCCCAGCGAGCGCGCGAAGGTGCCGTTCGCCGGCGACTCGACCTCGTAGGCGATCTTGTCGGTCGACACCTCGACCAGTGGCTCGCCCTCGCGCACGGTTTCGCCCGGCGCTTTGATCCAGCGCGCGATGGTGCCGCTGACCATCGTCAGCCCGAGCTTGGGCATCACGATCTCGACCGGCACGTCAAACGTCTCGCCGGACCAGGCGCCGCGCCGCGTCAGCGATCATCGCGGCCCGGGGATACATCGCCTCCTGGAGCACCGGCGCGAACGGCACCGGGACGTGCGCGGCGCCGAGCCGCAGCACGGGCGCGTCGAGCTCGTCGAAACAGTGCTCGCCGATGAACGACGCGATCTCGGCGCCGACGCCGCCGACGCGCACGGCCTCGTGGGCGACGACGACCCGGTGGGTCCGCGCGACGGCGTCCGCGATCGCGTCGTAGTCTAGGGGCCAAACCGTGCGCAGGTTGATCACCGTCGCCCGGATACCCTCGGCCTCGAGCAGCGTCGCCGCCTCTATCGCGCGGCCCACCGTGATGCCGTAGGTAACGATCGCGACGTCCTCACCGTCTCGCATCGTCTTGGCCTTGCCGATCGGCACGACGAAGTCGTCATCGTCCGGGACCGGCCCCTTCTGCGGGAACAGCATCTTGTGCTCGAAGTACAGGGTCGGGTTGTCGCTGCGGATGGCGGCCTTGAGCAGGCCCTTCGCATCCTCCGCGTCGGCGGGGATCACCACTTCGAGACCCGGCGTGTGGACGAACCATCCCTCGAGCGCTTGCGAGTGCTGAGAACCGGCGGACTTCGTGATCCCGTCGGGCGCGCGCAGCGTCATCGGCACGATGCATTGCTCGCCGAACATGTAGCGCAGCTTGGCGGCTTGGTTCACCACTTCGTCCATCGCACACGTGATGAAGTCGGCGAAGTGCATGTCGACCACCGGCCGGCAGCCGGTGAGCGCCGCACCGACACCCGCGCCGACCAGCGCGGCCTCGGAGATCGGCGTGTCGCGGACGCGGTCGAACCCGAACTCCTGGGGCAGCCCTCTGAACTGCCCGAAGATCCCGCCTTGCTTGGCAATGTCCTCGCCCATCAAGAACACGGTCGGGTCGCGGCGCATTTCCTCTCGCATCGCTTCGAGCGTTGCTTCGGTGAACGTGATCGTGCGGGACATTAAACTTTCCTTATTCTTGCACGACGGCGAAGCTGTCGTGGCGGGTTCGCAGAATGCGAACCCACTAATGTCCGCTGCCTTGCGAGCCGTGGCCAAGGTTGGGCGCGAACGGCATGAACGCGTCGCGCTCGCGCGACTCGACGGCGTGAACCGGATCGCCGGCGCTGCGGTCGCCGACGTAGGCGCCGAAGAAAGCCTCGTCACGCTCGGGCGACGGCGAGCTGCGCGCGAACGCGACCGCGTCGGCGAACTCTTCGCGCGCCTGCGTCCAGAGCGCCTCGAACTCGCCGGCGTCCAGCGCGTCGCCGAGCGTCGCCTGCATGCGCACGATCGGATCGGAGGCGGTCATGACGTCCTCGATCTCGCGCTTCTCGCGATACCGTTCGGGATCGCCGATGTAGTGGCCGCGCGCGCGGTACGTCTTGCACTCGACGAACGTCGGGCCGCCGCCCGAACGCGCGCGCGCCGTCGCCTCGCCGATCGCGTCGTACACCGCGAACGCGTCGAATCCGTCGACGATCGCCGACGGCATCCCATAGCCGGCGGCCCGAATCGCGACGTCGTCGATCTTCATCGTCTCCGCGGTCGACGTCGTGGAGGCGTACCGGTTGTTCTCGAGCACGAAGATCGCGGGCAGGTTCCAGACCGCGCACAGGTTGAGGTTCTCGTGGAACGGACCGCGATTGGTCGCCCCGTCGCCGAAGAAGCACACCGCGACCTGATCGGTCTTGCGCTGCACCGCGCTCAACGCGGCGCCGGCGACCAAACCGAACCCGCCCGCGACGACACCGTTCGCGCCCAGCATCCCGACCGAGAAGTCGGCGATGTGCATCGAGCCACCCTTGCCCTTGCAGATCCCCGTCGCGCGCGCGAACAGCTCGGCGACCATCCCGCGCATCGACGTCCCCTTGGCCAGGGTGTGACCGTGACCGCGGTGCGTCGAGGCGATCGCGTCGTCGGTGCGCAGCTTGGCGCAGGTCCCCGCCGCGACGGCTTCCTGTCCGATCGACAGGTGGGCGAAGCCCGGAATGTCGCCGGCCAGGAAGTGCTTCTCGATCCCCTCCTCGAGCACGCGGATGCGGATCATCGTGCGCAGCAGCGCGATGCCCAAGTCGCTGCGTTCTCCGTGGACGGCGGCGGTGAGCGTCTTAGCCAAGCAATACTCTCCGGTGGACGGTATCGAGCGCGGCGGTGGCGGCGCGCGCCGCCTCGACGACGGCCTCGCGAACCGTGCTGCGCACGGCACGGTAGCGAAACGAGGGGACCGAAACCGAGACGGAGCCGGCCGGGCTACCGTCGTAGGCGAAGAACGCCGCGCCTAGGCAGCAGACGCCTTCGCAGAACTCTTCGAGGTCCTCGCCGTAGCCCCGCCGCCGAACGCGCTCCAGGTCGCTCTCGATCGCCGTCATCGTAACCAGCGTGCGCTGGGTGATGCGGCGTGGCGGGTGAGCGGCAAAGTGCTCGCGCACGGCGGCGGCGCCGAGGTACGCCAGCACCGCCTTCCCCAAAGCGCGCGCGTGCAGATCGGCCGAGTAGCCTCGATGGAGCGCGTGAACGCGCACGCGCTGGCGGGACTCGACGATGTCGGTGATGACCACGTCCTTGCGGTGGACCATCGCCAGGTACGCGCTCTCGCCGGTCCGCGCGCCGAGCTCGCCGACCAACGCCCGCAGCTCGGGCTCGACCGGCCACGAGCGCGAGTAAGCGTCGCCGAGCCGCGCGGTCTTGGCGCCCAGGCCGTACGAACCGCTGCGGTCGTCGCGCGCCACGTAGCCGTCGACCGCCAAGGTATTCATCAGATGATAGGCGCTCGAGATGTTCAGACCGAGCTCGCCGGCGAGCTGCTTGATCGCAACGGGCTCCTCGCGCTCGGCGAGGTAGTCGAGTACACGCATCGCGCGGCGGACGGTCCCGAGCAGTTCCGCCATTTCAGTATTTGAAATCGTGTTCGAAATATTCTAACACGGTGCTGCGACCATACCGCCGCGAGAACCTCGCTGTCAAGGCTTGCCTGGGAGTTTGCAGGGAAGTTGCGCGGTGTCGACCTAAGTCGACCGTCCACCAATCAGCCGCACTCCTACAGGAGCTCAACCCGTGAAGCAAACTCTTTCGCGTGGTCGTTTCGTTGCTGGAACGGCGGGCACGGTCGCGCTGACATTCGGCGGAGGGCGGTACGTCATCGCCGCCCCGACGAAAGACATCACGATCGGGCTCGACGTCCCGCTCTCCGGACCATACGCGGATCAAGGCCAAGACCAACTCCGCGCCTATCACTTGGCGATCGAAGAGATCAACGCCAAGGGCGGCATCATGGGGATGAACGTCAAGACCAGCGAGGGCGACGATCAAACCAAGCCGGGCGTCGCAACCGAGAACGCGCAGCGCATGATCGAGCGCGACGGCGCGGTCATGATCACCGGTGGATCGTCGACGGGAACGGCGGTCGCGGTGTCGGGTCTGTGCCAGCAAAAGAACGTCATCTTCATGGCGGCGCTGACGCACGGCGACGAGACGACGAACCAGAATTGTCACAAGCACACGTTCCGGCGCTACAACGACGCCTACATGAGCGCGCAGTCGCTCGCACGGACGCTGGTGAGCAAGTACGGCACCGGCAAGTGGTTCTACATCACGGCCGATTATGCGTGGGGACACTCGGTCTACGACAACATCACCGCTGTCGTCGAACCCAAGGGTGCCAAGACGGTCAAGAACGTGCTCACGCCGTTCCCCGGGACCAAGGACTTCTCGCCGATGCTCCAGCAAGCCCAGGCGGCTAAGCCGGACGTGCTCGTGCTGACCGAGTTCGGCGCCGACATGGTGACCTGCCTCAATCAGGCGGCGCAATTCGGGTTGACGAAGTCGACCAAGATCCTCGTGCCGCTCGTCGACGAGTACATGGCCAAGGGCACCAAGGACAACTTCGACAACGTCGTGTCCACCGCGCCGTTCTACTGGAAGTATCACGCGGCGAAGTATCCCGGCGCGAAGAAGTTCGTCGACGCGTTCACCAAGAAGTACGGCTTCCCGCCGTCCAACGGCGCCGAAACCGCCTATGCCGACATCTACATCTACAAGATGGCGGTCGAGAAAGCGGGTTCGATCGACCCCGCCAAGGTGATCAACGTCCTCGAAACCACGAAGTTCCAGTTCACCAAGGAGCAGGAGTGGTACCGCAAGGAGGATCACCAGGGCGTGAACTCGTGCCTGGTCGTCGAGGGCATCCCCGAAGCGCAGCGCGGAGCCAACGGCTTCGAGTATGCGCGCGTGCTCGAGGTCCACGACGGCGAGAGCGTGGTCGCGCCACTTTCGAGCCTGTCCTGTAAGATGGAATCGGCCTAGGCCGAGGTTCGTCGACTCGGATGCGGGCCCGCGCCTCACGGCGCGTCGGCCCGCTTTCCTTATCCCGCCTCTGAGGAGTCACGTGGAAGCAGTCTTCCAAGCCATGCTGGGCGGCCTGGTCCTCGGGCTGATCTACATCGCGATCGCCGTCGGCCTGACGATCATCTTCGGAACGCTCCGGCTGGTCAACTTCGCCCACGGCGCGTTCTACGCCATCGGCGCCTACGTTGGGCTCGTCATCGCGCAACACATCGGCCTGGTCTGGGCGTTCGTCGCCGCGCCGATCGCCGTCACCGTGTTCGCGGTGTTGCTCGACCGGTTGGTGCTGCGATCGTTCTACGACAAAGAACCGACCTCGCAGCTGCTGGTGACCTTTGGCATCGCGCTGGTGGTCGAGGAAACCTTGCGTCTGATTTTCGGCTCGACGACCCAGCAGTACGTGATGCCGCTCGCGCTGCAAGGGTCGGCGACGATCGGGCCGATCGAGTATCCGGCCTACCGGCTCTTCTTCGCCGGCGGCGTGATCGTCATGCTGGTCTTGGTCTGGCTCTTCATCGAGCGCACGAACTACGGGCTGATCGTGCGGGCGGGGGTCCGCGACCGCATCATGGTGCAGCTGCTGGGCGGCAATATTCGCCGCGCGTCGACGGTCGTCTTCGCGCTCGGCGGCGCGATCGCCGGGCTCGTCGGCGCCGCCGCGACGCCGATCTACGGGATCGACCCCGGGACCGGCTTCGCGTTCCTGGTGCCGTCGTTCGTCGTCGTGGTTGTCGGCGGTTTGGGCAGCTTCTGGGGAGCCGTGCTCGGCGGACTGCTCATCGGCGAGCTGCAGAGCCTCACCAATCTCGCCTACGCCCCGGCCTCGAACGTGGTCATCTATCTGTGCATGGCGCTCGTGTTGCTGTTGCGCCCGCAAGGTTTGCTCGGCGAGAGCGAGGTCATCAAGCAGTGAGCGTGGACGCTGCTTCGTCCACGCCTCCGGCGCGCGCGCGCGGCACCCTGCTGTGGAGTGACGCCCGCTTCGCGCTGCTGACCGCGCTCGGGATCGCGCTGTTCCCGTTCCTGTTGCACCCGCTGGGCGGCTACTCCACGCTCGCGACGCAGATCGCGATCGTCAGCATCGCGTCGATCGGCTTCAATTTGTTGCTCGGGTATGCCGGCATACTTTCGTACGGCCACGCGATGTTCTACGGCGGCGGCGGGTACATCGCCGCGATCCTTATCTTGCGCACCATGCCGACCCACCCGAACCTGTGGCTGGCGGTCCTCGTCGCGACGCTCGCGACGACCATCCTCGCGATGCTGGTCGGTGCGCTCACCGTGCGGCTGTACGGCATCTACTTCGCGCTGCTGACCCTGGCGTTCGCGCAGATGATCTACTTCATCGTCGAGCAGGCGAAGGAGTGGACCAACGGCGACGACGGCTTGCAGGATCTGCCCAACGCGACCCTGCCGCTCGGCACGGCGAACGTCGACCTCACGACACATCTTCCCTCGCTCAATCTCGGCCCGTTCGGGAACCTCGCCGACCTGCAGCTCTGGTACATCTTCGCCGGGGTCGTACTGCTCGTCGTGCTGGTGCTGTTCCGCACGCTCACGCGCTCGCAGTTCGGCGAAGTCCTCGGCGCGATCCGCGAGAACGAGCAGCGCAGCGTGCTGATCGGCTTCAGCGCCTCAGCCTACCGGCTTGCCGCGTTCGCGATCTCGGGTGCCCTGACGGGCTTGTCGGGCGCGATGCGCGCACTGTTCGACGGCAGCGTCGCGGTCGACGCGGTCGGGATCGACCGCAGCGGATCGTTCGTCATCTACACGATCGTCGGCGGCGTGCAGACCATCTTCGGGCCCGTCGCCGGTACGGCGCTCATCATGTGGCTGGAGAACGTGCTGTCGGCCAAGACCCCGTTGTGGCGGCTGATCGAAGGCCTGATCTTCGTCGGCATGATCGTCTTCTTCAAGCGCGGTGTGATCGGCACGATCCTCAAGCAGGAACAAAAACCGCGAGCATTGTTCGCGCGCTCGCTCCGGCTTTCGCCGGAAGAACCTGACCCGCTGCTCAAACCGGTCGCCGAAGGGCACCGCAGCGGACCGCTGAGCATCATCGAGACGTTCAAGCTCGGCAAGCTCTTCGGGAAGTTCGCGGCGGTGCGCGACGTCGATTTCAAGGTCGATCCGGGCGAGCTGCGGGCGGTGATCGGGCCGAACGGCGCCGGCAAGACGACGTTCTTCAACCTGCTCTCCGGAACCACCGCGCCGACGTCGGGGACGATCAACTACAAGGGCCGCGACGTGAGCGGCATCAGCGGGACCTCGCGGGTGCACCTGGGGATCGCCAAAGCGTTCCAGACGGCGAGCATCTATTCCGACCAGACGGTGCTGCAGAACTGCAGGCTCGCCGCGCTGGCGCGCGTCCAGGGCCCGTTCGCATTGCAGGTCTTCCGGCGTTCGCTGCGGCTCGCCGACGTCGACGCCGTCGCCGAGCGCGCGTTGGACCGCCTCGAGCTGACGGGCGTCGCCGACGTGCGCGCCGGCGATCTCTCGCACGGCGACAAGAAGCGGCTCGACATCGCGATCGCGCTCGCCACGCAACCGCAGATCCTCTTGCTCGACGAGCCGGTGGCCGGAATGTCCAAAGACGAGGCGCGTAAGACCGAGGGGCTCATCCGCCGCCTGTCGACCGAAATGACGGTGCTGGTCATCGAGCACGACATGGAGATGGTCATGGGGATCTCGGATTCGATCACCGTGCTGCACCAAGGAACGGTGCTCGCAACCGGGACGCCGGCCGAGATCCGTGACAACCCGCGCGTGCAGGAAGCCTATCTGGGCGGCCACTCCGAAGCGGAGCTCGCGCACTGATGAGCGCGCCTGCCGCGAGCCCGGCCGCAACGCAGACGCGGCTGCGGGTCGAGAACATCAACACCTACTACGGTGACAGCCACGTGCTGCGCGACGTCTCGCTGCGCATCGGTGCCGGCGAGACCGTCGCGCTGCTCGGCCGCAACGGCGTCGGCAAGACGACGACGCTCAAGAGCATCGTCGGCTGGCAGCCGCCGCGCACCGGCAGCGTCACCCTCGACGGAAAAGAGCTCGTCGGCTGCGGAATGATGGCGATCGCCCGCATGGGCGTCTCGTTGGTCCCCGAGGAGCGCCGGATCTTCACCAACCTGACCGTCGCAGAGAACCTCAGGCTTGCCCAGGTCACCGCGCAGAAACCCGGCTGGACGCTCGACCACGTTTACGAGAAGTTTCCGCGGCTGCGCGAACGCCTCACCCACAAGGGCGACGAGATCAGCGGCGGCGAGAAACAGATGCTGGCGATCGCCCGCGCGCTCGTGCAAGACGTCAAAGTACTGCTGCTCGACGAGCCGACCGAAGGTCTCGCCCCACTGATCGTGCGCGAGGTCGAGAACGTGATCCGCGAGATCAAAGCCGCCGGCATCACCACGCTGCTCGTCGAGCAGAACCTCTTCTCCGCCCTCGCGGTCGCCGACCGCTGCTACATCATCGACCAAGGCGAGATCAAGTTCGAAGGCACCCCCGACCAAGTCCGCAACGACGAAGACCTCCGCCGCCGCTACCTTTTTGTATGACCGTCGCCGCGCGGCCCGAGTCACCCTGAGCCCCGTCGAAGGGCGATCGGCGAAGCCCCGAGACGATCGGCTCCGCTCGGCCGAAAACCAACCCGATGTCGACCGGAGGTTGGGCGAAGGGCGACGGCCGTGACGCTCTCTTTCACGACGGCGTGATACCAAGGTAACCAGGCGCGGGCAGCCAATTCTCGCCGCATGAGGGGTGCATCGCCGCTTAGTGTCCTGCCCATGCGGCATGCAACGAATAACTAAGAATTATGGGCGAAT
>PMOS01000001.1 GCA_003161435.1 Vulcanimicrobiota bacterium
CAAATCTCGGCTGCCGTTTCCAAGCGTTGCCTGCGCCGCACCGGGGGCACTTAATCAACCAGGTACAGAGCTACCCGAAGGCGATCACGAACGACGAGGGCCGCTTGCAGATTGTAGCGTCGAGGTTGCCTGCTGACGCCCTTTTGCACTACGGGGGGTTGTACTATCCGCACGGCGGCGTTTTCGACTGGCGGATCAACCGCGACGTCACCGCCCGCGCTGATGCAATTAACAAGCACCTGAGCGGAAAGTACTCCGACGTGTCGTCGGGACTGAGGCCGGAACTGATACAATACAATCCTCCGAAACTCCATCAGATCAAGATGCGGAAAGGCCGACTCAGTATGACGTACGTGGAATGGGGGAAGCCACGCGCGAGCCGCAGCGGCTACGATACCGTCACAACACAGCCGCCCATAGAGCTCCGCGTCGCGCTGCGCGACGACCCTTTCACGATCGAAATGCGCCATGTCCCGTACCGGAAGCAGCCTGTGTTGGCGGTCATCATCGGTAACGACATTGGACATCAATTCTTGCACGCGTCGCTCGACAGTACGACGCTGTGCCGTCTGACGACCGCAGCGACACAGAACACACTCGGCGAGAAGTTAGGCGCGATCGAAACTGACGTATATTGGGTTGGCAACGGTGTCGATAACCTCAACCATTGCTCAGTAGGCAGCGACGAAACCATCTCCGTCAGGTTACTGCCGGACTTCTTGGCCCAGGTCGAGCGTTTCCCGTTTCGCGAAGAGGCGAAACGTACGTGGGTGTTCTACACCCACCACGCCTATGATAGCCACTACGAAAAGGCGTACTACAGTATCAAGCTGCTACGCGGGACCTTCGTCGGCGAAATGACCGTGTCCGACGCGATCAGCGATACGGCCATCGACAATTTGCGGAACAATGTCGCCGCCCTCTTCTGACGGCGCTCTCCGATTGCGGATCGGAGACTTGCTGCGCAGCTATGCGTGTCAGTTTCCGACGATGCGCGTTTCTGCAACAAGCGTCGCGCAGCAGCTTCACGCCGATCCCGAACGGGTTTCGCCAATCCTAGTTGAATTTGTGCGTGACGCGCTGCTTCGAGACGTTATCATTGAGCGTTGCGCAGAAGGCGGCCACGTCACAGCGGGAACCGTTGGAATGAGCAATGAGACCGTCGAAGCCTATTGCAACCCGTGCGGCGGCACGGCGACGTTTACGCGCTACGTCATATACGCATTCACCGAGTCGTTGCTGACGGAGGCGTCGCATACCGACCCAAAACGGAAGCGGCGCAGGGCGCCGCTTCTTCCGACCCTGGCGTTTGCGGCTCTCAAGTTCCTGCACTTTCCGGTGCGGACGCAGGAACCACGGAGGTTTTAGAGCTTCTTCGAGGCATTCACGAACACGCGAGGCTGAACACCGAATCCCAAGGCCGCCAAGAAGCTCACGCTCAACAAACAGCCGAGGCAACCACCAAGACCGCTCGCGATCCGATCCCACGTTGGGGGTGCTATGCGGCCCTGGTTATCGGTGTCGTCACCATCCTCATAGGCGCGATGGCGCTGGTGCTCAGCGTTCCGACAAACCTCAAGGATTGGCCCGACTTCTTACGAGCCCACGGAATAAATGTAGGCGCCTCACCTACGCCGACGCCGACGCCGAACCACACGGGTTTCCCCCGCCCGCCCTCAAAGCCGCTGCAATAATCCGGCGGCTGCACAAAAAGCGGGCGAATCTACGGTTAAATGTGCAAAGCCTGCCGGACAGGTACGATTCGGCCTCGGCGACGATGCCGGGGCCGTCGTCTCATCTTCGGTGAGATAATTGACGCCGAACCCTACGACGATTTCGGCGTATCAGGGGGATCCTGGGTGGTTTTCCGTCCTTGGCCCATGTCTGACACGTCGAAGACTTGCGGTAACATCAGGAATAGACTAACGACGAGTACAAGGAGGCACGACCACGCGATCGTTATAGTGCTCGCAGTTATGAAGGTCACCAGACACAGGATCGAAACGAGCGCAAAGTACGGTGTCCCGTGCGCCGCACGCTGGAAGAACTCGATACGCTTCAGTTGCCGCTCCACGATTTGTTCGCGTGCCTCGGCCTGTTCGGGCGTCTCGTTTGGATCCGGCGGCGGTGGTCTTAAGGTGAACTTTGGCTTCAACATCTCCAGGTTTGTTACGCTATACAACGTGTCGAAGATGTAGAACCACATGGTGAAGTAGAACGCCGTACGCAATTCCGCCCCGGCCGCGATGAGTCCAGCGAGCGGCGCCAAGATTGCGAAGCATAGCAGTTGTACTCCCGTTCGCAGAGGCGGCGTGTACTTCTTATGGATCGAGTACGCCACGATTGCGCCTGACCATAGCACGCCGGCAACGCCGGCGAGCGCAACCAGCGCGTTACTGAGATCGCGCTCAGCTGTCGGAACCGAAGAGTACCATGGCCAAGACAAGTACACTAATGCAAAGAGTACGAGGAATGGCAATAAGGATAATAAGAGAAGAACTGCCAGAACTTTTATGATGATCCAGATGCAGCCGCGTATCAGCGCTGTGATGGCTGGCGAAGGAGTGACGGTCTTAGGCGGCGGCGGTGCGGCGCTCATGGTGATGTGCGTCGAATTTCGCTATTGACGGCTTCGCGTGTCGCGATCGCTGGTGCCATCGGCTTCTTGCGGCAGATGTATGCACCATACTTGGTGGGGACCGTATCAGCGCATGCGCTGTTCGCGATAGATCCCGCTCGGGATATACTAAACCTGAGCACATTTGGCGAACCAACAGTACAAGAAAGAGGCGCCTTATCGCTCTCGCATAGCCGTCGTCCATCGAGATTGTTTGGTAGGGCCAAGATGCGCCGAACGGTGTCGTTGAAGTCGAAGTCGCGAACTGGCCGCACGAATACACCGCCGCGAAAGACTCGGCAAGCAAGCACATGTCGTGCAAAGGTTCCCGGTATCGCCATATATTCACCGCCGCAGGCCGCCCGATGTTGCTCGCCCGACGATAACGAAAGGCCGCGCTCAAAGCGCCGTACCCGATTTGAATGCGGCTCCCCTGCCGTTTGTCCGCATAATGGCCTGGAGCGGCGTAGGCGCCGCACCTTTCCGATTGCCTGGTCTACTCGTGCACATAGCATCCCGCGGCTGCATAAAAGCCGCAGCCCTTTTTCGAACCGCCGCGTTGCCCCCGCCAGCTTGGATCCGGCATGGTGATGAGCGAGCTCGGCAGCGTTTCGGGGACGGCTTCGACGGCGGGTCGCAGACGTGAGGACATGAACGGGCGCTCGAGCAGGCGGTACCACCCGTAGGCGATGGCGAGGACGGCCGGGATGAGCGCGAGGTAGACAAGGTTCGCGACGATGCCGGTGACGTGGTGCGTCACGTTCGTCTCGTAGACGCAAAACACGAACGGCACAGTGCAGCAGGTAGATGCTGTACGAGGATAGGCCGAGCCGCTCGAACGGGCGCGTGCGAGCAGTCGCGCCGGCGCCCAGACCGAATAGTACAGCAGCACGCGCGGACTCGACCCGACCGCCTCGGCGAGCGGGCGCAAGGGAAGATCGGACAACCCGTTTTCCGTCACGTAGTCCACGATGCGCTCCAAGAGATCCACGCGCCAGCTGCTCGTCGGCGGTCCGCGCCATGGCGGCACCCTAGCATACTTGTAACGACTGTTTTAAGTATGCCGAATATCCCAGCGGCTGGTTTATGCGACCCGCGCTGACCATCTTTCCTGTCGCTTCGCTTGACGTGCTTCGGTCACAGCGGTATGACTCAGTCACGGTGACGATGAAGGTTCGGGACCTGGTTCGGAAAGCTCAACGCAGACGGCTGGAGCCTGGCGCGCGTGAAAGGCAGCCACCACCATTTCACGCATCCGACCAAGCATGGCGTCGTCACCATCGCATACGACCAGGAGAGCGACGAAATACCCAGCGGTACGCTCAACAGTATCTTCAAACAGGAGGGATGGAAATGACCTATACGGCGATCATCGAGGACGGCGGCGCGTCGTGGGGCGCGTATGTCCCGGATCTTCCCGGCTGCACCGCGGTCGCGTCAACGCGCGGTCGCGTCGAGGAGTTGATTCGCGAGGCCGTCGAGGAGCACGTCGCCTTGTTGCGCGAGCGCGGCGATCCCGTGCCGGCGCCATCAGCGATCGGTACCATTGAGATTGACGCAGCGTGAAAACCGCTGCTGTGCAGCGTGAGCGCCGCGCGCGAGGGGCTTGTGACCTGCGGCTTGTGCGGGAAGGCCGGTTACGATCGCGTTCAAATGTCGCGATTAATCGCCGATGTCGATCGACGCCTACTCGAATCACTCGGAACATCGGTGACCGAGGGGGCAGTCGATGGGCGCTACGGAGGCGCCGGCTTCCTGCACCATCAGCCCGAGCACGGCATTCTGCAGTACCAAATTACGCTGCTCAAGGGGTCGGGTCTGCGGCGCGTGGTAAGACGCAACTTCGTTTGGCGCGAGGCCTCGGCAAAAGGCATCGCAGACAACCTTGTTACGGCGTACCAGTCGATGATTCGCAGAGGACCGCGCATCTGACGGCCCGCGCATTTCAGGTGGTCCCGCCCGAAGGTATTTTCGCGCGGACTATTTCGTTCGACCGGACTCCGGCATGGTGAAAAGCGTGCGCGGCAGGGTATCCGGCACAGCCTCGACCGCGGCGCGTAGGCGAGATGACATGAACGGGCGCTCGAGCAGGCGGTACCAGCCGTACGCGATGACGAGGACGGCCGGGATCAGCGCGAGGTAGGCGAGGTTCGCGAGGATGCCGGTGAGTTGATGCGTCACGATCGTTTCGTAGACGCAGAACACGAAGACGACGTGCAGCAAGTAGATGCTGTACGAGAACAACCCGAGCCGCTCGAACGGGCGCAGCGCGAGCAGTCGCGCCGGCGCCCACAGCTTGCCGTCGCGTCCCGCGGCGGCGACGAAAAAGAATCCGACGGCGGAGCCGACGAGGAAGTCAGTCACGATGAATTCCCCGTAGTATCCCCCGCGCTCTGTGCGGGCGTGGAGGACGGGAACGGCGACGAGCGCCGCGAGCACCACCACCGCGGCGAGCGGCTTCCAAGGCACGCGTAGTACCGAGTGGTGCGTGAAGTGCGCCGCGCAGACGCCGATTGCAAAGAGACCGAGGAACCACGGGCAGGTCCAGTCGAGCGTGCCCTGCAGCAGGAAGTGCGGAACGAGACCGGCGACGACGGCGACGACCAGCTGCGCCCACACGCCGAACCGCCGCCACAGCGGGACGAGAGCCAGCGCGAAGACCACATAGATCTGCGCCTCGAGGCCGACGCTCCACAGTGGTCCGTTCAGATACTCGCTCGTGCCGTGAAAGAGATTGTGGATCAGGAGAGCGTGCGTACCGAGCGCGAGCACGAGATGCGAGAGCGGCTCGACGCCGTGGTACAGCGGCACGCTCCAGTAGTAGAACAGCAGCGCCGAAACGATCAGCGTGCCGAAGTAGGCGGGATAGATGCGCCGCGCACGCCGGCGGGCAAACGCTCGTACGTCGAACGGTCGCTCCGGCTGCGCCGCCAGCGGCTCGGCGAGGCAGTAGCCAGAGATGACGATGAAGATCGAAACCGCGTAGTGGCCGAAGGCGAGGAAGGGCGTTGCGTGCACGATCCAAGCGAAGACGGGGTTGTCGATCGCCGTCTCGCGCATGTGGAACAGGAAGACGTAGAGCGCGGACAACCCGCGCAGTCCCTCGACGTGCGGGAAGTACAACCGGCGCGACGCCATTGCGGGCCCGTTCGGGTCGGCCATCGCCGGGACGAGGGTTACCTGTGCGCGCGCACCAGCTCGCGCAGGTCGGCGACCTCTTGGCGCAGCGCAGCGATTTGGACCGACTCGGCGGTCTGGGATGCCGCGAGCCGGTGCCGCAGTTGCGCGTTCTCGCCTCGGATCGTCAGATTCTCCGCATGCAGCGCCTTGATCGCGGCGAGGGCGACGCCGTCTTCGTCGATCGAGGTGATGTGCTTGTCGTCCTCGCCGAGCTTGAACGCAGCGTAGAAGTCCTGCGCCATCGGTCCGACGTGGCTGACGCCGTGCTCGGACTTGTAGCTCCAGCGGCTGATCGGCAGCGACGCCACTTTGTCGAGCACCGCGTCGTCGTCGATGTGCGCGACGTCGGTCTTGAGGTTGCGGTCGCTGGCCGACGCCCACGTGCCGGAACCGGGCGCGAGCGTCGCACCGACCGTGCTCGCGGCGTTCGTCCACAGGGTGTAGCCGCCCGACGCGCGGGCGAGGAACTGGTAGTTCTGCGATGACGTCAGGATCGCGGTGCCGTCCGAACCGTCGCTCCAGACGAAGGCGCCGGTATTCGCCGCGCTCGCGCGCGCCCCGGCCGCGAAGCTGTACGTTCCGGCCGCCGAGTTGGTGTAGCCGCCGGGGATTGTCGCGAAGTTCCCGGGGGCCGTGCTGTTGAAGCCGCCGACGATGACGGCGCCTTCGCCGGCGACGGTGTTGTAGCCGCCGGACGCGATGTAGCCGCCTTCACCTGAGACGGTGTTGTTGATCCCGGAACCGATCACGCCGTATTCGCCCGACACGCTGTTGTTGTTGCCGTTCATGACCACGCCGTATGTGTTGGTCACGCTGTTGCCGCTTCCGTCGCCGATGAAGCCCATGGTGCCGAACACCGAGATCGTGTTACCCTCGCCGGACGCGAGGATCGCATCGGTCGCGGCCAGGCTGTTGCCGCTGCCTGAGACGATCGCGCCGCGCGGACCGGTCACGGTGTTCGTGCTGCCCGCTCCGATGAAGCCGTCGGTGAAGGTGGTGATCGCGTTCGACTCGCCGCCGCCGATGAACCCGTTCGTCACCGGATTGCCGCTGTTCGGAGCGATCGTGTTCGAGGTGCCGCCGCCGATCACGGTCGACTGATCGCAGGCTTTGTTGCCGGTCCCCGCGACGACACCCGAATCCGTACCGCCCGCGACGTTCGACGCGCCGCCACCTACGAACGCGTTGGTCCCGGTTCCGGTGCATGTTGCCGTGATGAGGGTCCGGCGCGTACCGGACACTTGCCGGGCCTGACCGGCCGGTGCCACCGGCAGCGCTCCAGCGGCGGGCTGCGAGGAGGTCGACGCGCCGGCTGAACATCCGGCGAATGTCGACGCGAGCAGTGCGCTGCCGAACAGCGCGAAAAAGAGGGGGAATCGCACAAACAGACTCCTCGGGCGAAAAGCGGGATGGATCGCCCGATTGGCACTCGCTGTGCGCGAAGCCTGTGCGACGCTACTGCGGGGAGCGGCGAACCTGCGGGGCGGCGACGGGAGCGATGGGCGGAAGGATGGACGCCGGCCCCGATGCGTTGAGCGTCGCGTTGCCCAGGGCCGAAGCGTCGATGCCGTTCTGCGCGAAGAGCCCACCGCTCACGCGGTTCAGCTCGACGATCGCCTTGTCGAGGTCGGTCTGCGCCTGGAGCTCGCGTCCTTCTTGGTTGGCGACGTCGAGCTGACGCTGGAGCACGAGGAACGTGGTCGAGGTGCCCGCTTGGAAGCGGCGCTGCTCGCCGAGCAGCACGCGTTGCGCGGCCTCGCGCGCGGAGCGCGCGGCGAGCACCCGGTACTGCGCTTCACGCAGGCCCTGGATCGCGTTGACGGCTTCGCTGCGGAAGCGCTGCACGAGCATGGTTTCGTTGATCTGAACCTGACGTTCTTGTTCTTGCGCGATCGCGACATCGGCTTTGCCCGTGTGCTGGCCAATCGGAATCGAGAACGTCAGCTGGGCATTGTACGTCGGGAAGCGGTTGTCGAACGCGTTCTGGAACGACTGACCAAACGATCCGGTCTGATACCCCGGCGGGGTCGGGAACCCCGACAGCGCTCCGGGCGGTGCGATCGCGCCAAGGAAGGCGAAGAGCGGGTTCGACAACGGGTTGAGCGGGTTACCGGCAAAGCCGTTCGAGGTGTAACCCAGCGCGAGGTCGAGTTGCGGTTTGAGCTGATCCTTCGCGAAGGCCAGGTTCAGGTCGGACTGCTGGCGCTGCGCGCGCACCTGCGCGACTTCGGGACGGTTTTGAATCGCCGAGTTGATCAGCGCGTCGAGCGGCGGTTCCTGCGGCACCTGCGCGACCGGTGTGGTCGGCACCAGGTTCGCGAACCAAACCGGATCGGACGGGTTCGCCAGCAGCAACTGCTTGAGCTGCGTCTGCACGCGCTGCACGTTCTGAATCGCCGCGTAGACGTTGTCCTGGAAGACGTTGACCTGGGTGTTCGCCTCGACGATGTCGGTCGGCGCGACCACGCCGCGCGCGGCCAGGCGCGCGTTCGACTGCGCCTGTGCGTTGGCGTTACGCAAGCCTTCTTCTTGGATCGCGACGTTCTGCCAGGCCGAGACGAGGTCGAAATACGCGTCTTCGACCTGGACCAGCGTGTTCGATGCCTGGGCGAGCGCGTTGCTATTGGCCACGCTCGAATTGATCGTCGCGAGCTGGATCTGCAAGCGAGGCTGATCGATCGCGCGACCGCGAGCCAGCGGCTGGGTGATCGCGAACTGCAGCGCGGTTTCGTAGTACGGGTTGTAACTGTTGTACGCGCTGTCGGACGCCACACGCGTCGCGACGAGACCGGCGCTGTACGTGCCGCCCTGCGACGTCAGCCCACGAATACCGGCCGTCGCGCCGGCGGTGTCGGTGGTGACCGGTCCGCCGTTCGCGGTCGTGCTGAACGGGCTGATGACGGGTGCGACGGAGTGCGAGTAGCTCGGGACGAGCTGGAAGTTCACGTCGTACGCGCCCTTCGCAGCGATGATCTGATAGTTCGCGATGCGCCGATTCGATTGCGCGACGGCGAGCTCCGTGTTGCGCTGGAGCGCCATCGCGATCGCATCTTGCAACGCGAGCCCGACGAACGGCTGTTGCGCCACGCCGACCAGATCGGGGTTGGGAATCGCGTTCACCGGCGCGCTGAATCCCTGGATCGGCGGCACGGGCGGAAGCACCGGCGGGATCGGCGGCGGCGGATTCCCGCCGCCTTGAATGTTGCTTCCGGCCGGGTTCGTGGTGGTCGTCGTCGGCGGTGCTCCACCCGGCGTCGTCGTCGTCGATGGCGCTCCACCCGGCGTCGTCGTCGCGGGTAGCGTCGTCGGCTGCGATCCCGCCGGCGGTGACGGCGGTCGGTAGATCGACGTGGGGACGCCGGATTGCGTCTGCGATCCCGGCGCGCCGCTGGCTTGGGCAGGCGCCGGGCTCTGCATCGGCGCGGGGCTCTGCGCGGGCGCCGGACTCTGCGCCAACGCTGCGCCGCCGGAGAGGAACGACGTGCCGAAGATGCTCGCGCTCAGCGCGAGCGCGACCGACCGGGATCGAGACATCGACGTTGTACTTCTTCTCTCTACTTGTCAGACGTCGCGATCGACGTCTCCACCGACATCCCGACCCGCAGCGGCCGATCGGCCGGCGGGTCGTCGACGACGATGCGCACGGGGATGCGCTGAGTGACCTTGACGAAGTTCCCGGTCGCGTTCTGGGCCGGAACCAAGCTGAACGTGTTCTGCGACGCCGGAGCGATCGCCGAAACGTGGCCGTGGAACGCGACACCCTTGTACGCGTCGACCTTGATGTCGACGGACTGGCCGACCTTCACGTTGCCGAGCTGCGTCTCTTTGTATTGCGCCGTGATGTAGATGCCGCGATCCGGCACGAGCGTCATCAGCGATTGACCGGGCGCGACCGCGGCGGCGATCTCGACGTTCTTCTCGCCGACGACCCCGTCGATCGGCGAACGGATCACGGTATAGCCGAGCTTGTCCTGCGCGGCCTTCAGCTGCGCTTGCAGCGAACCGGTCTGCGCGAACTGCGCCTGAGCCTGCGCCTGGGTCGCCGCGACGCGGTACGGGCTGTCGGCCTCACCCAATTTCCCTTGTGCCGTCTCGAGTTGACCCTGCTGCGCGCCGATCCCGGCGCTGGCGGCGTTGATCGCGGCGAGCGCGGCGGCGAAGCGCGCCTGCGCCTGCGCGACAGCGGTTTCCGCAGCGCCGACATTGTCGACCGCCGACTGGTATTGCGACTGGGCTTGCGCCTGCGCCGCGCGCTGTGCGTCGAGCTGTTGCGAGGCGATGTCGCCGGTCCGCACCAACACCGTGTAGCGCGCGAGGTCGGCGTTGGCACGCTGAAGCGCCGCTTGCGCCGCCGGCACTTGTGATTGCGCCACGCGCTGTTCGGCTTGCGCCTGCGCGATGGCCGCTCGCGCGGCGCCGGCTTGCTGCTGCGCGGACTGTGTCTGCGCCTGCGCGTTCGCGATGCCGCTCTGGGCCGCGACGACACCGCCGGAACCTTGCGTCGACTGCGCGGCGACCTGCGCGCGCGTCAGCTCGACGTTCGCCTGTGCCGCCTGCGCGGTCGCACGCTGAGCCGTGAGCGCCGCCTGCGCCGCCTGGAGGCCGGCGGTTTCATCGGTGTCGTCGAGCCGGACGATGACCTGCCCCTTGTGGACCGGCTGGTTCGTATCGACCAAGATCTGCGCGACGCGCTCTTGGATCTTGCTCGTCACGGTAACGACGTCCGCATCGACGCGGGCGTCGTCGGTCGTTTGGTGCGAGGTCGCGTACGCCAGGTACCGGATGCCGAAGATCAGCGCGGCGATGACGACGATCCCGCCGATGACCAGCACCAGCAACGGCGGGCGCCGGCGCTTGGCCGGTGCGTCGATCGCGGCGTCGGACGGCGGCGGTGTGCCGCGCGAGTCGCCGACGACGGTCCGCTGGCGCGGGGCTTCGGTCGGGGTTTCCACGTTACGTATAGACTCCGTTGAGAAAGACATCGACGATGGCGTCGAGCGTCGCGCGGTCGGGGACGCTGCTCTCCCAGAGCTTGCGGCCGACGACGTACGAGAAGAGGATGCCCATGAAGTACCGCGCGATGAACGTCGGGTCCCCGCGCAGGGGATGGCCCGCGTTCGCCATCGTCGTGAAGTACGCCGCGAGGTCGAGCAAAATCTGCGACGGCCCCCGAAATTCGGGCGAGTCGTCGGTACCGGCGGCATCCTCGAAGAGCGAGACGCACATCATCGCCCGCTTGCCGATCATGTGCTCGACCGCGTGGTACGCGATCGCCCGCGCGTCGGCGGCGAAGTCGTCTCCCGGCAACGACGCGAGAATCGAACGGAACTGCTCGACGCCGCACGCCTCTTCTCGCATCGCGTCCAGCAGGGCGCGCTTGGAGCCGAAGTGGCGAAAAAGCGTCGCCTCGTTGACGCCGGCCTGCTCGGCCACGACGCGGGTCGTCGTTCCGCGCGTCCCGTTGCGCTCGAACAGGATGCGAGCCGCGGCGACGATCTTGGCGCGCGTTTCCTCGACACCTGGGTGCGTGCGTTGAGCGGTCGAGAGCATCAGTTCTTCTTCGTGAAGACGGCGTCGTCGATGGCGACGTTCGTCTTGTAGTCGGTGTAGCTGCCGTAGACGACCGCTCTCGCGTAGGGAATGGCGATTTCGGCATGTTGCTCGGCCAGCATCGAATAGCCCCCAACGTCGCGAAACGTCTGGGTCATGGTGATGTGCCCGCCGTTGTAGTAATCGTAACGGATGGAGTCGATCGTCCAGCCGGACGGGTCGACGAGCACGGTTTCGTGATCGATCATCCCGCGGACCCGCTGAACCAGGCGCAGCTCGAGGTCTTGGCGGCCGCCGAAGTCCCGTTCTCCGACGTAGCTGACCACGAACCGCCGCTCCCAGTTGGAGGCGTCGCCGGCGTCGGTGAACATCCGGTCGAAACCCTTGGCGAGCGGCGGGACGCGGTCCAGGACGACCTCATAGTTGGACGGCCGCTTGTAGTAGGCCGTCCCGTCGAGATGCTCGCGGACGAACGGGAAGGACGTCAGTCTGAGATCGACGTGCATCCGCCCCTGGTAGCTGCTCAGGCTCGGATTCCGCTCGACGACCTTGGCCAGGATCGTGCTGGGATCGGTCGGATGGTTGGCGTCGGCGTAAGCCGGAAGCCCGAGAAAGGCCAGCAGCGCCGCGAACGACGCCGCGGTCATCCGGGCCAAGAGCCCGTGCCGGCGCGGCGCTTCCGCCGGTACCAACGGGAAGGCGAAGACGTTTCCCAAGCCCAGGACGGACAGGCCGTCGCGGATCGCGTCGCTCGCGGGAGCGATCTCGATCGCGCCGCCGCGCTCGCGCAGGCGGCGCAGGCCGGTGACCAAGGCCGAGATCGTGTCGTCGGGGAGGTGGTCGCCCGCCAGGACGATCGAGAGTCGCGGAGGGTCGGACCCTTCGTTGAGGACCGCATCGACCGCGGCGGCGACCTTCGAACGGGCGTCATCGTCGTCGGCGTGCAAATGAAGTGCAGCGTGCTGCTGAAATTCTCTCATCATCATCATCTATGCATGTGGGTGCTTGCATGAAGCATACCGAAAGATCGGGACTCATGCAAGTACCCACTTGCAATTTGGCGGCGGTGCGAGCGCTCGACCTATCCGGGCTGGCTCGTGCCGCGGGCCTCGCCAACGCGCAGCTCCACATCAGAAGCTTGGACCCGGGCGGACCTGGCTGGCAGGCGGACGACGGCCGCGAGATCTACCCCGCCTCGCTGATCAAGGTTCCGCTCGCTGTCGCCGCCTGCGTCGCGATCGACCGAGGGCGGCTGGCGTGGAATGACGCGGTGACCGTCGACGAGCGCAACGCTACGTTCAACGACGCCCCGTCTCCGATGACGCCGGGCTACCGCACCACCGTCGGCGAGCTGGTCACGTTCATGCTCCAGCGCTCCGACAACGTTGCGACGAACCAGCTCTACGATCTGCTCGACCGGGAGCGCGCGACGGCCGACGTACGCGCGCTGGGGCTGGCCGGCACCACCTTCCGCCGGAAGCTTTCGGGCCGGCTGCCGCTCATCGACGATCCGCAGGCGACGGGCCGCAACGCGTTCCCGGCGGGCGAAGCCGCCGACCTGTTCGTCGCGATCGCTCGCGACGAGGTTCCGCAGGCCGCCGAACTGCGGCGGATCTTGGCGACGTCCTGGTGGGACGTAAAGCTCTCGCGGGGCCTCGAACCCGGCGACACGTTCGTCCACAAGACCGGCGACACCGATGAGGGCAGCCACGACGCCGGCCTGCTGACGCTCGTCGGGGCCACCCGCTGGGTGGTCGTCGTCTATAGCGAGCTACCGAGCAGCGACGACAACGACGCTCGTTTCGGCGCGTTCATGCGCGCACTGCGCCCCTACCTCGCAGCCTCCGAAGGAGCGATCCGCGAACCTGCGAACGCGGCCTCCAACCCCATCACCCCGACGGAGTAACGGATGAATCGAACCTCGGTGCCGGCGCTCGCGCTGTTGGCAGTCGTCGCACTTGTCGCGCCGTCCGGCGCGGCCTCGAAGGGTCCGGCGGCCGGCAAGACGGTCCACATCGGCGTGATCGCCGACGTCACGGGCGGCGCCGGCGTCTACGGGACGCCTCAGAAGAACGCCTACGAACTCGCCAACGAGGACATCAAGTCCGGCAAGCTCGACGCGGGCGGCGCGAGCTTGACCTTCGACGTTCAGGACGCGGCCAGCGACGGGGCGCAGGTCGTCAACTTGATGCAGAAGTTCATGACCGACGGCTCGACGCCGCTCGTCCTGGGCCCGACCCTCTCCGGCGAGGCGTTCAAGGCGTTTCCGATCGCGGCACGCGCGAACTTCCCGGTGATGGGGACCTCGACGACCGCAGAAGGCGTCACCGCGATGGGTCCATCGGTCTACCGCGACTCGCTCGCCGAGTCGCAGGTGATCCCGACTACGGTGAAGCGCACGCACGACAAGTGGCACTACAAGAGCGCCGCCGTCATCTACGGCGACGACAACGCCTTCACCAAGACCGACGGCGACATCTTCACGCGCGAGCTCAAGGCTGCCGGGGTCGACGTCGTCGACACCGAGACGTTCCACATCAAGGACACCGACTTTCAGCCGGCTCTCACCCGGATCGAGTCCAAGCACCCCGACGTGATCGCGATCGGCGCGCTCTTCCCCGAGGCGACCAAGATCATCCAGCAGGCCGGCAAGCTGGGCATCAAGGCGCACATGATCGGCGGCAACGGTCTCAACGCCCCCGACATGTACAGCGTCGCCGGCCCGAGCGCCCAGGGAACCGTCGTCGGCGCGGCCTGGTACTCCGGCGCGAAATACCCCTCGAACCTCGACTTCGTCAAGAGTTACACCGCCAAGTACGGCAAAGGCCCCGATCAGTTCGCCGCGCAGTCGTATGCCGCCGCGCAGATCGTCGCGTACCTCGTCGCGCACGGCGCGACGACCAAGGACGAGATGCTGTCGGGGCTGCACAACGTGCGCGTCATTCAGACCGTGCTCGGCCCGATCGGGTTCGATCCGAACCGCGACGTGAAGTCGTCGCCCGTGATCCTGTCGATCGTGAAGGACGGCTTCACCTACTTCCACTAGCGTTCGAACGCAAAGGACGGCGCATAGATGGTCGCACAGCAGCTCCTCAACGGGCTCTTCCTCGGCGCCGTCTACGCGTTGTTCGCGGTCGGTTACACGCTGGTGTTCGGCGTGCTCGACATCCTGAATCTGGCGCACGCGGCGATCTTCACCGCGTCCGCCTTCGCCGCGTTCTCGCTGGCCGCCGCCGGCGTGCCGCTCCCACTCGCCTTTCTCGGCGCGGCGGCGGTCGGCGGCGTGCTCGGCGTGCTGCTCGACCGCGCTGCGTTCGCCCCGCTGCGCCGCCGCAACGCGGGGACGCTGGTCCCGCTGATCTCGTCGATCGGCGTGGCGATCATCATCGGCGCGGTGCTGCGCGGCATCTACGGTGTCGACGAGCGGCATTTCGTGACCGGCGCGCTCGACACCGCGCAGGCGATCCACCTCGGTCCGGTGACGTTCACGACAGTCGAGCTGACGATCTTCGTCGCCGCCGTCGCGCTGATGGTCGGGTTGAGCTGGGTGCTCCGCGCCACGACGCTGGGACGGCGCATTCGAGCCGTCGCTCAGGATCGAATCGCCGCGGCGCTGCTCGGCGTCGATCTCGAGCGCACGATCGCCGCGACCTTTTTCATCGCGTCGTCGCTGGGCGGCGCGGCCGGCGTGCTGACCGGCCTTGAATACAACAGCGTCACCCTCGACATGGGCAGCCCGATCGAGCTCAAGGGTTTGGCGATCATCATCCTGGGCGGCATGGGCAGCGTCACGGGCGCGGTGATCGGCGGCTTCATCATCGGCGCCGTCGAGACGCTGGCGATCGCGCTCGGCTTGTCGGAGTGGCGCGACGCGATCACCTTCGGCGTCATGTTCGTCATCCTCGTCGCACGCCCGAGCGGCCTGTTCGGCAAACGCGCGCTGCGCCAAGCCTGATCGTAGCGTCATGAATGCGCTGGCGGAGTTCTACGCGCGGCACTCGCAGCTCATCGACCAGATCGGGATCAACGCGATCCTCGCGCTCTCGCTGTCGGTTTCGCTGCAGGCCGGTCAGCTCGCGCTCGCACAAGCGGCATTCATGGGGATCGCCGCTTACGTTACCGCGATCCTGACGCTGACGTACCACTGGCCGATCGTCGCCACGATCCTCGTTGCGGTCATCGTCGCAACGCTCGTCGGTGCGGCGCTGGCTTATCCGGTGCGGCGCTTGCGCGGCGTGTTTCTGGCGATCGCGACGATCGGTTTCGGTGAGATCGTGCGCGTTATCGCCAACAACCTCGGCATCACCGGCGGCGCCGAAGGGATGAGCGGGCTCCCGCAAGACGCCAACACCGCGACGATCTACGCCGCGCTGGCCATCGTGGCGCTGCTGCTCTTCTCCCTCTCGCGCACGAAGTTCGCGCTGGCAGTCGCGCTGGTGCGCGAGGACGAGCACGCGGCAGCCGGGGTCGGGGTCGACGTCGGGACGGTGCGCACGCTCTCGCTCGCGCTGGGCGGCGCGATCGCCGGGCTGGCCGGAGCGCTCTACGCCCACTCGTCGGCGTTCATCACGCCGACGGATTTCGGGTTCGAACGGATGGAACAGATTCTCGTCTGGTGCGTCATCGGCGGCGTCACCAGCCCGCTGGGCGCCGTGCTCGGCGCAATGTTCCTGTCCGTGCTGCCCGAGCTGATCCGTTTTCTGGCCGACTATCGCGAGATCACCAACGGCATCATCCTACTGTTGGTCATCGTCTTTGCGCCCGGCGGCCTGGCCTCGCTCTGGCGCCGCGGCCCCGTCCGCGTGCGCGTCTGACCGATGCTGACCCTCGATGACGTCGGCGTGCGCTACGGCGGGGTCGACGCGCTGCGCGGCGTCTCGCTGATCGTCGAACGCGGACGCGTGCTCGGCCTGATCGGGCCGAACGGTGCCGGGAAGACGACGCTCGTCAACGCGACGACCGGCCTCGCCCCACTCGCCTCGGGATCGGTTCGGCTCGACGAACGGCGCATCGACGGCTTACCACCGCACCGCATCGCTCGCGCCGGCGTCGCGCGCACCTACCAGAACATCCGGCTGTTCGGCGCGCTCGACGTTCGCGCCAACCTCGCCGCGGGCGCGTTCGCGCGACCGGCGCGGCTGCACGACGACGAGATCCGTTCGCTCCTCGAGCGCGCCGGGATATCGCAGGTCGATCCCGACGCGCAAGCCAGCTCGCTGCCGTACGGCGATCAGCGCCGGCTCGAGATCGCGCGGGCGCTCGCGGCTTCGCCGTCGGTGCTGATGCTCGACGAGCCGGCCGCAGGGATGAACCCTTCGGAGACGACGCGGCTCGTCGAAACGATTCGGGCGATCGCGGCAAGCGGGATCGCGGTCCTGCTGATCGAGCACGACATGACGCTGGTGCGCGCCGCCTGCGACTCCGTGGTCGTGCTGAACTTCGGCGAGGTGATCGCGCGCGGCACGCCGTCGGAGGTCGCGCGCGACCCCGTCGTCGTCGAGGCCTATCTCGGGACCGGAGCCGAGGCGCTCGCGTGAACGAGCTGCTCACGATCGACGCGTTGCGCGCCGGTTACGGCAACATCGAAGTGCTGCACGAGGTTTCCCTGACCTTGCAGGAAGGCATGCTGTGCGCGATCGTCGGCGCGAACGGTGCCGGCAAGACGACGCTGCTCATGACGCTGGCCGGCGTCATGCCCACGCGCGGCGGCCGCATGCGCTTCAACGGCGCGGAGATCACGCGGCTATCGTCCCACGAGCGCGTGCGACGCGGGCTCGTGCTCGTCCCCGAGGGCCGCCGGATGCTCGCCGGGATGACGGTCGAGGAGAACTTGCAGGTCGCCGCGGGCGTTCGAGGCGCCGAAGGCTTCGCGCGCATCGGCGGTTTACTGGACCGCTTTCCGATTCTGCGGACGCGCCGCAACGTCCCGGCCGGTTCGCTCTCGGGCGGCGAGCAGCAGATGCTCGCGATCGCGCGCGCACTCACGATCGGACCGAAGGCGCTGCTGCTCGACGAACCGTCGATGGGGCTCGCGCCCAAGCTGGTCGACGAGATCTTCTCGATCGTCGCCGACGAGCGCAGCCGCGGCACGTCGATTCTGCTGGTCGAGCAAAACGCGCGCCGCGCGCTCGAGCTCGCGGATCATGCATACGTGATGGACCGCGGCCGCATCGTGCTCGAAGGGACCGGCTCCGAGCTCGCGACGCACCGCGACGTCGTCGCGGCCTACCTCGGCGGCTGATAACGGCTCGCGACAACGGTGGATTGCGGTGAGGCTCCGTGGATAACCGAAGATTCTTGTGGACGGGCCGTCGCCGCGGCTTGCGCTTGCCGCGCAAGCGGGCGTATCATCCGTCCACGCTGGAGGAAACGAAAGCGGGGCGAGCGACGAGATGCTCGCCGGCGCAGAAACGATGAAGCGAGGCGAGAGCCGAGCTGCATTTGAACGAAACGCCGTCTCGAAGTTCGACGCCGTCCTGGCAGACGAATAATCAGCGAGGACACGCGCAGATCGATTCTCGTGCCGCGGCCCTGAGGCGTCTCGTCTCGGGGCCGCGTTGCTTTTTGACGCTGTGGCGGGGCGGATGGCAGGTAGTGTGCTGCGACGGGGACGCTCCCTGCAGCGCATCCTGCGCTTCCGGTCACTCGGTTCTCCGCGTGCTCTCGCCCTCCGGGCTTCGCTCGCTGCGAAACGCCCCGCTGCAGCACACTACCTGCCATCCGCCCTGGCACGATCGTTGGTGCGCGCCGCGCAGCCGAAAACGATATTCGGCTTTGGCCGCGACACTTCGTGGGGGTCGAGCAGAACTATCGTGCCGGGGGTGAGGGTGGTGATGTGCTGCGGCGGGGCGTTTCGNNCGTTTCGCAGCGAGCGGAGCCCGGAGGGCGGGAGCGAGCGGAGAACCGAGCGACCGAAGCCGCAGGATGCGGCGCAGGGAGCGTCCCCGCAGTAGCACATCACCACCCTCACCCCAAGCCACGATCGGTGTGTATTGCGGGGATTGATGTGAGTCGGCGTGGAGAAGTGAAGTTTCTTGTGGACAACCCTCGATTTGGCGTTTGGACCTATTGCACGATGTATTTGCGTGCCTGTATGATGCGTTCACGTCGGAGGCAACAAAGACGGGCGAGCAACGAGAAGCTCGCCGGCGCAGAAACGATGGAGAGCGGTGCAAGCCGAGCTGCATTTGAACGAAACGCCGACTCGAAGTTCGACGCTGTCCTGGCAGATGCAAATCAGCGAGGGCACGCGCAGATCGATCCTCGTGCTGATCGAGGCCGACTGGGGAAACCCAGGCGGCCTTGTCGCATTCCTCCGGCGCGCTGCACGTCGGTTAGGGCCGAGATCCGACGGCAGGCGAGCCGGGTTCGCCCTCCGGCGTTGCCTGTGGATTGCGTGAATTCTTGGGGAACTGCGTGGAGAACGAAAGTTTCTTGTGGACAAGCGGCCGTTTGTAGTTCCGGCCTCTTGCACGTTTGTCGTGCCGACCCGTATGATGCGAACACGCCGATGGCAACGTCGGCGGGCGAGCTGCGAGAAGCTCGCGGCGCAGAAGCGAGGGTGACGAGCGGTGCAAGCCGAGCGGCACAATCGAAGAAGCGCCGATACGAAGTTCGACGACGTAATGGCCATCGCAAGGTGGCGAGGACGCTCGCAGATCGGATTCTCGCGCTGACCAAAGCCGTACAGGGAAACTTGGACGGCTTTGTCGCGTGTGCGCGCATCGTTTCGTCGCTTCGAGAACGTCGGCGGCGTGCACGTGCGATGCGGGGCCTGTGGAATGCGCGATTTGCTGCGAAACGCCGTGGATAGCGCAAGTTTCTTGTGGATGCGTAGGCCGGGGGGCTTGCACGCGCAAAACGCGCGCCGCTATGATGCGTTCACGTCGACCTCGCGTCGACCGCGAGCAGCGAGAAGCTCGCCGGCAAGGGTCGCATCACGGAAGGCGCCAGCCCCACGGAGACGACACCGCCGAGACGACATTCGTCGCCCTCCTGGCCGCCCGATCGGCGAGGACAAGCGCAGATCGATTCTCGTGCACCACGAAGCCGCCCGGCTCACGCCAGGCGGCTTCGTCGCATCTAATTACCGTTCCAGGCGGTGAACGGCGCGGGCTTCGCGTACGGAGGTCCGACTTCAATCGTCACGTCGAGGTGTTGCGTGAGGTCGATGTTGCGCGGGTTGCCCGCGTACGGCTGGCCGTCGACCCACACGGCGACGTGCTCGCCCGGTTTGGGTTTGGCACCGGCGACGTCGGTCTTGCCGAGCGGCTGGCCCCAGACATCGAAGAAATTGCCGAGCACGAACGTCTTGAAGTTCGGCGACTCGATGTGCACGATGCCGTCGGGCGTGTGCGTGTGCAGCCAGTAGAAGCACTGGGCGATCAACGGGCGGCCGACATCGTCGGGGATCGGGACGGGTTTGCCGTGATCGAAGATCGCGACGTGCTGATGGATGTGCAGCACCGCGCCTTCCATCTGGTCGCAACGGATGCCGTCGATCGTCTGACCCGCCGGCACGGCGGCGTGCACCGTTACGGGGCGTGCCAGGGTGGCGACGGCGGCCAAGGCGATCACGAGCTGCATCGATCGATTCATGGTCGCTGTTCTAACGCGCTTCCGAAGCGTCGCGTTCCTGCTCGCCGTAGCGCGCCGCCAGCCGGCGGGCGATGTCGGCGGCGGCATGCCGGGCGTCGTCCGGCGCGACGACTTCCGCCTCGGCCCCCCAGCCCAGCGAGAACCGCACGATCTCCAACGGGTCGGCGACGCGGTATGTGATGTCGACTCCCCCGTCGTCGCGCCGCACCACGCGCCGATCGCGCGCGACCGTCGCCGCCGCCGTGGCGGCCTTGGCGACCACCGGCGAAAAACGCACCGTGACCTCGCCCAGCGTGGTCCCGTGGACGACGCCGCTCACCGAGTTCGCACCGTAAGTGTCGAGGTTGAAATCGGCCGGCCTCTCGAACGTCTGAGGGCTGATCGCGACGTCGAGCACGTTGTCGACCGCAAAGACGCGCATGTCGGTCCGAGTGTGGTCGTAGCCGACCAGGTAGACTCGGCCGTTGGAGACGATGAAGCCGTACGGATCGACGCGCCGCTGGGTCCGCACGGCGTTCTTGTCGGTATAGTTGAACTGCACGCGCCGGTGTTCGCGCTCGGCACCCTGGAGCTGTTCGAAGACGCGTTCGACGGCGGCGTCCATCGAGACGGCTTCGAACCGGATCGCCAGCGAGGTATTGGTGACCGCGACCTCGGCGCGACGGTCGCTCGAGCGCAGCAGCTTCTCCGTCGTCTCCTCGATCGCGGCCGCGAACGTTCCGCCCAGCGACGAGCCCAGCCGCTTGAGGGTGACCAGGCCGAGGAGCTCACGGTGCGAGAGGTTGAGCCGCCGCAGACTATAGCCCTCGGCGAACCGGTAACGTCCGGTGCCGCGGTCGAAGAACCACGGGAAGCCCGCGTCGGAGAGCACGCTGAGGTAGCGCCGCAAGGTTCGCGTGCTGGGCGGCTTCTCGTCCCCGATCTCCCCTTTGAGCTCTTCGAACGTGAAGCGTCCCTCGTCGATCGCGCTGAGCAGCCGAACGAGAAGGACGACTTTGGGTTCGGCCCGTTCCTCCGCCACGTCCGGAGTCTTCGTCGTTTTCGCACGGTGTCCGTGCGGCGGCTTGTAGGGCACGTCACGATTGCGAAGAAACGGGCCCGAAAGACCAATCTAACCTCCCGTTAAGGAGCACCATGGACGACCATCGCCCGGACACCTCCGTCGATCGGAAAGAGTTCCTCCGCCGAACCGGCGCGCTCGGGATCGCCGGCGCGACCGCGCTCGGGTTCCCGCTCCTCGAGTCGCGTCCGGCCGGCGCGGCGCCTCTCCTTCCTCCACGCGACGTGATCGCCGCCGGCGGCGGCGCGACGGTCAAGATCGGTCACATCGACAGCTTCTCGGGCGTGTACGCAGCCGCAGCGGCCTCCCAGCAGCACGGGATGGAAGTCGGCGTCGCCGAAGCGATGAAAAAGAACAACCGCATCAAGTACGAGATCGTCAAGGGTGATGACGCGAGCGTTCCAGCCACGGGCTCGACCGAGACGAAGCGCTTGATCTCGCAGGACAAGGTCGACATCATGACCGGCGGGCTGAGCTCGGCGGTCGGTCTCGCGGTGTCGGCTCTGTGCGAGGAGAGCGGCGTGTTCTTCATGGCGATCGGCACGCACGACACGAACATCACCGGGCCGAAGGCCAACAAGGTGACGTTCCGGCAGACGTGTTCGAACGCGATGCTCGCGAACGCGGTCGGTCCCGAGTTGCTCAAGCACGGCAAGAAATGGTATTTCCTCGTTGCCAACTACGCATTCGGAACCGACGCGCACGACCGTTTCAAGAAGATTCTTCTTGCGCACGGTGGAGCGGAAGTCGGTGCGGACCTCCATCCGCTCGGCCAGACCGACTACTCGTCGTATCTCACCAAAGCGCGCAACAGCGACGCCGACGTGCTCGTCTTCTGCAACTACGGTCCGGATTGCCAGAACGCAACCAAAGCCGCGGTTCAGCTCGGGATGAACAAGAAGATGCAGTTCGGTGGGATTCTGTGCGGCAACGATGTCGCAGTCGGGATGCCGGTCGACGATCTCGTCGGTTCGATCTGGGGCTATGTCTGGGGACCGGAATCCGGCGGCAACGCCATGCAGGTCTACAACGCGCTCAAGCCCGGCGTCGACGAAGTCGATTGGCGTCAATACCTCGGCTACATGACGGCCCGGAATGTCATCGATCGCCTCGAGCACGTCGGATCCACCGACACGTCGAAGCTCATCGAAGCATTCGAGAACTTCCATTACGACGCGTTCAAGAAGTCAGGCGCATACTTCCGCGCCTGCGACCACCAGGCGATCCAGCAAACCTATGCCGGCGTCATCGTCGACAAGAGTAAGCGTCGTTCGGCGAAGGAGTACTTCACGATCGGCGCGACCGTCGGCGGAGAATACGCCGCCGAAGCCTGCTCGAACCCCGACAGCACCGCAGCGTCGAAGATCTTCGCCTCGGAGAAGATTCCGGCACGCGACGGCTATACGACGGTGTCGCTCAAATAGCTCGATCCCACGACTAGAGACGACAGAAGGGCGACCGCCGTGCGGCCGCCCTTTTTCGTCGCCGGCCTTGGCCGGCAGGCCGCCTGTCGAGGTCGTCGGCGACTCTTCTTAAAGTATTAGTTGACAGTATGGGCGGTCCCGTGCGAGAATCGTGCCATGCCCCGCAAGAAGTCGCCGACCCTCACCGAGGCCGAGTACCGGCTGATGCAGGTCCTGTGGGAGCGCGGCGAGTGCAGCGTTGCGGACGTCGTCGAGGCGATCGGCGATCCGCCGCTCGCCTACAATACGGTCCTCACCACGCTGCGCATCCTCGAGCAAAAGTCCTACGTGAAGCATAAGGCGGCCGGGCGCGCTTTCATCTATCGTGCGATCGTAGCGCGCGACGAGGCGCAGCGCAGCGTCGTCACCCACGTCCTATCGCGGTTCTTCGACGGGTCGCCGCGCGAGCTGGTGCTGAACCTGCTCGAATCCGAAGCGGTCGACGAGAAAGAGCTCGACCGTTTGCGGGAGTTGCTCGACAAGGCCAAAGGACAGCAGTAGTGCTCGAGGCGATCGTCGGCGTCGCGCTACGCGCGATCCTTGCGAGCGTTCTCCTGGGCGCGCTTCTCTCGGCGCTCGTGCTGATCGCGACGCGCCGTCTGGCGCTGACCGCGGCGACCCGGCACGCGCTTTGGACAACCGCGATGATCGCGACTGCCGCGATGCCGTTAGCGGGGATCGCGGTGTCGCTTGCGCGCGCGACTCCCGGAACGGCGGCGACGCAAACGTCGGCGTCTTCGGCAGCGGCGGCTCAATGGCACGCCGCGCCGGCGACGAACCACGCTCTCTCTTCCGGCGCGCGTCGCGTCAGCGGCGCGCAACCCGCCGGCACGCAGTCCTTCGGTGCGATCGCCGCCGCCAAGATAGAGGCTCTACCGTCGGCGGCCGCTGCGTGGACGCCGCGCATGACCCGTGTGCTCGCGATCGTCGTCGTGGCCGCCTGGTCGCTCGGCGCACTGATCGGGATGATCGGCCTGGCGGCGAGCGTCGTCCGCATCCGCGGGCTCAAACGCCGCTCGAGCCCGCTCGAAGGCACGCTCGCCGACGAGTTGCCGTGGCTGACCGCGACCGGACCAGGCCGCGAGATCTACTTGCGGCTCTCCTACGAGATCGAGACGCCGGTAGCGGTCGGATTCGGTCGTCCGGTGATCCTGATCCCGACCGAGCTCGCGAACCAGGGCGGCCTGGCGGCGCTCGAGACGCTCGTGCTGCACGAGCACGCGCACTTGCGGCGCTACGACGATTGGACGAACCTCGTCCAGCGCACGATCGAGCGCGTCTTCTGGTTCAATCCCATCGTGTGGCTGGTCGGCCGCCGCATCGCGCTCGAGCGCGAGATCGCCTCCGACGACGCGGTGGTGGAAAAGACCGGCGAAGCGCACGCGTATGCGACCTCGCTCTGGCGGCTGGCACGCGAGATGCGGATGCCCGAGCACGCCGTCGTCGCGCCCGGCGCGCTGCTCACCCGCAGGCAAATCGCGGTGCGCATCGAGCAATTGCTCGACACGAATCGCGGTCGCCGCCACCCGTCACCCGCCGCGGCTCTGGCCACCGCGCTCGCCGGCATCGTCGCAGTCGCGTTCGTCGCCACCAGCGCGCCAGCGATCGAGCTGCCCGCGCAGCCACAGCCCGCGCAGACGGCTTCGGCGACGACGACGCGCGTCGCGCCGACGCCGCACCGCGTCGCGCAACGCGAGAACCACGCGATCGCGTTAGCGTCAGCAGTTCCGCATCCCGATGCGAAGCCGCGCATCGTCTATCGCATTGTGACAAAGCCGCCCGGTCCGGCGCCGCAGCGAACCATCTACGTGTACGTCCCCGTTGCGGCAAAGCCCGCGGTGAGATCCGAGGTTCCCGCCGCACCCGCCGCGCCTCCCGCACCCGCCGCGCCGCCCGTTCCGAGCCCACCGGTCCTGTCGCCGCAGACGCTGACCGCGATTCGCGCGGCCGCCGGACACCAGGGCAGCTCCGCCGCTGCCTTCGGGTCGCAACTCGGGATCGAGGTCGGCAGCGTCGTGAGCAAGGCGCTGTCACACCTGCCGCGCGAGGTCGCGCAGCTGGATTCACAGGACGAGATGCCGGCGCATCGAGTTGCGCCCAGCGGCGTGAAGATTTCGCGCGGGCTGCTTTCGTCGTGCAGCGGCTGTTCGTTCCACAACGCGGACCTGCGCGGCTTCGATCTGCACGGCCTCACGTTGAAGGGCGATGATTTCAAGAGCGCCGACCTGCGCGGCGCGAACCTCGCCGGTGCGACGCTGATCGGTGTTTCGCTGCGAAACGCGGACCTCGGCAACGCCGACCTGCGCGGCGCGCACTTGAGCGGTGTCGAACTGATGGGCGCATCCTTGGCCGGTGCGCGGCTGGACGACATGACCCTAACCGGCGTCTCGCTGCGGAGCCCGGGCGTGCTCGGCACCTCGATGCGAAGCCTGCTCGCGAAGTGCACGGGCTGCGATATGTCGCACTTGGATTTGCACGGAGAAGATCTCCACGGAGTCGCGCTGACCGGCGCGGACCTCAAATATGCGGACCTGCACGGCGCGAATCTGAGCGGCGCGCACTTCATGGGCGTCAACCTCGCGGGTGCGAACCTGTCCGGCGCCGACCTCACCAACGCGCGGCTCGACGGGTGTGACCTGCACGGCGTCTCGCTGCAAGACGCGCTAACGACCGGGATGACGATGCACGGGACCTCGCTCGATGGCTGACGGCCGGCGCCTTTTTCATGCTTTCAACTCTTATTTCGATAGTTCTTCGAGGAGGTCGATCATGATCCGTTCGCTCCTGTTGACCGCCACGGCGTTGCTCGTCGGCTTGCCGTCAGGGCCAGCGCTCGCGCAGGACGATCTGACGCGGCAGCTCATCAATGCCTGCGTCGGCTGCCGGTTCCCGAAGGACATGCACGGTCGCGACCTGCACGGCCTGCGCTTCGTCGGCGCCGATCTGCGCGGCGCCGATTTCTCACACGCGAACCTCAGCGGCGCGGTGTTTACCGGCTGCGATCTCGAGAACGCGCGCTTCGACGACGCCGATTTGCGCAACGCCCGCTTCATCGGCGTGAGCTTCGCCGGGACGTCCTTCGCGCGGGCCAAGCTCGACGGAATCTCGCTGCGCGGCGCCGATTTCGGACCGCGCGGCCCGGGCTCGCTGTCCTCGCGGCTACCGTCGCAGCTGCGCGAGCTTTACGTGTATCCGCCGATGCCGCGGATCGACTTGCCGCCAATGCCGCCAATGCCGCCGGTGCCGGCGGCGCCACCCGCACCGGCAGCGCCACCGGCACCGGTTGCGACGCCTCGGCCGCGATGAACTGCGGCCGAAGCGACGATTCGTGGTCAGTCGCGCGGAAGCTGGGCGTACTCCGATTCTGGGTAACTGGCGCCGAGCCAGTCCAGCATGTCGTTCTTGCGCACGCGCGCGTCGTCCATGTCGAGTTTTCCGTAGAGCTGCGCGAGGCTGTAGGCGTAGCGCGGGATCCACGGATCGCGCGGGAAGTGCGCGTGCCAGTCGCGCAACGCATCTTCGACCAGCACCGCTTTGTCGAAGACGTGCTCGGCATCTTCGGGGTGCGCGTCCGCGCGCGCCGCGAGATCTTTGATCGAGTTGCGCACGCCTAAGATGCTCATCTTCAGGCGCCCGAAATAGCGGTCGGCCGGCGCCAGGTTCGCAAACGAATCGGCGATAGCCGGCGCTGCGCACGAGATGCCGAGCAGCAACGCCAAGAGAATCCTTCTCATGGATGCACGTCCTTGTCGATCGGTTAGGTTTTCGCGAGCCCTCCGCCACGGGCAACGCACCTGAGAGTATCCGGCGGTCTCGCCCCTACGTTACCTCGTCCGGTGGGGTGATTGCACGTGAATGCGACGATCTGTGACCGCGCTTACTCGGGCGCTCGGAAGCCGCCGCCGCTCATTCCGGATCGCTGAACAGGAACGCGAGGTCGTCGCGCGTGAGCGTCTTCGCCACCGCGCTGTCGGCTTTGACGACCGCCCGCGACAAGGCCGACTTGCGTTCGGCCAGCGCGCGAATCTTCTCCTCGACGCTGCCGACGGTCACCATCCGGTACGCGGTGACCGGCCGCGTTTGACCGATCCGATGCGTCCGGTCGATGGCCTGACGCTCGACCGCGGGGTTCCACCACGGATCGTACAGGATGACGTAGTCCGCGGCCGTCAGCGTCAAGCCCGTGCCGCCGGCCTTGAGCGAGCACAGGAATACCGGCGGCCCGTCGTCGCTCATGAAGCGCTCCACCTCGGTTTGCCGGTCGCGATCCTTGGTCGAACCGTCGAGGTAGCCGTATCGAATCGAGCGCCGGTCGAGCGCGGTGCGCATGATGCGCAACATCGAAGCGAACGCACTGAACACCAGCACCTTGTGTCCGCCGTCGAGCACTTCTTCCACGGTCTCGATGAACGCGTCGAACTTCCCGCTCGCGTCGGGATCGTCGAGATACTCGGGTGCCAACAGCCCCGGGTGCGCGCACACCTGGCGCAGGCGCGTCAGCGCGGCCAGCACGTGGACCGTTGTCGACTCGCCGCCCTCTTCATCGTACTTCGCGAGCACGTCGCGTCGCGCAGCTTCGGCGATCCCGCGGTACAACCGGCGCTGCAGCGCGGTCAGCTCGCACTCGATCACCGCCTCGGTTCGTTCCGGCAGTTCCTTGGCGACGTCTTCCTTCGTCCGCCGCAGCACGAACGGCTCGAGCCGCGAGCGCAGCACGGCAGCCGCGCCTTCGTCCCCATCGGCGATCGGCAACTCGAAGCGGCGGCGGAACGACGTCTCCGAGCCGAGCAGCCCCGGCTCGACGAACCCGAAGATCGCCCACAGATCGCGCAGCGAGTTCTCGACCGGCGTTCCGGTGAGCGCGAGACGGTGATCGGCCTGCAGACCGCGCACGACCTTGGCGATCTGCGAGGCCGGGTTCTTGGCGTTCTGCGCTTCGTCGAGCACCAACGTGCGGAACCGGAAGCGTTCGAGGTGGTGCGCATCGAGCCGAGCCAGGGCGTACGACGTGACGACGACGTCATAGTCGTGCAGCGTGTCGTACTTCGCCGCCCGGTCGCTACCCGATTGCAAGCGCAAGGTGCGCAAACTCGGCGCGAACTTCTTGATCTCGTTTTCCCAGGTGTGCGTAACCGAGGTCGGCGCGATGACGAGCACCGGAGAGGGGCCCTCATCTTCCTTGCGGCGCTGCACGTGCGCGATGACTTGAACCGTATTGTGCGTGACGATGAAGTCATCGAGCAGGAACAGCTTGTCCGGCGCATCGACCGCAATGCACATCATCTCGCAGTCCTGCTCGTACTCGACGCTGACGATTGCGCGCGTCGGAAGATACTTCGAGCGCGGGGTGTACAGCGCAAGCTTGCGGCTAAGCCGAAACGGCGGAAACTCCGGCGGCAACGACACTCCGACCCGGTAGGCCGGCTTGCCGACGCGACGCTCGCCCTTGTACGTGTACTTCGGCGTAGCTTTGTAGCGCATCCGCGCCACGCCGCCGAGCGACTGTACCAAGAATGCGACATCCTGCGCCAACTGGACGGAGACAGAAGTGTACTCGACGATGTTATTTTTTGGATTGACGGTCCCGTCAGTATCGAGCAAACCCTGCAGCAACGCAAGCCGGTCTGAAAGCGACGCCGTCTTGTATTGCGACGGGACGAACTTCATCGACGAACCGAGGCCGTCGAGCTCGACTTCTTTGATCGCCACGGCCAGCGCATTCGAGGTGCCCGACGTTCTGCGAATAGCGTAGTCGTAACGCTGAAGCGCAGCAAACTCCGTACCGGTGGGAAGAAGTTCAGCACAGTCGTCGAGGATCTGCTTGTCAGCCGTCGTGAACTTGATTTGATGCCCGGTCAATCCGCCGTCGCCCAGCAAACAGCCGAGAAGATATGGCTCAACCGGCAGCCGCGGGCTCTGGCCGAAATGCATCGGCGCAGCGACCGGTATGTAGTGCCGTGCATTTCCCGCCGCGTCATGCAGCCGCGACCGGACCTCTTTCGTCGTCAGCACACGATCCGGAAGGCCACGCTTTTTTCGTACAGCGGAGTTCACCGCCCAGAGATGATCTTCGGAGCAAAGTGTCGACGAACCATCGCTAAATTTGAGACGATAAGCAGGCAGTACGCCTTGCGGATAGACGCCGACGACTCGATGCGCGAATCCATCTCGCCCCATCACTGCATCGCCCACTTCTAAGTCGCCGAATCGCCGTACTCCGGTGGGTGTAATGACGCGACAATGTACGGCGGCGCTCTTCCCCACGCCCATATCGTCAGCCAATATCCCGCCGAAACGGAACGATGACAAGTACGACAAGAAATCGAGACCGCGTCGCTGGTAGTCGCGCAGCACGTTCTCGAGTTGGGCGGGCACTTCCACTTCGTCGATGCCGGCGAAGTTACGCAAACGCTCGCGCACCCGTTCGACTTCTTCGGGCAGCGCGACATCACCGAACGCGTCGTGCAACTCGTCGCGCATCGCGACGAGCGAGGCCAGCCCGGTGCGGCGGCGATCGGTGAGCTCGGAGAGCAGGTTCTGGCGTGACCGCAGGTCGCCGATGTCGACCAGCTTGCCGCGCACTTCGGCGTAGCGGCCCTTCGAGCCGAGCAATGCGCGCAGCTCCTCGCGGCTGAGCGGCTCGCCGCCGCCGACGAACACCGCGACGTCGAGCTCGAACCAGTCGCCGGTCTCGGCGGCACTCGCGCTGACCGAGACGTCGACGCTGCCGCCGCCGGCGAGCGCTTCGAGCGACTCGTCGAGCCGCACCTCGAGGTCGTCCCACGACGGCCACACCGTGCGCACGATCTCGGCAGCGCGGTCGGCGTCGTGCAGCGCGAAACCGTCACCGCCGCGCGGCACGAAGCCGAGCTCGAGGAAACGGCGCGCGAACCCGCGCGCGATCTCGGGTGCCCAGCGCACGAAGCGGCCGCTGCTCGTCGTGACCCCGCCGTGTGCGGTGAACGGCGCGTACGCGCCGGTCGCGCGATCGACGAAGGCCAATCGTGCCAACAGCGCGCCGTCGCGCCACGCAGCGCGCACGACCATCGCCGGCCGCTCGGCGTCGACCACTCCCAAGCCGGCGCGCTCCTCGGCGGTGAGGAACGGCGCGACGCGGGCGATCGAGCGGACGGACGGAACCGCGTCTTCTTCTTGCGGCAACGCGCCGGCAACGCTGCGCGCGGCGGCAATGACCTTGCGCGGATCGAACGCGCCGTCGAGCAGGTACGCGGTGCGCTCGGCGGCCAGCCACATCGGCGGCCCGTCAACGACGACCGCGGCGACCGGCGCGATCCGCGCACCGTCCGAGGATTCGAGCACCGGCACGAACGCGGCGCCGGAACGAACGGCACGCAGACGGATGCCGCGCGAGTCGATGCTGAACGGGGTGAGCTCCGAAGGGTGCCGATTCTCACCCGGCGCGTCGTCGAACCGCAACCGCGGGTGCCGTGCGAGCCTGAACAGCGCGCGCGCCAGCGCCTTTGCCGACGCCCGCGGCCCGAATGCTTCTTGCACGGCATCGTCGCGCAACATCGTGCGATCGACCTCGTCCCAATCGTCGGCCGGCGTCTGATCCATCATCGCCAGGATCGCGTCGGCATCGCGGATCACGCCGCGCAGGCGCGGCGTGTCGAGGAACAGCGTCCCGGTCAGGCTGCCGCCGGCCGCGGAGAGCACCGGCCAAACGGCGCGCGCACGCGCCCGGCTATCGTCTTGCTCGACGTCGGGGAGCCAGGAAAGATCTTGCTCGACGCCGTCGGACGCCGGCAGCGGGAGCGACGCCTCTTCGGCCGTGCGCACAACCTCGAGGGTCGCGACGACGTGCTCGCACACTCCGCTACCGCCGCAGGTGCAGACGGCGCGCAGCGCCTGCGGCCCCGTCCCGGACGACCATTCCACCGCGGTCGCGACGGCCACGCGATCTTTGACCGTCGCCTCGATGCGATTTGGTTCGACCGAACGCAACACGACGCGCCCACCCTCCACGAGGGCGAGCGCGGCGCGAGTCAGGTCACGAGCGAACCAGGTTCCGATCTGCGCCGGCAAGCGCGACCGCCACAACGCGTAAGGGGTCAACCTACCTCAGATTCGCGGTCGTCCCGTCGGTTTCCCGACGGGACCGCGCGTGTTCACGGGACGGGTTGAACTTCCGGCTGCGACGGCGCGGGTGGTTCGACGTGCGGTATCTTCGAAAACCGCAGCTTCTCCGGATTGTCCTGGTTGACTTCGGCCAGGATGCGGTCGCCGCTGCCGAAGTTGCCCTTGATCATCTCCTCGGCCAGCTCGTCCTCGACCTCGCGCTGGATCGCGCGCCGCAGCGGACGGGCGCCGAACTGCGGATCCCAACCCTTCTTGGCCAGCAGCTGCTTGGCGTCTTCGGTGACCTCGAGGTCCATGTCCTGAGCCTTGACCTCGATGATGACCTTCTCGAGCTCGAGGCCGACGATCTCGGCGATCTGCTCGCGGCTGAGCTGATGGAACACGACCGTCTCGTCGACGCGGTTGAGGAACTCGGGCCGGAACGAGTGCTTGACCTCATCGAGCACCTTGGTCTTCATCCGCTCGTAGGCTTGAGTGTCGGTCGTCCCGGCGTCCTTCTGCGAACGGAAGCCGATGTCGGTCGTCGTCTGCATCCCGGTCGCGCCGACGTTCGAGGTCATGATGATGACCGTGTTCTTGAAGTCGACGACGCGGCCCTGAGAGTCGGTCAGGCGACCGTCCTCGAGTACCTGCAGCAGCAGGTTGAACACGTCCGGATGTGCCTTCTCGATCTCGTCGAGCAACACGACGGAGTACGGACGGCGCCGCACCGCTTCGGTGAGCTGGCCGCCCTCTTCGTAGCCGACGTAGCCGGGAGGTGCGCCGACCAGCCGCGAGACGGCGTACTTCTCCATGTACTCCGACATGTCGATGCGGATCATCGACTCGGCGTCGTCGAACATGAACTCGGCCAGCGAGCGGGCGACCTCGGTCTTGCCGACCCCGGTCGGTCCGAGGAAGATGAACGACCCGATCGGGCGCTTGGGATTCTTGAGCCCGGCCCGCGAGCGGCGGATCGCCCGGGTGACCGTCCCGATCGCTTGGTTCTGCCCGATCACCCGCTTGTGGAGCTGGTCTTCCATCCCGAGCAGCTTGGCCGTTTCGGCCTGAGCGAGCCGGGCGACCGGTATCTTCGTCCACGACGCGACGATGTGGGCGATGTCGTCCTCGGTGACCTTGAGGGTCTTGTCCTGCGCGGCACGCTTGTCGGCCCACTCCTGCTCGAGGCGCTGCTTCTCCAGCCGAAGCTTCTCCTCGCGGTCGCGGATCGCGGCGGCCTTCTCGAACTCCTGCGACTTGACGACCGATTCTTTCTCTTGCTTGACCTGGCGGATCTGGTTCTCGATCTCGCGGATCTCGGCCGGCGGGAGGGTCGCCTGCAGCCGCACGCGCGAGGCGGCCTCGTCGACCAGGTCGACCGCCTTGTCGGGCAGGAAGCGGTCGGCGATGTAGCGGTCGCCGAGCTTTGCGGCCGCGACCAGCGCCTCGTCGGTGATGGTGACTTTGTGGTGCGCTTCGTAGCGGTCGCGCAAGCCCTTGAGGATCTCGATGGTCTCCTCGACCGACGGCTCGCCGACCATGACCGGCTGGAAGCGCCGCTCGAGCGCGGAGTCCTTCTCGATGTGCTTGCGGAACTCGTTGAGGGTCGTCGCGCCGATGCACTGCAGCTCGCCGCGCGCCAAGGCCGGCTTGATGATGTTCGAGGCGTCGATCGCGCCCTCGGCGGCGCCCGCCCCGACCAGCGTGTGCAGCTCGTCGATGAACAGAATTATCTCACCGGCGGCACCGCGGATCTCGTCCATCACCCGCTTCATCCGCTCTTCGAACTCGCCGCGGTATTTGGTCCCGGCGACCAAGCCGGCTAGGTCGAGCGTGATGACCCGCTTGTCGCGCAGCGGCTCGGGGACTTCGCTCTTGATGACGCGCTGAGCGAGACCTTCGGCGATCGCCGTCTTGCCGACGCCNNCGACGCCGGGCTCGCCGATCAAGGCCGGGTTGTTCTTCGTGCGGCGGCTGAGGATCTGGATGACGCGCTCGATCTCGTTGGCCCGGCCGATGACCGGGTCGAGCTTGTTCTCGCGGGCCAGCGTGGTGAGGTCGCGGCCGTAGGCATCGAGGGTGGGGGTCTTCGACTTGCCCTTGGGCGCGGGCGGCTGCCCCTCGGCCCCGAGCAGCGAGGTCGTTTGGACTCTGACCTTGGCCGGATCGACGCCCAGGTTCGTCAGGACGCGGGCGGCGACGCCCTCCCCCTCGCGAATCAGCCCCAGCAGCAGATGCTCGGTGCCGATGTAGTTGTGGTTGAGCTGACGGGCCTCTTCGAAGGCCAGCTCGATGACCCGCTTGGCGCGCGGGGTGAAGACCATCTCCTGCTGGACGGTCTGGCCGCCGCGGCCGACGATCGCCTCGACCTCCTGGCGCACCTTGGCCAGGTTGACCCCGAGGGTCTCGAGGACTTTCGCCGCGAGGCTCTCCCCCTCCGAGATGATCCCGAGCAGGATGTGCTCGGTCCCGATGTAGTTGTTCCCGAGCCTCTGCGCCTCTTCCTGAGCGAGCACGATGCTGCGCCGCGCGCGCTCGGTGAACGGTTCCCACATTGACATGACTCTACGAAACTCCCCGAGCGGCCCAGCCGCTCCCTGCCGCTAACGGCCGCTACTTGATACAACGTCGACGCGGCGCGTAGTGTCTTTATAACTTTCGGCCGCCTGGTTCAGTTTCAAACGCCCAGTCCTCGTGGCATGGAAGCGGACCCCTGTTGCGCGAACGACAGGTCTTCCCGTCGCACCCGGAGGACGCCGCGATCCATTTCTTAGGACTGCTATCGGCACCCGAGCTGCTCGACCAGGTGGTCAACGGCGTCACGTTAGGGATGCTGTACATTCTGGTCGCCCTCGGGCTGAACATCATCCTCGGGCTGATGGGGGTGATCAACTTCTCGCACGGCTCCTTCTTCATGCTGGGCGCCTACTTGACGTACCAACTCAACGGAGCGATCGGATTCTGGCCGGCGATCCTGGCCTCGGCGTTGATCGTGGGGTTGCTTGGCATGGCGTTCGAGTCGACGCTCATCCGGCCGCTCTACAAGCGCCTCCCCGAGTACACGCTGCTGCTGACCTTCGGGACGGCGCTGATCTTCACGCAGATCGTCCGTCGCGTCTGGGGCGACGATGCCGTGCGCGTCGAGCAACCGAGCTACATTCCGCAGTCGATCTCGATCGGCTCGTACCAGCTGCCCTTTTACAAGGACGTCCTGCTGGTGCTGCTGACGATCGTGATCCTCACGCTGGTTTGGCTGCTGTTGAACAAGACGAACATCGGGATCATCATCCGCGCCGGGACGCGCGACGCCGAGATGGTCAAGATCATGGGCATCAACATGCCGCTGATGTTCACCCTCGTGTTCGGGATCGGCTCGTTCATGGCCGGCCTGGCCGGCGCGCTCGCCGCGCCGATCTACGCGGTCCAGCCGCAGCTGGCGTCGCAGTGGATCGTGCTCACCTTCGTGATCGTGATCGTCGGCGGCATCGGCTCGTTCTGGGGCGCGATCGTCGGCGGCCTGTTGATCGGGGTCCTGTCGAGCCTGATGTCGCTCTTCTTCCCACCGGCCGTCGAGCTGACCGGCTACGTCATCATGGGGATCATCCTGCTGGTGCGCCCGCGCGGCTTGTTCGGCGTCGAGGGTCTGTTCGAGTGAGCGTTCCGGCAGCCGGGGGCAAGTCGAAGCGCAACGTACTGACGCACCCGCTGCTATGGACCGCGATCCTGTTCGTCGTGTTGCCGTTCGTTGCCGGCGCGAACCCATTCGCGCACCAGGGCGGCTTCGTCGACATCGCGACGACGATGTTGATCTTCGCGCTCTTCGCCAGCGGCTTCAACCTGCTGTTCGGGCACGTCGGGGAACTATCGTTCGGCCACGCGATGTTCTTCGCGCTGGGCGCCTACACCACGGCGCTGTACACCAAGGGCTTCTCGGTCGTGCTCTTCGGTCAGCCGTTGCAGCACGCGCCGACCGACGGGATGATCGTCGCGCTGGGCCTTTCGCTGCTGATCGGCCTGGCCTGGGCCTGGTTCTTGGCCCGGCTGATCGTGCCGCGCTCGAGCGGGATCTATTTTGCGATGATCACCTTGGCGTTTGCGCAAGTGATCTACTTCATCGCCTTCAACTACAGCGACCTGACCGGCGGCGAGGACGGTATCCAAGGGATCATGCGGCCGTCGCTGGGCCCGCTCACCTCCGATTGGTTCCACGAATCGATCCATTACTACATCTTCGCGGCGGTCGTCGTCTTCTTGACGTTGCTGCTGCTGTACTGGATCATCAGCTCGCCGTTCGGCAGCGTGCTGCACGCGATCCGCGAGAACAAGCAGCGCGCGCGTTTCCTGGGTTACGACGTCGACAAGTACCGCGTCAACGCGTTCGTGCTCTCGGCGTTCTTTCCGATCGTGGCGGGCTGGCTGTGGGCGTTCTTCCAGCAAGCGATGAACCCCGACGCCGGCTCGGTCGATTACTCCGGCAACGTCGTCATGATGTCACTGCTGGGAGGGATGCAGACGTTCATGGGCCCCATCATCGGCGCGATCGTCTACTGGGAGCTGCAAAACAACGTCTCGCAGGCGACGAAGTACTGGGAAGCATGGATCGGGATCGTGTTCGTCGTGTTCGTGCTGGCGGGTCCGCGTGGCGTGATGGGGTTGGCCGACGACATTCGCCACTACGGCTTCGCCAACGCGCTGCGCCGCGGGTTCTCATCGCGCGCACGGTACCAGACCGACGTCAAGGAAGAACTACCGCCGCTCGACGAGTCCGTCGCGCCGGAGCACGTTTCATGACGTCCGGCGAACAGTCGTCCGCGAACGACTACGTCTTTCGGACCGAGGGGCTGACGCGCCGGTTCTCGGGCTTCACCGCGGTCAACAGCGTCACGCTCACCATCCCGACCGGCGGCGTGCGCACGATCATCGGCCCGAACGGTGCCGGCAAGACGACGTTCTTCAACTTGCTCAGCGGCCTGCTGCCGCCCAGCGAAGGGCGCATCTGGTTCAAGGACCGCGAGATCACCTCGCTGCTCGCCTATCAGCGTGCGCGGCTGGGGATCGCGCGCTCCTTCCAGATCACCAACATCTTCGGCCACCTCACCGTCTACGAGAACGTTCGGCTCGCGGTCCAAGCGGTGCACGACGGGAAGGCGAACTTCTTTCTTCCGGCGCGCCGGATGGGCGATCTGGCGACGCAGACCGAGCGCGTGCTGAACGACGTCGGGCTGTCGGACGCCGCCGGAGCGCGGGCGGAGAACCTCTCGCACGGCGATCAGCGGCGGCTCGAGATCGGCCTGGTCATCGCGAGCGATCCGCCGGTGCTGCTGCTCGACGAGCCGCTGGCCGGCATGTCGCCGACGGAAACCCACGAAACGGTCGATTTGATCCAGCGCATCTCACCGGGCCGCACGATCCTGCTCGTCGAGCACGACATCGACGTCGTGATGGCGATCTCGACGACGATCACGGTCTTTCAAACGGGCGCGGTTCTGGCGATCGGAACCCCGCAGGAGATCCGCGCCAACGAAGCCGTCCAACGCGCCTACCTGGGAGAGCTCGTCTGATGCTGCTCGAGCTCGATTGCGTCAATGCGTATTACGACAAGAGCCACGTGCTGCAGGACGTGTCGTTGAACGTCGACGCCGGCGAGGTCGTCGCGCTGCTGGGGCGCAACGGGTCTGGTCGCTCGACGACGTGTAAGACGATCATGGGCCTCGTCCCGGCGCGTTCCGGAACGATCTCGTTCAAGGGCAAACCCATCACGAACAAGAGCCCGTTCGCGCTCGCGCAACTCGGGATCGCCTTCGTCCCGGAGGACCGGCGCATCTTCCCCAACCTGACCGTCGGCGAGAACCTACGGCTCGCCGCGCTGGCCGGGCGCAAGGGCGAATGGACGGAGAAACGCATCTACGAAACGTTCGCGGTCCTGGGCGAACGCAAAGACAAACCGGCGAAGCTCTCCGGCGGGGAACAACAGATGCTGGCGATCGCGCGCGCACTCGTCGCGAACCCCGAGATCATCCTGCTCGACGAGCCGATGGAAGGGCTCGCGCCGCTGGTCGCGCGTAGCGTCGAAGAGGTCGTGCGCTCGATCCGCAGCGAGGGGAACACGATCTTGCTGGTCGAGCAGAACGCGCAGGTCGCGATGAGTCTCTCCGACCGCGGCTACGTGCTCTCCAACGGTCGCGTGGTAGGTTCGGGGACCATCGCCGAGCTGCGCGGCGACGAGGCGATGATGCAACGGTACCTCGCGGTGTAGACATGCCCGGCAGCAAAGCGGTCGGACCGGCAGCGATTCACGGGGCGTCTGGAAGCGAGCGGTCACAGGACCGGAGCCTCTCCGGAACTCCCGCCGGTGGGATCGAGTCGTAGCCAACGTATGGTAACCGCGGAAGTGGTGCGCGAGGCGCTCAAAGACGTCGACGATCCCGAGCTCAACATGGGGATCCTCGACCTCGGGCTCGTTTACGACGTGGTCTGCGAGGGCGCGGCCGGCGAGGACGTGACCGTCACGATGACGCTGACCTCGCCGATGTGCCCGGTCGGGCCCATGTTCAAGCAAGCGGTACTGAGCAAGGTCGAGAGCGTCGACGGTGTCAAGCACGCGACCGTCGACATTACGTTCAACCCGCCGTGGGATCCGAAAACGATGGCCAGCGAGGACGTTAAGCTGGCGCTGGGGATCTGGTAGCGGGCTAAGCCCGGCACCGCGCTTGCCGATCCCTAGGGGGTGTCCGGTTCGCCGAGGGATTACCGTCTGCGCTGTTGCGGCTGTGGCGCGCTGTTCGATGACGACGGCGTACGGCTCGACTGCGCCCACCCGCACCCGCCCGCGCTGCTCCGCAGCGAGTACGCGCAGACGCGCTACGCGCCGAGTGGCGGCCCGTCGGTAACGCGCTACCGGAGCTGGCTGCCGCTGGGGCAACCGATCGCGACCGACGCGGCGACCGCCGTCTACCGCAGCGAGGGACTCGGAGCGCACTTGGGGCTGCGGAATCTTTGGATCGCGTTCAACGGGTGGTGGCCCGAGCGCGGTGCGACCCTGCGGACCGCGACGTTCAAGGAGCTCGAAGCGATCGCCGTCTTCGGCCGCCTCGCGCCGGACGAGGGCCGCACGCTGGTGGTGGCGTCGGCCGGCAACACGGCGGCCGCGTTCGCCCAGATCGCGACCGCGAGCGCGCTGCCGATCGTCATCGTCATCCCGCTCGAGGCCTGGGAACCGCTGGCGTCGCTCGTTCACGTCGGCCCCTCGGTGCGGATCGTCGCGGTGGAAGACGGGACGTACGACGACGCCATCGCGCTGGCGAAACGCCTGGCCGCGCTCGACGGCTACGTCGCCGAAGGCGGCGTGCGCAACGTCGCTCGCCGCGACGGGATGGGGACGATCGTGCTGGCAGCCGTCGACGCGATCGGCACGCTGCCGGACGTGTACGTCCAAGCCGTCGGCAGCGCAGCCGGCGCCCTGGCCGCGCACGAAGCCGCGCTGCGGCTGATCGCGGACGGCAACTTCGGGAGCCGGGTTCCGCGGCTGCTCCTCTCACAGAACGCACCCTTCACGCCGATCCACGACGCGTGGTCGCGCCGCGCCGCGACGCTCGGCGAACGCAGTGCCGCCGACGTTCGCGAACGTCAGAGCCGCATCGGGGCGACGGTACTCGGCAACCCGGCGCCCCCGTACTCCGCACCGGGCGGAATCCGCGAAGCGCTCGCCGAGGCGGGCGGTCGAACGTATGCGGTGACCAACGACGAGATGGCGCGATCGATGCTCCAGTTCGCCGAGCTCGAGGGGATCGACGTCGAGCCCGCCGCCGGCGTCGCGATCGCCGCCCTCGCGCAAGCCGCGCGCGACGGGAACGTCGGCCGGGACGAAACCATCCTGCTCAACGTCACCGGCGGCGGCCGCGCGCGCCGGCCGGTGGTGACCGCCCGGCAACGCCCGCCGCTGGTGGTCGACCGGGCCGAGATCGCGGCCACGGAAGGCCTCGCCGAGCGGGTATGATGCGAGCGTGAACATGCTCGCAGCCCGAAGCACCCTAGCCGCCGTGGCCCTCGCCTTCGCGGTCAGCGCCGTCACCGCACCGGCGGCCGCCCGCCGCCACGACACGCCGGATCCGCTGGCGACGCCGACCCTCCAACCGCTGTACGCCATTGCGTCGCCGCCGCCGACGATGGCGCAGGCCTCGGCCGCCGATGCGTGCGCGAACGACGCGTTTCTCTCCTATCGCACCGTGCCGATGCCGTTCCAGAACGAAGTCACGGTCTGCGGCCTGGTGATCGATGCCGCCACCGCGCCGCCCCTCCGCGGAGTGAGCCACGCGAGCTTTCTGCTCGACGTCGACGGCAGCGATCCGATCGCCGTCGTCGCCGACGGTTCGAGCGCGGTCGTCGCCCATCCGGGCGATGTCGCGGTCGTGCGCGGCCGCTATCATCGCGAGAACGGCGGCGCCGAAGGGATCGACGACACGCACAACGGCGCTTCCGGTCGCGGTTGGGCCTTCGACGGCTACGTGATGCTCAACGGGACGCTCTACCGCTAAGCGCGGAGCACGGGCGGACGGACCCGCATCCCCGGCGGCGAAGCCCGACGTGATGTCGACCGAATCGCCGCACGATCAGGCGCAGCACCGGCTCGAGCGGATGCGGGCGGAGTCGCTCGCGCCCGCCGGCGAGGACGCGAACGAGCGGCAGCGCGCGCGCGGCAAGCGCATCGCGCGCGAACGAGTCGAGGCGCTCGTCGATCCCGCTTCCTTCGTCGAGCTCGATCGTTTCGCGGTCCATCGCACGGCTGAGTTCGGGCTCGGCGAACGCTCGTTCCTCGGGGACGGCGTCGTGACGGGGCACGCGACGATCGACGGCCGGCGCGTCTTTCTCTTCTCGCAGGACTTTACCGTGCTCGGCGGATCGCTGGGTGAAGTGATGGCCGAGAAGATCTGCAAGGTGATGGACCTCGCTGTGCGGACCGGCTGTCCGGTGATCGGGATCAACGACTCCGGCGGAGCTCGCATCCAAGAGGGCGTCGTGAGCTTGGGTGGCTACGCCGAGATCTTCTGGCGCAACGTCCAGGCGTCGGGCGTCGTCCCGCAGATCTCGCTGATCGCCGGACCGTGCGCGGGGGGTGCCGTCTACTCGCCGGCGATCACCGACTTCACGGTCATGGTAGAAGGCATATCGCAGATGTTCATCACCGGTCCGGACGTGACCAAGGCCGTCACCGGCGAGGACGTGAGCTTCGAAGAGCTCGGCGGCGCGATCACGCACGCGACCAAGAGCGGCGTCGCGCACCTGACCGCGGCCGACGAAGACGAGATGAACGAGCACTGCCGGCGGCTGCTCTCCTTCATCCCGTCGAATAACCTGGATGACCCGCCGCTCGTGCCGACCGCCGACGACCCCCTGCGCGTCGCGCCCGAGCTCGACGAGCTGATCCCCGATTCGCCGAACAAGCCGTACGACATCATCGATGCGATCGTTCCCGTCCTCGACGACGGCGACTTCTTCGAGATCCAGCCGCTGTGGGCGCAGAACATCGTGATCGGTTTCGGGCGCATCGGCGGCCGCAGCGTCGGCGTCGTCGCGAACCAGCCGAAGGTCCTCGCCGGCGTGCTCGACATCAACGCGTCGATCAAAGCCGCGCGCTTCGTGCGGTTCTGCGACGCGTTCAACATTCCGCTGCTGACGTTCGTCGACGTCCCGGGCTTCCTGCCGGGGACGAGTCAGGAGTGGGGCGGCATCATCAAGCACGGTGCGAAGCTGCTGTACGCGTTCGCCGAGGCGACGGTCCCCAAGATCACCGTGATCACGCGCAAGGCGTACGGCGGCGCGTACGACGTCATGTCGTCCAAGCACATCCGGGCGGACTTCAACTTCGCCTGGCCCACGTCCGAGATCGCGGTGATGGGCTCGGCCGGGGCGGTCAAGATCCTCAACCGCCGCGAGATCGCCGACGCCGCCGACCCGGTTGCGAAGGCCGCCGATCTGGTCGCCGACTACACGGAGCACTTCGCCAACCCGTACATCGCCGCTCAGCGCGGCTACGTCGACGACGTCATCGAGGCTTCCCAGACGCGCCGCGCCGTGTCACACGCGCTCGATGCGCTCGCCAACAAACGCGTCGACCGACCGCACCGCAAGCACGGCAACATCCCGCTGTAGGTCTACGGCCCTTCGACGGGCTCAGGGTGACACGGTTACGCTGAAGGTTTGCATGCCGTCGGCGCCGAGGTCGATCGACTGCGTGCACGAACCGACAGATTGCGGGGTGAAGAACACGACATACGACGGGGCCTGCGTACCGTTCGCGTCGGTGAACTGCATCGTCGCGCTCGTCATGTGCGCGACCTTCGAGCACGCGCCCGCGAGCAGGCCGGGATTCGCCGCCTGCAGGTCGGCGGTGAACGTTCCGGGCGACGGATAGACTCCGTTCGTCGGACCGGAGTCGACGTACATGTATTGAGGCTGCGAGCTCGCCAAGCTGAGCTGCACGTCGGTGGGGTTCGCGCGCAGCGCGGCGATCCAGCTAACGGCGGTCGGCGCCGCGGCGCTCGCGCCTGCACCGCCGCCACCGCAACCGGCCAGCGACGATGATGCGAGGACGAGGATCGCGCACCCAAGCGATCTCACGCTCACACCCGAAGGTCGATCCCGACGTACTCGTCCCGCACGGTTTTCAGGCGGCGTGAAGGCTCGTGCGTGATCGGATAGGCGTCGCCTTGGAAGATTGCGCGCAACGCGTGCGTGAGCTCGGTGCATGATAGCGCCTTGGGCAGCACGATGGCGCCGGCTTCGCGATAGCGGGCGAGCGGCCGAAAGTCGTGCTGATTAGTCAGCACGATCGGCTTCACTTTTGGCGCCGCACCGGAGAAGTACGCCAAACCGTCGAGCACTCCGGGCAACGCATAGTCGAGGTCCAGCAGCGCGTATTCCTCGCGCAGCGCTGCGATCTCGATCACGTCGAAGGCTTCCGAGAAAGTCGTCACCCGCCCACCGGCTGCGGCGACGATGCGGCTCAGTTCTGGGAGAAACACGGCCTGGGGCTCCAGGACGAACACGGTTCGCGACATGGTACACCCTTATGGGAGCGTCGCGACCGCCTGTTCGCTGATTCGCCGGTCGCGCGGAGTGTACCATTACCGCAAAGTAGGGCCAAACTTACCTACCCAAAATGGGGTATATGAAGTGAGGGGGTCTGCACCGTACGTTTGTTAGCGGGTGTGTGCAATTTGGAACAAGGGAAGCATCGGCTTAACACCCTGATTCGTCGCGCCGGCAAGCCCCAGGTAGCTGTAGATGCCGAATGCGTCTTCGATCGTGCGCAACAGCGAGTAGTGGTTGTACGGCGTTGGGTCGACGACGCGGTGCGGCCCGTGGTTGGTGATAACGATCGTGGCGATATGACCCCCGCCGAAGTTCGACGGTGCATTCGGCGTCACGCCGCAGCAGCCGGCGCGGCCGGTTCCGTCGTCTTCGTCGAACGTCACCACGATCGCAACGTTGTCGGTCGAGCGCCACGTCGCCGATGCCATGATCGCATCGATGGTCTTCGCCATCGCCGCGTCGCCGCGTTGGATCAACGCGTCGAGGTGCTCGTAAACGCAATCGTCCGGCACGCCCGGTAGCCCCGCCATTCCGTGCATGTCGTTGCACAAGTTCGGGATGATGAAGCCGAAGCTCGGCAAGTTGCCCGAGGCGAGATCGCGCTGCAGCGTCGTATATCCGACCAGATGGTCGGCGAGATGCGGATCGTTCAGCACCGAGGCGAAGTTGACGAAGCCCGAGTGCTTCGACGCATAGTACGCAACGTGGTGCGGGTTGTCTCCCGCTGCATCGGACCCGGTCACCGCGAGCGAGCCCGGTCCGGGGATGCTCTCGTTGTAGTTCTTCCAGCTGAGCCCCGCCGCTGCGAGCTGCGTGCCGAGGTTCGGCGCGTCGACGGTATGCGGCGCGTAACCGGGGGCGGCGGCCTGGGAACATGACGGCCGAGTCGATCCCGGCGTGCAGTAGTACGCGTCGTCGTCGTGGATACCGAACGTCGAGCCGCCCAGCAGCGCGACGTAGTTCGCTTCGCTCGGATGGACCTCGCCGTAGAAGTGCGTCGCGTCGCCGAACTCCTTCGCAAACGCCGCCAGCCGCGGCGCATTGCTGGAACCGTCGATCCGCTCCCAGTTCTTGTTCTCGCCCATGATGACGAAGATGTGCTGGTAACGCGGGACCGCGAGGTCGTCGGGGGTGGGCCCGCCCGCGGCCGGCGCCGTCGCGTACGACGAGATCAGGACGAGCAGCGACGCTCCGGCCGCGGTGAAAAGACGCATGCAGGCTACTGCGCGATCCGAGCCCGCGGTTCCGGCCCGCTCGGCAGGGTTACGCGACCGCTTCGGCCGATGTCGGGACCTCGTGGCATTGCTCGACGGAAAGACCATCCTCGTCACCGGAGTCGCCAACCGGTGGTCGATCGCCAGCGGCATTGCGCGCCGGCTTCACGCGCACGGCGCACGGCTGATCCTCACCTATCAGGGTGAGCGCGTCGAGGATGCGGTGCGCAAGCATGCCGCCGAGCTCGGCGGAGCGGGCGTGTTCGAGTGCGACGTCACCAGCGACGCCTCGCTGCGTGGGCTGGCCGAGAAGGCCGGTACGATCGACGGCTTCGTTCACTCGATCGCGTTCGTGAAGAAAGAAGACCTCTCGGGGACGGTCTACGACACCTCGCGCGACGGTTTCGCGATGGCGATGGATATCAGCGCGTACTCGCTCATCGCGCTCGCCGGCCGTCTCAAAGACAACCTGAACGACGGCTCGTCGATCATGGCGCTCACGTACCTGGGCGGCACGCGAATCGTGCCCAACTACAACATCGCCGGCATCGCGAAGGCCGCGCTCGAGGCATCGGTGCGCTATCTTGCGTTCGACCTCGGCAGCCGTGGCATCCGGGTCAACGCGATCTCCGCCGGGCCGATCAGCACCGCGTCGTCGCGCCAGGTCGCCGGATTCTCGTCGATGCCGGGGAAAGTGGCGGCGGCGTCGCCGCTCAAACGCAATGTCACCATCGACGACGTCGGCAACGTCGCCGTGTTCCTCGCATCGGATCTCTCTTCGCAGGTGACTGCCGACGTGCACTTCGTCGACGCCGGCTATCACGCGATGGGGATGTACCCGGAACCCACAAGAGCTGATGCGATCTGATCTGGGCGCCGCACCGGTTCCGACCGGCGACGAGCTTGCCGCGATCGCCGCCGCCTACCTCATGCAGGTGCCGGTCGGCGACGCTCCATCGCCGCCGACGCTTTCTCGCTGGCGGCTGGCAGGACGGTTGCCGGTCACCGGCACGCAATGCGCGCGTCTCCCGGCGCGGGTGACGTCGCGCTGGAACGCCGCCGGCCGGCTCGATGTCTGACGCCGCACCTTTTCGCAAGATCCTCGTGGCGAACCGCGGCGAGATCGCGATTCGCATCATGCGCACCGCGAAGGAGTTGGGCTGCGCGACGATCGCCGTCTACTCCGACGCCGATCGCGACGCGCTGCACGTGCGGTACGCTGACGAAGCGTACCATCTCGGCCCGGCGGCTCCGTCGCAATCGTATCTGAACGCCGAAAAGCTGCTCGAGGTAGCCCAGCGCGCCGGTGCCGACGCGCTGCATCCTGGTTACGGGTTCTTCGCCGAGAACGCCGCCTTCGCGCGACGCGTCGTCGCCGCCGGGGTCAGCTGGATCGGACCGCATCCCGACGCGATCGACGCGATGGGCGACAAGGTGCGGGCGCGTCAGGCAATGGTCGCGGCCGGTGTTCCCGTCGTCCCCGGCGGCACGGAACCGATCGCCGACGCCGCCGGCGCACGGCGCGCGGCCGAAGCGTACGGCCTTCCGCTGGCGCTCAAAGCATCGGGCGGCGGCGGCGGCAAGGGGCTCAAGGTCGCACGTACCGCCGGCGAGATCGAGTCGGCGTTTTCGACCGCGCAACGCGAGGCGACGGCCTACTTCGGGAACGGCACGATTTACGCCGAGCGCTATCTCGACAACCCCAAGCACGTCGAACTGCAAATTCTTGCCGACAAGCACGGCAACGTTCTGCACGTCGGCGAGCGCGACTGCTCGCTGCAACGCCGTCATCAAAAGCTGTGGGAGGAGGCGCCGGCGCTCATCCCTGCGCAGGTGCGCGAAGGCTTGCGCGCCGCAGGTGTTCAGGCGGCGCGCGCGATCGCGTACGACTCGGTCGGGACGATCGAGTGCCTGGTCAGCGGCGACGCGTTCTACTTTCTCGAGATGAACACGCGCATCCAAGTCGAGCACACCATCTCCGAGGAGATCTCGGGTATCGATCTCGTTCGCGAGCAGATCCTCGTCGCCGCGGGACGGCCGCTCGGTTTCACGCAGGACGACGTCGATTTGCGCGGACACGCGATCGAGGTGCGGGTGAACGCCGAGGATCCGGCGCAAAACTTTCGCCCCGCGCCGGGAATCGTCGAGCGCTATCGCGAGCCGGGCGGGCTTGGCGTGCGGGTCGACTCGGCGGCGTATCCGGGCTTCGCGATCACGCCCGACTACGACTCGATGATCGCGAAGCTGATCGTGCGCGCGCCCGATCGTGCGCAGGCGTTGGCCCGGCTCGGGCGCGCGATCGACGAGTACGTCATCGAAGGCGTCCCGACGACGCTGCCGCTACTGCGCTCGCTGATCGAGTTCGGCCCGGTGCGCGACGCGTCGTACGGCACCGCCACCCTGGAACCGTTTGCGGCGGAGTGGGGCACCCATCGACCGGCTCCGGGTGCTCAGGGCGACGGCGCCCTTCGACAAGCTCAGGATGACACGGTTGGGGCTCAGCGTGACGCAGCGTCGGACGGCGCGATCCGGGTCGAGGTGAACGACAAGCTGTTTCGGGTGCGATTCGTCGACCTGCCCCTCGGCGGCCGAGTAGGGGCGGCGAGCGCGTCCGCTGCGCGGGCGGCGTTACCGAAGAAGGGCGGCGCGACGCGGGCCTCGAGCGCGGGTGTCGGCAACGACGTCGTCGCGCCGATGCACGGCGTCGTGGTCGAAATCTCGATCGCGCCGGGCGCGGTCGTGACCGAAGGTCAGGTCGTCGCGGTGATCGAGGCGATGAAGATGATGAATGAGATCCGCGCCCACAAGTCCGGCACGGTCGCGGCGGTTCACGTCGCCGCCGGCGAGACCGTCGAGGCACGCACCCCGCTCGTCACGCTCGCATGAACCGCGACGTCTTCACCACCGTGGTGCGCGTCGCGCTCACGATCGGCTTCTGCATCGACGCGTTCGTCGGCGCGATCTCCGTTTTCGCGCCGCAGTTGTTGCGACCGCTGCTCGACGTTCCGGTGACGGATCTGACGACCGCGCAGATCGGCGGTGGTGAGTTCATCGTCGCGGCGCTCGTCTACGGGATCGCCTTTCGGGACCCCCGGCGTTTTCGCGTGCTGCTGTGGCTGTGCGCGCTCGATCAACTCTTCGCCGTCGTGCTACCGACGCTGGCAGTCGCGCACGGCGCGATCCCCGGCACCTGGAAAATCGTCGCGCCGATCCCGTTCCAGGCGCTGCTGGCGGTGCTGTTCGCCGTCTACGCCGCGCGGCCGGGACGGAATCGCAACGCGACGCCGTTCATGCAGTAGCGCAGTCCGGTGGGCTTGGGGCCGTCGTCGAAGACGTGGCCGATGTGACTCGCGCAGCGGCTGCAGTGGACCTCGGTGCGTTCCATCATCAGCGAGCTGTCGGACTTCGTCGCGACGGCGTTGGGCAGCGGCGCCCAGAAGCTCGGCCAGCCGGTGCCGCTGTCGAACTTCGTCTTCGACGAGAACAGCGCGAGGTCGCAGCCGGCGCAGAAGTACAGGCCGGCATGCTTCTCTTCGTCGAGGGGACTGGAGAACGCCCGCTCGGTTCCCTCGTTGCGCAGCACGTCGTACGCCTCGGGCGTGAGGAGCTTGTGCCACTCCGCATCGGTATGGCTGACCGTCTGCGTCGCTGCCCGCGCGCCGAGCGTAGCGCCCGCGAAGAGGACGGCGATTCCCGAAAGGACCGTGCTGCGCTTCATGACCGTACAACGATAGCGCAGAACCGTCCGGATGTCCGTAGGCGAGCTTACGGCCTGAGGTGGCAGGCTCGGGCGCGGCATAGGGCGGCCGGAGGGCGGCGGCGCAACCGTACCGAGTGAGCGCGCGTGACCTCAATGCCAGCGGGATCCCGCTGGAGCCGTTCTACGAAGAGGCGGAACCGCCGATCCGGCGGGCGCCGCCCGGCGCATTTCCGTACACCCGCGGCATCCGGCGCGACATGTACCGGGGCCGGCTCTGGACCGTGCGGCAGTACGCCGGATTCGCGACCGCCGCCGAGTCGAACGAGCGCTACCGGTACCTGCTCGCCAATGGGGTCACCGGGCTTTCGGTCGCCTTCGATCTGCCGACCCAGTTGGGCTACGACTCGGACGCGCCGCAGGCACGCGGCGAGGTCGGCAAGGTCGGTGTCGCGATCGACACGATCGACGACGTCGAGACGCTCTTCGACGCGATCCCGCTCGACCGCGTCACCGTGTCGATGACGATCAACTCGCCGGCTGCGATTCTGCTGGCGTTCGTGCTGGCGGTCGCGCGCCGGCGCGGCATTCCGTTCGACCGGCTCGGCGGCACGACGCAGAACGACGTGCTCAAAGAGTACGTGGCGCGCGGCACCTATATCTACCCGCCCGTGCCGTCGATGCGGCTGGTCACCGACGTGATGGCGTATTGCGCGCAGTCGGTGCCGAACTGGAACACGATCTCGATCTCGGGTTATCACATCCGCGAGGCCGGGTCGACCGCACTTCAAGAGATCGCGTTCACGCTCGCCAACGCCAAGGCGTATCTGCATGCGGCGCAGCGCGCCGGGCTGGACGTCGACGCGGTCGCGCCGCGCATCTCCTTCTTCTGGAACGCGCACAACGATTTCTTCGAAGAGATCGCCAAGTTCCGCGCGGCGCGAACATTGTGGGCCGAGATCGTGCGCGACGAGTTCGGCTCGCACGATCCCAAGTCGCAGATGCTGCGTTTCCACACCCAGACCGGCGGTTCGACGCTCACCGCGCAGGAGCCCGAGAACAACGTCGTTCGCGTGTCGCTGCAAGCGCTGGCCGCGGTCTTGGGCGGCACGCAGTCGCTGCACACGAACGGTCAGGACGAAGCCCTCGGCCTTCCGACCGAACAGGCGGCCCGCATCGCGCTGCGCACGCAGCAGATCATCGCGTACGAGAGCGGCGTCACCGGCGTGGTCGACCCGCTGGCCGGATCGTACTACGTCGAACGGCTCACCGACGAGCTGACCGAGCGCGCTCGCGCGCTGATCGCGGAGATCGACGCGCTCGGCGGCGCCGTCGCCGCGATCGAGAGCGGCTGGATGCAGGATCAAATCGGCGAGTCCGCCTACCGCGCGCAGCAGGCGATCGAATCGGGGCGCGCGGTGATCGTCGGCGTCAACAAGTTCAACGAAGATCGCAACGGCGTCCAAATGCCGATTCAGCGCATCGACCCGGCGATCGAAGCGGAACAAGTCGCCCGCGTGCGCGCCGCTCGCGCGCAGCGTGACGCGGCCCGCACGCAGGCTGCGCTCGAAGACGTTCGCCGAGCCGCCGAAGGGACGACCAACCTCATGCCCTTGTTCGTCGAAGCGGTCGACGCCGGAGCCAGTCTGGGTGAGATCTGCGACGTGTTGCGCGGCGTCTTCGGCCGTCACGTCGCGCGGGAGCGGATCGCATGATCGACGCGACGAAGGAAGACTCCTTATGAACCAGGGACGACCTGACATCGTGCGTCGCGACGAGCGCGGCACACCCGTCGCAGTAGTAGAGATCAAATGGTCCGCTCGACCAAACGATCGAGACTTTCTCCTGCGCCAACTAAGTGAATACGTGCGCGAGGTTGGCTCAGCTCGCTACAGCATACTCGTGGATCCCGTTGATATCGAGGTTTTTGAGGGAGACCCAAGCGAGCATCACTCGTGGAAGATAAGCACGACGGACGTTCTCGAACGCTACGATCAACACCATCGGCAGCGACACAACGTTAACGAAGGTTATTTGAGCACCTTGATAACCGCGTGGCTGGATGATCTGTCATATCACGCAACACAGGGCCCAAAGCCGGAGGAAGATCGCCTCCCGAAGGGCTTGCTCGACGCGTTGCGCGCCGCGTAATGGCGCCATTATCTTGAAACGAATTTTCTGATGTCCTTTGCCTATGGTCAGCACTCGGACACGGAACCGCTCCTCGAGCAGCTCGAAGCAGAGCGAGTCGACATTATGATGCCGGAGGTTTGCGTGGTCGAAGCGCTCGCGGCTTGGCGAAATAAGCGAAGTCGTCTTCTCGCGATTACCAGCGGTTACAGTGAACATCAGCGTGAATTGAGCCGTTGGCGATCGGTCGTTGACGCTCCGGATGCCTCAGATATGTTTCGCGATCTTCCGGTGAAGCTCGAGCTTGCCAATACGACGGCATTGGACCGGCTCCTGGACTGCTTCAAGCGCCTCGAACCGCGAACCACATTCATTCCGGGAGATCGCGCGTGGCTTGATCCGTCGACGAGAGTGTCCCGGATCAATGGCTATGCCGATGATTACATCTGCTCAGCGATCATCCGTGACGCGCGGACTCGTTGCGCTGCGGGCTATTTCCTAACGGAGAACAAGGACTTTCACGAACCCGCTGTTATTGCAGATTTAGCGTCGGTTGCCGTAGCGGTTCTTAAGACCCCGACCGAAGCTATGACGAAATATCCGTGATCGACGCGCCGCTCGATCACGTCGCGATCGTGGTGAGGGACCTCGACGCGGCGATTGCGCTCTACACCACGACGCTGGGATTCAGCCTGGTCTACCGCGAGCTCGTCCCCGATCAAGGCGTCGAAGCGGTCGGCGTGCGCACGGGCGACGCGGTGATCGAGCTGTTGCGACCGCTCGACGAAGGCTCGCCGATCGCGAAATACCGCGGCGACGCGCAGACGAAGCTACACCACACCGCATATCGCGTCGACGACATTCGGGTCGAACTCGAGCGACTCAAGCGGGCCGGCGTACGGCTCATCGACGAACAGCCACGCCGCGGTGCGCATGGCAACACGATCGCCTTCCTCCACCCGAAGTCGACCGGCGGCGTCCTGATCGAACTCTGCCAGCGCGAGAACGGCTGACGGCGCGCGCGGCGGGAACCCTCACCCGTGAAGCGGCGTTCCCCGGATGATGCGAGCGAACGGAGCCTTTCGCGTCGTCGCGACGGCGCTAACCTTGGCAACATGCGCAGCCGCGACGACCCCACCGGCTGCCGCGCCGGGGCCGTCGGATCCGTATGCCATCTTCGACGCGTCGCGCAAGGCCTGGGCTGCCGGTGCCTACTCGCGCTATGCCGAGTACGTCGCCGTCGTCTCGTTCCACAACGGTCCGAAGTTCGTGCGCCGCTCGTGGCGAACGGTAGAGGACATCCGGCATGGTTACGTTTATTCCGGCGCGTTCAGCCGCGAAGAGCAAGCACATCCGTATACGCCGCACGGCGTCGTCATAAGCATCCCGTTCTTCGGCACGCTCAACAAGGTCGAACCGGCCGACCCGATCGGTCAAGTCGCGTTCGCGATCGACCAGGACTACGGACTCGCGCCCAGCGACCGCCGATTGGTTTCGACGAACTCGCTGAGCACGATCGACAAACAGAGCTCGAAGCTTCAGGTGATCGGGCATACCGGCACGGCCGTGCGCGACTACGACGTGAGCTTGATCGAGACGACCGTCGACGCGCAAGGTCCGGAGTACCATTTGCGCCTGACTGCGCTGCGCGATCCCGACCGCCATCGTCTGCGCGAGCTGTGGGTCGACGGAACGACGTGGTTGCCCGAGGAGGCGGTCGTCGCGGGGATCGGCAACCAGCCGCCGCTCACCAAGGTGCCCTGGCGGATCGAGTACCGCCAGACGCAGGGCGCCACGTATATAGCGCGCGAGACGGCACTGGCCGACCTCGACTACGGCAAGGCCGGAATGCTGCACGACGTGCAGATCGCGTTCGAGGAAGTCGATCTCCGCTCGTTCCCGAGCCCGTACGGTTTCGGATTCTCCAGCAGCGGCCAGCAGGGCGAACCGTGATCGCGCTGGCGCTGGGAATCGTGCTCCAGACCGTCCCCGCCGCGCCGACCCCCGCCGACGCGCTCTTCGCCGCAACGCGCCAAGCGCGCACGCAAAGCGGCTACGCGCACTACAGCGTGTACGCGACGGTCGTGCGTTTCAACTTCGACGGCCGGCCGGTGACGAGCACCTGGGATACAGTCGAGGACATGCGTCGCAGACTCGTGCACTCGCACGCGCTCAGCCGCGAGGAGGGCGAGCACCCGCACGTCCCGCACGGCATCAACTTCAACGGGGCCGCATCGATCACGCCGGCCGCGCCGGCGGCCCCGGGGGCACCGAACACGGGCGCACCCGGCCCGACGATCTCGCACACGTTCAACGCTGAACCGTCGAGCGACCCGATCGGCGAGCTCAGCTTCGCCGTGGATCAAGATTTCGGGCTCGCGATCGACGCGCAGCCGATCACCGCGACGGACGACATGAGCGACGTCGCGTCGAGTGCGACCGTGCTGCCGCACATCGGAAGCACCGGTACGGTCGTTCGGAACTACGAGGTGACGGACCTGGGTGATGTCCCCGATCCCGGCGGCGCCTTGCATCACCTGCGATTGCGCGCGCTGCGCGATCCGCGTCGCTATCGTTTGCGCGAGTTGTGGACCGACGTGAAGACCGCGCTTCCTGTGCGCGCCGTCGTGGCGGGAATCGGCAACGTCGCGCCGCTCGATTCGGTCGATTGGCGCGTCGATTTCACGCAGTTCCAAGGTGGAACGTACGTCGCGCGCGAGGCCGCGCTCGCCCCGCTCGAAACAGATTCCGGCCCGCTCGAGGACGTGACGATCACGTTCGACGAGCTGCGCCCGACGAACCGCCTTACCGGCGCCGAGTCGATCGGCTTCGGCGAGATCGGCATCCGCGACCCTTAGCGGGGTGCGAGGCGGATGTCGAGTTCGGTTTCGAAGGTGCGGTCCCACGGCAGGGTGATCGTGAAGCCGGCGTCGCGAAACTGCGGCGCGATCTGCTCGAGCAGGTCGAGCCCTTCGGGCCACAGCAGCGCGCGGTTCTCTGACGCGACTCGCTGCGCCACGTCGGGCAGCAACAGCGTATGGTCGTCGATCCCTTGTGCGCCCAGGTCGGCGTTGAGCCGCGGCCGCACGTCGGCGTGGAACGCAACGTCGTCGACGTAGCGCATAAAGGTGAACGTCGCGTTTGCCCGCGCGTCGTAGCTCCCCATGAGCCTGCCGGCGCGAACCGCGATCGCCTCGGGCAACGCGGTCCCGACGGTGTTTGCAACGGTGTTCCACGATGCAAACGCGTCGACGCGCCCGGCGAGCCGCCGGACGACGAGGTCCTGCGTGAGCCGGCGCTGTTCGGCGTAGTCGTTCGCTGCCAGAAACGACAGGTCGGCCACCGCAACGGCGGTCGGCGGATCGGGCCGGCCGGGGGCGCGGCCGGTTTCGTGCTCGATCGCGTTGACGAACTTCGTCTCGTCGGCGAAACCGGTGCCGGGCACGCGCACGAACAGGTCGACGTCGGCCGGAAATGGTCCGGTCACCTGCGTCGCGCCGCAGCTGCGGATCAGGTCCGCGATCGTGGTCGCGATGGGCGCGAACTCGAGCGGATCTTCAACGGCGGCGCCGTCGGCGCGCGAGTAGACGACGCGCACGCGCGGCACGTCGTTCGCCTCGTGCGCCAACGCCGCGGCGACCAGCACCATGCCGAGCTCGTCGGCGCCCGGCTCGATCGACGCGCGCGACGGCGGCAACCAGCGTGTCGCGAACGCGCGCAGCGCCGCCAGATCGCGCAGATGCAACCCGACCGGACCGGCATCGTCCTGCCCGATCACGATCTTGTCGAAGCCGCCCTCCGCTGCGACGCGCAACGCGAACAGGTCGACGTCGCGATCGCGGGCGCGGGTGTCGAGGTATGCGTCGAGGGCCGGGCCCAACTGCGCGCGCAAGCTCGCGGCCAGCGCGCGCTGGTCGTCGGTCTGCGGAGGATCGGGCAGGTTCGCATATTGCTGGATCGGCCCCCAGACGTCGCCGCCGGCGAACGGAAATGTCGTGGCCGATCCGAGCTTCGGCACGCCGGTCGGCGCCAGCCGCATCACCGTCCCGAAGACCGTGAACGACGCGTCGCTACGCGCCGCGCGAAACGCGGCCAAGTCTTGCAGCCGCGTGTAGGCGACGGCACGCGACGTCCCAGGGATGCGCGACGCGACCAGACCGCCGTACACTATCATATCGCTCGAGATGACGTACGCGCGCGCTTCGCGCGGCGCTTCCTCGCGCAGCCAGCGCATGACGGCGGCCGAATCGCCGGGAACCAGATAGCGTCCGAGCAGTGCGCGCGGGGGTTCGACGACGCGCACGCCGGCGATCGAGCCGAGCAGCCGCGGAAGCTGCGCCGTGACCGGACGGTCGTCGAGTGGAACGACGACGAACGTCAGGGCCAGCAAAGACGAGAAGAGCGCCGCGACAGAAACCACCGCAGCGCTCGTTCGGCGTCGGTGTCCGCTAACTCTTGAAGCCGAACAACCCGTGCCCATTGGGGTCGGCGACGAAGATCTTGTAGGCCTTGCGGATCCCGAGCGACTGGGTGAACTCGACGTGCACGGGCGTCCCGGGCTTGAGGTCTTTGGTCTGGACGCTCTTGCCGTTGGAGAACAGCGTTGCGTAGTTCGGGGCGTACAAGAACGAGATGTCGGCCGGAACCCCGTCGAGGCAGTGAACCCGAATGTTCTCGTCCGAGACGTGACGGACGTAACCGTGGCAGTCGCGGATCTTTCCACCGGGGACCGATGCGCCTTGCCGCTCGGTGACGGCGGCCGACGCGACCAGCGTGGACGAAGCGATCACCGTCAACGCGACGACGGCGGGAAGCGTACGGCGGAGCGAGTCGAACAGCATGATGATGAGGTATCTCCCGTGATCGAATGCCGGACGATGGGCGGCCCGGAGCGGCCTGACGCCTTCGTGCTGATGAGGCCGTTTCGCGCCGACCAGGCGGCGCTCGGCGACGCGCTCGCGCTGTTCGTCGACCGCCCGGACTTCGGCTTCATCTGGCTGGCGTACGACGACGGTATACCCGCCGCTTGCGTCTCCGTCTCGTTCGCGATCTCGAGCGAGCGCGGCGGGTTGCTCGCGCAACTGCGCGACCTGTGGGTCGCGCCGGAACGGCGGCGACGCGGGGTCGGTTCGGCGCTCGTCGCCACGCTGCACGGCCGGCTCGACCAGCTCGACGTCAAGCGCGTCGACGCGGCAATCCCGGACGACGCCGCGCTGCACGCATTCTTCGCCGCGCGCGGCTACACGGACGAAGGCGGCACGCGGGTCCAAGCTGGACCGTCGATAACGGCAGCCAAGCGCCCGTGCGCGGCCTCGAGCAGGCGCTCGGCCTCGGCGCGCTCGACGCTCCTGCGCGCCATGACGACCGCGACCTTCACCGAACCCGCCGCCGCGTCGAGCAAACCGCGCGCGTCGACGTCCCCCGCGAGATCGCGGACGAGACGCTCGCTGCGCGCCCGGAGCTTCGCATTCGTCGCAACGAGATCGACCATGCGGTTGCGGTAGGTCTTGCCGAGCCGGATCAGCGCGCCGGTCGAGATCGCGTTCAGCACCAGCTTCTGCGCCGTGCCGGCGCGCATCCGCGTCGAGCCCTGGATCGGCTCCGCCCCGGTCGCCGCGACGATCGCGAGCTCGGCGTCCCGCGTCAGCGGCGCGCCCGGCGCGTTCACGATCCCAACGGTCCGTGCGCCCCGCGCGCGCGCTGCCGCGATCGCCGCGCGCACGAACGGCGCTCCGCCGCTCGCCGATATGCCGATCACGACATCGCCGATACCGACGTCCGCCACGGCGCGCGCACCCGCCTCGGCGTCGTCCTCCGCTCCTTCGACCGCGCGCCGCAACGCGCTGTCGCCGCCCGCGATGCGAGCTTGGAACAATTCCGGATCGACGCCGAACGTCGGCGGAAGCTCGGCCGCGTCGAGCACCGCAAGGCGTCCGCTCGTCCCGGCGCCGACGAGCACGACACGCCGGCCATCCTCGATCGCCTCGACCACCAGCGTTGTCGCCCGCGCGATCTCCGCGGCTGCGGCCGCCGCCGCGTCGACCGCGCCGCGCTGCGTTTCCACGAGCAACCGCGAGAGTTCCACGTGGTCGAGACGATCGATGTCGACCGTCGCCGGGTCGAATCCTTCGGTTGACGGAAGCTCGCTCACTCGAGCCGTTCCGCCAGCCGCAGCGCCGCGCGCACGGGTTCCTCGCCGCCCTTCACGATCGAGATCCCGGCGACGTCGCCGATCAGTCGCGTCTCGAGCAAGAACGTCAACAAGCTGTTCTCGCGCAGCAACCCGCCGGCGAATGCGACGACCGGCGACGCATCGTTCAGCTCGACCGCCTTCAACGCCGCTCGCAAGAGATCGCCGAGCTCTTGCGCGGCCTGCTGCACGATCTTGGTCGACGCACGATTCCCTTTGCCGGCGAATGCAATGATACTCGGCGCGAGCGAGGCGATCGCCGCTGGTTGCAGCGGCGCGTCGTACAGTGCTGCGATGTAACGCTCGCGATCCGGCGCGTCGAGGACACGCGCCACCAGGTCGGTCGTCTCGTCGCGGTTGGCCCGCCCGTCGAGAACGCGGCCGTACAGCTTCGCGGCCTGCATCCCGATCCAGAACCCCGAGCCTTCGTCGCCCGCCAAGTACCCCAACCCGCCGGCGCGGTGCGTTCGGTCGCCGTGCACGGCATACGCGACAGAGCCGGTACCGGCGATCAATACCGCGCCGTCTCCGTCCGGGATTGCGGCGCGCAACGCGACCGCGGTGTCGTCGTCCACCACGATCTTCGTTCCGGGAAAGGCTGCCGCGATCCGCTCCTGCAGACCGTGCGCGATCCGGGCACGTCCGGCACCCGCCGCGCCCACGTAGATCGCCGCCGGTGACTTGCCGTCCAGCATGTCGCCCACGGCACCGATGATGACGTCGGCCGCGCCGTCGGCGCCGGCCGTGGTCGCGTTCGCCGTAGGCGCGCTCGTTTCGCGAACGAAGACGCTATCGATCGAAAGGGCGACGTTGGTGGAGGTTCCGCCTGCGTCTACGCCTATGCAGATCACGTAGGCGTCGTTCGCCTCTCGATGGGTCGCTCCGCTTCTTCGATGTGGATGCGGTCGAGGAGAGATGTGAGTTCGTATGGGGCTATTGCGCCTAGGACGCGGGGGCCTGACGCGCCGGTCACGGTCGGGACGCCGGCTGCGCGTCCGGTCAGCGTGCAGTAGCCGAGAACGGCGAACGCGATGGCCTCCTTGGCGTCGGCGTTGACGCCGAGCTCGTCGGAGATCGTGACGTTGACGGCTGGTAGCGATGCGCGCAGGCCGTCGACGAGCGCGGGATTGCGTGCGCCGCCGCCGCTGACGATGAGCAGCGTTGCGTTGGGTGCAGCTGCATGGAATGCATCGGTCACGGTGCGCACGGTGAGGGCGGCCAGCGTTGCTACGGCGTCCTCGAACGTGAGTTGGTCGAGGTCGGCTCGGTGCTGCTCGATCCACGGTGCACCGTAGCGTTCGCGGCCGGTCGTCTTCGGCAGCGGAGCGCTGTAATATGGGTCGTCGAGCATGCGCGCGAGGGCGGCGGCGTTCGGCGAGCCACGGCGGGCGAGCGCGCCGTCGTGGTCGTAGCGTAGCTCGCCGTTGCTGCGATGGATGACGTAGCTGTCGATGAGGAGATTTGCGGGGCCCGAGTCGAAGGCGATGCACTGAGGCAGGACGGTCATGTTCGTGATGCCGCCGAGGTTGAGCGCGACGCACGGCGCGTGGCCGGCAAACAGGAGCGCGTCGACGAACGGTACCAGCGGCGCTCCGGTGCCGCCGGCTGCGGTGTCGGCGGAGCGGAAGTCGTAGACGACCGTTGCGTTCACGCGTTCGCGGATCCGGAAGGGATCGCCGATCTGAAGCGTGTGGTGAGCGTCGCCATCGTGCGCGAGCGTGAGGCCGTGCGAGGCGACGGCGTCGAGTTGCGTTCCGGCGGCGACGGCGCGAATCGCGTCGCCGAAGGCTTCGCCGACCGCCGCGTGCAGCGCGCTGACGTCGAGCGCGTCGATCCCGGCGGGCGGGTAGGCGGCGAGAATCTGCGCCCGCAGCGTGGCATCGAACGGGATCGTTTCGAAGCGTTCGCAACGCACGGCGACGCGACCGTCGTGTGTGACGACGTTGCAGATCGCGACGTCGATTCCGTCGAGCGACGTTCCCGAGATCGCCCCGGCGATCTTCACGCGCGGACTCCTGGTGCGTCGGCTGCGCGGATTGCTTCGGCGTCGATTGCGCGGACCGCGGCGTCGGCGACCGGGATACGAATGTCGCGCAGGTCGGTGCGGCCGTGATGGACGTTGTTGGTGAGCAGCACGACGTTGAGATCTCGGACCGGGTCGACCCAGATCGACGTGCCGGTGAAACCGGTGTGGCCGAACGTCTGGGCCGACATGAGCGCGCCGCACGAATTGTCGTCGTTCGCTTTGAGAGCCCAACCTAGGCCGCGTCGGAGGACGGGATCCCAAACGTGCTCGCGCACTGCCTCGCGTGCGATTTCGGGGTCGAGCGGGGTCGGGCGGGCGTGCAGCGCGGCGAGGTACCATTCGCCGAGCAGCGCGACATCGCGGGCCGTGCCGAAGAGGCCCGCGTGTCCGGCGACGCCCCCGATCAAATACGCCTTCTCGTCGTGCACGTCGCCTTGGACGCTGCCGCGCCAGGCATCCGTTTCCGTGGCGGGGATCGTCGCTCGCTCGCCGGCGCGCGGCAGGTACGCCGTCGAACCGGCGCCCCACGCGTTCAACTGCTCGCCTACGACGGTGGCCAGCGAACGGCGCGCGGTGCGCGCGACGACCGCGCCGAGCGCGATGAAACCCAGGTCGCTGTAGATCATCTGTTCGCCGGGAGCGGCCGCCAGCGGCTCGGCCAGGGCGAACGCTTCGACGTCCTTGTCGAGCAGCGTGCGATAGTCGGCGCCGCTCTTGAAGCCGGCGTCGTGCGCGAGGATGCGGCGCAGCGTGATCTCGGCGTGATCGGTGCCGCGCCACTCGGGGATGATGCCGGTAAGGGGCGCGTCGAGCCCGCGGTCGCCGCGCCTGACCTGCTCGAGCGCGATGGTGGCGACGAAGACCTTGGTGATCGAGGCCAAGTCGAAGCGCGTGTCGACGAAGCACGGCAGGGATGGGCCGTCGTCGCGCGTGCGCCCGAAGGCGCGCTCGTAGCGCACCCGTCCGCCGTGCTCGATCCGCACGACGGCGGCGCTGAACCGCGTGCCCAGCGCGCTTTCGAGCGCGGCATCGATCTCAGCGAACAGCGGCCGGTCCGTTCAGGCGAATGGGCAGCCTGCCGCGCAGCGGCGCGCGGCCGGAGAGCACGTCGGCGCAACCCTCGAACGCGATGCTCTGGTCGCCGTAGAGGCAAATCACGCGCCGGGCGGCCGGCCAGAGCTGGGCGTCGAACGGTGAGCGCGCCGAAACGACGAGCGCGTCCGGCGCGACGGCGAGAATGCGCGTGACCGCTGCGGCCTGCGCGGGCGAGAGGTGCGCGTCGCGCGTTACGATGACGAACTCGCGGTCGCCGAGCGCAGGCACGTGCTCGAGCAACAGGTCGATGTCTTCGCCGGCAGGATCGAGTGGAACGCGCATCACTTCGCTCTTCCATCCACGCCGGCGCAGCGCGCCGCTCAGCGACGGCGCGTCGGGTGCGTGCGTCGCGCTTCCCGACTTCGCCGCGTTGTCGGCCAGCTCGCCTTCGAACGAGATGACGGTGACCGCCTTCCCGGCGCGCAGATGAGGATCGCCGGCGATCGCCGTGACGGCGCGCTGCGCGGCCTCGAGCGGAGCGTGCTCGTCGGTCTCCGCTGCTTCGACCGGCGGATCCAAGGCGAGACGCACGCGCAGCGCGTGGACGCGCGTGAAGGCTTCTTGCAGCCGGGCGAGCGGGACGCGCCCGGCGTGAACGGCGGCGGCGATTGCGTCGGCCGCCGCGCGGGCGACATCCAGGTGGTGGCTGATCAACAATAAGTCCGCGCCGGCGGCGAGCGCTTCGACCGCGCCGTGGACCGTTCCGATTCCGGCGGCGATCGCATCCATCTCCAGGCAATCGGTCGCGATCACGCCGTCGAAGCCCAGCTCGCCGCGCAGCAGATCGGTGAGGATCGCGCGCGACATTGTCGCCGGTTGTCGCGCATCGAGCGCTTCGACGACGACGTGTGCGGTCAGGACGATCGACGCCGCACCGGCGGCGATTGCACGCGCGAACGGCACGACGTCGCGCGCGCGCAGCGTCGCGGCGCCGGCCGAAACGTGCGGCAACGCGACGTGCGAGTCGTCTGCCGTCGAGCCGTGGCCGGGGAAATGTTTGAGCGCCGCGGCGACGCCGGACCGTTCGAGTCCGCGCGCGAACGCGCCGGCGAATGCGGCGACGTGTTCGGGATCGTCCCCATAGGCGCGCGTGCCGATCACGCGGCTTCGCGGCTGCAAGGCAAGGTCCGCGACGGGCGCGAGGTCGACGCTGATGCCGAGTCGCGACAGGTCGCGTCCGAGCAACGATCCGAGCCGCTGCGTGAGCGCGACGTCGCCGGCAGCACCGACCGCCATTGCCGACGGCAGCGCCGCGACACCGTCGTGCAGCCGCTCGACGCGCCCGCCTTCCTGGTCGATGGCGATGAGCGGCGCGGGGTTCGCGGTTGCGCGCAATGCTGCGACGAGCGCGCGCACCTCGCCGGCGGTTCCCGCATTTCGTCCGAACAGGATGACGGCGCCCGGGCCGAATTCGCGCAACGCGTCGATCGGCGCGTTCGGGACGGCGGTGCCGTCGAAGCCGACGCAGATCACGCCCCGTGCGAGCGCGATCGCGTCAGCGGGAAGCGGCATCCGCGCGGCTTCGACGCCGGCCCGCAGAAACCGGCGTCAGTGCTTGAGCAGCCGGATGATCTGAGCGACGAGCTTGCCGGCGGTCCGCGAGATGAAGATCTGCACCTTCGAACCTCTCGAAACGTCGGTCAGCGTGTGATAGCCCGGGTCGTCGGATTGCACGCTGGTGGTCGGCATCGTCGAGACGTCGACCTTGCCGCTCGACTTCGAATCGACCGTCACGACGCCGCTCTGATAGTCGACGTTGGTAACCCTGCCGACGATCACGCCACCGTTGCGCGCGTCGGACTCGACCGCGACGGTGCCGGACGGCGCCGGTGCAGGCGCAGGGCCGGCGAACGCCGCCGTGGGGACGCAGAAAACGGCCAGGACGAAAACGGCGACGAGGCGGCGGGTCACGCTGCAATAACGCATGGTGTGATCGTCATCGTTCCGCGCCGGGCGCGGTGGGACCGGCCGCGCGCAGATATTCTTCGCGCGCGCCGGGCCGGCCGGCCTTGACCGCGGCGCGCGCCGCGCGCGCCGCGACGATCGCCTCGTCCGAAGCAACGTTGCCGCCCAACACCAAGCGCAGCGCCAACAGCGCCTCGTCGGCCGCACGCGCGCCGACGGCTTCGAGCGCTCGGTAGAACGGCTGTGCCCGCGGATCAGGCGATCGATCGCGCAGGGCCGCCGCGATCGCCTCGGCCTTGCCGGGGCGTCCGTCGAGGAGGTAGCCGTCGAGAGGGTGCAGTTCCACGCTGATGCGATTCGCGGTAGCTTCGCTCGCGCTTTCCGCGCTGCTCGCGACCGTGGGCGCCGCGCCGCCGCTCGATCCGCTCGCAAGCCTCGCCGCGGCGAACGGTCATCCGGCCGAGGTGCACTTCCGCGCAAGAGGCAGCCGCGTCGTCGAGGGACGCACGGTCACGACGACGCTCGATCAGCTCGGCCAAACGCGGCTGGTCGAGCGCTGCATCGCCGGCGTGTGCGGCGGAGACTGGTTCGACGGTACGCGGGAGTGGACGTTCGGCCTCAACGAGGTCGCGCTGCCCGAGGCCGTCGACGAAGCGACGCTCACGCTTCGTACGCTTGCGGCGATCGCAGCGTACGCCTTCGCCGAGCCGGCGTTTCGGGCAAACGGCGGCACCGTGACCGCCGCGGGAGCCGATCGTTGGCGCGTCCGGGCACGTGACGGCGTCGCACTCGTGGCCGTCATCGACGCCGCGTCGCAGACGGTAATTCGCGTCGAAACGGCCGCCGGACGGCCGCTCGCGGTGTACGGCCGTCCGGTCAAAGCAGGCGGCGCGTCGTTTCCGCTCGACCGCTCCGGTCCGGCCGAGCTCGGCACCTTCGACAGCGTCGCCGCGGTGGCCGGATCGCTCGGGCCGCCGGCCGGAGCGGTACCCGCCTTCGCTGCGGCCTCGCCGCTGCCGCTCGCGGCCGAGCCGGTCCCGATCGTTCCGTGTACCCTCGCCGGTCGCAGCGTGCGCTGCCTGCTCGACAGCGGCGCGACGCCGAGCGCGATCAGCTTGCCGTTGGCCGAGGCGCTGAACCTCGAGCCGCACGGGGAGTTGGAGATCGCCGGATTCTCGCGCTTCGCCACCGGTTTCGTCGAGACGGGTCCGCTGGTGCTCGGCCCGGCGCGCTTCGCCCAGGCACGCTTCGCGGTCGTTCCGCCGTCGCGCGCGGCGCACTTCGACGTGGTCGTCGGCAGCGATCTGTTGGGTCGCGTCCGGCTCGTGCTCGACCGGCGCCAAGGGACGGCGCGGATCTTGCCGCCCGGCGGAAGCGAGGGCCCGAACAGCGTCGCGCTGACGTTTCGCGCCGGCTCGCCGATCGTGGCGGCGCAGCTCGGACCTCAGGGAGTGCGCGCCTTGCTCGACACGGGCGACGAATCGGTCGTGTCGTTCGGGTACGCGGCGTATCGCGACGGACCGGCTTGGCCGGTAATCGCGCACGAGCAGGCAACCGGAATGGCCGGCGCCGAGGACGCTTTCACGGTCGAGATACCGGAGGTCCGGATCGGCTCGATCGTCCTGGGGACGACGCGCGCCCTCGTCCGCCGGACGCAGGTCAGCGCCCACGTCGGGGTCGGGCTCTGGACGCGTTACGTCCTCGACCTCGACGAGCAGGGTGAACGAATCTCGTTCGGCGGCCGATAGGTCAGGGCAGGATGGATCCGTTACGGTCGCTCGTCGAGCGCCTCGATTCCGAAGATCCCGCGACCGCCGCGCACGGCCGCGCGGTCGCGCGTTGGTGCTCGCGAATCGCGGCGCAGCTGCGGCTTTCGCGCGACGAACGAGCCTACATCGTGCGCTCCGGCCAGATCCTCGACATCGGCAAGCTGCTGGTGCCCGACGAGCTGCTGCGCGCACCGCGCCCGCTGCTCGCAGCGGAGCGCGTCACCGTCGCCGAGCACGTGATCGAGGGCGAGCGGCTCCTCGCGGAATACGGACTCCTCACCTACCGCGACGGCGTGCGCTTTCACCACGAACGCTGGGACGGTCGCGGCTATCCCGACGGCCTGCGCGGCAATACCATCCCCCTCGTTGCACGCATCGTCGCGGTGGCCGACTCGTACGATGCGATGACCGGTCAGCGGCCGTATCGTTTTCCGATGACGCCCGACCGCGCGCTGCTCGAGATCGAGCGCGGTCGCGGTCGCCAGTTCGATCCCGAGATCGTCGACGTGATGGTCGCGGTGGTCGGCGAATCCCTGCGACCCGTGGCGGTTTAGTCCAGGTCGGCTTCGAGCGCTTCGGCGGTTCGCTGCATCACCTTGGCCAGCAGCGCGATGGCGCCGGCGCGGTTCGTGTTGAGCAGCATGTACTGCATGCGGTCGTTGGGGTGCAGCACGACGAACACGCCCTTGCTGCCCTGCGTGATCGACTTGAGGATACGGTCAATGAAGGCCCGGTCCTCATCGTCGAGCTGGACGGCGCCGCCCTCTTCTTTGAGAAGGTCGAACAGAAAGAGATCTAGGTTTTCCGGAACGTCCATGTACGAAAATACCCTCGTCGCATTACGAGCGCTGGTCCTGTTCAGGGTATCGGCTGGAGCACCGGAAAATCAAGGTTTTCCGTCAAGAGTGCGTAAGCATCGCGGCGCGGAAGCGACGAAGCAAGGCGGCGAACGCTTTTTTCCACGGCGCTCCGGGCGCGAACAAAGGGGGCCATACGCTCAAGGGATTCGGCGCGTTCCTCGCGCGCGGCAACGTGATCGACCTAGCGGTGGCCGTGGTGGTCGGCGCGGCGTTCACGGCGGTCGTCAACTCGCTCGTCAAAGACCTGATCACCCCGCTCGTCGCGGCGCTGATCGGCAAGCCGGACTTCTCCAAGCTGGGCTTCACGCTCAACCGCTCGCACTTCGCGGTGGGCGACTTCGTGAACGCGCTGATCACCTTTTTGCTCGACGCCCTGGTGATCTACTACTTCATCGTGGTCCCGCTGCGCTTGGCGGCGGAACGCTTCGACCGCAGCGAGCCCGTGCTCGCGCAGAAGACCTGCCCGGAATGTATGAGCGAGATCCCGCAGGACGCGCGCCGCTGCAAGTTCTGCACCGCCGTTCTCCGCTAGTGTCCCAGCGGTAGCTTCGTGGAACTGAACGTCGACGTCGCCGTTCTCGGCGCCGGTGCGGCCGGTCTCGCCGCAGCGCGCGTTCTCTCGAACGGCGGGGCCTCCGCCGTCGTGCTCGAAGCGCGCGAGCGCATCGGCGGCCGGTTGCTCACACGCGAAGACATCGGGCTGCCCGTACCGGTCGAGCTCGGGGGCGGGTTCATCCACGGAACGGCCGCGGTCAGCTTCGATTTGTTGCGTGCCGCGGACACCGTCGCGATGGACGTCGGCGGCGACTCGTTCGCCTACGAAGACGGCGCGTTGCGCGTGCGTGAGGATCCGTTCGAGATCGTCGCCGCCGTCATGGCGCGCGCTCGTTCGCTGACCAACGACGTCAGCATCGACGATTTCTTGCGCAGCCTGCCCGAAGCCGACCCGCAGACAGCGCGCGAACGGCGGTATACGCGCATGCTCGTCGAGGGCTTCGATGCCGCCGATCCGCGGCGAGCGAGCACGCTGGCGCTCGCCGAAGAGTGGAGCCCCGGCGATGAAGGCCAGACCTCGGCGCTGTATCGGCCCGTCGGCGGCTACGCGCGACTGCTGCGGACGCTGCACGGAGCGCTGGACGCGGCACGCGTTCACGTTCGCCTGGCGACCCCGGTGCAGACCGTACGGCGCGAGGCGGACGGCGTCGTCGTCGAGGCGACGTCGCTGGGCGAACCACTGCTGGTTCGCGCGAAGACGGCGATCGTCACGCTGCCGGTCGGCGTGCTGCAGGCCGCTGCCGTGCGCTTCGTGCCGGAGTTGCCTACCGCCAAGCATGAGGCACTCGCAGGGTTGATCATGGGACCGGTCGTCAAGCTCGTGCTGCGGTTCCGCAGCGCGTTCTGGGAGCGGGTGCACGACGGGCGCTATCGCGACGGCGGTTTCTTCCACCGCGCCGAAGCGGCGTTTCCGACCTTTTGGACGACGTTGCCGCTGCGCACGCCGCTGCTCGTCGCCTGGGCGGGCGGGCCGAAGGCCGACGCGCTTGCGCGGCGCGAACAGCCGGCCCTCGTCGCGCTCGCGTTGGACGACCTGCGAATATTGTTCGGGACCGATCCCGATCCGCACGCCGAGCTCGAGGCGTCGTACGCGCACGACTGGCAAGCCGATCCTCACGCGCGCGGAGCATACAGCTACGTCGCGACCGGCGCCGGCGACGCCCGCGCGCAACTCGCGGCGGCGGTCGACGACACCCTGTTCTTCGCCGGCGAAGCCACCGCGCCGGCCAGCGAAGCCGGGACCGTCGCGGGCGCCTTGCAGACCGGCGAACGCGCCGCAAACGAAGTGCTCGCCGCCTTGCGCCGCTAGCGGCTGCGCGCTTCTTCGCGGAGGTCGTACTGGCGCGGATCCAGGCGGCGCGTCAAGCGGCGGAACACGAAGCTGAAGCCGGGCCACAGTGTCGTGTTCTTGCCGCGCGCGTCCTGGTACCAGCTGCGGCAACCCGACGCCCACACCGTCTTGCCCATGCGCGCTTGCAGGCGCTGGTTGAACTTCGCTTGGACGACCTGGCGCACGTCGAGCGCGCGTATCGCGCGGCGGCGCATCAGATCGAGCGCGCTGAGCACGTAGCTGAACTGCGCCTCCATCATCACGACCATCGAGTTGTGCCCGAGCCCGGTGTTCGGACCGATCAGCGTGAAGAAGTTTGGAAAGCCCGCGACCGTCGTCCCCAAATACCCTTCCATGCCGTCGCGCCACGCATCGGCAAGCTCGACGCCGCCGCGCCCGAAGATGCGCAGCGAACCGAATCCTTCGGTCGCCTTGAAGCCGGTCGCGAAGACGACGACGTCGGCCGGATACGCGACGCCGTCGGTCGTGACGACCGCATCCGCCCGCAGCTCGGCGATCGGCGACGTGACGACCTCGACGTTGGAACGACGCAAGGCCGGATAGTAATCGTCGGAGAGCAGGATGCGCTTGCAGCCCAGCCGGTACTCCGGCGTGAGAGCGCGCTGCAACTCGGCTTCGGGAACCTGGCGCCGCAGGTGGCGTAGCGCCAGCGCTTCGCGGCTCTGAAGCAGCTTCGGGCGCATGGTGAAGCCGAACGCGCGGACCTCGAGCATCCAGTAAAGCAGCGTGCGCAGCACCCGAGCGTAGCCTGGGACCCGGCGCAGCATCGCGCGCTGCGACGGCGCGACCGGTGCGTCGTTGCGCGGGATGACCCACGGCGGCGTGCGCTGGAACAGCGTCAGCCGGCGAACGACCGGCGCGATCTCCGGGACGATCTGGATCGCGCTCGCGCCCGTTCCGATCAGCGCGACCCGCTTGTCGCGCAGGTCGACCGACGCGTCCCATTGCGCGGTATGGAACGCCGGACCACGAAAGCGGCCGAGCCCCGCGAACGCCGGCATGCTGGGCCGGTTGAGAAACCCCATCGCCGAGACGAGGACGCGGCAGCGCAGTTCGGCGCCGCCGGCGGTTCGCAGTTGCCAGGTCGCCGACGGTTCGTCGTAGCGCGCCTCGGTCAGCTCGGTACCGAAGCGGATTCGGTCGCGCAGGCGGTACTTGTCGACGCACCCGCGCAAGTAGTCCCACAGCTCACCCTGGCGCGGAAAGACGCGCGTCCAAGCCGAGTTGCGCTCGAACGAGTACGAGTACAGCACCGAGGGGATGTCGCACGCGCAGCCGGGATAGACGTTGTCGCGCCAAGTGCCGCCGACGTCGCTTGCGCGCTCGAGCACGAGAAACGAGCCGAAGCCGCGCTTGCCCAGTTGGATCGCCATCCCGATCCCGGCGAATCCGGCGCCGGCGATGACGACGTCCGCATCGAGATGCGGTGAAACGATCGGATCGGCCACTAGTTCACGCGCTTCGCGCGGCCTTTCCACTCGCGTTCGCGCAGGACGTACTTCTGGATCTTGCCGGTCGACGTCTTGGGCAGCTCGCAGAACTCCACCGACTTGGGTACTTTGAACGCGGCGACGCGTTGCCGCGCGAACGCGCGGAGCTCGTCGGCGTCGAGCGTGCGGCCGGGTTTGAGCGTGACGAACGCTTTGGGGACCTCGCCCCACTTCTCGTCCGGTACGGCGACGACGGCGCACTCGAGCACGGCGTCGTGTTCGAGCAGCACCTTTTCGACCTGCTGCGTGGAGATGTTCTCGCCGCCGCTGATGATGACGTCCTTGGCGCGGTCGACGATCTCGATGTAACCGTCGGGATGCCGCACGGCAATATCGCCGGAGTGGAACCAGCCGCCGGCGAATGCGCGCGCCGTCGCCTCGGGATCGGCGTAGTAGCCTTTCATCACGTTGTTGCCGCGCATGACGATCTCGCCGTGCGTGACGCCGTCGGCGGTGACGTCGCGCAGCTCGGGATCGGCGACCCGCACGTCGCCGGGTGCGAGCGTGATCATCGGAACACCCTGCCGGCTGCGCAGCCGGGCGCGCTCGGCCGCCGGCTCGGCGTCCCACTGCGGGCTGTGCCAGGCGCACTCCGTGATCGGACCGTACGTCTCGGTGAGACCGTAGACATGGTGCAGCTCGGCACCGAGCGCCTCGATCTGCGCGATCGTCGACGGTGCCGGCGGCGCGCCGGCGGTGGTGACGACGACGCGGTGCGGAAACGGCACCGTGTCGGGATGGTTAACCAGCCCGATCAGCACCGTCGGCGCGGCGCAGAAGTGCGTGACGCCCTCTCGCTGAATCCCCGCGTTGATCCCGGCCGCGTCGACCTTGCGCAAACAGACGTGCGTTGCACCGGCGGCGCTCACCGCCCACGGAAAGCACCACCCGTTGCAATGGAACATCGGCAGCGTCCACAGATAGACGCTCTCGGGGCGCAGGTTGGCGTGAAATACTTCGGCCAGCGCGTTGACGTACGCACCGCGGAAGCTGTACATGACACCCTTGGGCTTGCCGGTGGTGCCGCTCGTGTAGTTGATCGAGATCGTGTCGTCTTCGCTGCCGCCGATGCGCGGGAGCAGCGCGCTCGCGTCGGCAGCTTCCAGCAGTTGCTCGTAATCGACCGCGTCACCGCTGCCGGCACCGGCAGCCGGATGCCCAGCGCGCACGCGCGCAATGCGCGTGGCCAGCCGCTCGACCAAGTCGTCGAGCTCGTAGTCGTGCAGCAGCACCGACGCGCCGCAGTGGCCCAGGATGTAATCGATCTCGTCGGGCGCGAGCCGCGTGTTCAGCGCGCACAGGACGCCGCCGGCCAACGGGACGGCGTACGTCGCCTCGAGCGTCATCGACGTGTTCGGCGCTAGCACGGCGACCCGGTCGCCCGCGCGCGCGCCCATCGCCTGCAGCGCGGCGGCGAGCCGGCGCACGCGCTCGAGAAACGCCGGATACGTCCGGCGCGCGGCCCCGTCGACCACGGCGATCTTGTCGGGATAGACGAACGCGGCACGCTCGAGAAAGTCGAACGGATCGAGCGCTCGCAGGTGGACGGCAACGGACGGTTCGGCGACCATGCGATCCTCTTCGCTGGACGCCGCGCATCCTCTGCGGCCGTGGTCAGCGCTCGGCGATCTCCCGCACGCTGAAGGCGAGCGCCGTCAGGATCGCGGCGATCTCGACCACGACCAGGACGCCGATCCCAAGCGGCGTTCGGCCTCCGGCGTAACGCAACGCCGCGAACAGGACGGTCCCCAGCAGCACGATCACCAGCAGGTAGACCCGGAAGGCCGTCGCGCTAGGCCGGTGTAGGGGCATTCGTGTTCTCCGTTCGTAGCGGCCGAGTGCGTTCGTCGACGAAGGCCACCAGCGCGCCAACGGCTTCCTCGAGCGGGACGCGGCTCGTGTCGAGCACGAGATCGGGCTGGGCCGGCACGTCGTAGCGCGATTCCAGCCCGGTGAAAGCGGCCAGAGTACCCTCGCGCGCACGGCGATACAAACCCTTGGGATCGCGCCGTTCGCACGCTTCGAGCGCCGCGCTGACGTACACCTCGACGAACGGGTGCTGGGCGCTTGCGCGCGCCGCGGCTCGGTCGGCCGCGAACGGCGCGATCAACGCGACCAAGACGATCGCGCCGGCCGAAGCGAGCGCGCCCGCGACCGCCGCGGCTCGGCGCACGTTCTCGCTGCGGTCCGCGTCGCTGAAGCCCAGATCGGCGGTGAGCCCGGCGCGCAGCTCGTCGCCATCGACGACCGCGACCGCCGCGCCGCGCGCGAACAGCTGCCGTTCGGCGGCGCGCGCGAGCGTCGACTTGCCCGCGCCCGAAAGCCCGGTCAACCAGACGATCGCCGCGCGATGTCCGTTGCGCGCTTCGCGCTCGGCCTGCGCGACGGGCAGGGCTGCGGACTGCGTTTCGGCGACCTCGGCGGTGGTGAACCCGACCGCGACGACGCGGTCGCCCCGCAGCAATACCGTGCGCGCGCCGTGCGGATTGTCGGCCCGCCGATCGAACACGAGCGGCGTATCGGCGCGGACTGCGAGCCGCACGATGTTGTACTGGGCCGTAGGCCCGGCGACGCCTTCGCGCGCGGTTTCGATGTCGTAAACGGCCGCGACGCTCTCGACGGTGACGGAGACGTCCTGCGTCCCGCGCTTGATGCGCAGCCGTTCGCCGGTCGCCGGCGCCTGCGCGGCGAGCCAGAACGTTTCGAGCGCGATGCCGCGCGCCGCACGTGCCGGAACGCCGTAGGCGACCAGCGCGTCGCCGCGGCCGAGGAACCGGTCCCCGTCCAGCACGATGCCGACGCTCTCGCCGGCCCAGGCGACCGGCGTGTCGCGCTCGGGCCATCGCACGAGCCGCTCCGCGCGTACGCGGACGCCGGCCGGCAGCAGCAGCACCTCGGCGCCCTGCGCGATCGCGCCGCCCGTGACGATGCCGACGACGACCCGCTCGTTTCCACGCCGGTAGACGTCCTGCACGTCGAAGCGAAACGCGCGCTCCAGAGGCGCTGGGACGCGCCGAATCGCCTCGATCGTCTCGGCGATGGTCGGCCCGTCGTACCACGGGGTCGAAGCCGCGCGCAGGACGACGTTCTCGCCGCGGCTGGCGCTCACCGGGACGATCGCCGCCGGCGGCGTCCGGTGGAGCGCGGCGCGCAGCTCGGCCGCCAACTCGGCGAAACGGCGCCGCGGGTCGTCGAGCAGATCGATCTTGTTCAGCGCGACGATGACGTGGGTGATGCCCAGAAAGGCGAGCAGATAGGCGTGGCGCAGCGTCTGCTCGCCGATCCCGGCCGCCGCGTCGACGACCAGGACCGCGGCATCCGCGTCCGACGCGCCGCTGAGCATGTTGGCCAGGAATTGGCGGTGGCCGGGTGCGTCGATGATCGTATAGCGGCGCTCGCGGTGGGTGAACCACACGCGCGTCGTGTCGATCGTGATCGCTTGATCGCGCTCCTCCTGCAACGAATCGAGCACGTACGACCATTCCGGTTCCGTTCCCCGGCGCGCGCTGCTGGCGATCACCTCGTCGATCTTCGACTGGTGCAACAGCCCGAGGTCCAGCATGAGGCGACCGATCAGCGTCGATTTCCCATGATCGACGTGACCGGCGACGACGATGCGCGCGACGTCGTCGGCCATCACATGTACCCCGCGGTGCGCAGGCGCTCGAACGAGTCCTCGCTCTCGGCGTCCATGACGCGCCCGGCGCGTTCGGGATCGCGGGTCGCGTGCAGCTCCGCGATGATGGCATCGATACTGGCGGCGTCGCTGCGGATCGGGACGGTGATGTTCTTCTCCCCCAACGAACGATAGCGCATCCCGTCGCGCGCGAGATACAGGTCGACGTACGGGATGTTCTCCCGCTGCGTGTAGCGCCAGATGTCGATCTCGGTCCAGTGCAGTAACGGGTGGACGCGAACGTGCGCGCCGTGCGCGACGTCGGTCGCATAATAGCCCCACAGCTCCGGCGGCTGCGCGCGCACGTCCCAGGTCCCGCCGGGCGAGCGCGGGCTGAAGATGCGCTCTTTCGCGCGCGTGGCCTGCTCGTCGCGACGGATTCCCACGATGATCCCTTGCGGGCTCTCGCGCGCCAAGTACCGTTTGAGACCCTCGGTCTTGCGTGCGGCGGCGCGCGTCGCCGGGGGAAGGGTCGGGTCCATCTCGTGTTCGGGTGGGCACAGCTCGACCCGCAGGTCCAAATCCCACGCCCGCGCCAGCGACTCCCTGAACGCGTACACCTCGTCGAGCTCGAGCTCGGTATCGAGCTGAACCAACGGAAACGGCACCTCGCCGAAAAACGCCTTGCGCGCGAGCCACAGCAGCGCGGTGCTGTCCTTGCCCATCGACCACAACATCGCGAGCGGACGCAGCGTCGCGTAGGCTTCGCGCAGGATGCCGATGGCCGCGTGCTCGAGCGCGTCGAGGTCGCGCGTGTCGTTCATAGCAGCTTGAACCCCGCGAACGCGAGGATGCCGATGACGGCGGGACGCAGCGACAGGTCGCCCAGCCGCGCGGACAACCGCGCGCCGAGGTACGCGCCGGGAACCGCGCCGGCGGTGAGGCTCAGCGCCATCGGCCAGTCGACGTCGGCGAAGGCCACGTGTCCCGCCGCGGCGATCGGGACCATCAGTGCGGCGAACACGATCTCCGAGCCGATCAGCTTGCGCAGCGATATCGCGGGCAACGCCAGCAGCAGCAGCGGCAGGGTGATCGAGCCCGAGCCGATCGATGTCAAAGCGACCAGGAAACCGACCACGGCACCGATCGCGACCGTCACGGCGGGAGGCGCTGCCGTTGCGGCCGGACGCCGGCGGATCCAGAACGTCACGACCAGCGTCGCGGCGGCGCATAGGATCACGATGCCGATCGCGTGCCGCAGCGCGTGCTCGAGCTGCGCCTCGCTGACGTGCGCGCGAACGAGCGCGAACGTCGCCAAACCGATCAGTGCCCCGGGGATTCCACCGAGCGCGAGCAGCTTCACGACCCCGCGGTCGACGGTGCCCTGTCGGATGTGGGCGAACGCCGCGAGCGCCTTCATCGGGACGCTGTAGATCAGGTCAGTACCGACCGCGATCGCGGCCTTGACGCCGAAGAACAAGATCAAGATCGGGGCGAGCAGCGCGCTGCCGCCGATACCGGACATCCCGGCGATCGTGCCGACCACCAATCCGGCAGCCGTCAAGCGGAGATCCATCCTATCCTCGCGCCGCTTCGGTTCGCTGATGCAAACCGCACTCCGTCTTGGCGAACGCAGCCCAGCGCCCGGACCTGGCATCCGCATCGGCATGCGGACGGCGCGTGCACGGTAGGCATCCGATGCTGGGATAGCCGTCGGCGTGCAGGGCATTCACCGGGACGTCGTTTGCGTTCACGTACGACCACACGTCGTCATCGGTCCAGTCGAACAACGGGCTGACCTTGACCAGGCGCGAACCGTCGTGCGCGACGGGCTCGATGTCGGCACGCGTGATCGACTGTGCCCGGCGGATGCCGGTGAACCACGCGTCGTAACCTTCGAGAAACGCACGGTGCGGTGCAACCTTGCGCATCGCGCAGCAGCGGTCGGGGTCGCGCGCCCACAGCGCATCGCCGTACCGCTCCGTCTGTCCCTCGACCGAAAGCTCCGGATACAGCCGGATCGGCGCGATATCGTAGCGCTGCGCGGCCCGTTCGACCAACGCGTACGTCTCGGCGAAGAGCAGTCCCGTATCGATATAGTACACCGGCAGCTCGGAGTCGACGCGCAACGCGAGATCGAGCAGCGCCATCCCCGACGGGCCGCCGAAGGAGCACGCGAGCGCGACCCGCCCGGGAAACCGCGCGAGCGTCCCGCGCACGACGTGCTCCGCGCGCTCGACCGCGCTCATGCCGGCACCGCCCCGACGACGTCGCGCACGCACCAATCGCCGAACGGTTCGCCCGACCGGCGGCGGCCGGCATACGCGCTGAACAACGGCGCCAAGAGCGGCGCGATCTCGGCGGACCGCACGCCGTCGCGCCACGGCATCGCGAGCCGCGTCGACGCGGGCGCGCCGCCGAGATAGATCTGATAGCGGTCGGCGCTCTGCCCGACGATCCCGATCTCGGCCAGATACGGTCGCGCGCAACCGTTGGGGCAACCCGTCATACGAATCGTGATCGGCTCTGCGGCCAGTCCGGCGGAGGCGAGCTCGGCTTCGATCGCGTCGAGTATCCCGGGGATGACGCGCTCCGCCTCGGCCAGCGCGAGGCCGCAGGTCGGCATCGCCGGGCACGCCAGCGCGCGGCGCCGCACCGGCGAGACGCTTTCGGGGGCAACGACGCCGTGCGCGCGCAGCAGACGATCGACGTCGTCACGCACCGCGGCTGCGACGTCGACCACGAGCACTTGTTGGCCCGGCGTCGCGACGAGGTCGAAGCCACGGTCGGCAAGTGCGCGCAATGCCGACTTCAGGCGCATCGAATCGTCATCGCGCACGCGCCCGCTCGCGACGTGCAGGCCGAGGAACCAGCGGCCGTCGCCCTGCGCCTGCCAGCCGAAGCGCGGCGCATCCTCCCACGGCGGGAGCTCCAACCAAGGGTTCAGCGCGAAGCCGGCCACGCGCTCGACCTCGGCGCGGAACCACGGCAAGCCGCGGTCGGCGATCAGGTATTTCAGCCGCGCGTGCCGGCGATCGGTACGGTCACCGTAGTCGCGCTGCACGACGACGATCGCGCGCACCACGTCGAGCAAACGGTCCGGCACCACCGATCCCAGCTCATCGGCGAGGCGCGGATACGTAGTCGTCTTTCCGTGCGTGCGGCCGAGCCCGCCGCCGGCGGTGATGTCGTACGCGCGCAGGGCGCCGTCGCCGGCGAATACCGGGACGATACCCACGTCGTTCGTGTACAGGTCGACGCTGTTGTCGCCCGGTACCGTGACGGCGATCTTGAACTTGCGCGGCA
>PMOS01000021.1 GCA_003161435.1 Vulcanimicrobiota bacterium
CGACTTCGAGAAGCTCGAGAACCGCAACTTCGGCGCTGAGCCGCCGCGCAAGCCCGACACGCACGACGAGCCCGAGCACGAGATCGTCGATCCGCTCGACGCGCAGGCGATGGGCCTGCACGACGAGGCCGCCGAGCTCGGTCACGAAGAGATCCGGCTCGACCTCGGCGACGATCCGCACGCGCCGGGAGCCGAGCCCGAGCCCGCCCCCGAGCACAAGTAACGCCGAAGAAGAAGCTGCCGCCGCCGACGCCCTCGGAGGCGGCCTTCGAACGGCTCCTGGCGACGTTTCCGGCGCCGGACGACACCGCTCGCGATGACGGGGACATCGGCGTCACCGCGTTTCTCGATGAACTATATGCGAACGCGCGCACATTCTTGTCGCGCGATCCGTACGCGACGATCGGTGACGCGACCGGCTTCAACACCAAGGTCGTCGGCGTNNACGATCCGAATGCGATCGGCGTGTGGTACGGCACGCTCCAGCTCGGATTCGTACGGCGCGAGATCGCGGCGCGGATCGCTCCGAACGTCGACGGCGGCGAGCAGTACACCGCCCGGGTAACCGCGCTGACCGGCGGTGCCGGCGGCCGCAGCCACGGCATCAACATCTACGTCACGCGCGTTCGCGCGGCGGCGCCGCGCCCGGCGGTCGAACGCGGTGCGGTAACGCGCGACGACGTCCTCCGGGCGCTGATCGGCGACGGCCTGATGCGCGATCCTCAGCGCGAGGTGTTGGTCCGGCTCGACGCCGGTCGCAACACGCTGGCCGTGTTCGGGACCGGCCGCGGAAAATCGCTGTGCTTCCAGTACCCCGCCGCGGTGCGCGCGCTCGAGAGCGGCGCGAAGACGCTGGTGCTCTATCCACTGCGCGCGCTGGCGAACGACCAATACGACGCGCTCGTGCGGCGGCTCGGACCGCTCGGCGTGCGCATCTTCCGCGCCAACGGCGCCATCGATCCGGCCGAGCGCGCCGCGCTCGACGACGTGCTCGCAAGCGGCGAGTGGGACGTGATCTGCGCGACCCCCGAGTTCGTGCAGTTCCACCTCGAGCGGTTCCGCGCGGCCCAATCGCGACCGTCGCTGGTCGTCGTCGACGAAGCGCACCACCTGTTCGAGTCGACGCATCGGCCGGCATACCGGCGCATCGGCGAGTCGATCGCTGCGCTCGGCGATCCGCAGGTGCTCGCGCTCACCGCCACCGCCGGCGACGAGGCGTTCGCCAAGATCCGCGCCGCGCTGCGCATCGACGCCTGGGTGATCGATCCGACCGTGCGCGCCAACCTGCACGTCGTCGACGCGCGTGGAACGACGAACAAGTTCGCCTACATCGAGCGCATCGTGGCCGCCGGCGGCAAGGCGATCGTCTACTGCAACTCGCGCAGCGAGTCGACCAAGGTCGCCGAGAAGCTGCGTGCGGCGCTAGGCGACGCGATCGCGTTCTATCACGCCGGCGTCGGCAACGCCGAGCGCGCCCAGGTCGAGACGCTGTTCCGCTCCGGCGCGATCAGGGTCGTCGTGGCCACGTCGGCGTTCGGCGAGGGAATCGACCTGCCGGACGTGCGGCACGTCTTTCTGTATCACCTCAACTTCGACTTCACCGAGTTCAACCAGCAGGCAGGGCGGGCCGGCCGTGACGGTGACGACGCCTCGATCCACCTGTTGTTCGGCGAGAAGGACCGTCATCTCAACGACTACATCCTCGAACGGGCGGCGCCCACGCTCGAAACGCTGCGCCGGCTGTACGCCGCGCTCAAGAAGATCGCGGCGGACGGCACGCTGCGCGTGACGTACGTCGACTTGGCCGACACGCTCGCGTTCGACCGCGTCGACGCCGGGACGGTCGGCGTGGCGGTGCGCATCTTCGCCGACGCCGGCTTGGTCGAACTCGGCGAGGACGACGAGGGGCGTTACGTGCGGTTTCTGCCGGCGCCGGGCAAGGTCGAGCTCAGCACGTCGGAGCGCTACGTCGAAGGCGAGGCGGAACGCGATGCGTTCAAGCGTTTCTGCGCGATCGCGCTCACGGCATCCCCGAATGTACTGGAATCGCTGATCGATCGTCCGATTTATCCAAGTGCTGTGCCGCTTCGCGGGTGAGCGTGCGGCGCCGTGCTTGCAGGAAGTCATGCCGCTGCTCGAGCGTGTCGGTATCGATGCGGCCCGCCTCGGGCTTGCCGAGTTCGTATCCCTGCACGCCGCGCACGCCGGCGAACGCCGAGGGCAACGGCACGTGCGCTTTTGAGACGAAGTCGAGCATGTGCTGCGTCTCGATCCCTTCGGCGATCAAGTAGGTGCCGGTCTCGCGCGCGATCGCGATGAGTCCGGCCAGCACGCCGCGCGCTTCGGTGTTCTCGATCGCCCGTGAGACGAGCATGCGGTCGAGCTTGACGAAGTCGAGATGCAGTTGGCCCAGGATCTCGAGGCCCATGTGGCCGCTGCCGATGTTGTCGAGCGCGATGCGCACGCCCAGCGCCCGCAACTCCGTCGCGCGTTCGACGATCGCCGCTGTGTCCTCGATGAGCCGCTCGCTGATCTCGATCACGATCTGATCGGGACGTAAGCCGGCGGCGCGAACCGCCGCCACGAACTCGGACGCATCGAAGCTCGCGTGGGTCAGCGACTCGGGCGCATAGTTCATGAAGATGACCGATTCGGCCGGCAGATTGCCGCTCGAGCTGATCGCGTTGCGCGCGCACAGGCGGTCGAGCTCGGGCAACTGCCGGATCCGTTCGGCGACGTCGAAGGCCTCTTGCGGTCCCGACAGACCGATGCCGGGATTTGGCCGCATTAGGGCTTCGAAACCGAGCGGACGATTCGTCTCCATGTCCCAAATGGGCTGGAACACTGTGGTGATCAGTTGCTCGGCGATCATCTTGCGCACGATGTCGCCCTTGGCCGGATTGAAGATGTTCAGCACGGTGCCGCTGTCGCGGAAGCAGACGGTGCGATTGCGGCCGCCGCGCTTGGCTTCGTACAACGCCGCGTCGGCGAGGTCGTACGAGCCGGCGACCAGATCTGGGCCCGACAAGTTGACGTAGCCGATGCTGACCGTCGCGCCCAACAATGAGTCCCGAAGCTCTCTTTGTAGACGCGACAACGCGGTGGCGGCCGCCTTCGGATCGGCTTCGGCCAGGATCAGCGCGAACTCGTCGCCGCCGATGCGATAGCCGCGGTCCTCGGTGCGCATCCGGCGCAGCCGTTCGCCGACCCGCGCGAGGACCTCGTCGCCGTGAGAGTGGCCGCCCTCGTCGTTGACCTTCTTGAACTCGTCGATGTCGATCAGCGCCAGCGCGAGCGGATGACCGTGACGGGCCGCGCGAGCGCGCTCGCGGGCGAAGTCTTCGTTGAACGCGCGCTGGTTGCCGAGCTTGGTGAGGTTGTCGGTCAGCGCCGCTTCGGAGAGCGTATCGACTACAGCGGTCGCCGACGCGATCGCAGCAAAACGATAGAGTCGCAGGAGCACGATCAAGCCGGCCATCAAGGTGATGGCGATCGCGGTCACGGCGACGATCAATCGCTCGTAGCGCGACGCGACGGCGCGGTCGAGCGCGATCTCGCCGAGGCGGTTGCGAAACGTCTCGGCCGAGATCACGCGCAGTCCGGAGCGGATGCGCTCGATGTTCGGCCGGAGTTTGCGGGCGTCGATCTGCGTCGCACGAGAACGGTTCCCGCGCGAGATCGCCGAGCGAAACGCGCGAGCGGAAACTTCGAACGCGCGATGCGCCGAGGTCAGCGATCGGATCGCCGGTTTGTCTGCCGTCGAGCCGTCGCGTTGCAGCGCGGCGAGCTCGGCCGTGAACGTGCGGCTCGCGGCGACAAAGGTTGCCGACGGGCGGCCGCGGTCGCGCGGCGTTTGAGAAAGAAGGTCGGCGTACTCGCGTTCCGCCGCCGCCGTCGTCAGCGATGCGTCGGTCGCCTGCTCGAGCGTTCGCGCCAGCAGCGCGGAGCTCGCCTGGCTGCGCGCCAGCGCGAAAAGTCCGCAGAGGCCGGTCGCGACGATGATCGCGACCACGAGGACGAGGTAGGCGTTCGCGATGTAGAGCCGTTTGAAGAGCAGTGGGGGCTCGGCCGCGCGCGCTGCCGCCCGCTTGGCGTGCGCGGTGCGCACGAAGCGGGTGAAGCCGTCGAGGAACGGCGAGATCGTCATCGACGCCACCGTATCACCGGGCAGTAACCCGGTAGTAACGCGCGCCGGCCGCGGGGTCGCGCCCCTTGCTAGCTCGCTTCTAGGAGATGCTTCAGGTCGGACGACGGCTCGACGTCGAGCTCGGTGTGAAGCAGCGCTTTGTAGCCCCGGTACTCCAGGATCGCGGCGCCGCGGTCATTGGCGGCGAGGTGGGCGCGGATCGCAACGCGGCGCGCTCCCTCGTCGAGCGGGTCGAGCTTGGTGAGCATCTGCGCGATCGCAAGCGCGCGCACGTGATCGCCGCGGCGCAGCGCGCGCTCCGCGATGAACGCGCCGACCTCGTGGGTGGCGGATTCGAGGATGCGCTCGATCGGACCGAACCATTCCCAATTGGTGAAGAACGACGGACGTCCGCGGGCGAGGCGGTCGAACAGTCCCTCGAGCTCCGGCTCGTCGGCGGCGGCGTCGCGGCGGATCCGCTCCAGCGCGAACTCCAGCGCCCGCAGGTCGACCTCGATCTCCGGCGCGAGCGTATAGCCGCTGCGCGTGACGATGACCGCGCTGGGATCGGCGAGCTGCTGCCGCGTGCGGTGCACGCACATCTTGAGCGCGTTGTAGGCCGAGTCGTCGTGCAAGTCCGGCCACACGCGATCGACCAGCCGTTCGCGACCGACCGGTTGCGACTCGATGGCGAGCGCGACGATCAGTGCGAGCACGCCTTCCGAGACGTCGATCCGCTCTTCGCCGCGCCACAACGTGCCGTCGGCGAGCGAGACGACCAGCGGCGCATCGGCTTTCGGGGCGACGATCGACTTGCGATGACGCAGGCGATTCACCAAGGGCGCGAACATTCCGCGCGCTTCACCCCGCTCGGCGAGCGCTGCGACGGCGTCGCGCAACGGCGAGACGTCGATCGACTCGCTCAGCTCGCGCGCTTCGCGCAACCGACTATGCGCCGAACCCAGCTTTTCCGCCGCGCAGACGCGAACCAGGATGCGCGTCAGCGGCTCCCCGGCGACGTCGGCTGCGTCGAGCGCGGCTTGCGCGTAGCGCGCGGCGGTCGAGCCGTCCTGCGCACCGGCCGACGCGAGCAGAAACGCGCGCGCGTCCCAGAGCGGCGCATCGCTGCGTTCGATCCGCGGTTCGCGCTTGTCCGTCGCCAGCGCGAAGCGCAGCAGCGCCGGGATGTCGTGGCGATCGACCAGCAGCGTCAGTTCCTTGCGGTACCGCTCGAACAGCTCGTCTTCACCAGCCAGCCACGAGCCGAAGACCGCTTCGGCGAGGGCCAGACCGATCACCGGAACGGCGCGCCCGCTGCGCGCCAGCGAGATCATCCGTTCGAGCGCTTCGTGCTCGACTTCCCAGCGCGCGCGCACGCGCGCTGCTTGCACTTCGATCCGCGTCAGCTGCGACAGCCAGACAGCGTTCCCGGTCACGCGCCGGCGCAACGGCCGCCACAGCGTCAGCGCCGCGTCGTACCGGCCGAGTTGCGCGAGCGACGCCAAACGGGCGGTCAGCAGCACGAGATCGGGCCCGGTCGTCGGTTCCTCGTCGAACGGAACGTCATCGAGCAGCGCGGCGGCGTCGGCCGACCGGCCGGCATCGATCAAGCTCAGGACCGCGATACCTCGCGCGGCCTTTTCGAGCGCCGCCGTTTCGCCGCGCGCCGCCTCGAGCACGGCGAGCGCTTCGCGCGGAAGATTGCGCGACGTCTCGATCAAACGGCGTGCCGCTGCCAGCGCGAGCCGAATCTCCGGGCTCGTCGCGACGGCGGCGACGTCGGCATCCGCGACCGCGCTCGCATGTTCCGTCCCGACCAGCGTCAGAAAACCGTCTTCCACTTGGACCGCGCAGTCCGCTGCCGAGGCGACGTCGCCGACGGTGAGATAGCACTCGGCGGCGCGTCCAAAGCGACCGCTCGCCACGAAGAGGTCGGCGAGCGCGCGCATCGCCTCGACCATCTCGTGGCGGTGGCGCCGCTGAATCGTCCGCCGTATCAGCGGATGGACCTCAACGCGATCCTGGGTTCCGGCACGCGCGAGCTGGTGGATGCGGATCAGCTCCGCCACCGCTCCGGGCCGCCCGAAGCCGCGCTCGATCTCGTCTTCGGTGAGATCCCCAAGTGCCGACGCGGCGGCGAGCGCACGAAAGAGCGACGGCGGCAACTTTCCGATCGCTTGCGTGTCGACGTAGTCGAACAGCTCGTCCAGCAGATGGTCCGGGACGATGTCCTCACGCAGGTCGAGCGCTTCTTCCTGGACGAGCCGCTGGACGAACAGGGCGACCACGGGCCAGCCTTCGGTCAGACGCGCGGCGCGGAAGAGCGACGTGTCGTCGATCCCCGTCTCGGCGAACAGCTGCGCCATCTCGGCACGGTCGAAGCGGAGGTCCTCGGCGCGAAGGGTCGCCATGAGGTGCGGCGCCTCGACCTCGGTCAGGCCGCTCGGCAGCGAGCGCCGCGCGCACATGATGAGCTTTCCGGTCGCGGGCCTGGCGCGCACCAGCATCGCGACCGTGTCGAGCATGTCGCGGTCGGCACACTCGAGGTTTTCGAGGATGAGCGTGATCGGCTCGTTGCAGGTTCCCCAGGCTCCGATCAGCGCGTCCAATCCTCCGGCGCCGCATTCGGCAAGCTTGGGCACACCTGCTAGCGCAAGCGCGAACGCGTTCGCGTCGGCCGTCGCGGCCATGTCGATCGTTGCCCAGTGCGGGTCTTCACGTGCGATGCGGTGAGCGATGTAGCTCTTGCCGTACCCGGCGGGCGCGACGAGCGCGATCAACGCGACCGCCGAACGACGGATTCGCTGCAGCACCCGGCGACGATCTACCAACACGCCCATATACGTTATATGTCGGCCGATTTTGCGAGCGACAATACGGCCCGATCGGTGACCGTGCGGGCGGTCACTGAGCTTGCTTTACGGATCCCCGTTACTGTAACGCGTTGGTAACGGCGGTGTACCGATTCGATCGGTGCGGTAACGCTGCCGCTCGATTTTTGACCAACCCGGCGGCGTTACGGCGGCTTGCGACAATCGGCTCCATGGAAATCGTTCGAGGCCTCGGGTTCGCGTCGAGCCGCATCGTCAGACTGGCGCCGGTTGCTGGACTCGCAGCCATCATGCTCGCCGTGTCGTCGGTCGCGGTGCACGCGCCGATGATCGGCGCCTCGCAGGATGCGCCCGAAGCCCCGATCGCGATCGCCTTGGTCAACCCGCATCCGCACGCCCTTGCGGCCGACGCGCAGGCGCTCGCCGACGGCGTAAACGCGGAACGCTCGAAGCACGGGCTGCCCGCGCTGCAGCGCGACCCCGCCCTCGACCGGGTTGCATATGCCAAGGCCGTCGACATGGCGGCGCGCGGCTACTTCGGGCACACGGACCCCAACGGCGTCACGTTTGCGGAGCGCATGCAGGTGTGGCACTGGCCGACCGCCTACGTCGCGGAGAACATCGCCTACGACAGCAACGAGAAGCGCGCGCAGACCTCGTTCGTGAACAGCCCGCCGCACTACTCGAATCAGATCGACCCGCGCGAGAAGAGCATCGGCGTCGCCGTCATCACCGACGGCAGCGGCCAAACGTTCTACGTCGAGGACTTCTCGGGCAACTAGTCCCCCAAGCACCTGCGCGGCGACGGCCAAAAAAAGAGCCCGCTCTCACGAGCGGCCTCTTTCGTCGCCGTAACGCGACGGTAACGCGGGAGGCGCCATCTCGACCAACCGCGCGACGTTACTGCGGCCTGCGACAATCGGCGCATGAAGAAGATCGTTCGAAGCCTCGGGTCCGCGTCGAGCCGTATCGCGCGTTCGTTGCGGGTTGTCGGGCTCGCCGCGTTGCTGATTGCCGCGGCGCCGCTGAAGGTGCACGCGCCGATGATCAGCGAGGCCTCGACGATCGTGCCGGGCGACGCCCCGATCTCGATCGTTTTCGTCAACCCGCATCCGCATAGCATCCCTGCCGACGCAGCGGCCTTGGCCGTCGGCGTCAACACCGAGCGTGCCAAGCACGGGCTTCCTGCGCTGCGACGCGACGCGACGCTCGATCAGGTCGCGTACGCGAAGGCCGTCGACATGGCGGCGCGCGGCTACTTCGGGCATACGGATCCGAACGGCGTCACTTTTCAGGATCGTCTGGCTGCGCGCCACTTGAATGTCTACGCCTCGGAAAACATCGCCTTCGATTCCAGCGAAGCGAGCGCGCAAACCGCGTTCGTGCACAGTCCCGAACACTACTCGGGCGAAATCGATCCGCGCGTGCAGAAGATCGGCGTGGCAGTGATAACCGTCGGCCGAGGCCAAACCTTCTACGTGGAAGACTTCTCCGGCAACTAGCCCCAGAAACGTCTACCGGGTGCATGGGCAAAAGAGGCCCGCTCTCACGAGCGGGTTTCTTTTCATCCCCCCGATGTCACCCTGAGCTCGTCGAAGGGCGAACGATGTCGCTTTGAGATAATCAACGATCGCCCCTCGCTTTGATCGCGATGTCGCCCTGAGCTTGGCGAAGGGCGACTGTCACGTTGGGCCATCCTTCGACGGGCTCAGGATGAGGCGGCCTCGCCCGGCAACATTTTCTGAGGTGATCGACGCCGCCGCTCGCGCGAGACGCTGATGCCCTTTCGCAGCTCGCGCTTCTGCGCGTTCGACTTGACTGCGGACACCGCCGAGGGTATCGAACAGGAGGGCGCATCTGCGGGACCAGTCGGCGCCTATCGGCACACCGATAAACTAGCGCGGTTCGTCCAGCGTCTGAAACGGGCGTCGCGCTCTCGCCGTTGTTGATGATCCCGTCGGTGGACGTCACCGTCGGAGAGCCGGCGTGCCGTGAAGCGCACCGAGCTGCCGGTCTTGGGCCCGGCGGCGGAATGCGCAGGTCGTCGTCAGTCCCTTTGCTTGACCGTCTTACGCCGCTCGGTCTAAATGGCCATAGTGTTACTTTGAGCAGTACGGGAGGTGACGCAGGTCTTCGGCAGCTGCGTCCGCGGCGAGCTTACTTGACTGTAAATGCTCGCGGTCGCTGATCGATGCAGCTCCGCGATTTGCATTTGCTGTGAAGGACGATGCGTAACCGTTAACCTCGTGGATTCGCGATAGGATGGTCGTTGCGAGTCTAACAGTCTCCGGTGTATTCGCTGCCTGCATAAGGTCTATAGCCGAGCGCATCTGCGGCTCAAAATTAAAGAGCTTGGCGGCATCAGCTTTCTCCGCGCCGAGTTGGACGCTGTAGTTAACTTGAGTCAGGATGTTGGCCCTCAGTGCTCCAGCGCGATTCGTATTATCGACGTCCGCGGACCATTTACGTAAGGCGGCAAGCCAGTCTTGGTGGATTCCGGCGAAGTTTGTGTCTCGGCAGGCGACGACACCAACTGGTGCACTCGTGGGTGGGGCTGTGGGCGGGGCGGGCAGCGTTGCGGCCAGCGCTAGAGCGTCGTCGTGGACGTCAGCGAACGGAGTGGTCGACCTTAGCTCTTCGATCGCCGTTTCAAGTTGCACGATGGCTGCAGGTTCGGGCGACTCCGTAAAGCTGTCACGTAGCGCGGCAGCGTACATGATAAGCGCCTTGTCGTGCGCATATCGCCCGCGGTCATCTGTGCGCTTTGCGAACCGATCTGCGCACTTGTAGTAGGCCAAGGCTATCTGCTTCTTGAGCTCACGCTCGCGGCCGAAGGATGCGATGACATGGGCATCGTGCGCATCGGCCTCCAATCTCGCTGTTGTTTTGAGCTCCGAGCACGCGCTGGCGAGCGTCAGGTTTGGCGGTGGACGGTAGGCTACTGGCGACGAGGTAGGCGATGGCAACGGCGAGGGAGTCGCTGTCGAGCCTGGAGCGGACGGCGAAGCCTCTGAAGGAGATGTGGGAGTTTGGCTATCTCCTGGTGTAGGGAGCATGAGCGCGACGACAATGGCCGCGCAGATCATTCGATTCATGCGAACCCTTACGAGGACGTCGGCGAGATGGTGTCACCTGTAAGCGTGCGCTGCGCCGAAGGACTAACGCAATAGTCGGTCACCTGGACAGCGCCGATGTTCGCGACGTACGTGATAACGTTCGGCGTTGAACCGGCTTGCGTGTCGGTATAGGTCAGCGTCCACCCCGGCGTAGCCGCGCCGTTGATCGTCACGTTTACCGGGCCCGCGACCGAAACGAACTCGGTCGTGAAGCCGAGGTTATTCTGCCAATGATCACCGTTGACCATCGCGCCTTTGAGAATGAGTTCCGGCGATGGATAGAGTGTCGACGGCGTCAGGCCGCCGGTCGGGTTCTGACCGATCGAGTACAGGTCTTGCGACGCATCTTTGTAATAGAATTCCCGTTCTTGGCAGCCGCCTTGATAGCCGTACGTAGTTTGTCCGCCAGCCCCGACCGGGCCGTTCATCGTATAGACGATGCCGGCTTGATACGTCCACGTGTTCCCGCTCGCAAGCGGCATGTAATTCTGCGGCGTTACTGTTCCACCGCCGACGCCTGGTGGCACCGGATTACTTCCACCGCCTCCACCTCCGCCACACGATGTGAGAGCGCACGACGTGGCGAAACACGCCGCTGCGATTAAGCACCTGACCGCTGTTAGATTCACCCCAAACCTCCCTCAGTTGATATGCATTTAGAATCTGTGGACAGCGCGCCGCGATCGGCGCAGGTACGGCGAGTATGCCGCTGTGCTGGCTCTCGCCGGCGCGATCATAGGCGTCCGCGCTTTGCCGCGACTCCCCAGGCGTCGGGGGTCGACGCCGTGAACGGCTCGGCCGACGCGAACCTCTTGCTCCTCGTCCTCTCATGATGCTCGCTTCCGACTCGCGTTCCGCAGCTACGCGTCTGCATCGGCCGACACCGGAAGCCGACCCGCGACAGCTCCATCGCCGCAGCGAAGCGGTCGTTCAGGTCCGCCAACTCCCGCTGCATCGTCTCAAGGTCTTCTCGGAGCCCTGTTAGGGCGTCCTCGGCTGCTGGTAATTCCGGGCGGACGGTCGCAACGCGCGGCGGCGTAGTTGTAGCAGCGTCGAGCGCGCCCCCGACTTCGCGTAACTCGTCGAGCGGGATGCCGATTGCCGCCCCTAGGTCGGCGATCGTAGAAAAGGCTGGGTCGACTCGCTTGCCTGCTTCAATTCGACAGACCTCGCCACTTTGCATATGAGCGCGGCGCGCGACCTCTGCTTGAGAAAGGGCGCGGGCTTCACGAGCCAAGCGTAAGGCCTCGCCTAATGGCATCATCGCAATGATTCTCCGTTGCTACCGCTTGGCTTACCTCTTCCGAATGGTGACATGACGGAAGTGCCATGCGGTAGAGCCTCGCTATAGCCGTTGACGAGCGGGCCCGCGAAGCGCTCCGCTCGGCAAGAGCTGCGCCGAGGTGAACCGAATCGCGAGCGGACATCGCAGCGCATCGCCATCGACTCCGCGTCGGCTACCGATCTCGACCGTCGATCCGCGAAGAATCGTCGGCCCGGAGTTGAACTGCGCGTTCTGATAAGGCTCATGGTTGCACTTCGCAGCGGACGAGCGCCCCGCGCGATCGCTAATGAACCGCAAGGTCCGTGGCGAGGCGAATGGAGTCCCCAAGCGCGGAGCGGGACCTCTTTTCCGGCATTTGCGTGGTGACGCAGGAGTGCCGAGGGCTACGCGACTGCGATGGCCGGCGATCGACAACGATGCTCAGGGACTCGACGAGCCCGCGGCGATCTGCGAACTGGCCGCCCAGAATGCCCGACAGGCGCGGGTTCGCTCGGCTACGCCCGTTTCTGCGGAAATCCGGCTCGGCGACTAGGCCGCTGAGTCTGTGGTCGACATCGACATTGTTCGCCGCCGACGTCGCGCGCAGATGCGCGCGATCACCTCGCGCGTCACGCGTAGATGCGCGCGTCACTTCTCACGCGCATCGTCATCGCCGCGCGGATCGCCGAGTGAGCATCGCTCGGTTGTTCATCCGCGCGCAGGTCGCCGAGTGCCTCGGCTGCTCAGGATGAGATGGCGACGCGGCGCGGTGCATTCGCGGGGCACGGCGTCATCCTTCGACGGGCTCAGGATGACAACGGCAGCGTCCGCATGACAGAAATCAGCAGCCGCGCGCGGGGAACTTGGCGGCGTTGACGACGATCCAGCCGTTGTCGGCTCCGCGGTGGGTCGCGCAGTGCGTGTCGTGGATGCCGGCGACGAAGGGGCGCTGGCTATCCGTGGTGAGGTAATACTGGCCGTAGGCGGCGACGTGCGCACCCCGCGGCGCGGTGACGATGCCGTCGAGGTTGTCGTTGGTCACGACCTCGACCAGGGCGGATGAACCGTCCGGCAACGGAATCCGCAACGGTAGCAGTTGATGGCCGCCGTGCGGCCCCGAGCGCTGCGGACGCGACGACGCGAACGTCGTGCCGCAGACCATCACGTTGTCGACCTCACCGTCATACCGCCGCGCGATCAACGCGGCGATCTTGTCGTTCGTCGCGCCGGTACAGCTCGTCGGGACCGCGACGTTACCCGCGCTCGAACAGCCGCCCGCTGCGATCAGCGAGACGGCGACCAGAAGGGCAACGGTCAAGCGCATCCGCTCGGCCTTCGACGCCTCAGCGCAAGGGCTCATGCCGCCGCCACGATAATATTGCCGGTGATGCGGGGGTGTCGACTAGGCTTCATCTCAGCGCTCGCGGTAGCATTGCTCGCGCAGGCGTTGCTCCTGGTCGCGAGCGGGTGCGCGCAGCCGCCGCGCGACGAGGCCGCTGCGCCGGCTCACGCGTTGCCGGTCCCCAAAGACCCCGACTTGGGTTCGGTGATGGAGCGGTTCTACCAGCAGGTCGAGGGGCAGCATTGGCAATTCGCCTACGCGATGCTCGCGCCGGCCTATCGTACGCGTCACGGTGAATCAGACCTCGTGGCGCGCTACGGCCGCTATGCATCGTTCGCCGTGACGCTGCGCCAGCGATCGGACACGGTCGTGGTTTCCGACATCGACGGGATCGATCGCGACCGTGGAAGCCCGCAGCGCGACGAAGAACTGGTGACGCTCGCGTGGGACGGCGCGGACTGGAAGATCGCCGATCTTCGCTGGATCGCGGGCCGAGCGCGAAAAGCGCCTAGCGCAACCGGTACGCCGTAAACAGCGCGTCGACGATCGTCGCCGCCCGATAGCGTTCCGCGTCGGCGCGGGCATTTCGGGCCAGACGTGCGCGCCGCGCGTCGTCGTCGAGCAGCGCGGCGATCGCCGCGCCGAGGGCGGGTTCGTCGCCGGGGTTCACCGCGATGCCGTTCCAGCCGTCTTGTAACCATGACCCCACGCCGCCCACCTCATAGGCCACGACGGCGCGCTCGCGCGCGAACGCTTCGATCCCGACGTAGCCGAACGGCTCCGCCCAGCGCGACGGCAGCGCGAGCAGCGCGGCGTCGTCGATCGCCGCGCGCAGCGTCTCGGTCGAGACGGCACCCGCCGCGTCGAGCGCGACGCCGAGCCGCAGCGCTTCGGCGCGGACGGCGGCCAGCGCCGGACCGTCGCCGAAGGCGCGCACGCGCGGACGCCGGCCGGGCGTGATTCCGGCGATCGCGCGAACCAGCGAATCGAGACCTTTTTGCGGCACGATGCGCCCGGCGAACACGATGTCGCGCGAGCGATGCGCGGTTTCGCCGGGCTGCGCGTAGGCGTCGTCGGGCAGCGGCGGCGTGATCTCGATGATCCGGTGCTCGGGAACGCCGTTCTCGGCGGCCCGCTCGCGGACGTAGCGTGAGGCGACGATCACGGCGTCAGATGCGACGATCGCATCGCGCAAGCGCTCGCGATTGCCGATCAATCGCGCGGTGCGCCGGCGCGGTCCGTATGCGCACCCGTCGGTCAGCGAGTGGACGGCACACGCGCCGCCGAGCGGTTCCGTGCAGTTGCGACCGCTGCGCGGGAACACGCGATCGCCGTTGGGGCAGAACGGGCGGTGATCGTGCAGGTGGTAGACCAGACGATCCACCGCGCGCAGCGCCGCCACCACGCCGCCGTCCATGACGTTGTGCGCGACGGCCACCTGCGGGCTGAAAGCAGCGACCTCGCGCGCGATCGCCGCTCGTCCCGCCGCGGACGGGGCGTCGTGCTCCTCGGCCCACGTCACCTGTTCGGCGGTGATGCCCGGCGGAACGGCGTCGATGCGGCGCGCCAACACGTGGACCGTCGCGCCGCGCTCGACCAGCTTCGGCAACAGCACCTCGAGATAGCGTTCCATCCCGCCGGCGCGGCCGAGCCGTTCGGCGGCGATGAGAATGCGCATCAGCCGCGGGCCGCGATCGCGCGTGCGTACGCCGCCAGCGTCGCCTCGCCGGTGCGCTGCCAGGTGTACGAGCCAAGCCGCCGTTCGAGCGCGTCGCCGCGCTCGCGCGGGCCGCGTTCGAGCGCGCGCAGCACCGCGGTGCGAATCGTCGCCGGGTCGGCGGGATCGGCATAGTCGACGTCGGATCCGAAGTACTCGCGCTCGCAGCCGCGATCGCCCGCGACCAGGCGCGCGCCGGTCGCCGCCGCTTCGAGCGACGACAGCCCGGGACTTTCCAGCCACGACGGGTGCGCGTGTACCGCGGCGGCCGCCATCATGCGCACCACCTCGCCGTGCGCCACGTGCTCGACGAACCGCGTGCGTGCCGTCGCCCAGCGCCGGCACAACGCGAGATAACGCGCGTCGTAGGCGGCGCCGACCAGCGTGACGTCGACGTCGACGCCGCGCAGCGCGTACAAGAGCGCGGCTTGGTTTTTCTTGGGCTCGATGCGTCCGGCGCACAACACGCCGGCGCGCTCGCACCGGCGCTCGACCGAGAACGCCTCGTCGTCGACGCCGAGCGGCGCGACGACGAACGGCACGCTCGCGACGCGCAGCCGCTCCCCGTAGAGATATGCTTCGACCTCACTGGCGGGCAGCAAAACGTCCGCCGCCGACATCAGCTCGCGCTGCGCCGCGAGTCGCCGGTCGGCGTTGCGCGCGATGCTGCCCTCCCACGGCAACCGCGACTCGATGCGATGCAGCCGCGCCAGGCGATGCTCGGCTCCAGCGACGCTGCGCGCAGCCAGCGCGCGTTCGACCACCGGCGCGGTCGCGAAGAAGGCGCGCAGGTCGAGCCAGATCGGCGAAAGCGCCAGCGGGGCGCGGTGCGCGCGAACGGCGTCGATCTGCTTGCGCGCCAGAGCCGGTTCGAAGACGCCGAAGACGTGCGCGACGTCGTATCCGCGCGGGTCGGGCGCGTCGGTCGCGGCGAGATCGACCTCGGTGCCGAGCGCGCGCAGCGCCGTCGCCGTGCGCTCGGCGTGGACCAGGTCGCCGCCCGGCTTCGACGCCGCGTCCGGCCGCACGACGAGCAGCGCTTTCACGGTCCGGCCGCCGTCGCTTCGAGGATTGCCAGCGTCTGCGCGGTGCAGCGTTCCCACGAGAACGTCGCCGCGCGCGCGAGGCCGCGTGCCGCCAACGCCGCGCGCTCCGCGTCGCCGGCCAGCAGGTCGCGCAACGCATCGCTCCAGGCGCCGGCGTCGAGCACGTCGTCGACCCACGCGGCCGCGTCGTCGCCGACCTCAGGGAGCGCGCCCGCGCGAGCGGCGAGCGCCGCCGTGCCGCAGGCCATCGCCTCGAGCAGCGGCAGGCCGAAGCCTTCGTAGGTCGACGGTACCGCGACCAGCGCGGCGCCGCGATACAGCGCGACGAGGGTCGCATCGTCGGGCGCATCGACGACGTGCCCGCCCGGCGGCAGCGTGGGTGGCCGGCGGGTGAAGACGAGCATCACGTCCGCGTTCGCAAACGCGCGCGCGTACGCCGCGATCAGCGTGGCGGTGTTCTTGCGTTCGTCGTGCGCGCCGACGTGCAGCACGTAGCGTTTGCCGCGCAACTCGGCCGGCAGCGCATCCAGCGCGCCGGGCGTGAAGACGGGATCGGCCGCCAGGGGCGTCACCACGACGCGCGCCGCCTCGACCCCCAAGCGCGCTTCGACCTCGTTCGCGGTGAAGCGCGACTGCACGAGGATGCGCCGCGCCGTCGCAGCGGTTGCGAGAAACGGATTCTGCTCGGTGGCACGCTTGCGAGCATCGGCCGCGGGAAACGCGAACGGCGCGGCGTCGTGGATCGTCGCGACGGCCGGCACGTTCGTGCGCAGAAACGTGCCGTTCCAGGGAAACCAGACGACGTCGGCGTCCGCCGGGACTCGGCGCGCGACGCGCACGTCCGCTGCCCCGATCGCGTGGGCGACCGGCGCGCGCCGCGGAAAGAGATCGCGCACGACGAACGTCCAGCGAAAGCGCGGGTCGCGTTGCGCGCGCGAGAGGACGGCCCGTGCGTAGCGGCCGATCCCGCGGTCGTCGCGCGCGAGGTTGTGGGCGTCGACCGCGACGTGAACCTGCTTCACCCGCGGCTGTGCGGACACGGCTGCAGGTTCGTGTAGCCCTCGGAGTTGGTGTGCTTCAAGATGTACTGGATCAACGGCGGAAACGCCGAGGTGTCGGAGCCGGGCGGCGGAAAGCGGAGCGTGACGTCGCCGTAGTTCGGGTTCTTGAGGTTCGTGTCCGACCACGGATCGTTCTGCTCGCCGTTGGGATAGACCCACGGGTACGGAAAGCGCGCCGACTCGTGGTGACCGTCGGGAAACGTCACCGTCGCATCGACCGGTTCCGACGCAGTCCCGTTGCTGTACTTTGGAGCTGCGACCGGTTTGAATTCGACGACGCCGCACGGTGTATCGGCGTTGACCGGACCGTTGCCGTTCCCTTGATTTCCGCTGGCGTTGCCGGCCTGCCCGCCGCCGGTGCCGGGCTGCGGGCCGGTTCCGACCCCTGTCGCCCTGCTGGTGCCCACACCCGAGGCGTTCGGATCGGCGTACGTTCCGGTGGCGGCGGTCGTGGCGACGGACTTCTGCGCGCCCCCGCCGTGATGTTTCTTGGGTGTGCCCTTCGAGCGGCCGACGACGTGCCGAACCGGCGTGGGCGTGCTGCGCGGCGGCGGCGTGCGGCGCGGCGGGGGCGTCGGCGGCGGTGTCGTCCGCGGGGTCGGCGTCGGTTTGGGGGTCGACCGCGGCGTCGGCGACGGCGACGGCGGGGCCTCGAACACGATCTTCGTCGTGACGCCGGCGTCGTCGGTGTCCGACGGGTGTGCCGGGCCGTGCACGAAACCGAGCAGGACCTCGTGGAACGCTATTGCGACCGCGACCGCGACGATCAGCCGATCGCGGTATCGCCGTAAATCGATCACTCTAGCAAGACTTCGGCACAACGAAAAGGCCACCCCGGAAGGGGTGGCTCGCTCTCGTCAGTCTTCGTGGGCGACGATCAGTTCGACGGCCACATGCCGTAGTTGCGATAGTACCAATTGCGATACTGGCCTTCGCTCGGGTAGTGGCCGTAGCGATTGTAGAAGGACGACCGATACGACGACTGGCGCCGCGTCTGCTCGCGATTCTCTTCTTGCTTCGCGCGCTTCTTGTGGTTGTAGTTCGTGATCAGCAACGCCGCTGCGGCACCGCCGATGAGGATGTTGCGGGTGCTCGCTGCCCCGTCAGCCAGCGCCGGCGCGATCGCACCGAAGGTCATCGTCGCTGCGAGCGCGGTCGCGGTCAGAAATTTCCCGTTCATAGTCTCTCCCGTATTCCCCGATTGAGGAATGATTTCACACCGGCAACGAGTGGCGAGCGGGCGGCGTTTCCGATGCGGCGTTTCGGTGCGCCCGTCACACATTCGCAGGCCTCGCCTAGGCGAAGGCGAAGCGAGCGAGCCGTGACGCTGCAGATCGAAACGCTGATCCGAGCGATTCCGGATTTCCCGATTCCGGGAATCCTGTTTCGCGACATCACCCCGTTGCTCGCCGACCGGGCCGGTTTCAAAGCAACCATCGACCTGTTCGTCGACCGTTTCCGCGATGCGCGCGTCGAGGCCGTCGTCGGGATCGAAGCGCGCGGTTACATGCTCGGCGCGCCGGTCGCGCACGCGCTGGGCGCGGGTTTCATCCCGGTCCGCAAACCCGGTAAGTTGCCGGGCCAGAAGTACAGCGAAGAGTACGCGCTGGAGTACGGCACCAACACGCTCGAGATCCATGCCGACGCCGTCGGGCACGGCCACCGCGTCCTGGTCGTCGACGATCTCCTGGCGACCGGCGGCACGATCGCGGCGACCTTGCGGCTGCTCCAAAAGCTCGGGGCCGAGGTGGTCGGGACCGCCGTGCTGATCGAGCTCGAGGCCCTCGGCGGGCGCGCCGCCCTCGACGGAGTCGACGTCACCAGCTTCATCCGCTATTAGGGGCCGAGCAGGCGAGCGAAGCCTTTGCGTCTTGGGCCGTGTCTCACGTAGGATAAGGCCTACATCAGCATGACCATCGCCGATCTCGTCGCCAAGGTTCAGCAATACGACCCCTCGCTGGACGGGGCTTGGCTGGAGCGTGTCTATGAGGTCGCCGATCGCGCCCACGAAGGCCAGCGCCGCGCCTCGGGCGAGTCCTACATCGCCCACCCGCTGGCCGTCGGCGACATCCTGGCCGACCTCGAGATGGACCGCGCGACGATCGCCGCGGCGCTGTTGCACGACGTCGTCGAGGACACGTTCCTCACCAACGAGCAGGTCGCGGAGGAGTTCGGCGCCGAGATCGCCGCCCTGGTCGACGGCGTGACCAAGCTGACCCGCATCCCCTATCAGTCCAAGGAGGACGCGCAGGTCGAGAACCTGCGCAAGATGTTCCTGGCGATGGCCAAGGACATTCGCGTCATCATCATCAAGCTGGCCGACCGCCTGCACAACATGCGCACGCTGGCCAGCCTGCCGCCGGTCAAGCAGCAGTCGATCGCACGCGAGACGATCGAGATCTACGCCCCGATCGCGCACCGGCTGGGCATCTGGCGCGTGAAGTGGGATCTGGAAGACCTCGCGCTGCGCTATCTCGATCCCGATGCGTACCGCGACATCGCCGAGCGCGTCGCGAAGAAGCGCGCCGAGCGCGAAGAAGCGGTCGCGCACGTCATTGCCGACCTCAAATCCGAGTTCGAGAAGGTCGGCGTCAAAGCCGATACGACGGGCCGTCCGAAGCACTTCTACTCGATCCACAAGAAGATGCTCAAGGGCCGCGAGTTCTCGACCATCTACGATCTCACCGCGGTGCGCGTCATCGTCGACACCGTCAAGGACTGTTACGGTGCGCTGGGCGTCGTGCACGCGATGTGGAAACCGCTCCCCGGCCGGTTCAAAGACTACATCGCGATNNATGCCCAAGCCCAACATGTACCAATCGCTGCACACCACGGTCGTCGGCCCGGGCGGGGATCCGCTCGAAGTGCAGATCCGCACCTGGGAGATGCACCGCACCAGCGAGTACGGGATCGCCGCGCACTGGCGCTACAAGGAAGGCGCCAAGAAGGACGACGCCGGCCAGAAGCTGACCTGGCTGCGCTCGCTGCTGGAGTGGCAGAACGACATGCGCGACTCGCGCATGTTCATGGAGAACCTCAAGCTCGATCTGTTCGACACGCAGGTTTTCATCTTCTCGCCCAAGGGCGACGTGTTCTCGATGCCCGCGACGGCGACGCCGCTTGATTTCGCCTATCAGGTGCACACCGACGTCGGCCATCACTGCGTGGGCGCGAAGGTGAACGGCAAGATCGTCCCGCTGGACTCGCACATCAAGAACGGCGACATCGTCGAGGTGCTGACCAACAAGTCGTCGCGGCCGTCGCTCGACTGGCTCTCGATCGTCAAGACCAGCGGCGCCAAGCACAAGATCAAGCAGTGGTTCCGCAAGGACCAGAAGGAAGAGAACACCCTGCGCGGCCAAGAGGCCGTCGAGGCGGAGCTCGCGCGTGCCGGGTTGCGGGTCGACGTCGCGCGCGGCGACGTGCTCGAGAAGGTCGCTCACAAGCTGAACTACACGAATTCGACCGACCTGTTCGCAGCGATCGGCTTCGGTGACGTGACCGCCGTCAACGTCGTGCAGCGGCTGCGCGAGGAATCGAAGATCGACAACGTCGTCGACATCGCGGCCCTGCCGCGTCCGACGACGACCCGCCGCGTCGCGCGCAACTCCAGTGGCATCCGGATCGCCGGCGTCGACGACGTGCTGGTGCGGCTTTCGAAGTGTTGTAGCCCGGTGCCCGGCGACCCGATCATGGGCTACGTCACGATCGGTAAGGGCGTGAGCGTGCACCGCGGCGATTGCCCGAACACGGCGTCGATGAACGCGGCTCCCGAGCGCATTCTCGAAGCCGAATGGCTCGATCGGTCGCAGCTCACCCATGCCGTCGACATCGAGATCGAAGCCAACGACCGCTCCGGGCTGCTGCAAGACGTGCTCGGCGTCGCGGCCGAGCTCAAGACCCAGATCAGCTCGGTCAACGCGCGCGCCAAGCGCGACAAGAGCGCGCTGATCTCGATCACCGCCATGATCAACGACCTCGACCACTTGCAGCGCCTGCTGCGCAAGCTGCAGAACATCAAAGACGTCCGCAACGTCTGGCGCGTCACCAAGCGCGAAGCCCGCGTCGGCAGCTGACGCAGGCGCGTCGGGCACGCTGGTGAGGATCCTGGTGGTCGAGGACGATCCCTCGCTCGCAGACGTGTTGCGGCGTGGCCTTGCCGAAAGCGGGCACGTGGTCGATGTCGAACCCGACGGCACCGGCGGCGAGCGCGCGGCGATGGGCGGCGGTTACGACGCGATCGTGCTCGACGTGATGCTGCCGGGCAAGGACGGGCTGGGCGTCGCGCGGTCGCTGCGCGCAGCCGGAGACTTCACACCGATTCTGATGCTCACCGCGCGCGATACCGTCGACGACACCGTCGCCGGACTCGATGCAGGCGGCGACGATTACCTGCGCAAGCCGTTCGTGTTCGACGAGCTCGAGGCGCGCCTCCGTTCGATCACCCGCCGTGAGCCGGCGCCGGTGCGGGACGAGCTCTGCGTCGAAGACCTCGTGATGGATCTGCGCACGCGCAGGGTGAAGCGCGGCGAGCGGAGCATCGAGCTGTCCGCGCGCGAGACGGCGTTCCTCGAATACCTCATGCGCAACGCCGGCATGCTGGTCACGCGTCCGATGCTCGAAGACGCGCTGTGGGAGCGCGACCGCGACACGGCGTCGAACGTGATCGAAGTCTACGTACGCCGTCTGCGCGTGAAGCTGTCGGCGGGCGGCGAGCCGCCGCTCATCCACACGGTGCGGGGTGCGGGCTACCGGTGCGGAGCGTGGCCCTGGTGATCGATCCGCGGTCGCTGCGCGGCCAGCTCGCGGTCGCCTACGCGGCCGCGTTGCTGGTGGCGCTCATCGCATTCGCGGCGGCGACGATTGCCGTCGTCGACCGGTCCGAACGCGTGGCGCTCGACGAGCGCTTGGAAACCGCGACGCGCGCGATCGCCGCGATCGTGGGCGAACACGATGGCAGGCTGGTGCTCGATGCAGACGACCGGCGACAATTCGCGCGCATCTTGGGGACTCGGTTGAGCGGTGCCATCCTCGATTCGGCCGGCGCACCGATCGCGACCACGGTCGTGCAGGTACCCGAAGCGGTGCGCGCGCTCGCGTCAGCGTCCTTGAGCGCGAGGACCACGACGGTGCAAGCCGACGGTGGGAGCCTGCGCGTCGCAACGGGTATGGTCCCGCAAGGACATGCGCCGCTCGGTCTCGCCGTCGCATGGCACGATCTCGGCGACGTCGCCGAGCTCGATCGCCTATTGGTGCTGGGCTTCGCGCTCGCGATCCCGGTGGTGGCCGCCTTTGCGGTCATCGCGGGCGGAGCGGTCGCAGCGCGGGGACTTCGTCCGCTCGTTGCCATGGCCGAACTGGCCTCCGAGATCGAGGCGCACGATCTCTCGCGTCGCCTCACGATCCCGCCGCGCGACGACGAGCTCGGGCGTTTGGTGGTCACCTTCGACCGAATGCTCGACCGGCTGCAAGGCGCGTTCGCGCGCCAGCGGCGGTTCACCAGCGACGCCTCGCACGAGCTGCGCGCCCCGCTCTCGGTGATCCGCGCAGAAGCCGATCTCATGCTGCGGCGTCCGCGCGCGCCGGAAGAGTACGAGCGCGCGCTGCGCGCGATCGCCGTACAGGCCGACGAGCTCGAGGCACTCACCCGCGATCTGCTCGCTGCGGCGCGCAGCGAGTCGCGCGCCGGCGGCGACGCGCTCGTCGACCTTGCCGCTGTCGCGGCGGTGGTCGAGGAGCGACTCGCTCCACTTGCTCGGACGCACGGCGTGACGCTCCGCCGCTCCGGCGACCAGTCCGCGACCGTGCGCGCGGACGAGGCATCGCTGCGTCGCGTGACGCTGTGCTTGCTGCACAACGCGCTCAAGTTCGGTCGCGTGGGAGGCTTCGTAGATATGCGGGTCGAGCGCGCCGGCGGCACGGTGCGCCTAAGCGTGCTGGACGACGGGCCGGGTTTCTCGGACGCTGCGCTCGCCCACGCGACCGAACGCTTCTGGCGCGGCGATTCTGCGCGCGGCCGCGGCGGCGAGGCGGCGAGCGGCGGCGGCGCAGGCTCGGGTTTGGGCCTGTCCATCGCAGCTGCCCTGGTCGAGTCGGTTCACGGCACGCTGCGGCTCACGAACGAGCCGGGCGGCGGCGCGCGCGTCGTGGTCGAGCTTCCGAGCGCGGAGCCGTTCATCGCGGGGTAATCTGCGCGACGGATACTGAGCGGCGTTGTCTCCGCCCGCACAGCAAACGATCGCCGCCTTCGCGTTGCGGCACGCGAACGTCCTCGTTTTCGCGGCACTCGTCCTGGCCGGGCTCGGCGTTCGGTCGTATCTGACGGCGCCCGCCGCGATCTTTCCGCCGATGTCGTTCTCGCGGATCGACGTCGTCGCCGACGCCGGCGATCTGCCGCCCGAACGCGTTCGGATCGCGGTGACCCGGCCGCTGGAAATGGCTTTCCAGACGCTGCCGTCGGCGACGCGCGTGCTGGCGACCTCGACCCAAGGCTCGGCCGAGATCGTGGTCGATTTCGACTCGCACACCGAGCCACGGACCGACCTGCAAGCGGTGGAACAGGCGATCGGCTCGCTGCGCGGAGCGCTTCCGGCTGCCAAGAGCATCGACGCCGTGATCGTGAACCCGAATGCCGAGCCGGTCGTCTCGTACGGGCTCTCATCGCGCGTACTCTCGCAGACCGCGCTGCGGCAGTTCGTCGACGCCCGCTTGCTCCCGGCATTCGCGGGGACGCCGGGGCTGGGCCGTGTCACCGCGGCCGGAGGAGCGCCGGTCGAATACCATGTCGATCTCGATCCGAGCGCGCTCGCGGCCGTCGGCCTGAGCGCCGCCGACGTGGCGACGGCGATCGCCCAAGCCAACGATGTTCAGTCGGTCGGCACGACCGAACGCTATCATCAGCGTTACGTGCTGCTAGTCGACGCGTCGCCGACCGACGCTCGCGGGATCGGGGCGATCGGCGTCCCGATGCGCGGAGGCGGCACGCTCCCGGTCAGCGCTCTCGGCACGGTGCGGCTCACGGTCGGGCCGACGACCCAGCAGGCCTCGGTCGACGGCAATCACGCCGTCGTGATCAACGCGTTCGCCTTGCCCGGCGCCGACGCGGTTGCGCTGGCGCGCGAAGTCGATGCGCGCTTCACCGCGATTCGGCCGCGGCTGCCGTCCGACGTCACGCTGGTGAAATATTGGGATCAGACGCGCCTGATCGTCGCGTCGCAAGCATCGCTGCGCGACGCGATCCTGCTCGGCGCGCTGCTCGCGATCCTGGTCATCTATCTGTTTCTGCGCAGCGTGCGGATGACGCTGGTCGCGGCGGCGGTGATCCCGCTGGCGATGGCGATCGCGATCCTAGCGATGGATCGTTTCGGCCAGACCCTCAACCTCATGAGCGTCGGAGGTCTCGCTGTCGCGGTCGGGCTGATCATCGACGACGCGATCGTCGTGATCGAGTCGATCGCGCGCCGGATCGCCGAGGCGCCCGAGCTCTCGCGCGGGCAAGCGATCTCCGACGCGAGCGGGCGCATCGCTGTGGCGATGATCGCATCGACGGCGACGACCGTCGTCGTCTTCTTGCCGCTCGGGGTGTTGTCCGGCGTCACGGGTTTCTTCTTTCGCGCGCTCGCGTTCACGCTCGCGGTCTCGCTGCTGATCTCGTTGGTGCTGGCGCTGTTCGTCGCACCGATTCTCGCGAACGCGTTCTTGGGGGCGTCGCGGCACGTCGCCGGCGTTCACGACGGCTTGGCCGAGCGCTATGCGATCGCGCTGCGCTGGGCGCTCACGCACCGCAGCGTCGTGTTCGGCGGCGCGGCGCTCGTCCTGATCGTGACGTTCGGACTGCTCGCGCGCTTGCCGAGTGACTTCCTGCCCAAGCTCGACGAAGGACAGTTCGAGATCAAGTACACCCTCCCGCCGGGCGCGTCGCTGCAGACCACCGACGCGGCGGCGTCGCGGATGGAGGCGATCGTCGTGCGCGATCCGGCGGTGCAGCATGAGGGACGCCTGACCGGAGTCGACACCAACGGCTACTCGCCTACGCAGACGAATACGGGTACGATTCGCATCGTGCTGCGGGAGTCTGGGCGCGCCGGCTACGATGTCGTCGCCGAGCGGCTGCGCGAGCAGCTGAGCGACGCGGTCCCCGCCGCGAACCTAGACTTCCATCAGTTGCTCGAAGATCAGATCAACGATCTCTCCGGGGCGCCTCAGCCGGTCGAGATCTCGGTCAACGGCTCCGACCAGCGCACGCTGATCGGGTTGTCCGATCGGATCGCGGCGGGGATCGCCAAGGTGCCCGGCGTCGTCGACGCGTTCGATGGAGTCGTCTACGATGATCCGGCGCTGCGCATCGTGCCGCGAGCATCGCAGCTCGCCGCGCTCGGCATCGGACGCAGCGATCTCGCCGACGCGCTCGGGGCGGGAACGCAGGGGAACGTCGCGACGCAGGTCGCCGGTGCGTATGCGCTGATCCCCGTTCGCGTGGACGTCGCCGGCGGGCCGCTCCTCTCGGTGAGCGGGACCGGGAGCGGCGCTCTGCTCACCAAGGGCGGTGAAGCGCCGCTCGATGCGCTCGCGCAAGTGCAGAACGTCGGTCACGCGAGCGACGTCACCGAGGAGAACGGCCGGCGTCTGTTGCGGGTGAGCGCCAACATCGAAGGTGCGAGCCTCTCGGCGGTCGTCGCGGGGCTGCGCGGCGCGCTCGCGCGCGTTCCGCTTCCGCCCGGCTATGCCGCGACGATCGGCGGAGCGTACCAGACGCAGCAGAGCTCGTTCCGCGAGTTCGCCAGTGTCATCGCGATCGCGGTCGTCCTCGTGTTCGCGGTGATGCTCGCGACGTTCGGCTCGTTTCGCCTGCCGCTGGTGATCTTGGGCGCGATCCCGCTCGCGCTCATCGGGGTCGCGCTCGGCTTGGCGATAACCGGCACCCCGGTGAACGTGTCCTCGTTCATGGGACTGTTGCTGCTGGTGGGAATCGTCGTGAAGAACGGGATCTTGCTGATCGATGCCGCGAACAAGCGACGCGTGCTCGGCGACGACGTCACCACGTCGCTGGTCGTCGCCGGACAGATGCGGCTGCGGCCGATCTTGATGACGACGCTGGCGGCGATCGGCGGCCTGCTGCCGCTCGCGCTCGGCATCGGATCGGGCGCGGAGATGGAGAAGCCGCTCGCGATCGCCGTGATCGGCGGACTCTCGACGGCGACCGCGTTCACGCTGGTCGTGATCCCGGTGCTGTACGCGACGTTCCTGGGTTCGGAGCGGCGGCGCGTCGCGTCGCCGGCCGCGGTGACCGCCGGTGCCGTTGCGCTCGCGCTCATCGTCGCCGCGCAACAGCCCGTCCAAGCGCAGCCGGCCACCTCCGCGCCGCCGGCCGGAATGGTGCGCTTCGCTTCGCTCGCGCTGCCCGACGCGCAGTTGCGCGCGGTGGCGGCATCGCCCGAGGTGCGGACGGCCCGCGCCAACGTCGACGCCGCGCGCGCCGCCTACGACCAGGCGCGCGGCACGTACGGTTTGTCGGCGACGGCGGGGTACGCCGAGGCGCCACAGGGTGCGCCCGGAGGAACGATCGCGCAGCGGCTGACGACGTACGGCGCGCAGATCACGCTGGGCGATATTGCCGCCTACTCTCCGCTCGTCGCACAGGCCGCGGCGGCGCTGCGCGCGTCGCAAACCGACGAGATCGCGGCCGAGCGCGCCGAGCGCGTGAAGGTGGTCGGCCTGTACTATGCGGCGCTCCGTGCACGCTCGGTTTCGGCGGCGCGCACCGGCGCGCTCGGGAGCGCGGGCGCGTTCCTCGACGCGGCGCAGAAACGGTTCGCGGCCGGGGACGCGGCACGCATCGACGTGGTGCGCGCGCAACTCGCGCAGGCGCGCGCGCAGGCCGATCTCGCGCGCGCGCGCGCCGACGACGCGAACGCGGACGACGCGCTGGCGCGCGAGGCGGGGATCGCGCCGAGCGCGCTGGCGGGCGCGGGCACGGAGCCGGTGGCGCCCGCGCAGATCCCTGCGCCCGACGATGCCGTCACGGCCGCGCTGGCGCGCCGCGCCGACGTGCGGTCGGCCGACGACAACGTGCGCGCGGCGCAGGCAGCGGTTCGCGCGGCCGAACGCGGTGTGCTGCCGCCCGTGACATTGAATGCCGGATACGAGCGTGGGGTCGACTCGGGCTTTGCGGTCGCCGGGCCCACGGTCGGGGCACAGATCGCGATCCCGATCGGCGGCGCGCTCGGTGCGAAGGTGCGCGGACAGCGCGCCTTGCTCGACGTCGCGACGGCGAAGCGGGACGCCGTGACGCGCCAGATCGCAGTCGAGGTTGGCGCCGCGTCACGTAGCGCGTCGGCAGCGGTCGACGCCGAGCACGCGACGGCGGCGGGGCTCGACGCCGCGCGCGCCGAGCTCGACGCCGCGACGCTGGGTTATCGCAACGGCGTATCGACGAGTCTAGATCTGTCGTCGGCGCGCAACGCGTACGTGCAAGCCGAGATCGACGAGTTGTCGGCGCTCTACGATCGCTTGCAGGCGCAGGCGACGCTCCAGCTGGAGGTATCGGAATGACTCGCCGCACCGGTGGCGTCCTGGTGGGGGTCGCCCTGGCCGTCGTCGCCGCGACCGTCGTGTTCATCGGCCATCGTCGTGCGCCCGCGCAGCAGGCGGACACGAACGCGACACCATCCGTCGGAGTCTCCGTCGCACGTTTCGGCACGTTCGTAACGCACGTGCGCGCACAAGGCCGCGTCGGAGCACCGGCCGGCGGCGACGCGAAGCTGTCGTTCTCGGGCAGCGGGATCCTCGCACGCGTCGACGTCCATGTTGGCGAGAGCGTCGTCGCGGGCGAGCCGCTCGCCGAACTCGACGTGTCGGGACTCGCGATCGACGTGGCGCAGGCGCGCGCCGATGCGCAAGCCGCCGCGGCCTCGTATGGCGGAGGAACCGTTCCAGAACAGGTGCTCGCGAGCGCCGAGCAGCGCCTCAGTGCGGCACAATCACGGTTGGCCGCGCTCGAACGAGGCAGCGGCACGGCGCAAAGCGACGCGACCGGCGCGCAGGACGCGCTACGTCAAGCGCGAGCGAAGGTCGCGGCCGACGAGCGCACCCTCGAGCGCGAGCAGACGCTGTTCGCCGGCGGCGTCGCGGCGCAGAAAGACGTCGACGCGGCGCGCCAGCAACTCGCCCTCGACCAAGCTGACGTCGACGCGGCGCGCTCGAAGGCGAGCAGCGCGTCGGCCGGGATCGGCGGCGCGTTGCTGCAGGCACGTGCGGACGTCGCGCAGGCGCAGAGCGACGTGCGCGCCGCGCAGGCCCAATCCGGCGTGACCGGGGCACAAGCAGCGTCGGCGCAGGATCGGCTCGCCGCGGCGCAGCGTAATCTGGCCAATGGCGTGCTGCGAGCGCCTGCCGCCGGAATCGTGGTGGCAATCCTCAAGCATCCCGGAGAGTCGATCGATCCCACGCAGCCCGCGCTGGTAGTCGGTCCGCCGCGCTCGAACGTGGTGACCGTCACGGTGACCGGCGACGCTGCACGGGCGATTCATCCGGGCGCGACGGCGGTCGTAAGCGTGCCGGCCCGCGGCGCACGTGCGGACGCCGTCGTGCGCGCGGTGGTGCCGAGCGTCGATCCGGCGACGCAGACGAGCACGGTGGTGCTCAGCGGCGCACCGGCCGGCGCAGCGTCAGGCGACGCGGTCGAAGCATCGATCGCCGCGGAAACCCATCGCGGCGTCCTGATCCCGACCGAGGCGATCGTCGAAGACCCGCAGACCGGACACGCGATCGTGTTCGTGCGCCAGAAAGGCAAGAACGGTGTCGATACGTTCGTCTCGCGCGAGATCGTCGCTGGTGCGGGCGACGACCAGACGACCGTGGTTGCGAGCGGTTTGCGCGCCGGCGAGCTGATCGCCGCGCGTGGCGCCTTCGACTTGCTCGCACCGGGCGGCGGCGGCTAGAAGGCCGGGAAGATCACGAAGATCGCGCCGACGAGCGCGATGAACGTGCCGCTGAGCACCTCGCCGTAGCGCTCGAACGCGCCGAAGCGCATGCGCTGCAGGCCGGCGGCCGACGAGACGCACAGCGTCACGTACGTCGCGATCGTGCTCAAAGCGAAGACGATCGCCATGACGGCGAGGAGTGCCGGCCCGTACCGCACGGCGGCGAAGAAGGCGGGGATGCCCTCAACCATCGGCGACGATCCGAGGATCAACAGCAGCGCCGTGCGCGACGAGTCTTTTTGCTGCCCGGGCGCGGTCGCCGGTGCGGTCGTGACGTCGTGCGCATCGTGGGGCACGTGTTCGTGGCCGTGACCGCCGCTCGCGCGCAGCTCGCGCCACGACGAGATCGCGATCCATCCGCCGAACGCGATCAGGGCGACGCTCGACAGCACCGAAACCGCGTGTCCGAACCGCGTGGCCACCGCGACGCCGGCGATCCAGACGACGAGGCCGATCGCCAGCGTCGACACGACGTGTCCGGTTCCGGCGCGCAGCGCGGCGCCTGCGGTTTCGCGTCGCGACCAGCCGCGTTGGCGGGCGATCAGGGCAATCGGCACCCAATGGTCGGGCACGAGCGTGTGCAGCACACCTACGGCCGCCACGGCCGCCACCAGCAGCACCTCCGGAGCGAGAATCATCGCGTAGTGTTGCGGCCGTCAAGCCGTCGTCGCCTGTCGGCGGGCGACTAGCCGTCTTTTCACGCTCAGTGTGGTATTGACGCAAGGGCCCGACGCAGTGATAGGGTTGCGTGGGGAGAATTGTATGCTCGCGCCGATGTCGATACCCGAGACGAAGCCCGCGACCGAGCTCATCGACGGCCGGCTGGTCCAGAAGATGAGCCCGAAGTTCCGGCACCAGGAGTTGGAGCTTCGGTGGACTCTCGCGTTGCTAGCGTGGACGCATGGTCGTGGCCGCGTAGCGTCCGAATGGCGGCACGAGTTTACGGCCCCTGGACATCGGTTCGCATCGCTGGTTCCGGATGTTGCATATCTGAACCCGGAGGCGGTCGAAGCGCTCGGACCGGCTGCGTCGGAGTCGCCGGAACTCGCGCCGGATATCGCGGTCGAGATCCTGTCCGTCGGCGAGTCGGAGTCGCGTCTGAAATGGAAGATCGGCGCCTATCTCGCCGCCGGGACGAAGGTGGTGTTCGTTGTCGATCCACCTCGGCGGACCGTCGTCGCGCATGCTCGTGATGGGGTGACGCGATTCGACCCTGGGGACACGGTGCGGCATCCCGCGCTGCCGGAGTTCGCCTTCGGAATCGACGCGATGTTCGAGGGGCTCTATCTGGGCTGAGTGCCGAGCGGCCGGGCGTCAGCCGAGCTCGGGGGCGCGCGTGCGGCGAGTGCGCTTGGGCTGCGGCTCGGGGCGCGGAACGACGGTCGGCGGCAAATCGAGTTCGGGCTTTGCGTCGTGCTCGACCGCGGCTTTGAAGAAACGGAACGTCCACTCTTCGCCGAGCTTGCGCGTTTCGGCGAAGACGATCGGCACGTTCGGATAGCGGATCTGCAGGCGCGCGGTCAAATCGGCGAGGTAGCCCGACGGAGCGTGACTGTTCCGCAGCAAAGCCGAATACGTTCCTTCGACGACGACCGCGGCAGCCGGAAACAGGGCTAGTTCCGCCATCGCGTAGTTGAGGGTCGCGTCCGTCAGCGAGTTCGCGAAGCCGTCGAGCGTCTTTCGTTCGACGACCGCGAACGAGTCGCGCAGCGCGACGGCGTAATCACCGGCCTGCAGCGCGCGGCGTTCGAGGCGCGCATCGCGATTCCGAAACGTGTACCCGTAGCGCTCGCGCGTATCGACGTAGATCGTCTCGAGCGGCGAAACCGTTCCGAACGGGATGCGCAGGCCCGGCCGTGCGGTCGTGGCGACCTTCGGGGTTTGCCACAGGATCATCGACTGCCCGCGAACGGTTGTCGTGACGAACTGCGATCGCCGGTTATGCGCCCGCGCCAGGATGAGGTCGATGGCGACGCCACGCCGCGTGCACGACCGCACCGCGACGCGTTCGACGACATCGAGATTTTCGGTGCGCGGCGTCTCCGCCGGCTGACAATAGACCCGGGCGGTCCGCGGCCAAGGCTCCTTGGCTTTGAGCCAGAGTCCGCCGTCGATCGGTAAGCGGACGAGATACGGTAATCGGCTCGCGTCGGGATTCCGGGCGACGATAAAATCGTCCACGAGGACCGCTTCCACGGTCGCCGGTCCTTTACGTGCCCCGCCTGCCCTTGTTTCCGGAGCTTTGGGCGTGATACCATCCGGGGGTTCTCCCGGCGCCTCCGGCCGCTAGGAGCTTCCCGCTGCCCGGCCTCTGCGCCGGGCCGCCGGCTTGGTCCGGCGTCCAGAGAGGGCTTATGCCAGTCATCGATTACGAAGTCACGTACATTCTGCGCCCCAGCCTCGAAGAGACTGAGGTCGACGAGCGGTCCAACGCGATCGCCGAGGAGCTCAAGGGCCGCGGCGGCGAGATCGTCGGCGAGCTCGAGAAGCTCGGCAAGCGGCGCCTGGCGTACGAGATCGACGATGTCCGCGAGGGCTACTACGTCGTGATGCACTTCAAGGCCGACGCGGATCAGGCGAAGGAGACGGAGCGCCGGCTGCGCCTCAACGATGCCGTGCTGCGCCAGCTAGTTATTCGCAAGGACGACTGACCCCCCAGACCATAGAGTGCCGTACAGGTGGCACCCTCGCTGTGTAGCCTGAAGTCGGCCACGTAAGCAGAGCAGCAAAACAGAAGAAGGAAGACGCAATGGCTGGGAGCTTTAATAGAATCACGCTCGTGGGGAATCTCACCCGCGATCCAGAGATCCGCTACGTCGGATCAGGCGCTGCAGTGACGAAGTTCACCCTGGCGGTCAACCGCCGGTCCAAGCAGCAGGAAGAGACCGACTACATCGACTGCGTCGCTTGGGACAAGCTCGCCGAGACCTGCAACACGTATCTCAAAAAGGGGATGTCGTGTCTGGTCGACGGGCGGCTGTCGATCCGCAGCTACGACGACAAAGACGGCAACAAGCGCAAAGCAACGGAAGTCGTCGTGAACACGATGCAGATGCTCGACCGTGCCAATCGCGGCGCCGACGGCGGCACGTACGAACGCGCCCCGCGCCCCGGCACGACCAACGGCGGCAGCACGACGTTCGACGACAACGCGCCGTTGGAAGAGGAAGAGATTCCGTTTTGAGGCTGACTCACAATGAATCGGTGAAAACGGCGATTCACTGTGAAATTCGCGATTCATTGTGAAAGTCCCGATTCATTGTGAAATCGATGACGAAAAAGCCCCGCAGTCGCGGGGCTTTCTCTTATCACCGTCTTGCGGGCTCGATGTAATCGAGTATTTCTTGTCAGCGAATTTCACATCGAATAAGGCATTGTCGGGGATGGAAGCGCCACTCGACTCCGAGCGGCGTCGAGCAGCGCTTCAACAACCGAAACGACTATGCCGCCAGCAAGTCGTCCCCGAGCTCCGGAAAGCAGCGACTCGGTACGGTGTAGTCGATCGAGCAGCCAGTGAGTTCCTGATATGAAACGGTCGTGCGGATGTTCATGTACAGGAGCTTGCACAGCGTTTCGTTCACCCACGCCGTGCACGGGCTATCCGCATTTGCGGCGTCCGAGCGTCTCCTACCGCGCGACCATACGAAACCATTGGTGACTCTCTTCAGCGCCGAAAACAGTGCCTCGATTTTAGCTCGGAGGCGATATTTCTCGTGAAAGTCGCGCTGACGCTTATCGAACCACTCAACGAGCTGCACAGCCGCTTCATGGTACGCCATTTTCGTGTTCGGATCCCAGCGCATCTTCACCGGAATCACGGCCTTGATCGATCTCTGCCAAAGCCAGCCGAGAACGTTTTCCGAGAGATAGGCCTTGTCGCCGAGAAGGAACTCGAGACGAAAGGTTTTCAGGGCTTCCTCCACCAGCGGAATCACGAAGTTGATGTCGTGCGTCCCGGTTCCACGGCTGCCTGAAAACCGCGCGGCCATTACGACCAAAGTCTCCACGCCGGCCAGCGTATGAACCTTCATCCAATCGGCGCCGTCTCGCAAATCTCCGCCATATTCTACAAAGCGTGCGTGGGCACTCGCAAGCTGGGACTCCTTTGTCGAGTCGACGATTCCCCCGCGTTCGCAGCGACGGAATGGCGCCGATGTACGCGGCAACCACGCCATCAGAGTCTGCGTGATTTCCGCATCGTTCATCCAAGCCGACTGGGTATTCTGATGCGGCGGTCGATCAAGTCGAAGCATTCCGCCTCGGATCAGTCGGGCATAGCGCGAGATCATGTCGTCGGCGGAACGTCCCTCCACGATCTTGTGCAACAGCGCCGCAGCTCGATGTACAGTCGGCGTTTGCTGTCCACCGCGGCGCGGCCGAGCCGCCTGTTCGCGTTCCTCCTCGATCAGGGTGACGCGAACGAGGGAGTCGATGAGGCGGTGCGCTTCATCGAACATCTTCACGCGCGCCGCTCGCCGGGCAGAGCGGCCTGATCGCCCATCGGCAGCCTTCACTTTGCGCGCCGGTCGCCGATTCGACCTGGCGGCGTATTTTCGCCGGTTCCGCAGCGCGCCGGCGATCGCGACTTCGCCGCGGCGCAACTTTTCGGCGAATATGTGCAAGCAATCGACGCGGCCGTTCTTCACAAAATCGCCACACTGGCAGCGGTACTCGATCTGCGGTGTTCCGCGTCGGTTTCGCTGCTCGCGCGAGACTTGGTAGGCACGGGTGCTGTCGGTTTGCGAGTACCACAGCGTGGTGCTGTCATTGAGCAGCACCATAAGGCCGTTGGCCCTTTCGGCTGCTCGGTGGAGTTCGATTCCGCGCAGCTGTCGTTCGTCGAGTTCGGCAGCCTGAAGCGTCTCGCGCGGGGATTCAGCTAGGGCCGACGGCTCCGCGCGTTCGGGCTCGTTCGGCAAGTGCTCCTGTGCCAAGAAGGGTGCTCCTTTCGGGTGCCCGGCACAAGGCGCACGCCATCGAAAATCTCCGCGGGCGTGGTAAGATACTCGTGCCGGTGCCCCTCGCGACGTCAGGGATCCAATCTGTTAGTCGCGGGGGCCTGGTGTTTTTAGGGGCTAAAGGACGGAGGCTCCGCCGGCGTTCCCGCCAGCAGAGCCTCAAGTTTTCGTGGCTGGTTCCTTTCGGTCGTTGGCCTCACCGCGGGCCCCGATGAGTGCCTCGAACGGCACTCGCAGAACACGATATGTCCGCCCCCATGGGATCGCGGGGATGTCGCCGCTTCGGACGGCGCGGCGGGCGGCTTTGAGGCTCACGCCCATCTGCCGTGCCGCGTCGCGCAGCGAAATCGTCGCCCCAGGGGCCGTGTCGATGTGTCCTGCAGGACCCTGCATTGCCCGAGTCTACCGTGGCTGGCCGTTTCAGCCAAGCGGCAGGTGCTTCAAAAAACACCGTAAAACGGTATTTTATCGAAAAACTACCGCTTTCCGTCTTTGCCTCGGACGTCGCCATCGACCGGCGTCGGCGCCTGTTCTTTCACCAGATCCTCGCTGAGCGCGGCGCGGCGGCGGCGGCGGGTGGGGCCTACTTCGACCTCTACGGCGGCCGTGGGACGGCGCTCACCTGGGCGGACACGTTCCGAGACTATCTCCACGGTCGGGGTTGCCCCCGCGCGAAGTCCCTGTGGCGGTTCGCGGCCGCCGTCCGGAAAGGGACCAAACATACATGGTGCGCCGGTCCGGTAGCCCTCTATGCGTGTTCGCGCTTCTCGGAGCTCGTCGCCGTCTTCGCGATTTGGACCAGCCGAAGCCGAAGCGATCCGTCTGCGCTCATTCGCGCCCTGCACAGCGCGGCGACCTATTTACCCTGCGACCTCGAGCCAGAGCTGATCGCGCTTTTCGAGCAGAACGACGTCGCGACGGATCGCCTTGCACTTGACGCAATTCAGGCGTACGAGGCGGACGGCGACATTCAGGACTTCGCGTCCGCCAAGCGGGAGTACCATCGTAGGCTGCACGCTCGTCAAATCTGGATGCTCGAAGCGGCTCTCGACTCGGAGCTCGACGACGCTTGGAACATCGTGAATACGGATTTCGCAGGGATCCGCGACCTTTGGACGGACGAGGTGTTGTCCGTTGCGTTAGCGGTGGCAGAGGCGCCGCAGGTCAGCCTCCATCACAAGCGGGCGACGATCCTCTGTGCGCTTGCAAAATGGGTGCGGAACGAACTGCGCATCGTGGCGTAAACGTGCTTCCTGGGCGATGAGTGCCACCCGTCTGTCACAGGGTGAACGCATTACATCGGTCATGCTGGACGAAGACACCGCTGCGCGATCAACCGGAACGCCAGAATCGCGACGCTGGAAATCGAGCTGATGACCGCTAGCGCGCCCGGTCCTGATGCGATATAGGGGCCGCGAGACGATGCGCGCTTCCACCGTCCCCGTGCTGTTCGGTGACCGCGACGATCAAGAGCTGCTCCTGCGAATCTTCCGCGAAGGGCAATGCGAGGGCCGCCGTCTGTCCCACGTCTCGAGTGGACTGCGGCGATCAGGTCTCGTCGCAGAGGTGCTGTCCGGAAACGGGAAGGTTCTAATTCTCCATAGCCGACACCCAGCGATCCACGAGATACGCGAGCTTCTCGGAATTCTGAACGGCGGCCCGGGCCTCGCGCCGCGGCTGACTCCGCCGCCGGCAGCGGAGCACGCAGTGGACCCGACGCGCCCGCTTGGACATCGTTGTGATCTCGCGTTCCGCGTGCTACTCCTCCTTGCCCGCGCGAGCAACACGCTGTCGCGTGGGCAACTGCGGCGCAGCATACCCGATGCATTCACGCAGACCCTAAACCACGCGATCGAGCGGCTCGTGCGTGCTCAGGTCGTCAAGGCCGATCACGAGGCAATTTCCATTGCGCCATGCGTACCGGCACTATTCCGCGACCTCGCTCTCACGCTCGGCGAAATCCTGGCTCCCCGTGACCCACGCCTCGATGCGTCGGCGCCTCTCGCCCGCGCAACCACGAGATCGTTCCGCCAAAACGAGGACGGTGCCCCGTTGCTGTTCGGAAGCGATGTTCGCCTGCGCAACCTGATGGCGCTCGCAAAGCACGGGCCGCTGTACGTAACGGAGTTGAGGGGACTCACCGGCGTCAGCGGTCAGACCCCTGAGAGCCGCTACTCCGCGCCGTTCGGGCGAGGAAATGTCGTACGACAGTGGCGCGATCGGCATGGGATCGCAGTAGCCTTGGATCCCGCACTTCCGGTCGTCCTGCCACTGGGCCGCCTACTTCGAAAACTCGAAGAAACGTATCGCTTACCCCGCTTTGTGCGCACTTATCCGGCGCCAACTCAGCCCAGGTCGCGAGAGTGGACGGGGGACCGTTATGCACTCTTCGGCGGACCGATTGCAACGAGCATCCTAACCAGTATCGGTGGTCTCGGCTGGACGTTCGAGGCACTTTGCGTAGCACTCGCCACCGGTTACGATCGTGTTGTCGTCAAGAAGGCGCTCAGGGCGCTCGAGGAGCAGGGCATTCTTGAAGGCGACAGACCGCGGCGACCGGGGTTCAATGTTCGCCGCATTACAGTCGCACGCGCGTTTGAAGCGCACGACGAGTTGAAGAACCTTTTGCGTGCCTACGTTGACGCTTGGCCCGACGTCGCTGATAAGGTCCGGTCGGCGATAAACAATCTTCCTCCGCGAACAAGGGAACATCTCCGTCGGCGCAACCTCAAGCCCTTACCCGACGATCGATCCGCCAGCAAGCGATCGATGCGTGGGATCCCGCAAGGTGACCGTCGCAGGCACTGCCTCCGCCGCTACTACGAGCTGGTTCGCAAATCTGGCCGAGCTCCGACAAGCTTAGAGATACGCCGAGTCGATCCAAATCTCGGCCGGCACATAAAATCGAACTGGCCTAGCTTCCGCGCCTTTCGTGAAGAAGCCGGCCTCGAGGCGGTGCGAACGGGAAAAACTCGGCGGCCTAATTCAGCGCTACGTGAGGACTGCATTGCGGAGTATTTTGAGCTCAGCAAGCGCGTCGGCTTCCTGCCAAACACGGCAGACCTCAACCGCCTAGACAGCTGGCTCGGGCGTCGAATATGCGTCCAATGGGGAGGCTTTCCGGAGTTCTGCGACGAGCTGCACGTATTGCCGGCCCATCGCAAACGCAGTTCGAGAATAGACGATGCGAGCCACCGTGAGAATTGCCGCAATGAATATCGCTCGCTGATGCGAGTTCTTGGGTTTAGGCCAACCAGCGCGGACCTAAACCGGCACACCGACGGACTCTACAAGCGAATTGCGAGATCGTGGCCGAGCTTCGAGGCGTTCTGCGACGATATCGGTGTTACTCCGCCGCGGAGATACGCTGCCGGTTCCCGACCTGGTCCGCGCCCCGGAGAAGCGCGGGCATTGCTCGCAGAAGCCGCCGCAGCGCCCTAGCGTTCGAAGTTCTAAGGCCCGTTGTCGCTTTCACGTCGGCGCGGTGCCTCTGTCAGACCTCCGGTTTGATGCGATAGGCAGTAATAAACGCGGTAGGTCGTCGGAGCCGGCTCGCGCGTAGTCGACGAGCCTGGCTTCGCGGCGGCCGGGCCAGGCGATGGCGCATCCTCGCGGATTTGGTCGTCGTGCCGTGTGGGTGAGGGCAGGCAGTGTTACGCGCGTTGCCCAAGTCGAACGGTGGTGGTCCAACTCAAACGACGAACTCGCCATCGGTAACGGTGCCGGTGCCACGGTGCAAGAATCGTCGTATCGCTGACAAAACAGGACGGGAGCGACTTGCCAATTAGACACGCGATTTGGGTCGTGGGAGAACAACCAAAGCGCCTGGCAGAATCGTCTCTGTTGAAGGAGCGCCTTCTCGAGGACATGATCGAGGGTGACTCCAGCATCATTTCTGACGAATGGATGCTCATCGGCCGACAAAGAGGAACGGAAGGTGGCCCTTTCGATCTGCTCGCGGTTGCTCCAGACGGCGCGCTTGTTCTTATAGAGCTAAAGCGCGATCGAACGCGTCGAGACGTCGTAGCGCAAGCACTGGACTATGCTGGCACAATTGAAAAGCTGACTGCCACTGACGTAGCCGATATCTATACGCGCTTTTCTAAGGGAGGAAGTTTCAAAGACGACTTTCGCAAGCGCTTCGGGTTCGAGATCAATGACGAATCGCTAAACAAGAGCCATCAGATTGTTATTGTGGCGTCGCAACTCGACCCTGGCACTGAACGCATCGTCCGATATCTTAGCGAGCGCGCGGTCCCGATAAACGTTCTGTTTTTCCAGGTCTTCACGGCGCCTGGCGGTGAGCAGCTTCTGAGTCGCGCGTGGCTGATCGACCCCGCGGAAACCCAGTTAAATGCCGCCGCAGCGCCGCGCGGCGCGACCGAACCGTGGAACGGCGAATTCTACGTGTCTTTTGGAGACGGCAGCGAACGCAGTTGGGATGAGGCTCGCAAGTATGGATTCATATCAGCTGGCGGAGGCGAGTGGTATACTCGCACGCTGAAGCTTCTGGGCGCCGGCGATCGAGTCTGGGTCAATATCCCCGCCAAAGGATACGTCGGGGTAGGTCGCGTTACTGGCCCCGTGTCCTCTGCGAATGACTTCGTCATTCCTGTAAATGGTGGTCCACAGAAGGCGCTGGATGTCTTAAGCGCGGCCCACTATCACCGGGCGCTGGCGGACGACGCCGAGCAGTCCGAGTACTTCGTGCCAGTAAAATGGCTCGAGGCCGTTCCGGCTTCGCAAGCGTTTTCGGAGACGGGGTTCTTTGGAAATCAGAACACCGTTTGCAAACCGACAACCCCTAAGTGGCGGCACTCCATCGAGCGGCTAAAGCACCACTTTACGCAATGGGATGAAGACTGGAACTCATGAGCCGGTTGCCGCAACGCTTGTAGGGCAGCGAGCGAAACTTTGGACGCTCTCGGTTAGTGGCTGAAGCGTCCTTCGGGTTGGGAAGGCTTGCGCGGCGAGCTCGGGTATCGACCGCGGCCCGCGGCGGAAATTCGTCTCACCGTCGTGTATCTTCCGCGCATGGCGACATTAAAGCAAGATCAGCCGATACCGAAGGCTGGGCCCTCCCTCCGACCGCTCGTCGGGAGACCAACGTTCAATGTGAGGAACGTCCGTGCCAACAACCGTGAGCTCGGCGTGTGGCTGGCATTGCAGGACACGCTGCGAAAATTACTTTCTCAGCGGACCGTACACGCGTTGCGGTATCATGAAGCACTTGCATTCGATCGCGAGTTGTCGCCCGTCGTGCGCGCCATCCGGCGCCTAGAGGTGCTACATGCACGCTATCAGCATCGCGACGCGGATCATGCGCGCATGATCTGGGGCCAACTTGATGGACTCAAGGAGTACGCTTGGTCCGTCGGGAGCATGAGCACTGTTGCCGCGGAAGCGCTCATCTATAGCGTAGATCATATCATCAAGTTTGCGGGCACGGCGGCGCGGGTCGGCGGAAAGCGAGACGAGTTTCTGATCGGTGGCCGCTCCGTGGTGCCTGGCGTATCGCTGCTCGCGGCGTTCCGTGTTCTCGCGAACTGGCAGCGGCACGACCTAGAGTGGCGCGAAGGCCCTTTTCGTGAGGGCAACTTCAACCACGATGTGCTCCAGAAATTGGGGCTGTGGCGCGACCGTGATGCACCCGTCTCGTTCCTCAAGAAGCTCAAACGGCCGTCGTATTTTCAATTGGAGTCAAACATCGTCGGCGGCCTCGAATACCTCGTGTGCGAGATGGGGATGCACCGCCCGGCGCCGGCGGATTAGGGAAAGGCCGAGCCGTCGAAGGCGCAGGTAAATTCGCCTACCCCTTCGCGAGTGACGACATTTGCAACTGTGACGGTGAAAGCCGTGTTCGGGCGGAACTTTCGCAGGTCGAATTCGAAGGAAACGTATTGCTGGTAGCCGATCGGATCGCCGGTAACGAGTCGGTTCTTCTCGATATAGCTCCGATGCGTGGCAGGTAGTAGCTTTCCACCCTGTTTGATCACTCCGACCACGTCGGTGTTGAGCCCTAGGACTGAGCTGAACAAATGGACCGAGACGTCGAACGAATGCGAAGCGATTGCATCGCGGATGATCTGCGGAGAGATCGTGGCGTACTTGGCGTGCGCTTCAGCAGCCCGCAAGGCCACCACTCGGTAAGGTGTCAGCGCATCGCACGTCGGCCGCAGGTCCACCGCCGTCTCTCTATCGGCGTCTACCTGATAGCGATCGTCTCGCGCCATCGTGCTGAACGTTGCTGATTCGCCAGCGCTGATGGCTGCCTTGGCCCGCGCCGCGGTCAGCGGAAAGTCGATCGCCGACGCCCCTGCCGTCGTGGTGGCGACAGAAGTCAGCATGGCCAGGGCCATCCGGGGCAGAATCGTCCTGATCGAGCTTTTCACGCCGAGATGGCGGCCCAGGCAGACCTTATCAGTCCTCATGCACGTTATCGAACGCAGCCTTGTCGGCGTCCTTAACCCAACACGCTTCGTCTTTGTTCTCGCCGCTTTCAAGACGAAGTCTCACGTCGGGATCTAAGAAGCCGCTTCTGTCGATAAATCGAACGTGCTCGCCTCCTTTGAATAACATAGTCTTGTCGCCGCTTGCGTGTTCGTTGAAACCCACTTTATCCTTGGCCTCCAGGGCCTTCGCGGCTTCGTCAAGGTCCGTCTGCTCGCGATAGCACGGTAGGTTTCGTGCGTTGCTTTTGACGACCGCGACGTAGCCGGGATATAGCTTCTTGTCCTCGTCGGCTTGAGAAGTCGGCTTTGGCTTCGGCGTAGGTCCTTTTGTAGGTGTCGGAGTCGGGCTCACTTCTGGCGTGGCGGTCGGTTCCGGGCTTGGAGTGGGCGCCACGATCGTCGTCTGGGCGGTTTGCCCTGCAGCAGTCGACGCCTTCGGAGTCGGCGTCAACGCTGCGGCGACCATGCCAATGACGGTCAGGACGGCGAGGGCCGCGCCGGAGAAGCCGACCAGTCGCCAACGGCGCAAAATAGCGAAGATGATCGCGCAGAGAAACGCGATGATCCACAACAGACTAGCAAGCCCGACGATCGCATATCCCATCTTTGAGCGCTTGGCGATGTGAAAGCGTTGGCCATTCCAACACCGGGCGGGAGACTGCAGCGAGGGCAAGCCTAGCAAGCAAGCGCCGACTGGTGCCGGCGTTGTCGAGGCTACGAGTTATGACAATAGAGCTCACGATCGGACGATCCAAGCCAAGAGCACAGCGGCAAGAACAAGACCGATCGCTGCCATCGCGCCGATCGGAGGCCCAGAGTATCTTGCCTCGCTGACGTAGTTGTCCAGGACGCGTGACGCGAGCGCGTTGAAAGCGGCCTGCTCGGCCGGCGTTCGCCGCACACGGCGTCGTCTGAAATGGGCGCGGCCTCGATACGGCATTTGACCCTTTAGACCAGCCGCTGGGCCGGTTCGGATTCAAATCTCGAGAGCCGGCCTGTGAGTGCCTGGCATGTGGCACAGTGCGTCAGCACGATGGCGGGGTGTCCCGAAACCGAACGAAGTCGAGAATCGAGACAGGCGCGGCCGTACCGATATTTCAGGAGTCCCGAAACGTCGTCCCGAAACGCATCGTCGGCTACGCACGAGTCAGCAAGATCTCGCAGACGATCGAACAGCAGGTAGATGGGTTGCGCGCAATCGGCGCCTCGATCGTGTATGCGGACCAGGGGATCTCAGGAGCCACCGCCGAGCGGAATGGCCTCACGGCAGCACTTCGCGAGCTACACCGTGGCGACGTGCTCGCGGTCGTGGCCCTGGATCGCCTGGGCCGCGACTTGTCCGACCTAATCGGCATCGTGGATTTGCTTAAGGAACGGGGTGCAGATCTACATTCCGTTCGCGAATCGATTGACACAACGACGGCCTCGGGTCGATCGTGTCCCGCGGAGTGGTGGACGAGTGACTCTCGACGCGGGTTGGGCCTCAGCCCGTAACGACGGCTGAGAGCCGCTGGGTCTGGTTGTCGCTGATGGCGCCGAGTCCTTCGAGC
>PMOS01000016.1 GCA_003161435.1 Vulcanimicrobiota bacterium
CACCACGCCCTGGGACACGATCGGAATCGATCACGCGCGTTTCCCAACGGCTCGGGCACTCGACGGTGAAGACCACACTCGACTACTACGCGCACTGCGTTCCGCAGGACGAAGACCGTCCCGCCGCGCGGTTCGACTTACGACGCCAGCATGCGATAGGGTCCCGGATTGGGTCCCCACGGCGGAGCGCGACGCCCCGCTGAAAATCGAAAACCCCGCCAAAACCTTGTAGTGACGGGGCTTTTCGGAAAGTGCCGAGAGGCAGAATCGAACTGCCGACACCAGGTTTTCAGACCAGCCAGTTGCGGTTTCCGCCGCGGTCCGTCGGCATCCAAAATCATCCAAGAGGCCCGTCATTATGCGGGTTCGGAAGCGTTGAAGCCGTTCAGGGTTGTCCACGGCTGACTACCCCTTTCGAGCCACTTAGGGAACAGTTAGGGAAAGAGTTTCATGGTTGCGGCTGGTTCCGTAGGCTCTTCTGTAGCGGCTCACGCCTTACCGCACTACGGAATCCGCGCTACAATCCCCAGCTTGGGGTGGCATACGGTTGCAGTCGCGGACTTAATCGCCGAGGCCGACGACATCGTTCTTGTCGCGAATAGTCGCTATGCCAAAGGGCGACGCCAAGCGGCGGAAATCCCAGTCGGCCTCAACTCTCCTGGTTGCCTCCGCGACTCGCATTTTGTGCTCGGCTGCCGATCCGCTCGGGGTCCCCGCTGGCTGTTTATCAGCGGCTCGTTGGTTCGATTCCAACTCCGGGAGCCATGATTTACGAAGGGATTCAGCGCGTTGCTGGGCCCCTTTGTTCGTCTTTGGGGATGCCGCCATCGAGATATGCGCCGACCTGCGCCTCCTTGACGAAGTCGGCCGGGTATCGAGCGAGAAATCTCTTGACGAGGTGATCGCGCTTCGAACGGTAGACGAGGTATTCGAAGTCGATCCAGATCGGCGAGCGCGCTCGCTGGCGCATGACATCGGCGATTGGTTTGAGCGATGTCCAGATGCGCGGTGCCGTATCGTGGTAGCCGCCGAAGAGCTCTTCATCGAGCACGCCGCGATTGAGTAAGCGCGCGACCGTCTGGTAATGCGCTCCGACTGCGAGCACGCGCGGCTCGACGACCGGCGAGGTCAGGGACTCGACCGTGGTCGGATCGGTCATGTCGCACGTCGCGAGGAAGTGCCGCGCCGCGCTCATCTCCGGCGACTGATACGACGTCATGATGTCGAGATACGCCTGAAGCTGATTCGCGAGGCGCAGATGCCGCAACTGAAGGACCGCTGCCGTAGAAGCGACCAGCACGATAAGGGCGCTCGCGACTGACGCGAGCGCGGTGAGGGCTTCCCAAGACACCGGCGATCCCTTCTCGGCAGCGCGCGCCGGCCCATTTAGCGCTCAGCGCATCGCCTTGGCGGTGCGCGCCCTCGCGCTGCTTCGGGAACTGTTCATGGACCTCGGCGACCGTCGCATCGCCAATGCGATCCAGGGGCTTCTCCCAAAGGCGACGACCGACCGTGAAACCGTCGGTGCGTACGTCGCGCGCTGGCTGTCAACGCTCACCATCGAAGCATCGACCGTGTCGCGGTATCGCAGCCTCGCGCGTACCGTCGAAGGCTTGTCGACATTCTGGAAGCACGGACCTGTGACGGCTCGCCAGGGAAGCAAGAAACCCCGCCAGAGCCTTGCAACGACGGGGTTTCCGAATGTGCCGAGAGACAGAATCGAACTGTCGACACCAGGTTTTTCAACAACACGTCCACGGCTGCGTGCGGCTCGCCTCACGAGGAAACTCCGGGCGGCATTCGTGCCATAAGAGGCAACTAGTGTCCCCACCAAGACCCTTGACACCGGTCGGTGACCGCAATTAGCATGCTCGACCGGGGCCAGCCGTACGCCAACGGGAGTTGAACTTCTTGGACTCGCCCTGAACAGCCCTGGCAGGCCCTACTCCCTCGCGAAATCTGCGCTCCGGTCCTGGCTGGCCCTGCTGAGACCTGTCTCGGAGGGCACCGTTTGTAGCACCGTGTGTAGCAGCAGCCTCCCGAACCACCGGCCCAGCGAGTCGATTCGCTCCTGCAAAGATTTGCAGAGGCCAGAGGCAGCCAGTCGCGCCCGAGGGCCTGATCGACCACGCCTGGTAGTGGGGCTCATGGAAGAAGACTACTTAGGCGCATGTACGCAGCCGTTGATCAGCTCACCAAATATGGGCGAGCGTTAGGACCGCAGCATCTGACTTCGCACGAATACCAGAAATTTTCCTTCCTGGCCGCGACACCGCAGAAGCCGCAGACACTTTCGTGGGATGCGCTGCAAACGTACGAGGACGGTACCGTCGTACGCTGGACGGGAAGCCCGAGCAGCGACACGCCCCCACTCACAAATCGAGATTACGAACCCGCGCAATCCCGGAGATTGCCGACCAAGGAGACACGAATGAACCGTGCTCTTACCTGTTTTACAATCGCTCTTGTCCTAGCGGCGTCACCTTGCGGTGCGCGTGCCGACGTGAATGCCGGAGCCGGGCTCGTGCAGAGCAGCGGCTGCATGGGCTGCCACGGCGCAACCCTGCGAGGCGGCATCGGCCCAACACTGTACGGCATCGAACACCGCCGAACGGCAGCGCAAATTGCCAACGCCATCAAGAATCCGACGACGCCGATGCCGAAATTCCCCTTGAGCGACTCACAGATCCAAGACGTCGTCGCGTATCTCTCGTCACTCGACGGGGGCGGCGGTCAACCCGTCGCCACGCTCAGCCCAGCGAAACCCGAAAATCACGCCGTCTTGACCGTGCGATTCCCAGGCACCCCGCCCAGGCACGTCACGGCCGTCCCTGCGATGCATATGGGCGGGAGCGGTATGGATAGCGCGCGGGTGACTTTGCACCCGACGAGCGATCCGCACGTTTGGAAAGGGGTCGTCTCTTTCTCGATGGGCGGTCCCTGGACAATCGATGTCGTCTACGACGGGAAGCATCTCACCGTCCCGGTGAACGTCGTAGGTTCCATGTGATGCGCCGCGCCGCGTTCGTGCGCGTCACGGCGGCCGGTATCACCGCGGCGGCGCTCCCGCCGCACACAGCGCGGGCGCAAGCGAACGAGATCGTCGACTACGTGCTGACGGCGCGGCCGATCACGTTTGCCCCGGCGCCCGGTGTGCGCGTCGACGCCGTCGCGTACGACGGCATGTTGCCGGGTCCCGTGCTCCGCGTCACGCACGGCCAACGGGTTCGCGTCCGCTATCTCAACCGAACCGGCGAGCCGACATCGGTACATTGGCACGGGATGATCCTCCCGAATGCGATGGACGGCGTCGTCGGCATCACGCAGCCGGCGGTCGAACCCTTCGGTTCGTTCCTCTACGAGTTCACGCCCAACCCACCGGGGACACGCTGGTACCACGATCATGCAAACGGGTCCGCGCTCATGCGAGGCTTGTTCGGCGTGTTCGTGGTCGAAGACCCGCACGAAGAACGGGCCGACGCCGAATTCGTCGTTGTCCTGCACGATGTGCCTCAGTACCGCTCGATGGACGCGGCGATGAACGGCACGAGCGACGCCCCAATGACCGATCCGCTCGGATCGAGCGAAATGCGCGCCATGCGCCCAAGCGATCGGATGGGCGACGAGGTGGCGTACCTGGCACATTGCATCAACGGGGCGACCTATCCGAAGACGGCGGCACTGCCCGTCAAGGTGGGGCAGCGGGTTCGTTTGCGCATCCTCAACGCGAACCAGACGCAGACCCGCTACGTTCGTCTGGCGGGTCACCGGCTGCGAGTTACCCACGCAGACGGCAATCCGCTGGCGCAGCCGCTCGAAGTCGACGCACTCCGGATCGGGGTCGCCGAGCGCTACGATGTCTGGTTCGAAGTGCTCAAGCCCGGTGCGTGGTTGTTGCAGGGTATCTCGAGCGACCCGCTCGCTTTCGAACAGGCCGTGGTCGTACACACGCAAGGCATGGAACAAGCGACGCCCGAGGCGTGTAGCGAGTCACTCACCGGTGTCGATGTCTTCACGTATGAGAAAGCGGCCGGCGTGGCAGATGGCCCGTTCGTTGACCCGGCGGCGCGGGTGCACAAGCACTTCGTCATCGGCGGCGGCGAGTACGGCAGCGGCCGCTGGACGCTCAACGGAGCGACATGGCCGCAGACCGAGAAAATCGCGGTGCATCCCGGCGACGGCGTGATCGTCCGTTTCACGAACAAGACCGACATGGACCACCCGATGCATTTGCACGGCCATGTCTTCGAGATTATCGAGATCGATGGCCGCGCGCTCCGGCGGCCCCTCGCCAAAGACGTCTCGCTCGTGCGGGCGAACGGCGGCACGCTGACGTGGCATTTCCACGCAAACTCGCCTCCCGGCCGCTGGCTGCTGCACTGTCACAACCAGATCCACATGATGGGCGGGATGATGACCGAAGTCACCTATGCGCCGTCGTGGAAGAAGATCGTGTAAGCCAATATCGTGAACGGTATTCAAATCCTTCCGCGCAGCGGCCCCTTCACCGACTGTCCCCACCGCTGTCCCCACTAAGGGGGAAAGCGCCGTCAGCGGAAAGGGGAAAGCCCGCTATTAACGGGCTTTAGAAGTGCCGAGAGGCAGAATCGAACTGCCGACACCAGGTTTTTCAGACCTGTGCTCTACCAACTGAGCTATCTCGGCCGGCGACCTGACCCGGTTCGCGTAATCGAACTTCCGCCCTCCCGATGAAGTGCTTGTTTCGGGGGCAGTACGCGTTGCCGCTTGTGCGCTCGAGCATGCGTGCTAGGCGAGCGCCATTGCCGACAGATCTGGGGGGTGGCGCGCAAACAAGTTTCCTGCGCTCCTCTGGTTCGCGACCGAGCAACCAAGCCCTCCCTCTGCTGCTGTCCATCAAATAACCGGGTGGGGCCTCGGCGGCTTCCGAGGAAAACCGGCCCCTGGCTCGAAGCGGCATACCAAACTCGGCATACTTCATACAAAATACCCAGAGCCGCCCCTACACTCGGCGACGACCTTGGCCGCCGCCGGAGGAAAGTTCTTACATGAAGAAGCTGATCGCGTTTGCATTTGCTTGTGTCTTCGTTCTTGGAACGAGCGGCATTGCGAATGCCGACCCAGACGCGGCGACCCAAGCGAAGATCGACGCCTTGCAGGCTCAGTTGGACGCGGTAAAAGCGCAACTGGACGTCCTCAAGGCGCAGCAGTTCCTCGCCCCAGCCCCAGCCCCGGTCGCGACGAACCCGCCCGGCACGGTGCCGGTTCGGGTCAAGACCGACTCGGCGACCTTCCTGATCGGCGGCGAGCAAGTCACCGTCTACGGAAACTTGGATCTTTCGTTGGACGACACGACGAAGGGCCTCGCGAAATCCTATACGCTAGGTGGCTCTCCGGTCGGCGACGTCGGCTACCTCTCTGCCGTGTCGACCAACTTGTCGTACATCGGTGTGCGCGGCACGCACAAGCTCGGCCCGCTCAGCGGTCTCGTGTACCAGCTCGAAACGCAAATCGACGTCTCAGCGACGTCGGGCACGGCCAACACCAACTCCAACAACGACACCGTCGTCAAGGGTGGGCTGACCTCGCGCAATAGCTTCATCGGCATCGCGAACAAGAGCGGAACGTATCGCATCGGCAAGACCGATGCGCCGTACAAGACGTCGACCGCACGGATGAACCCGTTCAGCGGTGAGCTCGGCGACTACGCGGTAGTCATGGGCAACACCGGCGGCGACAACCGCGTCGAGTTCGGGACGCGCTTCGACCACGCGGCTTGGTACGACTCTCCGCGCATGGGTCCATGGACGTTTTCGGCCTTCTTCTCACCGGGACAGAACCGCTCGTTCGACGACGGTAACATCTCGGCCGGCGAGTCGAGCTGCGCCGGGGGTAACGTGCCGGGCAGCGGCGCGCTTCCGCCGCAGTGCAACGACGGAGCCTTCGGGTCCGCCTTCAGCACGGCGTTGGTGTACGACCACGGTCCGGTCTACCTCACCGGCGCGTACGAGCTGCACAAGAAGGTCAACCGCACCAGCGACTTGGCCGACCTCGATCCCAACGACGTCGTCGACGAACAAGCGTGGAAGCTCGGCGGTCAATTCCGCCTGGCCAAGGCGACGACGGTCGATGCGATCTACGAGAACATGACGCGCTTCGTTCCGCAGTATCTGGAGTATCAGAACGAGCGGACCCGCGACGGCTTCTGGCTCGCGTTGACGCAGCGGCTGACGCCGAAGAGCGACATCAACTTCGGATGGGCGCGCGCCAACCCGACCCCCGGCGATCCCGGTCAACACAACACGCCGGGCGGAGCCAACCCCGACAACATGGCGAACATGTACACGATCGCGTACAAGCACGCCATCGATAAGCACGTGTCCTGGTATGCCGACTGGGCCATGACGCTCAACCACCCGGCGGCCCACTACGATCTGGGCGCCGGCGGACGCGGCATAACGACGGACTGCCACGATGCAACGCCGCTGTCGGCGTTCGATCCCACGATAGCGCCTCCAGCGCAGCCGGTCAGCTACAGTGGACCGCACTGCTTTGCGGGCGGGAGACTCGAAGGGTTCTCGACAGGGCTAAAACTCACGTTCTGAGCGCGAGCCACCCATCGGGGAGATCGCGAGAAACCCCGCTGCGACGATGGTCCGGTGGGGTTTCTCCTTTTGTCGACACGGGTGCAAGCGGAATTTTCGGTCACCGGCGGAGAAACGTGCGCCCTTGACCCCAGCCGAGCACGCCGCGCAAGACCTGGACGATCTCGAGACGCAGGCAATCACCGTCATTCGCGACGCGTATCGCCTGTTCGCGCCGTGCTGCGTCTTGTGGTCGATGGGGAAGGACAGCACGGCGCTCCTGTGGCTGATGCGCAGGGCGTTCTTGGGTGAGGTCCCGATGCCGGTCGTCCAACTCGACACGGGGATGGAACTGCCCGAGGTCTACGCGTTTCGCGACCGGATTGCGCGTGAGTGGGAGCTGGACTTACACGTCGAGGTCTGTCCGCCCGAAGAGGCGTGCGACCCGAGCCTCCCGCCGCAAACGCGCGCCGCGGCACGTAAGACCGAAGGGTTGTCGGCGCTGCTCGCGCGGCGCGGCTATCGCGCCGTCTTCGTCGGCATTCGTCGCGACGAGCAAGCCACGCGCGCGAAGGAGCGCATCGTCAGCCCGCGTTCGCTCGACGGAAGCTGGAACGTTCGGGAGCAGCCGCCCGAGTTCTGGGGCTACACGCTCACCGAGATCCCGCACGGCGGCCACGTCCGGGTGCACCCGTTGCTCGCCTGGACCGAGATCGACGTCTGGCGCTACATCAAACGCGACGACATCCCGATCGTGTCGCTGTACCTGGCCCGCGACGGGCTGCGGTACCGCTCGCTGGGTGAGAAGAACATCACGGTCCCGATCGCCAGCCAAGCGTCGACGATCGACGAGATCATAGAGGAGCTGGCGACGACGCGCGAGCCCGAGCGCGCCGGCCGCACGATGGACCAGGAAACGGAAGCCGCATTCGAGCGGCTGCGCGCGGGCGGGTATATGTGAGCGACGCTCGCGTCGTCGTGCTCGGCCACGTCGATCACGGGAAGTCGACGTTGATCGGCCGGCTGCTCCACGACAGCGGTTCGTTGCCGGCTGCGCGCATCGAGGAGATCGTCGCGAGCAGCCGCCGGCGCGGCTTGCAGACCGAGTGGTCGTTCGCGTTGGACGCGCTACAGGATGAACGCGACCAAGCGGTCACGATCGATACGACGCGTGTCTGGCTACGGCTCGGCGGGCGCCGCTTCGCGATCATCGACGCGCCCGGTCACGAGGAGTTTCTCGCCAACGCGATGACCGGCGCGAGCGACGCCGATGCGGCGATCTTCGTGATCGATGCGGAGCGTGGTATCGAGGACCAGTCGCGCCGTCACGCCTATCTGCTCGGGCTGCTGAGCATCCCGCACGTGATCGTCGCGGTGAACAAGATCGATGCAGTGCACGACCCCGGGCGGATCCTCGCAGCGGCCGAGGCAGCGCGCACCGTGCTCGAGGCGGTCGGGGTCGCGGTGACGGCGATCGTACCGGTTTCCGCACGCGACGGCGACAACGTCGTAACCCGCTCGCAACGCACGCCGTACGACGGGCCGACGCTGGCCGAGCTGCTCACCCAGATCGTACCGCGCGCGGAAGCGGCACAAGACGATCCGTTCCGCATGTGGGTGCAGGACGTTTACCGGCGCGGCGGCGATCGCATCGCCGTCGGCACCATACGCAGCGGCCGCCTGCGCGTCGACGACGTCGTGCGGATCTCGCCCGCCGGGAAGAGCATACGCGTCGCCGCGCTGCGCGGCTGGCCGCGCGATCTCGGGTCGGCTGTTGCCGGACAGACCGTCGGGGTCGTCTTCGAGGCGCCGGTCTACGTCGACCGGGGCGATCTGTTCTCGCACGACCACGATCCGCCGGTGACGGTCCGTGCGCTCGAGGTGCGCGCCTGCTGGTTCGATCGCGAGCCGCCGCACGTCGACGAGACGCTGCGACTGCGCGCCGGCAGCGCCGACGTCTCGGCGCGGGTCGTCGCGATCCGACGAACCATCGATCCGCGCACGCTCGAGCCAGCCGCCCACGGCGTCGCCTCGCGCGGTATGGTCTACTCGCTCGCGCTGCGGACCGCGGTCCCGATGGCGCTCGACGAGGGCGAGCGCTGCGCGATCGCGCGCCGGGGCTGGCCGATCGCCGCCGCCCACGCCGAGCAACTGCAACCGCAGGGCGCCAACGTCTTCGCATCTTCGCACCTGATCAGCGCGGCGCAACGCGCCGACCGCAACGCGCATCGCGGCTTGGTGTTGTGGCTCACGGGTCTGCCGGCCGCCGGAAAGACCACCATCGCGATGCACGTCGAGCGCGAGCTGTTCCGCCGCCAGTACCACGTCTACGCGCTCGACGGTGACACGCTGCGAACCGGCCTCAACAGCGACCTCGACTTCTCGGACGAGGGGCGGCGCGAGAACATCCGCCGCGTAGCAGAGGTCGGCAAACTCCTCGCCGACGGCGGGACGATCGCGCTGATCTCGCTGGTTTCTCCGTCCGCGGAGGATCGTGCGCGGGCGCGAGCGATCGTCGGCGAGGCCTTTCGCGAAGCCTACGTCGCGGCGTCGGTCGCCGTCTGCGAAGCTCGTGACCCCAAGCGGCTGTACCGGCGTGCCCGCGCCGGCGAGATCCAAGGCTTCACCGGTGTCGACGGACCGTATGACGTCCCGGCGGCACCGGACCTCGTGCTCGACACCGAACGGCACGACGTCGAGCAAACCGTCGCGGCCGCCGTCGAGTTCGTCGTCGAAGCGGTACGGATGCACCCGTTGGTGCCGATCAGCCCGCCGGCCTGACGTACGCGTTTCGATTCGCTTCGAACGCGGGTACGCAGTGCGAAAAGGAGGGATTGCTGATGGCAGCCCGTTCGACCGCGCGCAAGCGCACCACCACGCGCAAGAAATCCACCGGCCGCAAGAAGACCAGCACGCGCAAGAAGACGACGTCGACCCGCAAGAAGGCGACCGGCACGCGCAAGAAGACCAGCGCCCGCAAGAAGACCACCGGCGCGCGAAAGAAGAGCACCGGCCGTAAGAAGAGCGCCTCGAAGCGCAAGTACAGCCGCGGCGCGTCGGAAAACGTCCGCGAAGAGATGCACGAGTTCAAGCGCGGCAAGCTGCGCAGCGGACCCGGCGGCAAGGGCGGCAAGGTCAAGAGCCGCAAACAGGCCATTGCGATCGGATTGTCCGAGGCGCGAGCCTCCGGCAAGAAGGTGCCCTCGCGCAAGGGCAGCCGTAAGAAGAAGAGCTAGGGGAATTCGTAATCTATCGTGACGGGCGCGTGGTCGGAGAAGCGCTCGTCACGATAGATCGACGCGGCGCGCACGTGCGACGCGAGATCCGGCGTGATCAACTGGTAGTCGATGCGCCAGCCGAGGTTGTTTTCCCAGGCGCCTTTCCAACCGGACCACCAGGTGAACTGTTTCGTGTCGGTCGGGCGCGCGCCGCGGAAGGCGTCGACCCAGCCGACCCGATCGATCACGTCGTCCATCCACGCGCGTTCCTGCGGGAGGAAGCCGGTCACGCCCGTGCACGACTTCACGCTGAAGACGTCAATGTCGAGGTGCGCGATATTGTAGTCGCCGCAGATCACGAACGGATGGCCTTCGTTCTTCATCTGGACGAGGTTGGCGATGAAACGGTCGAGGAACCCCTCCTTGACCGCTTGACGTGCCGGACCGCTGGTGCCCGACGGCACGTACAGTGACGCGACCGAGAGGCCGCCTTCGAAGTCCATCCGCACGAAACGTCCCTCGGCGTCCATGTCGTCCATCCCCATGCCGCGCACGATCGAGACCGGTTGCCGCTTGGCGTAGATCGCGACACCGCTATAGCCTTTTTTCTGCGCGTCGACGAACGCGAAGTTGAATCGCTTGAGATCGAGCGCTTCGGGCGGCAGCTGATGCTCCTGTGCCTTCGTCTCCTGGAGGCACACGACATCAGGGTCCTGCGCGTCCATCCACTTGAAGAAGCCCTTGCGGGCGGCGGCGCGGATCCCGTTGAGATTGCAGGTGATGATCCTCAAGCGCATCGGCGAAGGATCATGGATAGTACGGCGACCACGTGTAGTTCGGGATCGGAACGTACGCCGGTCCGACTTCGATCGTGTACTCGTGGTGGTCGACGAGATTGATCGAATGCGGGTCGGTCCCGGTGAGCTCGGTGATGGGGTGACTTCCCGCAGTCCCGGTCGTTTCGTCGCTGTCGAACCAGCGCGTCGCGCCGCTGAATGGTCCGAAGCCGGTCACGCCGATCTGTTGACCCCAGATGTCCAGGAAATCGCCGAGCGTCAGCACGGCGTTCGCTTGCGCGGACTCGATGTGAAGCATACCCATCAACGCGTGAACGTGCACGGGGTACGCGCAACCGTTCGATGCGGCCTCGACGAAGTACGGCGGGAACGTCACGACGGGATTATGTATCCCCGTTCCGGCCGGGATTGCATCTTGATGGCCGTTGACGAACAAGGTGAGGTGCACGTGGTAGTGCGCGTTGATCGTCGCGCCGGCTGGACACGTTTGCCCGTCGATCGTCGCGGTCCCCGGGGCGCCGACGATCGTTCCGAGAGGAGACGTGTCGCCGAGGATGGTGCTGGGAGTTTCATCGAGCAGTATCGGAGCGGCTGATCCGTCGACGACGGCAGACGACGATGGTGACGGCGTGACCGTGGGCGCGGCGCCCGCATTGCCGGTGCCGCCGCCACCGCCGCAGGAGGTGAGCGCAAGCACGTACATCAGGGATCCTGCGATGGCACCGAGGCGACCACGAACGAGCAACATACACGGCGATTCCGCGCGCTCACTATTGCTCCTGGAGCCGGTAGACGGCATGGCGCTGCGAGGCTTCCTCCGGTAGCAGGGCGCAACAATGCAGTGGCCGGTACGGAGAGACTGCATGGCGCGTAGCACGACCCCCAAGATTGAGCCCGGTAGCTTTTCGATTCCTCGCGACCGCGAGGCGGTGGTCGTTCACCCCGACGGCCGCGACGTCGCGCTGACGAACCTGAACAAAGTCTTCTTCCCGGCGACCGGCGCGACGAAGGGCGACTTGCTCCAATACTACGCCGACGTCGCGCCGTTCTTGGTCCCGTACATGCAAGACCGCGCGCAGGTGATGAAGCGCTACCCCAACGGCGCGAGCGGCGAGTTCTTCTACATGAAGCGCACGCCGTCGAATGCGCCGCCGTGGCTCCGCACGTGCTCGATCGAACATGGCTCGGGGAGCGTCATCGCGTTCCCGATGATCGACGACCTCGCGGGCCTGCTCTGGGTCATCAACCTGGGCTGCATCGATCTGAACGACTGGTATTCCCGCTGCGACGACACCGATCGGCCCGACTATCTGCACTTCGACTTGGACCCCGTCAAAGACGGCAGCACCACGTTCGCGACCGTGCGCACCGTAGCGCTCCACGTCCACGAGGGACTCCAAGCGCTGGGGATCCCCGCGTACCCCAAAACGTCGGGCTCGGCAGGGATCCACGTCTACGTTCCGATCGAGCGCGGCCCCATGCAGAAGGACGTCTGGACGTTCGCCAAGGCGTTCGCCCAGACGATGGAACGTCTGCATCCCGAGGTGATCACCGCCGAATATCGCATCGCGAAGCGCCCGTCCGGCCGCGTTCTGGTCGACTACAACCAGAACGCGTGGGGCAAGACGCTGGCGTCCGTCTACTCCGTTCGCGCGCGGCCGCGGGCGACGGTGTCGACGCCGGTCACCTGGGACGAAGTAGCGGCCGGTATCGAGATCGAGGATTTTCGGCTCGACAACGTGCGCGAGCGCTTCGCGCGGGTCGGCGATCTGTGGGCGCCGATGAAGAGCCGCACCGGCCGGTTCGGGCTCGAGCGCCTCCTCCCCGAACAGCCGGCGAAGCGCGCGCGCCGCAAGGCCGGCGGCGGCTGAACGAACCTTCGCGCCGGTGCTAAGTCGCGAGCACCGGCAGCGGGAGCTCCGTGAGTTCGGGCAGCGAACCGAAGTCGTATGCGTCGGCCAGCTCGGTGCGCGCGAGGCGAAAGCGGCTGACGAGCTCGCGCATCCGCGCCGCGGTCGCGGCGAGCTTCAGCGCCTCTGCCCGGACGCGCGCGATGTCGTCTTCCATCCGCACCGCCGAGCTCGACACGTCGCCGGTGTTGCGCGCGTTCTGCTGCGCGGTCGATGCGATCGCCCCGATCGCGCCGGCGAGGTGACCGGTCTGCGAAGCCATCTCTTCGGTTGCGGTCGAGTTCTCTTCCACGACCGCGTTGATCGAGTCCATCGAGTGTCCGACGCTGCGCGCGCCGTCCGACATCTCGCGCATCGCCGAGGCGATGTCGCCGACGCGCGCGACCGTCTGGTCGACGGCCGCGATGATCTCGCCCAGCGCCGCGCTTGCAGCGCCGACCTTGGCGGCACCGCGATCGGCGATCGCCGCGCCGGACTCCGCCGCGCCGACCGCTTCGAGGGTCCGGCGCTGGACCTCGACGATCAACCCACCGATCTCTTTGGTCTGGTACGACGCCGACTCGGCCAGCGTGCGGACTTCGTCTGCGACGACCGCGAAGCCGCGGCCGTGCTCGCCCGCGCGCGCCGCCTCGATCGCGGCGTTGAGCGCCAACAGGTTCGTCTGATCGGTCAACGCGTCGATCGTCTCGACGACGACGCCGATCTTGGCGGAGAGATCGCCCAGCTCGCGGATCTTCTCCGCAGCGCCGGCGACGCCGAGCTGAATCGCGCGCATGTCCTCGATCGTCTCGGTCACCGCCCTGGCGCCGCTTTGCGCGGTGGTCCGGGTCGCGTCGCCGGCGGCGGCGAGATCCGACGTGATCGCCGCGACGCGCTCCACGTCGCCGGCCATCCGCTGCGCGTCGCCCGAAGCGGCGCGAACTTGCATCGCCTGATCGACCGCGCCGCGCGCGATCCCGTCAATCGCGCTTTCGAACTGCCGCACGATGACGTTCGACGTCTCAGCGGCGCTCGACAACTCGGACGACCCCGAGGCGAGCTCACGGACCGCCACCCCGACGCCGCCGACGACCTCGGCCGAGCGGGACGCCGCAAGATCGAGCGCGTGCGCGTGCTCGGCCAACTCTGACGACGACGTTTGGAGCGCGAGGACGACCTCGCGCAGCGTGTCGGTCATCCGCGCGATCGCCGCCCCGAGTCGATCGTCTTCACCGGCGAGCGTGACCGAACGCGACAGGTCGCCATCGGCGATCGCCTCGGCGTGTTCGGCCAGTGCCCGCTGATACGCGACGATCCGCGCGAACGCCGCCGCCACGCGCCCGAGCTCGTCGCTGTCGGGCCTCGTCACGATGTCGATGCCACGGCCGTCGGCCAGGGCTTCCGCGTCGGCCGCGAGGGCGGTACCGTTGATCCAGAGCGGGCGCACGATCATCCAAAGGAAGATGAGGACGATCGAGATCGCCGCAGTCGCGGCCAGCAGAATCGATACGAAGGTGTGCTGTACGGCCTGCGCGGCCGCGTCGAGCGGGACGCCGTCGTAGAGAATCCCGATCGGTTGGCCCAGATTGTCCGCGATGATTGCGTAGTGGTTGACGTAGGGCCTGCCGAGGATCGGACTGATCCCGTCGAAGTCTTGGTTCTTGTCGAATGCCGCACGGGCGGGGCCGGCGAGCTCGGTGCCGACAATCCGCCGGCCGCCCTGCATCAGCGTCGTCGCGATGCGGATCGGCTTACCGCCGACGACCTGGAACACGGTCGCGTCCGCGCCCGTCACCTGTTTGACGCGGTCCACGAGCGCGTCGTTGCCGTTCTGGATCTCGGTGCCGAACGCGAGCTTGCCGCTGTTGGTCACGTGCATCTCGCCCGAGGACGATGCGAACGCGTGCAGCACCTCAGCCGCAGTCACAACGCGGGCTCGCACGTCGGTGACGACGGTCTGTTCGACGTCATGGCGGACGACGAGCAAGAGCACCGCGGCGAAACCGAAGAAGACCCCAGCCGTTACGACGAGGATCCGCGTAGCACGCGAACGCTGCCACCATACAATGGCGCCCATGGTCCCTCCTGACCTACCCTCCACCTACCATCGGCCGGAACCCGAGCCGCTTTAAAGGGGTAGACCTCCAGCGTGATCCCCTTCGGCTATCCGCCCATGGAGATGCGGGCTGTCACGGACGTCCCCGACGGCCCGCAGTGGCAGTACGAGCCCAAGTGGGACGGCTTTCGCTGTCTCGCGTTCCGGGACGGTCGAGACGTCGCGTTGCAGTCCAAGGCCGGTCAGCCCCTCGGGCGATATTTCCCCGAGATCGCCGACGCGGTGGCTCGATTGCCGGGGAAGCGTTTCGTGCTCGACGGCGAGCTCGTGGTGCCGCTCGACGGCGCGCTTTCGTTCGACGCCCTCCAGCAGCGGATCCATCCGGCCGCCTCGCGCGTCGCGATGCTCGCAAAGAAGACGCCGGCCTGGTATCTGATCTTCGACCTGCTCCAAGATGAGGGCGAGGAGCTCGTCGAACTGCCCTTGGCACAGCGCCGCGCGCGGCTCGAAGCCTTCGGGCGCGCTTTCGACGGTACGACGCTGCGGCTCTCGCCGGCGACTCGCGATCGACGCGTGGTCGACGAATGGTTCGCGCGGGTCGGTGGTGCGCTCGACGGCGTGATCGCCAAACGCGCCGACGCACCGTACGCCAGCGGCACGCGTGATGCCGCAGTCAAGGTGAAGCGCGTACGAACCGCGGACTGCGTCATCGGCGGTTTCCGGTACGCGAAAGGTTCGACGGCGCAGATCGGATCGCTGTTGCTCGGGCTGTACGACGACGACGGGCTGCTCGATTACATCGGTTTCTGCAGCGCGTTTTCGGCGGACGAGAAGAAGGCGCTGCTGGGCCGCCTTCAGGCCCACGCCGGCGAGCCCGGCTTTACGGGCGGCGCGCCGGACTCTGCGCCGAGCCGGTGGAGCCGCGGTGAAGATCGCGACCGCAGCTACGTGAAGCTCAAGCACGATCTCGTGCTCGAAGTCGCCTTCGATCAGGTGACGTCGGGCCGTATCCGTCACGGTACGCGCCCCGTGCGCTGGCGCACCGACAAGTCGCCGCGCCAATGCACGCTCGAACAGCTCGCCACGCCGGATCAGGCGCTCGCGCTGCTCGACTGACGCCTAACCGGCGCCGGGAGCGACGCGATCCGGCGACGGGTTTAGGGAGAATCGGGAGGGATCAGGCCGCGACCTGCGGGGCGGGGAAAAACCTCAGTTCGAGTGCGAGCTCGACCTCGATCCGGCAATCGAGGCAGCGTACCTGGTGGCCCAAGGCCGCTTCGCCGGGCTGGTCGTGCGCGTCACCGCAGTCGGGGCAGAGGTAAGGCGTGTCCATGACCCGACGATAGGTGCCCTGCGTGCCAACTGGGTGGCACCGTCGCGGCCGCGGCTTGCTTACCTAGGGACGGGCCCTCTGACCGCCGATACTCCGTGTAATGTCGGTCGAGCGGCGATTCGAGCGGGTCCTCGAGATCACGCGGGATATCTTGCGTCTGCGCGAGCTTGACCTTGCCTTGGAATCCATCGCCCGCGGCGTCACCGACCTGTTCGGCTTCCGCTACGTCACCATCGTGCTCGCTGACGGCAACCAAACCGGCGAGATGACCCGGCGGGTGCTACTGGGCTACGATCAGGCGATCACTCAGGACCGCAAGAACGAGCGGGTTTCGAAGGCCGAAATCCTCGCGGTCCTCGCGCCGAACTACGAAGTCTTCGAAAACGCGTATTACATCCCGGCGGAACGCGAGTTCCACTGGGAGCGCGCCATCTTCGCCGGCGAGACGAACCGCGACGCGCCGCGGAGCACGCCCAACGCCTGGCACGAACGCGACTCGCTGTGCCTCGTCCTGCGCGATTCCGCCGGCGAGATGATCGGCTACTTGAGCCCCGATGGTCCGGCCGACGGCTGCATCCCGACGCGCGAGACGTTGCGCGGTCTCCAGCTCTTCGTCAACCTCATGGGCCTCGCGCTCGCCAACGCGCAGGCGCATCGGGCGGAGGTCGAGCGCCGCCGGCTGCTCGAGGCGAATCAGGCGCGGCTGCGTCACGAGGCGACCCACGACGCGCTCACGGGACTACCGAACCGCACGCACTTCCAGGAGCGGTTGGCGGCGACGCTCGATCACGCGCACTCGCATCCCGACCACGTCTACGCCGTGCTGTTCGTCGACCTCGACGAGTTCAAGTCGATCAACGACTCGCTGGGCCACATGGCCGGCGACGCGCTGCTCATGGCGATCGGCGATCGCATGCGCGCCACGGTCGGTTCCAACGATTTCATCGCGCGCATCGGCGGCGACGAGTTCGCGCTACTGCTGGCTCACCGCCGCGATCTCGGTCAAGTAGAAGATGCCGTCGAGATGATTCAGGACGCGCTCGTCGCGCCGATGCTGATCGAAGGACGCGCGGTGTACAACACCGCGTCGATCGGTATCGCGGTGATCGAGCCGACCGACGAACGCATCGAGGGGGTTCTGCGAAACGCGGACACGGCGATGTACCACGCCAAGGCGCGGGGCCGCGGCCGGCACGCTTTCTTCGATCACCACATGCACTACGAGGCGGCGCGCCGTCTCGCGCTGACCAGCGACCTGCGCGCCGCGATCGAAGGCGAACAGTTCCGCGTCGAGTACCAGCCGATCGTGCGGTTGAGCGACGTGCGGTTGACCGGTTTCGAGGCGTTGGTCCGCTGGCGCAATCCGTTGACCGGCGACATCCTGCCCGGCGAGTTCATCCCGCTCGCCGAGGAAGTCGGGCTGATCGTGCCGATCGGGCGCTTCGTGTTCGTCGACGCCTGCAAGCGGCTGGCGGAATGGCGCCGCCGGGCACCGGAACTCGACCTGCGCATGCACGTCAACCTATCGGTGCAAGAAGTGCTCGAGCCCGATCTCGACGCGTTCGTCGCGCGAAACCTGCGCCGCTTCGCCCTCTCGTCGGACGACGTCGTGCTCGAGATCACCGAGAGCGCCGTCATCCGTTCGAACACGCTCTCGCTGGGTTCGCTAGCGCGCTTGCGCGCGACCGGCGTTCACCTGTGCATCGACGACTTCGGCACCGGCTACTCGTCGCTGCGCTACCTGCACCAACTGCCGTTCGACGCGATGAAGATCGATCGCAGCTTCGTCGAGAGTGCCGATGGCAGCCTCGGCAGCGCGCCGATCGTGCGGATGCTGATCCAGCTCGCACGCTCGTACGGCATCCACGTCGTCGCGGAGGGCGTCGAGACGTCGCAGCAGGCCGCCGAGCTCATGGCGCTGGACTGCGAGTACGCGCAAGGCTTCTATTTCTACCGCCCGATGACGCCCGAAGCCGTCGGCGCACTGCTCGACGCCACCGTCCCCGTCCCCGCGCCCGCCGTCTAGCGCGCGATAGTCGCAGCCTCGTATTAGGCCCGCAGCGTCCAGCCCGTGATGCCGCTGACGGCGGGCGAGGAAGCGAACGGGGGAAGGTGCCGATGTTCCTGACGGACCATCACGACGGGCGATGACGATTGTGGCTGCGTTCGGCGCGCTGGCATTCGCGACCGCGGCACCGGCCGGTGCGGACGCGAATTGTGTTCCGATCCCCCACCTTGACGAGACGGTCACACTGGTCGAGCCGCGCAACGCGGCGATCTTCGATCCGCGCGGCATCTGGATCGAGTTTTCTGTCGCGCCTTTCGGTGGGGACATTCGCGCAGTGTTCGTGCTGAGCGCGAACGCCAGGCCGATCGACCCGGCTTTCTCAGACCGAGCGCTCGTCGTCGATCGTCCGTACCGACTCTCCGGAGACACGCTCGGAGCCGCGAACCCGGCGGCGGCGCTCTGGATCGCTCACATCTCGAACCCGGACGTTGCCTCGCGCGTCACGGTCATCTACTCGATCAATCTCTGGCGCACGGCGGCCGGCGCGCCCTGCGAGGGCGGCGTCGACGTTCGGCGGATCGGCGACTTCATCTGGGTCCCAAACAACGGCGTCGGGCCGTTCGGACAGAGGCCGCCTTTGCCCTGACCAACATGATAGCGCAGCCTCGTATCAGGCCCGCAGCATCCAGCCCGTGATGCCGCTCAACGGCACGAATCCGAGGCGTGCCAAGATCGGCCGACTGGTTTCTCGCGCATCGATGGTGATATACCGATAACCGCGCTGCCGCGCCATGTGAGCCCGAAATGCCACCAGAGCCCGATAGATGCCTCTCCGACGGTGGACGGGGACCGTTCCTCCGCCCCACATGCTCGCGAACGCGCGGTCGGCGGGCATCTGCAACCGTCCGCACGACACGGGCCGCCCGTCGAGATATGCGACGTACAACACGTGTGTCGGATCGCCCAGCAAGCGAACGTACGTATCGGCGCGCGACGAAAGGTCTTCGGCGAACGCAGCGCTGCTCACCGTGATGAAGTCTTGAACGCCGCGAACGTCGGCGACGCCTCTGATCTCGAACCCGTCGCGTGGCGCCGTGTCAGGCAGCGGCAGCTCGAGATCGAACGCCATCAACGTCTCGGGTTCGTCGGGAACGAACCCCTGATCACGTAAGATCGTCGCCAATCCCTCCGGGCCATCATGCGAGTACAGCTTCCACTCGAGCGGGGACCCGTTCGGCGGTACGATCTTGGCCTGCTCTGCGACCATCGCACGCGCATCGCGAGAATCCCGATCCCAAAACAGCACGACGTTCCAGCTCCCTCCGGATCTCACGACCGAGCCGATTCGCTCGATCCGAGCCCCTGCCGTAGCGGGAGGGTCGGCCCGCATCTGCGCATCGAACAATGAGAGAACGTCAGCCGGCCTCATCATCATCCGCACCTTCTCCGGGACGCGTCACGTCCCGGCGGCTAGCCGGTTGGGATCAGCGGGTTTTCTCGAGCATGTCGAGGACCTCGGCGGTCGTGGCGGTTTCGCCGAGCTTGGGGAAAATTCGTTCGACGCTGTTCTGATGTGCTTCGGCGTCGCCATCGGTCATCGCGTCGGTTGCGAGGACGACGTTGTAGCCGTGTTCGTAGGCGGACCGTGCGGTCGATTCGACGCCGATGCTGGTTCGGATACCGGCTAGCACGATCTGGGTGATGCCGAGCCCTTGCAGGTAGTCGTTGAGTGCAGGGCTGTAGAACGCGCCCCACCGCAGCTTTGTCACCCGATGATCGTCGGGCTGCGCCTGCAGTTCCGGGACAAGTTCGGCCCAATCGGGTGGGGGATTGAAGCTGGCGGGGCCGGCTTCGGTGCGCCCAGGAGCGCGGCCCGCGACGTTGACCAGCACCACGGGTAGGCCGTGACGGCGAAACGCCGTCGCCAGGCTCGCCGCTCGCTGCACGATCTCACGGACGGGATGCACCGTCGGGACCGCGACGATCCCTTTCTGCAGGTCGATCACGACGAGCGCGGTCTTCGTGTCCAGTGTCGTCAGCGGCATCGTGTCTCTTTCGTTGGATGTTGCGCATTGTGCATCCCGCGCAACGATGGTCGCCCTTCGCCAGGCTCAGGGCGACCGCCGGTGCCGCGCGATTTCGGTAACGCAGCCGCCCTTCGACGAGCTCAGGGTGACAAGAAACCATGCCAAGTTGCTCACGCAACCCGCCACCGTCCCAGCACTAGTGGACGAGGAATCCGACGAGTAGAAGCGCGACGATGTTGAGCACTTTGATCATCGGGTTGATTGCCGGCCCAGCCGTGTCTTTGTACGGATCGCCGACGGTATCACCGGTGACCGCGGCGGCGTGCGCGGGAGAACCTTTGCCGCCGTAGTTGCCGTCCTCGATGTACTTCTTGGCGTTGTCCCAAGCCCCGCCGCCGGCTGTCATCGCGATCGCGAGGAACAGTCCGGTGACGATCGAGCCGACGAGGATGCCGCCCATGACCTGCGCGCCTTGCGTGCCTTGGAGCACGCCGACCTCGGCGAGGATCACGACGATGATCGGCACGCCGACCGGGATGAGCGCCGGAATGACCATCTCCTTGAGCGCGGCACGCGTGACGATGTCGACGGTCGTGCCGTAGTCCGGTTTCTGCGTGCCGTCCATGATGCCGGGCCGCTCGCGGAATTGACGGCGCACCTCTTCGACGACCGCGCCGGCGGCACGGCCGACCGACTGCATCGCGAGCGAGGAGAAGATGTTCGTGCAGATGCCGCCGATGAGCAGGCCGCACAGCACGTACGGATCGCCGATGCTGAAGCTCACGCCTTGCGCGCAAGCCGCGCCGGGCGCGTCGTGACAACGGTCGCTCAGCTCTTGCAAGAACGAGGCGAACAGCACGAGCGCGGCCAGTGCGGCCGAGCCGATCGCGTACCCCTTGGTGACCGCCTTGGTCGTGTTGCCGACCGCGTCGAGGGGATCGGTTACGTCGCGGACCGATTCGGGCATGTTCGCCATCTCGGCGATGCCGCCGGCGTTGTCGGTGATCGGCCCGAACGAGTCGATCGCGACGACGATCCCGGCCATCGAGAGCATCGCCATCACGGCGATGCCGATTCCGTAGAGTCCCGCCGCAGCGTACGAGAAGAGGATCGCCAGCACGATGACGAGCGCCGGCAGCGCGGTCGCCTGCATCGAGACCCCGAGTCCCGCGATGATGTTCGTGGCGTGTCCGGTGACCGAGGCTTTGGCGATGCCCTTGACCGGCGGGAACGTGGTGCCGGTATAGATCTCGGTGATGTACGTGATCAATCCGGTCACCGCCAAACCGATGAGCGCACAGACGAAGATCTGCCACGACGCGATGCTGCGCGTTCCGACGGTGACGCCTGCACCGAACTCGCCGGCAGAGGCGAACCAGAAGCCGATCGCCGACAGAACTCCGGCGACGATCATTCCGAGGTAGAGCGAGTTCATGATCCCGCTCTTCTTGATCGCGCCGCGTCCGACGAACAGCGTGCCGATGATCGAGGTGACGATCGAGAGCGCACCCAGGATGAGCGGAAACGTGGTGGCGCCCTGCACCGTGCCCAGGATGAGGTGCCCGAGCAGCATCGCCGCCGTCGTCGTGACGACGTACGTTTCGAACAGGTCCGCAGCCATGCCGGCACAGTCACCGACGTTGTCACCGACGTTGTCGGCGATCACGGCGGGATTGCGCGGGTCGTCTTCGGGGATCCCGGCCTCGACTTTGCCGACCAGGTCGGCGCCGACGTCGGCGGCCTTCGTGAAGATGCCGCCGCCGAGGCGAGCGAACACCGAGATCAGCGAGCACCCGAAGGCCAGCCCGACCAGACCGCCGAGCGAACGCGCTTCATCGCCGCCGTTGACGCTGAGCAGGATCCAGTAGTAGCCGCTGACGGCCATCAGCCCCAGGCCGACCACCAGCAAGCCGGTGACGGCCCCGCCTTTGAAGGCAAGGTTGAGGGCGGGGCCAAGCCCGTTGCGCGCGGCTTCGGCGGTGCGCACGTTCGCGCGGACCGAGACGATCATTCCGATGAAGCCGGCCGCGCCCGACAGGATCGAACCGATCGCGAATCCGATCGCGGCCTCCCACCCGAGCGGCGACGGCAAGAAGCCGATGACGACGAACAGGACGACCGCGACGATCGCGACGGTCGTGTATTGACGGCGCAAAAACGCCATCGCGCCTTCCTGGATGGCGGCGGCGATCGACTGCATCGTCGCGTTGCCTGCCGGCTGCCTGAGCACCCAGGAGATCAAGTAGAGGCCATAGAGGATGGCCAAGATCCCGGCCGCGAGGCCGAGCTCGATCCCGAGCTGAGCTGTCAATATCAAACCGATAGTCCTTTACGACACAAAGAAAGGCCCGACACCGTCGAGCACTTCGAACGGTACCCCGTTTAGCAGCATCCGTTTGGGGTCCTTCGCACGAGAACGGGCCTGGCACGCTTCGGCCGCGAAGGGGGCGTCCGGCATGGAGACGACCGAGTTCCTCGTCGTGGGGTGCGGCCCGGCCGGCGGGACCGCTGCGCGCGAGGCGGCCCGGCGAGGCATCGCGACGGTCGTCTTGGAGCGCGACACAGTCGTCGGCGCAAAGCGCGTCTGCGCGGCGGGTCTGCGGCCGGGGTTCTGCGAGGACTTCGACGTCCCGCGCTCGATCGTGCACCTCGATCCGGGGACGATCACGCTGACGACCGTCGAAAAGACCTACGCGTTCCCCGTCGGGCCGGCGCATACGACGACGCGCGAAGAGCTCGACGGCACAATCGCCGACCTGGCCCGCGGCGAGGGCGCCGACATCCGCACCGGCATGCTGTTCCGCGGCCTCGAACGCGAGCGCGACGGCGTCGTGGTCGAGTACGCCGACGCCCGGGCCGGCGTCCGCAAACGCATCAAGGCCCGCAGCGTGTTTCTCGCGCAGGGTTCGAGCGCGCGGCTCGACGACGTCGATGCGCGCTTTCGCCACGCGGGCTGGAACGCCGGACTGATCACCTGCTTTCAGTACCGCGTCTACTTGGCTCGCCCGGCCACGGCCGAGACGTATGGGACGCTGGAGATGCACTACTACGTCAGCCCGCTCTCGGGCCGCAATGTGATCGCCTGGATGTTCCCCAAGCGCGACCACCTTTCGATCGGCCTGGGAATCCAGGCGAAGATGCCGGGGGCGGCGTTGCGCGCGGAGACCGACGCCCTGTTGGCGACGGTCGAACGGCGGCTCTTTCCCGGGATCCCGTACACGGTGCGCGATGAGGGCAACCTGCTGTACGGTGGGCTCCCGCGCGCCTCGATCGGCGCCGATGGTGTGATGGTGGGCGGCACAGCGGCCGGGCTCGTCGACGCGACGACCGGCGAAGGGATCCACGAAGCTGCGACGACCGGCCGGCTCGCCGCCGAAGCCGCCGGCGACGCACGCGCGCGCGGAACCGATCCGGCGCCGGCCTACGAACGGGCCGTGAAGCGCGCGTTCTACCGCCGATTGCGGCACCGCCATCATCTGATGTCGTTCCTCGAGCGCAGGCCCCCGCGCTTCGACGTGCTGTTCCGGCAGCTCGAGGAAACGCCGCGCTTCGCCGAGCTGCTGCAGAGCGATCGCAACGCTTTCAGCGCGTGGGAGCGGATGTATCTCTACGTGCAGGCGGCCAAGTTCTCACTCCGCGCCTTGCGCGCCTGAAGACGGATCGTGCTGCGCTTTCTGGCCGACCGTCTCGTGCGGCTGGTCGTCGTGCTACTCGCAATCACGGTGGTGAGCTTCCTGTTCATGCACGCGATTCCGGGCGATCCGGTCGCATTGCGCCTGGGCGAGCACGCGAGCCCGCAAGAGGTTGCCCACCTCCGCTCGTCGCTCGGCTTGGACAGGCCGTGGTTCGTGCAGCTCGCGCTCTATCTGGGCGCCGTCGCGCACGGCGACCTCGGCGCATCGATCTTCGACTCTCAGCCGGTCGCGCAGAAGCTCGCCCAATATTTTCCGGCGACGCTCGAGTTGACGCTGAGCGCGATGGCGTTTGCGATCGCGGTCGGGATCCCGGCCGGCGTGCTGGCCGCGGTCCGCCATCGCAGCGCGATCGACGCGCTCACCATGAGCGGCGCGCTGCTCGGCGTCTCGATCCCGGTCTTTTGGCTCGGCTGGATCCTCGTCTACGTGTTCGCGGTACTGCCGTCACACGCGGGGCTGAATCTGTTCCCGATCTCGGGCCGCATCGCGCTGACGTACTTCGTCCCGGCTCGTACGCATCTGGTCGTCGTCGACGCGCTGCTGGCCGGCAACGGGCGCGCCGCGCTAGACGCGCTCTGGCATCTGGTGCTGCCGGCGATCACGCTGGGGACGATTCCGTTGGCGATCATCGCGAAGATCACGCGCAGCGGGATGCTCGACGTGCTGTCGGCGGACTATATCCGGACCGCGCGCGCGAAGGGCCTAGGACCGCGCGTCGTGGTCTTCAAGCACGCTCTGCGCAACGCCCTGATCCCGATCATCACGATCCTCGGCCTCCAGACCGGGCTGCTGCTGGGCGGCGCCGTGCTGACCGAATCCGTGTTCGCCTGGCCGGGCGTCGGGCGGCTAGCATTCGAGGCGATCTCGAACCGCGACATGCCGCTGATCAACGGCTGCATCCTGCTCTTCGCGACGGTCTTCGTGATCGTCAACACGCTCGTCGACGTGCTCTACGCGGTGGCCAACCCGCGAATCCGGTATTCGTAGTGGTCCGCCGCTAGTGCTCGAAATCTCCGATGACGAGTTCGTCGCGGTTCGCGATTTGATTCGGGATCGATTCGGCATTTGGTACGACGACCAGAAGCGCTTCTTGTTGCTCAGTCGTCTCTCGACGCGATTGGCGAAGCGCGGCGTCGAGACGTACCGCTCGTACGTGCAGTTTCTGCGCTACGATCCAAAGCGTGAAGAGGAATGGAACGATCTCGCTTCGGTGCTGTCGAACAACGAGACGTACTTTTTTCGCGAGCGGGCCCAGCTCAAGGCGCTGGCCGGTTCGATCCTCGACGAATTTCGGGCGCGCTCGTCGCGACTGCGGCTGTGGTCGGCGGCCTGCTCGTCGGGCGAGGAGCCGTACTCGCTCGCGATCACGCTGATCGAAACGGGGAAGATCGCGGATTCCATGTTCTCGATTCGCGCCACCGACATCTCGCCGCGCGCGCTGGACCTTGCCGACAAAGCCTTCTATCGAGCGCTGTCGTTCCGGGCCACCGAGCCCGCGATGATCCAGCGCTGGTTTCGCTCGGAGGGTGACGGGTTCGTTGTCGACGACCGGGTGAAGCGTCTGGTATCGTTCGGGCGGCTGAACCTGCTCGACGAGCCGTCGGTGGCGGCCGAGGGCCCGTTCGACGCGATCTTCTGCCGCAACGTCCTGATCTATTTCGACAAGCCCACGCAAAAGCGGGTCGTCGAGTCGTTCGCGAAGGCGCTTCGCCCGGGAGGCTATCTGTTCTTGGGCCACGCCGAGTCGCTGTTCCACCTCACCGATCTCTACGAGCCGGTCGTCGGCCCGGACTCGATCGTCTATCGGTTGCGCACGGCGGTGCCGGCGTGAACCCGCACACGATCGGGGTCGTCGTCATCGACGATTCGGCGTTCATGCGCCGAGCGATCCAGAAGATGCTCGAGAAGGAGCCGGAGATTCGCGTCGTCGGTGCCGCGGCGTCGGGTGAAGAGGGGATCGCGATGGTGGAGCGGCTGCACCCCGATGTCATCACGATGGACGTCGAGATGCCCGGGATGGGCGGGCTCGAAGCGGCCGGCGCTATCGTCTCGCGCCGCGGGCCGCCGATCATCATGGTCAGCGCGCTGACGCGCGACGGTGCCGAGACGACCTTGCGCGCGCTCGAGGCGGGCGCGGTCGATTTCATCCCCAAGCCCGACTCGGCGCTCATCGACATCGTCAACGTCCAGCGCGAGCTGGTCGAGAAGGTCAAGCACTTCGGCTCGCGCGGCGCATACTTGCGCGCGATGCGGGAGACGACGCGAATCGCGCGTGCCACGATCGACGCGGCCGCCGCGCGCGTCTCGGCGCCGCCCCCGCCGCGACCGCTGGCGCGAACGTCGGCCGGCGCCTTCACCTGCGTCGCCATCGGCACGTCGACCGGCGGGCCGGTCGCGCTCTCGCAGATCCTGCCCAAGCTGCCGGCCGGTTTCCCGATTCCGATCGTCGTCGTTCAGCACATGCCGCCCGGCTTCACGCGTCCGCTCGCCGAACGCCTCGACGCGTCCAGCAAGATCGACGTCGTCGAGGGCGTCGACGGGATGCCGCTCGCGCCGGGCGTGGCGATTATCGCACCGGCCGGGAAGGAGCTGCGATTGCGGCGGGGATCCGGCGGCGTGCGGGTCGTGCTCGACGACGACCCCCACACGTCGCTGCACGTCCCGAGCGTCGACGCCATGGCGTCGTCCGTCGCCGATGTCTTCGGGTCCGGCTCGCTCGGCGTCATCCTCACCGGGATGGGACAGGACGGCGTCGCCGGGCTGAAGGTCATCAAGGCGCGTGGAGGCTTCGTGCTCGGACAGGACGAGGCGACCAGCGTCGTGTACGGGATGCCGCGCGCCGCCGCGGTCGCCGGGCTGGTCGACCGGGTGGTCCCGCTGCACGTCGTGCCGCGCGTGCTCTGCGAGTTGACCGGCACCGCGTACGCTCCGACTTAACCCGTCTCCAACAGAACTTCACGGCAGCCGAGGGGAGGTACACCTCCTCTTCGGGAACTTGCCGAAAAACCGGGGCGGGTGATCCCGTCATGGGAGCGAGCCGTGAAAGCACTCCGCGATACCCCGCGCTACGTGATCGGCGGGGTTGAGCTCAGTCGCGAAGAGATCGTCCACAAATATCTGCACCTGGTCAAATATGTGGCCGGGCGGATTTCGATCAACTTGCCCCCGAACGTCGAGATCAACGACCTCATCAACGACGGCATCCTCGGGCTGATCGACGCGATCGAGAAGTACGACGACGCGCGGGGCGTCAAGTTCGAAACCTATGCGATCACGCGGATCAACGGCGCGATCCTCGACGCGCTGCGCGCGCTCGACTGGGTGCCTCGCGCGGTCCGCCAACGGGCGCGCGAGCTGGAGCGCGTCTACCAGCAGCTCGAGGTGGAGTACGGACGCGCGGCGACCGAGGACGAGGTCGCGGCGAAGATGGGTCTGAGCCTCAAAGAGCTCGATGTGTTGATGCAAAAGATTCGCGGCACGTCCGTCCTCTCGCTCGAGGAGTTTCTGCCCAACGAGCGAGGCTACGAGATCCCGCTGCTCGACACGCTGCGGGATGACGGCACCGAGGTCACCAGCGCGGTCGAGGCGCGCGAGATCAAGGCCGCGCTGGTCCGCGCGGTCGACGATCTGCCGCCGCAAGAGCGGACCGTGATCTCGCTCTACTACTTCGAGGGTCTGACCCTCAAGGAGATCAAGGGCGCGCTGAACGTCTCGGAGTCGCGGGTTTCGCAGATCCACGCGCAAGCCGTCATCCACCTGCGGACTAAGCTTCGGGCGCTGCGCGCCGATCTGGGTTATCGTGAGGGCGACCCGACGGTAAAGCAGAAATACACCCGGCGGAACGCGACTCAGGCACCGGCTGGGGACGTCGGGGCCACGGGCTAAACCTCGCGAGGAGCCAGCGATGGCGATTCGTCCGACCGACATTCAAGGAGCGATCTGGCAGGCGTCGCAGACGGCGCCTCTCGCTCAGCGTGCCGACGAAGCCGCCCGCGTCGCGCAGCAGACCGCCCAGGCGTCGTTCGCGGCCCAGGTTCAAGAGCGCGAGGAGCGCGTCAACGAAATGGGCGCGGCGCTGGGGAACCGCGTCGATCCCAACGCCGAGCGGCGGTCGGGCGGCGACGGCTACGAGCCGCGCGACGGCCATCCGCGCAACGCGTTCGAAACCGCGGTCGACGATGCGGCCGGGCTCGATGAGCCGCACTTGATCGACTTCACCGCCTGAGCATGAGCATCGATCCGCTGGCCGGGATCGTGGCCGGCAATGCGGATCTGGCCGCACTGATCGACGCCGAGCTGTCGCAGCTTGCGACCGACGCGCAAGCCTTGCGCGCGCTGTTGGTCGAGAACGCGGTCGTGACGGCGCGCGTCTTGCCGTCGAACGGTTTGACCGACCTGCTCGAGATCGCGGGCCGGCGCGTTGCCGCGTCACTGCCGCCCACCGTGCGCCCCGGCGACGTGCTGCAGGTGCGCGTCACGGGGTTCGACGGCGACCGCATCCTGCTGCAGATCGTCGACACCGGCGCGGACGCCGCCGTCGAGACGGGGCCGGCCAACGCTCCGGTCGCACCGCCGCCGAGCGCCTTCGTCGCCGCCTCGATCGTGCCGGCAACTCCGGCGCCTCCGGCTACCGTCGCTGCAATGCCCGCCGCTGCGCCGGCGACGACGACTCGCGCGTCGGCGCCGTCCGGCTCGGTGCCGGTCCTGTCTGCCGAAAACTTCGGCGACGAAGCGAGGCCGGCCGTCACCGTCCCGCTCGCCGATCTCCCGCCCGCCGCGCCGTCCGCCCCACCGCCGGGTGCCGCGTTCTCGGCGGCCGTGTTGCGCGCCAACGTAGCGCCGCAAGCTGCGGACGACGGGCCGCGATTGCAGGCCGCGGTCGCTGCGCCGACGCGCGCGCCGATCGTCGTCGCGCCCGGACCGACGTCGATCGAGGCGCGGATGGCGACGGCGCGTGCGACCGTGGCGCAGGTGAGCGCCGTGCCGGCGGCGCGCACGGCGACGATCGCCGGAGCCTTGCCGCGCGCAGCCGCGCCGCCCGCCGTCGCTTCGCCGGCGATCGCCGCGCGCAGCACCCCGGTCGCACCGCCGCCGCGCGCGTCGGGCTTATCCGCCTACACCGAGCCCGTCGCGCTGCTGCGTGCGCTGCGGCTGCCGGTGACACCCACCACCGTCGCCGCCGCAACGACGGCGCTCGCGCGGCCCGAGAAATTGCCGGCGGTGCTGACGACGCTCGAGCGAGCGCTGCCGAGCGGGAGCGATGACCCGCAGGTCGCGACGCTGCGCACGCTGGGCACGCTGCTCGCGTTCGTCGGACGGATCGATCCGCGCTCGCCGGCACTCGCCTCGCAGATCGCCGCTTTCGTCGATCACGTCGTCGACGGTGCGGAGCCGAAGATCGCGACGCTGCTCGCCGCGACGCGCGCGGCCGCGCCGGACCAGCGGGCCGCGCCGTCGACTTCGCCGCTTCCCGCCGCCGTCGCCGCCGAACGCAGCGCGGCGTTGAGCAACGACCTCAAGCAAACGCTGCTCGCGGTCGCCGCGGATCCGGCGACGCCCGCCCGGCTCGCGCCGTCGTTGGCCGGCGCACTGACCGCGCTCACCGCCGTGCAGGTGAACGCGGCCCAAACGCTGGCCGCGCATCCCGACGGTATCGCGTTCACGTTGCCGCTCACGACGGAGCACGGTGCGGCGAGCGCACGCATCAGCGTCAAGCGCGACGCGCCGCAAGGGCGCGGCGTGCCCGTCGACCCGGCGAACTTTCGCATCGCCTTCGTCCTCGATACGATCCACTACGGCACGGTCGCGATCGATCTGGTGACCGTTGGACGCGAGGTGACGGTCGACGTGCGAACCGAGGCGGCGCCCGCGATGCGCGCGTTCCGCGACGCGCTCGGCGGTTTGACCGACCGGCTCGAGTCGCTGCGCTATCGCGTCGCGTCGGCGGGCGCTTCGGTCGGAACGACGTCGACGATCGCCGTCGAGGCGCCGCCGTCGCAACCGTTCGACCCGCAGGCAGCCGTGGACCGCTCGGCATGAACGCGCGCTACTACGATGCGCGCCGCAACGCGCCGGCGCGCCCCGCCGCCGCTGCGCTGGCCTACGATCCGCTCGGCCCCGAGCCGCCCGAGATCGTCGCGCTAGGCCGCGGGCTGACCGCCGAGGAGATCGTCCGCATCGCCCGCGAGAACGACGTCCCGATCCATCAGGACGCCGGTCTGGTCGAGGCGCTCGCCAAGCTCGAAGTCGGGCGCACCCTTCCCCGCGAGCTGTACGCGGTCGTCGCCGAGGTGCTGGCCTTCGTCTACGCCGTCGACGCGCAGGGATCGCCGAACGGAGGTTGAGCGCGGGCGCCGAACGGCGGCTCCGTGAGAATGCGGAGAATCGTGGCGCTCGTCGCCGCGGCGATGTTCGTTTGCGCCGTGGCGGCCGCTTCCGCGCAAGAGCGCACCCCGGCGCCACAAGCGAGCCGGCGTCCCGCGGCGACACCGATGCCGTCGTCGCCGCCGTCGCCGGTGCCACCGGCGGCCGCGGCACCGCCCGGAACCGTGCGCGAGCCGCGGGGGCGCGAAACCGCGATGCCCGACGCGGTGACGCACCATACCGTGGTGGTCGGCGGACGAACGCTGGCCTACACGGCGCGCGCCGGGACGATCCCGCTGCGCAACGCGGCGGGCGACGAAACCGCGCAGGTGTTCTCGGTCGCGTACACCCTCGACGGCACGGACCGGCGCTCGCGCCCGGTGACCTTCGTGTGGAACGGTGGTCCGGGTTCGTCGACGATGTGGCTGCACATGGCGTCGTACGGTCCCGTGCGCGTTGCGATCCCGTCGAACGCGACGCCGCCCGCGCCGGGCACGCCGTACGCCGCGAACCCTGATACGCTGCTCGACCTGACCGACCTCGTGTTCATCGATGCGGTCGGGACGGGGTACAGCCGCATCGTCGGCAAGGGAACGCCGTCGATGTTCTTCGGCATCGACGAGGATGCCGACGCGTTCGACAACTTCATCCGCGAGTGGACGACGCGCAACGATCGCTGGGGCTCGCCGAAGTTCCTGTTCGGCGAGTCGTACGGCACGACGCGCGCCGCTGACGTCGTCGACCGGTTGCAGGGTCACGGAATGGCGATCGACGGCGTCGTGCTGTTGTCGTCGGTGCTCGACTTCAACGTCATCGACAACGGTGGCGGGCCGGGCGAAGACTACGGCTATGTCGCGTTCTTGCCGACCGAGGCCGCCGTCGCTTGGTACCACCATGCGATCCCGGGCAACCCGCCCGACTTGGCGAGCTTCGTCGCGCAGGCGCGCGCGTTCGCGCAAGGGCCGTACGCCGCGGCACTGCAGCGCGGCGACGAGCTCGACGCCGCATCACGGCGCGCGATCGCGATCCGGATCCATGATTTCATCGGGCTCGACCCACGGTATATCGAGCGCGCGAACCTGCGCGTCGATCCGAGTCGCTTCGAGCACGAGCTGTTGGCTGCGCGCGGGATCACGACCGGACGCCTCGACGGGCGTTACGAAGGCCCGACCGCCGACCGCACCGCCGACGCTACGCGTTACGATCCGACCAGCGACAGCGCGCTCACCGACGCGATCGTGTCGGGGTTCAGCGCGTACCTGCGCGACGATCTCGACTACCATGCCGACCGGCCGTATCTCGGCACGAACTACCCGGTCGTCGGCGCGCACTGGAACCAGCGGCTGCGCAACTCGATCCTGACGGCGAACGTCGCCGGCCACTTGCGCACCGCGCTGATCGAGAACCCCTACCTGCGGGTGTTCTCGGCGAACGGCTACTACGATCTGGCGACGCCGTTCTTCGGGACGGAGTACACGCTGGGCCACCTCCAGCTTCCATCCACGCTGCGCTCGCACATCGAGTACGGCTTCTATCCGTCAGGACATATGGTCTACCTCAACGACGAAGCCCGCCGCTCGTTCAAGGCGGATTTGGTGCGTTTCTACAGCGAGGCGACTGCACGATGACGCGGCGCGCGCTCTCCGCAGTCGTCCTCATCGCGCTCGGTGCCGTCGCGTTCGCCGTCGGTGTGCCGCGACGCGCCGCCGCACAGGCCGGGCCGACACCGGTGCCGGCGCCGAGCTATGCGCCGATCCCGCACGTCCGCGACGCGGTCAGCCGGCACACGATCGTGTTGGGCGGAAAGCGCATCGCGTACACCGCACGCGCCGGGCGGCTGCTGCTGCACGACGCGAACGGTGCACCAACGGCCAGCGTCTTCTACGTCGCGTACACCGCCGACCGCAGCGTCGCGAAGCACCGCCCGGTCACGTTCCTGTGGAACGGCGGTCCGGGCTCGTCGACGATCTGGCTGCACATGGGCTCGTTCGGCCCGCTGCGCGTCGCGGTCCCGAAGGATGGCACGCAGCCGCCGCCGACCGCACCGCTCGTCGCCAACGAGTCCTCGCTGCTCGACACCAGCGACCTCGTGTTCGTCGACGCGGTCGGAACCGGCTGGAGCCGGATCGTCGCGCACGCGAAGCCGAGCGACTTCTTCGGCGTCGACGAGGACGCACGCGCCTTCGCGCAGTTCATCGAGCGCTGGACGACCGTGAACGCGCGCTGGGAATCGCCGAAGTTTCTGTTCGGCGAGTCGTACGGAACGACGCGGGCGGCGAACGTCGCCAACGTGCTGCAGAACGACGGGATGGCCGTCAACGGCGTCGTGCTGCTCTCGTCGGCGCTCGACTACAACTTCTTGCCGATCGGGCAGGGGCCGGGCAACGACTACGTCTACATCGGTTACCTTCCGACCGAAGCCGCCGTCGCGTGGTATCACCACAAGGTCGCCGGCAACCCGCGCGATCTGGGGCGGTTCGTCGCCGAGGTCAGCGCGTTTGCCGGCGGGCCCTACGCGCAGGCGCTCATGCTCGGCGACGCGCTCGACGCGCGGACGCGCGCGCAGATCGTCGCGCGGCTGCACGCGTACACGGGACTGTCGGCGGACTACATCGAGCGTGCCGACCTGCGGATCAGCCCGAACCGCTTCAGCGAGGAGTTGTTACGGTCGGAGGAGCGCAGCGTCGGCCGCTACGACGGCCGCTACGCGGGGCATGAGGTCGATCCGAACGGGACGGTGCCGACGGACGACTTCTCCGACACGATGACCTCCGCGGCATACATTGCGGGCTTCAACCACTATGTCCACGACGTGTTGCACTACACCGAGGAACGGCCGTACGAGGTTCTGTCTTTCCCGGTGAACCGCAGCTGGAAGTACCAGCGCGACGAGGACGGCAACGCGGTCACCGTCGTCGCCGACCTGCGTTCGGCGATCGTGCAGAACCCCTACCTGCACGTCCTGTCGGCGAACGGTTACTTCGACCTGGCAACCGGCTTCTACGGTACCGAGTATTTGTTGCACCACATGGGCCTGACGCCCGCCGAAAGCCGCCGCGTCACGTTCGCGTTCTTCCCGAGCGGCCACGAGGTCTACCTCAACCACGACGCGCTGATCCAGTTCAAAGCCGACCTCGTCCGCTTCTACCGCAACGCCATCCCGCGCTAGGTTACATCGCGAGTTTTTCCATCGGGGGGAAGCCGTGTTGGGCGCGGCCTTCGTCGGCGTCGTTTTTTGCAGTGGACTTGTAGAGCTCGAGGTGACCGTCGCCGGCGCGGTCGCGGTACTTGTCGCGCAGGGCTTGCAGCGCGACCTCGTCGAGCGGGCTGAAACCGTCGGCGATCCGGACGTGATGGTCGAGCACGTGCTGGGAGTCGATCCCGGTGATCGTGCACAGGACACCGGGGAGTGACATCGCGTATCGCAGCGCGTCGTCGGGGTCGACCTTGCCGGCTTCGAGCAGACGGCCTTCGGCGAACGCCTTCATCCCGAGTACCTTGATGTTGCGCTCGCGTGCCAGCGGCAGGACGTTCTTCTCGAAACTGCGGTAGTTGGCGTCCATCACGTTGAGTGGCATCTGCGCGGTGTCGAACGGGAAGCCGCGCTCGATCATCTCGCGATGGATCTCCGGGCGCTTGTGACCGGTGAAGCCGACGAAGCGCACTTTCCCGTCGCGCTTCGCCCGCTCGAGTGCTTCGATCACGCCGCCTTTGGCGTAATGCAGCGCCGGATCGTTGTCGTACACGCATTCATGCACTTGCCACAAGTCGAGGTGATCGGTGCGCAGGCGGCGCAGCGACTCTTCGAGCTGCTGCATCGCCACGCCGGCGCCTCGGCCGTGCGTGCACACCTTCGTCATCAGGAATACGCTGTCGCGGCGGTTTCCGTCCGCGAGGCCTTTCCCCATCCGTTCCTCGCTGACGTGTTCGTTATATTCCCACGCGTTGTCGAGGAAGGTGATGCCGGCGTCGATCGCCGCGTGTAGCAGGCGGATGGCTTCCGACTCGTCCTTGACCAAGCCCAAATGGTAGCCGCCGAAGCCGATCGCCGAGACGGCGACGCCGGGGGCGATCTCGCGTTGCGCAATCATGGGGGCCCTGTACCCACCTCCAGCGAACCCGCTGGACCCGTGAGCTGGTTCGGTAAGATCAAAGCGGCGCTGACCCGCACGCGCGAGGCGTTCGGCGGCGAGCTCGAGGCAATGGCGCTTGCTCGCCGGCCGGTCGACGAGGCGCTGTGGGACGATCTCGAAGAGATCTTGATCACGGCCGACTTCGGCGTCGCGACGACGAACAAGATCGTCGGGGCGTTGCGCGTCGTCGCCAAGCAAGATCGCTACGAGACGAGTGACCGGGTCGTCGCACGCTTCCGGCGCGACGTCGAGAACTTTCTCACGCTCCCGGACATGGGCTTGCACCTGACGTCGAAGCCCGCCGTGATCCTGGTGGTCGGCGTCAACGGCAGCGGGAAGACGACGACGATCGGCAAGCTCGCCGCGCTGCTGCGCACCCAGCGCAAGCGCGTAATGGTCGTCGCCGCCGACACGTTCCGCGCCGCGGCCGCCGAACAGCTCGAGATTTGGGCGAAGCGGGCCGATGCCGAGTATGTGCGCGGTGCGGAAGGCTCCGATCCGTCGTCGGTCGTGTTCGACGGGATGAGCGCCGCCAAGGCCCGCGGTGTCGACGTCGTGCTCGTCGACACCGCCGGCCGGCTGCAGACCAAGACGAACCTCATGGAAGAGCTCAAGAAGATGCGGCGCATCATCGAACGCGAAAGCGGCGGCCCGCCCGCCGAAACGCTCCTGGTTGTCGACGGTACGACAGGTCAGAACGCGCTCTCGCAAGCGCGCCTCTTCAACGAAGCGACGCAGCTGACGGGCGTCATCGTGACCAAGCTCGACTCGACCGCAAAAGGTGGCGTGCTCGTCGGCATCGTCGACCAGCTCGCCGTCCCGGTGAAGTACATCGGCATCGGCGAAGCGCAAGACGCGCTCGCCCCGTTCGATCCCGCCCAGTTCACCAAAGCGCTGTTCGAAGATGCGCCCGCAGCGTAGAATGCTGAGCGGGCTAGCCGCTGCCTTGCTCGCTGTCGTCGCGTTCACGGCGCCGGCACTGCCCGCGGATGCGCCGGTCGTGGTTCCGCTCCACGTCGTGCACGCGCGGCTCGGCGATCCCGAGCTGGTTCTGAGTCCCGACAATGCGACGCTCGACGCGTTCACGATGGTCGACGCGGGGCGCGAAAGCTGGCCTACCGGCTGTCTTTGGATCGGCGGCGCCGAGCCGACCGACGTGTGCGGCCGAATCATCTTCGATACCGGTTCGCGGCAATGCACCGCTACGACGACCGCCGCCGCGCGCGACGGCGACGTCGCCGGCGGAACTTCGGTGCGGCTCGAGGTCGGCGCGTGGTCGCACGCATTCGATGTCGGACCGGGCCGAATGGGCTTCAACTCGACGTAAATCGCGCATTCGAAAGCTCGGTTCGGCGTTGCGCTCGCAAGCTGCAATCGTACTCGGTCGCCGGGAGAAGGATCGGTCGTTCGCCAAGGTGAGCAGCCAGGGCGGCCCAATTTTGGCTACGCCGCCCCACTGCGAGGAACGCGATCGACATGACACACTGGCGGCCCATCGCCCCAATCGTGGCGCTCTCCATGTTTGCCGCCGTCGTGTCGCCGGCGACGGCCGCCGTCCAAGATGACGTTCGCGCCGCGACGATCGATGCGCTCCAAGCCCGGATCGCGGCCCCGCGTGCGACGATCCACGTGAACTACGTCGTCGTCGCCGGCCGGTGGGGATTCACGTCGTGGAAGGTCGTGGGCACGGAAGGCGGCGACACCGTGCTGCAGCAGACCGACGGCGTCTGGCATGTGTACGGGGAGGCCAGCAATCACTTGACCCTTCGGCAGTTGGCGCGCTTCGGCGTGCCGCCGGCGCTGGCGACGGCGCTCTTGGCCGGCGTGTGCCCGATCCCGGCGCGGTCGGAGGCAGCCGGCTACGTTGTGGACAGCGTCGCCGTGCGAAGATTCGACGGCAACGGAAAGCAGATCGACAAAAAGATCGTCTGCACCGATACCGCAAGTCCGCGCCGGTAACGAAATGAGAAGACCGCGGATCAGTTCGCTCGCGGTGATCTGCGCCGTCGCGGCTGCGTTCTCACCGGCATCGGCATCGGCGTCGGTTCAGGACGACGTCACACGCGCCACAGTTTCCGCGCTCTACGAGAAGCTGGGGATACCGACGTCGCTGGTACACGTGTCCTATGTCAGTGTTGTCGGCCGGTGGGCCTTTACGACATGGACCGCCCAAGAAAGCGCCGGTGACAGCATCGTGCATCAGGTCAACGACAGGTGGAATGTGCTCGATCAAGGTCACGGCGAGATGAACCTCGTCATCTTGGTGGCCTCAGGTGTACCTTCCGCGATCGCGGACGCGCTGCTGCACGGCGCGTGTCCGACGCCCAGTGGCGAATTGCCGCGTTCGGGCGACCAATACACGAGCGTCGCCGTGCGACGCACCGACAGGCGTCGCGGGTACCGCGACGGGACAATTCCGTGTCCCGCCTTTGTGACCGCTGAAGCGACCATTGGCGGCGCGGCACCGTCGTTGTTCCTTCGACGAGCTCAGGAACAACGAACGTAGGGCACGGTCATCGTTCGACGGGCTCACGATGACAAGGGGCGGTCATCGTTCGACGAGCTCACGATGACAACGGGGTTTCACGGGCGAGGGATTCGTAGGCGTCGATGACGCGGGGGAAGACGGAAAAGAATTCCGGTGGATCTTCGTTGCGCAAGCTCGCCGTGAGGGCGTCGAGGAGACTGTGCCAACCGGCTGCGTTGCGGCCGTAGTACTCGGGCAACACGCCGGTGTGGGTGAGGACGAGGCGGGTGCCGTCGTCGTGCGGCGTGAGCTCGAACCGCACGACCGACGGATCCGGGCGGCGGGTTTCGTGCTGCGTTGAGAACCAGGTGTACGCGAGCGCGCTCGGCGGCTCGTACGTCTGCACCGTGGTTTCGATGACGTCGTCGTTGGCGAGCAGCGTCAACGTCGACGTGGCGCCGGCGGTCGGCGCGATCTCGCCTCGGCCGAGCCAGGTTGCGAGCAACGTGCCCTCGGTGAGGTAGGACCATACGCGCTCGGGCGGCGCGGGCAGCACGCGTTCGAGCCGTACCGTTCCGGTGGCGGGGAAGGTTGCGAGCGGGCCGTAGCGCGGCTCGATCTCGGCGTAACGTGCAAACGCGTCGGGTCCGCCCGATCCGTCGAGCTGCGCGACGAGCGTGTCGAGGTGCGCGTGCCAGCCGGCAGCGACCGTCGTGTACGAATCGACGGGCAGCGCACGGTGCGTGAGCGTGAGCCGCACGCCGTCGCCATGGATTGCGAGCTCGAAGCGGACGATCGAGTCGCGGATCGCGCCGCCGGGCGCGTGGAGCTCGATCCAGTCGTACTCGAGCACGTGCGGCGGGTCGAACACCCGCGTGCGAATCGTCAGCCCGCCGCCGGGTTCGCCGTCCTCACCCTCCCACGTCATCGTGCTCTCGCCGCCGACCGTCGACGGGATCTCGGTGGCTCCGATCCACGTCGCCTTGAGATCGGACTCGGTGAGGTATGCCCACACGCGTTCGATCGGGCCGGGCAGGTCGCGCACGAAGCGGATGGTGCGCGCGTCGAGCAGCGTGCCGAAGGCGTTCGCGGTCGTCGGTTCGCTCATGGTGCTTTCCCCGTGCTGCCGTCGGCGGCGAGCTGTGCTTGGAGCGCGTCGAGACGGCCCGACCAGAAGCGGCGGAAGCGCGCCAGCCACGCGTCGAGCTCGGCCAGCCCGCGCGGATCGAGCGCGTACATGCGGCGTTGGGCGTCGCGCCGCACCGCGACGATTCCGGCGTCGCGGAGCAGCTTGAGATGCTGCGACACCGCCGGCGGCGTCATATCGAAGCGGCGCGCGATCTCACCGGCGGGGAGTTCGCGTGTCGCGAGCATCTCGACGATGCGGCGCCGGGTCGGGTCGCCCAGGACGGCGAAGCCGTGCATGCCGTTATAATATAGTAGATGCTTAAGTAAGTAAAGACCTAATAATGTGAACCATCGAACAGAGGTTCGATGGCTGCCTGCCTCGAAATGGTGACCTAACGACGCGCCCTTGCCGGCGTGGGAGCAGCGTGGGAAATCCCGATGACGGGTTCGCACCCTGCCACGCATATGGCATCACGGCGCGGTACCGTCGGAATCAATCACCGACAGCATTCGCCGCACGGAGCACCCATGGCCGACGAAAAGCAAATCGCCCTCTCGAACGCATTAGCTCAGATCGAGCGTCAGTTCGGTAAGGGCTCCATCATGAAGATGGGCGAGTTCACCGACAGAATGGCGTTCGACGTCATCTCCACCGGTTCGATCGCGCTCGACCTCGCGCTCGGCGTCGGCGGGCTGCCGCGCGGACGCGTCGTCGAGATCTACGGTCCGGAGTCGAGCGGTAAGACGACGCTCGCGCTGCACGTGATCGCCGAAGCGCAAAAAGCCGGCGGGACGGCGGCCTTCGTCGACGTCGAGCACGCGCTCGACCCGGCGTACGCGCAAGCGCTGGGGATCGATCTCGACAACCTGCTCGTCTCGCAACCCGACGCCGGAGAACAGGCGCTCGACATCGCCGAGATGCTCGTCCGCTCGAACGCGGTCGACGTCGTGGTGGTCGACTCGGTCGCCGCGCTGGTCACCAAGGCCGAGCTCGAAGGCGACATGGGCGATACCCACGTCGGCTTGCAAGCGCGGCTGATGTCGCAAGCGCTGCGCAAGCTCACCTCGGCGATCTCGCGCTCGAAGTGCGTGATGATCTTCATCAACCAGCTGCGCGAGAAGGTCGGCGTGATGTTCGGCAGCCCCGAGACGACCTCAGGCGGCCGCGCGCTCAAATTCTACGCGTCGGTCCGGCTCGACGTGCGCAAGCTCGAACAGATCAAGGTCGGCCAAGACGTCGTCGGCACGCGCACCCGCGTGAAAGTCGTCAAGAACAAGGTCGCGCCGCCCTTCCGCATGGCCGAATTCGATATCACCTATGGCAAGGGGATCTCGAAGATGGGCTCGATCATCGACGTCGCGCTCGAGCGGAACATCATCGGGAAGTCCGGCTCGTGGTACACCTACGGCGAGCAGCGCATCGGTCAGGGACGCGAGAACGCCAAGTCGTATCTCGAAGAGCACACCGACGTCGCCGACGAGATCTCGACCAAGATCCGCGACGCGCTCAAAGCCACCGTCTCGCCGAACGGAATCGCCAAGACCGTCGGCGCCACCGCAGCAACGGACGACGACTAACCGCGTCCCTTCGAGAGCCTCAGGATGACATGAGTCCGGAGTCTGCCCAGCGTGCTAGTGAGCGGCATGCTAGACTGACGGCGCTGCGTATGCTTGCGCTTCGTCGTCTGACGGAGGCGCAGCTTTTTGCGAAGCTGGAGCGGAAGGGGTTTGACCCGGAGGTGGCCGCCGCGGCGGTCGCCTCGTGCAAGCGCGATCGGCTGCTCGACGATACGCTCTACGCGACGCTCTATGTCGAAGGCAAGCGCGCCCCGGTCGGTGATGCTCGGCTCGTAGCCGAGCTCGTCAAGCGCGGGATCGATCGCGACGCCGCGCGCGAACGCGTCGCCGAGTCGAGCATCGACGAATCGGCACGGATCGAGGCCGCCTATACCCGCCTGCGCCGGACCCACGCTTCCCTTTCCTACCAGTCCGCGGCGCGCCGGCTGGAGCGGCTCGGTTTTCCCGCATCGTCGATCTATCGCGTCCTCCGCGAGCACGCCGGAGCCGACCTCGGTGACGTTCTTGCCGATCTTAACTGAGTGAGGTTTCTCCGAGGAATCCCCAGGGTCGCATGGTAAGGTCGCGGTAACGATGCGATTCTCGATCGTCCGAGGGGTGCTTTGCACGCTCGCGGCCCTCGCTTTGCTCGCACCTCGGCCCGTTTCGGCGCTCGAGCTCGATGCAATCTCGAAGGCCGCAGCCGGATACACGGTCGCCGATCCGAAGCTGGAGTCGATGTACCGGGCCGCCCTGCTCGACACGAACCGGCAGGTGACCCTCGCGTCCGACGGGACCGCTTACATCAAGACCGGCGACATCCCGGCCGAATGGCTGCGTGATGCCAGCGTTCAGGTGCGGCCCTATCTATACTTCGCCAAGGGCGACATGCAGGTCGACGCGCTGCTCCGCGGGACGATCGCCCGCATGGGCAAGTATCTTCAAGTCGATCCGTACGCCAACGCCTTCACCCTGGATTACCGGGTCTGGGAGCGCAAGTTCGAGCTCGACTCGCTGGCGTATCCGATCACGCTGGCCTGGACGTACTGGAAGCAGACCGGCGACGCTTCGATTTTTACCGGTGACCTGTCGCTCGGGTTTGACAGCGCGCTCAGCACGATGGAGCGCGAGCAAGACCATCCGCGCAACTCGACCTACATGGAGAAGGAGCTCGTCAACGGCGGCAAGGGAAACCCCGTCGCGTACACCGGCATGATCTGGACCGGCTTTCGGCCCTCTGACGACGCGTGCACGTACGACTACCTCATCCCCTCGGAGATGATGGCCGTCGTCGCGCTGGGCAACCTCGAGGAGATCGAGCGCGACGTGTACCACAACGTCATCAAGGCCCAACGCGCGAAGGCGTTGCGCGACGAGGTCCAGACCGGGATCCAGACCTACGGCGTTCAGTTCACCCCGAACTACGGCTACATCTACGCGTACGAGGTCGACGGCTTCGGCAACAAGATCCTGATGGACGACGCCAACGTGCCCTCGCTGCTCTCCGCGCCGTACCTCGGCTATACGAAGCCGTCGTCGTTCGTCTACCGCAACACGCGCAAGTTCTTGCTGTCCAAAGACAACCCGACGTACTACGTGGGCAAGATCGCGCGCGGCATCGGCTCGCCGCACACGAACGACAACTACGTCTGGCCGATCGCGTTGCTGATGCAAGGGTTCACGGCCTCGAGCGACGGCGAGCGAAAAGACGTGCTCACCCAATTGCTGGCGTCCGATCCGGGCGATCATCTGCTGCACGAATCGTTCAACCCCGACGATCCCAGCAAGTTCACTCGCGCCGATTTCGGCTGGCCGAACGCGCTCTTCAGCGAATACGTGATGACGCAATTCGAAGGCGTCCCGTCGTTGCCGGTCGGGTCGACGGCCGATCTCGACTTCCGCGGAGATTAAGTGTGTTGACGCAAAGTGCGTCAACACTCCCGTTCGGCGTTCGGCCGATCCGGAGTGCGCTGTGAGCATTCTCCGCCGGACGCCGCCGGACCAGAAACGTCCGGTCGACATCGTGGTGGGGATTCAGTGGGGCGACGAGGGCAAGGGGCGCGTCGTCGACCTGCTCGCGCGCGACTACGCGGCGATCGCGCGGTTCGGGGGCGGCGACAACGCGGGACATTCGATCGAAGTCGGTCAGACGAAGCTGGCCTTGCACATCGTGCCGTCCGGGGTGCTCGTCGAGGGGACGAAGCTGCTGATCGGCGCGGGAACGGTCGTCTCGCTGCAGGGGCTGGTGAAGGAGCTCGATACCCTCGAGGCGCTCGGCGTCGACATCACGCGCATCGCGATTTCCGCCCGCGCGCACATCGTGTTTCCGTATCACGCGACGCTCGACCGGCTGGCCGAGAAGCAGCGCGGTAGCGCGGCGATCGGAACGACCGGCCGCGGGATCGGGCCGGCCTACGTCGACCGCGTCGCGCGGCTGGGGATCACCTTCGGCGACCTGGCCAAGCCCGAGGCGCTGGCGACCAAGGTCCGCCAAGAGCTGCTCGCACGCGCGCCGCTGTTCGCCGGCGCCGACGATGTGCCGCGTGAAGAAGACGTCATCGGCGAGACGCTCACGCTCGCCAAACGCATCCTCCCCCGCGTGGTCGACGACGTCGCTTGGCTCGACGACGCGCTGGCCGGCGGCGGCCGCCTGTTGGCCGAAGGCGCGCAAGGGACGATGCTCGACGTAACCTTCGGGAGCTATCCGTTCGTCACCAGCTCGCACACCGTCGCCGGCGGCGCGTGCACGGGTCTGGGGATCGGTCCCAGCGCCATCGGCGGGGTCCTCGGCGTCGCGAAGGCGTACTGCACGCGCGTCGGCGGCGGGCCGTTCCCGTCCGAGCTGCTCGACGAGCGGGGCGAGCGGCTGCGCTCGCAGGGGCGTGAGTTCGGCGTGACGACCGGCCGGCCGCGGCGCTGCGGCTGGTACGATGCCGTCGCCGCCCGCTACGCAGCCCGCCTCAACGGCCTCGACGCGCTGTTCGTGACGAAGCTCGACGTGCTGTCGGGCTTCGAACGGATCGGTCTGGTGACCGGCTACCGCCGCGCCGACGGAAGAGCGTGCGGGATCGAAGCGCTGGGTGAGGCCGGCCTGCGGGTCGAGGTCGAGGAGCATCCCGGCTGGGTCGACGACCTGCGCGGGATCCGCCGTATCGCCGACTTGCCGCAAGCCGCGCGCGTCTTTCTCGACCGTCTGGCCGAGCTCACCGGCGTTCCGGTGACCGCCGTCTCGGTCGGTCCGGAGCGGTCCGCACTCGCGACCTGAGATCCGGTAAAGCTCGCGTCATATCGGGCCGATAGTATCGAGAGTACCGGGCAAGGATGTCCGGTGGAATGAGCCACGGTCGGCATCCCACGAGGCGTCTTGTACGCCCCGGCTAGGTGGCATTTGGATCGTCTGACCTCGTCCGCCGCGTCGTACCCCGCTCGCATTCGCGAGTGGTGGAGCGCTCAGGCCGGCGCGACGCGCATGTTCTACGGCGCGATCGCCGTGGCCGCGGTGCTGGCGTTGGCGTTCTTCGCAGCGTTCCGTTTGCGTGGCCCCGACTACGCCGTGCTGTTCTCGAACATGGCGCCGGACGAAGCGAACGCCGTCATCCAAAAGCTCGACGCGGAGAAAATTCCGCACCGGCTCGCCGACAGCGGCGCGACGATCCTCGTCCCGCACGAAGACGTCTACGAGCAGCGCGTGCAGCTCGCCGGCCAAGGCATCGTCAAAGCGGGCGGCAGCACCGGCTTCGAGCTGTTCGACCGCACCAACCTCGGGATGACCGACTTCCAAGAAAAGATCGCCAAGACGCGCGCCACCGAAGGCGAGCTCCAGCGCACGATCTCGGGGCTTACGCCGGTGTTGTCCGCGCGCGTCCATATCGCGACGCCCGAGGCGTCGCTGTACTCGACGACGCAGCAGCCGTCGACGGCATCCGTCGCGATCCAGACCAAGCCCGGTATGCAACTCGGCGCGCAAGAAGTCCGCGGCATCACGCAGCTCGTGGCCGGCGCGGTCGAGGGACTCAAACCCGAGAACGTGACGATCGTCGATCAGAACGGCACGATCTTGCGCCCGTCCGCGCTCGAGGGCGCCGGCACGCTGGGCGACGCGTCCAACGCGCTCCAGCTCACTCAAGACCAGCTCATCGCCAAGGAGAAATACGAGTCCGATCTGCAGCAGTCGCTGCAAGGACTGCTCGACGCGACGATCGGCGCGCACCGTTCCGCGGTGCGGGTCGCCACCCAAATGGACTTCGACGCGAACTCCACCGAAACCGAATCGTACGCGCCACAGGGCACCGTGCGCTCGCAGCAGAGCGAGCGCGAGGGGTACACCGGCGGTGCCGCCGGCCGCGCTGCCGCGATCGGTGTGCCGGGGACGACGACCAACGTCATCCCGACGTATCAGGGCACGCAGGGCCAACAGGGCGCCGGGCGCTACACGAAGTCGAAGACGACCACCAACTACGAAGTCACCAAAGCCCTGGCCAAGCACGTCGACGCGCCGGGGAAGATCACCCGGTTGTCGGTGGCCGTGCTGGTGAACGCACCCGGGCCCGGCGCGCCTCCGCCGAACTCGGCCAACGCCGTGCCGGCCGCCTACGTCGTCTCGGCGACCGACGTCGCGAAGATTCGCAACTCCGTCGCCGCCGCCGCCGGGATCGATCCGGCCCGCGGCGATCAGGTGTCGGTCGAAGCGATTCCCTTTGCCCTCACGCCCGAGGCGATCGCCGCGCGCTCGGCGTCAACGACCGTGCTGGGCCTGCCGACCGTGCCGTTCGTCGCGCTGCTCGTCATCGCCGGCATCGCCGCGGCGGGCTTCGGCCTGGCGTTCGTTCGCCGCCGCACCTTCCGCCCGAGCGCGGAGCTGCCGACCTTCGACTCGTCGCTGGCCGAAGAGCTCCCATCTTTCGAAGAACACCCCATGCTCGACGGCTCGCCGTCGATCGCCGCGCCGATTCGGTCGGCTGCCGATCTCACCCGCGAACAGATGATCGAATACGTCACGACCGTGGCTCAAGAGAACCCCGACAGCATCGCTAAGCTCGTCAAATTGTGGTTGGCCGAATAATATGATCACCGACAAGCCGATCCTCAAGCTCGGCGACGATCCGCTCGGATCGTCGTACCTCGACACGTATGCGCCGCCGGTCGTCCCCGACATCACGGGGCCCGAGAAGGCGGCGATCCTGATGATCACCATCGGGCTGGAGCTGTCCGCGGGCATCTTCAAGTTCTTGCGCCAAGACGAGGTCGAGCGCATCGTGCTCGAGATCGCGAAGATCTCGACCGTTCCGATCGACAAGCGCGACGCCGTCGTGCAAGAGGCGTATCAGCGCGCGATCGCGCTCAAGTACATCAACGAGGGCGGGATCGAGTACGCCAAGGAGATCCTCGAGCGCTCGTTCGGCGCCGGCCAAGCCGACGACATGACGAACCGGCTGTTCGCAGCGCTCAAGCACGGCAACCCGCTCGAGCTGGTGAAGAAGACCGAGCCCGCGCAGTTGCTCGAGTTCATCAAAGAAGAGCATCCGCAGACGATCGCGCTCATCTTGGTCTACATGTCGCCCGACCAAGCCGGCGCCGTGCTCTCGCAACTCGAGTCCGAGTTGCAGGGCGAAGTCGCGATGCGGATCGCCATCCTCCAGAAGACCGCACCGGAGATCCTCGAGCAGCTCGACGAATTGCTCGGAAGGCGGCTGCTCGTGAGCGGTTCCGATTTCACCAAGGCCGGCGGCGTGCAGTCGCTCGCGTCGGTGATGGGCTTCGTCGACCGCGAAACCGAGCGCAACATTCTCGACGGCTTGGCCAAGCGCGATCCGGCGGTCGCCGAAGAGGTCAAGAACCTGCTGTTCGTCTTCGAGGACATCATCAGCCTCGACGACCGCGCGATCCAGCGTGTGCTCAAAGAGGTCGACGGCAAGGACCTGGCGCTCGCGCTCAAGACGGCCAACGACGACCTCCTGGCGCGCGTCTACAAGAACATGTCGACCCGCGCGGCAACGACGCTGCGCGAGGATATTGAAGTGTTGGGCCCGGTCCGCGTGCGCGAGGTCGGCAAGGCCCAGCAGAACATCGTCGACGTGATCCGCACGCTCGAGGAGAACGGACAGATCGTCATCGCCCGCGGCGGGAAAGAAGATCGGATAGTCTAAGCGGTGGGTCGCGTTGTAAAGGGTGCGCGGTTTCGGGACGAGCGGTACGCGCTCGAAGTACCCGAGATCGCTTTGCCGCCGGTCGAGCTGCCGAGCGCCGACGACGTTGAGTCGCCGAGCGCTTTCGGCTTTGACGACGACGTCATCGACGGGATGCTGCTCGACGGCCCGCTGCTCGACGCACCAGCACGGCCGGCGCGGCCGGCGGTCGACGTCGACGCAATCCGCGCTCAGGCGCAGACGCTGCTCGACGACGCCGCGCGCAACGCCGAGATCCTGCTGGCCGACGCGCACGACCGTGCGCGAGCGCTGATCGAAGACGCGGCGGCGCGGGCCGACACGATCGCCCAAGAGGCGCGCAAACGCGGGCACGACGAGGGGGCCGCCGCCGGGCGCGAATCGGCCGACAGGTCGATGGACGAGATGCTCGCGACGATGCGCGGCCTGCTCGAGATGGCGCGCGTCGAGCGGCAGAAGCTCATTCAGGAAGCTGAGCCCGAGTTGGTTCGGCTCGCCTTCGGGATCGCCGAACGCGTCCTGCACCAACAGGTCGCGCTCGACCGCGGCGTCGCCGTCGAGATGGCGAAGGTGGCGATCGCGCGGCTGATCGAGCGCGACACGGTGACCGTGCGCGTGAACCCGGCCGACCTCGAGCGGATGCGCGATCACCGCGACGAGCTGATCGCGATCGGCGACATTCGCAACCTACGGGTCGTCGAAGACAAGCGGGTCGACCGCGGCGGCGTGGTGATCGACAGCGACACCGGCACGATCGATGCGCGCATCCGCACGCAGCTCGACGAGGCGCGCAAGATCCTGCACATCGACGACGACGTGGTGATCGAGCCGGCGCCGGTCGATACGCACCTGCACGCGGCCTTGACCGCGCGAGCATCGTGAGCGCGGCCCCGCCGGCGACGAAGGCGTTCGACGCCGCGCGTTGCCTCGAGGATCTGCTCGACGCCGATCTGATTCGCACGAACGGCAGGGTCAGCCAGGTGATCGGCACGGTGATCGAGTCCAACGGACCGCCGATGGCGATCGGTGAGACCGCCTCGATCACGTACAAGCGCACGGCGAAGCCCGTGCTGGCCGAAGCGGTCGGCTTTCGCGACGCCAAAGTCTTGTTGATGCCGCTGGGCGAGTTGGGCGGCATCGCCGCGGGCTCCGACGTGGTCGCCCTCGGCAAGCCGCTGCAGATCGGTCTCTCGAGCGGCTTGTTGGGCCGCGTAGTCGACGGGTTGGGCCGGCCGCTGGACGGTCTGGGCGCGATCGTGGATGCACGGCGCGCCGAGGTCGGCGGCACGCCGCCCAGCGCGATGCACCGGCGGCGCGTCACCGAGCCGCTCGGCGTCGGCGTGCGCGCGATCGACGGGCTGTTGACGGTGGGCAAAGGGCAGCGGGTCGGGATCTTCGCCGGCTCAGGGGTCGGGAAATCGACCGTGCTGGGGATGATCGCGCGCAACACCGACGCCGACGTGAACGTCATCGCGCTGGTCGGCGAGCGCGGCAAAGAAGTACGCGACTTTCTCGAACGCGACCTCGGCGAGGCCGGCCTCAAGCGTTCGGTCGTGATCGTCGCGACCTCGGATCAGCCCGCGCTCGTGCGCATCAAGGCCGCCTTCGTCGCGACGCGGGTCGCCGAGTACTTCCGCGACGCGGGGCTCGACGTGCTGCTGATGATGGACAGCGTGACGCGCTTTGCGATGGCGCAGCGCGAGGTCGGCCTCGCGATCGGCGAGCCGACGACCACGCGCGGCTACACGCCGTCGGTCTTTGCCCTGCTGCCGAAGCTGCTCGAGCGAACCGGGACCTCCGAACACGGAACGATCACCGCGCTCTACACGGTGCTGGTCGACGGCGACGATTTGAACGAGCCGGTCGCCGACGCCGTGCGCTCGATCCTGGACGGGCACATCGTGCTCTCGCGCAAGCTCGCGGCCGCGAACCACTACCCGGCGATCGATGTGCTCGGTTCGGTCAGCCGCGTGATGCCCGACGTGGTCCCGCCGGCGCATCTGGCTGCGGCTTCGACGATTCGCGACATCCTCGCGACGTACCGCGAAGCCGAAGACCTCGTCAACATCGGCGCCTACGTGGCGGGATCGAACCAGCGCGTCGACCACGCGCTCGCGCGGATCGATCAGGTGCGCGCTTTCCTGCGCCAGGGTATCTACGACCGCTCGCGTCTCGACGACGCGCAGCGCGCGATTCTGGCGCTGGGGTGAGGACCTCCCGGTGAAGTTCCGGTTTCGGCTCGAACCGGTCTTGGGGCATCGTGCGCGCATCGAGGGCGAGCGTGCCGGCGAGCACGCGCGGATGGTCGCGGATCAGCTGGTGGCTCAGCGCGTCGTCGACGACATTCGGGTCAAGCGTGACGTGCTGCGCGAGCGGCTGGTGCGCGAGCACGCGGAGTTCGATGCCGAGACGCTGCGCTCGACGTACACGCACCTCGACTATCTCGACCGGGCGATCGTCGCGGCGGTGCAGCGCCTCGACGCGTGCATCGCCGAAACCGAACGCGCCCGGCTGCGTCTGGTCGACGCCGCGCGCGATCGCAAAGTCCTCGAGACGCTCAAAGAGCGGCGTCGCGAGACGTTTCAGCTCGACGCCGCGCTCGCCGATCAGCGTGAGCTCGACGACCAAAACGCGCGGCTCTTCGACCGTGCGCAAGCCTACGAGGGGTTCTCGCCGTGATCGTCACCCGTCAACGCAAACGCCGGACCGGCATCGGTCGCATCCTTTTCCCGCTCGTCGTGATCGCCGGGCTCGTCTTCGCACTGAGCTGGCCGCCTTTGCAGCGCGCTATCGCCAACGGTCCGCTCAAGCCCGCCTGGAAGGTGGGCGCGGGCGTCGCCGGCATCGTGACGCGTCCCTTCACCTTCGCGGCGCAGCAACAGTCGATCGCCGATCGCAATCGCCAGATCCGCGATCTCACCGCGCGGCTCGAGCGCCAGCGCGTTGCCACGACCGACGCCCAGGACCATGCCGACGAGTTTCAAGCGCAGTTGGCGGCTACGATCAACGAACCGCGCGTGGTCCCGTTGCCGGCACCCCGTTCGATGCGCGGCGCGGCGCGGAGCACGGCACCCGCCACGTCGTCCGCGGCCGACGAGCGGCGTCTGGCCGCGACATGGGCGGCGATGGAGCCCGCGAAGGCCGCAGCGGTCGCGCAGCGGCTCCCCGACGCAACGGTGTCGCGCGTGCTGGCGCAGATGGACGCTGACAGCGCCGGCGCCATCATGGACGAGCTGCCGACACGAGTGGCTGCGCGGCTCAGCCGGGCTGTCGCTCAGGTTTCGCCCGGCGGGGACCGATAGAAAAAAATAGGCGGCAACTTCTGTCGTCCGACCACCCATTCTACGAGAGGGGGTGACACTCTGAACGCAATAACGACCAGCAGCCCGGCCGTATCGGCCGGTGCACATTCCCGTTTGCAGGCGGCGACTTCGCCGGCGGCCGGGATCGAGGGTGCGCTGTTCAAGACGCAGCTCGGCACCTCGCTCGCCGCGCGCTCGACCGCGAGCAGCACTGCCGCCCCGTCCACGATGACGACGGCCTCACCCGCCGCCGCCGCGCTCACGCGCGCCGTCAAGGCGAAGCTCGACCAAGGAACGCCGATCAGCGACGTCATCGCGCAGCTCGCGAGCTCGCTCGCGACGTCGATCGCGGCTCAGCTCGGCATCTCGCCGCAAGCTGCGCAACAGCGATTGACGCAAGCATTCGGTGCGGCGCTCGCGCCGACCGATAGCGGGCCGCCGGGCAGTACCGCCGAGAGGGCATCGGCCCTCGTATCGAGGTTTCGGCAGATCGCCGAGCTCGCGACGAGGGTGACGAACGGAGACCAGGGGCAACCGATCAGACAGATCGCAGGAAACAGCTCGGACGCCGCAACGGCGAAAGCGAATCCAGCCCCCGACCCGGACAGCATCCTTCGCGACGCGCTAAAAGCGCTCGCTGCGACCACATCGCCGCCGGCTCCGGTCGCCGCCGCGACGAACGCGCCCCCAGCCGCAGAGGCGACTCCCGCCGCTGCCGCCGTACCGATGACGACCGCGCTCGCGAGCGACGGCCGGACCGTCGCGTTCGCGCCGCTGCAGGCAATTGCGTCGGGCGGCGACACCCCGCTCGGCCGCATCCTCACCCGTGCCATCGTCGCCGATCCATTGCGCGCCACCCCGGTGGACGTGCCGATCGACGCAACGTCGCACCATCTCGCCACGGGCGTGCAGCCGATCGCGACTCCGGTCCTCGAGACGGGAATTGCGACGGGAACGCCGGTCGATGCGGCCCTTGGCGCATTCGTGAGCGCGTTCACGAGCGCGCTCGCGCGCACCGACGACGCGGGCACCCAGCGTCATTCCGGCGATACCGCAGTGCCCGACGCCATGACGGCGGCGCCGGCACCGGCGTCGACCACCGCCCAACCCGTCGCGTCGTTCGCGCTTCCGGCCGCGCACGACGCCGCTTCGATCGCTCCGCCCACGCCGCCGCCGACGATGCCGCAACCGCAGCCCGTCGACGCGAACGCGGTCGTCGATCAGATCCTGCGCGGCATGCAGATTCGCACCACCGACGGTCAGTCGGAGGTGCGGCTGCGGCTCGTCCCGGAGCAACTCGGTGACGTCAGCATCAAGCTGGTCGTCTCCGGCGGCTCGGTCGACGCGTCGATCACCGCGCACACCGTCGACGCGCAGAGCGCGCTCGCCGGTGCGCAGACCCAACTCGCGAAGTCGCTGGCGGACGCCGGGCTGAAGCTCCAGAGCTTCAGCGTCGGCCTCGCCGGCGAGAGTTTCGCCGATCCCCGCGATCAGTCGCGGCCGAACGATCAGTCCACCCGACCGTCAGCGCGGCGCATCGGCGCCGTCGAGGCGGCCGACGCGGACGCATCGACCGACCCGTCACTGCTCGCGGTTCCGAGCTTCGGGCCGCCGATCTACGCGGCGAACCCGGCGCTCGGCGCCCTCAACTACCTCATCTAGCCAAAAGGAACGCGTATGTCCAGCACCACCGGAACGGCCGGCGGTCTCCCGATCGACGCACTGATCAACCAGAACAAGACGTCGACGTCAGGATCGTCGTCGCTCAACTCGCAGCTTGGCGAAACGGCGTTTCTCCAGCTGCTCACGACGCAGCTGCAGAACCAAGATCCGCTCAACCCGATGGACGACACGCAGTCGGTCGCGGAGCTTGCGCAGTTCTCGGCCGTGCAGGCGACCACGTCGTTGAACGACTCGTTCAGCTCGTTCGAATCGAACTTCTCCGTGATGCAGTCGGCCGGACTTCTCGGCAAGACGGTTTCGGCGCAGACGACCGATGCGAGCGGCAACACGACCAGTGTCTCCGGCACCGTCAAGACGATCTCCGTGATCAACGGCACGCCTGAGTTCACGCTGGTCGACTCGAGCGGAAACCTGCTCACCGATTCGAACGGCCAGCCGCTCGAGATACCCACGTCTTCGATCCTTTCGATCGGCTGACATGGCCGACCCCAAGGTCAGCGGCGTGCAGATCCCGCCGGCGATCGCCCCAGCAGTCCGCCCGCAAGGCACCCCGGTTCAGATCCCGCCCACCGGGACGGGCTCGTTCCGCGACGTTCTGCGCACGGCGCAGCCGCCGGCATCGCACCAACCGCTCAAGTTCTCGGCTCACGCGCAGCAGCGGCTGCAATCGCGCAACATCAACCTGTCGCAAGACGACCTCGCCAAGATGAACGCGATGGCCGACAAAGCGGCGGCGAAGGGCGCCAAGCAGTCGCTCTTCATGATGCGCGACACCGCAATGGTCGTGTCGATCACCAATCGCACCGTCATCACGGCGGTCGACCAGCAGAGCATGAAAGAGAACGTCTTCACCAACATCGATTCAGCGGCAATCATCGACTGACGCGGCCGGTCGACACCACACAGCACACTCGAGAGCGGACCATACGTGGAGCTCTCATGCCGGGCGGATCGAATGACGCCCGGCGATTCGACGACACGAAAGGTCACCTAGATGGGTTTGGACTCGATGTTCATCGGCGTCACGGGGCTGGAAGCGTACCAGAACCAGATCGACGTCATATCGAACAACATCGCCAACGTTGGAACGACCGGCTTCAAGGGCCAGGACGTCAACTTCCAGGACATGCTCTACCAGCAGCAGAGCTATGCGACCGCGCCGACGCAGCAAACCGGCGGCATCAACCCGCAGGGCGTGGGCTTGGGCGTGAAGATCGGCTCGATCGACACGGACTTCTCGCAGGGCGGGCTGCAGACGACCGGCGTCAACACGAACCTCGCCATGAACGGCGACGGGTTCTTCGTCCTGCAGAACCCCAGCGGCAACGGCTCGCCGGTGTACACGCGCAACGGCGACTTCTCGCTCAACTCCAACGGGCTGCTCTACGACGGTTCCAGCGGTATGGCCGTGCAGGGCTACATGGCCGGCAAGAACGGCGTCATCACGCAGACCGGCACGCCGGGTGACATCACGATCCCGATCGGCCTGCAGTCGCAAGCGGTCGGAACCGGGTTCAATGCGGCCGAGAAGTTCGGAGCCAGCGGCGATTCCGTGTTCGACGTGTCGATGGGCGGCAATCTCGATCAGTCGCAGTGGATCAAAGAGGCGACCGGCGTCGCAGCCGGCAACCCGGGCACCGGCCAGCCGTACACGATCTCCTCGACGATCTACGACTCGCTCGGCAACGCGCACCTCGCGCAGATCACGTACACGCCCGACGCCGCGGGCGCCACCGCCGCCAACAACGGCTTGCCTACGTCGGTCGCGAACTCCAGCGGGGTGGCGCAAGCGCCGGCCTCGCGCTGGTCGGTGAGCGTCACGTTCGCGGACGGCACGCAGTTCACCGGGATCAACCCGGCGACCGGCGCACCCAACGCCGCGGCGGCCGCGACCGGCGTGGTCGGCTTCGCGTACTTCGACAAGAACGGCCAGTACATCAACACGTCGAGCCAGCTCGGCGCGGGCGTCGCGCTCGCCGGTGCCAACGTGCACGCCAACAACGCGGCGGCGTCGCTCGCCGACGGCAACCAGCTCAACGTCACCCAGTGGGGCACGGGCTCCGCGAACGCCGCGACGGCGCCGACCGCGGGCGGACTCGCGCCGGCGACGGGGCCGATCGGGCTCGACTTCCACAGCATGACGTCGCTGTCTGGTACGGACACGGCGAGCGTGATCGCACAGAACGGCTTCGCCGCCGGCATCCTGTCGAACATCACGGTCGGCGCGGACGGCACGATCAGCGGCGCGTTCTCGAACGGTCAGACGTCGACGCTGGGCCAAGTCGCGGTGGCGACGTTCCAGAACGAGAACGGGCTCGAGCGCGTCGGCGGCTCCAGCTTCGCGCAGACCTCCAACTCCGGCCTCGCCGAGGTCGGAACCGCGGGCAGCGGCCGGTTCGGATCGATCGTCGCAGGATCGCTCGAGCAGTCGAACGTCTCGATCGCAACCGAGTTCACCAAGATGATCGCGGCGCAAAACGCGTACCAGGCGAATTCGAAGAGCATCACCACCGCGAGCGAGGATCTCCAGACGATCATCGCCCTGATCCGGTAGTAGCCGCGTTCCCCGCGGGTGCGGCGGCGGTTCGTTGAGGGGACGGTTGGCGTCCCTTCGACGGGCTCAGGGACGCCAAACTCAGGACGCGGCCGTCCTTCGACAGGCTCAGGATGACGCGACGCTGGGAAACGACGCTGACGGCCCGCGATGACGTTTAGGCGGGGGGCTCCTCGGGGGCGTAGATCCGGCGCTTGAACTCGATGATCTTCTCGCGGATCTGGTCCATCGAGTCGCGCACGAGGAACTTGTTGCCCGAGGTGAGCGTGACGACCGTGTCCGGCGTCTCCTCGAGCGACTCGATCAAGTCCGGATTGACCATCACCGCTTCGTTGTTCAGCCGCCGCAAAGCAATCATTTCGCCTATCATGCCAGACCGGAGCGCCGCGGTCCAACCCTGGGGACCGCCGACGGCTCGAGGGCTCTCAACTGGCGGGGCGGACCCGCCGATAGTCCTGGAGAGCACCCTGGACGCCGCCCCTCTTCGGAAAGGCCGTACTTTGGATTTCGCGACGATACTGGGCCTGGGGATCGCCGTCGCTGCCCTCGCGCTCTCAGCCTGGATCGGCAACGTCGACGTCCGCATCATCTTCGCCCGGTACGAAGCGTTCTTGCTGGTCCTCTTCGGGACGATCGGCGCGACGATGGTGTCGTACTCGCTGCGCAACTTCTGGACCGGGATCACGCTCGGTCTGCGGACTGCGTTCGTCGAGCCCGTCTACCGCGAGCGCGAGGTCATCGCGACGCTCGTCTCGTTCGCCGAGAAAGCGCGCCGCGAAGGTCTGCTCGCACTCGAGAACGAGGCGGCGGCACTCGAAGACGACTTCATGCGCAAGGGGATCCAGCTCGTCATCGACGGTCGCGACACCGACATCATCCGCAAGATCCTCGAGACGGAGATGGCCTTCGTCCAAGAACGCAATGCCAAGGCCGAGGGCGTGTTCATGTCGATGGGCGGGTTCTCGCCCACGCTCGGCATCATCGGCACGGTGCTCGGGCTGATCGCCATGCTCAAGGAGCTCGGTTCGCTGTCAGGGTCGACGAACATCGCCGGGCAGTTGGGCGTCGCGACCGCGCAGGCGTTCGTGGCGACGTTCTTCGGCATCGCGCTGGCGAACTTGCTGTGGATCCCGCTCGCCTCGAAGATCAAAGAACGCGCCGGCGAGCAGCTGTTGCTGCGCGAGATCATGGTCGAGGGGATTCTCTCGATCCAAGCCGGTGACAACCCGCGGCTGCTCGAGGAGAAGCTGCACGCTTTCCTCGATCCCGCCGAGCGGGAGACGGAGATCGAAGCCGGCGGCGCCGTCGGCGAACCCGAGCTCGCAGGCGCGTAGGTGGCGGTCACGGAGTCGCGCTCGCGTTTGAAGCGCGTCGTTGCGCACGGTCCTTCGGAGAACGCGGGGATGATGCGCTGGCTGCTGACCTACGCCGACATGATCACGCTGCTGCTCGCGATGTTCATCATCCTGTTCGCGATCTCGAACGTCTCGCGGGTCAAGTTTCAACGGCTGGCGACCGCGATCTCGGGCGGCTTCAACAGCACCGACTCGACGAACAACCCGCCCAACGGCGGCGTGATCGGCAACGAGCACGGCCGCTCCGACGAAGCGAACATGGCCTCCGTGAAGGCCCAGATCGACAAGTACATCGCGCGCCAGAACCTGCAGAGCAAAGTGCAGACGCGCATCGACCGGCAAGGCCTGGTGATCACGCTCTTGAGCGACAAAGCCTACTACGACTCGGGCTCGGCCGACCTGCGGCCCGAAAGCAAAGAGCTGCTCGACGTGGTCGGAGCGCAGCTGCGCGGCGTTCGCAACGAAGTCCGCGTCGAGGGCAACACCGACAGCGTCCCCATCGCAACCGCGGCCTATCCGACGAACTGGGAGCTGTCGGCGGCGCGCGCGACCGGCGTCACGCGGTACCTCGTCGAGCACGACAAGATCGTTCCGACCCGCATCTCGTTCGCGGGCTACGGTCAATTCCGTCCGAAGTTTTCCAACGACAGCGACGCGCACCGCCAGCAGAACCGGCGTGTCGATATCGTCATCCTCAACGGCAAACCGGCGCCCGGCGCGGAGAACGGCAGTACTTCATGAGCATGCTCTCCCAAGAGGAGATCGACGCCCTCGTCAACCAGCTGGCCGCGCCCGAACCCGGTGTGCCGCCCGACGTACGGAAGATCAAGTCGTTCGATTTCCGCTTCAACAAGCGGCTGGACAAGTTCACGACCAATCAGCTCCAGACGCTGCGCACGCTGCACGACAACTTCACCCGGCTGCTCAACAACTCGCTGTCGGTGTACCTGCGCACGCGGGTCGAGGCGACGATCGTCTCGATCGACCAGATCAGCTACGGTGATTTCATCGCGTCGATCGGGTTGCCGTCGATCCTGTCGATCTTCTCGATGGATCCGCTGCCCGGCTCGGGGATCGTGCAGGTCGACCTCAACTTGGTCTTCTCGATCATCGACCGGCTGCTCGGCGGCCCGGGCTGGTACCCGCAGAAGCTCCGCGATCTGACCGACATCGAGCGCACGCTCATGCAGCGGTTCATGGCCCGCATGCTCAACAGCTACCGCGAGTCGTGGAACTACCTGCTGACGCTTTCGCTCAAGATCGAGGCGCTGGATTCCAATCCGCAGTTCATCCCGCGCATCATCCCGCTCGATCAGGTCGTCGCCTTGGTGACGTGCGAGCTCAAGATCGGCGAGATGACGGGGGTGATGAACTTCTGCCTGCCGTATCAAGTGCTCCAACAGGTCGGCTCGCAACTGTCCGACTTCCAGTGGTCGCCGACCGTCGTCGCAGGACGCGGCGTGACCGAGGAAGACATCACGCAGTTGGCGCGCAACGTCGAGCGTGCACCGGTCGACGTCAAGGTCGAATTAGGCAAGACCGTCGTTTCGTTGCGCGACTTGATCGCGCTGCAGCCCGGCGATCTCGTCCTATTCGACAAGCCGGTCGGCGAGCCGCTGGCGGTTTGCGTGAACGAACGTGAGAAATTCAAGGTCTTTCCCGGCATCAACCGCGACCGCTTGGCGGTTCGGGTGAGTCAGATCGTCGATAACGAGGAGTAACGTGCCTGATACGCTGCGTCCAATCGCCGACGCGATGTTCGTCTCCGCCGCCGGCGTCCTGGGGACGCTCGCCGGCCGCACGGTGAAGGTGGGCCCGTCCAAACCGCTCGCCACCGAGGCATCGATCCGCGTCGATCCGGGGGTCGTCGCAACCATAACGCGCATCCCGTCGGCCGACGTCAGCTTCGTGAGCCGCTACAACAAGCGCGACTTGGCACGCATCGTCGAGCTGATGCTCGGAACGCCCAGCGACGGGGCGGAGCTCGACGCGATGCAGCTCTCGATCGTCGCCGAAACGGTCGCGCAGATCTCCAGCGCGATGGGCGAGGCGATCGCGACCGACACGAAGCACGATACGATCGGAATCGAGTCGGTCGTCGCGACGGAGTCGAGCGCTTTTCCGGCGCCGCCGTTCGCGACCTACACCGCGAAGCTCGACTTGGGCGACGGTTTCGCTACGACGCTGACGATCGATTTCGACGTGCTCGCGCAGCACCGTCTCGTTCCGCCGGCCCCCGCTCCGGCCAAGTCCAAGCGCGGCGCGGCCGCAGCGCCCGCCGACGCTCCGGCGCCTCCGCCACCGGCGCGCCGCCGCGTCGAAGAGGGGCAGCCCGTGACGTTCTCGCCGATGCAGCCGACGCCGGTTCGTCCGGCGGCGCTCGGGCACGCCAATCTCGACTTGGTGCACGACGTCCCGCTCGAGATCTCGGCGGTGTTGGGCCAGACCGAGCTTTCGCTGCGCGAGGTCGTCTCGATGCAGACGGGCAGCGTGTTCGAGCTCGACAAGCTCGCGACCGAGCCGATCGATCTCTACGTCAACAAGATTCTCATCGCGCGCGGTGAGGTGGTCGTCGTCGACGACAAGTTCGCGGTGAAGATCAGCGAGCTCAACCCCGTCGTCGTCAGAGTCTAATAACCTGACCGCCGAAGTCATTTTCCATACGGTCTGGGCGTTCGCAGTCGTCGCCCTGCTGCTGGTCGGGCTGACCTATGCGGTCCGCATGCTCAACCGCAGCCGCATCGTCGCCGCGTCCGGCCGGCGCCTGATCACCGTCGTCGAGTCGACCGCGCTGGCGCAGAACATGACCGTTCACGTCGTCAAGGTCGGCGACCGATACTACCTGATAGGCGGAGGATCCGCCGGGGTTACCCATATCGCCGATGTCCCATCGGATGTCGTCGAGCCTTACATCGAGACGCAACGGAAGGCGCTCGGGGAGCAACGGGATGCCGTGCTCCGCCTGCTGCAAAGATTCCGACAATAACGTGAACCGCCGTTTCCTCACCGCCCTTGCCGCGTCGGCCGCCATTTTCGCCGTCGTGATGTTCGCCGTGCCCGCGTTCGCCCAGGGCGTCGTCGCACCATCGAACCCGACGATCACGATCCCGCACGTCAACATCGGCATCACCCCGGCGACCAAGCCGTCCGACGTCGCGATGTCGCTGCAGATCCTGCTGCTGCTCACTGTCGTCACGCTCGCGCCGACGCTGCTGGTCTTGGTGACGTCGTTCACCCGCATCGTGATCGTGCTCTCGTTCGTACGAACCGCGCTGGCCACGCAACAGGTACCGCCGACGCAAGTCCTCGTCGGACTGGCGCTACTGCTGACCTTCTTCGTGATGCACCCGGTGATCGAGGACATCAACACCAACGCGCTGCAGCCCTACCTGGCCAACAAGATATCGCAGCCCGTCGCGATCGACCGTGCCGCCAAGCCGCTGCGCGCCTTCATGTTCAGACAGACGCGCGAAAAGGACATCGCGCTGTTCTACTCGTTCACCAAGGAGCCGCGCCCCGCCAAGCAAGAGGACGTCCCGACCTATCTGCTGGTCCCGGCCTTCGTGATCAGCGAGCTCAAGACGGCGTTTCAAATCGGCTTCGCGATCTACATCCCGTTCATCATCATCGATATGGTCGTGGCCTCGGTGCTGCTCTCGATGGGGATGATGATGATCCCGCCGGTGATCATCTCGCTGCCGTTCAAGATCTTGATCTTCCTGTTGGTCGACGGCTGGAACCTCACCGTCGCCGCGCTGTTCGCGAGCTATCAGCGATGACGTACGCCACGGCGCTGTCGCTCGGCCGGGAAGCGATCGTCGTCGCCCTGCTGGTGTGCGCGCCGGCGCTGTTGCTCGGGCTGGCGACGGGACTCATCGTGTCGGTGTTTCAAGCGGTCACCCAGATCCAAGAGCCGACCCTCGCCTTCATCCCGAAGATCGTCGTGGTCGCGCTGGCCATCTTGCTCTTCGGCCCGTTCATGCTGGCGCTGCTGACCGACTTCACGACCCGCGTCTTCACCGAGATCCCTTCGTTCGTCCGGTGAGCCGTGCATAGCTTCGGCGTGTTCGGGGTGTCGACGGGGCAGTTCGAATCGTTGATCTTGGTGCTCGTGCGCGTCTCCGCGATGCTCGCGCTCGTGCCGGTGTTCTCCCAGACGCAGCTCCCACGCCTCACCCGCTTCGGTATCGGTGCGTTGCTCGCGCTCATCATCGCGCGCACCCTGCCGCCGATGGCACCGCTCGGCGGGCTGGGTGAGCTGGTGGTCGCGGTCCTCGCGCAGTTCTTCGTCGGTTTGGTATTCGGCTTCGTCGCTTTCTTGCTGTTCACCGGCATCCAGTTCGCGGGCGAGATCATCGACATCCAGATCGGCTTCGCGGTCGTCAACGTCATCAACCCGCTCACCTCGCAGAGCGTCACGGTGATCGGCGAGTTCGAGCTGGCGCTCGCGACGCTGCTCTACCTCGCCGCCGACGCGCACCACGTGTTGCTGGCGGGGATCGTCGGATCGTTCACCCTCGTGCCGCTGCCGTACGTCGGGGCGCCCGAGCTGGTCGCCGGCGACGTGGTGCGGTTTTTCTCGCAAGCGCTGTTCATCGTGTTCCAGATCGCGGCGCCGGTCGCGGTCGCGTTGTTTCTGGTCAACGTCATGCTGGGCTTGATGGCGCGCGTCGCGCCGCAGATGAACGTGTTCATCGTCGGCTTCCCGATCCAGATCACCGTGGGGCTGGTGATGCTCATCGTCTCGCTGCCGCTGCTGGGCGCCGTGGTTCCGTCGCTGATCGATACCTCGGCCCGTCAGCTCGACACGGTCCTGCGCGCGATGGGTCCGCAAACCCGTCCGCCGGGCTCAGGGCAGGTTTCGCCGCTGCCGAGCGCCACGCCCTAACCGATGGCACGCCCCGACGCCACCGAGAAAGCCACACCGAAACGAAAACGCGAGGCTCGCGGTCGCGGGCAGGTCGCGCGTTCCCAGGACATCGGCGGTTCGGTCATCTTCCTGGCGATCATCATCGCGCTCCACGTCGGCTTCCTGACCGCGATCGAGGCGGGCGCTCAGGCGTTCATGGTCGCGCTGACGCACGCCGGCTCGCGCGACGAGGTGACGATCAGCTCGGTCGGTGGCCTGTTCGCGCGATCCGCGATGCCGTACGCACCGCTGCTCGGTACGGCGTTCGCTTCGGCGCTGGTGCTGGCCGTGACGGCGAACGTGCTGCAATTCGGCATGCTGTTCTCACCCGCGTTGATCGTGCCGAAGTTCAGCAAGCTCAACCCGCTGGCCGGCGTGCAGCGCATTTTCTTCTCGCCCCAGACGCTGGTGCAGCTCGCGAAGCAGCTGCTCAAGCTGAGCATCGTGATCTTGATCTGCTGGTACGGCGTGAAGGACAACCTCACCATGCTGTACGCGCTCGCTCACGCGTCGCCGCATGACATCATCGTGTCGGTCGAAGGCATCGTGTTCTGGATCGGCGTGAAGGTCGGCACCTTGCTGCTGCTGCTGGGCGTCGCCGACTACGTTTGGGAGCGCCGGCGCCTCGAACAGTCGCTGAAGATGACCAAGACCGAGGTGCGCGACGAGCACCGCCAATCCGAGGGCAACCCGGAAGCCAAGAACGCGCTGCGCCAGCGGCAACGCGCGATGGCGCGCAAACGTATGATGGCTGCCGTGCCGAAGGCGACCGTCGTCGTTACGAACCCGACGCACTACGCCGTCGCGCTGCGCTGGGATGAGCTCACGATGAACGCGCCCGTGCTGGTAGCAAAGGGCGCCGATCTGATCGCGCTGCACATCCGCGCGCTCGCCAAAGAGCACGACGTCCCGATCCTCGAGAACCCGCCGTTGGCGCGCACCCTGTACGCAAAGGTCGAGTTGGACTCGCCGGTCCCGCCCGACCTCTACGCCGCCGTCGCGCAGGTGATCGCCTTCGTCTACAAGCTCAAGCGCAAGACGATCGCGTAACGCTCAGAGCCGAAGATGCGCGCCCGGCATCACGTTGTGTTCGAGACCAAGGATAGACCGGACGGTGGAAACCCAATTGACGCTGCGAACGACCCTCGCGGAACCAAGCTGGCCGATCGACGCGTACGTGGCGACGGAAACCAGCGTATAGGTCGCGCCCGACGGGTAGATGAACTGCGTGATACCGCATCCTGGGACGTACGTAACCGTGTACGTCTGACCGTTCACATTGTACGTAACGACCGCGCCGTTTGCCGGCGTCGGGCAGGCGGACGCCCCAGGGACTGTGCCAACGCTCGTGACCGTTGCGGTAACGCCCGCGTAGGGCGAGAACGTCTGACCTTGTGTCAGCGTGCCGGGGACGAGGGTCGGATTCGGCAGCGTAGCCGAGCTCCCCGCCGATACCTCGTACGCCGCAGTGTAACCCCCGCCCGTGACGGGATTGAATCCGCCGATTCCGACCAAGCTCGCATCGAAGTTCGCGCCGCTCGTCAAGACCGTCGGGACCGTTCCTTGCACGGCGGCGGCACCGAGGGCCGTGGCACCGTTGACGGGCGCCGGATCGGCGTACGCCGTGATGGTGAACGACCCCGAAGAACTACTCCCCTGGTAATTCCAGCCGCGCGATGGCGCGAGCGCCAACATATCGCCGCTGACGCTCGCCGGAGCGCCTCCGCCGCCAACCATGCTGGACCCACCGCCGCCGCCGCCGCACGCGGCAAGCGCGGCCGCGACGATCGCGCCTCCGATAACGCGAAAGAGACGGGCTCGTAATAGCACGTTCGACATTCCAATCACCCCATGAGGAAGTATGTTGTCGAGACGGCTTCGTGTCGCTCTGTTCTTTTCCCCGCGTCGGTTATCGGCATGTGTACGAGCCTGTGCAATTCACGAGCGACAACGTGGAGCCGCCCCGCACGCTCTACCCAAGGTCGAGTTGGACTCGCCGGTCCCGCCCGACCTCTACGCCGCCGTCGCGCAGGTGATCGCCTTCGTCTACAAGCTCAAGCGCAAGACGATCGCGTAGGGGGAGCGCGGCCCTCCCTTCGTTGGTCCCTTCGCCCCAACGGTCGCCGTTTTCGGCTTTGCGCAGCAGGCTCGTACTGGCCGCCCGCATTATTCTCCGTCAGGCCGGCCTCGAGCCGGCGGCGCGGTAAAGGAGCGGCCTTCGGTCATGCCCCGAATTGTTCGTTTTTCCCGGTGGACCGGTCCGCGACTCCCACTGTCCTGGCTTGGGTGCGTCTTCATCGCCGCCGCGTTCGTCACGGTGCAGTCGCCGCAAGCGACGCCCGTCGCGGCCGCAGCTCCTAACTGCGTCTATATGCTGACGACGTTGGAGAACACGCCGGTCAGCTCGCCGTTCACCAGCTGCACGAAATTCTCGTTCATCGGTACGTACACCGGCGTGCACGGCGGGACGCTCGTCGTCGGATACACTTCGATGACGTACACGCCGCCGGTGAACTACGTCGGCACGGACGACGTACAATTCGGCTCGACGTCGACGCCGACCGGCACGCGACGTCGGCCGTTGGCAACGCTCAGCAACGACGTCCAGGTGACGATCAACGCGCCGGCTACACCGACGCCGACTCCAACGCCGACTCCAACGCCGACGCCAACACCCACGCCAACTCCAACTCCAACTCCGACGCCGACGCCGACGCCGACGCCGACACCGACGCCGACGCCGACGCCTACGCCCACTCCGACGCCGACGCCGACGCCGACGCCGACGCCTACACCCACGCCAACTCCGACGCCTACACCGACTCCGACGCCAACGCCAACGCCAACGCCAACGCCAACGCCAACTCCGACGCCAACACCGACGCCGACGCCGACACCCACGCCGACGCCTACACCGACGCCGACGCCGACACCCACGCCGACGCCTACACCCACGCCGACGCCGACGCCTACGCCGAC
>PMOS01000002.1 GCA_003161435.1 Vulcanimicrobiota bacterium
CCGCGACTCCCCGCCCTTCCGCGACTCCGAGCCCGAGTGCCACCCCGAGCCCAACGCCCACGCCGGTTGCGTCTCCGACGCTTGCGCCATCGGTCGCGAGAGGGCCGAGCGCCATCACCGCCGGCCCGGACGGAGCGCTTTGGTTCACCGAATATACGGTGAATCAAATCGGCCGCATCAGCACGACCGGCAAGGTTACCGAATATAAAATTCCGACGGCGAATAGTCAGCCGCAGTTCATTGCAGCCGGAGCGGACGGCGCGTTATGGTTCACCGAAGGGGGCCTCGACAAGATCGGGCGCATCACAGTGACAGGTACCTTCAGCGAGTACTCGCTCACACAACCCGGGAATTTGAAGGGCATTGCTGCCGGCCCAGACGGCGCCGTGTGGTTCGCGCAAGCCTGCCCTCCCGGAGTCTGTTCCGCCGGAATCGGCAACAACATCGGACGAATCACTTCAAGCGGGAGCGTCACGCTTTATCCGACCCCGACCGCCGGTGCCCAGCCATTCGGCATCGCGACCGGGCCCGACGGCGCGTTGTGGTTCACCGAAATCGGAACGAACGACGTCGGTCGCATGACGACCACGGGCAGTGCTAAGGAATATCCCGGAGCAAGTTCGTACGGCGACCCCTGGTCCATCACGGCGGGCCCGGACGGCGCCATGTGGCTGACAGAGGTGTGCATTCCGAATTGCGGCGGCGCTATCGCCCGCATCACGACCACCGAAGCAATCACGGAGTATCGGATTGGATCTCCGGGTTCGACGGCAGCGCCGCTCGGCATCGCCGCAGGCTCCGACGGCGCGTTGTGGTTCACGGATGCAAGCGGGAATGATGTCGGTCGCATCACGACCGCCGGACAGATGTCGACCTTTCCGATACCCACGGCGAGCAGCGGGCCTCAATACATTACCGCGGGTCCCGACGGCGCACTGTGGTTCGCGGAGTTTAGCGGGAATAAAATCGGACGCCTGACGACGGGGGGAACCTTTACGGAGTACCCGTTGTAGAGCCTCCGCACCTCGTGCGCGGGCGCGGTTAACCGATGTGGCAGATCTCGAGCTTGTTGCCGTCGGGGTCCTCGAAGAAGCAGGCGTAGTATCTCGGTCTGTACTCGCCGTCGTCCATCTCGATGTTGCGCGCGCCGATCGCAGGGAGGTAGACGACGATTGCGTCGACCGTGCCGCGTGACGGCGCGTCGAACGCGATGCGCGCCGCGCCGGGCACCATGCCGGGGTCCTCGGTGATCCCGAACCACTCGTTGCCTTCCCAGTCGTCGCCGGCATCGGGCGGCGGGATCTCCCAGGTGGTGAACGACTTCCCTTCGCTCTTCACCGCGCCGAGCAGGTTCAAGAACGCGTCGTAGAACTCGGTCGCCTTCACCCGGTCGCGGACGCGCAGGTCGACGTGCGACAGGATCATGGGCATGCGACGACAACCCCTTTCGGTTCAACAGGAGACGGAGCGATGAGCGAGCGTGCAGCGGGCGCGCTCGACGCCGTCGGGATCGCGCAGCGAGATCGTCCAACCCGAGCTCGTCCGGGTGTAGACCCCGAAGCCGTTTTGGGAAACTCCGAAGATCCGGCCCACGACGCGCAGATCGCCGACCGCAAAGCCGAGGAACGCCGCGTAGTTCGGATCGAGCTGCGTGCCACCCTCGCCGTTGATGATCAGCGGCGGCAGCGTCGCGACGTTCATCGCCGCAAAGAAGTGGATGTGGCCAGAAAGCACCGCATCGAACGGCGCGAGCGCGTCGTCCATCGCGCTGCGCTCGTCGTCGTTGGTGTACGGCGGCCGGTGCGTCACGAACCAGCTCGTGCCGTGCGCCAAGTCGCGCGCGGCGGCGAACTGGCGGCGATAGATCGGCTCAAAGGACGGATCGGTCTTCGCGTCCTCGGCGACGGCGGAGTCGAAGGCGACCAGCCGCAGGTCGCCGAGGTCGACGGCGTACGGCTCCATCGCCGCCGCGCACGCGGTCGCGGGGTGCGGCTCGAGGTAGCGGAACCATCCCGTGCCGTTGCGCGCGCACTCCTCGTGATTGCCGCGCATCAGCACGACCGGCGCGGCGGCGAAGATCGGCGCCGCCGGGGTGAGAAAATCAGCGTACCAGGCGGGCGCGTCGTCGCCGTGAGGGCTGTCGGCGCAGCGCGCCAGCGGCGGGCAAGGGTTCTCGCGGTACAGGTAGTCGCCGACGTGCACCACGAGGTCGGGATGCACCGCCGCGATGGCGCGCGCGATTCGCGGGAACGGCCACGCGGCCGGATCGTCGCACGACTGCGCGCGCAGGGCGCTGATGCGGCAGCCCGTGTCGCCGAGCACGACGATCGTATGCGGGTCGTGCACCGGCGCCGGCAACGCGCGCTCGCCGATCCGCACTTGTTTCGCGTCGGGCGGAATCGCCACGTCGCAGACGAGGTCGCCGAACTGCGGCGCTCGGCGCGCGCGCTCGGCCATCGGCAGCGCGCGCCCGTCGACGGTGACGGTCGGACACGCCGCATCGCCGACGACGGCGCGAACGTGCGGCTCCCCGTCAGCGGCATATTGCAGCCAAGCAGCGAGGACTGCGGCGACCAGCATTTTCGTTGTTTCTCGACGTACGCCAAGTCTCAGCCTTCCAACACTGCAATCTTAGCAGAGGGACAAGCTCAGGATGACTTTGGCGCGTTGGGATGCTCGGCGTTACAACGCCTTGACCCCGGCGACGACGCCGTCGATCGACTTCTTCGCGTCGCCGAAGAGCATCACGGTCTTGGGGTCGTCGAAGAGCGGGTTGTCGATTCCGGCGAAGCCGGAGTTCATCGAGCGTTTGAGGACGACGACATTGTTCGCCTTGTCGACGTTGAGGATCGGCATCCCGTAGATCGGGCTGTTCTTGTCCTCGCGCGCCGCCGGATTCGTCACGTCGTTCGCGCCGACCACCAGCGCGACGTCGGTGCGCTCGAACTCCGGGTTGATGTCGTCCATGTCGTACAGCGACGTGTACGGAACGTTCGCTTCGGCCAGCAGCACGTTCATGTGACCGGGCATCCGGCCGGCGACGGGGTGGATCGCGTACTTGACCTCGACGCCCTTCTTTTCGAGCTGGTCGGCCAGCTCGCGGATCGAGTGCTGCGCTTGCGCAACGGCCATCCCGTAGCCCGGGACGACGATCACCTGATTGGCGTAGGCGAGCATCGCCGCGACGTCGTCGGCGCTGACGGAACGCACGTTTTGCTGTTTGGCTGCGGCGCCGGCAGCGACAGGCTTGACCGCGCCGAACGCGCCGAACAGGACGTTGGTGACGGAGCGGTTCATCGCTTTACCCATCAGCACGGTGAGCAGCGTCCCCGACGCGCCGACCAGCGCGCCCGCGACGATCAACACGTTGTTCCCGAGCACGAAGCCCGTCGACGCGGCGGCCACGCCGGTGAACGAGTTGAGCAGCGAGATGACGACCGGCATGTCGGCACCGCCGATCGGCAGCACGAACAGGATCCCCAGTGCGAACGAAGCGACCAGCGCGATCCAGAAGAACTCCAACGAGTTCGGCACGTTGGCGACGACCAGACCCCAGCACACGACGATCACCAGCGCGATGAGCGCGTTGACGAACTGCTGGCCGGGATAGGTGATCGGTCGTCCGGTCATCACCTCTTGCAGCTTGAGGAACGCGATGATCGAGCCGGCGAACGAGATCGCCCCGATCACCGCGGACAGCACCGAGGTGAACGAGACGTCGTACGTCGGTATCGCGTTCGCGTGAAAAACCTTGAGCAGCTCGCCGGCGGCGACCAGCGCCGCGGCGCCGCCGCCCGCGCCGTTGAAGAGCGCGACCATCTGCGGCATCGCGGTCATCTTGACGCGCTGCGCCGAGACGATCCCGATCGCCGCGCCGACCACTAGCGCCGAGCCGATCACCCACCAGTTCACGATCCCTTGGGCCAGCGTCGCGAGGACCGCGATCAGCATGCCGACGGCGCTGATGCGGTTGCCGAGCCGCGCCGTTTTGGGCGAGCTCAGGTAGCGCAGCCCGAAGATGAAGCAGATCGCGGTGATCAGGTAGGCGACGTCGACCCAGCTGGCGGGCGTCGTATCGGTCGCGCTCATGGCGTACCGTCCGTCGGGCCTTTGGGCGCCTGCACGCGAGGCCGGAACATCTGGAGCATCCGTTCGGTGACGGTGTAGCCGCCGAACACGTTGAGCGACGCCAACAACACCAGCACGAAGCCGACGATCGCGTTGAACGGCGCGCCGGCCGCGCCGGCGACGAGGATCGCGCCGACCAGCACGATGCCGTGGATCGCGTTCGTCGCCGACATCAGCGGCGTGTGCAGCGTGGTCGGTACTTTCGAGATCACCTCCATCCCGACGAACACCGCCAGGATGAAGATCGTGAGCTCGGTGAGCAGATGGGCGGTCACGCGGCTCCTCCGGTGAGCGCGGCGCGCGTCGCTCCGTGTACGATCTCACCGTCGCGCGTGATCGTCGTGCCTGCGACGATCTCGTCTTCGGGGTCGAGCGCGAGCGCGCCGTCTTTGGTGATGTAGTCCAGCAGCGCTTGGACGTTGCGCGCGTACAGGCGGCTCGCGTCGAAGGCGAGCGACGACGGCAGGTTGAGCAGGCCGACGATCGTCACGCCGTTGGCGCTGGTGACGATCTCGCCCGGCTCGGTCCCTTCGACGTTGCCGCCGGTCTCCGCGGCGAGATCGACGATCACGCTGCCGGGCGCCATTGCCGCAACGGCCTCGGTGGTGACGAGGATCGGCGCGCGTTTACCCGGGATCGCCGCGGTCGTGATCACGACGTCGCTCGCGCCGATCGCCTTGACCATCGCGGCACGCTGCTTGGCGATCGCTTCGGGCGAAAGCTCCTTGGCGTAACCGCCTTGGCCCTCGCCGCTTTCGCCCACGTCGATCTCGAGGAACTTCGCGCCCAGCGACTTCACTTGTTCGGCAACGACCGTGCGCGTGTCGTACGCGGTGACGACCGCGCCCAGACGGCGCGCGGTCGCGATCGCTTGCAGCCCCGCGACGCCGGCTCCGATGACGAGCACCTTGGCCGGCGCGATCGTTCCGGCGGCCGTCGTCAGCATCGGAAAGAACTTGGGCAGGTGGCTCGCGGCGAGCAGCACGGATTTGTAGCCGCCGATGTTCGCCTGCGAGCTCAGGGCGTCCATCGCCTGCGCCTTGGTCGTGCGCGGAACGACATCCATCGACAATGCGGTGATCCCGCGCTCGGCGTAGCGCTCGACCGACCGCGGATCGCCCAGCGGCGCGAGCAATCCGATCAGCGCAGCGCCACGCGGTATCCCGTCGAGCTCGTCGTCGGCCGGTTTCGCGACGCGCACGACGGCGTCGGCGTCACCATATGCGACGCGCGTGTCCGGCGCGATTACCGCGCCGGCCGCTTCGTACGCTGCGTCGGGGTAGCCGGCGGCCGTGCCCGCGCCGCGCTCGACGGTAACGGTGTGCCCGTTCTTGACGAGCTTTGCGACGATCTCCGGAACGAGCGCGACACGTCGTTCCCCGGGCGCGCGTTCCTTGGGGACCGCAATCTTCATGCCGCCAATATCCCGACCGAAGCTCGCAGTCCCTTCGTCACAGCGGCTCGTTGCCCGGTTTGACAGCCAAGAGGAGCCCTACGCCGGACCTCCAAGCATAACGTTCGACTTCCAAGGGGTGGAGGGCGTGATGGGTTCGAGAACATTGCGTACAATGGTTGCGAGAGTCGTCGCGATGCTGCTGCTTGGGATCTGTCCGGCCTGCGGCGGGTCGTCCGGTTCGCCCGCCGTGCCGGTGACGGCTTTCGTGCAGCCGCTTTCGGTTTCACCCAGCAGCGTCGTGATCGGTGTTCCGGCGGCGCCGGCGACGGTCAACGTTTCGAATGCGACGGGGACGGTGACGGCGAAGGCGGACAACCCGTTGATCGCCTCGCTGAGCGTGAGCGGCGCGAACGTCACCATCGTGCCGATCGCCTCCGGTCAGGCGACGATTACGATCTCCTCCGGCGGGGCGACCGCGGCCGTACCGCTGACGATCAATCCCTGCACGCCGCCAAATCCGGCCTTCTCCTTGGCCAGCCCAGCGAACGGCGCAACGGGCGTGAGCGTCTCGCAAAACACGATCGTGTTGGACGTCCAAAACCTCAACGGCTACAGAACCTCCACGGTGGTTTCGACAATCATCGCGCGCGTGGTGAGCAGCACAGGGACGGACGTCGTAACGGCCGCTCCGCTACAAGCGGCTGCCGCACCGGGCGGTGCGCCGCCCGGCCAGTACTTCAGCTTCTCGGTGCCCGCTCTGCCGGCGCAGACGACCTTTACGGTGCAGGCCTACGTCTTGGGCGAACCGTGTTTACCTGCGAGCGTCATCGGCGAGGGTTCGTTCAGCACCTAGGGAGCCTCGGCGAGGGTTTCGGGTGCGATCGGCATGACGGTCGGCAGCAGCTCGGGACGGCGCTTGCCCAGCCGCAGGACCGGCTGCTCGAACGCGTAGGTGATCAGCGCCGAGACACCCAGCGCGATCGGCAACACGACGAGCGGATAGAGGAGCATCAGACGCGCGTCGTTGTGCTGCTCGAGGGTGGCGAACGGCAGAAACGGGACCTTCAACAGCCCGCGCGCGATCGGCTGGTGCCACAAGTACAGGTTGTAGGAGATGGCGGCCATGAACAGCAGCACGCGGTTGGCCAGCACGAGCTGGAAGCCGCGCGCGGCGAACAGCGACCCGAGGCCCGCGGCCAGGCACGCGAGCGCAACGGCCGATCGCCACTGCACGACCCACTGCTGCGGCCACTCGTGGTCGGTGCGGTGCGCGTAGCAATCGTTCGCAAGCAGCACGAGCCCGACGAAGCCGGCCAGCGAGAGCGCCGTGAAGAGCCAGCGCCGCGCTGCCAGTTCGGGCCGCTGCAGCGCGATCGCGACGTACGCGAACGCGCCGAGCATCCCGGCGGCGAAGAAGTCGATGTACCCGGGCAGTTGCGCGAGCCGTTGTTCGTAGTAGTAGTGGTTGGGAGAGAACGTGCACCAGATGCGCCAAGCGTTGGCGATCGCGAACAGCACGAACGTCGACGTCAGCGGCCGGCGCACGAAGGCCAGCACCAAGAGCGGGAAGATGACGTAGAACTGGATCTCGACCCCGAGCGACCACAACACGCCGTCGATCGACGCGTTCGTCACGCCGAACCAGTTGTGGATGAACAGCAGGTGGAAGACGATGTCTCGCGCGCCGTCGGCAAACCCCGTATAGGTCCCGGCGCCCAAGGCGAGTAACACGACGATGACGAGCACGTAGGACGGCACGATCTTGAGGAACCGGCGGCCGAAGAAGTGCTGCAGCGACGGCGGCGCGGTTCCCGCGAGGTGCGCCTGCGCGTAGGGCAGCATCAGCACGAAGCCCGAGATGAAGAAGAACAGCGCGACGCCCAGGAAGCCCGTCTCGGCGAGCGGCTGAAACGAGATCTCCGTGACGTTGACGAACGGCAGGTGGAACGGGATCACCGCTCCTTGCCACGAGATCTGCCAGACGTGGAACCACACCACCAGGATGATCGCGATCCCGCGCAGGCCGTCGATCGTGGCGATGCGGCCGCCGCGTACGAGTTCCACCGATCGAACGGACGCCACTAGAACCGCGCGACCAGGCGAACTTCGTTGAGCAGCGGTTTGTACGTGAGGATGCCGTCGGCGACGAACTCGCGCTGCATGTCCTCGAGCGTCCCCTCATCGATGCGCAGGTCGGGTTTGAAATCGTAGCGCGGCGCCGCCTTGATCGTGTCGGCCGCCTGTTTGGTGTACTTCACGTACGCATCGACGTTCGCGGGCGCGAAGAAGCCCGGGCCGGCGATCTCGGCGGCGGCTTTGCGCAGCGCGCTCATCGCGGCGCGCGCGTTCTCAGCGTCGTGAAGGAGACTCGGTCCGAAGAAGATGCCCGAAGCCGCGATCCCCGGCGGCGGCGATGCGACGATCTTGGCCAAGTGCTGCTGGTCGAACGCCTCGCTGAACGGCGCCGAGGTGAACAGCGCGTCGATCGCCTTGTGCTCGAGCGCGGTCTGCTGCTCGGGGTTGGGGATGTTGAGCGCTTCGATGTCGGTGAGGTGCAAGCCGACCGTCCGCAAGATGCGCGCGACGTAATACGCCGACGCCGCGCCGCCGTTCCCGATCCAACCGAACTTGCGGCCCCGCAGTCCGTTCAGCCGCAGGCCGCCGTCGTAGAGATCTTGCCGGATCAGCAGCGCGGACGGCCGTCCTTGGCGCGGCTGATAGCCCGTCGATGCGACGTACTTGACCTCGAGCCCGCGGTTGACGGCGTTGTAGAAAGCGGCCGACAGCGCCGCCGCCGCGACGTCGATCTGCCCTTGCGCGACCAGGCTCATCGAGTCGGCACCGGCGACGATCGGGCTGAGGTTCACGTCGAACCCCGCGTCGCGCAGATACCCCCTCTCGGCCGCGACGAAGACCGGCGCGAACAGCGTCGAGGGGACGTACCCGATCGAGAGCGGCTTACGGCCTTGGGCGCGGATGGCGGTCGGAAACGCGTTTGCGGCCGCGCCGGCTGCGACGGCTCCGAGGAAACGCGCGCGTGACGTCATGAAGATGCGCGCTTTCCTTTCAGCGCTCGAGGTTCTCGCGTCCTTCCCGAGCGACGATCGCGGCGACCTGAGCGCGGCTCTTGACGCCGAGTTTCTCGAAGATCGACGCGACGTGCTTCTCGACCGTCTTCACGCTGATCGACAGTTGTTCGGCGATCGCCGGATTGCCCGAACCCTCGGCGATGAGCCGTGCGATCGCGACCTCGCGTCCCGACAGCCGGTGGGTGACCGCCACGGCGGCCGGAGCGGGGGCGAGCCGTCGCGTCTGCGCAACGGCGCCACAGGCCGCATACAGCGCGAACGCGGCCGCGAGATCCCCGGCCGCTTCCATCGCGCGCGCCTCGTACAGCGGCCAGCCGAGTTCACGATAACCGGCTGCGGCCTGCAACGCAGTCGCCGTCGCACGCGCGCCGTCGCCGAAGCGCTGCTCCAAGATCGCACCGGCGAGCTGCGCATGCGAACGGCCGACCAGATCGTCCGGTAAGAAGGCAGCCAGATCGGTTAAACGCCGCAGCGGCTCGAGCTCGGATTCGTCGAGCAGCCGCGCGCTCAACGAGAGCACGTCGCCGCACGAAGGCATCGCGCGCGGCAGACAAGCGAGTGCGCGCCGGAGGTCGGCACGCGCTTCGTCGGTGCGGGCGTGCGCCGCGCTCCAGGCTGCGCCCGCCGCCAGGATCACCGCGTCGTCGGGATTGTCTGCGCGCCGGCGTGCGCCGGAGATCTCGGTCAGCGTCGCCGGCGCGACGAGCGTCTCGTCGTCGAGCTCGATCGCGATCAACGGCGCGACGAGCGCGAGCGCCATCTGCGAGACGGTCCCCTCGGCACCGCGGGCCGCTTCCCGAACGTACGCACGAGCGTCTTCCAGCCGGCCGGCGATGTAAGCATGCATCGCGCGGACCGCCGACCCGTGGACCTGCAGCGCGGTGAAATCCCGCCACTCGGGGATGCGATCGATTCGGGCGAGCGCGCGCTCCGCCGCATCGCTGCGCCCCAGCCACGACGCGCTCTGCGCAAGGGACAACAGCGTCACCAGCGCCGTGTACGGTGTCAGCGATCCGATCGACTCGAACTGCCGATCGGCGAGATCGCCCCAGCCGGCGACGTCGCCGGCGCACCACAGCACGTCCATCTGCGCGCTCAGGTAGTTTTGCCGGGCCGACGGCGGCAACTGGGCCGGGGCAGCGATCTGCGCCAGCAACTCGGCGGCGCGTTCGTTGTCGTACTGAATCGTCGCGAGCCGCGCCAGGGTGGCAAGCAGGTAGTCACGCGCGCCCGGGCTCACGCGCGCGCCGTATTCGGCCAGGAATGCCACGCCGAAGGCGACCACCGAGCGGTCACCGAGATTGTTGCGGCACACGGTGAGCTTGCGCACCATCACGCTCGCCAACTCGAAGTTGCCCAGCTCGCGGTATGCGTACATCGCCGCTTCATATCGGTCGGCCGCCTCGTCGAGCACGCCCTGCGTCTCGGCGACGAAGCCGACGCGTTCGAGCAGACGTGCTGCGCTGGCCCGATCGGGAACCGCGGAAAGCGCCTGTTCGAACAGCGCGCGAGCCTCCGGCAACGCGCGCATGTCGAGCGCGATTCCGGCCGCGCGCTCGCTGTACCGCAGCGTCTTCTCGGCGTCCTGCGCTTGCGCGGCATGGTAGGCCATCATGTCGACGTAGCGATCGCGGTCGGGCAGCGCCTCGAGCGTGCGCAGGATGCGCTCGTGCGCGCGGCGCGCTTCGACGTGCAACAGATCGCCGCGCGCGACGCGATGGATGAGCGCATGCCGAAAACGGAACCGCGCGCCTTCTTCTTCGACGAAGATGTTGAGGTCGCGGCCGCGGCGCAACGCGGGCAACACCTCTTCGAGCTCGCAGCCCAGGGTGAGGGCCAAGATCTCGGGCTCGAAGCGATAGCCCAACATGCCGGCGTGCGTTACGATCTGCCGATGCTCTTCAGAGAGCAGCGCGAGCCGGCCGGCGATCATCCCGCGGATCGAGATCGGCAAGCGCGCGCTGCCGGCCGGCCGCGGCGCTTCGAGCGCTTCCTTCAACAACTCCTCGGCGAAGAACGGATTGCCCTCGCTGCGGCGGACGACGTCGTTGCGCATCTCGCTCGCCAGCGCGGTGCGCCCGCGCAGCGCAGCGATGACGAGTTCGCTCGTTTGTGCCGCGTCGAGGGCCTCGAGCGCGATGCTCGAGACGGTCGCTTCGCGCGATAGGCGAGAGAGCGAGGCGAACAGGTCCGGGCGGGCGTCGACCTCGTCCGAGCGGTATGTCGCGATCAGCAGGAGGCGCGTCCCCGCGAGGCGTGGCGCGAGGTAGCCGAGGAGTTCGAGCGACGAACGATCGGCCCAGTGAATGTCCTCGATGGTGAGAATCGTCGCGCGCTTGCTCGCGACCGATCGCAAGAACGCGGCGACGCCTTCGAAGAGCTCGTTCTTCTCGAGTTGGCTGCCGGCGCTCGCGGACTGCGGCGCCGTCAGTTGCTCGAGCGCCCGCAATGCCGCCGGCGGGTGGCCGGCCGGCGTGCCGCGAGCGAGCGCCGCGAGCAGCGTGCGAAACGGCCCGAACGGCTGCTCCGCCTGTTCGATGCACTCCGCGCTGGCCAGCTGCGGCGGTCGCCGGTTGCGAGCGATGAAACTGACGAATTGCGCGAGCAGGCGCGACTTTCCGATCCCGGCCTCGCCGCCGACGAGCACGAACGAGCCGCGACTCATCGACAGAGCGCGCCGCGCGTCGTGCAAGATCGCGAGCTCTTCGCTGCGCCCGACGAAGATCGGGCAGACGACCGGCTGCGCGATCAAGGTTGCGCTACGTCGTGGCCGCTACCGGGGCTTCGATCGCGATGCGGTTGCGCAGCACGCCGATCTTCGACACCTCGACTTCGACGACGTCGCCGTCCTGCATGAACTCCGGCGGCGTGCGCGCGAAACCGACACCTTCGGGGGTTCCGGTCGCGATGACGTCGCCTGGTTCGAGCGTCGTGCCCTGCGAGACGTACGCGATGATGCGCGCGATCCGAAAGATCATCGACGACGTGCTCGCGTGCTGCTTCACCGTGCCGTTGAGACGCAGCGTCACCTCGAGCTGCTGCGGATCGCCGATCTCGTCGGGCGTCACCAGCCATGGCCCGAGCGGGCAGGTGTCGTCGAGCGTCTTGCCCATGAACCACTGCGTCGTCGCGTTCTGCAGGTCGCGCGCGCTGATGTCGTTGAGACACGTGTAAGCGAACACGACGTCGAGCGCGTCCGCTTCGTGCACATTCTTGCAGCGCGTTGCGATGACGATCGCGAGCTCGGCCTCCCAGTCGTAGCGCTGCGACACCCGGCCGTCGAGGTGCAGCGTCGCCTCCGGATCGGCGATCGCCGTCGGCGCCTTGGTGAAGATCGTCGGCACCGCCGGAAGCTTGAGCTCCTCGCCGCGCGCGCGCGCACCCTCTTCGGCGTGCGCGATGTAGTTGCGCCCCACGCAGAACACGTTCTTGTTCGGTCGCAGCGGCGCGTGCAGGGTTACCGAGGCGAGCGGCACGGGGTCACCGAGCTGCTGGGTCGCCGCCGTGCGCGCGCTCTCGTCGAGCGCGATGAAGGCGCCCAGCGACGCGAGGCCGTTGAGAGGCCGCACGCTGTCGCCGGCCACGATGCCGGGCCGCGGCCCGGACGAGGGAGTGGTGAATTGAACGAAGCGCAAGGGGACCTCCGGCGACGTCTTTCCGAACGCGCCTCTTGTCGTGCCGAGGCCCATTTCTCCCGCCGACGAGCGGTAGCATTTGCTCGAGATCGGGTAGGTGTTCCGAGCCGGCCTCGGTCCGCGCCTCGCGTTCCCACGCGGGTTCCCTTCCCTTCCGCTTCGAATCACTCCGACGATGAGGATGCCGAGACGATGATCGCGACGGATTCCCTGGACCGCTTGTTCGCCGAGGCCGCCGACCAGGACGCGCAGCCGCTGTGGACGATGATGGAGGCGGTCGTGCCGCCCCATCCGCAGCCCAAGGCCGTACCCCACGTCTGGCGGTACGCGGCGCTGCGGCCGCTGCTCGAACGCGCCGGAAATCTCGTCACGGCGAAGGACGCCGAGCGGCGGGTCCTGCAACTGATCAATCCGGCACTGGCGTCGCCGCATACGACCGACACGCTCTTCGCCGGCTTGCAGCTGATCTTACCGGGCGAGGTCGCGCGTGCGCACCGGCATGTCGCGTTCGCGCTGCGCTTCATCGTCGAAGGCGAGGCCGCGTACACCGCCGTCGGCGGCGAGAAGGTGACGATGCACCGCGGCGACGTGATCCTCACGCCGTCGTGGCAGTTCCACGATCACGGTCACGAGGGTGAGCGGCCGATGGTGTGGCTGGACGGGCTCGACCTTCCCGTCTATCAGTTCTTCCCGGCCAACTTCGCGCAGCAGTACGGCGACGAGCGCTTTCCGTCCGAGCCCGGACCGGCCGAATCGCACCTGCGCTATCCGTGGGCCGACATGCAGGCGCGGCTCGAAGCCGACGACGGGCCGTATGCCTTCGCCGAGTACGTCCACCGGCAGACCGGCGGGCCGCTCTCGCGCACGATCGGCGCGGCGGCCGAGCGTCTCGCCGGCGGCGCGTCGTCGCCGACGCGGCGCGAAACGGCCGGCGTCGTCTATCACGTCTACAAGGGACGCGGCGCGACGACGGTCGGCAACACGCTGCTGGAGTGGGAGAAGGGCGACACGTTCTGCGTTCCGTCCTGGATGCCGTATCGCCACGAAGCGGCCAAGAACACGTATCTGTTTCGTTACGACGACCGTCCGGTGCTCGAAGCGATCGGCGCATATCGCGCGGAAGCGTCGGCATCGTAACGACGGTGCCGCCGTTCGACCCCGCCAACGCCGACAAAGTAAAAACCACCGCGACGATATAGCGCGTTCGGAAGGTTTCCGTGTCATCCTGAGCTTGTCGAAGGACGAAGAACGGTTACCTCGAGATCGCCCAAGGTCGAGCTACGATAATCGTGCCGTCGCTGCAGTCGCGCTTCGACGTCGCTCAGGATGACAGTTTCGCTGCGGCGAGGCGGCGCTCGGACGCGACGGCGTCAGTTCGGGCGGCGGGTGAGGTGCCAGAAGCCGCAGTAGCGGCATTCGTACGAGTAGAGCACGTCGCCCATCCCGTTCATCAGCGCGTGCGCGTGCGCGTCGGCTTCGTCGGCGTACTGCTGCTTGGACGTGCACGAACGCTCGACGTCGGCGTCGATGCGTGGATCGGGTTCGCGGCGCTGTTGGACGTACCACTCCATGAGCGCGTCGGCGCCGGCTTTGGGGTCCGGTTTCGGCGGCCGGATCCGGCGGGGCATGGAGCGGGGTTCAGTGGGACGGGGTCTTCATCACCTGCGGCAGGTCGGGCATCCGATGGATGTTGACGCTGGGGATGGGTCCCGGCGTGACGGTGAGCGACGGCGGCGGCGTGTGACCGTGGTTGTGGCGTGCGATCTCCATCATGTCGTCCGCAGCGCCTTTGGCGTCGGGGTTGACGCCGCCGGCCTTGATCAGCGCGACGTCGCGTTTCACCATCTTCGTCTTGGGATCGTAGTCGTAGACCAGCCGGTAGGTGCCGACCAGGACGTGGCCGTCGGGCGTCCGGATGAAGGCCTGCAAAGCGTTTCCGTAGGTGTGCGTATCGAAGGGGACGTCGTGCGAGGCCTTGATCGACCGCACCCGAGCGACCTGGCCGAACCGGTTGACCTCGACCACGAACTCGACATGCAAGGGCTTGGTCGGTGCGAGCCCCTTCGGTTGGACGTCGAGGACGTTGATCCGTGGGGGCGCGGTGGGTGCCTGCGTCGCCGCGGTCGCCGCCGTGCCGGCGCTCAGAACCAGCGCGCTCGCGACGAGCGCGCGCATCAGTTCCGGGAGAGCGCTGCGAACGCCGCTCCGCACGACGCGCAGGCGACGACTACTTGAAATGTCGCACCCCGGTCGCGGAAATCGTCCGAACGCTTGTCCTTCTCATCGCTCCCGCAGTAACGGCAGTGGGTCTCCGTCGAGTTCCCCCGCGCGGGCTCATCGTCCACATTCACCCATTTCCCGGGGGGCCGCACGACACCTCGGCGCGGGACGCCCCGAAGAACCTGCCGAACGGACGGCCCGTTATGATCCAACGGTTCGCCGTCGCGCTTCTCCTGTGCGTCGGGCTCGTCGCGTGCAAAGAGAACGACACGCCCGGCGGTGGTTCCCCGGTCGGCGCCCAGCTGTTCCAAGGCGTCGGCAACGTCAAGGTGCTCGATGCGCACATCGTGCTCAGCGGCGACTCGGCCGCCGGGGCGTCGAGCGGCCAGTTGGAGTACGTCGTCGCGCGCGTCGAGTTGACCAACGACACCAGGGCCGACATCACGCCGGAGATCACCAACTTCTACTTGCTCGACCGCAACCAGAACCGCTATCAAGGGAAGGACAGCGGCTCATCGATCTTCACCGGGATCAGCAACTCGGTGCAGGTCCTCAAGATCGGCGAAAAGCGCGAGTACACGGTGGGTTTCCGGACGTCGGATTCCAACATCACCGGGACGATCATCTACGAACCGTAACATCAACCTACTGCGCAGCCTGCTCGCGGGATCAGCCGCCGTCGCCGTGCTCGCGAGCGCGCTGCCGGCCGGCGCGGCGCGTCCGTTGCCGGATTCCGGAAAGTGGGATCGCACGTTTGCGCTCTACGCTCGCGACGTCGCGTTGCCGTGGAAGCGGATCGCGGTGCGCTTGGACACCTACAGCGGTGCGCCGGTGGACTTTGCGGCGTACGAAGTCGATCCGGCCGACGTGCTGGTCGCCGGAACCGCGCGAGCGCGCGCGATCGACACGACGCATCGCACGCCGGTTGCCCGGTGGCGCTTTTCGCCGTCGGCGGGAGAGCGCTACACGCCCAACGACGTCGACGTGCCGTTGCAGAACCGCGAAGGGTTCTTCGTCATCGAGGCGCGCCGCGGCGACGCGGTGCAGCAGGCTTGGCTCGACCTCACCCGCGTCGGCTTGCTCACCAAAGAGTCGCCGGGCGGAATTCTGCTCTACGGCGCCGATCTCGGCACCGGCCGGGCGCTGGCGAAGATGCGCATCACCTACTTGGTCGGGACGGCGTTCGAGTACGGCGAAACCGACGTGCACGGCATCGCGCGCTGGTCGGGTTTCGTCCGGCCGCGCTTCGCGATCGCCGAGTGGGGGAAGAGCCGGACCTTCGTCTCGTTTCTGGCGCAGCCGCCGGTGCCGTCGACGCTGGTCGGCGTGCGCGCCGACCGCGCCAACGTGCGCGGCGGCGATCGTCTTCATCTGGTCGGATTCGCGCGGCGGCGTTCCGGCGCTGCGTACCGGCCGGCGAGCGGCGAAGTGCACCTGTCGGTCATCGCGCGCGGTCGCACGCTCGCTTCGACCGATGCCAAGCTCGACGGTGCGGGCGCGTTCGGCGCGGAGCTCGCGCTGCCGGCGGATTCGCCGGCCGGCGACGCGGCGGTCCTCGCCGCGCTCAGCGGCGCGAGCGGCGGAGCTTCGATCCACGTCGACGGCGTCGGCGACATCGCGCTCTCGGTCGTGACGGACTGCGCCCCGACGTGCGCACCCGACACCGCCGTTCCGGTCACCATCACCGCCAAGCTGTCCGGCGGTGAGGTCGCCGCCGGCCGCGACGTGCGGGTTCGTGTCGTGCGCGTCCCGCACGTGCTCGCACCCGACGCGAACGACGGCGCCTCCGCTTGGGGAACGACGCAGCTCGCCGACCTGCGCGTCAAGACCGACGCCGCCGGCCAGGCGCGCGTCACCATTCCGGCGCCGACCGACGGACTTCCGTCGACCTACGGGATCGACGCGACGAGCGGCGCCTCGACCGCATCGGCGCGGGCCGTCGCGGCGCCCGGCCCGATCGCGCTGGCGATCGTCCCCGAACGCACCGATCTCGATATCGGCGAGCCGGCCGCGTTCGACGTGCGCGGCTTCGACATGAGCGATGGTCATCCGGCGGCCGGGCTGGTGGTGCGCCTGCAACTGGTTCACGGTCCGACCGAACAGACGCAGCAGGTGACGCTCGATTCCGACGGCCGTGCGCACGCCGTGTTCCACGACGTCGTGCCGGGGACGAGCCTGGCGTTCGCGCAAGCCGACGCGGGGGGCGCCAAGGTCGTCGACGTGAACGCGGTCACCGTCGCACCGCAAGCGCTGCTCGGCGACCGCTCGCGGCGCAGCGTCGAAGCGCAGATCGCGACCGACAAGCCGCGCTATCGCGCCGGGGAACGGCTCCACGTCGACGCGTCGCTCAGCGGCGCGACGGGCGACGCGTTCTTCGATCTGGAAGGCGCACGCGCGATGGGCGAGCAGACCGCCGGCGCCGGGAACGGACGCGCCTCCGCCGGCTTCGCGGTACCCGAAACCGTCGGCGATGCGGCCATCGGCGTCGCGTTCGTGCGCGACGGTGCGATGGAGTACGCGACCCGGCGCATCGCGATCGACGGACCCGGTCACGCGCGGGCGACCACGCTGTCGGCCGACAAACCGGCGTACGCACCGGGCAGCGTCGCGCACATGACGATCGCCGACGGCAACGAGCGCGCGGGCGCCACGCTCGCGATCCGGTTGGGCGACTCGGTCCCGGCGAACGGCGCGTCGTTCGAAGACGCGGCGGCCGTGCTCGCCGGAACGGGTACGACGACGCAGAATCCGACCTCGTCGGATCCGGCCTGGCACGCCTCGGTCGCACCGACGCGTTCGACCGTCGTCGATCTCGCCGGGACCGAACGGAGCGCCCCGCAAAGCGAGTCGCTCGGCGCTTCGTCGGAGCATGCGCTCGTGTGGCGCATCGACCGCGCCGACAAGGAAGGCTTCGACTTGGCGTTGCCCGAGAAGCCCGGACGCTACGTCGTCTCGGTGCTGAAAGTTTCGGACGACGGCGACGTCGGCGCGGCGACGCTCGCGATCGAGGTGCGCTGATGCCGGCGCAGACCGAGATGTCGCTCCCGAACGCGCCCGGCGGCGCGCGCCTGATGCTGCTCGACTCCTACGGTTTGGTGTACCGCGCGTTCTTCGCGCTGCCCGACCTCACCACCACGCGCGGCGTGCACATCAACGCGGCCTACGGTTTCACGATGATGATGAACAAGCTCATCGCCGACGAGAAGCCGACGCACGTGATCGCCGCTTTCGACAAAGGGCTGCCGGCGGCGCGCATCGCGCTCTACCCGGGCTACAAGGCGCAGCGTGCCGAGACTGCCGACGAGCTGCGCTCGCAGTTCCCGCTCGTGCGCAGGATTCTCGCCGTGTTCGGGATCCCGATCGTCGAGCTCGACGGTGAGGAAGCCGACGACGTCATCGCGACGCTCGCGCGCCAAGCCGAAGAGGCACAGCAAGAGGTGCTGGTCGTGACCGGCGATCTCGATCTGCTGCAGATCGTCGACGGGCACACGACCGTGCTCACGACGCGGCGCGGGATCACGGACCTCGGCCGCTACGACGAGGCCAAGGTGCGCGAGCGGTTCGACCTCGAGCCGCGTCAGCTCCCGGACTATCGCGGGCTCAAAGGCGATCCGTCCGACAATCTGCCCGGCATCCCCGGCGTCGGCGAGAAGACCGCGATCAAGCTGATCAAGAACGCAGGTTCGCTCGACGCGCTGCTCGCGAACCCCAAGCTCGCCGGCACCCCGAAGCTCGAGGCGCTCGTTCGCGAGCACGGCGAGGTCGCGCGCGTGTGCCGCGACGTCTCGGTGATCGGCCGCGACCTGCCGCTGACGCTCGATTGGGAGGGCGCGCGCTACACGCCGCCGGCCAACGACGCGCTCTACACGTTGTACCGCGAGCTCGAGTTCAAGACGCTGCTCGCCAAGCTCGCGCCGCCCGATTCGCCGGCGCCGGTTGCGGCCGACGAGGTGCTCGAGGGCCGCTACGAATCCTACACGTCCGCGACCGATCCACCCGACCACAAACGCATCGCGGCGCGCATCGATGAAGCGGCGGCGGGCGAACGCGTCGCCGTCGCGCTGCGCGGCGATGCGCTGAGCATCTCGGCCGGCGACGGAACGGGGTTCGCGTTCCTGCGCTCCGCGTTGGCCGACGACGAGATCGCCGCTGCGTTCGCGCGTTTGTGGGCGACGGTCCCGCGGCTGGTCGCGTACGACGCGAAGACGCTGTTGCGCGAGATCGCGGCGTTGCGCATCCGCACGCTCGGCGACGATCCGATGATCGCGTCGCATCTGCTCAACCCCGGCCGAACCTTCGCCGATGCCGGCCAAGCGGCCGCCGAGTTTCTCGATCGCGTGTTGCCCGACGACCAGCCCGCGGCCGCCGCCGACGCAGCCGGATTGCTGGCGCGCAAGACGCGCGAAGAGCTCGAACGCCGCGGACAGCTCGCGCTCTACGACGACGTCGAGCTTCCGCTCGCGCCGGTGCTCGCGTCGATGGAGCGCGCCGGCATCGCGCTCGATCCGCTGGCGCTGCGTGAGATCTCGGTCGAGGTCGACGCCGCCGTCGAACGCTTGCAGCGCGAGATCTTCGCGCTCGCCGGCGAAGAGTTCAACTTGGGCAGCCCGCAGCAGCTCGGGCGGATGCTGTTCGACAAGCTGGGCCTGCCCGCCGGACGCCAGAACAAGACCGGCTATGCTACGGGCGCCGACGTGCTGCAGTCGCTCGCGCGCAGCTTTCCGGTCGCGGCCAAGGTGTTGGAGTGGCGCGAGGTTTCCAAGCTCAAGAGCACCTACATCGACGTGCTGCCGACGCTGGTCGACGCGCAGGGGCGCATCCACACGATCTTCAATCAAACGGCGACCGCGACCGGACGCCTGTCGTCGACCAACCCGAACCTGCAGAACATTCCGGTGCGCAGCGAGCTGGGCCGCCGCATCCGCAAAGCCTTCGTCGCGCCGTCCGACGATCGCGTGCTGCTCGCCGCCGACTACTCGCAGATCGAGCTGCGGCTGATGGCGCACCTGTCCGGCGACGAGGCGATGCGCGCGGCGTTCCACGAGGGTCAGGACATCCACGACTTCACGGCGCGCCGCATCTTCGACGTCGGGCCGTTCGCCGAGGTGACGCGCAACCAGCGCACAATGGCGAAGTCGGTGAACTTCGGCCTGCTCTATGGGATGTCGGACTTCGGTCTGGCCCAGCGGCTGGAGATCGATCGCGGCACCGCGCGCGCGATGACCGAAGCGTACTTCGAGCGCTTTCCCGGCGTGCGCGGGTACATCGACCGTTGCCTCGAGGAGGCACGCGAGCGCGGGTACGTCGAGACGTTGCTGGGGCGCCGCCGCTACATGCCCGACCTGCGTTCGAGGAACTACATGTTGCGAGCCGCCGCCGAGCGCGAGGCGACCAACGCGCCGCTTCAAGGCTCCGCCGCCGACCTGATGAAGCTCGCGATGGTGCGCCTCGACCGCCGGCTCAACAGCGAGGGTTTGGACGCCGTGATGCTGTTGCAGATCCACGACGAGCTGATCTTCGAGGTCGCGCTGCGCGATCTCGACGCGGTCGGACGCGTGGTGAAGCATGAGATGGAGCACGCGGTCGAGCTGAGCGTGCCGATCGAAGCCACCCTCAAGACGGGAAAGAACTGGTACGACGTGGAGAGCTATGATCCCGATGTCCCGATCGATGCGTAACGTGCTCGCCCTGGCGGCGTTTCTCGCCTGCAGCGCGCAAGCGCCGGTGCCCGTGCCGCAGGCGACGCCGCTGCCGTGGTGCGCCGGCATCCCGCTGCCGCAGGCCGATCTGCCGCGGCTGAGCCTCGACGACGGCGCGCAGATCCATCAGCCGCGCGTGGCTGGCTGCCGTCCGCTCGAGGTGCAGGCGGGCTCGCACACGTTGCACCTCGCCGTCGCGGAAAGCGAAGCGCAACGACAGCACGGGTTGATGAACGTGCCGTTCGTCCCGGCCGGGCAAGGGATGCTGTTCGCCTTCTCGGGCGGCGACGCGCAGCGCTTTTTCTGGATGAAGGACACGATCACGCCGCTCGACATGGTGTTCGTCAAGAGCGACGGGACCGTCTCGCAAATAGCCGCCAACGTCCCCGCGACCAAACCCGGCACGCCGGACGACAAGCTCGCGCGGCGCGACGGGATCGCGCGTTACGTGATCGAGCTCGGCGCCGGGGATGCGGCGCGGCTCGGTCTGGTGTCGGGGATGCGACTCGTCATCCCGCCCGTCCAAGGGGAATGAACGCGGCGCGCGCGTTCGCGACGGTCGCCGTCGCGCTCGCGTGCGCAATGCCGTTGCCGGCCCGCGGCGACGCCGATCACTCGACCGGCGAACAGATCCTCGCTCGCGCGAAAGCGGTCTTCCGGGCGCACGTTCGACCGCCGTTCGTCGCCTACACGCTGTCGCGGCGCGACACGCACGACGGCGCGCCGGACTTCGAGAACAGCTACACGCTCAAAGTCTGGTGCCGCTCGTCCGATCGTTCGGCACTGACGCGCCGCGCGTGGCGCGGCATCGCGTACGGTTCGATCGAGAACATCACGGTCGCGTTCGACGGCGAGGTCGATCCCGGCCCGCCGACTGCGGACATCTTCGAGCGCGCCCTGTTCGCACCGCGGCCTTCGGCGGCGCCCGCGGTGCCGGGGCCGACCGACTCGCCCTTGCCGGTGATCGGCGGCGTCGTCGTCTCGACCGACTACGACTATCGCGTGACGGCGTCGCAGCGCGAAGGGGCAACGTGGCATCTGACCCTGGAACCCAAACGCGATCCCGACCGCAACCGGCTCGACGATCTCTGGATCGACCAGGCGACGTACGAGGTGACGCGCGTCCGCCTGCGCGATCATCTCTACCTCGGATTCGGGGGCCGGTCGCTCGAGGACGAGTTCGAAGTGCGGTACACGCTGCGCGACGGCCTGCCGCTGATCGCATCGATCCACGGCCAGACCCGCGACGATGAGTTCGAAACCGACTACACGTTCGCCGACGTCGGCTTCCCCGCGTCGCTCCCCGGCTGGTACTTCGAGCCGCAGCTCTACGGCCTGCACCGCGACGACGGGCCATCATGACGACGGCGGCGCATCGCGACGCGTTCGCTCGCCGGTCCAGCCCTTAGCGAGCGTACGAGACGCGCGCGTACGCCGCGAGGCGCACCATTGCGGACGACGCGCGGGCACCCCGCCATTGCGCGAACGACGTGGCGGTCGCAGCGGCCGCTGACGGCCATCCGAACCATCGATCGTGTCTTAGACAGACGTGCCCGAGCTCCCCGAAGGGGACCCAAGCGGGCCGCCGACCAAGAGCCCGAGATCGCTGTTCCTCACGGCCCCGTGACCGAGCGCTCGACGCGGGAGGGGAAGATTTCCGGAAGTTTCTCAGAAGGTTCGGGTCTCCCTGCGCGGAACTACGAGGGACTATGCCGGTTACCGGAAGCGCGATAAGACGTGTGGCCGCCGAAGAGGTGTTCGATCCTCGGGGGCGAGTGCTGGGACCGGTCTTGGCGCGAGTCCTGGATATCTCGCTTGCGCGATTGGCAAAGACGGCACATCTCACCGAACGAGCCCTCCGAAACAATCCGACGTCGGAACGTCTGCAAAAGCCCGGGCGGAAGATCGCCGTTCTTTTAGCGCGGCTGGACGGACTCTTGGGATCGCGTAAGTCGTCACTCATCTGGCTGAAGAGTCCGCGACCTCAACTCGGTCATGCCTCTCCTCTCGATCTGCTGATCGACGGCGATTTCGATTCCGTGGAAACGCTGGTCTACGCGCTCGAGAGCGGTCAGCCAATCTGAAGAATGTTCGCGGCCTTCGGACGCGCCTCTCGGGCGTATCCGGTGTCGCCGTGTCCGCGAAGTGCTATCGCTCCATCGACATCACTTGGGCCGGATCTCCGCTTTCCGGGTTCGGCTCGACGCAACGCGGTGGACGTTACAACCGAAAGAACACCTTCGAAGCGTACTACGTCTCAGGGTTGCGGCGAACGGCGCTCCTTGAAGTCGGAGCAATAGCCGGCGTTCACGGTGTCGTGCATGCGGTTTCGGGTCGCGCTCTCTTGACTGTCGACATTCGCCTGCGAAAAGTTCTCGATCTGCGTGATGCGAGCGTTCGGGCTTACCTCGGGGTGTCGCTGGCTGATTTATACGCTCCATGGCTAACGGAGCAAAATAATCGCCGCTTTCCGCTGACACAGCGAATCGGGGAAGCCGCCCGGAGCGAACGTTTCGAGGCCATTCTAGCGCCCTCGGATGCGGACAAACCGGATGGTTGGAATCTCGCCATCATCCCCGAAACAATGGTGCGGGGAAGCTCCGTGTCGTCGACGACGTTATCTCCGGGGAGTCTGCCGTTCGCCCCGGAAACACTACGAGGAAGAATGTAGCGCTTCAACCGCAGCGGCCGTCGGCGACTTCGACGATGCGGTCGACGAACGGGACGATGCGGTCGTCGTGCGAGGCGATCACGACGGCGGCGCGGTCCTCGCGTGCCAGCCGGCAGAGCAGTCGCGCCGCCTCCATCCCGCTGGTGCTATCGAGCGAGGAGGTCGGCTCGTCGGCAAAGACGATCGAGGGTCGTTTCGCCAGCGCCCGAGCGATTGCGACGCGTTGCTGCTCGCCGCCTGAGAGCTCACGCGGAAAGCGTTCCGCCTTCCCGGCCAGCCCCAGCGCTTCGAGCGTCGCGAGCGTGCGCGTACGGGCCTCGCGCGCCGATGCGCCGCCGGCGCGCAGCACCAGCTCGACGTTCTCGCGCGCCTGGAGTGCCGCGATCAGCCCGAAGCGTTGGAACACGAAACCGAACCGGTCCAGGCGCAGCCGCGTGCGCGCCCCGGCGTCGAGCGACGCGAGATCAACGCCGCTGACCCGCACGCTGCCGCGCTGCGCGGTCAGCAGTCCGGCCAGCACGCACAGCAGCGTCGTCTTTCCCGAGCCGGAATGGCCGCGCAGCAGCACGATCTCGCCGGCATCGACCGCGAGGCTCGCGCCGTGCAAGGCTTCTTCGCTGGCCGCGCGCGGGTAGCGGTAGTACAGATCGTGCGCCGCGACGACCGCCGCATCGCGCGCGTCAACCATCGAACACCAGCGCGGGATCGATGCGCACCGCGCGCCACATGGCGAGCAGCGAGGCGCCGACGCAGATGAACAGGGCGACGCCGAACGCGAGCACGCCGTCGAGCGGCGTGATCGTGATGTACAAGCCGCGCTTCGCCCCCGCGACGAAGACGACGGCGGCGCTGATCGCGAGGCCCGGCAGATAGCCCAGCACGGCGAGCGCGACGGCTTGCCACGCGATCGCAGCGTAGAGCGCACGGTCTGCGATCCCGACCGCCTTGAGCATCGCGTACTCACGGACGTGCTCGTTCACCGACACGTACAGGATCTGTCCGACGACGATTGCGCCGACCAGCGCTCCGATCGCCGCCCCCAGCGCGAGGATGAAGCCGATGTTGGTGCGCCTGATCCAGAACGCCCGGGTGATCGCCGCCATCTCGTCGCGCGAGAACGCGCGCGCACCGGGGAGCGCGCGCTCGATCGACGCGCGCACGGCCGCCGCGTCGTCCGCCGAGCGCAGGCGCACCAGGACGTAGCTGACCGGGGAGTCCGCGGCCACTCTGCCGCCCATGATCTCGCCCAGAGAGAGCGGGCTCCACGCGACGGCGCTGTCGAGCGACGCGTAGAGGAACGTCGGCGAGACGATCGGCTGCGTCCCGTGCGTCAGGGCCGCGACTCGCGCCGGAAGGCCGCGGATGTTCCCCGTCGCACCGACGCCCGCGGCGTCGAGCAACGGGAGCTGGGTCGCGTCGGTCGCGAAATCGCCGAGCCGCATCGCCGCGAACGTCTCGGCGGGGACGCCGAGGTGCAAGGACGAGCCGGCGGGCTCGAAGCCGATCACCCGCACGTAGTCGAGCACGCCGGACGCGCTCTGCCGGACCGCGGAGCGCACCGCGAGCGGTTCCGCGTGCTCGACCCCGGCGATCGAGCGGATCCGCGCGACCGAGTCGTAGCGGACCGGAAGCGTGATCTCCAGGTAGGACATCTCGCGCGAGCCGACCCAGATCTGCGCGTCGGACTGGTCGATCAGCAGCGTCGTCGAGGTGACGAAGCTGGAGTAGATCCCGGCCTGCACCAGGACGAGCGCGACGACGAACGCGATCCCGGCGAGCGACGCGACCAGCCGCGGAACGTCCTCGAGGACGTAGCGAATCGCAAGCGTCCGCACCGTTGGCCTATTCGGTTCGGCGGGCGACCTGCCCCGCGGCGCAACGGCTCCAGCCCGCGGCGTGTTCTAGGTGGAGGTGCCCGAGCTCCCCGAAGTCGAGACCATCGCGCGTGGTCTCGCCAATGCCGTCACCGGCAAAACGGTGGCATCGGTTGCCGTCACGATGGCGAAGATCGCGATCGCGCCGGCGGGTGAGTCCTTCCAGGAGGCCCTCACCGGCGAAACGATCGCGGCCGTCGGGCGGCGCGGGAAGTACGTGGTGCTGGAGCTGGCGTCGGGGCGGCGGCTCGCCGTTCATCTCCGGATGACCGGACGGCTCATCGTCCAAGCGCCCGGCTACTCCGAACCGTATCCGTACACGCACGTTCGCGTGTCGTTCACGGACGGTTCGGCCCTCAGCTTCGCCGACGTCCGGCAGTTTGGCCGGATGCGCCTGCTCCCGGCCGGCGACCCCTGGGACGCCGACGGCGGCGTCGAGCCCCTCTCTAAGGGGTTTACCAGCGAGGCGTTTGTGAGTATGCTGGACGGGCGTCGCACGCCGATCAAGACCTTCCTGCTCGACCAGAGCAGGATCGCCGGAGTCGGAAACATCTACGCGTGCGAAGCCTTGTGGGAAGCGGGGATCCGGCCGAGCCGCCCGGCTCACAAGATCACCAAGCCGGCTCGACGCCGGTTGCACGGCGCGGTCCGAGACGTCCTCCAACGTGCCATCGCGGCTCGTGGGACGAGCGTGGACGACTACGTCGACGCTGAGGGGCTACGGGGCGGGTACCAAAACCAACTCGCCGTCTATGGCCGCCTCGGTGAACCGTGTCCTCGGTGTGGGAAACCCATCGTCCGCACGGTCCTCGGTCAGCGCGGGACCTGGTGGTGCCGCGGCTGCCAAAAATAAAAATTAAAGCGAAGGAAGTTACTCCACCATTTCCACCACACTCGATCTCGAACCGCAGGATCCGCAGGCTCAAGCAGCCGCAGCGGCCCCCACGGCTCCTGAAGCCCACCACGAAGAAGAAGACCAGCTCGCGCTCGAGCAGCGCCTCTACGAAGAATCCCTGAAGGTCCTCGACGAGGGCCAGGTGCTCACCGGCGTCATCGTCGCCAAGTACCAGGACGAATTGCTCGTCGACATCGGCGGCAAGTCCGAAGGCATCCTTCCGTTCCGCGAGCTCTCGCTCGCGATCGAACCGAAGGAGCTCAAGGTCGGCGATACCCTGGAAGTCATGATCCACCGGATCGACGACCAGGACGGACAGCTCTATCTGAGCGAGCGCCGCGCCCGCGCGTTGAAGACGTGGGAAAAGGTCATCGAGGCTCACGACAACGACGAAGTCATCGAAGCGACCGTCACGCAGGTCGTCAAAGGCGGCGTCTTGGTCGACCTCGGCATGCGCGGCTTCGTACCGGCGTCGCAGATCCGCCGCCAGCCCGTCGGCAATTTGGATGAGCTGGTCGGCAAGAAACTGCGGCTCAAGGTCATCGATCTCGACCACAAGCGTCATCGCGTCGTGCTCTCGCAGCGCCAGGTGCTCGAAGAAGAGCTCAACGCCAAGAAGCAGGAGCTGCTGGGCACGCTACAGGTCGGTCAGATCCGCGAAGGCTTCGTCGTGCGGCTCGCCGAGTTCGGCGCGTTCGTCGACCTGGGCGGCATCGACGGTTTGATCCACAACTCCGAGCTGTCGTACGCGCGGATCAAGCACCCGTCCGAGGTCGTCAAGATCGGCGACACCGTCTCGGTTGAAGTGATGAAGTTCGATCCCGAGGCGAAGAAGGTTTCGCTCTCGCTCAAGCACGCGCTGCCCGATCCATGGGTCGAGCACGCCGACAAGCTGTGGGAGGGCAACAAGCTCGTCGCGCAAGTCGTCAAAGTGACGCCGAACTATCTCTTGGTCGAGATCGTTCCGGGCGTGCTGGCGATGGTCCCGAAGGGCGAGTTCGACGCGAGTGTCCAGTACTCGCCGGGCCAGGAGGTCGAGGTCACGCTGTTGACCATCAACCACGGCACGCGGCGCATCACGGGCTCGATCCAGCACGTCGCCGACGTCGCACCGGAAGAGCTCGAACAGTTCCCCGTCGAGGACGGCTTCGGCCCGCTCGGCGCGGAGCTCTCACAAACCGTCTAGAACGCCTTCGCGACTACGGTCGCGAGCGATCATGATGCACGAGGGAAGCGGCAACGCTTCCCTCGCGTTTTTTTGCTCAAGGCGTGCTGTCTTCCGCGGCGAGGTTTGCGACCATGGCCTTGATGTCTTCGACGTCGCATTCGATCTTGCCGGCGATCTCGATCAAAATGCGCTCTTGCAGCTCCTGATGGTAGAGCAGCCGCGAGATCGAGTCGTGGTCGTGCTCGGCGCGCAGCTCGGCGTGTGCCGCCGACTGACGCTGCCCGACGGCCAGGATGAAGATCAAGATCAGCTGCAACACGTTCGAAACCGTCAGCAGGAACGCGAACGGAAACGGATCCCACTTGGTCGCGATTCCGACGATGATCCACACCGCCTGAATCAGGACGGCGAGCCCGAGCGCGACCGGCGCACCGGTCGAGTCGGCGATGCGTTTGCACAGCTTCTCCGTCGCCGATAGGCTGTCGCGATGCTCCTGATTGACGTCGTGGACGAACGGGTGTTCCGTGGCGTCGAGTCCGGGCGTTACGGGCATGGCAGGCGTCGCATTCATGCCGCGCTCTATACGCCGGTCGCCACCGCGTCACCCTGAGCCTGTCGAAGGGCCGCGTCCTATCGAAACGCTCGCGCTGAACGGTCACCCTGAGCGTGTCGAAGGGTGACCCTCTCGGGGCACGCCGTCCGGGCGGGATCGTCGTTCTTCGACAGGCTCAGGATGACGTGATGTGCGAAGCTGCGGTCATTGATGGCGAAGCTCAGGGTCGGGCTGACCGGCGGGATCGGTTCGGGGAAGAGCGCGGTGGCGAACGTGCTCGGGGAACGCGGTGCGACCGTGATCGACGCCGACGTGCTTGCCCGCGAGGTCGTCGCGGCCGGCTCCGCCGGGTTGCGCGAGATCGCCGCCCGCTGGCCGGAGGCGATCGGCACCGGCGGCGCACTCGACCGAGCTGCGATGGCGGGCATTGTGTTCGCCGACGCCGACGCGCGCGCACAGCTCAACGCGATCACCCATCCGCGGGTACGCGCGCGGGCCGCGGAACTCGAGCTGGAGGCACCTGACGGGCTGGTCGTCCACGCCATCCCGCTGCTGTTCGAAGGCGATTTCTGGCGCAGCTGCGACCGCACCGTGTTGGTCGCCGCCCCGCCCGAGGTACGAATCGCCCGGGTCGTCGCCCGCGATGCAGCCGAACGAGCCGCGGTCGAGCGGCGGATGGCGGCGCAGATCGATCCGGCGCTCGCACGGGCCCGCGCCGACTACGTGATCGAGAACGACGGTGATCTCGACGCCCTGCGAGAACGGAGTTTGCAGGTGTACGACGCGCTCTTGCGCGACCTCGCGGCAAAGGAGAACTTCGGATGATCGCACCGCCCGTCCGTGACCCGCTGGCCTTCGACGCTCTGCTGTCCTCGTCGTGGGCGCTGTTCCGCCGCAACTGGATCGTCGCGCTACCGCCCGTCATCGCCGCACTCCTCATCATCATCGGGATCGTGATCCTCGCCGTGCTGGCGTTTGCGGTCACCGTCTCGACCGGCTCGATGCAGCAGCAGCCGAGCACGCCGGTCATCCTCGTGCTCGCCCTGCTGTACGTCCTGCTCTGCGTCGGCATCGCCGCGCTGAGCCTGTGGGCGTACGCCGCGATGTTCGGCATGGCCGATGCGGCCTGGGAGCGCGGGACGGCGACCATCGCCGACGGGAACGCCGCATTCCGCGCGCGCGGCGGCGCATTGTTGGTGGCGGTGATCGGGCTGATCGGCGTCGGTATCGTCGCGTTGATCCTTGCGCTGCCGACGCTGTTCATCGCGCTGCTCGCGTTTCCGCTGTTCACGATGTACGTGATTCCGGCCGTGGTCAGCGGTCGCCGCGGCGGCTTCGAAGCGATCGGCGATTCGTTCCGTTTGGTGCGCGCGTTCTTCTTGCCGTCGCTGATTGCGTTCGTGGTGCTGTTCGGGATTTCGTACGGGATCAGCTTTATCGGCGCTATTCCGATCGTGCCGTTGGAACTCGCGACGATGCCGGGCGCCGGAGAGACGGCGATGCGTATCCCGTCGATCCCGCTCATTATCTTCGGGGGGATCGGCTATCTCGTTGCAATCGCCTTGCAGCTCGCGTACGCCGGCTTCTACGCGATCGCGCTCGTCGGTCTGTATCGTTCCCTCGTCGTGCCGCGGCCGGTCCCGCCGCCCGCCCCGGCGGCCGGCGAGATCGTCGCGACCTAACTCGGCGCTGCGGCGTTCTCGAACGCCGCGGCACTGCGTCCGACGTCGAACACGCGCTCGTCGCCCTGCGCGTCGAGAAAGCCGCGCACGATCACGGTCCCGGCGCTGCGGATCCCGAGCGCGCGCGAGAGCCGAATCGTGCCCGTTGCGTCGCGCAGCCGCGGCGTGCCGCCGTCGACGTAGGGGTCGCCGGCGATCGTGATGACCGCGCCGGGCTTGGTCTGCAGCGCCTGGGCGATCGTCTCCGGCGGATCGAACGCGATCGTCTTGTCGACCACCACTCCGAAGTTCGTCCCCAGCATCGCGACGCGCACCGTATAGGTGCCGGGGGCGAGCGCGCGCCGGTCGTCGGTGGTCGAGTCGACGATCACTTGCGCGAGGCGCAGCAACCCCGGCGGGACGTCGAGTTGGCGCGTGATCGGGATCGGTTTGTGACCGGTCACCGACGACCACACCGGCGCGTCATCGTGCAGGACGTCGACCCGAAAGAGGTCCGCGGTCGGGAAGCGCAGCCGCACCATGTGACCTGTTGCATTGTGGAGCGCGATCGCGACGGTGAACGGCGCGAGCAGGGCGGTCCCCTCGCGATCGAGCGTGACATCGGCCCAGACGCTGCGCGGCGAGGCCGACGGCGCCGGATGCCGCGTCGCGGTCGCGGCCAGTACTGCCGCGATCAGCTCAGCGCGAGTCACAGCCTACCAGTTGCGCGCCGCGCGGACGAAGTCCGCCTTACCGGCCGTTGCGCAGCACGCGGCCCGGCCGAGCGCCGGTCATCTGCCCGTCGCGCAAAACGGCGCTCCCGTTGACGAACACGTCGCGAATCCCGTCGGGCGGCGCGAACGGCTGCTCGTAGGTCGCACGATCGACGATGCGCTCGGCATCGAACACGACCAGATCGGCGTGCTTGCCGATCGCAATGATCCCGCGGTCGCGCAGGCCGAACTGCGCCGCCGGCAGCGACGTCATCCGGCGCACGGCCTCAGCGGCGTCGAACACATGGCGCTGGCGAACGTAGCGCCCGAAGACGCGCGGAAAAGTCCCGTACGTGCGTGGGTGCGGCACGCCCCGCGCGGTGATCCCGCTGAACGCGCGCGCCGACGCATCGCTGCCCACGCAGCAGAATTCCGCGCTGTAAACCGTTGCCACGTCGTCTTCGCTCATCGAGAAGAAGACGGACTCGACCCGCATCTCCTCTTCGATCAGGAGGCGAATCGCCGCGCGCGCCGGCGTCGTTCGCCAGCGCGCCGCCAGCGCGTCGATCCGCATCCCGGCGAGGTCCTCGTTGCGCGAGCTGCCGACGCCGGTGATCAGCACCGTGTCCCACCCGTCGCCGCCGAACTGCGGATCCCGCGCGAGCTCCATCACGAGCGCGGCCGCCGTCGCTTGATCCGGATCGCGCAACCGCGCGAGCGCCGCGTCGTCGCCACCTTCGCGAACGCGCGGCGGCAGCACGGTGGCGAGTTCGGTCCACGAGGCGACGTACGGATAGGCGTCGCACGCGACGCCTATCCCGCGCGTGCGCGCATGGTCGATCGCGGCGAGCGTGCGGTGAACCTTGCCCCAGTTGCGCCGGCCGGCGGCCTTGTGATGCGAGCACTGCACCGCGACCTCGGCGCCCTCGCCCACCGCGATCGCTTCGGCGATCGCCGCCTCGACGTCGTCGCCTTCGTCGCGAACGTGCGACGCGTAGAGCGCTGCTCCGGCGTCGCGTGCGGCACCGGCGCAAGCGATGAGCTCATCGAGATCGGCATAGCGGCCAGGTTCGTAGATCAAGCCGCTCGATACGCCGAGTGCCCCCTCTTCGACCGCCGCGCGAATCAAACGATTCTGCGCCTCGATCTCTTCGCGCACGAGCCGCCGCGCGTCGGGACCGGCCACGCACAATCGTGTCGTTCCAAGTCCCACCAGCGACGCTACGTTGAGGGCGACGCGCTCCTGCTCGACCAGCGTGAAGAACGCGTCGAACGACGTCCACTGCACGTCGAGCCGGTACTCGGCGGCGTCGCGCCGTTTCTTCATAAGCGCGGAACCGCTCAATGGTGCGATCGACGTGCCGCAGTTGCCGCCGACCTCGGTCGTCACACCTTGGCGAATCTTTCCTTCACAACGCGGATCGACGAGCCAAAGCTCGTCGGAATGGGAATGAACGTCGATGAATCCCGGTGCGAGCGCGAGCCCGGCGCAGGGTATGCGCTCGTGCGCATCGCGCTCGGAGAGATCCCCGATAGCGACGATTCTGCCGTCGGCTACGGCAACGTCGGTGATGTACGGCGCGGCGCCGAGTCCGTCGTAGACCCGGGGGCGCTCCAAGATCGTCCGGAGCAGCGTTTAACCTAGCTTCCGCTGGGTACAGAGCAGTCGGTGGGCCGACAGCTCAGGGGGATGATTCCAACAATGGCGAGCAACGAAAATCTGACGACGACGACGGGCGGCGGCATGAGTGTCCGCGAGGCGGGCAAACGCGGCGGCGATCGCGTCAAAGCGAAGTACGGCTCCGAGTTCTACGAAGCCATCGGACGCAAAGGCGGCGAGGCGACGAAGAGCAAGTACGGACCGACGTTCTACGAAGAGATCGGCGCCAAGGGCGGCCAGAAGCTGAAACGCACGACGAAAACGGCCGGCTGACGCATGGCCGACCCCAAGCAGGCCGAGGTCAAGGAGCGGACGGAAAAGGTCGACGGGGAGATGTCGGTTCGAGAAGCCGGCAAAAAGGGTGGCGATACGGTTCGTGACCGATACGGTTCGGGATTCTACGAAGAGATCGGACGCAAAGGCGGACAAGCAACGCGCGAGCGCCACGGTGCGGAGTTCTACGAGGCGATCGGTCAAAAAGGCGGCAAGGTCGTCAAAGAAAAGTACGGCCCGAACTTCTACGAGCAGATCGGTCACAAGGGTGGTCAAAAGGTCAAGAAGCTGATCGCCGACGCGAAAAAGGCCTTGCAGGGCGAAACGTAGCGCCCGACCGACCTGATTCCGAAACCGCGTGGCGTCGCCGCAACGACGCCGCGCGGTTTTTTGTTCGGCGCACCCGATGCGCATCACGGCTTGACGCCCTCGATGCGTCCGAAAGACGAGTCACCGGTGCGGAAGTTGATCGTCATCTTCGCGACCGTTACGGTCGCGCCGCTGTCGGTGACCGTCGACGGGTGGTCCAAGTTGAGAACGTGCGACGAGCCGTTGTACAACGCGCCGGTGCTCTGAAACGTGCGCTTGCGCGCACCACCCTCGTCCTCGATGAACGTCACCGGCCCGGCGACGGTCAGATCGTTGGTCGCCGTATTGACGGTGACGCCGTCACCTCTCATCAAGATATCGGGTTTGCCGGCGCGGTGGATGCGGCCGTCGCGGACGTGCGCGATCGTGACCAACGTGCCGTCGGGGCTCATGGTGAGCTTGTCGTAGTCGAGGGACCACGCGCGCCGGTCGATGCGTTTGCCCTGTACGCTGCCGTTGATCAGCGTGTCGGGGCCGGCCGAGCGCGCGTATTGCACGTCGCTACCGGCGCGCCCGATCTCGAAGCCGACCCAGCCTAAAAACGCGAGCGCAATGACCGACAGCACGATGCGCCAACTCATCGCGCGCGCCGCCCGCGCACTCGCGCCACGATGAACGGCAGCACGACGATCGCCGTCATCGCGAGGCCGATCGGCGCCGGGCCGAGCGTCGCGTACGGGCCTGGAGCTGCCACGCCGACATCGCCGACGATCGTCGCCACGCTCCCCAACGTGCTGCGCTGCGTCCACGTTCCGTCGGGCGCGACGATCCCGCTGATTCCGGTCGCCCCGGCGCGCAGCACCCAGCGACCGGTCTCGACGGCGCGTAGGGTCGCCGCCTGCGCATGCTCGTAGGGCCCTTCGGTCGTGCCGAACCACGCGTCATCGGTCGCGATCAGGATCAAGCTCGGATCGTCTTTGAGGCGCGCGTGCGCGATGTCGCCGAACAGCGATTCCCAACAGATCAGCGCGGTCGCACCCGCGTACGTCTCGACCGGGTTCGTGCCGGGTTGAAAGGCCCCGATCTGGTTCGCGTACGGGAGCGAGCGCAGCCATCCCGGTCCGGGGATGTACTCGGCGAACGGCACCAGCTGCTCCTTGACGTACAGCACGGCGACGTCATGCTGGTTGACGCGCGGGTCGAAGATCAGCAGCGCGTTCTCGTACTTCTTTCCGTTGTCCCAGAAACCACCGGCATAGAGCGTTGCGCCGAGTGAGACCGCGAGCCGCGCGAAGCGCGTCCGCAGCGGCGGCGAGGCCAGTAGATCGGTCGTGATCACCGTCTCGGGCCACAGCACGAGCGTCGGGTGCTGCGCGCGCAGCGCGACGGTCATCGTGGTGTAACGGTCGAGCGCGAGCGCGAGCCCGGCGTCGCTGCGCTTGATAGTCTGCGTGATCCCGCCTTGCACGGCGGCGACACGCCGCGCAGGCGGCGCGTAGTGACGCGCCGGCCAGACCGCGTACGCGAGGGCGGCGCACACCGCGACGCCGGCCCACACCACGATCGCCGTGCGCGCCCGTCGGGCATCATCGCGGTCGACCAGCCACCAGCCGAGCGCTGCACCGAGCAGCGTGGTGGCGAACGTCAGACCGTATCCGCCGGCGAAGGCGGCGAGCGGACGCAGCGGCGAGTCGACCATGGTCGTGCCGAGTTGTTCGAGCGGCACCCCGAACGCCGACGTCGAGCGGACTTGCTCGCCCAGCGTGAATGCCGCGGCCGCCACGAACGGGACCACGCGCGCGTCGCAGCGCCGAGCTGCGAACGACGTAACGGCTGCCGCGAACGCAAACGCCAGGGCTTCGAAGATCGCCGGCCCCAGATCGAGGACCGGCGCGGCCGGCCCGATCAAGGCGCCCGCGGTTTCGCCGAACCACGCGAAACCGAGCGTGAAAAACAGGAGCCCGCTCGCATATCCGACGAGCGCGGCCGCACGCGGCGGCAAGCTGCTCCAGGCCCATACCAGGCCTGCGATGGAGAATGGAGCGAGCCACCACCACGTTGTCAGTGGGAAGGCGAGATGCAGCGCGAACGCGCACAACAGCGCGACGGCCGTGCTGCGTGCGGTCGCGGAGGAGACGATGGTGCGTCGGCTGGTTACGGCAGTGGTTGTCGCGGCGATGATGGTGCTACCCGGATGTGGACGCCAGGTCACCGGATTGAACGTGACCGGGAACGGGATCGTTCAGTCCGGACAGACCCTGATCCGCTTCGAGACGGCCGGGCAGCTCGACTTTCAGAACGTCAGCTACCTGATGGTCTTCAACACCAGCGGGAACCAGAATCAGCCCTACGCTCAGGGCTTCAACACGAACTACGCGAACTGGTCGGTCTACTTCATCGTCGGCGGCGGTTCGACGTACGCCAACGCCCCGGGGCTCGAGCAAGTCTACCTGAACCCCGCGAACAACGCCGCCTCGGCATTCAACGTCACCTACCCGACCTCGATCGTGAACTTCCAGCCGTCGATTCCCAGCGGCAACGCGCAGTACGGCTTCCAGATCACCTTCAACCGCTGCGTGTTCGACTTGTCGCCGCCGACGAGCAACCCGTCCGTGCCGGCCACCGCGAACGGTATCTGCCCTCCATTTGCCAACGCCGGCATCGGAAACATCTGGAACGTCAGCCTGTTCACGCTCGACCGAACGCTGACGCCGATCGACTCGCTCAGCGTGAACGGCCCGTCGGCGACCGATTACACCGTGTCGTTCGACGTCACGCAGGTGATTCCGGGGAACGGCAACAGCGGTCAGCGCTTCAAGCCCGCGAACAACGCTAGCGTTTCGAATCCCGCCGCTCAGATTACCGGGATCGAGATCTTCAACACGCCGTAGAGCATCGCGCAGAATCCCGCATATCCCACCCTAGCATTCCCGCGCGCGAAATCTTGCCGGAGGCGGGGGAGCAGTAGTGCTGCGCAGGGGCGTTTCGCAGCGAGCGGCGCCCGGAGGGCGAGGAGCGAGCGGAGAACCGAGCTGCGTTTGCGCCACGACGGCGCAAACACAGCGTCCCCGGCGCAGCACTACTGCTCCCCCGCCTCCACGCCATTAGCCCCGGCGCGGGAATGCGCCCCTATTCCGTGTCGCAGGGTGGGTGGCCGCAGGCGCACGTTGTTTCGTTCTCTTCGTCGGTCGAATCGCGGCTTTCGCAGATTTCGCTGCAGTACGCTGCGCCTTCGAGGCCGCCGGTGACGGTGCAGTTGCACTCTTGGTATTCGCAGGGCTGGGTGTAGGTACTCACGCGTTCTCCTTACCCCGAAACGAAGCGGCGGTCGGCGCTCAGGGGATCCCGCTGCCGCTGGTGAACGCCGACGAGGCGAAGCTTTGCGGGATGATCGAGCTGAGCGACGTCTGACCCAGACCGAAGTTCAGCGCGTGTGACGGGAAGGCGAGGATGTCGACGGTTCCCGTGAACTGCTTGAGATCTTCGTTGTAGGCCAGCCGGACCTCGTAGCACTCGCCGATGACGTGACGGTAGTAGATGTTCTTGCTCACGAGGCGGCCGCGAGCTTTCCAGTTGATGAAGGTCGCGAACTGCAGGTCGCTCTCGTAGCCGAACGGCGTCGAGAATTGCACGTTGGTTTGGTCGAAGCCGTTGCCGGGCCCGGGCGTGAAGTTGCCGCCGACGGTGACCGTCGAGCGCGGCGACGGGCGCGAGGTGAGCTGGTAGCCGACGGCCTGCGCCTGGCGGTTGAAGAACGTCGTCGCGGTCAGTGCCAGCGAGTAGATGTCGCGGTTGAAGATGGTCAGCACGTCGTTGGCTTGTTTCGTTCCGTCGCCGAGCACGTCGATCGACTTGAACGGTTCGGCGAGCGGGCCGTTCACGTGCGATGCGTTGTACGAGATCACGTTGATGACGTGTCCGAAGAGCGGCGTGGTGAACGTCGCCTCCTGTCCGATCTGCGCTTTGAGATCGCCCGTACCATAAGCGTCCTGCTGCACGGTGATCTGGCCCGAGAAGTCGCTGCCGAAGAAGTGCGCCAGGCCCGGGCCGATCTGAATGCGCGCTTCTGCGCGCGACGTGCGCAGTCCGGTCGGAGGCCCGTTGGGCGCCGCTTGCGGATCGTCGTAGATGCCCAACGTGTACTGCGCGGTGATCGGAATCGCTTTGAAGCCCGGGATCAATGCGTCGTGCGGCCGGATCGCGAGCTCGGGTTCTTTCTGCACGTTGGTCGGCGTGCTGGTATCGTAGCGGTCGAAGGTCAGGTCATAGTCGTACGACCTTCCCGAGTAGTGCGTCAGCGTCTCGTAGTGCAGCGTCGTCGTACCCGGAAAGCCGACGTTCTGGCTGGTCGTGTACGAGACGGTCGTGTCGTTGGTGAAGGTGTTCGAGAACTGGCGGTGATCGCTCGCGCCGTAGTCGTCGGTCGACGCCTGCGATCCGGTCGACGAACGGTGGAAGCTGTAATTCTGCCGGTCGCCCTTTGCATCGCCGTGGTCGACGGCGGCGGTGAGGTCGTACTGCGCCGGGAGCGAGACGAGCGGACCGTAATTGTCCGTGTAGTTCAACCCGAACTGCCCGTGCAGCGAGCGCGAGAACGCCTCTTGATCTTGAATCGAAAGGTTGCTGTTGCTGCCGCCGCCGGTCTTGCTGTTCAGATGGTAGAAGTTGATGTCGGTCTGCCGTCGCCCGTCCTTTCGGCGGATCGTGCCGACGTATCCCAGGCCGAGGCCGATGCGCGTGTACTCTTCGACGCGGTAGTAGCCGTAATAATAGTCGCTCGGCGAGAACCCGATCCGCGCCTTGATGTAGAACCCCTCGGCGGAATCGTATCCGATCAGCGGCAGGAAACCCGGGTTTCGGCGCGACCCGGGCTCGTCCTGACGCAGTGAGATGATGGCGATCGGCAAGTAGAAGACCGCCAGCGCGCCGAGGAACAGGACCGCCGAGTGCGCGACGGCCTTGTCGCCCGGATAAACGTCGAGCGTCTTGGACTCGAGGTGATAGCCGCCGCGAGGGTTTTCGCAGGTCGTAATGTTGGCGCGCTCGACGTGCGTCACGCCGTTGCGGTCTGTCACCATCGACGTGCCGGCGAAGTGGAGCCGCCCTTGCTCGACGCCTTGCGTCGACTCGCCGTGGCCGCGCAGGAGCGTCGCCTTCTGGGTCGTCGCGTCGAAGCGGATCGCGTCGGCGAACAGTCGCGTGTCGCCCGCGCGATTGATGACGAACGTGTGTCCGGTGACGTCGATGTAGCGCTGGCCGTCGTAGTGAGCGTGGTCGCCGCCGAGCACGCCGTCCTGATAGAAGACGTTGACGTTGCCGTCGAGGTCGAACGGTTGCCCCGGCTTGTCGACGCCGGTCAGCTTGTCACCCAGGATCGCGTAGGTGTTCGGGTCGAGGATCTCGCCGGCGGCGGGCGACGGTGACGGTGACGGCGAGGTCAAGCCGATCGGTCCGGCGCTCGCGCTCGAGGCCGGGATCGGCGAGACGGCGGGCGGCGCGGTCTGCTGGTTGATCATCATCGGCCCGGGCGATCCGCTCGGACCGACCGAAGGCGAGGGGGCCGGCGGCGGCGTCACACCGGGCGACTGCGAGGCGGGCGGCGGGATGAGGATTTGCGGACCGGTCGGGGCACGCGGCGGCCCGACGTACGGCGCGAGCGTCGGCGAGGCGCTCGTCACCGGCGACGCGACCGGCTCGGGCGACTCCGTGACCTGGGCGATCGGCGTGCCGCAGCTTTGCTGCATCAGGGCGAGCGCGTGCGCGGTGTCGGCGTCGTCGTCGGCCCAGGCGAGCGAAGGAAGCGCAGATAGCGCAAACGAGAGCGCGACGGCGGTCACGCTCGCGCGCTGGACCAGGCGGCTCATCGGTCCTCTTGCCAGATCAGAAAGCCGCCGGCGGCCGCCGTGATGATGTTCGGCAACCAGGCGGCCAGGTATGGATCGAGCGCGCCGTTCTTTCCGAACGCGCCGGCGATCGCGACCATCGCGTAGTACACGAACAGGCCGACGATCGAAAGCACGATCCCGAGCGTGCGGCCTTTCTTGCCGAAGCGCACCGCCAGCGGCACCGCCAGGATCACGGCGATGAAGGCTGCGAACGGGTACGCGTACTTCGTCCCGAGCGTCAGCTCGCGCACGGCGAGATCGGTGCCGCCCTGGCCGGTCTGCTTGCGAAACTTGATGTCGCGCGCCAATTGCGTGGTGTTCATCGTGTACGTGTCATTGAACGAGCTGCTCAGAAAGTTCTGACCGTTGTCGCCCATCGGCAGCGAGATTCGCACCTCGCTCGCCATGATCGAGACGGCGCTGACTTGACCCTCGGCGTTGATGCGCGTTTGGACCGCGTGCTCGAGCACGATTTGCGTCCCATCGATGCGCGCTGTCTTCGCCGCAAGGATCTGCGGGAACGGCGACGTGCGACCGGGCTGGTAGATCTCGACGTTCTGCATCGTCTTGCCGTCGGCGGAGACGGAGCCGATGTAGAACTCGTCACCGGTCGACGGATCGGCGCGGAAGATGTTCGGCTCGATCGGCAGCGTCTGCGAGCGATACAGGATCTGATAGAAGCTGCGCGTGGACAGATCGGTCGCGACCGGCGCAACGTGCTCGTTGATCAGAAACGAACCGATCGCGACCGCGGCGCCCGCGAACAGCGGTAGCCGGATGATGCGGAAGAACGACACGCCCGACGTGCGCATCGCGTTGATCTCGTTGTCCGCCGCGAGCCGGCCGAAGCCCAGCAGCGTACCGAACAGGCAAGCGAACGGGAACGCGAGCGGTGTCGCCTGTGGGACACGGAACACCAAAAAGCGCAGCACGAGGAACACCGGCGCGCCCTTGTTGACCAGATAGTCCGCCGCGAGCACGAAGATGTTCGCGAACCAGAACAGGAAGAACGCGGCTAAGGCAAAGGCGAACGGCCCGGTGACTTCCTTGAGCACGTACGAATCGAGGATGCGCAGCCCCGGAACGCGAGGCGGCGCGGCGCGGGCGAACGTCGGTCTGCCCACGCCTGAATAGGCCGCCACTTACCTACCGCAGGCCGGCGACGACGCGATCGACGTACGCGCGCGTCTCGGCATACGGCGGGATGCCGTGCGCCGCATCGACGGCGCCGGGTCCGGCGTTGTACGCAGCGACCGCGAGCCGAACGTTTCCTTTATAGCGCCGTAGCAAATCGCGCAGATAGCGCGTCCCTCCGTCGACGTTCTGATAGGGATCGAACGGGTTGCCGACACCGTACATTGAGGCGGTTCCGGGCATGAGCTGCATCAGTCCCTGGGCTCCGACGCGCGAGACGGCGCTCGGGTCGCCGTGCGACTCCGCGTCGATGACCGAAGCAACGAGCCGGCGGTCCACCGAGTTCGCCTGCGAGTACTGGCGCACGATCGAATCGAGTTGGGCCGGGGCGAGGGCGTGCGGACCGCCGGGCATGAAGCCGCCGCCGCTGCAGCCATTCAGACCGGCGAACACGAGGGCAAACATAAACCAGAGGCCGCGCGACGACACGTCATGTTGCGATTCGCCGCGGCGCGCACCCCGCCTTGTCATTGCCAGCACTCTATAAGAGTGATCGGCGGGGCTGCGCTGAGTCAGGGAGTGAGGCTAATTCCCGGCAGCGCCGCCGCGCAGAGTTTGAGGGAACCGTGGCCCGCCGCGATCACCGACCGCCAGAACGTGCACAGCTCGGCGAGTTGGGCATCGCTCGTTTGCATGCGCGCCGTACCGGTCGTCAAGCCGGCGATAACGACGTCAGCGCCGTTGAGTTGCGGCAGGGCCCCGCTGGCGCGCAGCGCCCGCAGCGCGGGCTCGGTCGAGGCGGCCGGATCCTGGCCGTAGCGGAACAAGTTGAGCGCACGGCTCTGTTGCCAGCCGTTGAAGATCGCGACGACGACGTGCTGCGAGGTGCCCCCCTCCAATCGCATGTCCCCGGCGGCGGCCTGCAGCGCGCCCATGGGGTCTGAGCCGGTCACGCCGCGTTCGAGCTGCGGCAGCCGGTCGAACGCGGCGCCCGTCTTGACCACGAAGGTGCGCAGGTCAGAGCGGTATCGCAGCGGGTTCACCGCGTTTTGGCCGGTCGGTGCGGGAACCTCGCCGGCGAAGAGCGGGAGCTCCGTCAACGAATCGGCGGTGATCGGGCGCAGGGTCATCGTCGCGCCGACGCCGGCGCAGCCGGCGACTTCGGCCGCCATCGCGCGGTAGGCCGGCCACCGGCTGGCCGGGATCGTGTCGCCGGCGGCCACGAGCAACTCGACCGACGATGCGGCGTGCAACTCCCCGCTCAGCCAGGGACTCGGGCAACTGCGCGCCGCAGCCGACGGTTCGGCGGCCGAGGCGTCGGCCAAGCCCGCGCAGCCGGCCAGCGGGGCCACGCCCGCCAAGGCGACCGCGAGTCCGAGCGGGGCGGCGAGACGAGCGACGCGCACGAAGCGTCTATCCGCTGTGGATGACGCCGTTGCCGGAGGCGGGTGCCGCCGGTTGCGGCGCGGCGGTCTGCGACGTGTCACTCGAGACGGTCGGCACCCGGACGGAGCCGAAATCCTGGCCGGCGACGCTCGCTGCGCGTTCGACGGCGGCCAGCTCGTGCTCCGTCGACGCCAAGTGCAGCTCGTTCGTGCGCAGCGCCGCGCGCAGGCGCGAGAGCCGGTGGCGCAGCGCCAGCGAGTCGAACGACTCGCGGTGGTAGCCCGCAGTGAAGGCGATCACGATCCCGATGAACGCGAGGGTCGTCAGCGCCGCGGCTTGCACCACCGGGCCGATCGCCGAGGTCACGCCGTCGCTCGACGCCTGCGCGTAGCCCATCCGCAGCTCGAAGCCGACGGCGAGGAACGCGGTGACCGCGAGCGCGGCGAGCCCGAAACAGACCCCGTCCAGGAATGTGTGCTGCTGCGGTATGCGGTATCGCCGCGCCAGCTCACCGAGCAAGAGGCCCAGCAAGAAGCCGCCGGCGGCGAACGCGCAGGTCAAGGCGACGAGCTCGACCGCCGTGGCAAAGAAGAAGACCAGGCTCATCATCCGTGCCGGATACCATTCCAGCACGATCGCGAGGAGCGCGAGGACCCCGATCAACTCGAGCATCCAGCCGCGGTCGTAGGCCGGGAGCGCGTCGAACCGCGTCTGCGCGGCGCGAATCTGCGCCTCGCCCGCGGCGCACCGTTGTTCGAGCTCGGCGACCCGCAACTGCGCGCGGTGCACCTTATCGAGGATGGCGGCGTGATCGTCGTTACGATACGCGCGCTGCTGATACGTGGGAGAGGCCATGTCGGTCACCACCTCCGGTGAGACGTATCACGATGTGGAAGACGATGTTTCGGCCTCGGCGCGTTCGGATTTCGACCGGGGTCAAGCAAGGGGGTCCACGTTCGATCAAGCCAGGTCCGGGACCCCGCGGCTAACGTCCTAACGCAAACAGGTTCGCGAGTACCACTGCGATCATCGCGCTACTCTTCGAACGTGTGTTCGGTTTCGTCGTTAGCGCGACGTGAATTCCTCACCCGCTTCTGTTGCCGTGTGGTGGTGGGTGGGATATAGTGGTTGGAGATGGAGCGTTGGGGAGCACGGTGGTGATCCCTGTGATGGATCGTCCGCTGTTCACAGGATTGGTCGAGCACAGCCTTGACGACAAGGGGCGCCTTGTCGTGCCCTCCCGTTTTCGGGCTCAACTCGGTAGCAGCTTCTTTTTGACCATCCTTCAGCCCGACGGGTGTCTGGAACTCTGCCCCGCGGTGGAGATGCTGGACGTGCGCGGCCGGATCGAAGCTGCGACGAAGCGGGACGAAAACTTTCGCACCGTTCGACGGCATCTATTCTCGAACACCGACGAGGTCAGCTGCGACGAGCAAGGCCGCATCATGATCCCGCCGGCGTTGCGCGTGTGGGCCGACCTGCAAAAGCAGGTCGTGTCGATCGGCGCGATGTCGCGCGTCGAGGTGTGGGCGAAGGAGCGCTACGAGCGCCATCTGCTCGATCGCGGCGATCTCGGCGACTACACCTCGGAATTGGGACTCTCTTGAGTGGCGCACGTCGCGGTTCTCGCCCGAGAGTCGCTCGACGCGCTCGATGTGCGCGCCGGCGGGACCTACGTCGATGCGACGTTCGGGGCGGGCGGACATGCCGCGCTCATCTTGGACGCGCTCGGCACGGCGGGCCGGCTGATCGCGTTCGACGCGGACCCCACCGCGAGCGCGCGCGCGATCGACGATCCTCGCTTCACGCTGCTGCACGCGAACTTCCGCGACTTGGCGTCGCACCTCGACGCGATCGGAGTCGCGAGCGTGGACGGCGTGCTGTTCGACTTGGGGGTCAGCTCGATGCAGCTCGATGAAGGCGAACGCGGCTTCTCGTTCCGCGCCGCCGCGCCGCTGGACATGCGGCTCGATCCGAGTTCCGGCGAGAGTGTGGCCGAGTTCCTGGCCACCCGCGACGAGCACGAGATCGCCGATGTCATCTACCGTTACGGCGAGGAGCGAGCGTCGCGTCGGATCGCGCGCGCCATCGTCGCCCTGCGCGACGCCGGCACGCCGGTTCGCGACACGCTCGACCTGGCCGGCGTCATCGCGCGCGCGGCGCGCGCGCCCGCCCATCAGCGCATCCATCCCGCGACGCGGACGTTTCAGGCGCTCCGCATCGCCGTCAACGACGAGCTCGGCGCGTTGCGCGACGGGCTCGACGCTGCGCTCGCCCGCACCGCACCCGGCGGCCGCGTCGCCGTCATCAGCTTCCACTCGCTCGAGGATCGCATCGTGAAGAACACGTTTCGTGAGGACTCCCGCGTGCGCGTCCTCACGCGCAAACCGCTCGTCGCCGGCGACGACGAGGTCGCGGCGAACCCGCGCGCGCGCAGCGCGAAGCTGCGCGTCGCCGAGCGTGTCGAGGTCGCGGCGTGATCGCGGCGCAACGCGTGGTCGCCGAGCCTCGCATCGAGCGCGCTCGCACCGCTACCCGGCAGCGCACGCGGCGCACGCGGCGCCGGCTGCACGCACCGGTGCACGCCGTCGTCACGCTGGCGATCGTGTTGCTCGTGCCGCTGCTCGGCTATGTCACGCTGACCGCCAACCTCACCTCGCTCAACTACTCGCTTGCACGCGCCGAACGCGATCGCACCGCGCTGCTCGGCGACGCGCAGCGGCGCGACGAACAGATCGCGCGGCTCGAGTCGCCCGACCGTCTGGCGGCGGTCGCCGGAGCGTTGCAAATGCACGATCCGCATGTCTACGCCGTCGTGCGGATTCTCGAACCGAAACCGCAACCCAAACCGGCCGGGCTCGCCGTCTTCGCGTGGTTTAACGCGCGATAATGGCGGCGCGTGCCTTCGCGCGCGTCGCACCGGTACGGGCGAAGTTCTCGCTCGTCGCGGTCGTCGCGCTGGCCCTGGTCCTGGCCTGGCGGCTCGGCGACGTGCAGGTGCGCCAAGGACCGTGGCTGGCGCGCACCGCGCTGGCGCAGCACGACGAAGCGGTCGAATCGTTCGCCAAACGCGGCGCGATCCTCGATCGCGACGGCGGCGTGCTGGTTCGGTCGCTGCCGTCGGAGTCGATCTATGCGGTGCCGGCCGAAGTGACCGACCCCCACGGCGAAGCGCTCAAGCTCGCGCCGGTGCTCAATGCACCGGCCGCCGGCATCGAAGCGACGCTGCGCGCGAAGGCCGGGTTCCGCTGGCTCGCGCGCAAGGTGCGGCACGCGGTCGCCGAGCGCGTCCACGCGCTGGCTTTGGCGGGGATCGACACGAAGGGCGAGGACACCGGCCTGCGTTACGTCGCTTCGGGGCGGCTAGCCTCGACCGTCGTCGGCTTCACCGGCACCGACGAGAACGGCCTCGACGGCTTGGAGTACTCGCTCGACACGCTGCTGCGCGGCAAACCGGGGCGGATGCTGATCGAAGCCGACCTGTACGGCCACGCCATGCCGTTCGGTCAGGTCCAGGTTGTCGATCGCGCCGTCGCAGGCCGCACGATCGTGACGACGATCGATCCGTATCTGCAGTTCGAGGCCGAGCGGCTGTTGCGCGCGAGCCTCAAGAAGTGGAACGCCCGCAGCGCGACCGCGATCGTGATGGATCCGTGGACCGGCGAGTTGCTGGCGGTTGCGAACCTGCCCGACTTCGATCCCGGCCGCTTCGCAGCGTTCTCGCCGGATAGCTGGCGCGACCGGGCGATCAGCGACGCATACGAACCCGGCTCGACGTTCAAGCTGATCACGGCGGCCGCCGCGTTGGAGAGTGGGCGCTTTTCGACCGCGTCGCGGCTTCCGGCGCGCGATTCGATCCAAGCCGGCGGGCGCACGATCTACAACGCCGAGGACGGGATGATGGCTGCGAACCTCGGCAGCGAGACGATCGAGGATATCATCGCCTACTCGCACAACGTCGGCGCGGCCGAGGTGGGCATGGCGACCGGACCGTCCGCGATGTACCGGATGATTCGGAAATTCGGCTTCGGCGACCCGACCTACATCGAGCTGCCGGGTGAGAATTCTGGGATCGTCAACGCGCCGTCGGAATGGAGCGGCTCGTCGCTGGCGACGATCTCGTTCGGGCACAGCATCTCGATCACGCCGCTCGCGCTCGTGCGCGCATACGCCGCGATCGCCAACGGCGGGCTGCTGTTGCGGCCGCGGATCGTCGATGCGATCGAGGACGGCGACGGCCGGCTCGTCTACCGGTACGGCCGCGAGGTGGAGCGGCGCGTGATCGCGCCGGCGACCGCCGCGACGTTGCAGCACTTTTTGCGCGCCGTCGTCCTGCGCGGCACGGGCAACCCGACCGCGCGCGTCGCGGGCTACACGACGGCCGGCAAGACCGGCACCGCGCAGGTCGTCGAGAACGGCCGCTACCTGCCGGGTGCATACATCGCCTCGTTCGTCGGGATGATACCGGCCGAGCACCCGCGCTACGTCATCCTGGTGAAGGTCGACCGGCCGCGCGGTTCGATCTACGGCTCGCAGGTCGCCGCACCGGTCTTCGCCGAGCTCGCGCGCGACGCGATGCTGCACGCCGGCGTGATGCCGGCCAGCCCGCCGGCGCGCTTGGTCCGGGCGGGCCGAGCCCCGAAGGCGAGACGTTGATGCGAGAGACTGCCGGCCTCGTCGCGATCCTCGAGGGCGCCCGGGTCGCCGGCTCGCTGCCCGCCTCGGTCGACGCCGTGGCGAGCGACTCGCGCTCGGTGCGGCCCGGGACGCTGTTCGTCGCGTTGCGCGGCGAGCGCGCCGACGGGCACGACTTCGTGCGCGACGCGGTCGCCCGCGGCGCGTCCGTCGTCGTCGTCGACGCGCTGGCGAACGTCGCGCCGGCCGGCGTTCCGCTGGTGATCGTCCCCGACACGCGGGTGGCCGCGTCGGCGCTCGCCGACGCGTTCTACGATCGCCCGTCGCAGGCGCTGATCGTGGTCGGCATCACCGGCACCAATGGCAAGACGACCACGACGCACTTGGTGCGCGACGTCCTCGAGGCCGCCGGGATCCCGTGCGGGATCATCGGCACGCTGGGCGGTCAGTTTCGCGAGCAGCGCTGGGCACTCTCGAACACGACGCCGCTGGCCGTCGAGCTGCACGGGCTGCTCGCCGCGCAGCGCGACGCGGGGGCGCGCGCGGTGGCGATGGAGGTTTCGTCCCACGCGCTCGCGCTGCGCCGCGTCGATCACGTCCGGTTCCGCGTCGGCGCGCTGACCAACCTGACCCGCGATCACCTCGACTTTCACGGTACGTTCGAACGCTACGCCGCAGCGAAGCGGCGTCTGTTCGAGCTGGCGCGCGACGCGGTGATCAACGTCGACGATCAGTGGGGTGCCGAGCTCGCGCGCAGCCGCTTCGCCGCCGCCTTGCCGACGGTACCGTATTCGATCGACGTCGACGCACCCGGCGGCTTGCGCGCGACCGATCTGGAGCTCGCCGGCGACGGCTCGATGTTTCGCGCCGGCGGTGCCGTGTTCACCATCAACCTGCCTGGGCGCTTCAACGTGCGCAACGCGCTGGCCGCGCTCGGCATCGCGACGATGCTGGGGATCGGCGTCGACGACATTCGGCGCGGGCTTGCCGCCACGCGCGCGGTGCCCGGCCGGATGGAACGGATCGGCGCGTTCGGGATCAACGCGATCGTCGACTACGCGCACACGCCCGACGCCCTCGAGAACGTGCTGCACGCCGCGCGCGAGACGACCAAACGCGATCTGATCGTCGTGTTCGGCTGCGGCGGTGACCGCGATCCCGGCAAGCGCATGCAGATGGGCGAGATCGCCGCGCGGCTCGCCGACCGCGTGATCGTGACGTCGGACAACCCGCGCGGCGAGGATCCGATGGAGATCGCGCTGGCAGTGGCCAACGGCTTCGAGCGCACCGAGATCGAGCTCGACCGGCGACGCGCGATCCGCCGCGCGATCGACGGCGCCGAGGCCGGCGATACGATCGTCGTCGCCGGCAAAGGTCACGAGACGTATCAGATCGTCGGGCACGAGCGGCGCTCGTTCGACGACCGCGATGAGGTGCGCATCGCCTTCGGCAAGCGCGCGGAGTCGGTCCGGCGATGAAGTTTCCGGTGCACGACGCGATCGAAGCGACACACGCTTGCGCGATCGATCACGCCGCGTTGCCCGACGAGCTTGCGGTTCGCACCGATACGCGTGCGCTCGAGCGCGGAGTGACCTTCCTTGCGCTGCGCGGCGAACGGTTCGACGGACACGCGTACGTCGCCGAGGCGTTCGCGCGCGGCGCGGCGTGCGCGATCGTCGAGGATCCCGGCGTCGTGCCCGCCGGCCGCCCCGCGCTCATCGTATCGAGCACCCTGCAGGCGTATCTCGATCTCGCCGGCTTGGCGCGCGCGCGCATTCGCGGCACGGTGGTCGGCATCACCGGCAGCACCGGCAAAACGACGACCAAGCAGTTCTTGCTCGGACTGCTGCGCGGCGCGGGGATCGCAGCCGTCGCCACGCCGGAGAATGAGAACAACGAGGTCGGCGTCGCCAAGTTCCTGTGCGGTCTCGACGACGGTGACGAGCGCGTCGCGATCGCCGAGATGGGCGCGCGCAAGCACCGCGATCTCGACGTCCTCGTCGGCGCGGCGCGGCCCGATGTCGGGCTCCTGACCAACGTCGGCGAAGCGCACCTGGAGATCATGGGGACGCGCGAGCGCATCGCCGACACGAAGTGGGCGCTGCCGGCCGGCTCGCGCCGCGCGGTGCTGAGCATCGGCGACGAAGTCTCGCGTTCGCGCGCGGCATCGCTGATCGCGCCGGCAATCTGGTACGGCATCGACGGCGAACGGCCGCCGGCCGGCGAACGCGCGGTGGTGATCGAGCCCGACGCCGTCTGGACGATCGCCGCCGATGGCAGCACGCAAACGCACCGCATCGCGATCGGCTTCCCCGGCGATCACAACCGGCGCAACCTCGCCGGCGCTTTCGCCGCCGCTCTGTTGTGCGCCGACGGTGCATGGGGGAGCGCCGATCCGGCACGGTTCGCCGGCGCGGTCGCGTCGCTCGTGCTGCCGCACGGCCGGTACGAGATCGTCGAGCTGGCCGACGGCGTGCGGGTCGTGTTCGACGCCTACAACGCGTCGCTGTCGGGGACGCTGGCGACGCTGGGCACGTTCGCGCGCGAGAGCGCGTCGCGCAAGATCGCGGTGCTGGGCAGCATGGCGGAGCTCGGCGGCGACGCGCCCGCCATGCATCAGAAGATCGGCGAGCTGGCCGGCCGGCTCGACGTGGTGCTCGCCGGAGGCACCTTTGCGGCCGACACCGCGCGCGGTGTCGAGAGCGTCGGTGGCGCGGTCGTGCGGTACGCGTCGAACGTCGACGCGGTCGCCTGGCTGCGCGCGAACGTCCGCTCGGGTGATGCGATACTGCTCAAGGGTTCGCGCGTGTACAAGATGGAGCAGATCGCCGAAGCGCTCGGCGCGGAGGTCTTCGCGTGATCCCGGTCGCCGTTCGCGAAGCCGGATTGCCCGAAGGGTTGGTCGCGATCCCGGTGCGCACGCGGCTCGTCATTCCGGGCGACGATCTCGCCGCGCTCGTCGGCGGGGCCGTGCGCGGGATCGCGCGTCCGGGCGATGTCGTCGCGATCGCGGAGACCGCCGTCGCGATCGCGCAGTCGCGCTTCATCGCCGCCGAGGCGATTCGTCCGTCGCGGCTGGCGCTGATGCTCTCGCGGCACGCCGGCGCGCTGGCGACGATGAGCCAGCCCGAGTCGCTGCAACTGGTGATCGATCAGGCCGGCGTGCCCAAGGTGCTCTGGGCAACGGTCGCCCACGTCGCCGGACGACTGCGCGGCAAACGCGGTGTGTTCTACGAAGTTCTCGGCGAAGCGATCGCGGCGATCGACGGTTACACCGGGACGCTGCCGCCATACGAGCGGGCGATCGTGTTGGGACCGGCCGAGCCGGATCGCGTCGCGACCGAGCTGGCCGCGGCGCTCGGCGTGCACGTCGCGATCGTCGACGCCAACGACCTGCGCCGCACCAAGGCGCTCGGCGCTTCGCCGCAGCTCGACCGCGCCGGCGTCGAGCGCGCGCTCCTCGGTAACCCGCACGGAAACGGCGACGAGCAGACGCCGCTGGTCGTGCTCGCATGGCGCGGCACCGGCCCGCATCCGCTGGTGACGCCGTGAGCGACATCGACTTTCGCATGCCGTGGTACGCCATACCGGTCTTCGTCGTGCTGTCGTGGCCGTACGGCCTGGGCCTGATGGCGATCGCGCTCGTCGTCGCCGGGCTGCCGGCGTTTGCGGTGACCGCGCTGCTCGGCCGCCCGCTGATCGACGCGTTGCGCCGCCGAGCGGCGCGCCAAACCGCCTACGAAGACGCGCCGCGAAGCCACCAGGCCAAGACGGGGACACCGACGATGGGCGGGCTCCTGTTCGCGGTCGCGCCGCTCATCGCGCTGCTGTTGCATCCACGGCGCGACACGTTCGCGCTCGCGCTGCTCGTCTTCGGTTGCATGGCGATCGGCGCATGGGACGATCTGATGGGGATCCGGCAGCAGAAGAATCGCGGGTTGCGCGCGCTACCGAAATTCGCGCTGACCGCGGTCGTCGCGCTGGCGTTCTTCGTCGTCGCCGGCCCGCAGCCGATGGTGCTGTTCCCGTTCGGCCTCGTCCCGGCGTGGTTATGGTACGGTCTCTCGCTGTGCGTGGTGCTCGCGACGACCCACGCGGTCAACCTGACCGACGGCCTCGACGGCCTGGCCGGCGGCACGATACTGCCGCCGCTTCTGGTGCTGATCTGCGCCTGCCATTTCACCAGCGCATCGATCGGCGTCCCGTTCTTCGGCGCGGCGACGGTTGGAACCGTGCTCGGCTTTCTGCTCTACAACCGCCATCCCGCGCGCGTGTTCATGGGCGACACCGGATCGCTCGCGCTCGGTGCTGCGCTCGCCGGCATCGCCATCCTGACCGGGATGCAACTGCTGTTGTTGATCGTCGGCGGCGTGTTCGCAGCCGAGACGCTCAGCGTGATCATCCAGGTCGCGTCGTACAAGACGACGCGGCGGCGCGTCTTTCGCATGGCGCCGCTGCACCACCACTTCGAGCTCGCAGGCTGGCCGGAATCGGTCGTCACGACGCGCTTCTGGATCGCCTCCCTCGTTCTCTCCGCCTTGGGTTTCGTCGCCCTGATACGGGTCGTATGATCGAATCAACCAGCGGTCGCTTCGACCGCACCGACCACGCCCTCGTCATCGGCCTCGGCCTTAGCGGACGCGCCAGCGTCGAGGTGTTGCGCTCGCGGCTAGGCTCGGTCGTCGCGACCGACGAGGCGCCACCCGACAAGATCGCCGAAGCGCTCGACGAGCTGCGTACCGCCGGCGTCGCGTTCGTGCCGCCCGACGTGCTCGACGCGGCGCTCGAGCACGTCACGGTCGCGGTGCTCTCGCCGGGGATCGCGCTCAACAACCCGTTGGTGCGCCGCGTCCAGGCCAAGGGGATTCCGGTGTTCAGCGAGGTCGAGGTCGCCTATCGGCTGTGCCGCGCGCCGATCGTCGCGGTGACCGGGACGAAAGGCAAGACGACGACCACGGCACTGGTCGGCGCGTTGTTCACCGCCGCCGGGCGCAAGGTGCGCGTCGGCGGAAACATCGGCAACGCGCTGATTCGCGAAACCGCGCAGGCCGACGCCGACGATTGGGTGATCGCCGAGGTTTCCTCGTTTCAACTCGAGTCGATCCGCTCGTTCAAGCCGCGCATCAGCTTGATCCTCAACATCACCCCGGACCACCTCGACCGCTACCACTCGATGGAAGAGTACGCCGAAGCGAAGTTCCGCATCTTCGCCAACCAGGGTCCGGGCGACGCGTTCGTGGGGAACCTCGACGACCCGATCGTCGCCGCGGCACCCGGCGAAGACGGTAACCGCATCAAGACGCGCACGTATTGGTTCGCCGGCGAACCCCATCGCAACACGACCCTGTATCTGCGCAACGGCACGACGATCGTGTACGCGCCGCCGACCGGCGATCCGCGACCGATCGACATCCTCGGGGTGGACGAAGTTCCGCTGCTCGGTCGCCACAACGTCGAGAACGTGATGGGCGCGGTGCTCGTCGCGCTCGCAGCGGGGCTGCCGATCGAGGCGATCCGCGAAGGCGTGCGCGGGTTCCGCCCGCTCGGACATCGGCTCGAGCCCGTCGCCGAGATCGAGGGTGCGCGGTACGTCGACGATTCCAAGGCGACCAATCCCGGATCCGTGATCGCCGCGATGCGCGCGTTCGACCGGCCGATCGTGCTGATCGCAGGCGGCAAGGCGAAAGGGACCGACTTCGCCGAGATGGGCAAGGTGGTGTCGTCGCGCGCCAAAGCCGTCGTGCTGATCGGCGAGGCCGCCGGCGACATCGCGGCGGTCGTGAAGCGGGCAAAGGTCGAGCACGCGTCCTCGATGGAGGACGCGGTCGCGCGCGCGCGCGATCTCGCCGAGCCCGGCGACGTCGTGCTGCTCTCGCCCGGTTGCGCGTCGTTCGACATGTTCCAGTCGGCCGAGCATCGCGGCGAGGTCTTTGCGAATGCCGTGCGCGCGCTGCAGAACCCGGTCGTGCATGTTCGCTGACGGCCTGCGCGGCAACGCACCACGCCCCTCCGCGCAGCCGCACGTCCGCCGCGCGACGCTCAAGCCGCCCGACGCGCTGCTACTCGGCTCGGTAGCCTTTTTGCTCGCGCTCGGACTGGTGATGGTGTTCAGCGCGTCGAGCGCGACGGCGTACTCGGCGTATCACGACACGGCGTATTTTCTCAAGCGCCAGGTCGCGTTTCTGCTGGTCGGTCTGGTCCTGGCCTACGCCGCGTACCGCGTCGACTACCGCAAGCTCCCGGCGGTCGCGCCGGCCGTCGTCATCCTGACGGTGGTCCTGTTAGTCCTCACGCTGATCCCGCACATCGGTTTCGCCAGCGGCGGCGCGCGCCGCTGGATCGGCTTGCGCGCGCTCTCGTTTCAGCCGTCCGAGTTCGGTAAGCTCACGCTCGTGCTGTTCTTGGCCGCAAAGCTCGCGTCGCTGGGCGAGCGCGTGCAATCGCTCTCGAAGGGCGTTTGGCCGGTCTTGTTCATCACCCTCCTGCTGTCGATCCCGGTCTTCCTCGAGCCCGACATGGGTACCGCGTCGCTCTACGTCTTCACCGCGTTCGCGCTGCTGTTCACCGCCGGAGCGCGCATCGAGCACCTGATCATGTGCGGGTTGGCCATGCTTCCGGCGATCGCGATCGCGGTCGGCTCGTCGGCGTACAAGCGGGCCCGCGTGTTCGCCTTCCTCCATCCGTGGAAGGATCCGCAGAACACGGGCTTCCACATCGTGCAGTCGCTGCTCGCGCTGGGCAGCGGCGGGGTCTTCGGGTTGGGGTTGGGCGCCTCACGCCAGAAATATTTCTATCTCCCCGAGGCGCACACCGACTTCATCTTCGCGGTGCTCGGCGAGGAGTTGGGGCTGCTGGGCTGCCTGACGGTGATCGCGCTGTTCGTGCTGTTCGCGATCCGCGCCGTGACCCTCGCCCTCAAAGCGCCCGATCGCTTCGGGATGCTGCTCGCGATGGGCTGCACGTTCCTGATCGTCATCCAAGCGTTCATCAACGTCGGCGTCGTCACGTCGTCGTGGCCGGTCACCGGCGTTCCGCTGCCCTTCATCTCGTTCGGCGGCAGCTCGCTGATCGTCTCGTTGATCGCGGTCGCGTTGATCGCGAACGTCGGCCGTCACCGAACGGTCTAGCACCGATGTTCGCCGAACCTCACCGGCCACCGATGAACGACGTCGTCCTTGCCGGGGCCGTGTGCCGGCTGCGTCCGTACCGTCTGTCCGACGTCGAAGGGCTGCGCGCGACCGCCGACGATCCGCTGGTGTCGCGCTGGCTGACGGCGACGTTTCCAAGCCCGTACACGCGCACCGATGCGCGCGAATGGGTGGCGCGGGTCATCGCCGATCCGGTCCCGCAACATTTCGTGGTCGAAGTCGGTGGGTCGTTCGCCGGTGCCGCCGGCGTGATGGCGCTCCACGGCGAGCACCGTGGTGTCGCCACGTTCGGCTACTGGCTCGGCCGCGCGTTTTGGGGTCGCGGGATCGCGACCGACGCCGCTCGCACGCTGGCGCGTCACGCTTTGGGAGCGGGCGGATTTCGCCGGCTCGAGGCCGCGGTGTTCGGCCCCAACGTCGCGTCGGTGCGCGTGCTCGAGAAGTGCGGCTTCACGCTCGAAGCGCGGATGCGCGACAGCTACGTGCAGCGCGACGGCTCGATCTGTGACGGCCTGTTCTATGCGCGCCTCTCGTGGGACCCCGAACCGCCGCCCAACTCGCCGCAACTCGTCGCGCCGCGCGCTCCGTGAAGCTCCGGATCGCGTTCACCGGTGGCGGGACCGGCGGTCACGTCTATCCGGCGCTCGCGATCGACGACGCGGTTCGCGAGCGACACCCCGGCGACGACTACGAACCGCGGTTCTTCGGCAACGCGCACGGGCTCGAAGCAACGCTGGTCACGACGATCCCGTTGACGTTCGTGCCCAGCGCGCCGCTTCAGCGCTCGTTCTCGCTCGGCACGCTGCAAACGGTCGTCGCGAACGGCGCCGGGATCATCGCCGCGTTCGCCGCGCTGGCGCGCTTCAAGCCGCAGATGGTCGTGGCGACCGGCGGTTACGTCTGCTTTCCCGTCGTCGTCGCCGCGCGGATCCTGCGCACGCTGCGGATCGTGCGCTGCCGGATCGCGCTGCTCGAGATCAACGTCACGCCCGGGTTGACGAACCGGTTGCTGGCGCCGCTGGTCGACGAGGTGTGGACGACCTACGCTGCCTCGGAACGCTCGTTCGGATCGAAGACGGCCGTCACCGGCGCGCCCGTGCGCGCGACGCTGCGGATCGTCAAGGATGCTGCCAGTGCCCGCGAGCGCCTCGGGCTCGACGCCGAAGGCACCACGATCGTCGCGATGGGCGGAAGCCAGGGCGCGCGTTCGATCAACGAAGCGGTCGCGGCGCTGGTGACGCGACGCACGCTGGGCGAGGGCTGGCAAGTGTTGCACGTCAGCGGTGAACGCGACTTCGCATACATGCAGGCCGAAGAGCGGACGCTCGCGGTGGGGAACCGCGTCCTCCTCGTACCGTATCTCGCCGATCCCGCCGACGCGTACGCGGCGGCGGACGTCGTCATCGCACGCGCCGGCGCTTCGACGCTCGCCGAGCTGGCGGTGACCGGTACACCATCGATCCTGATCCCGTATCCGCACGCCGCCGACCAGCACCAAGCGCACAACGCGGCCTTGTTCGAGACGGCCGGAGCGGCGGTGGTGCTCCCCGATGCTGCGGTCGACGGCGACCGGCTCTGGTGGACGTTGCGCGAGGTGCTCGAACCGGACCGCAACGCCGCGCTCCGGAGAGCCGCCCGCTCACTCGCGCCGCGCAACGCTGCGGCGACGATCGCGGACCGGATCGACGCCGCGGTGTTCGGTGCGGCCGGCCGAGCGCCGACGGAAGTCGCACGGGTGACCCGCGGCGCGGACGCGAACGACGAACGACCGTGACGGACATCGCGTACCATCTCGTCGGCGTCGGCGGGATCGGCATGAGCGCGATCGCGCGGCTGCTCCTCGCCCGCGGCGCGCGAGTCAGCGGTTCGGACGTTCGCCGCAGCCCGCTCGTCGAGCAGCTCGAGGCCGAGGGCGTTCGCGTGGCGATCGGACACCGTGCCGAGCACCTCGGCGATGCAACGGTCGTCGTCGTTTCGTCGGCGATCGCACAGGACAACGCGGAGTTCGTCGCCGCGGTCGAACGCAAGCTCGACGTGGTCACGCGTGGTGCGATGCTCGCCGAGCTCGCCCGCGGCCACAAGCTCGTCGCCGTCGCCGGGACGCACGGCAAGACGACGACGACCGCGATGCTGGCGACGATCTTCGAAGCGGCCGGGTTGGATCCGACGGTCGCGGTCGGCGGCGTGCGCGTCGATACCGGTTCCAACGCGCGCGCCGGCGCCGGGGGCTGGTTCATCACCGAAAGCGACGAGTCCGACGGTTCGTTTCTGTGCCTGAGCCCGACGATCGCGGTGGTGAACAACATCGAGAACGATCACGTCGCGTCCGACGACGACCTGCCGCGGCTGCTCGAGCAATTCACCCAGTTCGTCAACCGGGTCCCGGCCAGCGGCTGCGTGATCGTCGGCAACGACAACCGCGGCAGCCGGGTCGTCGCCGGTCAGGCGTTCGCGCCGGTGACGACGTTCGCGACGCGCACCGACGCCGATCTCGTCGTCACCGACCTGCGCTACGCCGACCTGGGCTCGCGTTTCGTCGTGTGCGATCGCGGTGTCGAGCTCGGCGAGGTCTCGCTGCACGTCCCGGGTGAGATCAACGTGATGAACGCGCTCGGTGCGATCGGCGCGGCACGCGCCGCTGGGATTCGCTTCGACGGCGCTGCCGCCGGGCTCGCGCAGTTCCACGGGGTGCAGCGGCGATTCGAGATCGTCGGCCGCGGCGCGCTGACCGTCGTCGACGATTACGCGCACCATCCCACGGCGATCGCGCAGACGATTGCGGCGGCGCGCGAATACGCGCAGGACCGTCCGGTCGTCGTCGCGTTCCAGCCGCATCGCTACAGCCGGACCAACTACCTCAAGGAACTCTTCGCTCGCGCGCTGCACGGCGCGGACCGCGTGATCCTCACCCCCGTCTACGCGGCCGCCGAGAAGCCGATCGACGGCGTGACCGAACGCAGCATCGGCGAACCGCTCGCCGCGCTGGGCACGCCCGTCAGCTACGTCGCCGACGTCGAAGATCTGCTCGACGCGGTACCGCGCGAAGCTCCCGACGGCGCGCTCGTTCTCATGCTCGGCGCAGGGTCGATCACCTCGATCGCCCACCGCCTCGGCGAACGCGTCGCCGCCGCCATGGCTCGCTGACCCGTGAAGTCGGTTCCGCTGCTCGACGAAACCGATCGCGTTGCGCTGCGCGAGCGCTTCGGCGAGCGTGCGCGCTTCGGCGAGGCGCTCGCACCGTTCACCTGGTGGAAGATCGGCGGCCCGGCCGACGCGCTGATCGACGCGCGCAGCACCGACGAGCTCGCGTTCGTGCTGCAGCGCGTCTTCAAACGCCGGTTGCCGATGTTCGTGCTCGGCTCGGGCTCGAATCTGCTCGTCGGCGACGGCGGGATCCGCGGGATCGTCCTGCGCCTGGAAGGCGACTTTACCGCGCTCGACGTGCGCACGGAGGACGCCGTAATCGTCGATGCCGGCGGCAGCGCCTCGCTGCCCGCGCTGTGCACGAAGGTCGCTACGCTCGGCGGGATCGGGATCGACGGGCTGGCCGGGATTCCGGCGACCGTCGGCGGGTCGATCCGGATGAACGCCGGGACCGACCGTGAGATCGGCGAGTTCGCGCGCGAGGTGTTGGTGCAGACGCCGGCGCGGCCCGAGCCGCATGCCATCGACGTGGCCTGGCACTACCGCCGGACGACGATTCCGCGCGACGCGATCGTGGCGCGCGCGACGCTGCGCTTCGAGCGCGGCGATCCGGCCGCGATCCGCGAGCGCCTGCAGTCGCGGCTGGTGCGCCGCAAGGCGACCCAGCCCGTTGCGGTCCCGAACTCCGGCTCGTGCTTTCGCAACCCGGAGGGCGATCACGCTGGACGGCTGATCGAGGCCGTCGGGGCCAAGGGCTGGCGCGAAGGCGGGGCCGAAGTGTCCCCCTTGCACGCGAACTTCATCGTCAACACCGGCGGTGCGTCGGCCCAAAACGTCGCAACCCTCCTGGCCCGGGTTCGGCGAGCGGTCGAAGAGCGCTTCGGCGTCGAACTGCAGCTCGAAGTCCACCTGGTCGGAGAATTTACGGACACCGAATGCCCAGTTTGAAAGTCGCCGTGGTCATGGGCGGTCCGAGCGCGGAACGCGAGGTCTCGATCGAGAGCGGTACGTGCGTGATGCGCGCGCTCACGGCGCTGGGCCACGACGCGCAGTCGCTGGACTTCGACGCGCGCTTCGTCGACGCGATTCGCGAGATCGCGCCGGACGCGGTGTTCAACGCGCTGCACGGACGCGGCGGCGAGGACGGAACGATTCAAGGCGTGCTCGAGTGGCTCGGGATCCCGTACACCGGCAGCGGCGTCGCGGCGTGCGCGCTCGCGATGGACAAGCACCTGACCAAGAAACTGCTCGCTGCCGAAGGCCTGCCGACGCCGGCTTGGGATACGTTCGACTTGATGGGCGGAACGTTGCCGCTGCTACCCGGGAGTTTGAATTTGCCGCTGGTAGCGAAACCGCGCGGCAGCGGATCGAGCGCCGGCGTCGTGATCGTCAAGACGCACGAGGAGTGGACCAAAGCGATGATCGGTGCGTCGTCGCGCACGCCGGAGATCCTCGCCGAGGAGTACGTTCCCGGACGCGAGTTCTCGTGCGGCGTGCTGGGCGAAGAGGCGCTCCCGGTGGTGGAGATCGTCTCGACCGACGAGTTCTACAGCTACGATGCGAAATACAAACCGGGTGGCTCGCGACACCTGATCCCCGCGCCGATCGACCACGACCTGACGTCGCGGCTGCAGACGCTCGCGCTGTCGGTGCACCGCCTGGTCGGCTTGCGCGACTACTCGCGCACCGACTTCATCGTGACCGACCACGGCCGCCCGACGATCCTCGAGGTCAACGCGCTGCCCGGGATGACCCCGCAGAGCCTGCTACCCGACGAAGCCGCACACGCGGGGATTTCCTACGAAGCGCTGGTCGATCGGCTCGTCCACTACGCCCTCGCTCGAGGCGCCCAGGTTTCCGTAGGCTAGCTTCGCCACGTACCGCGCCGGACGTTCGGTCAAACGTTGGGGTGGCAATCGGGGCAGCGCGAGCCTTGCAGGTACGTGCCGGTGTTCGAGTATTTCAGGCCGCAGGCGCGACACACGAGCGTCGGCAGGGGGCGGTCGACCTCGCTGTCGGCGAGGGCGCGCATCGCCACGTCGAGCGCATCGCGCTGACTGGCGGGAGCCGCTTTCGGGCTCTTCGGGCTACCGAACAGCTTCCACATCGTCCGATCTCTCCGTGCTCGAGTCGTTCGCGGACCCGAGTCTAGACATGTCGCCCATCCTCCACTAGATCGGCGAAATGAGCCGATCTCGTAAGCAGCCTGCCCTCGGCTGCCCGCTTTCAGGTGCCCTTTCGGCCCGAAAATCGCCCCACTCCGGCTTCGCCGAGGGCGATCCGCCCCTTCCCGGTCGATAAGTTCGACGATGACCTAGGTCATTAAACCCAGGTCATCTCGGCGCCGCAAGACGTCGTCGGGCCGATCGGCGAGTAACGCTAGCGGATCGCCGGCTTGGGCGGCGAAGCGCTCGACTACGGTGGCCGGCGTGCAACCTCGCACATCCCGACCCACCGAGCCCGCCGTCTGGGAGCGAAGGCCGTTCCGAATCAGCGTACTCTCGGGGGCCAGCGAGCCACGTTCTCGTCAGCGCGGCAGGCCTTTCTCGACGGAGACTTCGAGCAGTGCCTGGCAGCGTGCGACGCCATCGCCCTGCACGACGATACCATCCGGTACGACGTGGCGCTGCTCCGCGCTCGCGTGCTGCTGCGCTTGGGCCGCGCTGACAAGGCCATCGACGCTTTGCGGGCATGCGCGTACACGCCGACGTCATTGGATCCGTACGTGACGGCGCAGATGCTCCTGGGGGCCTCGTACGTTCGTCTCGGACAAGTCGAGCGCGGCGAAGCCCTGCTGGCCGAAGCCTCCACGATGGCGCACAGTGCCCATCCGACCATCCGGGCCGAGCTCGCGGTGAATCTCGGGATCGCGCGCTTTCAGCTGCACCGCTACGAAGAAGCCGAGGCGCAGCTGTCGGCGGTCGATCCCGCTTCGGACATCATCCATGCACGCGCCGTGCAGTACCTGGCGTGGGTGTCGTTCGCCCGCGGCGACTTCGCCGTCGCGGCCGAGCGTTTTCGCAGCTCGCTCCGCGCGCTGGCCGCCTGCAAGCACCACGACCGTTACGTCGAGGCCAACGTGCTGCAGGGCCTCACGGCGCTCTCGGCCGAGTTGCTTCAGGCCGAAGGATGGCCGTCGCTGCAGAGGAGCATCCGCGCGTTTGACTGGACGCGCGACGGGCTCGCGCGCCCGCGGTTCTGGGTCGCCATTTTCGCGTCGATCATGTGCGAGATCAGCGGCGACGCCGCCGGTGCTCGCACGTGGGCGCGCGACGCCGAGTCGGCTGCCGCAACGACGGCCTATCGCATCCTCGCGCAGTGCCGCATGGCCGGGGTGTTCCGCGGGTTGCAGGAGTGGGGAGCGCACCGCGAGTTCGTCGATCGCGCGAAAGAGCTGCACGCGACGCTGAGCGTCGTGGACCTCGGCGACGATCAGAAGCAGCTCCCGCTGTTCCTCGCCGAAGAGATGGCGCATGCCGGGATGGATGAGGGCGCGGCGCTTCTCATGTCCCAATATCGAGACGTGATCGCGCCGACGCTCCGCGCCTCGCCCGGCGACGAGCGCTACGCCGCCGTCGAGAGCGGCGTCGAAGGATTCGTGCGCGAAGCCGCGGGCGACTACAAGGCGGCGATCCGGCTCTTCTCGTCGGCGTTGCGCTTGCTCAAGAAGGCGCGGTACCGCCGGCGCGCAAGCGAGATCGCGCTGCGTCTTGCTCGCCTCACCGGCGCGAAGCGCTATGTCGACTACGCGACCAAGACGCTCGAAGGCGTCAACGCGTCGTATTGGATGGTCGTGCAACTCCGCGAGCTCGAGTCGTCGCGCGGTCCGAGCTTGACCGAAACCGAGAAGGCGATCCTCACGCTGTTGGTGCGTGGCCGAGCGTACAAAGAGATCGCCGCCGCGCGACGCAGCTCGTGGAAGACCGTCGCCAACCACGTCCAGATGCTGTTCCGCAAGTTCGACGTCAACAGCCGCGGTCAGTTGGCGGCCGAAGCGCTGCGCCTCGGTCTGGTCGCCTTGCACGATGGGACGGAATCGAACCGTGGTACTTAGGGCATTTCGCAGGCTGTACGTAGACTGAGGCAGGTCGCATCATCGGACGGGGCCGCCGTCGTCGTTCCTGCGCGCTGAGATGTCCCGCCACACCGGGACCGTCTCGCGCGCCCACACCCCAGGAACGGCGGCGGTGCGCTCACCTCGTGCCAGCCGCTAGATGCAGCGGCCGCCGTCGACTTCGAGTGCGACGCCGGTGATGAACGACGCTTCGTCGGATGCCAGAAATGCCACCGCGTTCGCGATGTCGCGCGGTTGCGAGAGGCGTCCGAGCGGAACGCTGGCGGCGAACTTCGCGCGCAGTTCCGGGGTGTCGCCACCCATGAACTCGGCGAGCAGCGGCGTCTCGCCCGCGACCGGGCAGACCGCGTTCACGCGGATGTTGTCCGGCGCGAACTCGACCGCCATCGACTTGGAGAACAGGATCGCCGCCCCCTTGGACGCGTTGTACACCGTCAAGCCGGGGCGCGGCCGGATCCCCGCCGTCGACGCGATGTTGACGATCGCCCCGCCGCCCTGCGCGCGGAAAACGGGTACCAGCTCGAGCGCCGAGAGGTACAGCGCCTTGACGTTGACGGCGAAGATACGGTCGAACCAGTCCTCGCTCACCTCGAGCATCGGCGCGTTGCGGTGCGTGACCCCCGCGTTGTTGACGTAGACGTCGATCCGCTCGTCGGCTTCGACGATACGTCGCACCGCGCCGGCGACGTCGTCGCGAAGGCTGACGTCGCAGTGGAGAAAGCGCGCGCTCCGCGGCCGGTGCGCGTTGATCTCCTCGACCACGCGACCGCCGCCCGCGTCGTCGACGTCGAGCACGGTCAGTGACGCGCCTTCCTGCGCGAGCTTCTTCCCGATCTCCGCGCCGAAGCCCGAGCCGCCGCCGGTGACGACGGCGATCTTCCCCTGCAGGGACCCGTAGCGCAGGCTCACGCGAATTTCTGGGTGATCGTCTGCAAAGTGCTGAACTCGTGCATCGCCGCGAAACCTTTGCCGCGGCCGTGGCCGCTCTTGCGGAAACCGCCGAACGGCAACTCGATTCCGCCGCCCGCACCGTAGCAGTTGATGAAAACCTGACCGACCCGCAGCGCGCGCGACACGCGCGTCTGCCGGCTGCCGTTCTCCGTCCACACGCCCGCGACCAAACCGTACTGCGTCGCGTTCGCCAACCGAATGGCGTCACGCTCGTCGGCGAAGCCCAGCGCCGAGAGCACCGGCCCGAACACTTCTTCGCACGCCAGCTCGTGGCGCTCGTGCACCGGTCCGAAGAGCATCGGCTCGACGTAGAAGCCGCCGGCCGGCAGATCGTCGGGCCGCGCGCTGCGCGCCAGAACGGCAACCGCATCGCGCTTGGCGCGATCGACGTACCCGCGCACGCGCGCGAACTGCGCGCCGTTGATCAGCGGTCCGACGTCGGGATCGGTCGACGGCAGCCCGACTCGCAGTAGCGCGAATGCTGCGGCGAGCCGTTCCGTGACCCGTTCGAACGCCGAAGCTTCGATGAGCACGCGGCTGCCGGCCGAGCATGTCTGGCCGCCGTTCTGTACGATCGCGCGCACGATCGCCGGAACCGCAGCGTCGAGATCCGCGTCGGCGAAGACGATCTGCGCCGACTTGCCGCCCAACTCGAGGATGCAGCGCGCGTGGTGCTGCGCGGCCGCGGCCTGCACGAGCGTCCCGACTTCCGGCGAGCCGGTGAACCCGAGCACGTCGACGCCGGGATGCCGCGCCAGCGCGTCGCCGGCCGTCTCGCCGAGCCCGGTGACGACGTTGATCGCGCCGGCGGGAAAGCCGGCCTCGCTCGCGAGCTTCGCCAGCTCGACGATCGATTGCGACGCGTCCTCGGAGGGTTTGATCACCGTCGCGTTACCGACCGCGAGCGACGGCGCGAGCGACCGCGCGAACATCTGCGTCGGGTAGTTCCACGGAATGATATGGCCGGTGACGCCGACCGGGACGCGCAACACTTGCACCGCGAAGCCGGGAAGGTACGGGATCGTGTCGCCGTGCAGCTTGTCCGCTCCGCCGGCGTAATACTCGAAATAGCGCACCGTCGCCGCGAGGTCGGCGCGGGCTTGCGAGATCGGCTTGCCCGTGTCCAGCGATTCGATCTGCGCGAGCCGCTCTGCGTGCTGCGCGATCGTGGCGCTGAAGCGCGCCAACAGCCGCCCGCGATCCGCCGCGCCGAGCCGTCCCCATTCGCCTTCGAAGGCGGCGGTCGCGCCGCGCACCGCGCGGTCGACGTCGTGCGCGCCGCCCGCGGAGATCGCGCCGATCGTGCTCCCGGTCGCCGGATCGATGACCGGCAGCGTGTCGCCGGAAGCAGCCGGCTCGAACTCCCCGTTCACGAACAGCGTCCTGGCTAGCGTCGAAACCGTCATCGGCCGTCTTTTCGCGCCTCTGCGTCGCAGCCCGCTCTCGGCCGGGAGCGCGACTGACCGGCGGTCGACCTTTCATCCACAATGTCTTTGTGTTACAAAGTCTCCAACTAAGAACTTTGCGATGCAAAGATATGCTACTGCGCTTGGCCGGGGTCGTCCTCGTTCTGGCCGCCGCCACGGTCGGCTGGCTCATTCTGGGTGCGACGATCGGGGTCCGAACCGGCTCCTCCGATCTCTCCCAGCGCGAGCAGCTGGCCGCGATTTGGGGCGCGGAGCAGGCCCAACCGGCTCCCAGTTTCACCTACGAAACCAGTCACATCGATAAAAAAGGGCGCACGACCATCGACCGCAGCTCGGTGGTCCCCGCGTCGTCGCGCGTCAACGTCGACCTGGCGTTGGACCCGCGCCAAAAGGGGCTGCTGTGGTACAACACCTACGCGGTGCGCTTCGCGGCGACGTACCGCGTCGTGAATCCCGGGGCGTCCACGCGGCTGCAGGTCGCGTTTCCCTTTCCGTCCGACAGCGCGACGTATGACGACTTCACGCTCGACGTCGACGGCGTCCGAATCCCGGTGACCAGCGCGAGCGGCACCATCGCCGCTTCGGTGCCGGAATCGCGCGGCCGGACATCCACGCTAACGGTCGCGTACCGCTCGCACGGGATCGGCATCTGGAGCTATCGCTTCGGCGACGGTGTGGTCGCGGTGCGCGACTTCACGCTCGTCGTGCGCACGAACTTTCGGGCAATCGATTTCCCGCCGCGCACCCTCGCCCCGACGACGGAGCAACAGATCCCGGGCGGCTGGCAGCTGACCTGGCGTTACCGGAACCTGGTCGGCGGATTCGGCGTCGGCATGACGTTTCCGCCTCGGCTCCAGCCCGGCCCGCTCGCCGAACGGATCACGCTGTGGGCGCCGCTCTCGCTCGCGTTCTACGTCTTCGTGATGCTGGTGATCACGACGCTGCGCCGCATCGACTTGCATCCGATCAACTACTTCTTCCTGGCAGCGGCGTTCTTCGCGTTTCACCTCCTGTTCGCGTACACGGTCGATCGCATGCCGATCGGCTGGGCGTTCATCCTCTGCTCGGTCGTTTCGATGTTCCTGACGGTCTCATACCTGCGTCTGGTCGTCGGCTTGCGCTTCGCCGCCGTCGAAGCCGCGCTCGCGCAGTTCTTCTACCTGATCCTGTTTTCGTACGCGCTTTTCGACGAAGGCTATAGCGGGTTGTCGATCACCATCGGTGCGATCGTGACGTTGTTCATCACGATGCAGGTTACCGGCCGAATCGACTGGTCCGAGCGCTTTGCCGCCAAGCCGAAAGCGGCAGCGGCCTAGCAGGGTGCTAAGGCACCAGGAGGCGCCGGCTCCGGTTCCCCCTAAATCACGCTGCCTCGATATGTTCCATCCCGTGCTTTCGCACGACGCGATCGCGCTCGGCGAACCGCCGCCGTTGCGCGGCTAGGGCCGGCGTCCGCGACCGGTGCGCATACCCGCGCGACGCCCTGCGATGCCGCTCGTGTTCGAGCGGCGGTCCTCCGAGATCGAGCAGAGCTATCGTCGCTGTCGTGAGATCACCAAGACGTGCTCGAAGACGTTTTACTTCGCCTCGCTGTTCTTGCCGCCCGACAAGCGCAAGGCGATTTGGGCGATCTACGCGTTGTGCCGGACCGCCGACGACATCGCCGACACATCCGATTCCCCCGAGATGCGCCTTGCCAAGCTGAACGCGTGGCAGCATGAGCTCGTCGCGGCCTTCTCAGGCCGGCCCAAACAGCCGGCGATGGTGGCGGTCGCCGATACGGCGCGCCGCTACGACGTCTCGATCCGGCCGGCTTTGCAACTGCTCGAAGGTGCGCGCAAAGACATCACGGTGCAGCGCTACGACACGTACGAAGAGTTGCTCGAGTACTGCTATTTGGTGGCGTCGACCGTCGGGTTGCTGGTCAGCCCGATCCTCGGTTACGAGCCGGGCGCGCTCGAGTACGGGGTCGCGCTCGGGCGGGCGATGCAGATGACCAACATCCTGCGGGACGTCGGCGAGGACGCGCGCATGGGCCGGATCTATCTCCCCGCCGAGGATATGCGCCGGTTCGGGTACACCGAGCACAAGTTGCTGCGGGGCGTGGTCGACGCGGAATTCATCGCTTTGATGTCATTTCAGATCGCACGCGTGCGCGAGCTGTACCGGTCGGCGGCGCCGGGGATCGCCCTGCTCTCGCCGGAGAGCCGCTACACGGTCCGTCTCGCGCTCGCGCTCTACGGCCGCATTCTCGACCGGATCGAAGCAAACGGCTACGACGTGTTCACGCGCCGCGCGTACGTTCCACTGCGCACGAAGGCCGTCATCGCGCTGGCGACCGCGTTCGGGCGCAAGTAGCCATTCGACGGGCTCAGGATGACACGGCCTGGGGGCATGGGGCGTTGGCCGACGAACAGCGGCCGGGGATGACGACGACTATCTTTCGCGCGCGGCGGATCGTCACAATGACCGGCGATGCGCCCGGAGCGTTGGCGACCGAGGGCGAGTATGTCGCCGCCACCGGAACGGTCGATGCGTTGCGCGAGCGCTACCCCGCTGCGGAGATCGTCGATTTCGGCGACGCGGTGATCGTGCCCGGGTTCAACGACGCGCACGCGCACCTCGCCGTCGCGGCCGAGGACATGCTGCACCTCGACCTCTCGATCGACGCCGTCTCGTCGCTGGCCGAGATCGACGCGAAATTGCGGGCCGAGCTCGCGCGAACCCGGCCCGGCGGTTGGATTCGGGGCAGCCGCTACGACGACGCGAAGATGGCCGAAGGCCGCGTGCTCACCCGCTGGGATCTCGACGACGTGAGCCGCGATCACCCGATCATGGTGCTGCAGATCGCCGGGCACTGGGGCGTCGTCAACTCCAAGGCGCTGGAGTTGGGCGGCCTCGACGAGTCGAGCGAAGATCCGCCGGGCGGCCGGTTCGGGCGCGACGCCGGCGGCCGGCTCAACGGCATCCTGTTCGAGACGGCGATCTTCGACTTCGCGTATCCGCAGGCGACGCGGCTGCCGCAGACGATCGCGCCGGCGAGCACGCCCGAAGACCGGCTGCGCGGCCTCGGTCTGGCGATGCAGGCCTTTCACGCAGCCGGAATCACGTCGGTCACCGACGCGATGTGTGGTCCCGACGACATCACGCTCTTCGAAACGGCGCAACGGCGCGAGCAGCTCTCGATGCGCGTCAACATGCTGCTCCACTTCGAGCATTACGGGCTGCTCGCGCAGCGCGAGATCCGCACCGGTTCGGGCGACCGCCGCCTGCGGCTGGGCGGAATCAAGGCCTTCGTCGACGGCGCGATCGGCGGGCGCACCTGTCTGATGGACGAGCCGTTCGAGGGGACGACCGACGACTTCGGCATGCAGACGCTCTCCGACGCGATCTTGAGCGACGTCGTGCGCATGGCGCATCAGGACGGCAACCGCGTCTGCGTGCACGCCAACGGGGACCGCGCGATCGGCAAGCTGCTCGACCAGGTGGAGGCCGCGCAGCGTGAGCAGCCCAAGCCCGACCTTCATCATCGCATCGAGCACTGCAGCATCGTCAACGACGAGATCCTGCGGCGGATGAAGAACGTCGGCGCGATCGCGGCTCCGTTCGGGAGCTACGTCCACTATCACGGCGGAAAGCTGCTCGAGTGGTACGGGCCCAAGCGGATCGAGCGAATGTTCGCGCACCGTTCGTTTATCGACCACGGCGTCGCCGTCGCCGGGTCGTCGGACTACCCGTGCGGCCCGTTCCAGCCGCTGCTCGCGCTGCAGTCGTGCGTCACGCGCACCGGCTACGACGGCACGCCGCTGGGACTCTCGCAGCGCATCACGCCGTACGAAGCGCTCTCGCTGTACACGACGAACGCCGCGTACGCGTCGGGTGAAGACGACGTCAAAGGCCGGCTCGCGCCCGGCTACCTGGCTGACTTCGTCGCGCTCGACGACGACCCGTTGACGGTCGATCCCGCGACGCTCGGGGCGGTAGGCGTGCGCGCGACCTACGTCGGCGGCGCGAAAGTGTGGGACCGCGCGGCCTGATGTCGGGCCTGGTCGAGATCCAGCTGCTCAACGGGATCGTCCAAGGGATGATCTACGCGCTCGTCGCCGCCGGCCTCACGCTGATCTTCGGGATGCTCGACATCCCCAACTTCGCGCACGGCGCGTTCTACGCCCTCGGCGCGTACGTTGCGTTCACCGTCGTCGCGGCGACCGGCAATTTTTGGCTGGCGATCGCGGTCGTTCCGCTCGTCGTCGCGGGGCTGGGATTGGTCGTCGACGCGTTTGCGATGCGGCGACTGGCGCGCGCGGGCCACGTCTATCAGATATTGTTCACCCTGGGGCTGGTGCTGATCGCGCAAGAAGCGATCGTGCTGATTTGGGGAGCGAACCCGACCAGCGTCGACGTCCCGCGCGCGCTCGACGGCGGTGTACCGCTGGGCGTGGTCAGCTTCCCGTACTACCGGCTGTTCTTGGTCGCCGCCTCGGCGCTGGTGATCGGCGCGGTGTGGTTGGCGCTCGAACGCACCAAGTACGGCGCGATCATCCGAGCGGGGATCGACGATCCCGAGATGGTCGCCTGCATCGGCATCGACGTGCAGCTGCTGTTCACCATCGTGTTCGGGATCGGCGTCGGGCTGGCCGGGCTGGCCGGCGCGCTGATCCTGCCGATTCGCGGCGGGCAGCCGGCGATGGGGAACGAGTTGATGGCGACCAGCTTCGCCGTCGTCGTGATCGGCGGGCTCGGCAGCTATCTCGGGGCGGTCGTCGGCGGGATCTTCGTCGGGCTGACGCAGGCGATCATGACGATCCTGTATCCGGCGGCGTCGGAGGTCGCGATCTTCGCGGCGATGGCGCTCGTCATCCTGATCCGGCCGCAGGGGCTGTTCGGCAAGCGATGACGCGCTTCGCCGTGCTGGTCGTCGTCGTCGCGCTCGCGCCGCTCGTGTTGCACTATCCCGAGCTCGAGACGCAGATCCTCACCTTCGGGCTGCTGGCCGTCGCGTTCAACCTGCTGCTGGGCGAGATGGGATTTCTCTCGTTCGGGCAGGCGACGTTCAACGGCGTCGGCGCGTACGTCGCAGCCAACGCGCTGATCGCCGCGCATGCGGCGCTCCCGCTCGCGCTGCTCGCCGGGCTCGTCGCCGGCGGTGCTTCCGCCGCGGTGATCGGCGCGCTCGCGATTACCGGGCGCGGCGTCTATGGCGTGATGCTCACCTTCGCGTTCAACGAGATGGCGTACTATATCGCGTTCCAGTGGCGCGACGTCACCGGCGGCGACAACGGTTTGCGGGGCATCCCGAGCCCGGCGCTGTTCGGCCTTTCGCTCGACGACGCGACGCGCTACTACTATTTCACCGCCGTCGTCGTGCTGCTGGCCTTCGCGGCGCTGCTGCGCATCATCGACTCGCCGTTCGGCGCCGTGCTGCGCGCGATCCGCGAGAACGAGGACCGCGCGCGGGCGATCGGCTTTCGCGTGCGCCGCTACAAGATCGCCGCGTTCGCGATCTCGGGCGCGCTGTCGGGGCTGGCCGGCGGGCTGTACGCCGAGCTGTTTCGTTTCGTCCCGCTGCAAGCGATCGACCTCGACACGTCGACCAACGTCGTCATCGCAACGCTGCTGGGCGGGATCGGATCGCCGTACGGCCCGCTGCTCGGTGCGGCGATCTTCACCGTGCTGTCGAACTCGCTCAGCCACGTCTGGTCGCATTGGCCGCTCGTGTTCGGGCTGATCTTCTGCGCCGTCGTGCTGTTCTTCCGCGGCGGGTTGTGGGGGATCGCCGATCGTTGGGGACGCCGTGCTGCGCACGCGTGAGCTGACCAAGCGCTTCGGCGCGCACGTCGCGGTCGACGCGGTCGACATCGACGTGCGGCCGGGAACCTTGCACGCGATCATCGGCCCCAACGGCGCCGGCAAAACGACGTTGTTCAACCTGCTCAGCGGCGAGTTGCGCCCGAGCGGCGGGTCGATCGAGTTCGCCGATTGCGACGTGACGCGGCTGGACGCAACGAGCCGCTCGCACCTGGGGATGGGCCGCTCGTTCCAGCGCACCAACGTGTTCCCGAAACTGACGGTGTTCGAGAACGTCCGCTTGGCGGCGCAGTCACGCACCGACCAGAGCTTCGCGCTCTGGCGAACCGCGGCGTCGCTGCCCGCGGTGAACGCGCGAGCCGAAGCCGCGCTCGAAGAGATCGGCCTGCTCGGGCATCGCGCGCAGCTCGCGAGCGAGCTCGCCGGCGGCGACCAGCGGCTGCTCGAGCTGGCGATCACGCTCGCGACCGATCCGGTGCTGCTGCTGCTCGACGAACCCTCGCAGGGGCTCTCGCCCGAGGACGCGCGACGGTTGATCGATCGCATCGGCGCGTTGGCCGCGCGCTACACGATCGTGCTGATCGAGCACAATATGCCGCTGGTGATGGGACTCTCCGACGAGATCACGGTGATGAACTTCGGCCGCATCCTGGCGCACGGGACGCCGGCGGAGATTCGCGCCGATCCCGCTGTCCGCGCAGCGTATCTCGGGAAGACCGCCTAGTGCTCGAACTGTCCGGCGTCGACACGTATTACGGCGCGAGCTGGATCCTCAAGGGCGTCTCGCTGCGCGTCCCCGACGGCGGCGTCGTCGCGCTGTTGGGTCGCAACGGCGCCGGGAAATCGACCACCCTGAAAACGATCGTCGGACTGGTTGCGCCACGGGCGGGTTCGGTGTGCTTCGACGGCTCGGAGATCGGCGGCGCAGCGCCGCACGTCGTGAACCGGCGCGGCATCGCTTACGTCCCCGAAGAGCGCCGCATCTTCAAGGACCTGACGGTCGACGAGCACCTGGCGATCGCGACCCGCGGCAACGCATGGCCGCGCAAGCGCGTGTTCGGGCTGTTCCCCGCGCTGGCGCCGTTGCGCGACCGGCGCGGCCGCTACCTGAGCGGCGGCGAACAGCAGATGCTGGCGATCGCCCGGGCGCTGGTGACCGGGCCGCGGCTGCTGCTCCTCGACGAGCCCTCGCAGGGCCTGGCGCCGGTGATCGTCGATGCGGTCATCTCGTCGATCGAGGCGATGCGCGACGAGGGACTGGCGATCTTGCTGGTGGAGCAGAACGTCGAGCTCGCCCTGGGCGTCGCCGATCGTGCCGCCGTCATCGACCAAGGCACGATCGTCTTCGATGGGACGGCCGCCGAGCTGCGCGCGCGCGGCGATCTCCAAGCGACCTATTTGGGCGTCGGAACGTGAAAGGAACGAACCATGCAACGGAACCACTTTCTCGCAACGACCGGCGGCGCGGCCGCCGCGCTGCTGGCCGGAGTCCCGGCCCGCGCGGCGGACGATGAGGTCGTCTTCGCCGGGATCTACTCGTCGACCGGCGCGTACGCGGCGTTCGGACGCGACACCGACCGCGGCTTCTCGCTCGCCGTCAATGAGGTCAAGAAGTCCGTCGCCGGCCACCCGATCAAGTACATCACCCGCGACGACCAGACCAAGCCCGACGTCGGGCAGCAGCAGGCTACCGACGCCTTCGAGCACGACGGTGCACGGTTCTTCGCCGGCTGCGCGTCGAGCGCGGTGGCGCTGGCGATCGCGCAGGTCGTCAAGGACAAGCACGCGCTGTTCTGGACCAGCGTCGGCGCCGACGAGATCACCGGCAAAGACTGCAACGCGTACACGTTCCGCTGGTCGGTCCCGGCCTACGGCGCGGTGCGTGCCGCGATGTATCCGTTCATCCAGAAGTATCCGAACGCGAAGAAGTGGTACACGATCACGCCGTCCTACGTGTTCGGCGAATCGCTGCTCACCAACGTCAAAGAAGTCGCTCAGGAGAAGGGCCTCACCTTGATCGGCAACGACTACCACCCGCTCGGCGCGACCGAGTTCTCGAACTACATTGCCAAGGCGGCCGAAGCCAAGCCCGACGTCCTGTGCCTGCTCAACTTCGGCGGCGACGCGATCAAAGCGCTCAAGACCGCCAACAGCTACGGGCTCAAGAAGACGACCAAGATCCTCTACGTCTGGAGCGGCGGGCTACTCGACTTCTCGGGGATCGGCGCCGACGATCTCGACGGCGTGTACGCCGGCTGCCAGTACTGGCACGACGCGACGCCGGCGACGCGCAAAGCCAGCGAAGCATACAAGACCGCCTACGGCGAGCCCCTCGGCTACGTCGGCGCATCGGCATACATCGAGGCGAAGCTCACGTTCGACGGCATCGCGCGCGCGAAGTCGATCGACCCTGCTCACGCTGCGAAAGCGCTCGAGGGCTATAAGTATGCCGGTCCTACGGGCCCCGAAGAGGTTCGCGCGTTCGATCACCAAGTGATCAAGCCGTATTACCTGCTCGTCGGCAAACCCAAGAGCGCGATGAAGGATCAATGGGACTACGTCGACACCGTCGCGTCCGGCTCGTATCCGGTCCCGCAGGGCCGGAGTCTTTGTAAGTTGTGACGATCGAGTCATCCTGAGTTCGTCGAAGGATCGCCTCGGCTTGCGCAATCGGGCCTTGTAGTCTAGTCCGTGTGTTCGCGAAGCGAGCCGACTTCGCGAGCGTAGACGTGCGTGAACTCCGCGCCGAGTAAGAACAGATACGACGAGTAGTAGAGCCAGAGCAGGACGACGATCACGGATGCCGCGCTGCCGTAGGTCCACGGCAGGTTTTCGGTGGCGAGATAGATCCCGATCGCCGATTGCGCTAGCGCGAAGCCGAAGGCGGTGGTGAGCGCGCCGATCCAGACATCGGTCCAAGCCAGATGGGTACCGGGAAGCCACTTGAACAGCGCGGCGACGATCGGCGCGAGGATCAGCGCACCGATCAGGCCGACGCCGAGATGAATCCCGATCGTCGCGCCGAGCCCGCGCGCGCCGGCGGCGTGGACGGCGGCTTCGAACGCCGCGCTGCCGAAGACGACGAGTGTCATGCCGCCGATGACGCACACCGACAAAGCGCCGGCCGCGAGGAACGCGACGAACGTGCGCATCAGCCCGTTGCGATGTTGCACCGGCGTGTTCCACATCGCGTGCAGGGCGCGCTGCAGCGCGTAGAAGAGCCGCGAGCCGGCGAACAGCGCGATGACGATCGACAGCGTGGTGGCGAGCGCGCTGCCGTGCGGCGAGCGGGCTTGGCTGGAGATCACGCCGTTGAGGGCGCGGACTCCGCCATGGCCGACGATCGGGTCGATCACCAGGGCCAACCCATGCAGCACCGCGCGCTCGTCGCCGAACGTCTCGGCGACGTGCAGCGCGATGAGCAGCAGCGGCGCGAGCGCGAGCGCGGCGAACGCCGCCATCGCGGCGGCGTAGAGCCAGCCGTCGTCGCGGCTCCACTGCGCGTACGTCTCGCGGGTCAGCCGGCCGAGTACCGCCGCGGTCATCGCGGACGTGCTCCTGTCAGTCGACGTCGATCGTGGTGACGCGGCGCAGGTCGCGGCGCTGGTTCGCTTCGTCGAACGCCAGGCCGCGGTGCATCGTGCAGCGGTTGTCCCAGATCACGAAGTCGCCGGCGCGCCAGGTGTGCCGGTAGACGAACTGCGGCAGCGTCGCGAGCGCGAGCAGCTCGCGCAGCAGCAGCCGCCCGTCGGGGACGGGCCAGCCGACGATGTGCTCGGCGTGGGATGCGACGTATACGCTCTTGCGGTGCGAGCCGGGGTGCACGCGCACCAGCGGCTGTTCCGCGCCGGGGAACTTGGCGCGCTCCGCTTCGCTGAACTCGGTGAAGCCGATCGTCGAGCGCGAGTAGATGATCGAGTGGAACGCGCGCAGATCTTCGATCTGCGCTTTGAGGGCGTCGGGGAATGCGTCGTACGCGGCGCGCATGTCGGCGTATTCCGTCTCGCCGCCCGTGGCGGGGACTTCTTTTGCCGAGAGCATCGAATAGCGCGCCGGCGGGTTCTGGAACGAGGAATCGGAGTGCCACAGGCGGTTGCCGAGCGCGTACATGCGCCGGCGGTCCGCCAGATCCATGATCTCGCCGTTCTCGTCGAGGTTCGAGATGTCGGTGAGCGCCGGATCGGCGGAGCGTGCGGCCGGGTTGATCACGCGAAGTCCGACGGTCGTCACCAGTTGTCCGCCGAGCCGTCGGGCGAAGGCGGCTTGCGCTTCGTCGGTGATCTCCTGGTTGCGGATCACCAGCACCGCATAGCGGTCCATCAGCGCGCGCACGCCGTCGAGCGCCGCGTCGTCGAGCGCGCGCAGATCGGTGCCGGTGAGCTCGCCGGCGAACAGCGGGTGCAGCTGTTCCGCCGGAGCGTGAGCGGTGGTCATGGCGCTCACGACGCGGGCGGCTCCTCGTAGAGTTGCATGAGCGCGCCGGGGCCGCCCGGCGGCCGGCCTTGCGCGACGAAGAGGCGATAGAGCGTCGTCGCGGCGGCCGTGAGGGGCATCGGCGCTTTGTTCGCGCGCGCGACGTCGTCGATGATGTCGAGGTCTTTGAGCATGATGAAGGTCGGCGTGCGCCTGAAGCGACCGGCGACCAGATCGTGACCGTGAACGCGGCGGATCTCCGAGTCGGCCCAGCCGCCGGCGAGCGCGTCGACCAGCAAGTCCGGGTCGAGCCCGGCGCGGCGCGCGTACGCGATCACCTCGGCCCACAGCGCGATGCTGGCGGCGACGACGGCTTGATTGCACGACTTCGCGGCTTCACCGCTCCCGACCGGGCCCATGTGCGTGACGTTGCGCGCATACGCGGCGAGCCACGGCGTCACGCGCGCGACGTCGGCGTCGTCGCCGCCGAGGAAGACCGACAATGTGCCGGCCTTGGCGCCGACCGCGCCGCCGGAGACCGGCGCGTCGACCCAAGCGACGCCGTTGCCGCGCAGCCGCCGCGACGCGAGGCGCGCGGTCTCCGGGTGGATCGTCGAGTGGTCGATCACGATGCTGCCGCGCCGCGCTCCCTCGGCGACGCCCTTGGCGCCGAACACGACCTCTTCGACCGCGTCGCCGTCGGTCACGCAGAGGAACACCGCGTCGCAGGCCGCGGCCAGCTCGGCGGGCGACGCAACGGCGGTCGCGCCGGCGTCGAGCGCGGGCTGCAGCTTTTCCGGCGTGCGGCCCCAGACGTGGACGCGATGCCCCGCCGCGATCAGCTGCAAGCACATCGGCTTCCCGATGTCGCCGAGGCCGATCCAACCGAACGCGTTCGTGCTCTCCATGCGCTCCGCTTCGCGCACGGACCGCGTGAACCGTTTCCGCCCGCCCGCGCACCCTGCTAGGGGGTGACGATCGCGGCGCGCAGGTCGACGAACGGTCCGCCTTCCTTCGCGTTGGCGAGATCGGGCTCGAGCCGAATCTCGTGCGGACCGCTCGTCGGCCAGCGCCAGGCAAAGAGAAGGGTGCCGGGTAGCGCGCGGCCGGCGCTCGATTTGTTCTGCCAGATCCCGGTGCGGTCGACCGGCTCGCGACCGTCGATCAGCAGCCGCGCACGGCCGAGCTCGCAGCAGCGTTCGCCCAGCGTGCCCAGCAGTGCGAAGCCCGAGCCGGTGAACCGGAACGTTTGCGGCAGCGCGGCGCCGTGCGCGATGGTCGTCGTCGGTGCTTCGCGCCAGGGGGCGCTGGGTTCCGCGCGTTCGTCGGGCGCCAGCGCGCCGGCGGCGATCTCGAGTGCGAGGCCACCGTTCGACTGCCAAGCGGTGACGATTGCGGCCGGCGGCGGGCCGTCGAAGAAACGCCCGTACGCGCCGTCGGCGTCGCGCCGCGCGTGCGCCGCGGTCGCCGCGTTGTGGAGAATCCAGTCTCGTGCGAACGCGTCGCCGCCGCGCGCGAGTTGCAGCATCGCGAGCACGAGCGGCTCGACGACGTCGTTCTCGGCCTGGAAGTCGGTGAAGATTCCGCGTTCGTCGTCGAGCGCGCGGATCGCGTGCGCAGTGGAACGCGCCTCGCGCCCGTATCGTTCGACGTGCGTCGCCCGCGCCAGCTCGAGGGCAGCCTCGATCATCACGCCATTGACGGAGGCGAAGAAGCGGTGCGGCAGCGGTTTGCACGACCGCCCATCGTCGAACACGTAGACCGTGTAGAGCCCGAGCTGGGGATCGAGGAACCAGCGGCGGATCGCGTCGTAGCGGCGCTGTGCCTGATCGAGGTAGTCGACGCGCTGCGTGCGCTCGGCGAGCAACACGGCGGCCAGCGTCGCGTTCGCATCGGTTTCGAGCGTCTTGAGGCCCCCGCTCTCCGCGTGCGGGCGCTGGTAGTCGATCTCGGGGCAGGCACCGCGCGCGTAGACGTCTGACTCCGCGACGGCCGCGTACGCGGCTTGCGCGTTGCGCAGGGCCGCGTCGTCGTGGGTGATGTCGTAGGTGCGCAGCGCCGCGACCGCGTCCCACATCGGCACATCGCTCCAGTTGTCGCATTGCGGCGCGCGGCACGGACCATACTGCGGTTCCGTCGCTTCGAGCGCGCGGAAGATCGGGAGCAGCGCGTCCCCGGCGCCGAGCAGACGACGCTCGTACAGCACGCCTGTGAGGCTGTCGCTGGCCCAGTCGATGTTCCCCGCGCCGCAGCTCGGATCGAGACATGAGCGCCAGCGGCCGTCGCCGGCGTAGAAGCGCGTGGTCAGCGTCGTCGTCGCGTCGTCGGCGAGCTGCCGAAACGTCGCCGGCGCAGAGCTATCGAGCGGAGACGCCAGCGCGACGGCGACCAACGCGGCGGCGAGCGCCTTCAGCGTGCCGCGACCTCGAGTCCCATCAGCGTGCGGATGCGATCTCGATCGGCGGCCAGCTCGGCGGCCAGACCCGCGTGCACGACGCGCCCGCTGTCGAGCACGTACGCGCGATCGGCGATCTTGAGGGCCAGCAACGCGTTCTGCTCGACCAGCAGAATCGCGACGCCGGTCTGCTTGAGCTCGCCCAGGATGCGATAGACGTCCTCGACGATCAGCGGCGCGAGGCCTTGCGAGGGCTCGTCGATCAGCAACAAGCGCGGGTTGGAGACGAGCGCGCGGCCGATCGCGAGCATCTCCTGCTCGCCGCCGGAAAGACGACCGGCTTTTCGCGAGCGCAGCTCGGCCAGTTTCGGCAGATGCTCGAGCACGCGCGGGATCGTCCATTCGCCGCCGCGTCCGTTCTCGGCGAGCTGCAGGTTCTCCAACGTGCTGAGATCCTTGAACATCCGCCGGCCTTCGGGGACGTATCCGACGCCTAGCCGTGCGATCTTGTACGCCGGCCACGCGGTGATGTCGTTGCCGTCGTAGCGGATCTTTCCGGCGCGCGCCGCGGTGAGGCCCAGGATGCTGCGCAACGTCGTCGTCTTGCCGGCGCCGTTGAGGCCGAGCAGCGCGACGACCTCGCCCTCTCCGACGCTCAGCGTGACGTCGCGCAAGATGCTGATCTTGCCGTAATTGGTGCATAGGCCGTCGACGTCGAGCAGCGGCTCAGACATGCTCGAGCACCCCTTCGCCCAAGTACGCGTCGCGCACCGACTCGTCGGCGGCGATCTCCGCGGGAGTTCCTTCGGCCAGCAGCTTCCCGCGGTCGAGGACCGTGATCCGATCGGCGAGGCTCAGCACCACGCGCATATTGTGCTCGACGAACAGCACGGTCAGCCCGAGCCGCGTGCGCAGGTCGCGAATCACGCCGACGATGCGGTCGGTTTCCGCTTCGGCGAGCCCGGCCATCGGCTCGTCGAGTAGCACCAGCACCGGGTCCGTCGACAGGCTCATCGCGATCTCGACGAGGCGCTGCGAACCGTGGGCGAGCTCGGCAACCAGCCGGTCGCGCTGCGCAGCGAGGTTCACGAAGCGAAGGAGCTCGTCGACACGCGCATCGACCGCGGCAGCGGCGGCGCCGCGCGGTGTCCGCAAACGGAAGGCTTGCCCGGCATGCGCACGCACACCCAAGCGCACGTTCTCGTCGACGGTCAGCTCGGGAAAGACGCTCGGCGTTTGGAACGTGCGCCCCATCCCCATTGCGACACGCTTCCAGTTCAGCGCGCGCGTAACGTCCTTGCCGCGAAACGACACGTGTCCGCTCTCCGGCATCGCGTAGCCGGAAACGGCGTTGAAGAACGTCGTCTTGCCGGCACCGTTCGGCCCGATCAGCGCGTGAATGGTCCCTTCGCGGACCTGCATCGAAACGTCGTCCACCGCGCGGACGCCGCCGAAGACTTTCGAGACGTGGCTCGCGTCGAGCAGGATCGTCTCAGGGGCCAACGTTCACCTCCGACGGAGTATGCGCGTCGAAGGTGGCGTTCGGGTCGACGCCGGCCGGCGCGCTCGATCGCGCCAAGAGCGCGGCCAGCGAGCCGAGGATTCCCCGCGGGAAACCGAGGACGCACGCGACGAACAGCGCGCCCAGGAAGATCTGCCACAGCGGCGTTATCGTCGAGATGATGTCCTTACCGATCACGTAGATGAACGCGCCCGCCAGAGATCCCCAAACCGTTCCGGCGCCGCCCAGGATCATGCTCAGCACGAAGTAGCCGGACTGGTGCCAGTCGAGCTCCAGCGGATACGCGAAGTTGATCAAAAGGGCGAACAGCGCGCCGCTCACGCCGGCCATCGTCGCGGATATCAACAGCGCGACGAAGATGAAGCGGTCGGAGTTGAGGCCCAGGAACCGCACGCGCGCCTCGTTCTGCCGGATCGCGACGAGCGTGCGCCCGAACGGCGATCGTACGACGCTGCGAAACGCGATCAGCGCGAGGACGAACGCGACGAGCGCGATATAGTAGAACGAGAGCTCGTGGATCGCGACGTGAGCCGGTGGAATGCCGAAGTACGGGCGCGTGATCGTCATTCCGTCCTCGCCGCCCGTCAGGTCGGTGTCGCGGTAGGCGATGAAGTAGAAGACTTGCCCGAACGCGATCGAGAGCAGCCCGAAATAGATGCCGCGACGGCGCAGCAAGAATGGCGCGAGGATCAGCCCGCCAACGAACGCCAAGGCCGTTCCGACCAGGATCGCCTCGATGAAATGGAAGCCGAGGTATTGCACCGAGAGCGCCGCCCCGTAGGCGCCGAGGCCGAAGTACGCCGCGTTGCCAAAGGCGGGCAGCCCGGTGTACCCGAGCAAGAGGTTGACGCTCATCACCGCGATCGCGGTGACGAGCACTTCGCTGACGATCGAGATGTCGAGATGCACCAGCGGCGCGAGATACGGCGCCGCGGCAAACAGCGCCACGACGGCTGACGCGGCGAGCAGTTCGGTCCGTGCCTTCACCCGAAGATGCCTTCTTCCCCGAAGAGGCCGCGGGGACGGACCATGAGGACGAGGGCCATGAGGACGTACATCGAGACCTCGCTCGCCGCCGGAATCCAGAGGGTAGTCAGCGAGATCGCCATCCCGATCAGCAGCCCACCGACGATGCTGCCGAACAGGCTGCCCATCCCACCGATGATGACGGTGACGAAGGCCGGCATCAGCAATGCGTTGCCGCTGGTCGGCGAAAGACCGAGCATCCCGGCGGCGAGCACCCCCGCGATCCCGGCCAGGAAGATGCCCAGGCCGAAGTTCACGGCGTAGAGCAGTTGGGTGTTGGTGCCCAGCGCGGCGATCATCTCCGTGTCCTGGACGGCCGCCCGCAAGCGTAGCCCGAAACGCGTGCGCGTCAGGAACAGGGCCAAGCCGATCATCGCGATGACGAGCACGATCACGATGAAGATGCGGAACTTCGGAAAGCTCATGAAACCGAGCGACACGGCGCTGGCCAAGCCGGGCGGCGGCGAGAACGGGACAGCGTTGGCTCCCCAGATCAGGCGGTAGATCTCCTCCGCCATGAGCGAGAGCCCGAAGGTCATGAGCAGGCTGTAGAACGGCTCGCGTTTGTAGAGCGGACGCACCAGCGTCCGCTCTACGACGATCCCCACCACGACCGCGATCAGCGGCGCGGCGATGAGGGCAAACCAGAACGACGTACCGCGCGAGACCATCGTGAAGGCCAGGTATCCCGCCAGCGTCATGAAGCTCCCGTGCGCCATGTTTATGGTGCCCGTGAGGTTCATGATCAGCGAGAGCCCGATCCCGACGATCGCGTAGAACGCGCCGAGGACTAGCCCGTTGAAGATCTGAGGCGCGAGATCGTGGATCATGTTACGGATAGCCGAGTTTGCAAACTTTTTCTTTCTCGGCGATCGTCTGCTCGATGCTCTCCGCCGGCTGCATGTCGATGACGTCGAAGAGGTCGTACTTGTCGCCGGGAGTTCCGTTCGGCCGGATCTGCGCGAGCCACATCGGCCACATCAGCTGGTGGTCTTCCTTACGATAATACGCCGGCCCGTTGAAGATCGACGTGAAGCGAGCACCTTCGATCGCGTGCGCGATCTTGACGGCGTCGAGCGACTTCGCCTCGGCGATCCCCGTCAGCATCCGGTCGATCGTGACGTAGCCGAAGCAATTGCGCGCCGTCGGAGGTTTGCCGAACTGCTTGGTGCTCTGCGCGACGAACTCGTGCGCAACGGTGTTGCCCTTGCCTAGGGTCAAATCGCTCTTGTAGTACCATTCGATGCCCCAGTATCCGGCACGCGAATCGGGCGCGAGACCCAGCAGCGGCTCGATCTCCACCTGCGGTCCGCCGACCGGATACTTCTTGAGCAAGCCGAACTGGTTCATCTGCTTGAGGCAGTTCGTGTAGTCGTCACCCTGCACGAGCACGATCACGAGGTCGGGCTTGGCGGCATCGATCTTGGTGAGGTACGAGCTGAAATCGGTGGTGCCGAGCGGTGTGAGCTCGTTGCCGACGATCGTTCCGCCGACCTTCGCGAGGACGTCCTTGTACCCGGTTTCGAGCGCATGGCCGAATGCATAGTCGGGCGTGATCAAGAACCAGCGCTTGCCGAATTTCTTCGCGAGCGAATACCCGGTGGCATGGGTTTCCATCCAGGTGCTGTGGCAGGTTCGAAAGACGTTCCAGTGGCAGCTCGCGCCGGTGACAGCGTCACTGTGCCCGCCGGAATCGATGAAGAGCATCCCGGCGCTGTTCGCCACGCCGGCGACCGAGAGTGAGACGGCGCTGTTGACCGTGCCGCCGAGGGCGGCGACCTTGTCCTGGTTGATCAGCTTGTGCGCCTTCTGCGCGGCGACGCCTGGATCGTTCTGGCAGTCTTCCTTGACGAGTTCGACCTTGCGGCCCATCACGCCACCGCGCCTGTTCCAGGCGTCGACGGCCATTTGGAACCCAGCGGTTTCGTTCTCCGCCGGTCCCGCGTATACGCCGGTGTATTCTTCGACGATTCCGATCTTGAGCGTGTCGGCGGCCTCGCCGATGCGCGGCAGATAGGCGGGGATACCGAAGGCCGCAGCGGTGCCGGCCCCGGCAAGTGTGACAAACGTGCGACGATTGATGGATGGTCGGCTCATGGAAGCTCCTCTCGAACGCCGTTTCGGGTCGTGGTGGCCCGTGGCTAGGGGGAGCCCATTAAGACTTATGTCGTCTCCCCCCCTGCGGAACGCAAGAAAAGTCGCGGCGCGTTCCCGATCAGTCCGTGGGGAGAAGGGCCGGACATCGAGAATCTTGGCACGTTATGCCGTCCACCGTGGTCAACCCGGGTCTCGAAGGGATCGTCGTCGGCGAGACCGTGCTTAGCAACGTCGAGGGGGAGGTTGGGCGGCTCACGTACCGCGGCTACGACATCCACGACCTCGCGGAGCGCGCCAACTACGAAGAGGTCGTCCACCTGCTGCTCTTCGGCCGGCTGCCGACGCACGAGGAGCTCGACGCGCTCAACGCGCGTTTGGCGGCGCGCCGCGCGCTGCCGAACGGGCTGCTCGCGATGATGCACGCGATCCCGCGCGACGCCTGGCCGATGGACGTGCTGCGCACCGGCGTCTCCGCCATCGCGCACTTCGTCCCTCACCGCCCCGACGGCTCGCATGAGACCTCGGTCGACACCGCGATCGACCTGATCGCGAAGGTGCCGACGATCGTGGCGACGTGGGATCGCATGCGTCGCCGCCTCGAACCGATCGCGCCCGATCCCAAGCTCACGACCGCTGCGAACTTCCTCTACATGCGGACCGGCGAACAGCCCATTCCCGAGGCGGAGAAGGCGCTCGACACCTATCTGATCCTGCTCGCCGATCATTCGTACAACGCGTCGACCTTCTCGGCGCGGGTGACCGCCTCGACCGGCGCCGACATCTACTGCTCGATCACCGCGGCGGTCGCGACGCTCGCCGGCGACCTGCACGGCGGCGCGCCGAGCAAGGTCATGACGATGCTCGAGGAGATCGGTCTGCCCGAGAAGGCCGAACCGTACGTGCGCGATCTGCTGGCGCGGCACGAGAAGATCATGGGGATGGGGCACCGCGAGTACAAGATTCGCGATCCGCGCGCCGCGCAGCTCGAGCAGATGGCCAAGAACCTCACCGAGAAGTCGCACACGAAGTGGTATCTGATCGCGCGCGCACTCGAGGACGCGTCGCAAACGGTGCTGCACGAGCAGAAACCCGGCAAGCGCATCTACGCGAACGTCGAGTTCTATACGGCGCCCACGCTGTCGAGCCTCGGCATTCCGTCCGACGAGTTCACCTGCATGTTCGCTTGCGGGCGGATCTCCGGGTGGGCGGCGCACGTCCTCGAGCAATTCGCGCACAACCGGCTGATCCGACCGCAAGCGACCTACGTGGGACCGGACGTTCACCCGTATGAGCCGATCGCGCAGCGCCACGCCCAACCGGGCCCGAACGGCAACGGCGCCGCGACGCCGGCGACCGGCTGAGCACACCATGACGGCTGAGCGGCGCGCGCACGTTCGGCGCGAGACGAAGGAGACGCGGATCGATTTGCGGCTCGCGCTCGACGGCGGACCGGTTTCGATCGAAACCGACGTCGACTTCTTCGATCACATGCTCGGCGCGCTCGCGACGCACGCGGGCCTCGGTTTCGAGCTCGTCGCGCACGGCGACGGGATGGACCATCACCATCTCGTCGAGGATGTCGGAATCGCGCTCGGCCGCGCCGTCGACGAAGCGCTCGGCGACAAACGAGGCATCGTGCGGTTCGGCTCGATCGCCGTTCCGCTCGACGACGCGCTCGTGCAGTGCGCGGTCGATCTGAGCGGCCGTTCGTGGCTGAACTACGACGTGCCGCTGTCGGTTCCGTCGCTCGGTGCGCTGCCCACCGAGCTCGTCCCGCACTTCTTTCGCAGCGTCGTCGAGCACGGCAAGTTCAACCTGCACCTGCTGCGCTGGGCCGGGACCAACAACCATCACCTGTGCGAGGCGACGTTCAAAGCGTTCGCGCGCGCGTTCGCCCAAGCCAAGGTCGTCACGAGCTCCGACCAGATCCCGTCGACGAAAGGCGCGTTGACCGAAGGAGCGGCTTAGTGTGTGTTCGGCCCTTCGGGCCGAGCCACACTCGCGTTCGGCTTACGGCCGATCCGCAGTATTGCTGCGCGCGGCCTCGGTGTCGCGGACTGCGCGCAAGAGCATGAAGCCGAACGTCACGAAGAGCCCGCCGACGACGACCGCATAGGCGCCGAACACGTAGAGGATCCCGACGATGCTCAAGTCGGTCCAGTCGAGCACCGCGATCCCCGCGCAACACGAGAGCAGCCCGACGGCGCCGATCATCCAGGCCAGCGCGGGGACGCGCGGCATCAGCACGGCGGCGCCGATCTCGAGCACGCCGGTGGCGATCGCCCAATTCGAGACGATGACGATCAGCGTCGCGGTGGTCGGCGCCCAGACGATAAGGGCGAAGGCGACGATCGCGTCGACCAAACCGTCGGCGCCGAACAGCACGCGCGAGCGGCGCGGGATCGAAAGGGTGAAGGCGAGTGTGACCGCGAGCAGGCCGTCGAGGACCAAGTAGCCGACCAGCAGCGCTTTGCCGACCGCCGCCGAGATCGTCACCGCCGCGATCCCCGCTGCGACGGCGATGAGCCCGCGCAGCATCAGGGCATACCAGCGGCGCCGGCCGGTGGGCGTGAATCCCAATCCCATGCCGCCGGGAGTTCGCGCCGTCACGCCGCGCGCGCCTTGCGGGTCACCGGCAGGACCGCGCGCACGTGGGTGCCCTGACGCGACGCGTTGACGTTGACCCGGCGAGAGAGCGCGTCGACGATGAAGAAGCCGCGTCCGTTCTCGCTCATGCCGTCCTCGGGGAGGTGCAGCGACGGCGCGAATCCCCGCCCGCGGTCGAGCACGTGCAGCACCAGGTCGGAACCCTGCCATTCGGCGCGCATCTCGATCGGACCGGGCGCGTGGCGTACGACGTTGCCGACGAGCTCACCGAAGATCACCGTCGCGCTGTACACGTCGCCGTCGGCGACGTTCTCGAGCCAGCGGCCGAACGCGCCGCGGGCCGGTTCGGCTTCCATCGCGTCGGGCGCTTCGAACGTCCAGCCTTCGCGGCGTCCGAACGCCAGCGTGATCACCGCGACGTCGTCGTGCACGCGGCGGCCGGCCAGCACCGCGTCGCGCAGATAGCGTGCCGGGTTGGTCGATGCGTACGCCGCTTCATCGCGCAGCGCTTCGAGGATCAGCCGCTCGCCCTCGATCGGATCGCGGTCGAACTCGGTCAAACCGTCGGTGTACATCGCGATCAGCGAACCGTAGGCCAGCGGCGCCGCTTCGACGCGGGGCAGCGTGTTGGCGGGCCACGTTCCGAGCGGCGGCGCAGGCTCGACGTTGAGCAGCCGGGTGCGTCCGGACAGCGGCAGCCGCAACGCGGCCGGCGGATGGCCGGCGCTCGCATACCGAATGCGCGATTCGCGGATGTCCATGATCGCCACGAACGCGGTCGCCGTGAGATCGGGGTTCTCTGCTTTGAGCGCGGCGTCGACGGCTTTGAGGATCTCGGCCGGCTCCTGTCCGCGTTGCGCGGCGAAGCGAATTCCATGACGGATCAGCGACATCGTCGCCGCAGCGTTCACGCCTTTGCCGATCACGTCACCGACCGAGAGCACGAGACGCCATGGCGAGATCTCGAATGCGTCGTACCAGTCGCCGCCGACGTTGACGCCGACTTCGGCAGCCTGATAGATCGCCTTGATCTCGATCCCCGGTGGCGCGGGGAGACGGCTCGGCAGTGCCGATGCCTGAAACGTCTCGGCCAGGCGGCGTTCGCTCTCGCGCGTCTGCGCGCCGTCCATCGCCCCGGAGAGCCGGCCGGCGAGCAGTTGCGCCGTGCGCAGGTCTTGCGCGTCGAACGGCCGGCTGCTGTCGTAACGCGCGAGGTGGAGTGCGCCGAAGGCCTGCCCGCGCGCGCTGAGTGGTGCGATGATGACCGAGCTCGTGCCGAGCCGATCGAGCAACGCGAGGTGGCCTTCGTCCTGTGCGATCGCAGCCCGCTCGGCGTCGGCGACGTGCTCGATCAAGCGCGCTTCGTCGCGGGTCATCACCACGCGCACCGGATCCGTCGCGCGCGGCGGATAGCGCCGGAGCATCGGCCGAATCGTGCGCTCGCGCTCGGCGTCGCGCGAGCCCAGCACCGAGATCTCCATGCGCCCGTCGGCGCCCGGGCGATAGATCGTGCACGTCTCGGCCAGCTCGCGCACGGCGAGCTCGCTGACCGCGGCGAGGGTCGCGTCGATCTCGCGTTCGCTCGCGATGATCGCGGTCGCGTCGAGCAAGAGCGCCATCGCGTCCTCGGAGCGCTTGCGCTCTTCGATGTCGGTCGCGCTGCCGAACCAGCGAATCGGCGTTCCGCCGGCGTCGCGCATCGGCTCGGCGCGCGCGAGGTACCAGCGATATGCACCGTCGTGCCGGCGCAGCCGGTACTGGAACTCGAAGCTCGTGCCGTGGGCGAGCGCGTACGCGTACGCGTCGCGCGCCGGCGACGCGTCGTCGGGATGCAGGACGCGCGCCCAGTCGATCCCGGTCTGAGGGTCGGGCGTGACGCCGGTGAAGTCGATCATCCGCCGGTTCCAGAACTCGACCAAACCGTCGGGACGCGACACCCAGATCAGCTGCGGTGCCGTCTCCACGAAGCCGCGCATCCACTCCGCACTCTCGCGCAAGCCGTCGATGTCGACGCCGGTTCCGACCCAGCGCGTGACGGCGCCCGCGGCATCGTGCAGCGGCGCGATGCGCCCCAAGAACCAGCGGTAGCGATCGTCGCGGCCGCGCAGCCGGAACTCCACCTCGCACGGCTCTTTCGTTGCGAACGCTGCGTTCCAGCGCGCCGTCACGGCGTCGCGGTCGTCGGGATGAACGAGGGCCACGCGATGCTCGTTCGCGAGCGCTTGCTCTTCGCTCAACCCCGTATAGTCGCGGAACTGCTGGTTGTTGTACTCGATGCTGCCGTCGGCGCGAACGACCCAGACGTGGTACGGCACGCCTTCGGCGATGGTTGCCGCCAGATCGGTGGGGTCGGTCGTCACGGCGACTCTCTTATCGCCGCCCCGCCGAAGCGCCTACGCGTCCCCCGTCAGCCGAGCTCCTCACGCTTGGTGACGATACGGAACGACGTGCTGAACCCGACGATCTCGAGCGTCCGGCGAACGTTGGGCGACGCGACCACCAGCGCGACGGTGCCGACCCGGCGACGCAGCAAAGCCAGCTCGTTCAAAGCAGTGGAGTCGAGATAGGTCACGTCTGAAAGATCGACCACGGCCGGGCCGTCGATCGACGCAAACTTCGCCCGCAAGCTCGAAACGTTGCTGAGGTCGAGCTCGCCGGCGAGACGCACCGACGCGAGACTCTCCATACGAAGTCCTCTCCCCGATTGGGCCGATATCGTACCATCGGAGCACCGGCTTGTCAGTGCGATATGACGCACTTCTCATTTGGATTGCACAGCAACCCAATGGAGGCTACGCGCAGGCGCGGTAGTAGCGGCGGGCTCGGCTCAGAATCTCGCCGGCGTAGTCCGGCAAGTTGTTGCGCAGCCAGAGAATGACGGCCTCGCCGCGCGGGACGACCCCCACGACGGCCGGTAGTTCGCTTTCATCAACGGGCGCAGCCCGTCGGCCCGGGTACCGAGAACGTCGGCCATCGCACGCTCGATCGCGCTCTCGAGGTTCTGTTCGCCCCCGGTCGGCACGAGGTGCGTGTGCGCGCAAAGCACCTGGTCGATTCCGGCGACGTGAAAGTCGTCGCCGAACACGTCGATCGGATAGGCGCAGTAGAGCTCGAGCCGCTCCTCGGCGAGAAGCTCGTTCCACAGCCCCTCGAGCGCGATCGCGGCGGATTCGTGACCGGCCTGCCACAAAACTCCGACCATCTCGCCGTAGGCGCGGATCGAACCCCCGTCACTCCGGACGCTCGCCAGTGCCCCATTGACGGTTTCACGGAACAGTCCGGGATCCGGCCTGCCGGCGACGAGAAAACGAGCAAGCGTATCGTGCGCATCGAGCAGCAACAACCGAGCGTCGCGAACCGCCGCTCCGGAGTCGACGCCCAGGCGTTCGAGCTCCGCGGCGAAGGCTGCCGCGTGCGCGCCGCTGGCGATGACGACCAACCCGTCACCCCGTTGCCATCCTTCGTGCAGATAGCGTCCAACGCTGCGCGCCAGAGACAACTCATCCGCGTCGTAGAGTTGGACGAAGTGAGACGGCGCGGGCACCTGCGGCGCCGTTCCCGAGGTCAGGAGCTGGGACAAGGGCTCTCTCGCTTGGGACTGGTCGCCGCGTACGCAGCGGCGACGCTCACAGGAAACGTTGCCCATTCTACCAGCACTTTCACGCGAGTGCCAAGAAAATCTCAGAAGAGCCTAGCAAGCCTCAGCGCTGGGGTCGAATGCGGTAGATCGCGCCGGCCTGGTCCTCGCTGACGAACAGCGAGCCGTCGGTCCCGACGGCGACGCCGGTCGGGCGACACGTACGCGAGCCGTCGGCGTTCTGGCAGCCGCCCAGAAACTCGGTCCACTGTGCCGCTGGGTTCGACCAGTCGACCGGTTTGGCGGGGTCCGCGCCGCTGAACGGCAAGAACGCGACCCGCGGCGGCACCAGCGGCGTGTGCCAGGAACCGTGCAGCGCGACAAAGGCGCCGCCCCGGTATTTGGCCGGGAACACGTAGGGCCCGTGCGCGTCGAGCGGATAGAACGCGGCACCGATCGGCGTCTCGTAGGCCGGGAACACCGCCCGCGGCACGACGACGTTCGCGCAGCTCGCGGTGCCGATCGGCTTGCGGTCATCGTAGCAGATGAGCCAGCCGTAGTCGGGCGTTCCGGCGTGCGCCGTCACGTCGTCGAAGATCTCGTAGGGATGACCGTGCTGGAGCTCGTCGCGGCCCGCGACACCGGCCCACACCGCGCCCGTCCCGGGCTGCACTGCGAGCGCGATCGCGTTGCGAATGTCGATTGCGCGTGCGTGCATGTTCGAACCGTCGGGTGCCATCGCTTGAATCGTCGCGCGAGTCGGGTCCTTCTCGGCGCACGCGTTGCACGATGAGCCGACGCTCGCGTACAGCGTCCCTTTGCTGAGCACGACGGTTGTGGTCGAATGTCCGCCGCCGCCCCCGGTGCGGACGCTCGCGATCTTCTGCGGTTTCTCGCGCGCCGCACGGTCGCCGGTGCGATACGGCACGCGGTACACGCCGAACTGTCCGCCGGCATACAGCGTGTCGGCGCTCAGATAGACGCTCGCGACCGGTCGATCGTCGAACGTTGCGAACGTCTGCGGTGTGCCCGGGCTACCCTGCGCGTCGGGGACGACCACGATCGTGTTGCCCGACGTTCCGACGAACACGTCGCCGTTCGGCGCGACGGCGAGCTCGCGCGCGCCGTGAACGGTTGCGATGCGCTGTGCGGTGAAGCCCGCCGGAACCTTGGCGCTCGTGTCCGCCGACGCGGCCGGTCGCACGAACGACGACGCGAACACCGTGCCGCCGCCGATCGCTACGGCGAGCGCAACGAGCGCGCCCCGTGTCAACTCACCGCCGGTGAACCGCGCTGGTCGCCGTCGAGCTGGGACGGATGCGCAGAATCCATCCGTTCTGGTCGTCCGCGACGAACAGGCTTCCCTGCGATCCGACCGCGACGCCGGTGACGCGCGCGACGCGGCTGCCGGAGCTCGTTTGAAAGCCGGTGAGGAAGTCGTTCCACTGCGCGGACGGATTGCTCCAGTTGACCGCGGTCGCGGGGGCGCTGCCGCTGAAGGGAACGAACGCGACGTGCGGCGGGTCGATCGGGATCGGGCCGTTGGAGTGCCACGATCCGTGCATTCCCACGAACAGCCCGCCGTGCCAGCTCGCAGGGAACGCGTATGCGCCGCCTTGCGACGCGGGATAGAACGCGGCGCCGATGATCGTCGAGTAGGCGGGAAACTCGAGCGCCGGCGCGACGACGGCGCTGCAGTTCGCGCCCGACGTGTACGCGACATGGTTCTCCTCGCACACCGGCCAACCGTAGTCGGCCGGCGCCGCGTGCGACGCAACCGGGTCCATGAACTCGTACGGGTGGCCGGACGGCAAATTGTCCTGACCGGCGCCACCGGCCCACACCGTTCCGGTCGACGGATCGGTGGCGACCGCGATCGCGTTGCGCAGGCGCGTCGCCTGCGTCGTCATCCCGGTGCCGTCGATCGCCATGCGCTGCACGGTCGCGCGGGTGGGATCGACTTCCGCGCACGCGTTGCACGACGACCCGACGCCGACATACAGGGTCGAACCGCTGACCCCAACGGAGCTGGTGGTGTGCACGTCGCCGTCGGAGTTCGGCGCGATCGCGCCGGTTCGCACGGATGCGATCTTCGCCGGCGTTCCGCTCTGCGCGCCGGCCGTATAGGCGATGCGATAGACGCCGTGCTGCGTCGCCACGAAGACGAAGCCGGCGCCGAAGGCGACGCCTTGCGCGGGCGAGTCGGGTAGCGTCGCGAACGTCGCGGGCGTGCCGGCTGCGCCGGCGCTCTCCGCGTTCGGAACGATCGCGATCGACGAACCCAACGTGCCGACGATCAGATCGCCGTTCGGCAGCGCGGCCAACTCACGGGCTCCGCCGACCGTCGCGATGTGGCTCACCAAGAAGCCTTGCGGGGCGCGAATCGCGGCGTTGGCCGGCGCCGCGCTCGGCCCCGGCGTGGGCGTCGCGCTCGGCGTCGCGCTCGGAATCGTCGACGGCTGCGTGACCGGGGTCGGCGTCGAAACCGGGGCGACTCCGGCGCCCGGCGGACCGCCGCCGGCGTTCGACGACGCCGTCGTCGAGCCGCCGCCGGCGCACGCGGCGAACGCGACGGCAAGCAACGCGCAGCCGGCGAGCGAACGGAGGCGACGATGACGGCTCGGACGATTGCGGTGATCGATTACGGTGGCGGCAACGTCGGCTCGCTGGTCGCGGCCCTCGAGCGCCGCGGCGCGCCGTTCGTGCTCACCGAGAACCCGCGCGACGTCGAGCGGGCCGGAGCGGCGATCCTGCCGGGTGACGGTGCTTTCGGCGCGACGGTCGATGCGCTGCGACAACGGGGCTTCGAAGAAGCGATCCGGGATACGATCGCCGCAGGACGCCCGTTCCTCGGGATCTGTGTCGGAATGCAAGTGCTGTTCGACTCCAGCGATGAGTTCGGCGGTGCCGCCGGCTTGGGTGTCTTACCCGGCGAAGTCCGCCGCTTCACCAGCGCACCGCGGGTCCCGCACATGGGCTGGAACGACCTGGTGATCGAGCGTGCTCATCCTTTCGTCGAGGGGATCGCCGACGGTGCGTGGGCCTATTTCCTCCATTCGTATCGCGTCGCCGACACCGAGACGCTCGTGGCGTCGTGCGAGTACGGCGAGCGCTTTGCTGCTGTAGTCGCGCGGGACAACGTCATGGCGACGCAGTTTCACCCGGAGAAGAGCCGCGCGACCGGCGGCCTGCTGCTCGACAACTTCCTGCGCATCGCGCGTGGCTGACCGCGCGCTGACGCTCTACCCCGCGATCGACCTGCGCGGCGGCTACGCCGTGCGCCTCGAACGCGGCGATCCGGCTCGCGAGACGCGGTACGATGCCGATCCGGTGGCGCGCGCGCGCGCGTTCGTCGCGCAGGGAGCGCGCGCGCTGCATGTCGTCGATCTCGACGGCGCGTTCGGCACCGGCGAGAACCAGGCGGCGCTGCGCGCGATCTGCGGTGCGGCCGGTATCCCGGTGCAGACCGGCGGCGGGATCCGCAGTGCCGGCGACGTCGAGGTTCGCTTGGCGGCCGGCGCGCAGGCGGTCGTGATCGGCACGTTGCTCGTCGAACGGCCCGACGACGCGCGGGCTATCGTCGAACGCTGGGGCGATCGGATCGTGGCTGGGATCGACGCGCGCGGAGATCGCGTCGCGACGCGCGGTTGGCGGGCCGAGAGCGCAACTTCGCGCGACGAGCTCGTGCGCACCGTCGCCGGCTGGGGCGTCACGCGCGTCGTCTACACCGAGATCGCGCGCGACGGCATGGGTGCGGGCTACGACGTCGACGCGCTCGCGCACGTCGCGGCGTTGGCGCCGTTGCGGATCACCGCCAGCGGCGGCGCGCGGACGCTCGCCGATCTGCGCGCGCTGCGCGACGGGACGCCGGCCAACGTCGATGCCGCGATCGTCGGGCGCGCGCTCTACGAAGGGACGCTCGATCTCGGCGAAGCGTTGGCCGCGCTGCGCTGAACGCCGGCGCGCCGCGCGCCGATTACGTCGTGGCGTTCGTGTACGTGCGCGGAACGTGCGCGGGCAACCGTGCGACGATCTCGTAGCCGATCGTCCCGCAGGCCTCGCCGAGATCGTCGGCGGTGATCTGTTCGTCACCGTCACGGCCGATCAGTGTCACCGCGTCGCCGACCGCGACGTCGCGCACGGTGGTGACGTCGAGAAACGCCATGTCCATGCAGATGCGCCCGACGACGGGGACGCGCGTCGCACGCACCAACGCCTGTGCACTGTTGCCGGCGCTGCGCGGTAAACCTTCGGCGTATCCGATCGGCAACGTGGCGATCCGCGACGGCCGCGCCGCGTACCAGGTGCGCCCGTACCCGACGGTTGCTCCCGCTTCGACGTCGTGCAGCGCGACGATGCGCGTTCGCCACTGCAGGGCGGGCTCGAGTGCGAGGCCGCGCTCGCGCATCAGCGCCTCGCTCTGCTCGCTGGGCCAGATGCCGTACAGACCGATACCGCAACGAACCGCATCCAGCCGCGTCTCCGGCCACAGGATCGCGGCCGCCGTCGCGGCGACGTGCCGTTCTACATGCGCGTCGAGCGCGTGCGTCGCGGACGAGAAGCGCGCGAGCTGCTCGCGGGTGAACGTCGAGTCGATCTCTTCGGCGGCAGCCAAGTGCGTGAACGCGCCGATCAATTCGTACTCGGGCGTTTGCGCATATCGTGCCAACGCCTCGGGGGCTTCGGCGACGTCGAGGCCGAGCCGCACGACGCCGGTGTCGATCTTGGCGTGCAACGCGACGCGATCCCCGCGGCGGCGCGCGATGGCCGCGACGTCATCCGCGTAGCCGCCGCGATCCCACAAGGTCAGTTGTACGCCGGCCGTCTGCGCGGCCGCGAGCTCGGCGGCGGCGACCGGGCCCATCACGTGGATCGCGCTCGTGATGCCGGCGGCGCGCAGCGCGAGCGCCTCATCCAGCTCGTACACGCACAGGCGCGCCGAGTGCGGTGCGAGCGCGCGAGCCACCGGGACGAGCCCATGACCGTATGCGTTGGCCTTGACGACGGCGGTCAGCCGGGCGGGTGCGACCAACGCGGCGAGGGACTCGGCGTTGCGGACGATCGCGCCCAGGTCGACCGCGATCTCCGCGTCCACCTACGGCTTCCGCAGGCGGCTGAAGGACGAGACGATCAGCGCGACCGGGATCCCATAGAACACGAGATGACCGATCAGCTCCTTCCCGAGCAGGTCGGGCGTCGGCCGGTGGTAGAGCCCGGCGGTCAGCAGTGCGATCTGGGTGAAGATGTAGATGATCACGCCGAACACCGCGCCGGACACGAACGGCCGGGTGACCAGCTGCGGCTGCGAGCGTGCGAGGTAGACGTAGCCGAGCGCCCAACCGATCGCCAGAACGAAGATGAGCCCGACCCCGATCGCTGCCGCCGCGGGGTTGGCGTAGGCCGCGGGCCCGAGCATTGCGACCGCCGCGAAGGTGAAGAAAGCAGCCGGCGGTGGGGCCGCGCCGTCCCATTGCAGCACGAAGAGGAAGAGGACGATCAAGAGCGCGGCGCCGGCGCCGGCCACGATCCCGGCGGCGAGCCGGCCGCGCAGCGTCAGGGTGCGATCCACGGCAGACGCCTTCGCGACCGCTGGTGTCCTCAGCCTCCGGGCGACTCCGGCGCCTCCGGCGCTGCCGCGTCCCTGCGCATTTGCGTCTCGAACGCGAGCTCGCGCGCCTCGAGCGCGTCGCCGATCCGCTTGATCAGGTCGCGCATCGTCGCTTCCGCGATCCGGTGGCCGATCACCGCGTCGAACACCACGCCGGGAGCGCCGAACGGCGGCCGGTAGGCCCCCTCGAACGTGAGCCGGGTCGTCTCGACCGAGGCGATCCTGAGGCGCAACGTCCCGTGGAAGTCCGGGAACAGCCGTGTCCCGGCGCGCCACTCGATCATCATCGCGTCGTGGCCGCGCCCGGTTTCGGTGTCGTCTGGATGAAGGGCGAAGACCAGCTTGACCGGCTCGTGTGCCTGACCGGGCAGCGAGTGCACGAAGTCTCGCAACGGAACCCGGACCTCGACCTCGCGCTCGGCGTCCCGCAAGAACTCCTCGGCGTAGTCGTGAGCGACCGAGAACGGGCACCGGACGACGCGTTCGACCAGGACGCGGGTGATGGCGGGCACGGTTAAGTTCTCGTACCCTCGGAGCGCCTTTTCCTCTTGCACTCCGCCCCTGAGTCTGCTAACGTAAATCTCCGGCTGGCACTCTCATGCTAGAAGTGCCAAGCCCATGTCCCCTCTCTGTACCGTCAGCAGCAAGCTTTCGGAGGATGGTTTTCGTGAATCTCAAGCCACTGGGCGATCGTGTGGTCGTCGAACACGTGGAGCAGGCCGACAAGAGCGCCGGCGGCGTTTTCCTGCCCGATACGGCCAAAGAGAAGCCGCAGGAAGGCCGCGTTCTCGCGGTCGGCACCGGCCGCACGCTCGACAATGGCACCAAGTTGCCGATGGACGTCAAGCCTGGCGACCGCATCATCTACTCGAAGTACTCGGGCTCCGAGATCAAACTCGAAGGCAAAGAGTACCTCATCATCTCGGAAAAAGACGTTCTCGCTGTAATGAGCGACGAGCGCGTTCCGGCCGGAGTTTAACAACACCAACATGGCAGCAAAGCAACTCGTATTCGACGAGAACGCGCGGCGCGCGCTCGAGCGCGGCGCCAACATCCTGGCCGACGCGGTCAAGGTCACCCTCGGGCCCAAGGGCCGTAACGTCGTCCTCGACAAGAAGTTCGGCTCGCCGACCATCACCAACGACGGCGTGACGATCGCCAAAGAGATCGAGCTCCCCGACACGTTCGAGAACATGGGCGCGCAACTCGTCAAGGAAGTCGCTTCCAAGACGAACGACATCGCCGGCGACGGCACGACCACCGCAACAGTGCTGGCGCAAGCCATCATCCGCGAAGGTCTGCGCAACGTCACGGCCGGATCGAACCCGCTGCTGATCAAGCGCGGCATCGAAGCGGCGGTCGAGAAGGCCGTCAGCGAGATGGAGAAGATGGTCCAGAAGGTCGACACGACCGAGAAGATCGCGCAGGTCGCGTCGATCTCGGCCAACGACAAGTCGATCGGCGAGCTGATCGCGCAGGCGATGAACGAAGTCGGCAAAGACGGCGTCATTACGGTCGAAGAGTCGAAGTCGATGAAGACCGAAGTCGAAACCAAGGACGGGATGCTCTTCGACAAGGGCTACATCTCGCCGTACATGGT
>PMOS01000023.1 GCA_003161435.1 Vulcanimicrobiota bacterium
CCGGTGGGCGACGCGCTCGTGCGCTGCGATACGTTCGAGGATCGACCGCCGCTGGTCGACATTTCGACACGGTCGGTGCAGGCTGAGCGTTCCTCGCTATCGGCTCATGCGGTGATCTAGTGCTGGCGCGCGCGATTGTGCTTGTCGAAGTAGATGCGGTCGGAGAGGTTGTTCTCCTGACGGTTGAGCGAACGATCCTGCGCAGCCGTGAGGTGGCCGTCATCGCGGCGCAGATCGCGATTGCGTTCGGTCTGAAGACGATCGGCGCCGTTGTCGAGGCGGTGGTATTCGCCGTACGTCAGCGAGCCGTTGCGTACGCCCTGATTGATGCGGGCGTTCTCGTTATGGATGCGGTTCTCGACCTCACCGGCGCTGGCGGCGAGCGGTGCGACGAACGAGGCGAACAGCGCGGTGGCGAGCAGGGTCTTGGTGAGCATCGGATCCTCCTGAAGCGATGAGTGCACGGCCATCGTACACACACGCGGCGCTTCCCGACACCCTATTTCAGCGAACGTTCACCACACTCTCAGGCCTGTCTCATGTTCACGGTCGTGGAAACATCGAGACACCTGCTGCATCGGCGAGCGCGCCGGCATCGATCTGGAGTTTGCGCATCGCCGATCCCCCCGGACACGACACGTCGGCCGACATCTTGCCGAGATATGCGATCTGCGTCGCCGATCCGAACGAAGCGCTCTTCATGCATCGCGCCGAGGTCAATTGGTCCAGCGGCCCGGCGGCCTTGAGGTCCGCGAAGAATTGCTTGACCAGCGCTAAGGGCACGGACTTCTTGATCGGAACATCGCCTTGTTGCAAGGCCGTCGTACCGTCGGCGTACACGCGCAAGCGATATCCTGCGCGATTCGTCGAGCCCGAGTTGACGATCAGCGCTTCGGTCGGCACGGTCGGCACGCGCAGGTATGCCGGCGCGGAAGGCGTGGGCGCAGGTATCGGTCCGTAGGTGGGGATCGCGAGCGCCAGGATGAGCGCGTACAACATGAACGATCAACGTACGCGCCACTGAGGATGTTGCGTTGCCGGTCGTTTGCGTGTGGATCCCGGCCTTTCGGCTTGCCGTCGCACGGCTGACGCAGCCCTCGATCGATCTCGATGCGCCGTTGATCCTCGCCGACCGCGTCGAGCGCGGACGCGTGGTCGATTGCACGCTGAGCGCGGCGGCATTGGGAGTACGGCCGGGGATGACCCTGGTGCAAGCGCAGGCCGTCGCGACCGAAGCGCGCACGGCGTTCGACGATCCGGCGGCCGATGCGCACGTGTGGTCGCAGATCCTCGATGCACTCGATGCGGCTTCGCCGATCGTGGAGGACGACGGTCTGGGCCTCGCGTTTCTCGAGATGCACGGGATCGCCGGCCGCCCCGCCGGCTGGGTGGTTGCGGTGCGCAACACGTTGCGCGATCTTCGGCACGCCGGAGGTGAGATGAATTTCCCGACACGCATCGGCGTCGGTCCGAATCGCTTCGTCGCGCACGCAGCAGCGTGGCGTGGTGATGGCACCACATGCGATCCTTTCGAGAACTCCGCGGCGTTCGTCGCACCGCTGCCCATCGAGCTGCTTGGCATAGATGCGCGCCTGCACCAGCGTTTGCGGCTACTCGGTGTGACGACGCTGGGCGAGCTCGCCGCATTGCCCCACGGTCCGTTCGTGCGGCGCTTCGGGAGCGACTCCGCCGTCTGGCATGCGCGTGCGCGCGGCATCGACGAGCGACCGCTGCGCCCGCGCCCGCGCGCGCTGCGCGTCGATCGCGCGCTCTACGGTGAAGGCGAAGCGTCGTCCGAAGAACAGGTGCTGTTCGCGCTGCGCACGCTCGTCGGCTGGGTGGTCGACGACTTGAGCACGGCGGGTAAACGCGCGGGCCGGCTCGTGCTCACCCTCGACTGCGATGACGGAGAAGTCCGCGCGCTGACCGTGCGCGTCGCGCAGCCGACCGCGGTGCCGTCGACGTTGTTCGAATTGCTGCGCGCACGGCTCGAAGGCGTCACGCTGGGCGCACCGGTCGTCGGATTGCGGCTCGCGGCGGAAGAGCTCGCCGGCGGCGGCGTCACGCTCTCGCTGTTTGCCGCGAGCGATCCCGATCCCGACGCGATCGGGGTCGTCCTCGCCCGTCTCGACGCGGCGTTCGGCGAGGGCAAGGCGCTGCGCGCGCGCGTGCTCGACGGCCCGCGCATCGAGCGCCGCTTCGCGTTCGAGCCGTTCACGCTCGAGAGGATCGCAACCCGTGGGCCGAATGCCCCCGCTGAGCTCGTCCAAGGGCTGCCGGATGCCGCGGCGCTGCAGTTGCGTCTGGTCCCGGCGCGACCGGTCGAGGTGCGCGTGCTCAACGGCGCTCCACGCTTCGTCGGTTCGCCGCCGCAGCAGACCGTCGAGGTGGCAGGCCCGTGGCGCATCGAGGAAGGCTGGTGGGCCGTCGCGACCGGCGAGGGCGCACCGCTCGCGCGCGACGAGTACGACGTGTGCCTCGAAGACGGTTCGCTGCTGCGCATCGCGCGCGAAGACGACGCCTGGACCGTACGCGGCATCTACGACTAGCAGGCCGTCGGGGCACAGGCGCGTGCGCACGCAAACGGGTAGAGGAGGTGAATGGACCCGCTGGACCCGGAACCGACCGATCCGCTCGACGAGAACGAGGAAGAGGACGATGTCGACGACGACGAGGACGACGACGATGAAGACTCCCCGCCGCAGTTCTATCTGACGACGTTCATCCCGCGGCCGTCTTGGTACAGCCTGAACGCGGATGAGGCGACGGTGTTCCTACAAAATCGGGTTGCTCAGCTCAACGAGGCGTTCGTCGAAGAAGACGAGGGCGTGATCTGGGCCTACCGGTACCACGTCATCGAGCGCGGGCGCGAGGTCGATGCCGTCGTCCTGCTGTGGATGATCATGTCCGACGAAGCACTCGAAACGCTCGAAAGTACGCTGCGGCGCTCGGACGTCAACGAATACTTCGACTGGAGCGTCATCGGCGGACCGCAGAACAACACGCCGACCGACATCTTGGGCGCGTTCCTCGGCACGCTCGTGCCCGATCCCGACCCGACGTCACCGAGCGAGAATTAGCCGGCAGTCGACCCGGCCGCGACTACGCGGTGTACGGCTCGAACGGCGTGACCGGGGTGAGGATGGCGTCCATCTCGCCGAAGATGTGGGGATCGACGTCGAGCTCGGCGGCGGCGACGTTATCGTCGACTTGTTCCGGCCGCGTCGCTCCGACGATCACCGAAGCGACGACGTCGTCACGAAGACACCATGCCAGCGCGAGCTGCGCGAGCGTGCAGCCCGCGCGCTGCGCCAACGGCTTCAACCGCTGCACGGCGTCGAGCACCGGCTGCGTGAAGTAGTCCTCCATCATGTCCTTCGCGCGGCCCGCCGCGCGCGTCCCCGCCGGCGGGTTCGCCGCGTCGGTGTACTTGCCGGTGAGGATCCCCATCGCCAGCGGCGACCAGACGACGTTGCCCAGACCGTACTCTTTGCACGTCGGGAACACGCGCTGCTCGACGCGGCGCCACAGCGCGCTGTATTGCGGCTGGTTCGACACCGGCTCGGCCCAGCCGCGAGCACGCGCGAGGTTGACCGCCGACGCGATCTGATCGGCGTTCCACTCGCTCACGCCCCAGTACAGAATCTTGCCGGCGCGCACGAGATCGTCCATTGCCTGGACGGTCTCTTCGAGCGGTGCGTTCGCGTCGTAGCGATGGCACTGGTACAGGTCGACGTATTGCACGTCGAGCCGGCGCAGCGACGCATCGATCTGCTCGCGAATGTGCTTGCGCGACAGCCCACGGTCGTTCGGACCGTCACCCATCGGAAAGTAGACCTTCGTCGCGAGCACGATCGACTCGCGCGGGAACGCGTGGATCGCGCGGCCCATGACTTCCTCGGCGCGCCCGCGCGCATACACGTTCGCCGTGTCGAAGAAGTTCACGCCGCGCTCGTAGGCGCGCTGGATGCAGGCGCGCGCGGCATCCTCCTCGACGCTGCCGCCGTATGTCAGCCAGGATCCGAGACCGACCGACGAGACCTTGACGCCCCAGCGCCCGAGATTCCGATATCGCACGCCCGGTCGTACCCGATTGGAGCCGCCCCTCCTTTCGGGTCCGCTCGAAGTGGGAACGAGGCCCTCATGAACGACCGTGACAAACGAGCGTCGGACGCCCTCGCCGGCGCTGACGAACAGGACACGGACGTCCTTGCCGATGCGCACGAGCAGGACGCCGACGTCATCGGCGACGAGCTGGGTGGCGGTCTGGGCAACACGACCGACGGAGGCGCGAACGACGGATGACAGGCGCAGGCGATACCAGTGAGATCGATGAGTTCACGCTGGACGAGGCAGACGACGTGGTCGACGAGGAAGTCGACGTCGAGGATGATCTCGAGGACGACGATGAGAGCGGCACGCCGGTGCCGCCGGTCGGCACCGACGTTCAGTTTCCGCTGAACGATCCCGACCCGACCGCCGGCGCATCGGACATCGGCGGCGTCGCCCCGTCACAGGACGACACCGCGGATACGTGACCTCTTCGGTCGGGCTGCGTCGTTACTGGGTGTTGACGGTGACGCTTGCGGAACCGAGCGTGTTGCCGGAACCGTCCTGGAACGTGACGGTGACGGTACCGTTGACGATCGCGCTCCCTTGCGTGGTGAGGAAGATCGAGAACGTCTCCGACTGACCCGCCGTGAACGGCGCGTTGATGACCGATGCCGGAGCGGCCAGGCACTGACCCGACGATGCGGTTTGGCAGATCGTACCGAGGAGCGGCAGCGTCCCAGTTTGCACGATCGCTTCAGCGGCGGGATAGTTCTTCAAGGTACCGTTGTCCGCGAGCGCCGCAAACGCGCCGGTTGAGCCGGAGGCGATCGGAATCGTCACGGTTCCGTTTCCGCTCGCGGTCGCCGTCTGCACGGTGAACCCGGCCGACGGCGTCGGGCTCGGAGTCGGCGTCGCGGTCGGCTTCGGCGTCGGCGTCGAGGTCGGGGTCGCGGTCGGCGTTGGTGTGACGGTGGGATGCGGCGTCGGAGTGGGCGATGCGCTCGGACTGCTCGACGGCGTCGGGCTCACCGTCGGCGTCGCGGTGGGGCCCGGCGTCGGCGTCGGGGTCGGCGAGCCGGTCGGGGACGAGGTCGGCCGCGGCGTCGGCGTCGCCAGGGTCGAGGTCGTGCTGAACAGCACGATCTGATACGACGTGCCGGCGACGAGGACGAGCGGCACGTTCGGCTCCGGCCAGTCGAAGAACAGATCGCCGTTCGTGTCGGTGGCAAACGTCGCGGGGCCGGTGACCAGCGTCCAGTTCGCGCTGGGATTGTTCGGATCGTAGAGGGCGACGTAGGAGTGCGCTGGATCCGGCAGCGTCGAGCCCGGCGGGAACTTCCACACGATGACGAACGCGTCGGGCAGCGTCACGTTGGTATCCGGAGTGAACGTGACGTATCCGAACGGCGAGATGTTCGCCGCCCCGATGGTCCGCGGCAGCCGACGAACATTCTGCACCGCCGGCGCCCCCGCGGGCGCCGTCAGCGACATGACGACTTGCAGGTGCGCCATGGCGCTTGCGGCCGGAACGGTGAACGTACCGCCAAACCCGCCGGCGAACGGTCCGAGCGTGAGCGTGGTCGATGCGGTGGTGCTCGTGGTGAGCGTGCCGGTCGCGGTCGTCGCGATCACCGGTGTCGGCGACGGTGTCGGCGCGGCGACCCCGGTGTTGAACGCCGGCGCCGAGCCCCCCCCGCCGTTGCATCCGGCGACGAAGCCGGCCGCCGTAACGACGAGGACCCAAAGGACCGGTCGGAATCGCATTAACGCACTCCCTGTCAGAACGGGTGGGCCCGGCTCTCATCCTAGCACGCCGCCGGCCGTGCCGGGATGTGGGGGAACCCTACCTCGGACGACCGAGGCGCCCTAGGACGGCGTCTGCTCGATCAGGTCGATCAGCACCGGGTACACCAGCTCGGTCTGTTCCTGGGGAATCTGCGGCTCGATCAGGTCGTGGATCTCCGGCATCCCTTGCAGCGTCAGGTCGTCGACTTCGACGCCGAATTCACGCAGCGTCGCGAACCTGCGGCGCGCGTGCGCGTTGTTGACCACCGGATCGTTCTCGTTGAGCACCAGCACGGCGCGACGCGCATGCGGCCCGTGCGGCGCGGCGTCGATGTCGGTCGAGATGCGCAGCGACTCACCGAGCGCGCGCGTCGCAAAACGCGGATATCCGTGCGGCGGATCCTGCGCCTCTTTGCGGCGCGGATCCCACCATCCGAACCGGTTCGGGGCCGTGCGCAACAACACGCCGAGGGCGTCGTTCGCGCGGGCCGGCACTTCGCGCAGCCCGCAGAACGGCGCGAGCGCGATCCCGGTGTCGATGCGCGTGCGCGCCGCGAGCCAGCCGGCGAGCGTCGCGCCGACCGAGATCCCCACAACGACGACGCGTTCGCCGCACAGCGCGGCGACGACGACCGCGCGCAACGCCGCAACTTCGAGATCGCGCGCGCGCAAGTTCGCGATCGCGGTAGTCATCCGGTCGTGGTAGCCATGGTACGGCATCCGCGGCACGATCACGGCATGACCGCGCGCCCGCAATTGCGGCCCGAGGCGGTCGTACTGCGGCGGGCAGCTGGTGAGCCCGTGCAACAGCACGACGGCGATACGAGCTCCGCTCTCGCCGATCCACCAGCGCGTGCCGTAGGCGGGATCGATCGACGGATCGGAGCGCTCGGCGGCAACGATCTCCTCGAGCAGCGCGACCGCTTTGGCCGGATCCATCACGCCCGCGGAACGCCGCGCATCAGGATTCGCTCGAGCCAGCGCAGCGGGCGCGTGTTCCACGGGTCGTGCCGCACGAGCGGATCGACCAGGATCACTTCGAGTCCGGCGAGCTTCGCGCCGAGCACGTCGGTGAACAGTTGGTCGCCGATCACCACGACCTCGTCGGGACGCAGCTCGAGCACGTTCATCGCGCGCCGAAATCCGCGTGGCAGTGGTTTGCGCGCGCGCGGGATGCACGGGACGCCGAGGTCTTTGGCGACCTGGGACGCCCACGGCGTGCCGTTGTTGGTAAGCACTGCCACGCGCACGTCGGCCTCTTTCGCGCGGCGCACCCAGGCTGCATCCTCCTCCAGCGGGGCCAGCGCGCGAAAACCGACGAGCGTATTGTCGAGATCGACGATCGCACCGCGGATGCCGCGCGCGCGGAGCTCCGAAGGATCGATCTGGTTGATGCGCGTCGCGAACTTGGTCGGCCGAAAGAAGTCGATCACCGTATCGCTGGTACCCGGTCCGGCGGCACCAGCACCGTCACGCCGCGATTGACGATGCGGAACTCGGCCGGGAGGCGGGTGATCTCTTCGCTGTCCGCGTCGACGCGGTAGTGGTGACCGTGCACCGAGCGCACGGTGAAGCGCCGGCCTTTGACCGCTACCACTTCGGGCGCGTGCGCGAAGCGGTGCAGCGCGACGGCCACCAGCAGACGCACGGTGTGCCAGAACCCTTGTGAGTCGATCGAGTACAGCCACAGCCGGCCGTCTTCCAGGCTGCCTTCGGGGTTGTCGACCACGCCGCCGAAGCGGTAGCTGTTGGCGACCGTGAGCTGCACGGCGCGCACGCGCCGTTTCGCGCCGTCCTCGGATTCGATCTCGAGATGCATCGGCCGCGCCCAGCGCAGTGCGCGCAGCGTGGTGATCGGGATCGCCAGCATCCCGAGCCGCCGCTTCACGTCGTCCGTTTGCAGGCGGGTGACCCGCGTCGACAGCCCGACCGATGCTTCGTTGAAATAGTGCACACCGTTCGCGCTGCCGACATCGACCGCAAACGGAACGCCGCCGTCGACGAGCGCGGCAGCGTCGTCGAGGCCGGCGGGGATGCCGAGCGTGCGCGCGAGCTCGTTGAACGTCCCTAGCGGCAGCACTGCCAGCGGCAGCTTCGTCTCGATCAAGCCGTCGATCGCGGTAAGCAGCGTCCCGTCGCCGCCGCCGACCGCCACCACGTCGACGTCGCTGCGCCGCGCGACGATCGCCTCGGACAACCCGACACGGCCACCGTCGAGCGGCAGCTCGATCACCTCGTGGCCCCGAGAGCGCAACGCCGCCGCGACGTGGCCGAGGGCACCGCGTCCGCGCCGCGCGCGGGTGTTCACCGCGAGAAGAACGCGCTTGCCCATCTTCTGCCACGTACCCACGCGTCGCGGAAAAATACCGACGACAAACCCGAGAGTATTCGCCTGGCCTCGTCGTTGACGTACCACCAGACTCCATGCGCGACTCTTGCGACCGCCGACGACGACGTCATCCCTACGCTGCGGCAACGATCGAACCAGCGGGTTCGATGACGTTCACGTGCTGCTGAACAATTGGCACGCCCGACCGGCCGGCATGCTCGTCGTTGTGGTCATTGCAGTCGGGGTGCTGTTTGCGGGGACGTTTTCGGTCCGTGGCTCCCTGGTTCAGCTGCTCCATCGATCCGCCCGTCTCCGCTCCGCGCAGGCCGACCTTCAAAGCGTTCTCGTCCTGCGCTCCGACGAGACCGCAGACGTCGAGGCCCGCGGCGCGACGGCGACGTCGCGCCGCAGGGAGCTACGCCGGCTGTCCGCCGGACTTCACAGCAGCGTCCGGGACCTTACTGCCAATCTCGCGGCATTGGAGATGCCCCGCTCGCTGGCGGCCGCGCGCGCGCTCGGCGCGGATGTCGATACGTGGGCCTCGACCGTGCGCCGCGCCACGATCACGCCTGCCGACGCGTCGCTCAACGCGACGCTTCGTCGCAGGATCCTGCAGGATGTGGGCGAGATCGAGAGTCGCTTGAACTCCGAGGGTGCGGCTGCGGAGCAGCGCACCGAGCACGACGCCGACCGAACGATCGCCCTCGCGACGCTCGCCTCCGTCGTCGTCGTCGGATTCGCGCTCGTGGCGATCCGGAGACGTGCCGCGTACACCGCTCAGAAAAACGTGGCCGATGCCCTTCGGCGCGCTTTCGACCCGACGACCCTCCCGGATACCAAGTCCATTCGATTCAGCGCGAAGTCGCTTCCGGCCGCGCACAACGCCCAAGTCGGCGGCGATTGGTGCGACGCGTACGTTTTGCCGGACGGACGCGTCTTCTTCTCGATTGGCGACGTAGCCGGTCACGGACTGGGTGCCGCTGTCGGCATGAGCCGGGTGCGGCAATCACTCCTCGCCGCCTCGTTGTCCCAAAACGATCCCTCGGCAGTTTTCACGACGGTCAATGCCGTGATTCACGTTCAGCGCGCCGGTCTGGTTACGGCGATATGCGGTTTTGTCGATCCGATCGCACGCACGGTCGCGTACGCGTGCGCCGGGCATCCCCCTCCGATCGTCGTCGACGGCGGCGAAGTTCGTCTCCTACCGTACGGGGATGTCCCGCTGGGCGTCGACGTCACGGCGAAATATACGACGCAGACGCTGCACGCCGGCGACGGTACGACGTTGATCTTGTATACGGACGGGATCGTCGAGTATCAGCGGGACGCCGTTGCCGGCGAGCAACGGTTGTTGCGCGTGGCACGAGAATGTACGGAGCTTCGGCCGACGGCCACCGCAGAGGACATGCTGGGGCGACTCATCCCGAACGGATCACTGTCGGACGATGCGTCCGTCATGCTGATCGCATTCCGTTCGGCTCGCTCGTTGGGATCTACGCCGAGCACTCCCAGTTGAGCAAGCGTTCCAAGCGCTTCATCCCTTTGCAAGGCCTCCTCGCCAAGTACATCCGGAAAACGGGTAGTAGATGTGATGTGTGGCTAGCCTGACGCAGCTTCGTCCAGCGATCGTCGTCTACGCGGCAGCTACGCTCCAAGGCTTTGCCTTCACCTTGGTCCCAGCGCTGGCGGTGGTCTTTTCCGCCGCACCGTACCACATCGACGCGGGAGCGTTCGGAGAGCTGTTCGTCGCGCTCACGCTGGGCGCGATCCTTGCGGCGACGACGACGCCCTTCATCGCCCGCAAACACCGGATGGTTGGAGTCTTGCGGTTCGGCGTGGCCGCAAACGTGATCGGTCTCGGGGCCCTCATCGGATCGCTGCTCCTCCCACGAGCGGATGCTTACGAGTTGCTGCTGGCCGACTCCGCCGCCTTAGGGCTCGGTTTCGGTTTGAATTTCTCGGCGGTGAACGAACTCGCGTCTGCACTCTCCGCGAACCCGACCCGGTCGATCACGATTGCGAACGTGTTGACGGGACTCGGCACCGCGCTTACACCGCTCCTGGTGGGCACTCTCGTTGCTCGCGGGTCATGGGTCGTTTGGCCGGCCGTTCTCCTCGTAGCTTTTTCGTGCGTGCTTCTCCTCACGACCGGCTCGGCCCGTGCACCCGTCGGACGAGGCCGCAGCGGGAAAACCAAGGCGCTGTCGCGCGGGCTCGTCCTCTTCGGTGTCGCCGCGCTCCTGTACGCATTTTGCGAGGGAGCCTTTTCGAGCTGGGCGACGACCTTTGCGCAGGTCGACCGCCGGTTCTCGTTGGCAACCGGGGAGGCGGCGCTCTCGGGCTTTTGGCTCGCCCTGACATGCACGCGGATCGTCGCCGCACTGCTTCCCCGTGCGCTCGAGCCCCGATGGGCGTTTCGCCTGTTTCCGGTAGCCGTCGGAGTTACGTTCCTCCTCCTGCCCGTCTGGACGACGCCGCCTCTTTTGGTGTTGGGATTCATCATGGGCGGCGCGGCGTGCAGCATCGTCTTCCCCTACGCAATGGCGCTGGCGTTCCGCGCAATGCCCTCCGACAAGGACCGTGTGGCAGCGGTGCTGGTCGGCGCCTTGATGGCGGGCGAGGGGCTCGGGACGTTCAGCATCGGGATCCTCCGGACGAACGCAGGGCTTTCGCTCTCGCAGATTTATCGCGGTTCCGCAGCCGTAGCATTGGCGCTCGCGATCGTCGCGACGCTTTCCGTCAGGGTTTCGCCGGTCAATGCCGTGAAATCAAGTCGATAAGTGCGCTCTTCGGCTCTTTCCATGAACGGAAGGCAGCCATGAGCGGCGGCGTACCGCCTTCTCGCGCGATACGCGGTGCCCGTAGAGATTGATCACGATCTACTGCGGTGTCATCTCGAGCAAGGCAAAGCCGCCGGCATCGATCACCAAGACGATCCCGTCGTAGATGTCGCTTGGCCCAACGATGCCCAAATCTCTCCAGTCGTTCCAGACCGTCGAGAAACTTCGCACCGCATACCCGTTATCGGGTCGTTTCGCGAAAGCGGTCGCCGTGGTCACTGCCTGCGGACCAGAATTTCCGACGAAGACCGTTACCTTTCCGTCCGCCGCGAATGCGACCAGGGTCGCAAGCGGATCGGCGACCTGAACGCTGTCGGTGACGTCGTGCGCATACGTCGTCAGGTGAGCGTCCGATCCCAGCTCCGACGTCGTCAAGACGTGAAGTCCGTCCGGCATCCGCATTGCGATCCACGCGATCGACTTACCGCGAAACGGCACGTTGACCGCGGTCAGCCAGCGCCACTCCGTGGCTAGGCAAGGATTCAGCTTGGCGTCCTTTCCATGGACGTCCAGCCCCCCGGCACCTTCGATGGCGGCCCAAAGATAACGCGGCGCATCCCATGGTGAAAGCATCATCCCTTGATTCACCAATGTCTCGCCGTGCAGCCACTCGGAAAACTGGCCGGGAACCGTGTTGTTACGCCGCGGATCGCTCGAGAAGTGACGGAAGCTCTCAGACAATGCCTTCGCCATGAACGACGGATTATATTTCGCGGCGGCGAACGCATACCAGAACGTCACCGCGACCCACACGCCGCCGAGCAGGCCGTAGCCGTTGGTCGGTCCGTAGATGAGGTCGTCTCGAGGCACGGTTCGGATCCCCGCGTCGGTCCAAAAAGCAGCGTCGCTCAGCGCGCCGATGATACGTGCGGCCCGATCGGGCGGCGCTACGCCGAAGAGCACCGGGAAGACGAGGTCTGACGTGACGTCCGTGCGGGGTAAACCGTCGACATCGATCGTAAGATAGTAGAGGCCGTTCGCGGGATTCACCAAATGCCTGTTGATCGCGGTGTACAGCGCTGCGGCGGCTTCGCGGTACTTCGACGAAGCCGGCTCGTCGCCCAGCAGACTCGCCATCTCCGCAAGCGCGTTGAGTGCCGCATAACACTCGGAGTTCACCTCGGTCGACGCGCCGCTGATGCGATAGCCTTCGATGACGTTACGCCAGCCGACGATCCCCCAATCCGCGGTCTCGGTCGAGGTGCACCACACCAAGCCCTGCGCGTTGCGCTGCGATAGCATGTATTCCATTGCGCGAATCGCCCGTGGGTAGCACTCCTCGAGGAACCTCTCGTTGCCCGTCACCGCGTAATGATGCCACAACGCGATAACGGCGAGCGGCGTGTTGTCGTTGACGTTCAGATTGTAATCGTCCCACTTATCGTTGCGGACGTCATAATACTCGACAATCTTCCCATTCGGCTCCTGCAGGCGAAAGTATGCCGCGAGCGACTCATGCGCAAAGTGGTGATCGAGGTAGTCTGCCCCGAACGACATCCACGCAGTGTCTCGCCCGACGCTGTTGTTGCTGCGCGCCGGGTCGTTCGTGAAGCACCAGCCCGTCGGCGCATACGTTTGGACGCGCAGCATGTTCGCCTTCGCCCAGAGAACGCCCCGATTGACGTCGTGATCCGGCGTGCGCAGAATCGATCGGCTCAGATACTTCCAGTAGTATGCGGACGTCCGCTCGAGAGCTTCCGCTCCGGTCGGGCACTGGCTGTGCGCAGCAAGAAGACCCTCGCGCGACTCTCCGGAGAGAATGCATACGAAGTCGACCCATAGATCCTGACCGGGCAGCAGGTCGATGGCCACATGCAGCGCGCCGACCGGATCGGGCCCAGCCGCGCTCGCCGAGTTGGAGAGGCTGCCCGGCGATGTCCGCGCAACGAACTTCCCGCGATCGTCGCCCGTCTCCCAACTGCTCAGGGAAGCGAGCGATCCAAACAGACGAGCCTGATTGGGAGCGCTCCGATTCCACGCCACGATGCCTGCCATGCCGGCGTCGAACTCAGCGAGAACGTCTGGCGACGTGTTGCCACGCAATTCGCAAAGACCGTATGCGTCGAACGATACCGGTGCCGTCGTTTGATTTGTGAAATGGACGCGGTAATAGACGGCGGGCATCGGAACGCCGCTGCCGTCCGAACCGTCATAGTTATACGGAAATACCTGCTCGTGCACGTGAACACCGTTGTCGAGCTCGTAGACGTGGTCTTGGCGTTCCGGATGGATGTGGAACGCGCCGCTTCGGCTTGCTAAACGAACCTTGCTGCGCCGATCCCAATAGTGCACGGCCACCGCTCCGAAGAAATCGTAGCCGGCATCCGGGCTGTAAACCTTCGCGATCGCTCCGGTCGGCTTGAGAACCACCGAGCAGCGCGGCGCGCCCAGCGTGCTCCCCAGCGCCATTTGCTCGTCTTCGAGAATATATGCAAAGCGCGGGTCGACGACGGTTCCACCGCGCGGGTCGATCGCGACGCTCGCATCGGATGGGCGCGGCATTTATAGTGCGCCGGCTTGACGCATCATGCCGCCGTCGATGACGATCGTACTGCCGGTGACGTACGACGACGCGTCGCTGCAGAGCCACACCACGAGCCCAGCGACCTCTTCCGGCTTGCCCCAGCGATGCAGCGGGATCTCGCTGAGGAGCTCGTCATCCAGCCTTCGATCTGCTTTGGTAGCCGCATCCATCGGCGTGTCGACCGCGCCCGGCGCGACATTATTTACGGTGATGCCGTACTGGGCAAGCTCCACTGCAACCGTCCGCATGAGCATGCGCACGCCACCCTTGGCAGCGCAGTATGGAGCGTTCGTCGGCGCAGCGACGTCTTCGTGAATCGACGAGATATTGATGATGCGACCGCCTTGCCCTTGCGCGATCATTTGCTTGGCCGATGTCCTGCTGCACAAGAACGGTCCGGTCAGGTTGACCGCGATTTCGCGCTGCCACACCTCGTCGGGCGTTTCGACGAACGGATACCGCGCTTCGATTCCCGCATTGTTGATCAGAATATGCAATGCTCCGAATGTATCGACCGCGTACGCGACCAATCGCGCTACCTCGGTCGCATCAGCGACATTTGCGGAAAAGCTGCCGACCTGGTTGCCTTTGAGGGTGAGCTCACGAACGATAGCTTGCGCAGGTGCTGCGTCACCCACGTAGTCGATGACTACGGAGGCGCCTTCGGCCGCCAAGGCACGAACGATCGCCGCCCCGATGCCGGTGTCACCACCCGTGACGATCGCGGTTTTCCCAACCAGTGCCATTTGAATAACTTTCTTTTGAAGTCTCGGCGGCCCGAGCGGGCCCGGAGCATGTGCCCCGCCCGACACGTTTGAAACGGAACAGCGCTCCGTCGGTCAGCGAAACGCAAACAACGTCCAGGTGACGATCAAACCGATGATCGCGATCATTCCCGCGATAATGATGGCGCCTTCGTCCGGCATCGGCCGATTCGTGCCCTCGCGGAGCGCTCGGGCGCTCGAAACGTAGCGATACGCTCCGTAGCCGGCGCACGCCACACCGGCAAGGGCCATGGCCGTTCCGAAGCTCGTGGAGATCGCAGGTGACGCTTGCCGAATGTGGGCGACCACGGCCACTTCGCGCGTGAACAGCGCAAAGCGTGCGATGACGAATCCGAAGGCGATAAACGCGAGTGCCGTTCGCGCGTAGGCGAGGAACGTACGTTCGTTCGCGAGCGTGTCCGTTGCGCGTGGCTGATTCACGCGAGCGTCCTTCTGTACGCACCTCACAATGCTTTCCTGCTGGTTGCGGGCCGTCGAGCGGCGCGCGAACGTGCCCCGTCGAACTCCACCGTTTATGGCACGTTCGTTCGAGGTCGTCTGGGTCGATGCGTTCACCACCACGCCGCTCGCCGGCAACGCCTGCGCCGTGCTGCTCGACGCGCGTGGCTTGGACGAGGCGACGATGCTGGCGATCGCGCGCGAGACCAACCTGTCGGAGACGAGCTTCGTCTTCCCGGGCGACGCCGAGGCGGATTTCAACGTGCATTACTGGACGCCCAACGGCGAGATTCCGATGGCCGGCCACCCCACGATCGCGACGACGCACGCGCTGCACGAGACGGGCGCGATCCCCGGCGAAGGTCACGAAGTGCGGTTGAGAATGCCGGCAGGCGTCGTTCCGGTGGCCATTCGACCGGGCGTGCCGACGATGTACGCGATGTCGCAGCCGCCCCCGGTGTTTCTGACGACGCTGCCGCGGGCCGCCGCCGCGGCAGCGCTGCACCTGCGTGACGAAGATCTGCTGGGCGGGATGACGCCGCAGACCGTGAGCACCGGAACGCCGCAGCTGATGATCGCGCTCGCCTCGATCGACGCGCTCGATCGGGTCGAACCGGACCGCCATGCATTGTTCCCGCGCGAAGGACACGAGTGGTTCTCGGTCCACGTCTTCGCGCCCGCGTCGCAGGACGGCCCTTCGACGAGCTCAGGACAGGCTGTTGCGCTCGTCGCGCGGCACTTCGCCGACTTCGGCGACGTCAAAGAAGACCCGTTCACCGGCTCGGCTACCGGCGGGATGGCTGCGTATTGCGCGCGCTACGGAATCATGCGCGAGCGCGCGTACGCCGTCGCGCAGGGAATGCACGTGCATCGTCCCGGCCGCGCCGAGGTCGAAGTCGGCGGCGATCCGCCCCTTGCGATCGGCCGCATCACCGTCGCGGGCCCGGCCGTGACCGTCATGCGCGGCACGCTCACGTTGTGAGGCGCATCCTCGTTCCGTATCACCACGCGGAGCCGTTGCCGAAGCTCGCCGATGCGTTTCCCGCCGACGACGCGATCGTGGTCTCGAAGGGTCCGGCCGGCGCGATGGTGGCGCGCTTGTACGATCAAGTCGCCGCGCGCGTCGCGGCGAGCGGAGAGCCGGTCGTCGTTGCGAGCGGAGACTGCACGACGGCGCTGGCGATCGTCGCGGGACTGCAACGCCGCGGGATCGCTCCGAGTGTGATCTGGCTCGACGCGCACGGCGACTTCAACACGCCGCGCACGACGCGCAGCGGTTATCTCGGCGGGATGGCACTCGCGATCCTCACCGGTCGCGCCGGCGCCGCGCTGCGTGAGGCGATCGGACTCGTGGCGGTCGCCGACAATGCGTGCGCGCTGGTCGGCGCACGCGACCTCGACCCAGCCGAGCGCGAGCTGCTCGCCGCGTCCGGCGTGCATCGCATCGACGACGTCAGCGGCCTAGCCGACGCACCGCTCCCAGCGCCGCCCTGGTACGTGCACCTCGACGTCGACGTGATCGACCCCACCCAACTAGCGGCGCTACGCTTTCCCGCGCCGGGCGGCCCGAGCGCCGCGGTCGCCGCCGAGGCCCTCGGCGCGCTCGCCGCACGTGGCCCGATCGCCGCGGTCGGCCTCGCCTGCACGTTTCTCCCAACCGCCCTCGGCGACGATCCCCTGGCCCCGATCCGACCCGTGCTCGATGTCCTCACGCTCAGTTCGTCCAAGCGCGAACATCTGTCACCCTGAGCTCGTCGAAGGGCGACGCGGGAGAAAATAGCGCCTAGCGACGGGGCGCCCTGAGCTTGGCGAAGGGCACCCAAATCGGCAACCCTTTCGCTGTCGGCTACGGTTCGTAAGTATACAATGTCCGTTCAGCCTGCCGCCGCGACCCGCTCGCTCGCCCGTGTCATCCCCGCCGTCGCCACCCTCGAGGGAGGCGGCTTCCTCGTCCATCGCCCGCTGCCGACCCGCACCGTCGACCAGATCGACCCGTTCTTGCTCATCGACGAGATGGGGCCGATGGACCACGCGCCGGGCGAAGCCCAAGGTGCGCCCGACCACCCGCACAAGGGCTTCGAGCTGATCACGTATTTGATCGCCGGCGAGATGGAGCACCTCGACTCGCACGGCAACCACGGGATCCTGCGAGCGGGCGACGCGCAGTACATGCTCGGCGGCGCCGGCCTGGTACACTCCGAGATGCCGACCGACGCCTTCCAGCGCGAAGGCGGACACCGCCATGGATTCCAGATCTGGGTGAACCTGTCGCGCGCCGACAAGATGCTCGCGCCGCGTTACAAGGACGTCCCGGCCGGCACGATTCCGATCGCGCATCCGTCCGACGGCGTCACGGCACGCGTGCTCGCCGGCGAGACGTTCGGCGTGACTGGGCCGATCCACACCGCGACGCCGTGGAGCTACGTGCACGTCACCCTCGCACCAGGCGCTCGCGTCGCACAGCCAGTGCCGCGCGGATGGACCGCGACGGCGTACATCTTCGGCGGCGCTGGCCGGATCGGCGCGCGCGAAGTGCGCCGCGGAGACTACGCGATCTTCGGCGACGACGGCGACACGATCGAGCTCGCCAATACCGGCACCGAACCACTCGACGCGTTGCTGCTCGCGGCGACGCCGATCGGCGAGCCGATGGTGCGCTACGGCCCGTTCGTGATGAACTCGATCGACGAGATCGAGCGCGCCTTCGCCGACTTCCGCGCCGGCCGCTTCGGCGACATCAAACCCCTCGTCGCAGAGTAGCGAACACCCCGGCGCCGGCGCGCGCTTCTAAGGGATGCCGAGCTGCTCGCAGATCAGCACGGCGGCTTGGGCGCGCGTCATCGAGCCGGCGGGCCAGTTGAAGGTGTGGTTCAGCCGCTCGTTTATCGCTTCGCGGCTGGCTTGCGGGAAGTCGCCGTTCGGGTCGAAGTTGCGCGTCGTGCCGTCGCCTTCGAACGTGCCGCGAGCACCGAGCAGCTGAATCGCCGTGTAGGCTTGCGCGCCGTCCTCGAACTTTACGTCGTCCCACCAGAAGATCGGCGTACCGCGCGCCAACAGTCGCGACTGGTACGCGGTGACGCGCGGGGCGTCGCTCCAGACCTCGCCGGGCGCAACGCTCTGCGTCGTGCAGTAGGCCGCGAACACGCCGGCCGCTTCGCCGATCGCCCACTCGACCGGGTGAACGCGGTAGGCGCCGGAGGTGAGATGCGTCGCGCCGAGGTTCTTGCAGCCCACGACGAAGTTGCTCAACTCCGCCGGTACGAGCGAACCCAGCGGCACCTGGAACGGCGCGGTCTTGATGCCGTGCCACGGCGTTCCGATGTTGGGCTTGAATGCGTCGGCCGCATTGCCGTCAGGATAATACCCTTGATGGACGTCGGCGGCATACCAGCCGATCCCGCAACTGTCGGGAAAATTCTTGGCGCGCGGCCCGTCGAAAATCGCGGCGTCGATGTCTTGCTGAACGACGCGCACGCGTGGGTTCGCCAAACGGCGTGACTCGCGAATGTACGCGACCGGCGCCGTGCCGTCGGCGGTACCGAACGCCGCGGTGTCGATCATCAGGTTCGGGTAGCCCGTCCCGTTGCCGTCGTCGCGCGGCACGTCGTTCTGCAAATAGTACACGTAAGCGATCGAGACGGCGCGCGCTCCTTCGACGACCTGCGCGTCGGCGGCGGCGGAGTGCGGATTGGTCGGAATCGTAGCCTCGACATAGTCGTTGGCGCCGACGTTGAGCGTCGTGCGCGGAGCCCGGCCGTCATTGAAGTTCTCGGGGTCGATGAACTGGCGATAGTTGAACAGCGTGTCGCTGAGCTGGCCGGGATTGTAGACGCGCGTGATGTCGCCGTCGCCGCCCTTCTTGATGCGATCGAAGCCTTGGCGCTGGCGCAGGTCGTCGTAGTTCGCCGGCTTGGGGATACGATGGTCTTCGCCCGGTGGCCGCCACTCGACCGCGATCGGCACCGTGAACGGCTGGATCCACTCGGGATGCGCGGAGCCTTCGGCTTGCGATTCGCCGGTGTCGCTCCTCGCCTCGCACCCGATTACCCATTTGACGCCGCACAGCGGCAGCAGATCGCCGAGATCGGTCGCGTCGACGTAGACCTTCCCGACATAGGTGTCGCCGCCCGCGGTGAAGTTCTGCACGGCACCGTTCTGCACGTCGATCGCCGTGACGGTGACGCCGAGCTTCACCTCGACGCCGGCGTTTTGCAGCATCGTGGTGAGTACCGTGCGCACGACTTGCGGGTCGGCCGCGAACGGATGTCCTCCGGCGGCGAACGGTGGGCCGACTTTGGCAAAGCCGGGATTGAAGTACTCCTGCTGCGTTCCCGCCGCCGAGCGCTTCCCGGTGTATTCCGCGCGGATCAGATGGCGCAGATCGCGGTACGATTTCGGACTGCCGGTCGTCTCGGTCAGATTGGCGGCGGCCTCGTCCCAGCGCGTCACGCCTTGCGAAGTGGCCTGGCCGCCCACCCATTGGCTCGCCTCGAGCAGCACGACCTTGACCTTGGAATCCGCCGCCGCCGCGAGCGCAGCTGCCACGCCGCCGAAGCTGGCGCCGGCGATCACGACGTCGTAATTGTATGTCGCCATCATCCACCCCGATCTAAAGAGCGAGATCGTCGAACGTACCCGTAGGCGGCCCCTTCGCGCGGGTCGAGCGCGAACCTTCAGCCGAAAATTGCACCGATTGCCGCCGCCGCGACCAGCCACCACAGCGGGCTGACATCGAAAGCGGTCGCGAGTACCGCAACGCCGGCGGTGATCGCGACGCCGCCCGCGGCGAAACCGGTCGAGCGCGCAAGGGCAATTCCCGACGCGAAGAACAAGCCGGCGGCGATCGGCCGCAGCGACGACCGAAGCGCGACGACGAACGGCGTGTCGGCGCGGCGCTGCAACACGCGCCCGGCGACGATCGTCATGATCGACGAAGGCGTGAGGAACGCGACCAGCGCGACGCACGCGCCGAGCCAGCCGGCGACCTGCCAGCCGATCAGCGGAACGATCAGCACGTTCGGTCCCGGCGCGAACTGCGCGACCGCGACGAGCTCGGTGAAGCCACGATCGGTGAGCCAGTGCATCTGGGTGACTGCATCGGCGTGGATCTGCGGGTATGTCGCGCTTCCGCCGCCGACCGCGACAAACGAGAGCAGCGCGAAGCGCCACGCCAACGCGGTGAGCACACCGTTCATCGCGCCGGCCTTGCGCGCAATAAGAGCATCGCGACCGGCACCGCGATCAGCACCGCGACGACCAGCGGAACGTGCGCGACGTCGATCGCGATCACGATTGCAGCGACGAGCACCAGCAAGAGCGGGGCGCCGGTGAGGCGCTGCGCGATCCGCGCGCCCGATGCGATGACGAGCCCTGCCGCGGCCGAGACGACGGCGGACTCGACCGCGGCGACCCGCGGGAAGTGGCTGATCTTGCCGATCCCGATCGCGATCAAGATCGCGAGAACCGTTGACGGCACCGCGAAGCCGACCATCGCGCAGAGCGCACCCCACAGCCCCGCCGCGCGGTCACCGAGCATCAGCGCGAGGTTACCGGTGTTCGGCCCCGGCAGCGCCTGACACAGCGCAGCCAGCTCCACGAACTCATCCTCCGTCATCCAGCGCCGATCGCACACGAGAAAATGTCGCGCCTGCCCGCCGACGCCGCCGAACCCCTGCAGCGAAAGTTGCGCGAAGCCGACGAGGAGCTGTAGCGACGTCGGCTTCACGGTTTCCATCGCGGCGCAGCTTCGGAACGCGCCGCACGGGTTCCGGTCAACGCCGACACGAAGTCCGCCGAGTGATCTCCGAACGGCAGCTCGTCCGCGTAACGATCGTCGAGCGGAGCCGAGATCACAACAAGCAAAGATAAGGGGGTTATCCGTGCTCGGAATGTTCTCGCCGATCGAGATCCTCGCCGTCCTCGTCGTCGGACTCATTCTGATAACCGTAGTCATCGGCGGCGGAGGCATCATGGTCTACATGATCATGCGGAAGGCCGCCCAAGACGGCGCCCGCGCCGCCGCCCGACCCGCCGAACGGCAACCTCCAGAGTAGGCGAGAAGATACCATCTCCCGACCACATTGTCGTAGTCATTTGACTACGGGTTGGTAGTCAAAGATCGAATGCGACAGGCGAACCTATGCTTCGTGCAAGGCCTTGAAGAATGCCTCGACGCGGCGACTCTCGTAAGCCGGCGTCTCACGGAGCTCGGTTTCTGCCCACGCGCGAAATGCGTCCAGATCGACGCGTTCCCGTTGCGCCCTGGCCACAGCTACGGCCTGGGTGAGTCCGGAATAATCGTTCCAGGCGAAATAGTGCATGAAGCGGTCGCGCACCGAGTCCGTCGGACTGATGACGTGAAGAATCTCGGCGCCGCGTCGCTCGGTCGCCCACGTCGTGACGATGTCACGCCCGATCGCGAGCGGACCGCGCGGAAAATCTACGGTCCAGACGACGGCGTCGTGGACATAGATTCTTCCGCTCTCTCGGAAACCGAGCGGCGCCATGATCGCGGAAATTTCACGCCGCGGCAGCTCGACGGTCAGCACGAAATCGTCGTCGGCTGACATGTAGGCTTCCGGCGCATAGAACGTCGCCGCACTGCCGCCGCAAAGCACGGCCGTAAAATCGGCGGCATCGAACGCCGTGCATACGACGAAAGCTCCGTCGATAAGGGACGAGCCGCGCTGAATCATATCGGTTTGCCCGGTCGACGCGGGCGTTGACGCACGGCGGCTGCAAGCTCGCGAATCTCGCTGTCGCCTTCGGCGAGCCGTTCAAGAAAGGCGCGTAGCTCGGCGGCAGCGTACCATCGCGGATCCAGTTCGACGAGCCGGGTTCGACCGACGAGGCGAGAAGCGACGACACCGAGATCTCCCAGTGCGGTGACCGCGTTTTGCACCGACACGAGGTGCTCACCGAGGAGCGCCGCGATCTGGCGCGGGTAGGCGGGCTCAACGAGAACCAAGAGCTTCAAGATTCGTTCGCGGAGCCGCGATCCGAAGAGGGCGTCCGGGCGTGTCATGATATCGACTATTTTAACATAGTCATACGACTACCTCAACACAGTCGGTAGCCTAGGGCCATGGGTCAGCACTATCCTCATCCAACCGGTTTCGTACCCCGAGGAAGGGTCGCCGCCCAATACACTTTGCGTTTTGGGCTTGGGGCGGCTATAATTGGGCTTAAGGAGACGAACCATGCCCGCCTGGACGCTGCCGCTATTTGAAATCCGGGTCCCGAAGAACCCAGGGGCTTTGACCGATCTTGTCCCTCTCCTCAGTCGGTTAGAGGCCGCCTTTGGGACGCGCCGCGTAGCCGAGCTTCTCGGTGTCGGCGCCGGCACGATCTCAAACTGGAAGAAGCGTCGCCACGAAATCAGCTCGGAATACGCTGACCGCTTGATGGCTCTCCACGACGTACTCATGCGCGCGCTGCGCGTGTACCAACCCCAGGTAGCGATGGACTGGCTCGTCGGCAACGAGCCCTTCCTCAACGGCGCGCGTCCGATCGACGTACTCGTCTCGCGAGGCTCCGCGCCCCTGATCGACGCGTTGGCAGCGATCGAGGCTGCCGCCTACGCGTGAAGCTTTACCGCGTGTTTCCGTATGACACGGGCGTTGCTCCGACGGATAAGGGCGGCGCCCTTTTCATTCCTGAGGCGTCAGGGCTGGGACGAATCGACAACCCGGATCTTTATAGCGTTCTCTACATCGCGTCGACCCCATACGCGGCGATCGCGGAATCGTTCGGCCGGCTCGCCGTTTGGCGTCCGAGCACGTTCATTCACGGCAGCGGCTTACCTTACGCGGTGGCTACGTACGAGGCTCCCGACGATCTATCGATCTTCGACCTTGATGAAATCGATGCGCTCCGCTCGATCGGCATCATGCGCCCAACCGACGTCATCACGCGCGATCGCGCCAAGACCCAGGCATGGGCCCGCACGGTTTTCGCAATGGAAAAATTTGTCGGCGCTCTCTGGTGGAGCTACTACGATCCCGATTGGCCGGTCATGGGCCTCTGGGATTCTTCGTCACTAACGCCCATCGTGGTCGACGCTATCACGACGACACACGCGCTCGTCCAAGAGACTGCGACCGCAATCGTCCGGCAGATTACGCCCTAGACGTGCCCGCATGAGCATCGGAGATACTTGATCGCGGGAGCCAGGTAAATCGAACACGTGTTCGAGTATACTGATCCCCCGATGGCTGCGCCCGAGTATGCCGAGCTCCACTGCTGGTCGAACTTCAGCTTCCTCGAGGGCGCTTCGCACCCCGAGGAGCTGGTCGAGCACGGGCTGCGGCTGGGGCTGCGCGGCATCGCGCTGACCGATCGGGACGGGCTCTACGGTGCGGTCCGCTTCGCCAAGGCGGCGGTGGGCAGGCCGTTCTCCGCGCTGTGCGGGGCCGAGCTGACCCTCGAAGCCGACGGCGCCGAACCGATCAGGGCGAGCCGGCCGGCGCGGCCCGCCAAAGAAGTCCCGACCGACACCCCGCGGCTCGTGCTGATCGCCGCCGACAAGACCGGCTACGGCAACCTCGCGCGGCTGATCTCCGCCGCCCAGCTGCGCGGGCGCAAGCGCGACGCACGACTGCGCTTAGAAGATCTCGATGGGCGCACCGACGGGCTCGTCGCGCTCTCCGGCGGCCGCAACGGCTTGGTCGAGAAGGCGCTGCTGCGGCGCGACACCGACGCCGCGGTCGCGCTCGGCGCGCGGTTGCGCGACCTGTTCCCGGGGCGCTTCTACTTCGAGCTGCAGCATCACGTGCGGCCGGAAGATCCCGCGCTGCTGCGCGCGCTCGTGCGGCTGGCGATGCGGCTCGACGTGCCGTACGTCGCGACCAACGGCGTCGCGTACGCCACGCGCGGCGAGGCGCAGGTCGCCGACGTGCTGACCTGCGTGAAGTACACGACGGCGCTGCAGAACGCCGGCAATCTGTTGCGCCCCAACCACGAGTATCACCTCAAGACGCCGGCGCAGATGGCGCGGCTGTTCGCCGAGTTTCCGCTGGCGATCGCGAACACGCTGGCGGTCGCCGAGCGCTGCACGTTTCGGCTCGACAAGCTGCACGGTGAATTTCCGCTCTATCCGATCCCGGCCGACGAGATGTCGGCGCAGTCGTACCTGCGCACGCTCGTCTACCGTGGCGCGAAGACGCGCTTTCCGCAGCCGCTCGAATCGAAGGTCGAACGCCAGCTCGAGTACGAGCTCGGCATCATCGCGCGGATGCAGCTCGCCGGTTACTTCCTGGTGGTGTGGGACATCGCCGAAGCCGCGCGCGGGCTCGGCGTCCTCGCGCAAGGCCGCGGCTCGGCGGCCAACTCCGCGGTCTGTTACGCGCTGGGGATCACCGCCGTCGACCCGATCAAAGGCGAGCTGCTCTTCGAACGCTTTCTGAGCGAGGAGCGCGGCGAGATCCCCGACATCGACATCGACTTCGCGCACCAAGATCGCGAGAAGGTCATCCAGTACGTCTACGGGCGGTACGGGCGCGAGCACGCGGCGATGACCGCCGAGGTGATCACCTATCGCACGCGATCCGCGATTCGCGACGTCGGCAAAGCGCTCGGGCTCACGCTGGGCCAAGTCGATCAGATCGTGCGCGAGTACGACGCACGTGAATCGCTCGCCGGCGCGCTCGGCGCCGCTCACGAGGGCGCGCAGCCGCTACCGAAGTCCGTCGTGAAGCGGCGGGACCTCGACGCCGGCTCGAACGTGTTCTGGTCGCGCGGCGATGACGCGCCCGCCGCGAAGCCCGGCCGGCCGCTCGTCCCCGGCTTCCAAGACGCCGACGAGCACGGCGCCGGCGACACCGACGCGAACATTCGCGGACCCGTCGGCGGGCCATTGGGCACGCTCTTGTTGCGGATCTGCCGTCGCATCGACGGCTTCCCGCGCCACATGGGGATCCACAGCGGCGGGATGGTGATCACGCGCTCGCCGCTGATCGAGGTCGCGCCGGTCGAGTGGGCGACGATGCGCGATCGCACGATCGTTCAGTGGGACAAAGACGATCTCTCCGACCTCGGCTTGATCAAGATCGACCTGTTGGGGCTGGGGATGCTCTCGCTGCTGCGCGACACGTTCACGATGTTCAAGCGGTGCTATCCCGATCGGCCGGCGCTGTCGTTGAATGACATTCCGGCCGACGACCGCGCGACGTACGAGATGCTGCAGCGCGCCGACTCGATCGGCGTGTTCCAAGTCGAGTCGCGCGCACAGATGTCGATGCTGCCGCGCCTCAAGCCGGCGTGTTTCTACGACATCGTCATGCAGGTCGCGATCATCCGGCCCGGCCCGATCCAAGGCGACATGATCCATCCGTTTCTGCGCCGCCGCAACGGCCAAGAAGAGGTCACGTACCCGCACCCCAAGCTCAAACCGATCCTCGAGCGCACGCTGGGCGTCCCGCTGTTCCAAGAACAAGGGATGCGCATGGCGATGGAAGCCGCCGGCTTCTCCGCCGGCGAAGCGGACAAGTTGCGCCGCGCGATGGGACACAAACGCTCGCGCGAGCGGATGGCCGAGCTCTACCCGCGGCTGATGAGCGGAATGGTGAGCAACGGCATCCCGCGCGAAGACGCCGAGCGGCTGTACCACATGCTGGAAGGCTTTGCCGACTACGGGTTCCCCGAGTCGCACGCCGCCTCGTTCGCGCTGCTCGCCTACGCGTCGGCGTACGTGAAGTGCCACGAGCCGGCGATCTTCTGCGCGGCGATCCTCAACGTGCAGCCGATGGGCTTCTACTCCACCGAGGTGTTGGTCAACGACGCGCGCCGGCATGGCGTCATGGTGCGCCCGATCGCCGTCAACGCGAGCGAGTGGTGGAGCTTCGTCGATGGCGACGGCGCGCTGCGGCTGGGCTTTCACCTCATCCGTGGGTTGGGCGACGCGCAGCGCGACCGCCTCGAACGCGGGCTCGACGGCGGTGCGTTCACGGACTTGCTCGACTTCGCGCGGCGGACGTCGCTCGAACGCGACGCACTCGAGAACCTCGCCGCGGCCGGCGCCTTCGCGCAGTGGTATCCCACCCGCCGCGAGGCGATGTGGGCGCTGCGCGGATTGGACGAACGCGAAGCGCGCGGCGAGCTCGGCCGCGCGATGGAGATCGTGAACGAGCCCGCGGTCGCGTTGCGCGCCCTCAGCCCGACCGAGCAGACCGCGCTCGACATCGCGTCGACCGGGGTGAGCGAGATCCAACCGATCGCGCACGTCCGTGGGTTCCTCGACGCGCACAATGTTCTCGCCGCCGACCGCCTCGGCGCGATGCCCCCAAACCTGGTTTGCAAGATCGGCGGCTTGGTGATCACCCGCCAGCGACCCGGCACCGCGAAAGGTTTCGTGTTCCTGACGATCGAGGACGAAACCGGCTTGGTCAACGTGATCGTTCGGCCCGACGTCTACGAGCGCTACCGCCGCACGATTCGCAGCTCGCAGTGCCTGATCGTCGAAGGCGTCTTGCAGAAGGAACAAGGCTGCATCGACGTGATCATGAAGCGCTGCTGGCCGCTCGACACCCACGGCACCACCGAGAAGGTCCGCGCTAGGAACTTCCACTAGAACCCAGCGTGGGGTTGGATCTTCGCTCAGGTAAGCGTTCCCGTTTGCAGCGCAGCTTCTCGACCGCGGCGGAAGCGTCACCTTCGTCGGACGGATTCCCGAGGACTAACCGCTGAATGCCCGCTTCCTTATGGATGGCGCGCCCGATTAGCCGTCGAGCGCGGCGATCAGGCGGTCGATGCCTTCGTACAAGGCGGACGGTTCGGTGGCGAGGGAGATGCGCGCGAAGCCTTCGCCGCCGGGGCCGAACGCGGTCCCAGGCGCGACGGCGACGGCGCGCTCGCGCAGCAGGGTGAAGGCGAAGTCGCGGCTCGGTAGCCCGGCGGCGCGCACGTCGACCCACACATAGAACGCGCCGCTGGGAAGCAGGACGGGGACGCCGGCCGCGGCGAGCCGCCGGCACACTTCATCGCGGCGTTCGTGGTAGGCGCGGTTCATCTCCGCGACGATGTCCTGCGGTCCGGTCAGCGCGGCAAGGGCCGCGTACTGCGCGGGCGCGTTGACGCACGAGATGAGCGGCTCTTGCAGCTTGGCGATCTGCACGGTCGCGCGCGCCGGTGAGGCGACGTAGCCGACTCGCCAGCCCGTCATCGCGTAGGTCTTGGAGAACGTGTAGATCGCGATCGTGCGTTCCGGATCGGCGACGGCGGCGGCGCTAACGAAGCGATCGTCGAACAGCGTGGCGTCGTAGCACTCGTCCGACACGATCCACAGGTCATGCGCTTCGGCGAAGGCGGCGATCTCCGCCATGCGCTCGCGGTCGATCACCGCGCCGAGCGGGTTCGAGGGCGAGTTGAGCAGCAGCACGCGCGCGCCGCTATCGCAGACCCGTTCCAGATCTTCGATGGTCGGTAAGAAATCGTTCGCCGCCACGAGCGGGTACGGCAGCACGCGCGCGCGCAATATCCGCGCCATCATCGTGAAGTTCGGCCAGCCGGGGTCCGGCAGCAAGATACCGTCGCCGGGCTCGAGCACCGCGGCCAGCGACGCGAAGATGCCCTCGACGCCGCCGCACGTCACGATGATGTTCTCGGGCGTAACGTCGTAGCGGTTGCGCCCTCGAACTTTCGCCGACAGCGCATCGCGTAGCTCCGGAATCCCCGCGTTGGAGACGTAGCCGGTCTTCCCGTCCAACGCCGCCGCGTGCGCCGCCTCGACGACGTGCGCCGGCGTCGGAAAGTTCGGCTCGCCGACGGCGAGCAGGATCGCATCAGGCACCTGCCATGCCGCATCCATGATCTCGCGAATCCCCGACCGCGGCATCGCGGCGATCCCCGCGCTTACGCCGGCAAGGTGCTGGTCGATCATGACCGGGCTATTCTTTTGGTGATGCCGATGGCCCGCAGGGCGTCTGCCGATGCTTCTACTAGTATACAAGAAGTTCGAGCGATCGGCGTGGCAGTTGGCATTGCGGCAGCCTTGCCGACGGGATAAGAGGGGTGTTCAGATGGGTGAAAAGGCAACGTTTGAGCCTACGCCGTTTTGCGTTCTTCCGCGGAGCACGACGACGTGAGCCTCACGAGCCTAGGTCAGATCGCCGCGGCACAGCGTCTCGCCGCTGCGCCTACGAACCAGGTACCGATGTTGCCGCCTATTCCCCCACCGCCGCCGGGCGCGGGCCTGGCGCCGCTGCTGCCTCCGATCCCTCCACCCCCGCCGGGCGCGACGATGCCCGTAACGACCGCTGGAGGGCCGGGGGCTCTGCCGGGTCTTCCCTCGAGCCTGAGTCAGCAAATCCTGGCCTACATTCCCTCGGAGATCATCACGGTCTACGTCATGGTCATGGGAACGCTCACCGGATCCGTTACGGGAAACGCAACCGCCGCGACGGCGCAGACTTCCGCAACGCTGTTTTGGGTCTGTCTCGTCGGGTCGCCACTCTGGGTGCTCGCTACCTATTTGGTAACATGCAAGACACCTTCTCCACGCGGTTGGCCGTACTGGTCGATGGCCGCCGCAGCCGTCGCATTTCTCGTCTGGAGCATCGCGTTCGGTAACACCTACATCATCTCCAAGTTGGCCATCAGCAGCGCCGTCGGCTCGATCCTCGTCATCTTTTCCGCACCGGTCTTGAGCGTTGTCGGGAGACTCTTCGCACGATTCGCACCGGGCCTGGCGGTACCATCGACATGACCGCACAGAAGACCGCGATCGCGACGCTTTGCGCGCTCAGTCTCATGCCATTGACCGGATGCAAGGAATCGGCCTATCCCGCGCAGCTCAAGACATTTAGCAGTGCCATCGGAACCGCGGCAACATCGGTTGGAGCGATCTATTCGAGTCTGAACGACGACGAGCAGACGTTGTACTTTGAAAGCCTCCTGATCGATCCGAATCGCCGCCTCGGAACGCGCGATTTTTGCCAGACGACCACGAGTGACGGGAAGCGCACGATACGCGGTGCTGACACGCTTCTGGCGACGCCGCGTTTCCCGCCCAAAGAAATCGCGCTTCGCACGGGTATCCTCCAGGCTCTGCAACACTACGCGGACGCCCTATCGAAACTCGCCGGCAACTCCGCGCCCGATGACGTGAAGAAGAGTCTCGCCGATCTCGCCACCAGCTATAAAAAGGTCGCACCACTCCTCGGGGGGTCGAAGCTGGCCGGCCAGGCTGGGCCGCTGGCATCGATCTTCGGCGACGGAGCGAGCATCTATCTGCAGCGCCGGCGGACCGCGGAGCTCAGCCGGATCATCGTCAGCGGCAAGGCCACCGTCGATGGTCTGATAGACGCGTTGTCGGCTGATGCCGTCGGTGCGCAGGCAATCGAGCTTAGCGTCCTCGACCAAGAGGTCTCCGGTTGGCAACTCGTGTACGAGCGCGTCCGGTACGCGACGCTCAATGGACGCAAAGCATACACGTATTCGTCGGATCTACCCTATTGCCCCAACGGCTCGGTCGGCCCGGCGATCGTTCTGCCGACGCCGATCCCAATGTCCACTCCCGCGTTCACGCAATCGGTCGCCTTGAACGCCCAGCGCGATGCCGCGTTGTTTGCCATGCGCCAGTCAACGCTGCAAAATGCGGCCGCGAGCGAAAAGGCGCTGCAGTCACTTCGCGCGACGGACGTTGCCGGTACGTTGGCCGCCCTGAAAAAGACGTATGACAGGCTTGCAGATTTCGCCGCCAAGCCGGATAACCAGCTAACGCTCGACAATTTGCAGTCGGCGATGAGTGAGTTCGGCTCCGACGCCGAGGATATGTATACGAATCTTCAGACCTTAAGCAGCCCACCGAAGAAGGGAACGTAAAGACGTGGCAAACGTCGACATGCTCTCCTTATCAGCAATCGTTCAAAAATGCTTCGACTTGTCGCAGGATGCGACACTTCCGGATGCGCAACGCCAGAGTTACTATAACCTCGGTGTTCACGCGCGCTCTCAGCTCGAGGACGCCTACTCGGCGACATTCGCCGATACCGATGCGCGAATCAGCCCGCTCAACACGCAGCTGGCGAGCCTCAACACCGCATTGCAGAACGAGCAAGACGTCGAAGACAGCTTCGCACAAAATGTCAAGAACATCAGCTCGGCCCTCAACGTCCTCGACACGATCATGATGCTCGTGCCGAAATAGACTGCCGCTCTACTGGGGACTGGGACTCTACTTCGGCACGATCAGCAGCGCGTTGTTGAGCAGGCGTCCGGGAGCCGTCACGTAGCTGCCGCGATACCACAGGCCCGCCGACGCGCCGCCGTCGAAGGCCATTGCCTGCGACGCGCCCAGCCCGCGCATGACGTCGGCCATCTCGCGAATCGTCCCGCCGGAGGTGGCCAGGATCATCCAGCCATCGGGCGTCAACCCGACCGCGCTGCGCGCCGCCGAAGCGTAGAGGATCTTCGGATCGCGAAAGCCCTCCGCGGCAGGGTCGACGGTGATGCGTCCGTCGGTCACCAGCCGCGGGCCGCAACCGATCGCCTCGCGCGCGAACGCGAAAGGGCCCATCGGCAGCCCGTCGCCGCGCACGACGCGAAAATCCGCGCGCCGGCCGATGCCGAAATGCGACGCGGCTTTGGCCTCGCCGCGAAAATAGACGACGTAGCCGTTGCGCGGAATGATCGTCGAGCTCTCGTTGATCGCCGTCACCACACCGTCGGCGACCTGCACTTGCGGTCCGCCGGCCAGGCCGGTGCGTTCGCCCCATTCGGGCGTGAAGATCGTGATCGTGTCCGACGTCCCCGACGGATACCGGTTGATCCAGTACGCGTACCAGTTGTTGGGCCAGTTCCAGCTGCCGTCGAGTGAGCCTTCGATCTTGAGCGGAATGCGATCGATCTGCGCCTGGTTCGCGGCGTCGAACCAGAGCACGTCGCCGACGTCGCCCTTGAACATGAAGCCGCCGCCGGTGATGATGGTGTGGTTCGGGTTGCGCAGCGGCAGCGCGCCGTACGCCTCGAAGTCGCCACCGTTGATCGCCGCGACCGCGTGGTACCGGCGAGCGATCGCGTCCAACGCTTCGATGTGCCCGGGGCGCCCGCCGGCCAGCCCGATCCGCACCCCGACCGCGGCCAGCCGCACCCGCAGGAAGGCAACCGGATGGCCGTCGATCGTCGCGTGTCCGCTGACGATCGCGGACGTATCCAGCGCGGCCGCCGACGGAACAGGACCGACCAGGAGCAGCAAGACGAAGAGCGCCCGGCGAAGCCGGCTGCGAAACCGCATCTGGTCCACTCTACGACTCCGCTCGGTGCCCCGTCTCGGGTTATAATAAGCTTCCCATCGACCAGGAGGATTCGATCATGGCCGACAGCACCACGCAGGCCACCCCGACCACGCAGACCATAACCGCCTACCTGCGCGTGCGCGGTGCCGCCGAAGCGATCGCGTACTACGAGAAGGCGTTCGGCGCGGTCGAGAATCCCGGCCGCATGACGATGCCGAGCGGCAAGATCGGGCACGCGTCGATCACGATCGGCAACTCCGAGGTCATGCTCTCGGACGAGTCGGAGGAATGGGACTCACCCCGGGCCGGCGATGCTGGGCGGGACGTCGTTCAGCATCTCGATGGTCGTGCCCAACGTCGACGAGGTCTTCGCGCGCGCGATCGAGCACGGCGCGCGCAGCGTGTATCCGGTCGCCGATCAGTTCTATGGGCATCGCTCGGGACGGTTGTACGATCCGTTCGGCCACTGCTGGGTGATCTCGACCGTCATCGAGGACGTCGCATCCGACGAGATGGACCGCCGCGCCAAGGCGTGGGCCACGGAGAACGTCCAGCCGTCGTAGCGCCCGTTACGAACGAGCGACGGAGGCGCTGCGCTTCCAGAGCTCCCAGGCGCGCGACACCAAGCCGGCTTGCGTCTGGGTCGCACTGCGCGCTTCGTCCGCGGTGAGAAACTTCGGCGGACCAAGCCTCAGGGCATCGGCTTCGAGTTGCGCGTCCTGCGCGGTGTAGTAGGCGCGAAAGACGGCTTCGGGGATCGAGCCGGCAACGGTGACCATTCCGTGCCCTCGCATCAGCGCGACGTTCGCGCTGCCGAGCGTGCGCGCGAGCGCGTCGCCGAGCGCCAAGTTTTTCACCAGCAGATCGGTCGCGGGACCGCCGGCGTCGCGGATCTCGAACACCGGAACGCCCGCACCCAGAAACGCCGCCATGTGAAAGATTGGCTGCAAGCGCACGTCGGAGACACCGAACGGGATCACGGCCGGCGTGTGCGCGTGCACGACCGACATGACGTCGGGGCGCGCCTTGTAGATCGCACCGTGGATGAAGCGCTCGGCATAGCTGACGCGGCCGTTCGCATCGAGCGCGTTGCTGTCGAGATCGTAACTGAGGATGTCGGCGGCGGCGACGAGCGCCGGAGCCATGCTGCGCGCGAGAAAATAGCGGGTCGGATCGGCGGGGTTGCGCACGCTCACGTGACCGAACCCGTCGACGATGTCTTCGTGCGCGAGAACGCGGTTCGCGGCGACGAGTTCGTCGATCGCCGAGGGCGGCGCATCAGCAGCGGTGGCCTGCGCCACCGCACCGAGCGACGCGGCCAGGACGCCGAGGAGGAACAGCGGACGATCCATGACCGTCGCTTCCGCGGGCGACCGTCGCCTCCTCGCACGCGGGCGAGAGGAAGCGGCGCCGAGCGACGGAACCCGGCCGCATGAAGCGACCTGTCGCCGCTCTCTTCGCGGCCCTGCTCACCACGGCCGTCGCGTCGGCGCAGTCCTATCCCGACGATCCCGGTGTGGGTGTCGAGCGCGGCATCGAGCAATTGAACAACTCGGGCCAAGGCGGCACGGTCACGTTGTTCAACCGCGCTCCGGACACACGGATCGTCGTGGTGCTTCACGGGACGCCGGAAGGCCGCGCGCAGTCGGTGCGGATCTATCGCGGGCCATCGTGCAACGATCTGGTCACTGCACCGACCTATGAGCTTGCCGACCTGAAGAACGGTCTCTCCAGCTCGACGGTCAAGTCGCCCGAAGCGAAGCTGCTTTCCGGCAACTACGACGTGGTCGTGTTCTCGTCCACCGCTTCGGGCGCGCGGGCGACCGCCTGCGGACATCTCTACGCATCATGAGCACCGAAGAGCTCACCGATCCGGTCGCTTCCACCAAGCCCGAAGTCTCCCGGCGCGGCTTCGTTGCGCTGGGCGCCGGCGCCGCGCTGACGATCGGTAACGCGGGCGCCGCGGCGGCACAGACCGATCAGTACGGCAAGCCGCACGATCCGATCGTCGGCGAGGACGATCCCACGATCCTGGTTTCGCATCCGCGGCTCACCCCGGCGGCCGGCAGCCCGATCGGCGCATACGCCGCGGTGCCGCGTGCGATGACGCGCACCACGCCGGGCGTCGTCGTGATCCAGCACATCTGGGGCGTCGACGCGACGATTCGCGACGTGGTGCGGCGGTATGCGAAGAACGGCTACATCGCGATCGCTCCGTTGTTGTTCGACCGGCTCAACCCGCCCAGCGGCGACGGTCTGACCGAATTTGCGGTCTTCGCGCCGATCGCGGCCGCGATGAACGCCCAGGGCTTCATCACGACCGACGCGCTGGCCGCGCACGACTGGACCCGCACGCAGGCGAGCGACGGAAAGACCGGCATCACCGGCTTCTGCATGGGCGGCGGGATCGCGCTCCAGCAGATCATCGACTCGAAGGCGTATGCGGCGTGCTCGATGTTCTACGGCAGCGTCCGTCCGGGCACGAAGAGCGGCGATCCGACGACGGCCACGACGTTCGACTTCACGAGCCGCATCACGACGCCGCTGATGGGCAGCTTCGGCGGGCGGGACACGTCGATCAAACCCGACGACGTGCGAGCGATGTTCGCGCGCCTGACCGTACCGCACGACGTGAAGATCTACGACGAGGCCGGTCACGCGTTCTTCGACGATACGCGCGCGAGCTACGTCCCGAGCGCAGCGGCCGACGCATGGACGCGCACGCTCAGCTGGTTCCGCCAGTACCTCACGTGAGCTCGGGCCCTGCGCTCGAGCTCGAAGCGCTCGTCTTCGACGTCTTCGGGACGCTCGTCGATTGGCGTTCCAGCCTGATCGAGGACCTGACCGCGTTCGGTGCCGAGCGCGGCATCGTGGCGGACTGGCCCGCGTTCGTCGACGCTTGGCGCGGTGCGTACGCACCGTCGATGGATCGCGTTCGGCACGGCGAGCAGCCGTGGACGTCGCTCGACGCGCTGCACCGCGCGTCGTTCACGCGCTTGGCGACGCAGTACGGTTTCGAGAACGCGCTCGACGAGGCGGGTCGCCGCTGGTGCGTCGACCGCTGGCATCGTTTGCGGCCGTGGCCCGACACGGTCGCGGGGCTCAGACGGCTGCGTACGCGCTATCTGCTCGGTACGCTCTCGAACGGCAACGTACGACTGCTCGCCGACCTCGCCAAGAGCGCACGGCTCCCGATGGACGTGATCCTCTCGGCGGAGCTGTTCCGGCACTACAAGCCCGATCCGGAAGTGTATCGCGGGGCGATCGATCTGCTCGGTGCGGAGCCGCGCCGCGTCATGCTGGTCGCCGCGCACAACTCCGACCTGCAGGCCGCCGCGCAGCAGGGGATGCGCACGGCATTCGTCGCGCGGCCCTTCGAGTACGGACCGGATCAGCAGAAGGACCAGGTCGCCGATCCGGGGATCGAGTTCAACGTCCGCGACTTGGGCGAGCTGGCGGACCGGCTCGGCGCGTAGCCGAACCATCGGCGGATGACGCGCTCCGTCCTCTCCGCGCTCGACGCGCACGCTGCCGCACGGCCCGACGCGCTCGCGCTCGACGACGTCTCGTACGCCGCGCTACGCGACGCCTCGTTGCGCGTCGCGGCGAAGCTGCACGACGCCGGCCTGCGCGCCGGTGACCGGTTGGCGATCTATGCGGAGAACCGGCCGGGATTCGTCTACGCCTACCTGGGCGGTTTGCGCGCCGGCGCGACCGTCGTGACCGTCAACGTGCTCTACCGCAGCTCAGATCTCGAGCACATCCTGTCCGATGCGATGCCGTCGGTCGTCTGCGTGTCGGCGCAGAGTGCGCAGTACGTGCCGGCGCAGGACGGCCGTACCGTGGTCGATCTGGCCGACGTCGAAGCTTGGGCGCACGACGCATCGATCGAGCCGCTCGCCGGCCCGCCCGCGATCGAGGCGGACGACGTCGCGATCCTGATCTACACCAGCGGGACGACCGGCCGTTCCAAAGGCGCGATGCTCACCCACGGCAATCTGCTCGCGATCGCCGAGCAGCTGGGCGAAGCATGGCGCTGGACGCCGTCGGATACGCTGCTGCTCGCGCTGCCGCTGTTCCACGTGCACGGTCTGGGCGCAGGGCTCAACGGCACGCTGGTCGCCGGCGGACGCGTGTTGCTGCGCGAACGGTTCGATGCGCCGTCGGTCGTCGCCGCATTGTCGGCCGGCGAAGCGACCATGTTCTTCGGCGTGCCGACGATGTACGTCCGTATTCTCGAGCAGGCCGGCGACGTGCGCTTCGACCGCGTGAGGCTGTTCGTCTCGGGTTCGGCAGCATTGCCGGCGACGGTGCATGAGGACTTCGCGCGGCGCTTCGGGATCTCTATTCTCGAACGCTACGGTTCGACCGAGTTCGGTTTCGCGCTGAGCAATCGCTACGAAGGTCCGCGGAACGCGGGTACGGTCGGCTTCCCGCTGCCCGGCGTCGAGGTGCGGCTCGCCGATCCGGTGAGTGGTGAACCGATCGATGCAGGCGGCACGGGCGAGATCTTGGTGCACGGCGCGAACGTCTTCACCGGCTATTGGCACAACGAAGCCGCGACGGAAGCGGCGTTCGCGCGCGACGCGCAAGGACGCCGCTGGTACAAGAGCGGCGATCTGGCGACGTTCGATCCCGAGCGCGGCTACACGATCAACGGCCGGCTCAAAGAGCTGGTGATCAGCGGCGGCTTCAACGTGTATCCAATCGAAGTGGAAACCGAGCTGCTGCGCATCCCCGGGATTCGAGCCGCCGCGCTGATCGGCCAGCCCGACGCCGCGCGCGGCGAGATCCCCGTCGCCTTCGTCGAGGTCGACGACGATTTCGACGCAGAAACCGCGCTCGCGACACTGCGCGAACGCCTAGCCAGCTTCAAAGTCCCCAAAGCGCTCTACCCGATCGACACCCTACCCCGCAACGCCATGGGCAAAGTCGAAAAACCGCGCCTGCGAGAGATGCTTGCGACGAGCGATTGAGACGCGCGGCACGCCTGCTGGTCGGGGCTCTTGCGTGCCGTCCCCGCGTCGACGGTTGCAGGCGACGTGGACGAGACGGAGGTTCGCGAGGTCGCTCGTGCCGCCGATGCCATACGGGACGATATGGTCGAACGATGGAGCAAATTGAGCTCGCGCCGATTCGTCCATATCATCGGTCGCGACCCAAGGCGTCTTACTTTCGGATCTCGGATGAGGTACCAGCCGGCCGCGTTTTTGCCGCAACGGCCATACTTTCGCCGAGATGATGCGCCTTGGCCAGAGCCGTCAGTCGTCACTGGGAGACTCGGCCGACCGTACCACCAGAAGGTGCCAACTGATTGGCCGTTTGGTACGCCAGTTTAACAACGAACTTTGATATCCTATCTTCACGAATGAACGTCAACTCATCATATTTCGATCCTAGGCTCTATTCTGCTTTTGAGGTCTGCCGCGTCCTCGGAGGCCGCGCTCGGGCGTTACGAATAGCACGCTCACTTCGCCAGTCCGATCTGGCCGAAGCTGCCGGAGTTACCGCCGCGACGATCGGCCGGTTCGAGCAGACCGGAAAAGTCGGCTTCGACGTCGTGGTCAAAATCGCCATTACTCTCGGGGCAGAGCTCGAACTGGCGCAGCTGTTCGCTTAGCCACCCGTGCGATCGATTGATGAAATCATCGCTGGACGAAGAAAGCAGCCGTCGCGGGTCCGACGACCCGCTCTTCCGCGTTGACGCACGACACAAATGTCATCGCGCTTGTGAAGCAGGCGGCCCGTCGTCGCTCAGCGGTGGATCGTTCGGTCAATAGGCGGCGCGCGGCGCCTCCGCCAAGGCCGCGGCGTCGTACTCGGCGCCGATATCTTGGTTCGTGTAGTCTCGCATCTGGCTGGCGGCGATCAGCGAGATGACGGCGCAGGCCGCGATGTAGATCGCGATCGCGTAGCCGGTATGGTACGTCGCGAAGAGCCAAGCCGCAATCAGCGGGGCCGGTCCGCCGGCGATGATCGAGGCCAGCTGATAGCCCAGCGAAGCGCCGCTGTAGCGCAGCCGGGGCGTGAAGGACTCGGCGATGAACGCGGCTTGCGGGCCGTATTGGATGTCGTGCGGGATCAGCGATAGGAAGATGGCGAGAAAAATCAGCGACGGTGCGCGCGTATCCAGCAGCGCGAAGTACAGGAAGCCGAACACGAACGTGAGCGCGCAGCCGATCATGTAGGTCTTGCGGCGCCCGATGCGGTCGGAGAGCTGGCCGAAGAGCGGGATCCACAACGCCGAGCCGACCGACGCGAAGAGCACGGCAGTGATCAAGAAGTTGCGCGATTGCCCGAGCACCGTCGTGCCGTAGGCGAAGATGAACGCAGTGAAGATGTAGAACGGCGCCTGCTCGGACATGCGTGCCAGCGCGGATAGGATGATCTCGCGGCCCTGACGGCGGATCACCTCGGAAACCGGGGTCCGCTCGACTCGTTTCTCCTCCACGATTCGGCGGAACGTCGGCGTCTCGACGATCCCGAGCCGAATCCACAGTCCGACGCCGACCAGGACGATGCTCAAGAAAAACGGGATGCGCCAGCCCCATTCCAGGAACGCCGGACCGGAGAGTGCGCTGAATGCGAGCACGGCGACGTTTGCGAGAAACAGCCCGGCCGGGACGCCGAACTGCGGCCAGCTCGCGATCAAGCCGCGGCGTCCGTTCGTCGCCGCCCATTCCATTGAGAGCAGCACGGAGCCGCCCCACTCCCCGCCCACGCCGATGCCTTGGACGAAACGCAATACCGTCAGGATGATCGCGCCCCAGATGCCGATCGAGGCGTAGCCGGGGACGAAGCCGACCAAGAACGTCGCGATCCCCATCAGCGCCAGCGTAGCGATCAGCGTGGCCTTGCGCCCGATGCGATCCCCGAAGTGGCCGAAGATCGCCGCTCCGATCGGCCGAGCGATGAATCCGACCGCGTAGACCAGGAACGCCTGCAGCGTCCCGACCGCCGGGTCGCTGTTCGGGAAGTACAGCTTCGCGAAGACCAGCCCGGTGACGGTGCTGTAGAGAAAGAAATCGTACCACTCGATCGACGTGCCGATCGTGCTGGCGATCACCGCGCGGGTGAGCTGACTTCGATCGCCTCCCGGCATGCGGACGGTTCCGGTTGCCGCCATCTTTCCTCCCAAGCGGAACGCGCCGCGCGGCACTTTTTTCCGCGTCGTCGTTCCCGCTCCCGCTCGTGCGGCAGACTTGCGGCCGAAGGACGTCGAACAGACGTGCGATGGGTGAACCGACGACGATCGTTCACTGCGCGGACGTGCATCTCGAGACGGCGTTCACCGAGCTGCGCGGGGGCGCTCGGCGCCGGGCCGCGCTGGCCGACGCGTTCGTGCGGGTCGTCGACCTCGCGCTCGAGCGGCGGGCCGACGCGCTGACGATCGGCGGCGATCTCTACGAAGCGCAACGCGCCGGGCCGCAGACGGCGCGCTTCATCTTCGCACAGCTGGCTCGATTCGAAGGGCCGGTCCTGGTCGCGCCGGGCAATCACGATCCGTACTCGGCACGCGCCTTGTACGCCCGTGACGACCGGCCGCCCAACGTGCGCGTCTTCGCCGAGCCGGCTTGGAACGCGTATCCGCTCGCGCCCGACGTGACGATCTACGGCTTCGGGCATGCGCCGGCCGAACCGGGCCGGCCGTTCGCCGGCGCGCGCTTCGATCGCCCCGGTACGCGCATCGCGCTCGTGCACGGCAGCGACGAGGACCGATGCCCGCCCGGCAAGCGCGCGACGGCGCCCTTCACCGTGGCCGAGATCGTCGCTTCGGGTGCCGACTGCGCGCTCGCCGGACACTACCATGGCGGCGCCGCCGTCGGCGACGAGAGCGGACGACCGCGGCTGGCGTATCCCGGCTCGCCCGAGCCGATCAAGTTCGGCGAACGGGGCTGGCACGGTGCCCTGGTCGTCACCGTCGACACGCGGTCGGTGGAGATCGAACCGGTCGAGCTGGCCCGCACGCGCTTGATCGACCTCGACGTGTCGCTCGACGACGCGGCGAGCGAACACGCGGTGCTGGCCGCCTTGGAACGCGCGCTGCAAGAATTCGGCCGCGACGACTTCCTGCGCGTCCGCCTCCATGGCACGACCGCGCCCGGCACGCGCGTCGACCGCGACTTGATCGCCGACCGCTTCGGTGTGGGGCTCGGCGCGCTCGACCTCCACGACGCAACCGTCGCCGCCGACTACGCGGCGATCGCGCACGAGCCCAACGTTCGCGGCCGCGCAGTCGCCGATCTGCTCGAGCTCGCCGCGAGCGGTGACGAGGACGCGCGGACGGCGTTGCGTTACACCGTCGCGGCCTTCGCAGGCGGCGAGCTCAAGCCATGAGGTTTCGGGCGCTGCGCGTCGGCGGGTTCGGGCGGCTTGCGGAGCGGACGTTCACCTTTGGACCGGGTCTCAACGTCGTCGTCGGTCCGAACGAGGCCGGTAAATCGACGCTCGCCGCCGCGCTCGTCGCGTCATTGTACGGCCTGCAGCGCGGCGAAAAGGACCGCTGGCGCCCTTGGAGCGGTAACGCGTACGCGACCGCGTTGACGTACGAGACGGCCGACGGCGCGCAGTGGGAGGTGCATCGTGCGTTCGAGCGCGACACGAAAGGCGTGCGCGTCTACGACGCGCACGGTGTCGACGCCGCCGCGCGCATCGGCAACGGCAAGATGCTCAATCCCGGCGACGCGCACCTCGGCATCTCGCTGGAGGTCTTTCTCCAGACCGCCTGCGCGCGGCAACGCGCGGTCGTGCTGGAAGGCGACTCCGCCGACGAGGTCTCGACCGCGCTCGCGCACGCGCTCGACGGCGGGCCGAAGGAGGACGCCGCGCTGGGTGCGCTCGCGCGGCTCGACGACGCCGTGCGCAAGTACGTCGGCACCGAGCGCGCGCACAAGAACGCACCGCTGCGGGCGTTGCGCGACGAGGAGCAGCGCCGGCGGCGCGCCGCCGATGAGGCGCGCGCCGCGCTCGACGGGTTGGCCGCGCTGCGCCTGAAGATCGACACGCAGCGCGCCGAGCGAGATCGCGACGCCTCGGCCGCGGCGGACCTCGAGTGGCGCGTGCGCTCGCTGCAGGCGGCCCGCATTCGCGCGCGGCTGGAAGCGTTGGCAGAATGTCGCGACGAGCACGCAACCGTGCAGAACGCGCGCGTCGCGTTCGATGACGTGCGTGACTTCCCGGCCGAACGCGTCGTGTCGCTCGACGACGCGTACCACTCGTGGCGTTCCGCCGAGAGCGTCGCGGACGCCGCCGCCGGCGCCGGCGCCGAGGAGCGGCTGAGCGAAGCCGAGCGCGCGGAGCTCGCCGAACGCAGTAGCGATGCGGGCACCTTGGACGACGATGCATTCGACGCGCTGCGGGCCGCGGCCGCGCAAGCCGAGGCCGCGCGTGCGCGCGCCGCCGCCGCCTCGAACGACGCTGCGGCGGCGCGGCGCGACGGCGATGGTGCGCTTGCGCCGGCCGGCTTCGTACTGACGATCGCGCTGATCGCGACGGCCGCCGACGTCGCGGTCGCGATCGCGCACCTGTGGCTGTGGAGCGCCGTGGCTTCGGTGATCGCGATCGCATTCGGTTACAGCGCGTACGCGCGCGGCCGAGCCCGCAGCGCGCGGCGTTCAGTGGCAGAGGTCAAGCAGGCCGCCGCCGACGCGGCCTTGGCCGACGAACGCCGCGCGGCCGAGGTCGTGGCGGCGGTGCTCGAGCCGCTCGGAATCGCGACGCTCGACGAGCTCGTTCGCCGGCGCGAGCGGTATGCGGCATTGTGCGCGCGCGAGCGCGCCGCGGTCAAAGCCCAGGGACGTGCGCGCACCACCGCCGACGCCGCCGCATCAGAAGCGGAGCGCTTCGATACGCTCGCCGCCTCGCTCGTCGCCGGGGTTGGCGGGGACCGTGCCGCCCGCCGTGCCGAGGCACTCCTGCGGGCGGCCCGCCGGCGCGAGCGGGACGGGCTCGATGCGCGGATCGCCATGCTGGCGATGCGGCGCGGCGACATCCTCCACGGCGACGACGACTTCGCGCTGCAGGCCGAATACGATGCGTTGCTCGCCGCGGGCGTCACGCCGGCGCAGCACGACGAGCCGCGGCGGCTGCGGGCGCTCGAACGCGAACGAGCCGAGCTCGACGAGCGCGCGCGGGAAGCCGAGAAGACCGTCGCGGCGCTGGAAGGCGCGCTGCGGGCAGGCGAGTCGAATGCGCCGGAAGTCGCCGACCTCGACGAAGCGCTGGCGCACACCCAGACGGAGATCGAACGGCTCGAAGCGTTTGGACGCGCGATCAAGCTCGCCCGCGGCACGATCGACGCGCGCAAGGAGGAGGCGCATCGGGCCTTCGCGCGCCGCCTCGAAGAGTACAGCGCCGACGTCCTCGGCGCGATCAGCGGCGGGCGGTATAGCGAGATCCGGGTGGACCCGGCGACCTTGGCGATCAACGTGCGCGTCCCCGAAACCGGCGCGATCGAAGAGCTCGACAAGCTCTCGGTGGGGACGCGCGATCAAGTAGCGCTGGTCGTCCGCTTCGCGACCGCGCGCATGTTCGCCGAAGGGCTCGAGACGCCGCCGGTGCTGCTCGACGATCCGTTCGCCTTCTGGGATGCCGACCGCATCGCGCGCTGCCTGCCGGCGCTCTTCCACGGTGCGTTGGACGCGCAGTGCATCATCTTCACCGCCAGTTCCGAGCTCAGCGAAGCGGCGGTCGCCGCCGGCGCGACGCGCATCGACATGGCTGCCGCCCTCGCACCGGACGCTGGCCCGGCGCTCGCCGCGCGCTAGCCGTCAGCCCGCGCTCGCGCGCAACACGTCGGCGAACGTGCGCGCGAAGGTGTAGGCGTCGCCGGGCCAGCGCGCCGATACGTAGTCGCCGTCGCGCACGACCCACGCCGGACGCGGATCGGTCGCGCTGTCGCGCGCGAGGCCGCCGGTCTTGCGCGCACGGTCGGGTTCGCCTGCGGGAACGTCGCGGAAATCCTCCGGCGCGGCGAGCGCGCGCGTGACCTCGGCCTGCACGCTGCAATATCCCGGCGGGTCGCCCGGCCGCTCGCGGTACGTACGGTAGTAGTCGGGGTCCCAGAAACGTCCGATGCGACCGAGCCGCCAGCCCGCATGCTCGAACGCCCAGGTGAGGGCGGTCGTCTTGCGCCCGCGCAGCACCGACGCACCGCTGATCCCCGATCGCGAGCGCGCGGCGAGCACGACGCCGTGACAGATCGCGGCGACCGGCTTGCCGCTGTCGAAGAAGTCGCCGACGAAGCGCTGCAGCACCGTGCTCTCCAGATATGCTCGCATCCCGCGCGCGCGGTGGCCGCCCGGTAGCAGCAGACCGTCGAAGTCGGCCACGCGCAGATCGGCGTACGCGAGCGGCGCGGCGAAGGCGGGGTCGCGCACGAGCAGCGCGTATGCTGCGCGCGCGTCGGCGTTCGCGCGCAGCAACCGGCCGAACACGCTCAACCCGCGGCCGTCGATCATGATCTCGTCGCCGCTGGCGCGGCCGCCGTCGGGCGTTGCGAACACGACGTCGAAGCCGGCGCCGCGCAGCACGTCCCAGCTGACGGCGACCTCGGTGGGATCGAAGTCGCGGTTCGGCACCGGAAGTGCGACACGCACCGGATCAGCCGCGCGCGATGGGAACATCGGGACTTGCGGTCACCGTCTCGCCGGCCTCTTCGAGCGGCGCCACGACGTTGTAGGATTCGAGCACGAGGCCGCCGCGCGCGCGGTCGGCGAGATAGGTCGTCACCGAGCAGTTCGCAACGTCACCCGCGCGATCGATCGCAAGCAGCTCCTTTTCGTCCAAGCGTTCCAGCACATACCGGAAACACAGGACGTTCACTTGATGCGCGACCACCGCGACGCGCCGATCTGCATACTCCGAACAGATCTCATCGAAGATGCTGCGCAGGCGCAGGATCACGTCGGTCCAGCTCTCGCCGCCCGGCGGGCGGTAGTAGAACTTACCGAGCCGGCGCCTCATCTCGGCCTGCTCCGGAAATTGCGCTTCGATCCCCGCCCGCGTCAGCCGATCGAGCAGCCCGAACTCCTTTTCGCGCAACCGCTCGTCGACGACGACCGGAACGCTCCAATCGGCCGAACGCAGCGCGATCGAGGCCGTTTCCTGCGCCCGCACGTAGGGCGAACAGAAGATGACGTCCATCTGCTGGAGGTTTCGTGCCCACCACCGGCCGAGGGCCGCAGCCTGCCGTTCGCCCAGCTGAGAGAGGGGGACGTCGCAGTCGCGCAGCGCGATGTCGATGACCGGCGCGCCGCTGGCCAGCGCGGCTGCCCGAGCGACGTTACCGGCGCTCTCGGCATGCCGAATCAATCGAAGTTCGCAAGGGCCGCCCATCTTCACCTCAACGCAGATATCCAGGCCGGCGATGCGCGCGTCCTACGAGAGAATGCGGAGGACGCTTCCCTGCTCGGGCACGAAAAGGTCAGCTTTTGAAGCCTGCCGGCCGATGGCCCGGTGCGAGTCCCTGCAGCGCGGCTAGCACGTTGGCGACGTGCTTGGACGGATCGAGGCTCGCGTACGAGTACGCGATCGTTCCGTCGGGCGCGATCACGTAGGACGTCCGATTGGCGAAGCCCAGCGCGAGCGCGGCTGCGTAACGCTTCGCCACCCGCAAGCCGGGATCGGACGCGACCAAGAACGCCGACTGGCACTCTTGCGTCGAGAACCGCTTCTGCGTCTCGATGTCGTCGCCGCTCACGCCGATCACCGTCGCGTGGAGGTGCTCGAACTCGGCGACGCGTTCGGCGAAGAGATAGGCCTCGACCGTGCAGCCCGACGTGAACGACTTGGGATAGAAGTACAGCACGACGGGCCCCCTCGCGAGAAGCTCGCGCAGCTCGACGGTCTGGACCGTGCCGCCCTTGGCGGCCTGCAACGTGAACTCGGGTGCGCGCGTCCCCGGCACGAGGTGCGCTGCGAGACGCCGCAGCGCCACGACGCAGATGCCGGCGCCGACGACGGCCACGACCACCCCGATCGCGATGCCGATCAAGTTACGGCAGACCGATCTGTTTCGCGATCACGAGACGCTGAATCTCGTTGGTGCCCTCGCCGATCTCGTTGATCTTCTGATCGCGGTACATCCTCGACACCGGATACTCTTCCATGAAGCCGTACCCGCCGTGGATCTGGACCGCCTCGTTGACGACTCGGCGCGAAACCTCACCCGAATAGAGCTTGGCCAGCGACGCGCTCAGCTCGAACGCGCGGCCCGCGTCCTTCTCCCACGCCGCCTTGAGGACCATCAGCTTGGCGTGCTCGATCTCGGTCACCATGTCGGCAAGCTTGAACTGGATGGCCTGGAACGTCGAGATCGCCTTGCCGAACTGCTTGCGTTCCTTGGCGTACTTGTAGGCCTCGTCGTAGGCGCCCATCGCCAGCCCGACCGAGAGCGCCGCGACCGAGATGCGGCCGCCGTCGAGGATCGTGAGGAAGTTGCGCAGCCCCTTTCCGCGCTCGCCGAGCAGGTTCTCCTCGGGGACCGCGGCGTCAACGAACGAGAGCTCGCGCGTATCCGAAGCGCGCCAACCCATCTTGCGGTACTTCTTCGAGCGCGCGAAGCCCGGCGTGTCCTGCGGCACGATGATGGTGGAGATCTCGCGGCGGCCGTTGCCCGCGCCGGTGACGGCGGTGATCGTGGTCCCGCCGCTGATCTCGGTCCCGCTGTTGGTGATGAAAGCCTTGGTCCCGTTGATCACCCAGCGACCGTCGCGCAGCTCGGCGCGCGTCCGCGTCCCGCCGGCGTCGCTGCCGGCCTCCGGTTCGGTCAGGCCGAACCCCCAGAGCTGCTCGCCGCGCGCCAGCGGCACGAGAAACTGTTCCTTTTGGCGCTCTGTGCCGAAGAGAAAGAACGGCGACGCGCCCAGCGAGACGTGCGCCGCCAGCGTGATCGCCGTCGAAGCGTCGGCCCGCGCGATCTCCATCACCGCCAGCGCGTAGCTGACCGTGTCCGCGCCGGCTCCGCCGTACTTCTCCGGAAAAGGCAAGCCCATCAGGCCGAGCTCGCCCATCTTTTTCACCAACTCGTACGGGAAGCGCTCCTCGCGGTCGTTGCGCTCGGCCTGCGGAGCGACTTCGTCGCGCGCGAACTCGCGGCAGAGCGACTGGATCGCTTTTTGCTCGTCGGTGAGATCGAAGTTCATGGTCTGCCGAAGGTATGTACCCCGTCCCGCCCAATACCTCCGTAATCCCAACGCCGGAGCGCGTCTCACCCATGATCAGTCTCCGCGGCGTTTCGCTCGTCTATCCGAATGGAACGCGGGCGCTTTACGACGTCGATCTCGAGATCGAGAAAGGCAGTTTCGTCTTCCTGGTCGGCCACTCGGGGACCGGAAAGTCGTCGCTGCTCAAGCTGCTGTACCGTGAAGAGCTGCCGAGCTCCGGTCAAGTCGTCGTCGACGACATCCGGGTCGACACGCTGCGGCGCGGCCGCGTACCGAAGCTGCGCCGCAACATCGGCGTCGTATTCCAAGACTTCAAGCTGCTCTCGCACAAGACGGTGTGGGAGAACGTCGCGTTCGCGCTCCAGGTCACCGGAACGCGCACGAAGGACGTGATGCGCATGGTGCCGCGTTCGCTCGACCTGGTCGGGCTCTCGCACAAGGCGCGCGTGTTTCCCTCGGAACTGTCCGGCGGTGAACAGCAGCGCGCGGCGATCGCGCGGGCGCTGGTCGGCAACCCGAAGATCCTGCTGTGCGACGAACCAACCGGGAACCTCGATCCGTCGAACACGACCGAGATCATGGAGCTCCTGCAGCGGATCAACATCAAAGGCACGACGGTCGTCGTCGCGACCCACAATCAGGCGGTCGTCGACCGCATGCGCCGGCGCGTCGTGCGTCTCGAGCACGGCCGCATTCTGCACGACGACGAGAGAGGCTACTATTTCCGTGGACTGGGGCAGACTGCGCTTCTTCCTGGGTGAGGTCTTCACGAACTTCACCCGCAACGCCGGCATGCAGTTCACTGCGATCGGAACCGTCGCGGTCACCATCGTCCTGCTGGGTGCCTTCCTCTTCGTTCGCGATACGATCGCCACGTTCGGGAACGGCGTACTCTCGCAGATCGAGATCGCGGTCTACCTCAAGGACGACGTCGACGACGCGAAGGCCAGGGGGTTGGCCGCCACGTTCGCCGCCGATCCGCGCATCGCGTCGGCGACCTACGTGCCGCGCCGCGATGGGCTCAAGCGGATGAAGGATGTGCTCGGCTCGGACTTCGACACCTCGCTGCTCACCGCGAACCCGTTGCCCAATGCGTACCACGTGCGGGTGAAAGATCCCGATCTCGTGCCGGCCGTCGCGCGCTCGATCGACCGCGATCCGCGGGTCGCCAAGACCGACTACGCGGCGGATACCGTGCAGAAGCTGCTCAAAGCCGCTACCATACTCGGACGCGCGGGGGTCGCGCTGATCGCTCTGCTCTCGATCTCCGCCGCGATCGTCATCGCGAACACGATCCGGCTGACCGTGTTCGCGCGGCGCCGCGAGATCGCGATCATGCAGCTCGTCGGCGCCACCAACATGTACATCCGCCTGCCGTTCATCGCGGAGGGGATGCTGGCCGGGCTGCTCGGCGCCGCGCTCGCGATCGGCGTGCTCACGCTGGCTGCGTACGAGGTCGTGCCGAAGTTGGCCTCGACGCTCGCGTTCGTCACCTTTCACGTCAACACGTTGACCTTGTGCTTCGAGCTGCTCGCGGTCGGCGCCGCCGTCGGTTTGATCGCATCGTGGTTCAGCGTCGGACGGCACTTGCGCGCGTGAGCGCCGGGACGATCTTGCTGATCGACGACGACCCGCGCTTGCGAGACATCCTGCGCGCGAACTTCGAGGTCGTCGGTTTCCAGGTGCTCGATGCACTTGACGCCGAGAGCGCGCTGGCGGCGCTCGACCGCGGCCGCCCGGATGCGATCGTCCTCGATGTCGTCCCGGTCGCCAGCGACGGCCCGGGCGTCGTCGAGCGCTTACGCCGGCACCCGCACGGCTCGCACTGTCCGCTGATCGTGCTCACGCCGCGCATGCACGCCGACGAAGCGGTGCGGTCGCTCGAAGCGGGCGCCGACGACGTCGTCACCAAACCGTTCGCGCCCGAAGAGGTGCTCGCGCGGGTGCGCGGCCGGATCAAGCGCGCCGCCGGCGACGCTGCGTTGCAGCCGCTCACCAAACTGCCCGGCAACGGCCCGATCGAGGCCGTGATCCGCCGGCGCCTGTCCGAACGCGAGCCGTGGTCGGTGCTCTACCTCGACCTCGACGGCTTCAAGGCGTTCAACGACGCGTTCGGCTTCGCGACCGGTGACGACGTCATCAAGCTGCTTGCCGCGACGATCGTCGAGGCCGCCGCCAAACACGGCGACGAGGACGATTTCGTGGGACACGTCGGCGGGGACGACTTCGTCGCGGTGATGCGGCCGGCGCAAGCCGCCGCCGCCGCCGCGTCGATCGTGACCGCGTTCGACCGCGGGATGCGCAGCCTGCAGCGCGATACGCGCGTCCCCTACTGCACCGTGTCGATCGCGATCGTGAACGGTTCGCGCGGCCCGTCGACGTACGAAGAGATCGGCGAGCGCGCCGCGCGGGTGAAGAAAGAAGCGAAGCGGCGCCGCGGCTCGGTCGTCGTCGCAGAGAAGGACCCGCCGTCGTGAAGGCGCGGCACGCGGCACGCGTGCTCATCGCGCTCGCGCTCGCCGTCGCGCTCGTCCCGAGCGCGGGCCTGAGCAAGAGCCGAGTCGACGACAAGATCCGCCAGCAGCGCGCCAAGATCGACGCCGTCCACCAGCAGCTGCACCAGAAACGCGGCGAGCTTCAGACCTCCCAGGCGCGCGTCGACGACCTGCAGTCGCAACTCGCCGAGACGAATCGCAACATCTCTTCGGTGAACGGTCACCTGGCCGACGTGCAGGGCCACATTCGCTCGACGCAGCGCAAGCTGGCCTGGAACCAGATCCAGCTCACCGCCGCCAAGCAAACGCTCAAGCGCCACCAGGACGCGCTCAATCGCCGGCTCGTCGATGCCTACGAGCACGGCGACTTGGGATACGTCGACGTGCTGCTGCGCGCTCGCTCGTTCAGCGACTTCGTCGAGCGTTGGAACGACATCCGGTTCTTGGTGAAGGCGAACGAGTCGACGATTCGCGCGCGCAAGAGCGACGAAGCGCACGTCGTCGCGATCGAGAACGGGTTGCTCGGCGTGCAGGCCGAGCTGAGCAGCGAACAGGACCAGGCGCGCCAGCAGCAGCGCGCGCTCGACGCGCTGGCGGCGCAACGGCAGAATTTGGTCGCCGCCGCCGACTCGCAGCGCCGCGACGTGCAGGCGCAAGTGGTGCAGCTCGACGAGATGTCGGCCGCCGAAGAGGCGGCCCTCGAGGCGCTGATCGTGGAGAAGCAGCGCGAAGAAGAGGCGCGCCGCCTGGCGCAGCGCCGCGCGCGCCAACTCGCCGGCGAGGAACTGCCGCCCGAGCCGGGGGCGCCGGGCGAGTTGATGTGGCCGGTTTCCGGGCCGATCACGGACCCGTTCGGCATGCGGATGCACCCGGTGTTCCACCGGATGATCATGCACAACGGGATCGACATCGGCGTGCCGACGGGGACGCCGGTCGCCGCCGCCGCCTCGGGGACGGTCATTGTCGCCAGCTATCAGGGAAACTGCGGCAACATGGTCGCGATCGACCACCACGGCGGCCTGTCGACGCTGTACTGCCACCTCTCGCAGATGTTCGTCGGTGTCGGGCAGCAAGTTCAGCGCGGCCAGGCGATCGGGGCGGCCGGCGCGACGGGCGACGCGACGGGCCCCCACGTCCACTTCCAAGTCATGATCAACGGGCATCCTGTAGATCCGATGTCCTATCTGCGCTAAATCGCCTCCGCTTCGCTACGGCGAGGCGGTATGTTGAATGCTCGCCGGCGCTGTGCGCCGTCGAGTCGCCCTTCGGGCGAGTCTCCGCGCGGAATTCCGCCGCGGAATTCCGCGTGGAGACACGCCGGAGCGCAGCGGAGGCGTTGGCGCCGCAGCGCAGCGGAGGCGCCGAGGCTTATTTCTACCTTCTCGCCGTAGCGAAGCGGAGGCGATGGGCTCAGGGGGGCCCAAGGCTCTTGGGGCACTGTTAAAGGCCGATGATGGAATGGAACAAAGGGACACGCGGGCGTGTTCACTAGGACGAGACGACTCGCCGCCCTCTCTTGCTAAGGACCGCTTTTTGACCGCCCGTATCCGCCTGTTGACCGCCGCGTTCGTCGTCGTGGTTTCCGCATTGGCCGGCGCCGCCTACGCCGGCCGCGCGACCGCCGAATCCGAGCCGGCTCAGACGATCGTCCTGGGCTCTGGGCAGCGCATCGTCGGCCTCGACCTCGGCTCGCTCCTGGGGAACGGCGAAGAGCAGCGGCAGATGCTCGCGCTCGCGTACGAGCGCGTCGAGCACGCCTACTACAAGCCCGTGGCGGACCAGTTGCTGGTCGCGGGCGAACAGCAGGCCCTCACTAGCTTCCTCAAGCTCAAGCTCGTACACGACCCCCAAGTGCCGCGCAGCAGCGCGACCGGCGACCGCGACCGCGACATCGCGATCCTCGAGACGACGCTCGCGACGGTGCAGCATCGCTACGCAAAGGTCGCGCCCGCCGACATCTACACCCAAGTCGCGCTGACCGGGATGCTCGGGGGTCTAGGTGACCCCTACACGACGTACCTTTCGCCCCAAGAGATCAACGGGCTCGACGAACAGCTGGCCGGCGGCAACTTCGGCGGGATCGGCGTCTACATTCAGCAGGACGCGAAGACGCACGCCATCGTAGCGAATCCGATCGACGGGAACCCGGCGATCAAAGCGGGCGTTCGCCCGGGCGACGTGATCGTCGCGGTCGACGGCAAGTCGACGATGGGCCAGAAGATCGACGACGTCGAGCACGAGATCCGCGGGCCGATCGGTACCGTTGTCTCATTGTCCCTCAAGCGCCGCACCGGTGTCGACGCGGTGACGGTGCACGTGACACGCGCCAACATCCAGGTGCCGTCCGTGGTCAGCAAGGTCGAGAACGATATCGAGTACATCCGACTGGCCGACTTCGGCCAAACGTCGGCCGTCGAAGTCCGTGACGCGCTGCTGAGCGGGAAGCGGCACAACGTGCGCGGCTACATCCTCGACCTGCGCTTCAACGGCGGCGGTCTGCTCGACGCAGCCGTCGATATCTCCAGCCTGTTCATCCCACAGGGTACGATCGTCTCGACGATCGATCGCGCCGGCGACCGCGACGTGCGCAACGCGACCGGGCACGCGCTGGACACCAAGCCGCTCGTGCTGTTGGTGAACCGTTACACCGCGAGCGCGTCGGAGATCACCGCCGGCGCCGTCCAGGACTACGGAGCGGGGACGCTGGTCGGCGAGAAGACTTTCGGCAAGGGCGTCGTGCAAAGTTTGTACACGCTGCCCGACCGGGGCGCTCTCAAGATCACCACCGCGCGCTACGTCACCCCTAAGGGCCGCGACATCCAGCACAAGGGGATCGTGCCCGACGTAGTCGTGAGCCAGCGCGTCGACCTGCCGATCATCGACACGCCCGCCGACAAACAGCTCAACGCCGCCAAGAAGATCATCGAAAGCAAGAGTAACGTCTGATGAAACGCCTCGTCCCCGTCGCAGTAGCCGCCCTGCTTACCCTCGCGACCGCCCGCGTTCCCGCGGCAACCGCCGGTCCGGGGCTCTCTGCGCAGCAATCCGAAGAGTTGGTCGCGAGCTACGTTCACCTGACCAGCGACTTCTACAAGAAGGTCGATCGCCAGGCGGCACTCGACAATGCGCGCACGTCGATGATCGAATACCTCAAGAAGCGCAAGGTTGCCAATGCGACGTTGCCGTCGCTGCACGCCAGCGACGATGACGTCACCAACGCCGAAGCCCTCAACCATGAAGTTTCGGCGGCCGTCGGAACGTACGCCTCCAAGCTCGAGCCGATCGAGTCGCTGTCGGGTTCGACGCAGATCACGTACGCGGCGATCGCGGGCGTCCTCGGTTCGGTCAAGGACCGCTATACGGTCTTCCTCTCGCCCAAGGAATACGCGGCACTCAACGAAGGACTCGACGGTACTTCGTTCGGCGGCGTCGGCATCTCGTACGACATCGACGACGCCACGCACTTGCTGCACGTGGAGAACGTGATCCTCGACGGACCGTCCGATAAGGCCGGCCTGCAGCCCGACGACATGATCGCGGCGATCGACGGCAAGCCCGTGCCGCAACTGCTCGCGCCCGCGTTGTCCGAAAAAGAAGATCAGAAGCGTCTGACGGCCGAGCAGGGCATCGTCACCGCGCAGTTGCGCGGTAACCCGGGTACGCGCGTACAGCTCACGCTCGTGCGCGCCGGCAAGACGATGGACCCGGTGACGATCACGCGCGAGACGATCCATCAGCCCAGCGTGAGCTCGAAGATGCTGCCGAACAGCATCGGCTACGTCGACCTCACGGTCTTCGGTCAGACCACCGCGCAGGAGCTCAACCTCGCGCTGCACCGGCTCGACGCGCAGGGCGCGAAGGCCTACGTGGTCGACCTGCGCAACAACGGCGGCGGCTACCTCAACGCCGCGGTCGACGTGTCGTCGAAGTTCATCGCCAACGGACCGATCGTGAGCGTGCAGTCGCGCGCCGGAACCGACACGGAGTACGATGCGGACAACTCGGCGATCGCGCCGCGCCCCCTCGCCGTGCTGGTGAACCAATACACGGCCTCGGCCTCGGAGATCACCGCCGGCGCGATCCAAGACAGCGGCGTCGGCACGATCGTCGGGACCAAGACGTTCGGCAAAGGCGTCGTGCAGACGATCTTTCCGATGCGCGACGGCTCGGCCGTGAAGATCACGACGGCGCGCTACTTCACGCCGAAGGGTCGCGACATCAACGCGGTCGGCATCGAGCCCGAGATCAAGACCGATCTGCCGAAGAACACGAAGTTCCGCCCGGGTGACCCGACGCAGGACCCGCAGTTGGCCGCCGCGGTCAGCTTCCTCGACGGCCGCATCGCGCAGAACACGACGGCTCCCGCACCCAAGTCCTAGTGTGTTCGCGCAGAGTGCGCGAACACACTAACACGGAGGCCAGAGTGCCGCCGCGATCTCGTCGAACGACGAGAACGGCGTGCACTCGATACCGCGCTCTCGGCAGAACTGCTCGAGGGCGCGGTTCTTTTTTGCGAAGCGCACGTCGGCCGCCAACGCGCCTTCGAAATCGCTGATTCCGTCGCCGACGTAGACCGTCCGTGCGCCGGCGGCGGCGGCCGCGTGAACGCGCGCCGCTTTGTCGTGCCCCAGCACGGAATCGTCGATGAACGTCATTCGCCAGCCGGCGGTATCGAAGTCGACGTCGTTCGCGAACAGCGGGACGTCGACGCCCGCGCGCTCCAGCGCCGGACCGATGATCGAGCGGATCCCCGCCGAGACGACGCCGACCCAGGCTCCGTGCTCGTGCGCGACGCGCACGAACCCCGCGAAGGTCGGGTCGATGCGTGCGCGTGACTCCAGCAGCGCGAGCGCCTCGGGTCGCGACAGCCGAACCAGCGCGGCTTCGCGCGCGAGCGCTTCGCGCAGCGTTATTCGCCCCGCGCGAAGCTCGCGTTCGAGCTCGTGCCACGTCGCGTCGCCGGCCACCGAACGAACGAGGACGTCGAAGGTGTCGACGTCCGTAATCGTCCCGTCGTAGTCGACGAAGATCGTGAGGCTCATCGCCGCCTTACGCCGTGATGAAGCCGCTCAGCTCTTCTTCCGGGTCGCCGTCGCTTTCTTCGCTGCGGGCGCCTTGCGCGTGCCCGATGCTTTCTTCTGGGTGGCGGCGGGTTTCGTCGCGCTCAACTTCACGCTCGGTTTGGCCGCCGGCGTTTTCTTCGCCGCCGGCGCCTTGGCGGCAGGCGACTTCTTCGCCGCAGCGGTCGCTACGGGTGCCTTGCGAGCACGCGTCTTCTTCGCCGCTTCCGGCGCGGCGGCCGCGACCGGCTTCGTTGCGGCGGCTACCGGGGTTGCGGCGGCGATCGCTTCGCCCCGCGGACGGGCACGACCGCGGCGCGGCGGGGTATCGGCAGCGTGTCCCGAGGCTGTGCTCGCCGCGGGACGGACGTCGTCGCGGGCTGCTGACGGCGCGGGCAGTGCGCGAACGGGTGCACTGGGTTCGAGCCGTTCGCGCCGGGCCGGCGCTTCGGGGGCGCCGCGCCTGGTGCGGGTTGGGCGCGCCGCCTTGACGGGCTCGGCGCGTTCCTTTGGCGGCGTGATCACGGGCGGCGGGGGTGCGACCGCGACGTCGCCGCGCTTGCGGTTCCAAGGCGCGATCGCCCGCGATGGGGTTGGCGGCGCGGTCTCACCGGTCGCCTGCGCCCCGCCTCCGGGGCTGACCCGGAAGATGTGGCGATCTGGTACCGCCGGTCCGGCGCTCGCCACGGCTGAATCGGCACCCGCAGCAGCGACCTGTCCTTCGCCCAGCTGCCCGATCGCCTGTCCCGAACTCGTCGAAGGACGCCCGCGGCGGCGACGGCGGCGGCGGCGGCGCTTACGCTCGCCGTTCTCGCCGAGAACGGCGCCGGTCTGTCCGACGGCCGTTGCTTCTTCCTCATCGTCTTCGAGCTCCGCGTCGACGACGAACGGTGCGGCGACGGCCGGGGCCGCGGCGTTCGCGGCGACTTCGCTGCTGCCGCGCCCGCCACGACGGCGACGACGGCGCTTGCGGTGTCCGGCTTCCTCGCCCTCGGGCTCGGCCGCCGCTGGCGCGGTCGAAGCGGTCGGACGCAACGGGATCGGCACGGAGGCCGGCCGAGGCGACGCCACGCCGCCGACACGATCGCCGGAGAGCTTCTCGCCGGGCAGCACCGTACGCGCCCCCGAAAACGTCTCGGCCTGTCCCGAGCCAAGCCCGTCCTGAGCTTCTCGAAGGGAAGGGCCCGACACCACCGGACGCGCGCCTGAGAGCGACTCGCCGGGCAACAGCGTGGTCACGCGGCCGTCGGCCGCTTTTTGCGCGGTCGTCTTCGGCTTGGCGGCCTTTGCGTCGACCTCTTCGACGGTCGAGATGCCGATCGAAGTGCGGCCGCCCAGGCCCTTCTCGGCCTCCTCGGCCAGCTCGCGCAACTCGGCGGCCTGCTCGGCGGGGGTCAGCTCGCGCTTGCGCCCGCGGCCGCCGCGGCGGCGCTTCTTGGCACCGCGGCCTTCGCCGATCGCCGTCGCGGCTTCGATCCGCGTCCGCGGCTCGGCCAAGATGTCGCTGCCGTCGACGTCGATGATGCGGATCTTGATCGTCTTGCCGGCCGCGTTCGCCGCGTTCTCGACCTCGATCAGCCGGCCCGCGACGATCGCGGCGGCGGCGGTCGCATTCGGCAACCGCGTGTGGAGCAGCTCGACCTCGAACTCGTCGCCGACCCGGATCGGGGCGAAGGGCGGAAGGTTCTCGTCGCCCCACACGATGCGCGGCCGCTCGGGGTGAACCGCCGGATCGACGAACACGTCGATCTGCGCGCCGACGCGCTCGGCGAGCTGCACGCGCTCGTCCTCGTACCAGTACTCGGCCTGCGCCGCGACGCTCGGCGCCGCCGCGATGTGCACGTGCTTGACGGCACCATTTCGGTGGTCGAGGATCTCGCGGAAGGCTCCGATCGTCACGGACTCCGCCGACATCACGCTGCCCAGACCTTCGCAGGTCGGACACTTGCCGCGCAGCTGCTGACCCAGATCCTTGCCGACGCGCTTGCGGGTGAACTCGAGCAGACCCAGCGGCGAGAACGACTGGATCGTCGAGCGCGTGCGGTCCTTGCGCAGACCCTCCTGCAGCGCCGAGATCACGCGGTTGCGATCGCCTTCCGACGACATGTCGATGAAGTCGCACACGATGATCCCGCCGATGTCGCGCAGGCGCACCTGGCGCGCGATCTCCGTCGCGGCTTCGACGTTGGTGCGCACGATCGTGTCGTCGAGGTTCTTCCCGCCGGTGAACTTGCCCGAGTTCACGTCGACGACGGTGAGCGCTTCGGTCGATTCGATCACGATCGAACCGCCGGACGGCAGCTTGACCGTCGGCTTCATCAGGCGCGCGATCTCGTCGTCGATCTTGAAGTCGCCGAACAGGCGCTTCCCGCTCTCGTAGTACTTGATGCGCTCGACGTATTGCGGCCCGAGCAGGCGCATGAAGTCTTTGACGTTCTCGGTTTCGGTTTCGTCGTCGAGCCAGACGTTGTTGACTTCAGGGGTGATGAAGTCGCGCGCGGTCTTGTAGACCAGGTTCATGTCCTTGTGCAGCAGCGCCGGGGCGTCGATGCGTTTGTACTGCTCCAGGATCCCGTGCCACATGCGGATCAGCACGCCCAGGTCGGCGATCAGCTCGGCGTTCGAGACGTTCGCCGCGGCGGTCCGCACGACGGTCGCCATCCCGTCCGGACGGATCGCCTTCATCACGGCTTTGAGCCGGTTGCGCTCGTCAGCCGACTCGATCTTGCGCGAGACGCCGCTGAACTTGCCCGTCGGCATGAGGATCAGGTAGCGCCCGGGCAGCGAGATGTTGGTCGAGACGCGCGCGCCTTTGAGCCCGCGCGGCTCCTTGACGATCTGCACCAGCACGTCGTCGCCGCGGCTGACCTTCTCGGTGATCGTGTAGCCGCTGCGGCCTTGCGTGACTTCGACGTCGCCGATGTTGAGCGGCGTCTTGTTGATGTCGTCCACGTAGAGAAAGGCGTTTCGCCCGAGTCCGATGTCGACGAAGCTCGCGCCCATCCCGGGCAGGACGTTGACGACCTTGCCCTTGTAGATGGACCCGATGACGCGCTCTTCGCGCTCGACGTAGATCTCTGCGAGACGGCCTTCCTCGAGGATCGCGACGCGGTTCTCCCACGGATCGCTCGAGATGAGGATGTCGGTCGACAAGGTGGTAACTGGCCTCTCTACGGGCCGAGGCGGCCGTCGTCCGCGCGCACATCGCGACGACGCGGATGCGTCATCGAGCGGGCGCCGCAGGTGGACGCTCTCGTCCCTCTTGTAAATCGTGAAAAACTGTTCAACGCATCCGGACGATCCAACGCCAGTCCCTTCGGCCCGGCGCAATCACCCTTCGAATGCTGTCCCCGCTGCAGTTCAGGGAGTCCCTAGGATGGTCCTTTGCGCGGCTGAGTCATGACTGGTAGACAAGCAGCCTTTCGGTGGCTCTGGGCAGGGCAGACGACGAGCGCGGTCGGCAGCGCGATCAGCGTCCTGGCGATCCCGACCATCGCGATCGTCGCGCTGCACGCTTCGCCCATCGCGGTCGGAACACTGGAGGCCGTCGAGTTCGCGGCCTTTCCGCTGCTCGGTCTGGTCGCCGGCGTCTGGATCGATCGCTGGCCGCGCCGCACCACGATGCTCGTCGCCGATCTCGTGCGCGGGGTAGCGCTCGCGTCGATCCCGCTGGCTGCGCTGGTGCACGCGCTGGGCTTCCCGCAGCTCGTCGCGGTCGCGGCATGCGTCGGCATCGCTTCGGTGTTCTTCCAGGTCGCCTACCAGTCGCTGGTCCCGGCCCTGGTCGACGAGGCGGAGCTCGAGCGCGCGAACGCTCGGCTCGAGCTCACCAGCAGTGGCGCGCAGGTCACCGGCAGTGCGCTGGCCGGTGCACTGATCGCGGCCATCGGCGCGCCGCTCACCGTCGTCCTCGACGCCGCCTCGTTCGGCATCTCGGCACTGACCCTCGCCGTCGTTCGCGTGCGCGAGACGCACCTCGAGGCGGGTTCGCCGCACGCCTCGTTCGCGACGTCGCTGCGTCAAGGGATCGCGGCCGTGATGCGCGCGCCGGTTATCCTGCGCATCGCCGGCGCGACGGCGATGTCGAACTTCGGCATCGCGATGGGAACGGCGGTCTACCTGATCTTCCTGTACCGCGTGCTGCATCTGTCGCCGGCAATTACCGGAGCGCTGTTCGCGGTATCGAACGCCGGCGTCGTCGGCGCTCTCTTCGCGCCCCGCATCGCGCGCCGGTTCGGCGCAGGCCGCGCGATGTTGTGGTCGCTCACGCTCGGTGTCGTCTCGCAGTTCTTGGTTCCGCTCGCGGTCCTAGTCCCGCCGCTGCCGCTGCTGTTCGCCGCGCAGGTCGCAATGACGGCCTGCGTGCCCATCTACAACATCACGCAGGTCAGCCTGCGCCAGCGGCTGATCCCCGCCGAGCTGATGGGCCGTGCGAACGCGACCATTCGAACCGTCGTCTGGGGAACGATGCCGTTGGGTCTGATCGCCGGCGGCGCGCTCGGCAGTACGATCGGCATCGTGCCGACACTGATCGTCGCGGCCGCCGTTGCGTGTACGGCGATCCCGTGGCTGTTGAGCGCGCCGGTGCGCGCGCTGCGGGCGGACGACGATTCGCCGGTGAGCTCGCTCCGCTGATCGCCGCCTACGCGCGCCGAGCGGCGTCGCCGAAGACGAGCTTGTCCTTCTGCAGCACGATGTTGAGCAGGATACCGACCGCGATGTAGTCGGTCATCAGCGCGCTGCCGCCGTACGACATGAACGGGAGCGGGATCCCGGTGATCGGCATGATGCCGATCGTCATCCCGATGTTGACGACGATGTGGAACGCGATCATCGTGACCAGCCCGACGGCGAGCAGCACGCCGAAGCGGTCTTTGGCAGCCAGCACGGCACGCATGGCGAAGCCGATGGTGATCGCGTAGAGGGCGAGCAACACGATCGCGCCGATGAAGCCCGCCTCCTCACCGACGGCGGTGAAGATGAAATCGCGCGAGTTCTCCGGCACGAACGCGAGCTGGGTCTGGGTTCCGCGGAACAGCCCCTTGCCGAACCACTCTCCGCTGCCGACCGCGATCTTCGACTGGTTGAGGTTGTAGCCGACGCCCTGCGGATCGAGCTTGGGATCGAGGAACACCAGCAGCCGCGCGCGCTGAAACGGCTTGAGCAGGTGCTCGCTGGTGAGCACGTACGCCGCCGCCGTCGCGATCGCCGCGATGTACAGGCCGAAGTCGATCAGGTTCGGCAAGCCGAAGTACAGCTGCGCGGTGAGGATCGCACCGATAACCATCGTCGTCCCGAGGTCGGGCTGCTTGAGGATGAGCACCGCGGGGACCGCGACCGCGAGCAACGGGAGCCACAGCTCCTGGATCCGGCGGAATGTCCCGCGCGAGAGCAGCGCGGCGATGGCGATCGCCAGCACGACCTTCGCCGGCTCCGACGGTTGGAACTGAAACGGCCCGATCTGGATCCAACGCGCCGCACCGAGCACCGAATGTCCCTTGAACGTGATGTACACCAACAGCGCGAGCGTAACGAGGTACAGCGGCAACGCCCAGCGGCGCCACACGCGGTAGTCGAGGAAGGCCGTGCCGATCATCATCGCGATCCCGACGCCGCCGTACACGAGTTGCTTGCGCCACTCGTCGGCGGCATAGGGTGCGTGCAACGTCGCGGAACGGATGAACACGATCCCGAGCATCGTCACCAGCACCGGCGCGATCGCCAGCGGCCAGTTGAACCGGGTGTACCAAGGGCGTTCCACTGCCCGCCTCTTCGGCGCGCACGGAACCGCCCTCTGCTATTCGTCGGACTGGTTCGATTCACGGCGGATCGGCCGTAGGCCGAACGCGAGTGTTGGCGCACTTTGCGCCAACACACTACGACGTCGCCGGCGCCGCCGTGTTGGTGGACATGCCTTTGCGGCGCTTGCGCCTGGTCGGCCGATGGCCGTTCGCCGGGCCGCTCGCCTTGGGCTTCGCAGGCTTGGGCGCAGGCGGCGGCTCGACCGCGGGCGGACGTTCGGCGACCGCGACCGATGCGCCGGTTTTGGTCGGGTCGAGCAGCGGCAGATCGGGCCCGCGCGACGGTGGCGGCGGGGGCGCGGGCGGCGGCGGCGGTACGGGGCGCGGGTGCATCCCGAGGATCGGGATGTTGGCCAGCATCGCGACCTCTTTCTCGCGCTGCTCGAAGGTGACGTCGCAGTTCGGAACGTCGACGTCGACGTAGCGCGAGATCACCTCGATCAAGTCGTGCTTGAGCGCTTCGACGACGTCGGGTGCAAGCGAGAGATGATCCGACAGCAGCACCAAGCGCAAGCGTTCCTTCGCAGTTGCGCTGGACGGTGGCTTGCCGAAGAAACGCTGGATGAACTGCAACACTACTTGGCGCTCCCAAAGAGCTTCTCGAAGAACGTCCGCTCGCGCGGGATCTCGGGTGGCCCGGTGAGCGTGCCGCTGATCCGCTGCGCGATCTGCCGGTACGCCGCGCCGACCGGCGACGCGTCGTCGAGCGCGACCGGCTCGCCGCGGTTGGTCGAGACGATGACGTCGGGCGCTTCCGCGATCACGCCGAGCAGCGGCAGACGCAGGATCCCGTTGACGTCGTCGACCGAGAGCATCTTGCCCTTGCGAACGAGCGCCGGACGCAGCCGGTTGATGATCAGCTTGATCGTGCGATTGTCGCCGAGCAGCCCGACGACGCGGTCGGCGTCGCGCACTGCGGACACCTCGGGCGTGCAGACGACGATCGCCTCGTCCGCCCCGACGATCGCGTTGACGAATCCCTTCTCGATCCCGGCCGGGCAGTCGATCAGCACGTAGTCGAAGCGATCGCGCAGCGACGAGATGAGATCGCGGAACGCGATCGTGTCGACGTCGTCCTTCTCGCGCGTCTGCGCGGCGGCCAACAGGCGCAGCGTCGGCACGCGCTTGTCGGTGACCAGCGCGTCGTCGAGCGTGACCTTGCCCTCCAGCACGTCGAGGACGTGATGGCGCACGCGCGCCTCAAGCCCCAACACGATGTCGAGGTTGCGCAACCCGACGTCGGCGTCGACCAGCACCACGCTCGCGCCGGACGCGCCCAGCGCCGCACCGACGTTCGCCGTCGTGGTCGTCTTCCCGACGCCGCCCTTCCCGCTGGTGACCACGATCGCACGACCGCGTTTGCGCGGCACGGCGCTCGCCGCGGGTGCCTCTTCCTGGATCATCTCGTGCATCTCGTGCATCCCGTTCACCCTGCTTTCCGGAAGAGCCGCCCGAAGAAACCAGGCGTGCCGAACTGCGTGAACGCGATCACATCGCCTTCGAGGCGGCGCGCGATCTTGTCGTAGATCACCGCTAGGCGCGACTCGCTCTGCAGCGCGACGGGCTCGCCGCGATTGGTCGTGTCGATCACCTCTTCGTCGTCGGGTACGATCCCGAGCAACTCGGCCGACAGGATGTCGGTCACGTCGTCGACCGAGAGCATGTCGCCGCTGCGCACCATCTCGGGTCGCAACCGGTTGACGATCAGCCGCACCGGCAGACCGCGATCGCGCAGCTTGCCGATGACGCGGTCCGCGTCGCGGATCGAGCTGACCTCGGGGGTCGTGACGATGATCGCTTCGTTCGCGCCGGCGATCGCGTTGCGGAAGCCGTGCTCGATCCCGGCCGGGCAGTCGATCAGCACGTAGTCGCACAACTCGCCCAGCTGCGCCACGACGTCGGACATCTGCAGCTCGCTGACCGCGGTCTTGTCGCGCGTTTGCGCAGCGGGCAAGATCGAAAGATTCTCCAGCCGCTTGTCCTTGATCAGCGCTTGGCGCAGTTGGCACCGGCCCTCGACCACCTCGACCAGATCGAAGACGATCCGCTTCTCGACGCCCAGCACCAGATCGAGATTGCGCAGCCCGATGTCGGCGTCGACCAGCACGACGCGTTTGCCACGCAGCGCGAGCGCGGCGCCGAGGTTCGCGGTCGTGGTCGTCTTGCCGACCCCGCCTTTCCCCGAGGTGAGAACGATACGGCGTGCGCTCACGATGTGTGCTCCCGGCGGAGATCCGCCTCGGCGAAGGGGACGACGACGATCCGCTCGTCGACGATCGCTGCGTGCTCCGGTCCGCGCGGCTTGATCCCGGCGTCGCTCGTCGCGATCAGCGTGGCGATGCGCAGCTGGGTCGGCGCGAGCTCGAGCGCGATGACGCGCGCACCGCGGTCGCCTTGCGCACCGGCGTGCGCCACGCCGCGCAACGCGCCGAACACGACGATGTCGCCCGAGGCGACCAGCTCGGCGCCGGGGTTCACGTCGCCGATCACGACCAGGTTCCCCAAGTTGTGCAGCGCCTGCCCGCCCCGCAGCGTCCCCCGGTGATAGAGCGTCGCGATACCGACCGGCACGGCGCGGGCGGCGGCGGTCTGCGGGAGCGCGACGCCGGCCGAAGCGAGGGTCGAGGTCGCCGCCGCGCCGGGGACCTGACGCCGGCGCACCATGTCCTGGCGGGCGCCGGCGAAGTCGGCGATCAGCGAACGGGCCTCCTCGGAGATGCTGACGTTACGCTCACGGTGCGGACGCGGGAGCGCCGCAACCTCGGAGGCGGCCTCGGGTGCCGAGCCGAGATACGCCAGGTCGAGCTCGGCGACGACGGCCGCGATCGAGTCGACCCCGCTGACGCCGTCGAGCGTGATGCCGTACTCGGCCAGGGCGTCGCGGAACGCCGCGATCTCGATCGCCGGCGGTTCGAGGATGCCGAGGTTGGCAACGGCTCGACTCCCTCGGTAGAAGTCTGGGCGTGCCGCGAACTGCGAGCGCAATTCGTCGACCGCCGCCGTCAAAGCGCGGTCGACCGCGATCTCGAGATTGCGGCCGCGCCCGCGCACGGTGCTCATCGGCGTCCCTCGCGGTTCATGATCGGCCGCCGTTCCCAGCGGGCCGGAAGCCGCCCTGCGCGTTCCACATGCCATGCACGAGAAAGTGCGGTTGTCCACATACATCCCACAGGTTTGGCCGCTAGGAGTGGAGAGTTCCGGCGCGCGCCGTCGAATCGTGAGGATTCCGGCGTAGACCGGACGAGCCGCCCCGAGGACACTTCTTTGCTGTTCCGCCGTTTTGTCGTCATCGCCTTGAGTGTGTCGATGGCGAGTGCCACCATCCCGGCACCCGCATCGGCGCTGTCGACTCCGACCGAGATCCAGATCGGCAAGGAGTACGACAAGCAGATCACCGACCAATCGGTGATCGTGACCGACCCGCTGCTCAATCAGTGGGTGAACGAGATCTCGAACAAGCTGTGGGCGCAGACGGCCCGCAAGGACATCCCGTACTCGATCAAGATCATCGACGAGTCGGACATCAACGCGTTCTCGACGCTCGGCGGCTACATCTACATCAACGAGGGGACGCTGGACTTCGTCCAGAGCGACGACGAGTTGGCCGGCGTGATCGGTCACGAAACCGGCCACATCGAGCGCCGCCATGCGGTGACCTCCAACAACAAGGCGTCGATCCTCAACGTGCTGTTCGGCGTCGCGGCGATGTTCATTCCGCTCGTGTACCGGTTCGGACAGCTGGCACAGGCCGGGTTGCAGGCGCGTATTTCGCGCGACGACGAGAACGAAGCCGACAAGTACGGTCTGATGCTCATGGCGCGGTCGGGCTACGATCCCGACGCGATGCACACGTTCATGGCGCATCTCGGCGCGGTCGAGCAAGAGAGCCATGATGCGCTCTCCAAGTATCTCGCCGATCATCCCGGCACGCCGAAGCGGCTCGCGAATCTCAACGGCGACCCGGAGCTCAACCCGGCGCTGCGTACCGACGACCAGCGCGTCGCGCAAGGGATTCACGACTTCGATACGGCGCGCTACAACATCGCGTCGATGAAGTTCACCGACATCCTCAAGCGGCGGCCCGACGACGCGACGGCGCGCTTCCAGCTCGGCCAAGCGCAGCTCGCGCTCGGACAAGTCTCCAAGGGCGAACAAAATCTCGCCGCGGCCGCCGAGCAAGTCTCGCCGCAGGCCAAGGCGCTGGCCGACGTGCGCATCAAGGCCCTGCGCGACGCGGAACGCCGGCTGGACCTGCTCCATCCCGACCTCAGCCCGCTGCGCGATCAGCTCGCCACGGCTCAGACCCAACAGACGCAGGCCGCGACCGCGATCGCGTTGCGCCGCCAGCAGGGTCTGGATCAGCTCAAGTCGCTGCGCGCGCGCATCCAGGAGATCGTCTACGGCATCCCCGACTTCTCGCGCGTGCAGCCGCGCAAGGACTCGCGGCTCGACACGCTGCTGCACAACGTGAACTTGATGGGCAAGTCGCTCGACGTCGCGACGGGGAAAGCATCCGAGACGATCTCCGGAGTCGGCTCGCTCGAGCGCAACAAAGAAGGCGGCCTGCTCAAAGAAAACTCCGACATCCTGGTCGAGCTCGCCGCGCCGCTCAAGCTCGACAACCCGCCGCCGCAATCGCTGTCGACGTTCCCGTCCTATCCGAAGATGCTCGTCTCGGTCGGCGCCGCTGACGCCGACATGGTGCGGGGCGTCGACGCCGCGCGCGCGTCGCTCGCGATGCTCGACGTCGGTCTGGGCGATCTGAACATCTTCGTCAACGAGTTGCGGCACGTCGGCCTCGACGGGAGCGGCGACATCGCGATGGCCGACTACCATCGCATCGAGCCGTTGGTGACCAAGGCGGTCGACTCGCTCAACAAGGCCGCAGTGGGCGCGACGCAAGCGTCGCAGCTGTACAACATGGCGCGCGCGCGCCAGCTCGAGACGCGCATCGACATGCTGGGCCTGCAAGAGTCCCCCGACCGCTACGCCACCTTCCAGCACGCGCTCGACGTGCGGTTCCACACCAAGGGTCCGGATTACGATCAGCTCGCGCGCGAGGATCTCACCCCGGGCGACGTCGCCGCGGCGGTGATCGTCGGGGCCGATACGAACGCGGCGCCGCAGGCCGTGCTCGCCGAGGCGAAGGCCGACGGGAAGACGATCGTCGATCTGGCCAACTCGCGCGGGATGTACGCGCAGGCGCTCGAGATCTTCCTCGGGCTCGTGTACCTCGACTATACGGACGACCCCGACAAAGAGGCGCGCGGCCGGACGTAACCGCGTTCGCCCAGCGGGGTAGACCGTAGATGTGAACGCTTCGTCTGCCGCCGCCGCCTTCGAACGGCTGCGTGGATCGCTCAACCCGAGCGCGGTCCATGCGGGCGCTCGCCGTCCGTTCAAGTTCTTTCTGTGCGGGGATCCGGGGCTCGTCAGCGAGCTGCGCGCGATCCTGCTCGCGGGCCAAGCCGGCGACTCGATCCCGGCCGACGCCGCCGCGGTGTTCGAAACGCTCGGCGTCAACCGCAACATCGACCCCACCGACGCGCGGGCCGTGATCTGCGTGGCCCGGTCGACCGACCGCGGAGCGCTGGGCCTCGAGCGGTTGGCCGCGCTGCAGTTGCCGGTGCTAATCCTGGTGGTCGACCGCGACGTCACCGCCGCGAGCGGGCCCGCCCTGGCGCCCGGGCCGTCGGGGGTCGAAGAGTACGTCGTCGACCGGCTCGCGCTCGAGGTGCTGCGCGGCCGCTTCCTGCCGCATCTGATCGACTGCTGCAAAGGGATCGAGGTCGCCGTCGGCCGCCGCCTGCCGGCACTGCGTGAAACCGTCGCCGCGAAGCTCACCCGCGACGCCGCGATGAACGCGCTCAAGGTCGCCGGCGCGAGCGCGGTGATCGACCACGTCCCGATCCTGGGCGTCGTACTGGGCGCTTTTGCGTCGGGCGCCGACATGTTCGCGATCACCGGGATCCAGATGACGCTGCTGCTGAACATTGGCGCGACCTACGGCCGCGATCCGGATCTTTCGGCGATGTGGGAGCTGTTGCCGATCGTCGGCGGCGGTTTTGGTTGGCGCGCCCTGGCACGCGAGCTGTCGGGCTTCATCCCGGTCGGCGGAATCTTCATCAAGGCCGCGATCGCGTACGCCGGCACCGTCGTCGTCGGCGAGGGCGGGACGTTCTACTACCGCAACGGCCGGCAGATGGGCGTCGAGGACGCGGCCCGCGTGTACGACGAAGCGAAAGCCTCGGCCATGACGTTCGCGCGCGAGATCCTAGCCCGCTTCCGCCGCAACAACGACACCGGCCCCACGTAGCTCATCGTCCGACGAGAAACTCCAGCAGCGTCTCGTCGGCGAGGTGATCGTAGGTGGCGCGCAGCGTGGGCCGCACTTGGGCGGCGATCCGCGCGGCGAGCCGCTCGCGCGCGCTTCCGTCGAGGGTCGCGCGGCGCGCCAAGAAGCGTTCGACGAGCAGGCGGTCGGGTTCCGATAACCCGGTATCCGCACGTAGCGGCTGCGAGAGGTACGCGTCGAGGTCCGCGACCGTCTCAGTCCGGTCGCGCACGACGATCGTGCCCGCGGCGAAATCGCCCAACCGCTTGTTTTCGCGCGAGATGAGCGCGCTGATGGCGGAGAGCGTGTAGAAGCCGAGCGCGACTTCGACGATGCGGACCAGGTTGCGGATGATCGACGCGCCGGCGTCGATCGGGAAGCCGCCGTCGCGCACGACGCGGAGGCCCAGCATACGCTTCCCCGGCGTCCGGCCCGACCACCAGATCTCGAAGATGATGAACCAGCCGAAGAAGATCAGGAACAGGGCCAAGAATCCCGCGGCGATCGCCCACGCCTCGAGGTTCTTGCCGAGCGGAGCGCGCGCGAGCAGCGGTGAGGCGAACGCGAACGCGATGCCGAGCACCACCACGATCAAAATCTGCGCCACGAAGTCGACGATGACGGCCAGGAACCGGCTGCCCAGCCCGGCCAGCTCGTAACGGATCGCGACCGCCTCGCCGGTGCGCACGTCGACCGAACGTTCCACCCATTCGTTGTACGCGACCGGAACGAGAACGTCCCCGGCCGAAGGATAGCGACGATGCGAGAACGGCGATTCGTGGTCGCGCGCCGCGCGCGCTGGGACAGGCTCGCGGCGCTCGTCGACCGCGCCGCGGGCCGCGGCGTGCGGGCGCTCGCGCCCGCCGAGATCGACGAGCTGGCACTGACCTACCGGGCGGCGACGACCGACCTCGCGATCGCGCGCACGCGCGGCGAGGATCCGGTCATCCAGCAGCATCTCAACCGGCTGACCGCGCGCGCCCACGCCGTCGTGTACGTCGCGACCGCGCGGTCTGGTTGGAGTCGCGCGCTGCGCTTCGTCACGCGCGACTTCCCGCGCGAGGTTCGCCGTTCGTGGGCCCCGATCGGGTTCTGCGCGCTGCTGACCATCGTCTCGGCGGCGATCGCCTACGGCGCGGTCAGCGCCGATCCGGCCAACGTCCACGCTCTGCTGCCGGGGATGAAGATTCCACCGGTTAGCCGAGCGCTCCACGATTCGAACTTCGGCTTCGACCGCGCCTACTCGCCGGCGATGGCGTCGCAGATCATCACGAACAACGTCCAAGTCGCCGCGATCGCGTTCGCCGGCGGAATGACGGGCGGGCTGCTGACCGGGTGGATCATCCTGACCAACGGTCTGATGGTCGGCGGTCTGGCGGCACTCTACGTGAAGGCGGGCTTCGGTCCCGATTTCTGGGCGACGATTGCACCGCACGGCGTGATAGAGCTCAGCGCGATCCAAATCGCCGGCGGTGCCGGCCTCGTGCTCGCCGGGGGCTACCTGCGCCCCGGACGAGCACGGCGACGTGACGCGCTGCTGATCGCCGGGCGACGTGCCGGGACGCTCGTCATCGGCGTCGCGCTGCTGCTGTGCGTCGCGGGCACGATTGAAGGTTTCGTCTCGCCGCAGCGTCTGTCGATTCCGGTGCGCGACGCGATCGGCGCGGTCACCGCGGTCGCGCTGCTGGCCTATCTGCTCGGCGCCGGTGCCGAACCAGAGCGGTCAAAGCAGCCCGCGGGTCTTGACGTCGACGTACGCGTCGAGTAGCGCGACGGTCAGCTCGGCGGCCGGCACGTCGACCACCAGAATGCCGCGATCGCGCAGCGTCGCGACGGCGCGCGCGCGCTCGTCGGCGAGCGTCGCCGCGACCGCCGCACGATACGCGTCGCGGGTGTCGCGCGGCGTCGTGCGAAGCGCCTGACCGATCGCCGCGTCGTTCATCAGCACGATCAGCACGAGGTGCCGCGCCGTGAGCAGTTTCGCGGCGCCCAGCACGGCGCTCGACGCGATGGGATCGAACAGGTCGGTGAACAGCACGATCAGGCTGCGGCGCCGCAGCGTCCGCTCGAGCTCCAGAAAGGCCCGTTCGTAGTCGGACTCCTCGAAGCGCGGTTCCAAATCGGAGAGCAGGTCGGTCAGTTGCGCGCTGTGCTGGGCGCCGCTGCCGGGCGCGACGCGGCCGAGCACCTCGGCCGCGAACGCGACCACGCCGACGCGGTCGGCCGCCAAGCGCGCGATCGCGGCCATGGCGAGCGCCGCACTGACCGCGTAATCCAGCTTGCGCCGGTCGCCCAGCCGCGGCGACATCAGACGGCCCGCGTCGATCGCAACGACGATCTGCTGCGCGCGCTCGACCTCGTACTGCGCGACCATCGGCTTCCCGCGCCGCGCGGTCGCCTTCCAGTCGATCGATCGGAAGGCGTCGTCGACCGTGTACTCGCGCAAGCTCTCGAACTCGCCGCCCACGCCGCGGCGGCGCAGACGGCGCAATCCCGACTCGATCAGCTTGGTGCGCGCGACCAGATCGCCGCTGCGATCGAGCGCGGAGAGATCGGGCATGATGCGCAGCGCGACCGGGACGCGATAATTGCGCCGCAGCTCGACGATTCCGAGCTCCGAGAGGATGCGCGCATGGTACGAGCGCAACGCGGTTCGTCCGCGCTCGAGCGGGATGACGCCGAGCGTCACGGTCGCGCGCGTCCGCGCGGGGAGGGTCGCCTGCGCTTCATGGAGATCGATCGCCAAGCGATCGGTCTGCGCCTCGACGATCGCAACCCGTCGGGCCGTCGTCGCCCGGTTGGCGATCTCGTAGGTGAGCTCGTCACGGCGCGCCAGCGCGAAACGAGCCGGCACGACGCGCGTGATCTCGACTTCGCCACGCAACAACAGGCCGTCGTACGCGACGACGGCGACGAACGCCGCCAGCGCGATCACGATCGCCGTCGACCACGGCAGCCACCGCGCGAGCGCATATGCGGCCGCCGCGAGAACGAGCAGCACGGCGATCCCGCGCGGCGCGATCCGTGGAAGCCCTCGCGCCAGGCGGGACCCCAACGCGGTCCGCGCTTTCGCTGCGCTCAGCATGGCCATATTCAACGGTCGTGCGCCTCAGGTTTCGGGCGCGGAGACGCTCGCGAGGACGTGCGCGACGATGTCGTCGGCGCTCGTTCCATCCAGTTCGGCCTCGGGTCGCACGATCAAGCGGTGCGCGAGCACAGGTGCCGCGACGTCCTTCACGTCATCGGGGGTCGCGAACGCGCGACCGTCGAGGAACGCCGCCGCCTGCGAAGCGACGAGCAGCCCGAGCGCGGCTCGCGGACTCGCGCCGAGCGCGACGTCGGCCGACGTGCGCGTCGCCGCGACGATGTCGTACAGGTAGCCTTGCAGCGACTCGGCGACGTGCACCGCGCGCACCGCCCGCTGCGCGGCGATCAGCTCGTCGAGCCCGACCACCGCTTCGACCCCAGCGGCGTCGAGATCGCGCGCATCGAAACCGCCGACCGCGCGCGCGATCAAGGCGCGCTCGTCGGCCGGCGACGGGTACCCGGTGCGCACGCGCACGAGAAAGCGGTCGAGCTGCGCCTCGGGCAACGGGTATGTCCCTTCGAACTCGACCGGGTTCTGGGTCGCGCAGACGAGGAACGGCAACGGCAGCGCGTAGGTGGTCCCGTCGATCGTGACGTGCCGCTCCTCCATCGCCTCGAGCAGTGCGGCCTGCGTCTTGGGCGGCGTGCGATTGATCTCGTCGGCGAGCAGGATGTTGGCGAAGACCGGGCCGCGCCGCAACGAGAACGTCGCGCTGCGCTGATCGAACACCGTGGTGCCGACCACGTCCGACGGCATCAGGTCGGGCGTGAATTGAATGCGGCCGTAGGTGACACCGAGCAGCCGCGCCAGCACGCGCACGGTGAGCGTCTTGGCCGTTCCGGGGACGCCTTCGATCAACGCGTGGCCGCCCGCCAAGAGCGCAACGGTGAGCAGAAAACTGATACGGTCCGCGCCGACCACGACCCGTGCCAAACCCTCGCTGAGGCGGCGCTCCGGGCTCGATGCGTCGTCCACTACGCGGCCCCGCGGGTGCGACGCGGCGGCGCGCTACGGCGCGTGAGTCGGCGTGGTGCGCGTTTCAGAGCCATGGCGATCGTGTTCTCCCGGGCGGTTCGTGCGAGTTGCGCGACAACGAGTAGGGCTGCGTCGTCGCGCACCGGTTCGGCGGCGACCGCATCGATGCGTCGCGCGAGGGCGATGTTCTCGGGGATGCGCGGCGCGCGTTCGACCATGCGGCGCGCATCGGCGATCAGTGCGTCGCGCGCGTGACCGCGCGCGTGCGCCCGGCCGTAGAGCGCCGCGACGGCGTCGAGAAACTCTTCGGAGGTCGGTTCGCGCGGCGGCGTCAGCCGCACGGCCGGCCCGAGCGGTACGATCCCGTACAGGAGCCAGAGCAAACCAGCGAGCGCGACGATCGCCAGCGCAACCAGTTCGGGCGCGTCGAGCGCGCGATACCAGGCCCGCTCCACGATGTCACCGCGCACGGCTTCGTCGAACGCGGTGACGCGGCGCGGCGTCGAAGGACGGCCGGCGAGGTACGCGAGCCGGGCGTCGTCGATCCGCCCGAGCGCCCGGTTCTCGAACACCGCGGCGTCCGCGATGCTCAGCACGGAACCGCGGCCGTACGGATAGCGCACGACCAGCGCACCCGCACGGTCGGCGAGCAGTGTCTGCGCGTGCGCGCCCTTGGCCGCCTGCAGGCGCACGCTACCGCGGTTCTGCCACGCGGCGATCGAGGCCGACCATGGCCCGCGCAACGCGCCGGTCGGGCCGCGCCGCGCGTCGACGCCGAACAGGACCTCGCCCTTGCCGTCGTTCTTGTCGACGGGCGGCGTGATGCCGATGTCGATGAGATGCCCGCCGCCGCGGACCCAGGCGCGCAGCGCGTCGCGTTCGCCGGCGTCCCATACGTGCGCAACGGCACCGCTGGGAAACGCGACGATCAACGTGTCGATCCCGCTGGCGCCCAACGCGTCGTGATGCTGGCGGAAACGCTCGACCGCGATCCCTTCGCGCGCGAGCAGATCGTACCAACCGCGATAGCCGCCGTACGAGTAGTCGCCGCTCGCGTGTGTCGCGCCCGTCGGGCTTTCTTGGTGCGCGGTGAGGAACGAGACGACCAACAGCGCCGCGATCGCGAGCACGGCGATCACGATGTCGCGTCTCACGCGCGTGCTACGACCCGGTCGTACGCGTCGCGCATGCGCGCGACGAGCGACGCATCGGCACCGCGATCGCCGAACAGCGCGACGACCGCGTCCCGCGCGAGGGCGTCGAACGCCGGGTCGCGCACGGCGCGCCGCCATTCGCCCGGCGTGCGCGCGGCGTCGAACCGGACGCGACCGCGCTCGTCGAGCGCCCGCAGTGCCGAGCTCCAGAACAGCGCGGCCGCCTCATGGTGCCGGCCGTCGGCCGCTGCGGCAAGCGCGCGCGCGAGCAAGGTGCGCGCGTCGGCCTCGGTGCCGAGCGCGGCGACGGCGACGGCGGCGGACGCGTGCGCGGCTCGGCGGACGCGGACCCGCGCCGCAAAGCGCACGACGACGTAGACCAGGAACGCCAGCACGAGAACGAGCACGCCGATACCGATCCCGCGCGTGACCGCGTCGTTGCCGATCGCATGGCTGAGCGGATCGAACAGCCGGCGCAACCACGGGCCGAGCGGGTCGAACAGCCGGTGCAACCACTTGCCGAGCACGTCAAGCACGTACTGCCACCACGGCTTGGCGGCCGAGGCATCGGGCCGGATCCGAAAACGCGGATCGGCCAGCACGCTGCGCGCGACGGCGCGCGGGTCGCCGTGCGGCCAGAGTGCGTTCACGTTCGTCCGGCGGCGATCATGCGATGACCGGCGGCGCCTCCGCGGCGAGAATGTCGAGTCCCTCGCGCCGCACGCGCACGTCGACGGCGAAGACGATGACGAACGCGGCGACCAGGCCCTCGAGCAAGACGCTGCCCGCCCCGACCACCGCGAAGTAGAGCGCGTCGATGTGCGTCAACGTGGCCGCGATGCCGCCCAGCGCGAGCAGCGGCAGTGTCCCGATCTGGCTGATCGCGAACACGACGAGCCCCCCGACGATCGTGCGGCGCTTCATGCCGCGCGCGAAGCCTCGCCGCAGTGCCACCGAGATCGCGCTCATCGGGTTCGGCAGCTCGGTGACGACCGCGACCGACGCCAGCTCGTAGGTCATGAAGACCCACGCGGAGACGATGATGAGCGCCGCGACGATCGCCAACCCCAAGACGACGCCCACGACGACGGTCGCAACGACGAGGTGGAACGCTGCCAGCGCAACGACCGCGATGACGACCAGAATGTACGCGATGAAAACCGGGATCAAGACGATGATCCCCATCACGGTGAACGTGAGCGCGACGATGACCTGCGCGAGCCAGCGCTGCAGACCGATCCGATACGCCTGGCCGATGGTCACGCGCGACCCCGCGTAGGCGGCCGCGACGACAGCCACGATCGCGCTCCACATGACCAGCCGCACGACCACCGCGAGGAAGACGATCAGAAACGCGAAGCCGGACGACCGATCGGCCTCCGACAGCCGCTGAGCGGCGCGCTGCGAAGCGGTCGGATCACCGAGCGAGCTCATGAGCTGACCGAACTCCGAGAAGACCTGTCCCGCGTGAGGGTTGGCGATCGCCGAAAGGATGGTCGTCGGAACGAGCGTCAGCGCGATCACGACGACGATCGGCACGAACTGGCGAACAAAGATCGTTACCGCCCGGTCCAGCAACTCGCCGGCACCCAACGGACGGAGTTCCGCATTCTGCACGCCGCGAGAGCGTTCGCGCGCGTACGGCGCGAATCCCGGGGCATGGACCTCGGCACGGTGGTTGCGCTGTGGCGCTACCCGGTCAAGAGCCTCAAGGGCGAGCCGCTCGACCGCGCGACCGTGCTCGCCGACGGTCTCGAAGGCGATCGGTCCGCCGCGCTGATCGTCGAGACGCCGACGCACGCGCGCGCCGGCAAGCCCTACCGCGGCAAGGAATCGCCACAGCTGCACCTGACCGGCGATCCGGAAACCGCCGCGTCGTACGCCATGGACGCCAAAGTCCAAGTCGCGCTCGATCATCGAGAGCCGCGCTATTTCGACGCGCACGCCGTGTCGCTGCTCTTCGACCTCTGGGTTCGCGACGTCGAGGCCCTCGTCGGCGAACCGCTCGACCCGCTGCGCTGGCGGCCCAACATTTACGTCGCCGCGGCACCGGGCTTCACGCATCGAGAACCGGACCTAGTCGGCACGACCGTGCGCGTCGGGAGCGTCGTGCTGCGCGTGATCGACACGACCCGGCGCTGTGTCACCACGACGTACGACGTCGCCACCGGCGCCTCGCTCCCGCCCGTGCTCGGGGAGGTCGCGCGGCAGCGCGACAACGTCGTCGGCGTCTACTGCGAGGTGCTGACGCCGGGCGAATTGGCGCGGGGCGACGTGCTCACCGGCGGCTGACGCGCCGCATTCACAACGAGCGGCGGCCTTGGATCGCGCGGGCCAGGGTGTTCTCGTCGGCGTAGTCGAGATCGCCGCCGATCGGCAAGCCGTATGCCAACCGCGTGACGTTCACGCCGCTGGGCGCGAGCAGCCGCGACAGATACAGGGCCGTCGCCTCGCCTTCGGCGTTCGGATTGGTCGCGACTAGGATCTCGCCGGGCGACTCCGCGGCGACGCGATCGACCAGCTCGCGCACGCGCAACTGCGAGGGCCCGATCCCGTCCATCGGCGAGATCAAGCCGCCCAGCACGTGATAGCGTCCGTCGTACGCCGAGGTCCGTTCGATCGCGAACACGTCCTTCGCCTCGGCGACGACGCAGATCATCGCGCGGTTGCGCTGCGGGTCGGTGCACACCGCGCACAGATCCTCTTCGGTGATCGAGTAGCAGCGGGAGCACAGCTGCACGCGCTCCTTGAGCTGCACGATCGCCTCCGCCAGCGCGGCGGCGTCGGCGCGCGTGCCGTTGAGCAGGTGAAAGACGAGCCGCGCCGCGGTCTTGGGGCCGATCGTCGGCAGCTTGCTGAACTCGTTGATGAGCGCCTGAACCGGCGCGGCCAGCGTCGTAGAAATCGCTCTGCTCTTACGACAGGCCGGGGATCTTGAGGCCGCCGGTGACGGCGCCCATCTTCGAGGAGTTGAGCGTGTGCACTTTGCCCAGCGCGTCGTTGAGCGCGACGACCAGCAGGTCTTCGAGCGTCTCGACGTCGTCGGGATCGACGGCCTCGGGCTTGATCGTGACCTTCTTCACCTGGAACTCGCCGCTGATCCCGACCGTCACGAGGCCACCAGACGCCGAGCCCTCGACGACGGTCCCGGCAAGCTCGGCCTGAACGCGCTCCATCTCTTGCTGCATCTTACGAATCTGCTGCATCATCTGCGCTTGGTTCATGCGATCGTCTTTCTCATATCAGTAATCCAGGTTGAGCGCCAAGGGCGGATCGGCCCGTCAGGGCCGAACGCAAAGGCTTCACCAAAGGTGAAGCCACTAGGTCAGTTTTTCGAGCGCGTAGCGCATCAGGTCGTCGGAATGTTCTCCGCCGTCGTTCGAGGCGCCGTCCGGCGGGCCGGCTCCGCCCGAGCCGACGGCGACGCGCACGTCGACGCTGCGCCCGGTGATCTCCGCGATCGCCTTCTTCACGGTGGCCACGTCGCGCTTGATCACCTCGCTCGCCATCGGATCGGGGACGCGCAGCATCAGCACGTCGCCGTCGAGCGCCGCCACCGTCGCCCGCGACAAGCCGGCGCGCAGCGAGCTCTTCTCGGTTTCGGCCCGCATTCGGATGCTCTGCCACAGCGAGCGCAGCTTCTGGACCGACAGCTCCATCGGCGCGCCCACCGGCTTGGCCGGAGCTTCCGGCTGCGCCGCGGCGCTATGCACGCCCGGCTCCGGGCGGGGCGGCGGCGGTTGCTCGCGCACGGCCGTCGGTGGCGGCGGTTGCGCGCGCGCCGGCGCCGGCAACGGGTGAGCCGCGGGCATGTCCCCGCTCTCGAGGGCGGTTAACCGCACGGCGAGCGCATCGAGGGTCGGATCTTCCCCCTGGAGCACCAGCCGCAACACGGCGCTCTCGAGCTCGAGCCGCGCGTTCCCCGAGTTGCGGGCGGCGGCGAGCGCATCGGAGAGCAACCGCAACGCGCGCACGAGCCGCGCCTGCGGCGTAGCGGCGGCGCGCTCGCGCGCGGCCAATGCGTCGTCCTCGGCGAGATCGCGCGACAGAAGATCCGGGTTCACCCGCGCGACGAGCAGGTGTCGAAACTCCGCGACGGTGCCGCGGATCAGCCCGCTCATGTCCGCGCCCGCATCTGAGGCTTCGTCGATGATGCGCAGCGCTTGCGCCGCGTCGCCGTCGAGCGTCACGTCGCGCAATGCGCGCGCGAACGCGCGACCGGTCTGTCCGAACGCCGCGTCGACGATCCCGGCATCGATAGGTTCGCCTGAGCTCGTCGAAGGGTCGGCGAACGCCGCAACCTGCTCGAGCATCGTGAGCCCGTCGCGCAAGCCGCCGTCGGCACGGTAGGCGATCGCGCCCAGCGCACTATCGTCGATCGCAATGCCCTCGGCGTCGGCGATCTCCCGCATTCGCGCGATCATTGTCGGGATCGCGATGCGCCGGAACGCGTAGCGCTGACAACGCGAGAGGATCGTCGGCGGCAGCGCTTCGGGGGCCGTCGTCGCGAGGATGAACACCGCCCACTCCGGCGGCTCTTCCAGCGTCTTGAGAAACGCGTTGGCGCCTTCCTTCGTGAGCATATGCGCTTCGTCGATGATGTATACTTTTTTGCGCATCGATGACGGCGCGAACTTCACCGCGTCGCGCAGCGCGCGTATCTCATCGATGCCACGGTTCGACGCCGCGTCGATCTCGAGCACGTCGAGCGCCGTCCCCTCGAGGATCGAGACGCAGTTCTCGCAGGTGTTGTCCGGCGTCGCGGTCGGACCGTTCACGCACTCGATGCAACGGGCGAGAATCTTCGCCGCCGAGGTCTTGCCGGATCCGCGCGGTCCGGAGAACAGGTAGGCATGTGCGAGGCGGCCCGTCTCGAGCGCTGTGGTCAGCGTCTTCACCACGGCGTCCTGCCCGACCAGGTCGGCGAACGTCCGTGGCCGCCAGGTTCGGTAAAGCGACACCCGGTCCAGATTTCTCCTTTTTGATCCTGAGCCTGTCGAAGGGCGTGCCTGTCCTGAGTTCGTCGAAGGGGCCGCAGAGCGGTCCCGTCCGCCTGCCAGGCCGACCCGGTCGGGCAGGCCGGTCAGAAACTCCTTACCGCTTCCCAACGTTTTAAGGAGGAACGGGTAGGGTACCCGGACTGCACCGGCTTTTGACGCCGCCACGTTCCGCTTTCCAAGCGGGCGTTGCCTGTCGTCGCCGGACCCGGAGAGGGATGATGACAACCACGGTTGACGTGCGCGCCGCTTTGCGCGAGAAGTTCGGTTACGACCTGTTCAATCCGGGTCAGGAAGAGGTCATCGGGCGCGTCATGGCCGGCGAGGACACGCTGGCGATTTTGGCTACCGGCGCAGGCAAGTCGCTGTGCTATCAGTTGCCGGCGCTGCTCCTGGACGGCACGACCATCGTCGTCTCGCCGCTGATCGCGCTGATGAAAGATCAGCTCGACATGCTGTCCGAGCGGGGCGTGACCGCGACCGCCGCGCTCAACTCGACGCTCTCCGAGGATCAGGAGACGGCTGCAATGGCGCGCATCGCGTCGGGTCAGCTCAAGATCGTTTTCGTCACCCCCGAGAAGCTCGAGGACGATGCGTTCGTCAGCGTCCTGCAGAGTATCGCGATCCCGTTGTTCGTCGTCGACGAAGCGCATTGCATCTCGCAGTGGGGTCACGACTTCCGCCCCGCCTACCTCAACTTGGGCAAGGTGATCCGCCAGCTCGGCAATCCGACCGTGCTCGCACTGACGGCGACGGCGACGCCCGCCGTGCGCGAAGACGTCCTCATCCAGCTCGGCATCCCGAACGTCAAGCCGATCGTCAAAGGCTTCGATCGCCCGAACCTGCAGTACATCGTCAAGCGCGCCGAGAGCGAGGCCGGAAAGCTCAAGCAGCTCAAAGAGCTGTTCGTGCGCGGCGAGCTCGAGCACACGGGGATCGTCTACACGGCGACGATCAAGAACGCGCTCGAAGTGCAGAAGTATCTGCAGGACGAGCTCGGCCTGCCGGCGGCCGTATACCACTCCAAGCTGCAGAAACACGACCGCACCGCGGTGCACGAGCTGTTCATGCAGGAGGCGATTCGCGCCGTCGTCGCCACCAACGCGTTCGGACTGGGCATCGACAAGCCGAACATCCGGTTCGTCGTGCACTACGATCTGCCGGGCTCGGTCGAGGCGTATACGCAGGAAGCCGGTCGCGCCGGCCGCGACGGCGATCCGTCGAAGTGCGTGCTGATCTATCGCATGAGCGACACGCGCGTGCAGAACTATTTCCTGACCGGAAAGTACCCCGACGTCGAAGAGGTGCAGAAAGTGTTCGGCACGCTCGAGATCTTCGGCGAGCAGGAAGGCGGCGTGAGCCTCACCGACCTGCGCAAGATCACGCAACTGCCGCTGACCAAGCTCAAAGTGATCATCGCGTTGCTCAAGAAGAGCGGCTTCATCGAGAACGCGATGCGCGGCAAGTACGTGCTGACCGAGGCCGCGCGCGAGCAGCGCGAGATGGTGCTCAACCTGGCGAACTACGAAACCAAGAAGAAGTACGACCAGTCCAAGCTCGCCATGATGCTGCAGTACGCCGAAACCACCGGCTGCCGGCGCCGCTTCATCCTGAACTACTTCGGCGAGGACTACGACGCCGAGACCTGCGGCGCGTGCGACAACTGCCTGCAGGGGCACCGCGTGCTCACGTCATCGGGCTATCGTATCGCCGATGTGGTCTATCACGCCAAGTTCGGACAAGGCACGGTCGAGCGCGCCGAGAAGGACCTCGTCACCGTGCTGTTCCCGAACGTCGGCTACAAGACGCTCCTGGCCTCGGCCGTCTCGCGGGAACCGGCCGCTCAGAAGATCGCGTAGACCCTGCCCCGGATAAGGAGCCGCTTGCGACGCGTCCTCGCGCCGTTCTCTAGCCTCGCGTTTGTCTGCGCATTCGCGCTCGCCGCCGCGGCACAAGGGAACCCGCCCGTGCCGTCCCCGCCGTCCGGCCCGGTCAACCCGCCGGTCGCGCCCGGCGCCGCCCCCGCGACGCCATCCGCACAACCCTCGCCCACGCCGCCGCAGGCCGCCCCGACGGCGGCGCCGCCCGCGACCTCGCCGGCGCCCGTCGTGCCTGGCGAATCACCTCCGCCGCCGGGCGAGTCGCCACTCCCGCTCGCATCGCCGACGCAGCCGCCGATCATCGTCGAGCCGCCGCAGCTCAGCGTCGAGCCGTCGAAGACCGTTATGGCGCGCATCAACAGCTCGCTCGGCACCGTGAACGCCGTCGTCGCCGACGCAACCATCGCGACGGCGATCGTCGATCAAGCGCAACGCGTCCTCTATGTCACGGGCGTCAAGGTCGGCACAACGACCGTTACCATCACGGACTCACGCGGCGTCACGCGCGACGTCCAGGTCGTGGTCGCCTACGCCGCCGGCTCGGTCGCCGACCAGACGACCCTGCACGTCACGGGCAATCCGGCGTCGACGCAATATCTCCGCGAAGCGATCGCTCAAGCGGTTTCGAACGCGGCGACATTGCGCTCTGGTGCATCGATCACCGTCACCCCCGAAACGATCCCCGTGCGGCGCGACTTGAGCATCGACGACCGCGTGGAGCTCGACGTGCAAGCGCAGATCACCGGCGCCGGCTACCTCCCGGTCAGCGGCGTCACGCACGTGATCGTCGAGAACATCGCGCTGCCGTCGATCCAGCCCGCGCGCCTGCTGGTGAGCGACTACCCCGAGCGCCTGACCGCGAACGGCGTTCTGTTCACCGCGCGCCTCGATCGCACGCAGGCGCAGCGGTTCCTGTACTACCACTACAATCCCGGCACCGAACCGGGACGCCGCATCCTGCTCAAAGCTGCCAACACCTCGAATGCGCCCGCGACCGTGCAGATGATCGAAGGCGACGCCGGTCCCGGGGTCAACGAGATGGAGATCGGGCACCTCTCCACCAAACGCTTTCTCGTGCGCAACGCCCGCAATGAAGGCCGCGTCGTCACGATCCCATCCGGCTCGACGGTGAACTTGGTCGATCACATGCTGCCGCCGCAGAACATCGTCAGCGCGGTCCTCCAGCTCCGCTTGGTCACCGGCGATCCAGTGCAGCTCGCGTTGATCGCCCAAGACGCGCTCGCGCCGCTCGACCAAACGATCGATCAGACACAACTGCTCGTCGGCGGCGCGCCGCACGCGCGCGGCGTCTATCCGGTTCCGACGTTCTACTTCAACACCGACTACAACGTCGACGGTGACGACCTCGACCTCCCGATCGGCCAGCTGCCGTTGCCGAACCTCCGCCAAGGCGAAGCGCTCTCCGGCGACTACGGCGTCGAACAAGTGCTCGAAGTCGTCATCAGCAACATGACGCGCGGTCCGAAAGCGATCGCGCTCTACGCCAACCCGCGCGGCGGCCGCGCCACCGGCACGTTCCTCATCGACGGCACCCTCGTCCAAGCGCACGCGCTCGCCGCGTTCTCGCGTTTCAAGATCTGGCAGGAGACGATCCGCGCCGGAACCTACCGCCGCATCCGCATCGTCACCATGCCCGAAGGCGGCTCATCCTATCCGCTACGCCTCACCTTCGCCCAAGACGACGGCTCGGTCGCGCCCGGCGCTCCGGGGTCTCCGATCTACTAGGGCGAGGCGGCATCGCGGTAGGGTATCCACCCATGCGACGCCGCGGCGTTCTCGGTTAAAATGAAACGGCGGGCACCTGCATTGGAGACGCCGATGGATCTCAGCCTCGTTTCCTCGTCCACCGGCTTGCCGCCGCGGCGGTGCTGGCTTCGTTCGCCGCCATCGCGGGGTGCAGCGGCTCGGGTGGGACGGCGAACACCGTCGCACCGGCCGCGCCGACGGCGACGCCGACGCCTACTCCGACGACGAGCGTGAAGCCTAGCCCGACGGCGACACCGACGCCCACGCCGAGCCCGACGACGAGCTCGAAGCCGAGCCCGACGGCGACACCGACGCCGACGCCGACCCCGACCCCGACCCCGACGCCCAAACCGACGCCGACTCCGACTCCGACTCCGACGCCGAGTCCGACTCCGGTGCCCGCGCACATCTTCGTGGCCGACCAAACCTCGAATGCGGTTACGGGCTACCCGGCCGGCGCCAACGGGAATCAGGCCCCTGTCGCGACGATCACCGGCAGCAACACCGGCCTCGGGGCGCCGGTGGCGATCGACGTCGACGCAAGCGGCAACATCTACGTCGCAAACCTCTTTACCGTCACGGTGTATCCGCCAAATCCAACCGGGACGCTGAACGAGGCGCCGACCGCGACGATCAACGTCAACAGCGGCGGCGTCACCATCTACGGGATGGGCGTCGACGCGAGCGGCAAGATCTACGTCGCGTACCTCGGCACGATCGTCGTGTACGCCGCTCACCCCGTCGGCACGGTCAATACTCCGATCGCCACGATCACCGGCAGCAATACGCATTTGGCGGAAGTCCACAGCATCGCGTTCGACGCCGCCGGGCGCATCTACGCGACCGATAACGTGTACGGGATCGATGTCTTTGCACCCAACCCGGTCGGAACGCTCAACGAAGCCCCCGTCGCGAACATCCCGCGCAACGCCACGACCGGCCTGTCCTACCCGTGGGGCATCGCGCTCGACGCGAGCGGTAAGATCTACACGCTCGACACGGCCCATATCTACGTGTTTCCGGCGAATCCGGTCGGCACGGTGAGCGAAGCACCGCTCGCCACGATCACCGGCAGCAACACCGGCCTCGACGGCGGCAACGACGGCATGGCGCTCGGCCCAACGGGAACGATCTACGCCGTCAACCGCAACGTATCCACGATCACCGCGTACGCGGCGAACCCGTCCGGCACGCTCAACGAGATACCGATCGTGACGATCAGCGGCAGCAACACCGGCATCAGCGGCCCGACCGCATTGGCGGTGCACTAACGCCGCAACCTTCGCTATGTCGGACGTCGCCACGTCGGCGAGCCCGCTCCGGCTCGAACATCCATCGGCGGTTCTCGCCGATTCGTTCGCGGCAATGCGGGATGCTTTTCTCGCGCTCGGCGACTACCTTTTCCGACGGTAGTCAGTGGTGGGGCCCGTCAGATATATAAGGCCAAGAGGTGGGCGGGGGCACCGTTCCCCGCCCGCCTCACGCCACCGAAGTTCACGCGACGACACGCCGGTAGATGTCGATCATCGCCGCAGCAGCGGCCGGCCACGCAAACCGAACCACGTTTGCAGCTCGATGCGATGCCGCGTCACTCTCCGCACGATCGCGGCCGGCGAGCAACGCGCGGATTGCGTCGGCCCAGCCGGCAACGTCGTGCGGCTCGACGAGCGGAACGGCATCGTCAGCGACTTCGATCAGCGATGACGAACGCGCCGCGATTGCGGGAAGTCCGGCGCAGCGTGCCTCGGCGAGGGCGTACCCGAAACCCTCGTAGCGTGACGGGATCAACGCGCACGTCGCGCGCGCGTAGAGATCGTCGAGCACGGCGCGCGTGACGTAGCCGCGCAGATCGAGGCGGTCTGCAACGTTCAACCCGGCGACGCGGGCACGGACGATATCGGCGTACGGGGTGTGCGGGCCGACGGAGACGATGCGGAGTTGCGGCAGCGCGGGGAGGGCCTCGACGAGGACGAGCAAGTTCTTGCGTTCTTCGACGGTGCCGACGACGAGGGCGAACGGAGCAGCATCGGGCTTGCGTGCAATCGTCGAGAAGCGCGCGTCGACGCCGGGGTAGACGACGTCCAGCTTCGCGTTCGGGTCGACGAGCGCGCGGTATTCGCTCGCGCTGAACTGCGAGTCGCACACGATTGCGGCGGCGGTGCGGTATGCGCGGGCTTGGATGCCGCCGAAGTAGGCGCGTGCGTAGGCGCGGGTGTGGGATTGAACCCGCAGCCAGGCGAGGTCGTGCACGGTCACGACGGTGGGTAGGGTGCGCAGCAGCGGCATCGTTCCGGCGGAGGCGTGCAGCAGCGCCGCACCGCTGCGGGCGGCCTGCAGCGGAAGCAGTACTTGGTCCCACAGGACGCGGCGATCGAAGCGCCACGGATCGAGCCACGGCGCGGACAATTCGTGGACGTTGGCACCGAGTTCGCGCAGCGCGGCGGCGAGATCGCGTTGGTAGACGCCGGCACCGGTCGCGGTTCCGACGGCGAGCTGGGTGTCGAGCGCGACGATCACGTCGAGCAGCGAGTGAGGGCCGGTCCGCCGACGGGGTCTTCGCGCGGATCGCGCACGGTCGATCCCTGTTGCGCGCGGAGCGCGCGCGCGCGGTCCGCGTTTGCGCGCGCGTGTGGGCAGTCGCCGGCGAGCGCCGCGGTCCAGGCCAGCCCGGCGAAGGCGTCGGCGCTGTTGGGCACGACCTCGGCGGCGCGCACGTACCAGCGCGTCGCGGCCGCGCGGTCGCCGTTGGCCAGCGATTGGTAACCGGCGGCGAGCAGATACGTCTCCTCGTTCGGGGCGAGCGCGAGCGCGCGCTCGTACGAGGTTTCCGCGTCGCGTCCCGCCGCCGTGCGGCCTGCGGGATCGCGCTCGCCTTGGGCGGCTTGCAGCTGGCCCAACCGCCACCAGGCTTGGCCCGTCACCTCGCCTGCGCCGGGGTCGTCGCGCAAGGCGGCGACGAGCAACTGCTGGTCGGCGAGCGCGCGGGCCGGATCGGTGGTGACGATGCCGTCGATGAGCGCCTGCGCGCGCGTCACGTCGCCGGCGCGAACGTAGTGGGCGATGGCCGCATCGCGCTCTCCGCGTGCCTGTGCGATCTGGCCGCGCAGGTCGGCGGTGCGCGCATCGTCGGGTAGGGTCCCGAGGAGACGCTCCGCACCGGCCAGATCCCCGTCGTGGATCGCCGCCGCCGCACGCGCCCCGGCGTCGCCGAGCAGCGGACGCAGCAGCGCCGGATCGGCGGCGTGCAGCACGGCCGGCAGCGAGCCGCGCGCCGCCAGGTCGCCGTACGCCGCCGACGACGCGATCTGCACCGCACCCAGCCCGACGGCGAGGAGAGCAGCCACCAGCACGACGACGATCCGCACCACGACCGTCCCCTACAACGAGAAAGCCCCAGGACCTCGCAATCCCAGGGCATCCTCACAGAACCGGCGGATCGGCCTCGGCATCCTCAACGAAGCGGGCGGATCGGCCGCAGGCCGAACGCGAGCGTTGGCGCGCTTCGCGCCAACGCACTAGAACCGGATGGAGAAGTTCACGTCCTCGCGGTTCTGGTTGAAGTTGTACGTCGGGATGACGCTATCGGTGTACTTCTGGTTCCGGAAGAGCGCCGAGATCGAGCTCGTCGTCTTGGGGATGTTGTAGGTGAGCGTCGCGTCGTACTGATCTTTGCGCTCGGCGATGTTCTGTCCGAGCGTGGTGCCGTACGAACCGTGATAGGTCTGCGAGTTGTACGCCAACCCGAACACGAGATCGCGCGTCACCGGGACCGTCGCACCGGCGGCGAGCGTGGTGTGGTACTCGTCGACGTAGTTCGGATAGAACAGCACCGGCGTAGCGCCGCTCGCGAGGTAGGCGTTGAGCAATGCCGCCTGGCCCGGGTCCGGACCACCCAGCAGCGTGTTGAACGGCGTGTAGGCGTAGGCCGTACGATCGTTCCGGCTGAGGTGCTCGACCGCGCCGCTGAGGTTGAGCGCGACGCGTTGACCGAAGACCGGCAGACCGAACTGCAGGCCGCCCTCGAGCTTGTCGAACTTGAGCCGCGTTCCGGACGCGAAGCCCGGACCGTAGGCGAGCTGTCCGAAGCCGTTGGGCGTCAGCTCCTGAAGATGCTGTGCCAGGAGGCGACCGTTGAGCGTCGTGTCGCCGATTTGAATCGGCGACGTGACGTTGGCCGTGAAGCCCTGCGTGTTCGGCGCGAACGCGCTGAAGAACTGAGGGCCGCTCGCCACGAACGGGTTGAACACCGGATAGATATACGTGAGCGCGGGGTTGTTGCGCGAGCAAGCCGTCGTAACGCAGCCCGGCGCAACCGCGCCGTCGAACGTCGAGTTGATCGCCGCGTTGTTCGCGAACCCGAAGAACTGCGGGAAGAAGTTGCCGCGCCAGAATTGGAACGTCGAGGGCGCGGGACCGAAGTACTGCAGCGGCGCGCCGTCGAGGAAGTTGGCTCCGACGGCCTGATACTGGATCGTCGCGACCGCCTTGTACAGCCTGAGCCGCAAGCCCACGACCGCCGCGCTGTCGGTGACGGCCGGGATCGTGTAGAAGTTCGGCGTGAACTTGCTGTACGCGCCTTCGGCGAAGATCACGGGATGCTGGGTTCGGTCGCCCGGAAGCAGGATGAACGAGATCGGGACTTGCGCATCCAGGCCGAACACCGTGTCGCTCACGACGCCGAGACCGTTACCGGCCGCGCTGCTGTTCGGCGCGGACTGAACGAACGTCGTCCCTTGCGAGTTCGAAAGGTCGGCGAAGTCGAAGATGCGGCTCACCGACAGGCCGATCTCGGCACCGGGGAGACCCTTGATCTTCTGGTTGATCCGCGCGTTGAAGTGGTAGCGCTGGTACTGGTCGTTGTTCGTGTACGTCAGGCCGACGTAGGTGATCTGCACCGTCGACCCTAGCGGTAGCGGCGTCGTGAACACGACTTGATTGGTGGCGTCGATGTAGTACCAGCCGCCGCCGGGAATCGGACATGCGCCGCCTGTGGCCGTCAGGGCAGCCGGGGTGCAGAGCACACCACCGTACGACGAAACGTAGACGGTCCCGAGCTGCGCTTTGCGCGAGAGGTAGACGGACGCAATCGGCCCGGCACTCGCGACGAACGTGTCGGTGTGCGACGCGCCGGCTGCCGAGTTCGGCGCGCCGGGTTGAATGTAGCTCGTCTGCGGACGGTCGACGATGAAGAAATAGTTGTTGTTGGAGAACTCGCCGCTGGGATCCGCGACGTTGGTGAGCGTGTTGATCATCGACTGGTCGATGCGCGTGAACGCGAACTGGAACTGGGTCAGCCCGTTCAGGATCCCGCCGATCTCGAAGCCTTTCTCGTACGGCTGGACGGGATTCTCGTAACCGGGACCCTGCTGCGTCGCATCTGGGGCACGATACGTCAAACCGACGCGCGACGACTGGATGTTGTCGAGCTGGCCGTCGCGGAAGTACANNATGTTCACCACCACGTCGGGCTGGATCGAGTACTTCGCCTGGGGCGTGAACTCGCCGCCGTAGTCGTAGTTGATGATGTGGATCGGGATCGACACCGTCAGGTTCTCGTTGATCGTGTACGTGAGGTTGAGCTTGTCGTCGAACCGGATCAAGTTCCCGGCGCCGGCCTGTTCGAGCGGGCTGTTGTTCGCCGGCGACGTCAGGAAGACGTTGACGAACGGATCGATCGCACCATGTGCGATCGTTTGCGGGACGCCGTAGCGCTGACGAAACGAGTTGTTGTCGAGGATCGACCCATGAAGCTGGATCGACTGCGCGAACTTGGTGCGCGCGTCGAGCGCGTTGAGAGCGTCCTCGAGGTTCGTCACGCGCACGCCGAGGGAGTCGAGCTCGTCCTTGAGCGCATCGATGAGCTTTTGCAGTTTGTCGAGGTCCGCTTTCGAGGCGTATCCCGCGCCGTTGGCCTGCAACTTCGCTATGACGCGCGCGACGAGCACCGCCATCTCGTAGCGCGTCAGCGGGCGATCGCCCTTGAACTTGCCGTCGGGATAGCCCTCGACCAGACCGTCGGCGGCGAGGGACTGGATCGCTTGATACGCCCAGTGGTTCGCAGGGACGTCTGAGAACGGCGTAGCGGAGACGCTATGACCCAACGCCAGCAGCGAGCCCAAACCAAAGCTTGCTGCGAGGACGAGGGTAGCGAGACGCTTCATCGTGTCCTCCGAGACAGGTGGACGTGCTGTTCGGTCCGTTCGCAACCTCGTCTCGCGTCGTCGATCCGGCGAGAAAACCCGTCCCGGTCTTACCGCGGCGGGCGCAACGAGGATGCGCTCGATACGAAACGCATGCCAGCATCGCTATACCGAAGCGAGCGTTGGGACTCCTCCCCTGATTAAGGAGCCTTGAGGTAACGCTCGGCGATGAGCAGCGCGGCGTAATCATCGATCGGGCGGTCCGGCAGCAGCATTCCGAGCGGGACGAAGCGCCGCCAGCCGCGCGGCGGATGGTCCCGGAAAAAGCGTGCCCGCGCGAGCAGCGTGGTCTCCCGCTCGTCGACGAGCTGCACCGGCAAACCGAGCTCCCGCGCGATGTCGGCGATCGCCTCGGCGTTGGTGCCGCGGCCGATCGCCGCCACGGTCACCGGGATCGTGACCATCAGCTCGCGCAAGCGCTCGCGCAAGGCCTCCACCGGCGCGATCCCTAGCGTTAGCGGCGCCGCACCCAAGCCGGTCAGGACCGCGTAACCGCACTTGCGCGTCCCGGGGTCGAGACCGAGCACCGCCATCAACGCGGCTCGAGCGAGACGGCGAGGCTGAAGATCCCGGTGTGCGGGTAGAGCGGCCCCTCGGAGCGGGCGACCAGCCGGAAGCGGCCCCTCACCCGGGCCAGCTGCGAGGTCGCCGCCTCGAACCGGGCCGGGTCGAAGCCGCTGGGCGGGCCCAGGAAGGCCACCGGCATCCCGCGCTTGGTAAGCGCGTCGGTCGCGCGCTGCACCAGCAGCCGATAGTCGGGCCCGGCGATCGGACGCCCGCCCTCGACGTCGATCTGCGCGACCGCCTCACCGTTGGCGTAGAGCAGCCGGTCGGCCCACGCACCGAAGGTGAAGGTCATCCGCTCGCCCCGGAACAGATTGTTCGGCGCGATCGGGACGAACAGGATCGGGACGTTGGCGTCGCCGGCCGCCGCGAAGTGGTCGCGCGCCTCGCGCAGTTCGGTCAACAGGTTCGCGCGCACGTCGGGATCGGTCGAGCGTTTGTTATCGTGAAGCAGGAACAGGCGGTCGGCGAGGACGTTCGCGGAGCGCACGGCGTCATCGAAAAAAGTCGAGAAGGCCTTCATCTGCTGCGCCTCGCTCTGCGTGACGTCGACCACGTAACCGCCCGCGACCGGTGCGCCGGTCTCGAGCACGATGCTGCTCTTGCGCGTCGTGTTGAGCTCGTTCTGCTGCTCGAGCGCCTGGGCTTGCAACTGGTTGATCTGCGCGTTGAGCTGGCTCAAGCGGAAAAAGGCCGTGCGCACTTGTTGCGAGCCGACCAGCGCGACGAGCGTGACCGAGAGCGCGATCAGCATCCCGGTCGCGACCGCGACGATCGTCGACGTGTACTTCGGCCGCAGCCCGAACAGCGTGAGCCGTTTGCGGCCGACCTGATGACCGACACGGTCGCCGATGTACGCGATCCCGCCCGCGACGATCGTGATCAGCATGACGAGCCCGATTCCGGACAGATCGGTGTTCATGCGCGCGACGCGCGCCGCAGCAGCGACGCGCCGATCACCGTGAAGAGGACGTTCGGTGCCCAAGCGGCCGGGCCGGCCAGCGACGTCGCGATCCCGCCGATCGTCAGGAAGATCGTCGAGATCACGTAGTACACGAACACGATCGCCACCGCGAGACCGAAGCCGAGTCCCATCCCGCCGCCGCGCACCGGCCGCAGACCGAACGGCACCGCGATGAGGGTGAAGACGAACGCGGCGAACGGACGCGCGAGCTTGGCCGCGTAGCTCGCCGTAAAGGTGCGCTGCTGCGGCGGCAAGAGTTGGCCGGAACCGAGACGTTCCTTGATCTCGGCGCGCGAGAGCTGTTCGGGGTTGCTGATCTGAATCGACTGCTGCGCGATCTGGTTGGGGCGCTCGCCGATGTCGATGGTGAGATACTTGCCGGACTGCGTCCCAACGCTGCCGTCGGGCGCGAAGTGGTATGTCGTCGCGTTCTCGAATCGCCAAGTCGGGGGTTCGTAGCGCGCGCGGTCGGCCTCGATGAAGTCCTGCGCCTTTTGGTGCGCGTCGTAACGGATCACGGTCACGTCGACCAGCGTCTCCGTCGGGACGTCCAAGCCGCCGGCGATCGTGACTTGTTTGCCGCCGCCCGGCAGCGGCACGACCGCTTGCAGGGTCGACGCGCCGGGCGAAAGATGTTCGATGACGGCTTGCTGCACGTAGGCGGCTTTGTCGTTCGCCAGCGGGACGACCAACTCTTGGAGCGCGAGCGCGACCAACGAGACGACGAAGCCGACGATCAGCAGCGGGGCGACGATGCGCGAGAGCGAGATCCCGCCGGCCAACAGCGCCGTGATCTCGCTCTCGCCCGACAGCCGCTGCATCGCGAGCAGCGTCCCGAGCAGCATCGCCATCGGAATCACCAGCAGCAGATACTGCGGCATGCTGAGCAGGAACAGCTCGACGGCCGCCCACAGCGGCGCATGTTCCTCGGAGACGAGCCGGCCGATCGCGATGATCTGCGTCGCGACGAAGATCAGCGTGAACGCCGACAGACCGAACAGGAACGGTCCGCCCAATTCCGCGACGAGGTAACCGTCCATGATCGTCGGCGGCCACCACGGCGCGCGCGGCGCGGTGTGGCCCAGCCGGGCGACGCCGATCACAGCCGGAAACTCTCGCCCAAGTAGAACTTGCGCGCGACCGGGGAGTCCAGCACGTCCTGCGCGGTTCCGCTGACTTCGATGCGTCCGTCGTTGAGAATGTACGCGCGATCGACGATCGCCAGCGTCTCGCGCACCTGGTGGTCGGTGATGAGAATGCCCAGCCCGCGGTCACGCAGTTGACGGATCATCGCCTGAATGTCGGCGACCGCGATCGGATCGATGCCGGTGAACGGCTCGTCGAGCAGCAGAAAGGCCGGCTCCGTGGCGATCGCGCGCGCGATCTCGACGCGCCGCCGCTCGCCGCCCGACAGCGAGTCGCCGCGCGCGTCGACGAACTCCGACAGGCCGAACTCGGCCAACAGCTCGGGGAGCCGGTGCTCGCGCTCGGCGTGCGGCACGCCGTTCATCTCCCAAATGAGCCGCAGGTTGTCACCGACCGAGAGCTTGCGGAAGATCGAGTTCTCCTGCGCGAGGTATCCGATCCCGGCCCGCGCGCGCTCGTGCATCGGTGCGCCGGTCAACTGGCGGGCGGCGCCGTCTCGCTCGAGCACGACGCTCCCGCCGTCGGGCCGAATGAGCCCGACGACCATGTAGAACGTCGTCGTCTTGCCCGCGCCGTTGGGCCCGAGCAGACCGACGACCTCGCCGCGGCGAACCTCGGCGCTGATGCTCTTCACGACGGTCCGCTTGCCGTAGCGTTTCTCCAAGTCGGTGAGCACGATGCGGTCGCCCCCGATCACTCCGCGCTCCCCGTCACGTTGACGTCCTGCAGCTTCACGTCACCGTCCAGGTGCCGTCCGTCCATCACCAACCCGTTGGGCGCAGTGAGTTGCACGTGACCTTCACCCTCGAAGCGCTCGGTGTTGCCGTTGTACGTCAGCACGTCGCAACTGAGCAGGCTGCCGCTGCTGGTATGGGCGTGCACGCCTCCCGTCATCACCACGCTGTTGTCCCGTTCGGTGATTCGGGCCTTCGGCGCGTCGGCGATCGTCGTCGTCCCGCCCTTGTCGACGAAGGTGATGTGCGGCTGGACCAGGTCGCCGACCGCGCCGGTCGTCGCCCCCCGCACCATGTCCCCCGAGAGCGCTCGAATCGTATAGACCTTGCGGCCTCGGACCGTCTCCACGATGCGCACATACTCGCCGTTCCCACCGCGCGTTTCGACGTGGATCGGCACCTGAGTCGGGCTTGCCCCGGGTGCGGGCGGCCGCGGAGACGGCGAAGGGCCGGCGGCGGCGTGCCCGCTGCAGCCCGCCAACGCGAGCGCGAAACCCAGCCCCGCCAGCGTTTTTCCACCCCCCGCCACGCTATTCGAGCGCATCGGTCCGGACGACGGCGAGCGCCAGGGGCACAACCTGCAGCCCGAGCGGAAAGAACAGGACGATCGTGTTGATCCCGCCGTCGATCAGGAGCGCGACGAGCGCCGCCGCTAAGCCCAAGGCCAAGGCGCGCGCGGCCCGGGCCGCGCCGCGGGCCTCGCGCAGCACGCGCCGCAAGACGATCGCGAAAGAAATCGTCAAAGTCACGATTGCTACGATACCGCCGTCGGCTGCGAACGCTATCGGAAGTGAGTGCGGATCGAAGGCGACTGCAGTCCGGCTCCCGGGCGCTTCGGGGGGCCGCAGCGCATCGTAGGTCTTCGGGAAAGCAAGCGGGCCGACACCCAGCAGCGGGAAGCGCGCGAAGGTAGTGAGCCCGGTCCGCCAGGCGACCTCGCGCGCCTCGGTGTCGCGCGGGTTGTGGTGGCGCGCTCCGGCCGCGGCGTCGAGCCCGATACCCGCCAGCGCGATGACGGCCGCGGCAACGAGCAGGATCCGCGCCCGCGCTGCCAGCGCGTAGACCGCGACGCCGCAGACGGCCGACAGCGCCCCCCAACGCGAGAACGTCGCACCCAACGTCACGATCAAGACCAACGAGCACACGGTGGCCAGCCGGTCGCGCCCGCGCGAGGCGACCGCCAGCGGGAGAGCGACCCCGAGCGCGATCAGCGTGTAGGCCGCCAGCTCGTTGGGGTTCAGAAAGGTCCCGACCGCGCGTCCGTTGTCGTACGCGTAGATCGCCGCCGGCCGGTGGGTCACGACCATCGCCAGCGCGATCGCGCAGCCGGCGAGCGCCGACCACAAAAACGCGCGGATGCACAGCCGGACGGTCGCAGCATCGGCTTCCCGCGCGAGCGCCAAACCCGCGGCGCCCAGGCCGGTCACCAGGACGCCGAGCCCGATCCCGAAGACCGGATCGAAGCCGGTGAGCGCGGCCAAGATCGTCGCGGCTCCGGGCGCGAGGAACGCGAAGGTCAGCCAGTCGCGTCGCCCCGCTCGCAACGCGGCCGGCACGACTCCCGCCAGCGCGGCGACCGCCGCCAGCGCGATCGCCACGGTCACCGCGGCCGGCACCAGCGGCGGGATGGGCGGCCGGGCGGGGTCGAGGGCTACGAGGGTTCCGTAGAGCGGGATGATCGCGAACAGCACCGCCAGGGAGAGCCTGTTCACGCGGCGTGCAGCAGTCCCACGACCGCCTCCGCGATCGCGTGCGCTCCGCCCGGGCCGCCCATCCGTTCGCGCCCGGCAGCGCCCATCCGCGCGCGGCGCACCTCGTCGGCAAGCAGCGCCGCGACGGCGTCCGCACCGCGCGACGGCTCGCCCGGCACGATCAGCAGCGCGTCCCCGAGCAGCCCCACCTGCCGCTTGCGGTACCACGAGTCGCGCGGCGCGTCGTCGAGCTCCAGCGCGACGACGGGCACACCCTGCGCGGCAGCGGCTTCGTTGGCCGTCCCGCTCTGGCCGATCGCCAGGCTGGCACCGGGCAAGAGCGCTCCGAGCGGACCGGACCAGGGCCGCAGGCCGCCCAGCTCGAGGGCCGGCGCGAAGCGGCTCGCATCGAGGTTCGGCGCGATCGAGAGCACGGCGTCGAATTGTAGACCATGCCGCCGCAGTTCGGCGACCAGCGCCGCGATCCGCAGCGCGTCGGCGTAGGCGCGGTCGCGCGAGCCCGGCAACAAGACGAGCCTGAGCGCGCGCTGCCACTCGATCCGCAGGTCGCTGGCGAGTAAGTCGACGATCACGTTGCCGGGTGCTTCGGCCGGGACGCCGTGCGCGCGCAGGTCGGCGGCGGTGGCCGCGTCACGCACGAAGATCCGCCGCGCGCCCGACAGGATCCGGCGTTCGGCCGGCCCGTATCGCGCGACGTGCACGCTCTTTGCGGTGCCGACGTAGGTGAGCGGCGCGCGGACCAGTCCGGCCAAGGCGCAAGCGTAGACGTCGCCGACGGCGACGACGCCGCCGTAGTGCCCGCGCGCGCCGCGCAGAAAACCGAGCTGGCGAGCGAACAGCCCCAGAAAACCGGCACCGACGTCGCGTCCGAACGCGCGCACGTTGCCCATCGCGACGAGGCCGCCGGACGGCATCGCCCGCCGCGGCCCGACATCCGGGAAGCCGTCCGCCCCGAGCCGTTCGCCCACCAGACCGAAGTGCTCGGTTCGCAGTTCGCCCAGCGCGCGGGCCTCTTGTGCGATCCGCGCGGCGATCGCGGCCTCGCCATGGCCGTTCGAGACGAACAAGATCGCCGGCGTGCTCGGTTCGGTCACGCGCGCAGCTCGCTCGGCGCCGGCGACAGCGGCTCGAGCGCGAAGTCGACGATGTGCGCTCGACCGTCGGCGCCTTTGGCCAGCTCGGTGCGCGACGCGAACGCGCCGTAGGGTCCGGCGTGCACGATCGGCACGCCGCCGACCAGCTCCGGCTTCGTCAACGTGTCGTGGCTATGACCGCCCAGGATCAACTCGAGCCTCGGCACGCGCTCGGCCAGCAGCCGGTCGTGGCGCAGTCCCAGGTGCGAGAGCGCGATCAGCGTCACGCCCGGCGGCGTCGTCGCCGCAATCGCGGCAGCGACCTCGATCGGGTCGAGAAACCGCCAGCCGAAGAGCCGCTCCCAGGCCGCGCCGGTCGGGTACTGCACGACCAGCAGCCCGAAGAAGCGCAGCGTCCACGGCACAGCCGGTCCTGAGCTCAGCCTGTCCTGAGCCTGTCGAAGGGAAGGATCCTCGCGCTCGAGCGTCACGTCGGCGGTGAACGGCAGCGGCCGCCGCCGCAGGTCGATCAGGTTCGCGCACACCAGCGGGTGCAACATCTGCGCGCGGCGCGCGCGAACGGCCCCGAACAGATAGTGGAACTCGCGGTTGCCCATCGCCTGAACGTCGACGCCGGCCGCGTCGAGCTCGGCCAGGATCGGTTCGCGCCGGTGATAGACGGTCTGCGATCCGCGCAGCGCATCGCCGCAATCGGCGTACACGCCGGGTCGTGCCGCCCGCAGCGCCGCGATCGGCGCGGCGATGTGCCGGCGATCGTGCAGGTCGCTGGTGTGGTAGATGCGCACGGTCAGCGGCCCGGCGCGGCGCGTTCGGCGGCGGCGGCGAGCACCCAGTCCGCGTTCCGCTGCAGCGAATCGGGAGGCCCGAGCGCGACGCGCACGCGTTCGTAGCCGTCGCGTTGCCGTTCCGGATCTGCCAGCAGCGCGAGGATCGCGTCGGCGAGCGCGGCCGGCGTCGCCGCCTCCTGCAGCAACTCGGGGACGACCGGTTCGTCGAGGACCAAGTTGGGCAGCGTGATGTACTTCCCGCGGTAGACGCGTCGCGCGATCTTGGCCTGCGGCGCCGAGAGCACGTAGAGCGCCATCGCCGGCGTGCCGATCAGCGCCGCTTCGAGCACCGCGGTCCCCGACGCGATAGCAGCGACGTCGACCGAGCGCAATGCCGCCCGCGCGTCGCGCACGATCTCGAGCGGCAGCGGCGAGCGAAACGCCAGCAGGTGTTCGAGGTGGCGCTGCGCGTCGTCGTCGACGGCGACGAACACGGCGCTCACGTTCGGGCGGATCTCGCGCACGCGCGCGATCGCGTCGAGCAGCCGCGGCGCGTGGCGCTCGATCTCGCCCGCGCGGCTGCCGGGCATCAGCGCCACGACGCCGCCGTCGGCGGGCGCGGGGGGATGCGGCGCGCGCGTCGCGACCGTCGATACCAGCGGATGTCCGACGTAGCCGATCGGCAGCCCGAGCGAACGATAGAAATCCGCTTGGTGGCGAAACAGCGTGAGCGCGTCGCATAGCGACGCGACGCGCTGCGCGCGGCGCGCGTTGTCGAGCCACGCCGACGGCGGCGCGTAGTACACGATCGGCCGCGCGAAGCCCATCGTCCGCAGCATCCGCGCGAGGCGAACGTTGAACGCGCCGAAGTCGACCAGCACGACCAGGTCCGGCGGGTCGCGCCGCAGCGTCAACGCGATGCGCAGTCCGGCCGGAACGATGCGCGGCAAACGCCGCAGCGCCTCGAACACGCCCAGCGAACTCCAGCCCCGGGTGCGCTGCACGATCCGCACGCCCGCGGACTCGAGCCGCACGTCACCGATGCCGTACGCGTCGATTCCGATCCGCTCGCGCATCGCCCCGAGCAGCTCGGATGCGAGCAGCTCCCCCGACGCTTCGCCGGTCGAGAAGAAGACGCGCAACGGCGCTATTTCAAGATCCCGCGCTCGGAGTCGGCTTCCAAGAACGCGAGCAGCGTGCGGCCTTCTTCGGTCTTCACCGTCTCGCGCAGCGCGGTGACCGCCTGCGACGTGTTCTTCTCCGAGCGGTAGATCGTCTTGTATGCGTCTTTGAGTTCGGTCAGCGCTTCGCGCGAGAAGCCGGCCCGGCGCAGGCCGACCGCGTTGAGTCCGTAAACCTCGGGCGGGTTGCCGTCGGCCAAAAAATACGGCGGCAGATCGCGGCCGATCTTCGCGTACCCGCCGACGAACGCATAGCGCCCGATGCGCACGAACTGATGGATCCCCGCCATCGCGCCGATGAGCGCGTGGTCATCGACCACGACGTGCCCGGCAAGCTGGGCGAGGTTCGACATCGTGACGGCGTTGCCGATGCGGCAGTTGTGCGCGACGTGCGTGTACGCGAGCAGCAGGCAGTCGTCTCCGACCGACGTGACGCCGCCCGCGTCGGCGCTGCCGCGGTGGATCGAGGTGTATTCGCGGATCACCGTCCGCGAGCCGATCGTCGTATAGGCGGTTTCACCTTCGTCCGCCTTACGGTCTTGCGAGGGCGCGCCGATCGTGCAGAACGAGTGGATCGTCGTGTCGTCGCCGATCGTCGTGCGCCCGGTGACCACGACGTGCGCGAGCAGCACCGAGCGCGCGCCGATCGCCACGTTTTCGCCGACGACGCAGAACGGCCCGATGTCCGCGCTGCGGCTGACCTTCGCGCTGGGATGTACGATCGCGCTGGCATGGATCACAGATGAAGCACCGTGGCGTCTTGCGCGAACGCCGACGGAACGACCGAGATCGAGAAGATCAGCTCGGCGCGCACGACGAGGTTGCCGTCGACGCTCGCCTCGACAGCGACCCAGCCGATGTTGAGCTTGTGCTTGATGACGACCGCTTCCATGTCGAGCCGGTCGCCCGGCACGACGGGGCGGCGAAACTTCGCCTTGTCGATTCCGGCCAGATACGGCACCTTGCGCGCCATGTCGCCCGGCTCGAGGATCGCCGTGCCGCCCAATTGAGCGAGCGCCTCGATCATGTACACGCCGGGGAAGAGCGGGTTGCCCGGAAAGTGCCCATTGAACATCGGCTCGTTGGCGGTAATGTTCTTGTAGCCGCGCGCGCGAACCATGGGCTCGAGCTCGGTGATGCGATCGATCAGCAGCATCGGATAGCGGTGCGGCAAGATCTGCATGATCTCGCGCACGTCGAGGATCGGCACGGGCCCTTGTAACCTTCCTTATTGGCGAATCGGCCGTTGGCCGAACGTGAAGGGTTCGGCGCGCGGCGGCGAACCCACTACGAGGTGGCGGAAACCGCGGCGGCTTCGCCGGCGGCCGGGCGCAGCAACTCGCGCACCGCGGTGCAATGCAGCTTGTGGCCGCTCTTGATCGCGATCACCTCGCACTGCGGGTAGGCGCCGAGCAGCGCGAAGTCGCCGACCAGGTCGAGGATCTTGTGGCGCGCCGGCTCGGTCGGCGAGCGGAGCGGCGCCAGCGGCCCCTCGGGACCGAACACGACCGCGTTCTCCAACGTACCGCCTTGCGCCAGCCCGCGCTTGACCAACGCCTCGAGCTCGTGCAGAAATCCGAAGGTCCGGTTCGGCGCGACCTCGGCCCGGTACGTGGTCGGGTTGATCTCCGTCTCGACGTACTGGGCGCCGACCGGCGACGGGTAGTCGATCGTCATGCGCACGCGAAACGACGAGGCAGGCGCGACGACGAGCAGCTTCTCGTTGTCGCGAAAGACCCGCGGCTCGGTCGGTATCCAGCGCACGCGCGCCTCGTGTAGGGTCGTCAGACCCACTGCCTCGATCGCATCGGCGAAGACTTTGGCGCTGCCGTCGGTGACCGGGATCTCCGGTCCGTCGACGGCGATCGTCGCGTTGTCGACCCCGCACCCGAGCAGCGCCGACAGCAAGTGCTCGACGGTCGAGACGCGGTAGCGGCCGAAGCCGACGACGGTGCAGCGCACGGTATCGACGACATAGTCGGCGCGCGCCGGAAACTCGACCGCATCGTCGACGCGGAAGCGCAGGCCTTGACCGGCTGGGGCAGGGAGGACGCGGACTCGGGCCGGGGCGCCGGTATGAAGGCCGACACCCTCGAACGCGATCGCGTCGCGTAACGTCGTCTGGTACTGCACCTTAGCTCTTTGGGTCGCCGCCCTTTTCGAGCGCATCGACTCGGCCGAACAGTTTCGGCAACCGGCGGATGTACGCCTGGAGCCGCACCCAGCTGCGGTGATCCTGCGCCGGTTGCCCGCTGACGAACGCCCCGTCGGGGACGTCGCCCCAGACGTGCGAGCCGCCGCCGATGGTGACCCGGTTCCCGATCGTCGTGTGGCCCGGGAACGCCGATTGGCCGCCGACGCGAACGTAGTCACCGATCGTCGTGGTTCCGGCCAGGCCGGCGAATGCCGCGATCGCGGTGTGTTCCCCGATACGGGCGTTATGGCCGATCTGACACAGGTTGTCGATCTTCGTCCCGGTACCGATCGAGGTCACCCCGGTCTGGGCGCGGTCGACGCAGGTGTTCGCGCCGATCTCGACCTCGTCGCCCAGCGTGACGATACCGATCTGCGGGATCTTCACCAAGCGCTCGTCGAGAAACGCCCAGCCGAAGCCGTCGCTGCCGATCACCGCTCCGGCCTGCAGCACCACGCGGTCGCCCGCGACGCAGCGGTCCGCCAGAAACGCGCGCGGGTGAAAGAGACAGTCCTCGCCGATGCGCGCGTCCGCGCCGAGCACGACGCCGGCGTGCAACACGGTGCGATCGCCGACGTGCGTGCGCGCTCCGATCGTGACGTGCGGGCCGACCCACACGCTCTCGCCGACGCTCGCGGTGGAATCGATCGCGGCGGTCGGATGGACGAACGGACCGCGCGGCTGCGGCGGCTCCAGCGCGGCGAGCAGGGCAGCGAGCGCGACGCGTGCCGACGGTACGGCCAGGACGGGCTTCGAATACGTCTCGCCGTCGGCGAGCAGCGACGCGTCGGCCAACACCGCACCGGCGCGGGAACCGAGTGCGGCGCGCAGATACTTCTCGTCGACGGCGAAGGTGAGCGTGGTCGCGTCGGCGTCGTCGATCGCCGCGATTCGCTCGACGGTGACGGCGGCATCGCCGACGACGTGCCCGCCCGTCCGATCCGCCAGCTCCGCGAGCGTCCCCAGCGCGCTCGGGCCGGGCGCGCCGCTCACGCCGAGCTCACGGCGCCGGCGTCGACTTGTCGTCGATCTTGAGGATCTTCTCGACGTCGGCGGTGATATCGACCCCGCCGTACCCGACGTACTGGCGGGTGAACACATACGTCAGATGCCGGTCCGCCGCGACTTGCTTGGCCGCCGTGCTGACGTCGGTGCTGAGCTCGGACTGCGCCTGCGCGAAGCGCGCTTGCAGCGCCGCCCGCGCCGACGCCTTGTCGCGAGCGGATCGGTTGGAGCGCTCGATCGTCTGCGCATCGGCGGCGAGCTGATTCTGGTAGTTCTGGAACTTCGGCCAGTTGGCGGAGATCCGCTGAACATCGACGAGCCCGATGTTGCTCTGCGTTCCGTTGGTGCAGGCGCACAGGCCGGCGAACAGCAGAGTGGCCAAGAGCGCGCGTGCGGCGCGAGATTCGATCATTCGTGCAAACTTTCGATGTCTTTGAGCGCATCCGGCGTGAGGTCGACTCCGCCGGCGGGGGCGACGACGTCGCTGAGGACGACCGAGATTCCGCGCTGTTGCGCGATCAACCGCACTTCGCGGTCGATCTGACCGGTGATCTCGTCGTAGAGGTCGTCGCGCTTCTTGCGCAGCGCGAGGACTTGCGCTTGCGCGCCTTGTTGCGCCGAACCGTCGACGCCGTGCAACTCTGCGTAGCGGCGCGACAGGTCGGCGCGCGTCTTCTGGAAATCCGCGATCGTCGTCTTCGCGTCGTCCTGGAAACGCTTCTGATAGTCCCGGTGGAGTTGCTCGATCCGCGCGCGGAGCGCGGGCGGCAGATTCTGACCGCCCTGACGCGGGCCGCCGATCGTGCCGGTCTGTACGACCGGACCGCCGACCGACGAAACCTGCCGGCCCAGCGTCTGTTGCCGCTGTTGCATCAAGGCGAGCGATCGTGCGCGGATCTTCGCGACCTGCGCATTCAGCTCGCCCTGCACCTGATCGTGCAACTGCGTCTGCAGCGCCGCGAGGGTCTGCTGGTCACGATTGTGCTCGGCGGCCGTCACATCGGCTTCCTTGCGGTCGATCGCCGTGATCTGTTTCTGCGCGTCCTCGCGCGCGGCGTCGTCGAGCGCCAGCGAGGACAGCTTCGTGCGCAGCGCCAGGCGCTGCGGCGCGTCGTCGTTCGCCAGCGTGAGCGAGAGCGCTGATTCCTTGGACTGCAACTCCTCCGCCTTGGCGCGCCAGGTGCGGTCGGCGCGGTCGCTCAGCGCCTTCTGGGCGGCGGCGATCTGCGCTCGATCCTGCTTCTCGAGCGTCTGGCGATACGCGGTGAAGTCGCTCTGCGCCTGGCTCGTCACGCCGCCTTGCTGTTGCCGCGCGGTCTTGTTGATGGAGCCGGCGATCTGGCCCGCGCTGGGTCCGCTGCCGGCGCCTTGCAGCGCGGCGGCGATCGCGGCGGCTTCCTGTTGCTGGTACTGTTTCTGCTTCGCGTCGATCAACGTCTTGGTGCGGTTCGCGGCATCGTCGAGTTGTTTTTCGAGATCGCGCTCGCGGGTGCGCATCTCCGGATCGCTCGCCGCGACGCGCGGTACCGTCGAGCGCAAATCGAAGGCCTGGATGCTGCGGTCGTAGCGCGCCAGCTGGTCGTAGAGCGGATGCTTTTGCACCAGCTCTTCCATGCGCACGTACCCGACCGCACCGCCGCCGGAAAGCGACGACGCCGGCGGCGAAGACCGGCCGCACGCGGACAGGGCGGCCACGGCGGCGATCGCGGCGAGGCGGCGGTATCCGCCGAAGGCGGACCCCGTCACTTCAGTTTGTCGGTGACGTCTTTGGTGACGTCGGTGCCACCGAAGACGATGTTGCCCTTGTCGACCACGAGGATCAAGCCTTTCGCCTTGGCGACGTCCCCGATCGCGCCGCGGGTCGAGTCGACCACCGGCTTGAGTGTCTGGTTCTGCTTGTCGTCGAGCGCTTTGCGGTAATCCTTGAGCACCGCGTCGCGGTCGGCTTCCGTCTTCGCAGTCTTGAGCTTGTCGCCGGCGGCCTTGTCCTCATCGGCTTTGAACTTGAGGAAGTCGGCGGTCGCGGCTTTCACCTTGGGGAGTTGGTCGATCGCCGATTGATCGACGTAGCCGACCTTCGACGGCGGCGGCGTCGAGACGGGCGGGACCGGATCGGCGACGCTGGTCAGCAGGTCGCGAACGCTTCCGGTGATGTCTTGGCCCCCGAAGACGACGATACGCTTGTCGACCACCACGGACAAGCTCTTCGACGATGCGACCGACGCGATCGCGACTTGCGCCTTACCGAACAGCGGACCGAAGAGCTGGCGCTGCTTCTCGCCCATCCTGGACTGGAACTCGGCGGCCAGCCGCTGCTGCTCGGGCTGCGAAGCATGTTGCGCGCGGCGGATGTACTGCTTCTGCAGGTTCGCGCCGTAGCTGTTGAGCTGGCGGTTCGCGGCCTGGAACGCGGGTAATGCCGCCAGCGCGGCCTGGTCGAGCGATCCGATGTCGGTGACGTCGGTCGCGCCGATCGCCGGCGTCGCGAGAACCGCGGCGCACAGCGCAAAGGCGAGCGCCGCAGCACGGCCACGCGTCAACGTATTCATCATGCTCATCATGCTTAGAAACTCTGTCCGATACCGAATGACGTGTGCGTCCCTTGGCTTCCCTTCGCGAAGTCGAGACGAATCGTCTTGAGCCCGAGCTGCGGTACGTCGAACCGCAGCCCGATGCCGACGTCGGTGTGGAACGAGAACTTGCTCAAATCTTCCGTCCCGGTCGGGTTGCCGTTGACGTCTACGGTGGTCGCGACCCCGCCGCGGATGCGGGTCGCACCGCTCTCGACGAATCCGACGACGGAGAACTTGCGATCGGCCGTCAGCGGGACGCGCAGCTCGGTCTGCGCGAGCAGCTCGTCGGTCCCGTAGAACGGGTCGACGTAGCCGCGCAACTGCTGATCGGAGAAGATGAACAGCTTGTTGACCGGGATCGCGCCGCTCGACAGCCCGGCAAGCCCATGGATCGCGAACGTCGCGTTGCGCATCACCGGGAAGAACTTTGCCGCGTCGACCGTGACGATGTTGTAGTTGAAGTCCGAACCATAGGTGTGGCTGCTGACTTCGTCACTGATCGTGAAGTTCAAGCCGCGCCGCGGATTGAAGATGTCGTCCCGCGTGTCGGCTCCGAAGCCGATCACCACGCTGCGCAAGTTGTACGGACGGGTCGAGTCGATCTGCGCCAGCGAGGGCGCCGTGACGCCGACCGCCGCGCTGGGGCTGTTCGGATCGACCAGGCCGGTGAGCGTATTGCCCGTCTGGCCGGTTAGCGGGTTGACCTGCTCGCCGGCCGGGAAGACGTAGCCGCTCGGCAGCTGCGCGTCGGCGGCGATCTTCTGAATGTTGGTGCCCAGCGACATCCGGTAGACGTCGGTGAACCGGCGGCCGAGCGTGACCGAGAATCCGGCCGCGCGCGAGTCGTAGGTCGACACGATCCCGTTGACGACCTGGTAATTGTTCGGATCCAGCGGCACGATCGTGACCGGGAAGTTTCCGGTCGTCGGACACAGCGAGCTCGGCGCAGCGGTCGCCGTCGCGAGCGGCACGCGACTGTGGCCGTAGCTCACGTTTGGCGAGCCCGTGCCCGAGCAAGCCGCGTAGACCGGGTAATAGTTCGTTTGCGCGTTGGTGAAGATCGTCGCGCCCAAGCTGTACTTCTGGGACTTCTCGGTCTTGCCCAGGTATGGGATCGAACCCGAGATCGACGCGTCGCTCACGCGCGAGCCGCGCTCGAACCGGATCGATGCGCCGTTGCCGGTCCCGTTGATGTTGTTCTCTTGATAGGAGAGCGTCCCGGTCAAGCCCGTACCGGTGATGCCGCCCGAGTAGCCCGCGCCGAGCGTCGCCGTGCCGGTCCGCTGCTCTTTGACCTGCCAGTTGACGGTGATGAGCGCGGGGCGCTTAGGATCCGGACCAGCCTTACCCTCGAAGTCGATTTTCTCGAAGAAGCCGAGGTTGTTGAGCCGATCGTAGTCACGGCGCAGGGCCGAGTCGGTCACGACCATCCCGGGTCGCAGCCGCAGCTCGCGGCGGACCACGTCGTCGTGCGTCTTCGTGTTCCCGGTGATCTCGACCGCGCCGACGCGCAGCACGCTGATCGAGTAGCGGATGTCGGCGGTGCCGGCCTTCTGGTCGACCGAGGTCGGATCGACGCCGGCCTCGACGTCGCCCAGCTTGAGGTCGAACTTCTCGTAGAGCGCCTTGAGCGCGTCGTAGTCTTTGTCGCGCTGCTGTTCGGAGTACGGGCTGCCGGGCTTGGTGACCAGCGCCCCAATGATGACCGGCTTGGGGAGCAGCGGATCGGCGTCCGGCGGCTCGGTGATGATGATGTTGCGAACCGTGAGGCCTTCTTGCACGGTCAGCGTCAGCACGCCGTTCGCCGCGATGTTCACGTCGGTGACGTGCGACGGCAGTTGGCCGCCGAACCCGATCTTGTCGTAGTAGCTGTTGATCTTGAGGACGTCTTGCTGATAGGTCTTGATGTTGAAGACCTGGCCCGGTGCGGTGTCCATCAACGCCATCAGCGTATCGGCCGAGACGGCCTTGTCGCCACTGAAGCGGATCGCGGTCACGACCGGGTTCTCGATCACGCGGAAGGTGACGGCGACGCCGCCGGGACGCTGCTTGATGATCGGCGGCGCCTGGTCGGCGAAGAAGCCGAGATCGGCGATCGCTCGCAGATCTTGCTGCACGATGGCCGGCTCGAACGGATCACCGACCTTCGTCTTCACGAC
>PMOS01000038.1:0-148576 GCA_003161435.1 Vulcanimicrobiota bacterium
ATCGCGTCCTCGCCTTCGATCACCATCGCGACGATCGGTGTCGCGGTGATGTAATCGACCAGCCCGGCGAAAAACGGCTTCCCTTCGTGCTCCGCGTAGTGTCGCTTCGCTTGTTCGCCCGTGACGTGCATCAGCTTGAGGCCGAGGATGACGTAGCCACGCCGCTCGAAGCGCGCGAGGACTTCGCCGACCAAGCCGCGGACGACCGCGTCGGCTTTCGCGAGGATCAAGGTTCGTTCGACTGCCATAGCGGAACGTGCTATACGTGCCGGACGGTGACGCACCTCTCAGCCGAAGCGGTCTGGATGCGGCGCGCGTGCGCGCCGCGCTGGCCGGAACGCGCTTTCACGACGTGCGCGCGATGCGCGAAACCCGCAGCACGAACGACGACGCCGCCGCGCTGCTGGGTGATCCGCGAGCGTCCGGTGCGACGTTGGTCGCTGAGTTCCAAACGGCAGGCCGTGGGCGCAAGCCGGGTCGCAGCTGGATCGCGCCGGCAGGCAGCGCGCTGACCTTCACGACCATCTTGCCGGTGGTCGTTGCGGCCGATGCCCTGTGGGCCGTGCCGTTGTGGGCGGCGCTCGCGGTCGCCGACGGCGTCGAAGCCGGCTGCGGCGTGCGGCTCGATCTGCGCTGGCCGAACGACCTCGATCTGCGCGGCCGCAAGGCCGGCGGCATCCTGTGCACGTCGCGGGTGACCGGCCCCCGGGCCGCGGTAGGCTGCGGCATCGGGCTCAACGTCCAGCGGCCGGGCGACGCCGCGCTCGCCGCGATCGACCCGCCGCCGGCATACCTCTCCGACGCCCAGCCGCGGGTCGCTCGCGAGGAGATCCTGGCCGGCATCCTCGGCGCGATGGACGGGCTGCTCGACGTGCTGGATCGCCCCGCCGACGCCGCGCGCGCCTGGGAGGACCGGGCTCAGCTCCGTGGGCGGCCGTATCGCGTGCAGCTCGACGCGGACGGCACGATCCTCGAGGGAACGGCGGTCGGGCTGGGCCGCGATGGCGGACTCATCCTGCTCGTGGGCGATCGCGAGCACCTCGTGCACCTCGCCGACGCGCGCGTGCTTGGAGCGGGACCCGCCGCTACTTGACGACGCCGCCGAGTGCGACTTTCGCTTTGCCCAGGACCGCGATCGCGGCCGCCTCGGCGCCGGGTTCGACCGACAACGCAAGGTTCGCGGTAGCGATCACGTGGGCAGGCTTAGGGATCATTTTCGCAACGACGCCGCCGTCTTTGAGCGCCTTGGTGGCGATCATCGTGTCGGCGTTCGACCCGAAGAACAGGATGACGTCAGGCATCGGCTATTGCGATCGCGAGCCGGTGACCAACTCTTCGAGACCACCCGCAACGTCGTCGAGCTCGTGGACGCGTTCGACCGCCTGAAGCGTACGCGTCGCCATTTCCGTCGCCAGCGTGTCGATGACGACCACGTCGCTGAGAATCTCGGCGTTGAGCGCCGACGCCGCGAGGATCTTCTCCGAGACGCCCTGCACTACGGCGACGGCCGGACCGGCGCCCACCGCCGGGCGGAGCGCGCCGTTCGCGTCCATCGCGACCTGCATGAGCAGGTCGCCCTGACGCTCGACCGCCTCGCGCGTTTGCGCGACGTGGTCGCCGGAGACTTCACTGCCGACGATGACCACCGATAGCTGCTGCGCCGCCTTGCGCACTTGGCGGCTGCGCTCCGCCAGACGGCGCGCGATCCGCTCGATCAGCGGCAGCGCGAGCGACAAGCCGATCGCGATCCCGACCAGTCCCCACAACAGCAGCGAGATCAGCGTATGATTCTGCACGGCGGTGAAGTTCGCCAGCGGAACGCCGAACCAGCGCAGCGCGATCACGTGCATCTGGTCGTCGTAGATCGGCTCCACGCGCGCGAGATAGTCCACACCGCCCTCGCGATCGATCCCCGAGTATGGCTGCGTGAGCGATGCGATCGACGGCGTCGCCCCGTCGTCGACCAGGCGCGTACCGTCGGGACGCGCGATCGAGCTGGAGATCAGCTCGCCCTCGAAGATGACGGCGGCTTTGCCGCCCAGCGCGTTCGCCGCTTCGTCGACGATGTCGTAGTAGTGGTCGATCACGATCCCGCCGTACACCGCACCGATGGTGCGCTCGTTCGCGTCCGCGATCGGTGCGGCCGCGATCATCGCCAAGCCTTCGACCAGACCTTCGCGGCCCGGCGTCGTCGATTCGATCTGCGGCTCGAGCTGCTCGGGGACCAGTTCGTCATGCGGCAGCGTCGCAGAGGTGCTGATCGTCTCACCGGCAAGGGCGCGCTTCACGAACGGCGACCGCAGCGCCGCGCCGGGGCGGCCGCCGTTGGCGCGCGCGAGAACGTTGCCCTTCGTATCGACGATGGTGAGGAACGAGAGGTCGCCTTGACGCGCGATCCCGCTCAGCGACGCTTCGAGCTTCTTGCTGCGGATCGCGGTGCGGTGCTGAACCGCCTCGTTGATCGCGGCCTGGGTTACCAACAGTTTTACGGTGTCGCGCTTTTGATCGAGATAACCGGCGAAGCCCGTCGAGCCGCTGGCGATCTGCTGGTTGGCGAGCCGGTTGAGGTCGGTCGCCATCGTGTTGCGCGCCGCGATCGCACTGATCGCGGAGGAGATGACGATGGCACCGACCAGCGTTCCGACGAGTTTCGTGCGCAGACCGAGCTTCATACCGTGGTTTCCTCCACCATGAGTTCGTTGTCACTGAGCGCGTAGCGACCCAGCTGATCGTCGATCGCGGCTGCACGCCGCGCCATCTCTTCGACCGAACCCAGAATGCGCTGGGCCGCCGACGTGACCTCGGCGTTGACGTAGGTGAGAACCTCGACCGACGACGCGTTCTGCGCCGAGATCGACGTGATCGACTCGAAGGCGCTCGAGACGGCGCCCGAGTGCGAGGCCATCTGCCGCGTCGCCGAGAGGTTGGCAGCGACGGAGCGCGTGATCTCCTCGATCGAGCGGATAACGCGGAACGAGTTCTCCGACATCGAGCGCGTGACCGAGCTGATCTGGCTGACCTGGCGGTTCGCGTCCATTACGGTCGCGACGATCTCGCGCAACGCCTCGGATGCGCTGTCGGTCGACTTTACGCTGTCCCCGACTCGCCCGTTGAGGCGCGCCATGGCGTCGGACACCTGCGCGATGACGGATTGCGTCGAGCCGATGTGTCCGGCGATCTCTTTGGTCGCCTGCACGCTGCCGTCGGCCAGCTTCCGGATCTCCGACGCGACGACCGCGAACCCGCGCCCGTGCTCGCCGGCGCGGGCCGCCTCGATCGCCGCGTTGAGCGCGAGGAGATTCGTCTGCTCGGCGATGCGGTCGATGACCTTGACGATATCGCCGATCTGATCGGAGTTCGTGCCCAGCCGCCGGATGTCGTCGCCCAGATCCTCGATCGTGCTGCGAATCGTCGCCATCGCGTCGACGATCGTGTGAATCGCCGCCCCGCCGCGATCGGCGGTGTGTGTCGTCGCGGCGGAGATCGAGAGCAGCGAATCGACTTGCGCCGCCACCTCTTCGATCGATGCCGACATCGACGAGACATCGATCGCCGTTTCGTCCAGCGATCGCGTCTGCTGCTCGGCCGAACCCGCCAGCTCGCCGATCGCCTCGCTCATCGCGCCGACCGTGCGCTGGGCACCCTGGACGATCTGCGATTGCTCGACGATCCCGTCTTCGAGCTGCTTCTGCGCGATCGCACCGCCTTCGATGACGGCCAGCGACGAGGACGCGGTATCGTGCAGGCCGGCGCCGGCCGCGCCGAGCCGCTCGGCCTCTACGCGCATCGCGCCGACGAACTCGCGCATCTCGGCCCGCCTGGCGAAACCCGAGTCGACCGCCGGCACGCCCGCCAGCGAGAATCGTTCGTCGCGATCGGTGAAGGCGGCCGGGAAGGCTCGGCTCCGGGCACTGGCCGGGCGCAGCAGCCACGCGACGACCGCGCCGCCCGCGAACACGATCGCGCAAGCCGCGAGCGTCGCAAACGTCCCGGCCGGCCGCGTCGCCAGGTACGCGGTGCCGCCGAGCGCCCCCGCCAGTGCAGCCGCGAACGCGGCTAACCGGGCTGGTTTCACACCGGCCTCGGCAACGACGAATATGGGTCGGCGTAGTCCGCGCGGTCCATCCCTTCCAACATCGGACGTTTGCCGCCGTCCCTTGAGGCCGGGGAGGGGTCAGGCAGGCCGGTTGGCGCGGCTCCGGCGTTCGCAGCTCTCGCAGTAGTGCGAGTGCTTGTTGTCGGTATCGAAGACGGAGTTCGAGTAGTACATCGCGCAGCGCGCGTTGTAGCAATGCTTGAGGCCCAGCGCGTGACCGATCTCGTGGACGCTCTCCTTGAGCAAGCGCTGGAACAGCGCGTTCTCGTTGGGCTGGTCGCCGTAGTATTCCGAGCGCAACCGCTGAAGCGAGACAACCGCGCAGCGCTGGGTTTCGCTCGACGACCCGAAGACGAACTGGTGTGAGGTCTTGTAGAGATCGAACTCGGTGATGCCCAGGACGAGATCTTCGCGCGTCTCGTAGGCGGCTGCCAGACGCGCGACGAGCGAGCCGAAGAACAACTGTCCGCGCGTACTGTTCAACGCGCTCTTCGGCACGGCGAGCGGGGCGCGCACGACGGCCGTCGCCAGGAATCGCTCTTCCAGGCACAACGCAAGCCGGGTGAGCAATCCCGCGTCGATCGCATTGATCGGGACGATGCTGATCTCGCGCACGGCCGGAGAGGTCAGTTCGTGCGACGCATGGCGCTATCCTGGGACGTCGAAGGACAGCGTATGATCGTTGGGATCGGAATCGACCTCGCGGAGGTCGAGCGGTATCGCTTCGACCCGGAGAAGCGCGCATGGTTCGCGCGCAAGGTATATACGGAAGAAGAGATGGCGTATGCGATGCGCAAGCGGCTGTGGGCCGAGCGGCTGGCGGGCTTCTTCGCCGCGAAGGAAGCGACGCGCAAGGCGTTCGGCCACGCCATCCCCTGGAACGCCGTCGGCGTCTCGCACGAGCGCAGCGGAAAGCCGGTGATCCGCCTGTATCGCGGCTACGATCGCCTGATCGCGCAACGCGAAGTCCGCGCCATCCATCTGACCATCACGCACACCGCGACGACGGCCGCCGCCGTCGTCGTGTTGGAAGGATGACCGCGCGCTGATGCGTGCCGTGACGGCTGCCCAGATGCGCGCCATCGATGCCGCAGCGGTTGCGCGCGAAGGCGAGGTTGCGCTCATGCGCGCAGCCGGCGAGGCGATCGCGCGGCTGATCGACCGGTACGCGCGAGGCGACGGTCCGATCGTCGCGGTCGCCGGCCCGGGGAACAACGGCGGCGACGCGTACGCGGCGCTCGCGTCGTACGGCGGCACGCGCCGCTGCATCGTGTTCGGCGATCCGGCCGCCGGCGGCAGCGCGGCGCGCCGCGACGCGCGCGAGCGCGCGCGCGTCGCAGGCGTCGAGGAACGCCCGCTTCCCACCGACGCGCAAACGCTGCGCGCTGCCGCGCTCGTCCTCGACGGTGTGCTGGGCGTGAACGCGCGCTTGCCGCTCGACGAGCACAGCGCGCAGCTGGTCGACGCAATGACCGCCGGCGGCGCGCCGATCCTCGCGCTCGACGTGCCGACCGGAATCGATCCCACCAGCGGGACGGCCGGAGAGCGGGTCGTACGCGCCGCCGCGACGATCGCACTCGGGCGACCCAAGCTGGGCTGCTTGTTGGAAGCGGGGCGCGACGCCGCCGGCGAGCTATGGTGCGCGCCGATCGGGATGCGCGACGACGACGCGCGCGGCGTCGACGATCCGCGCACCGACGTCATGACCGCCGCGGAGTTCGCCGCGCTGTTGCCGCGCCGCGCGGCGGAGTCCGACAAGCGCAGCTCCGGCGCGCCGTTGATCGTCGCCGGCTCGACGCAGTTTCCCGGCGCGGCGGTGCTCTGCGCGTGGGGCGCTGCGCGCGCCGGCGCCGGCTACGTGACGGTCGCGGCGCCCGAAGGCGCGGCTGCGGCGCTGCGCGCGCACCTGGTCGAGCAGGTGGTGGTGACCTACGACGAGCGCGATCCGGCCGGCGCCGTGCGCACGATCCTCGAGCTCACCAACCGCTGCACGAGCATCGCGATCGGACCGGGGCTCGGACTGTCGGATGCGTTTTCGACCATCGTGAACGGCGTCATCGGGGAAACCGAGCTGCCGGTCGTGGCCGACGCCGGCGCGCTGTACCACCTTTCGAAGCGCCTGAGCGACTACCGCGAGAAGCGGTTGGTCCTCACCCCGCACGCCGGCGAGTTCGCCCGGCTCAGCGGAAAGGGCACGATCGCCCCCGGCGAGCGTCTGACGCGCCTCCGGGCCTTCGTCGACGAACACGGAATCGCGACGCTTCTGAAAGGACGCACCACGCTGATCGGCGGGCGGGACGCGACCTACCTCAACCCGACCGGAACCAACGCGCTGGCGACGGCCGGGACCGGCGACGTCCTCACCGGCGCCATCGCGACGCTGCTCGCGCAAGAGCTCGATCCGGTCGACGCAGCCCGAGCGGGCGCATACTGGCACGGGCTCGCCGGCCGGCTGGCACTCGAGGAACGGCGCCGGGGCGTCGTCGCGCGCGATGTGGCCGATGCGTTGGGACCGGCCTCGGAGGTCGCGCGCGAGGACGCGGCACTGCTCCGCATCGTCGGCTAACCAAGCGTCCCGAAACCTGTGAGCAGCATGTGAGCATGCCTAGCCGGATTTTGGTAACCTATGACGGTATGGCCAGGGCTTTCCCTCACCCCGTGCGCCGGCTGCTCGTCCTTTGCGTCGCATTGACGCTGGTCGCCGGCTGCGGTCGCTCCCAACGTCCTCCCCGTCAGACCGGGAACGCAATCGTTCCGGTCGTCACGGCGTCGTACGGCGCGGTTTCCCCGACGACGGTCCTGTCCGGGACGATCGCTCCGCTGCAGAACGTCGGGATCACCTCGACGCTCGCGGAACCGGCCGACATCGTGAGCGTGCAGGAAGGCGATCACGTCAGCCGAGGCGAGGTCATCGCCCAGCTCGACACGGCCGATCTGCGCGCGCAGCTGCAAGCCGATATCGCGACCGCGCAGAGCAGCCGCGCGAAGGCGACCCAGACCTACGATCAAGCCGGCCTGACGATCGTGCAGAGCAGCAACACGGTCAACGCGGCGCGCGCTAGCGTCCGCCAGGCGCAGGTGACGCTCGGCAACGATCAGCTCACCCTCACCCGCGACGCGGCACTGCTCAAGCAAGGGTACATCGCCCAGTCGCAGTACGACCAACAGGCCACGGTCGTCAAGAACGATCAGCAAGCCGTGCAGAGCGCGCAGGTGACGCTGCAGAACGACGTTTCGCAGGTGCAAACCAACGGTTCGACATCGAGCGGCCTGCAAGGTGCGAACGTAGCCGCCGCACAGGCCGACGTGCAGACCGCGCTCGCCCAGGCCGATCAGATCCGCGTGCAGATCAGCAAGGCCGCGATCATCTCGCCGATCGACGGCGTGGTCGTGAACCGCAACCTCAACCCGGGCGAGTTTCCCGGCACGCGCACGATCTTCACGCTGCAGCAAACCGATCACGTGTTCGCGGTGCTCAACGCTGCCGGCTCGCAAGTGGTCGGCGTGCGCAACGGCAGCTCGGTCGACGTGACGTCGGATATCTTGCCCGGCAAGCACGCGCGCGGAACGGTCGTCGGCGTGCTCAACGCCGTCCAGCCCGGTTCGACCAACTTCGTGTTGAAGGTGCTGCTCGACAACGGCCGCGGCTCGTTGCGGCCCGGGATGGTCGTATCCGGCACGGCGTCCCTCCCCGGCGCGAGCGGCACCCGAATCCCGGTCACCGCCTTCTTGGACACGACCGACTCGAGCGTTCAGATCGTCCGGGACAGCGCGGCGCAAACCGTGCGCGTCACGACGCTCGCACAGGACTCCAAGAACGCGATCGTGGTCGGTCTACCGCAAGGGGCCGTCGTGATCGCGAACGGTCAGTTGGGCTTGGTCGACGGCCAACGCGTCCAACCACAGCGCCAGGTCGCGGAGAAGTAGCGTAGCTTCATGTCGCTGACCGCCCTTTTCGTCCGACGGCCGACGCTGATCTTCGTCCTGTTGGCCCTGATGCTGCTGGCCGGCGCACTGGCCGCGACGACCCTCGTGCAGCAGCAGTTCCCGAACGTCTCGCAGCCCACGATCAGCATTCAGGTTTCGTATCCGGGCGCTTCAACCACCGTGATGCGCGACAGCATCGTCAAGCCGATCGAAGACGCGATCGCCGGCACTCAGGATCTGCAGACGCTCAGCTCCAACATCCAGTCGGGTCAAGCCAACATCTCGGCCGCGTTCACCATCACGTCGGATCAGAACACCGATCTGGTGAATACGCAAAAGGCGCTGACCCAAGCCGAGCACAACCTGCCGACCGATCTACAGCCGCCGACGCTCGCGATTCGCGACCCGTCCGAGGCCGTCGTCGTCACGATCGGGCTGACCTCGTCGAAGATGACGGCCGCGCAGCTATCGCTGATCGCGAACGGCCGGATCATACCCTACGTCGAGCAAGTGCCCGACGTCTCCGGGGTCAACGTCGGCGGCAGCGTGACCCCCGCCTACGAGGTGGTCGCCGATCCCGCCAAGATCTCGGCGTACAACCTCACGCTCAACGATCTGATCACCACCGTCGGCGCGAGCAATACGCGGGCCCCCGGCGGCATCGCGTACGAGCAGGATCGTGAGACGCAGATCGATATTCGTGGCGACATCACCTCACCCGAGTCGATCCTGGGCCTGCCGATCTCGGCGCCGAGTTCGAACACCGCTACGCCGTTGACCGGTCTGGACCCGTGGACTTCCGCCACCCAGGTTCTGCGCGTCGGAGACGTGGCGAGCGTCGTCAACGGCTACGAGCCGCGGCGCCAGTCCGCTTCGATCAACGGCATCGGCGGCCTGTTCATGCAGGTTCAGAAGGCCTCGGCTTCGTCCGAGGTCACGGCGTCCGACAACGTCCTGCGGGCGCTGCCGCGCATCCGCGCGCAGTTTCCGGACATCAACTTCAACGTCATCAACGTCCAGTCCAGGTACACGGCTCAGCAGATCGACGGCGTCATCCGCACGCTGTGCGAAGGCATCGCGCTGACCGGCCTTGTGATGCTGTTCTTCCTGGGTTCGTGGCGCAACGCTATCGTCGTGCTCGTCGCGATCCCGTCATCGCTGTGCGTCGCGCTGTTCGTCATGAAGATGATGAACCTGACGATCGACACGATCTCGCTGCTCGGCATGACGCTGGTGGTCGGGATCCTGGTCGACGACTCCACCGTCGTGCTCGAGAACATCGAGCGGCACCACGAGATGGGCCAGCCGCCGGCCGAAGCGGCGGTTACCGGGCGAAGCGAGATCGGGATGGCGGCGATCGTCATCACCCTGGTCGACGTCGTCGTCTTTCTGCCGATCGCTTTTCTTCAGGGTCAGGTCGGCCGCAATCTGGCCGAGTTCGGCATCGTCGTCGTCATCTCGACGCTGACCTCACTGTTCGTGTCGTTCACCATCACCCCGTCGCTGGCCGGCAACTGGGCGCTCAAGGGTAACTGGAAACCGCCCTTTTTCATCCGCAAGTTCGAGCAAGGCTTCACCGCGGTCCGCAGCTGGTACGCGCATCGTGCGCTGCCCTGGGCCTTGGGTGCGCGTTTCCTCGTGATCGGGTTCTGCCTGGTGTCGTTCGTCGGGGCCATGCTGCTGGTGCCGTTCGGCATCGTCGGCTCGGAGTTCGTCCCGCCCGTCGACCGCGGCGAGATCTTCGCGCAGATCACCTTCCCCGTCGGGACGCCGCTGACCACGACCACGCAGGCGGTGCTCAAGTTCGAGCGCGAGGTTCGCGACAAACCCGACATCGATGCCGACACGGCCGTTTCCGGCGGCTACTCCTCACCGTTCGGCGGCTTCCTCGTCGCGGGAAACATCGGTCAGGTTCACGTTTGGCTCAGAGACGACCGCAAGCGCAGCACGACGTACTGGGTGAACCAATATCGTCAGATGGCGGCGCAGACGCTGCCGAACACGCAGGTCGTGGTGATTCCGGCGACCGGAACCGGCGGCGGCAACGCCCAGCCGATCGACGAGCTGGTAACCGACGTGCAAGGCGGCGATCCGACGAAGTACGCCAACCAAGTCTACCGGCTGATGCAGCAGACGCCGGGGACCGCAAACGTCTACAGCGCGGCTTCGGCGTTGGAACCGCAGGTCGAGCTGACATTCGACCGCGACAAGGCGCGCGCGCTCAACGTGAGCATCGGCGCGGCGACGATCGCGGCCCGCGCGGCCTTCGGCGGCGCGATCGCGACGCAATTCGAGACAGCCGACGGCCTCGAGCAGGTCCAGGTGATCTACCCGCTCCAGAATCAGGGGAGCCTGTCCGAGTTTGCGACCATCCCGATCCGTGCCACCAACGGGAACATCGTCCATCTCGGCGACTTCAGCTCGCTGGCCTGGTCGCCGGCGCCGCCGCTCGTCACGCGCGTCGATCGCAACACCGTGGTCGATATCAGCGCGAACGTCGCGCCGGGCTATTCTCTTTCGAACGTGCAGAAGGCGTTCGGACAACGGCTCAAGGCGCTCAAGCTGCCGTCGAGCATCGTCGTGCGCCCGCGGCCGATGGGCCAACAAGACCTCATGGGCCAGACGCTGTCCGGCTTGGGCGGTTCGCTGATCCTGTCGGTCGTGCTGGTCTTCCTGTTGATGGTCGCACTGTACAATAGCTACCGTTCGCCGCTGATCATCTTGTTCTCGGTGCCGGTCGCCGCGGTCGGCGCGCTCGGCGCGCTCTGGATCACGCACTCGACGCTGAATCTCTTCTCGCTCATCGGGACGATCCTTTTGGTCGGCATCGTCAGCAAGAACGGCATCCTGCTGGTCGACTACGCGAACACGCTGCGCGAGCGCGGCGAAGCCAAGCTGCAGGCGATCCAGGAGAGCGCGTTCACCCGGTTCCGCCCGATCGTCATGACGAGCATCTCGGTCGTCGCGGGCAACTTCCCGCTCGCGCTCGCGCTCGAACCCGGCTCGAGCGTGCGGTCGAGCCTGGGCATCGTCGTCATCGGCGGCATCATGAGTTCGCTGTTGCTGACCCTGTTGCTCGTGCCGATCATGTACGTGATCCTCGCCCCCGAGCACTTCGCGGGCTCACACAAAGTCGAGCAATCCGGCGACGACTCAGATGAGATCCACCGCGATGGTCACGGCGTAGTCGGACGCCCACCCACCCCGGTCCCATCCGGCGTTTGAGAACGCGAACTCCAAGCTTAGGGGCGTGGGCCTTCGAGGAGCTCGTTGAGGGCTGCCTCGTCGAGGATCGGGATGCCGAGCTGCTCGGCTTTGGCGAGCTTGCTGCCGGCCTCGTCGCCGGCGACGACGTAGTCGGTTTTTTTCGAGACCGACGAGGTCACTTTCCCGCCGGCGGCAACGATCAGATCGGCGGCTTGATCGCGGGTGAGGTTGGGCAGTGTGCCGGTGAGCACAAGCGTCTTTCCGGCCAGCACGCCGGCCGGCGCACGTTCGCGCAGCGGTGCCGTCGTGTCGACGCCGGCGCGCTTGAGACGCTCGATCATCGCGCGGTTCGGCGCCTGTTCGAAGAACAGCACGACGCTGCGCGCGATCTCCGGCCCGATCCCCTCACTGCGCAGCAACTCTTCCTCGCTCGCAGCCGCCAACGCGTCGATCGAGCCGAAGTCGCCGGCCAGGATCCCCGCGTTCTGCCAGCCCACGAAGCGAATTCCCAACCCCGATAACAGGCGCGCTAGGCCGCGAGACTTCGATCGCTCGATGGCGGCAAGGACGTTCGAGGCCGACTTCTCCGCCATTCGCGGCAGCGCGCGCAACTGCTCGAGCGAGAGGTGATAGACGTCGCTCACGTCGTTCACCAGCGCGCTTTCGACCAGCGTCGCCGCGAGCTGATCGCCGATGCCCTCGATGTCCATCGCGCCGCGCGACGCGAAGTGACGCAGACGCTCGACGAGCTGCGCCGGGCACGACGCGTTCGTGCAGCGCGCCATCGGTTCGCCCTCGGGATGATCGACGTCCGCACCGCAGACCGGGCAACGCGTCGGCAGCGTGTAGACCGGCAGCTTTTTTTTGCGCAGCTCGAGCACGGGCCCGACGACGCGCGGGATCACGTCGCCCGCGCGAATGACGGTGACGACGTCGCCGATCCGGATGTCGTTGTTGCGAATGTAATCCTGGTTGTGCAGCGTCGCGTTGGAGACGATCGTCCCGCCGATCTGCACCGGCTCGAGAACGGCGTTCGGGTTGAGCACGCCGGTGCGACCGACGCTCACTGTAATGTCGAGCAGCTTGGTTTGCGCTTCGCGCGCGCGAAACTTGAACGCAATCGCCCAGCGCGGGTCCTTCCCGGCCGTCCCGAGCTTCGCTTGCAGCGCGAGGTCGTCGACTTTGACGACGACACCGTCGATCTCGTAGTCGAGCATCTCGCGCTTCTGTTCCCACTCCTGCACGAACGCGACGACGTCGCGAATCGACGACACGGGCCGCGCGTGTTCGTTGACCCGGAATCCGAGCTTGTGCAAGTACTCCAGCAGTTCGTGTTGCGTCCGCGGCAACGCGTCGGCGTCGATCTCACCGACCGCGTAGGCGTAGAACGACAACTTGCGTTCAGCCGTCGCCTTGGGGTCGAGCTGGCGGATACCCCCGGCAGCCGTGTTGCGCGGGTTCGCGAACGTCGGCAGGTCACGCGCGGCACGGTCCTCATTCAGGCGCGCGAAATCGCTGCGGCGCATGTACGCCTCGCCGCGCACGTCGATGTGTCGCGGTGCCGCCGCACCTTTCGCGCGCAGCGTCAGCGGAATGGAGCGGATCGTGCGCAGGTTGGCCGTCACCTCTTCGCCCGTCGTGCCGTCGCCGCGCGTACCCCCGGCGGTCAGCGTTCCGCCGTCGTAGCGCAGCGACATCGCCAGCCCGTCGATCTTGAGCTCGCACGTGTAGGCGACGTCGCCTTCGATGCCGCCGAGCTTGCGTACGCGCGCGTCGAACGCGACCAGCTCGTTCTCGTCGAACGCGTTGCCGAGCGAGAGCATCGGCCGCCGGTGAGCGTAGGGTGGGAAGCCGCCCACCGGCGCGCCGCCGACCCGCTGGGTGGGCGAGTCGGGCTTGCGTACCTCGGGATGCGCCTCCTCCAAGTCGAGCAGCTCGCGCAGCAGCACATCGTAGTCGGCGTCGCTGATCTGCGAATCGTCGAGCACGTGATAGCGATAGTTCGCCTCGTCGAGCTGCGCGCGCAGCTCGCTCGCGCGCTTTGCGTGACCCTTCAGCGCCACGATTTCGGCGTGGCCACTTGCACGGCATAGCCGTCGGGATCGGCGATGACGGCAAGCCGCCCGAAGCTCTCGTCGTGCGGTTCCTGGAGGATCCGCACGCCGGCGGTGCGCGCGTCCGTCACGAACTTGTCGACGTCGTCGACGTGAAAGCCGAGTTGTAGCGAGCCCGGTTTCACCACCAGCGTCTCGCTCGCCGGATGCAGGCCGAGCATCCGCTCGTCGCCGAGATCGAAATCGATCCAATGCGGGGCTGCGTCCGTTCCGAGCTTGAGATCCAGGATCGTCCGATAGAACTGCTTGGAGCGCTCTAGGTCGGCGCAGACCAGCATTGCGAGGAAGAAGCGTGCCACGGGGGTGCGGCTTCGACCGTGACGCGCGGAGGTCCGCCGGGCCCCGGCTCGAGGATTAGAGCGTCGATCCGCTGTCGTCGCTGATGTAGAACGCTACCGTTTGAGCGAGCTCGTTGCCGGTGGCGTCCGTCGCGACGAGAACGTACTGGCCGCCCGGCGTCGATGCGTCGATCGAAACCGAGACGCTGCCCGCGCCGCCGGAGTCCAGCAGCGTGCCGCCGTCGAGCGCTGCTCCGCTGGTCTTGTTGACGAGGACGATCTGCGCGCCGCCGGGCATGTCGGTGTAGTCCGCGTTGACGGCGGCTTTGGTCTGGCCGGTGTAGTCAAGTCGCGGATCGCCAGGTTGCGCATCGCTCACGGTGACGGCCTTTCTTAGCGTAGTAGCCAAGGATCACTCCAGAGCCCCTCTCACGGGCGTGGCGCGTCCTGCGGGCCGCCTGCATTTCATAAAGGGCGACGATGGTTTCGGGGAGATCATCGGTTCGGGATGGCGACGAGAATCCATGCGGCAGGTCTGTTGCGGCGGCACGGCCGAATCCGCTGCATGGTCAGCCGGTGCGCATTTATCGCCGCGACATCCGGCGCCGTTGCCGCGCTCGCGCAGTCGCCGGCATCCGCGTTCGTGGAGACGTCGCCCGGCGCGGGACCGCCGAGCGACGAAGGGCGCAAGACGCTGGCTGCCGTCAGCGTGATCGTCGCGATGCAGCAAGTGGTGCGGACCGTCTGGCGCCCACCCGACCTCTTCCCGCCGTTCGCCCCGATCGCGTACTATGTGGGTCGCGGTGGCGACAGCCACTTTCCGAACGATCGGGTCATCTGGTTCAACCCCGATCATCCCGAGCTGGTGAGCCCGAGGATCTCGCGTCTCACCGACGACGTGCCCTTCTTCGCCGAGCTGCTCATCGTCTCGGCCGACGCCTCGATCAAGATCACGGGTGCAGCTTCACTCGGCCTGGAGCGCGTCTCGGGCACCGCGCGGCGCGAAGCCGCCGCCACGCTCGCCGATCGTGTCGCCGTCGTCGCAAAGTACACGCCGTTCGTCGCCGTCGACGACGCGGAGTTCGCGCGGCGCACGTTCGCGTTCGCCGTTCTCAGGCAGATGACGCCGCAGATCGGCGGTGTCGCCGCGCTCGCCGACGCGACGAAGCTGCCGCCGGGCGAAGCCGCCGTGTACGCGGGCCGCGACGTCGATCGGCGCGCGCCGGCTGGTTGGGGTGTCATCTACGCCGACTTCGGCCGCATCTCGAGCGATCAGCCGGGCTACGAGTCGTGGCTGCGCGCGTTCGTGCTGGCGACCGCCGATCGGGAGCCGCCAACCAGCAACGTGAAACGTGCCTTCGACGCGGCCGCTGCAACCGACGCGACGTCGACCGGTGACCGGTGGACGGCACGCCGCGCGTTCGCCGCACCGTATGTCACGCAAGTCGCCGCGCTGTTCGGCAAGTGACGCGGCGCGCGAAGCGAACGTGACGGCGATGCCGCTCGATCCAGCCACCATCGCCCAACGCCGCCATGCGTTTCGCGCCTTGCACGCGGGACCCGCGATCCTCGTGATGCCCAACGCGTGGGACGTCGCAAGCGCGCGCATCTACGAAGAGGCCGGTTTCCCCGCGGTCGCGACCTCGAGCGCGGGATTGGCCAACTCGCTCGGATTTCGCGACGGAAACGAGCTCGACGTCGACCTGCACCTCGCGACGCTCGAACGTATCGTGGGCGCGCTCGGCGTTCCGCTCTCGGCCGACGTCGAGAGCGGCTACGCCGCCGACGCGGCGGCGCTCGCCACGTTCATCGCGCGCCTCGCCGCGACCGGCGTCGCAGGTTATAATCTCGAAGACACGGTCGCAGAGCGCGATCTCTTTCCGCTCGACGAAGCATCTGCGCGCGTGCGCGCGGCGCGCGCGGCCGCTCCCGATCTGTTCCTCAACGCACGAACCGATATCTATCTCGGCGGGTTCGGCCCGGAGATCACGCGCTTCGACGCGACGGTGGAACGATTGCGCGCCTTCGCCGGCGCCGGGGCAGACGGGCTCTTCGTTCCGGGTGTCGCCGACGCCGAAACGATCGCGCGCATCGCGGTAGCCGTACCGCTGCCGCTCAACGTCTTGGCCGGACCCAAGACGCCGGACGCACCGGCGCTACAAGAGCTGGGTGTCCGGCGCGTGAGCGTCGGCTCGTGGCCGATGCGCCGCACGCTGGGCGTACTCCGCGAGATCGCGCACGAGCTGCGCGAAACCGGCACGTTCTCGTTCACCCGCGACTCGATCGTGACATACGCCGAAGCGAACGCCCTGATTGCGCCGAGAGCGGAAACCTAGATGCGTGCGCCCAGGCCGACGAAGGGGTCGGAGCGGTTGAGGCGCACGTCGCCGGCGAGGTGGCGGCCCGAGCGGATCTCGTTCTGGTATCCGCCGACGAGATAGACGGGCCAGCCGGTCGGGCGGAAACGGAACCCCGCCTCCGAGCGCAGGATCGAGAACGTCGCGTGTACCGGTCCGAGCGAACCGCTCGCCGCCGGATAGAAGAACGCCGAACCGAATAGGGCGACGTGCGGGCCGGTCCAGTCGGGCAGCTTGGCGATGCCGACCCCGACACCGTGCAATCGCGGGTACGGATAGTTGTTCGACGTCGCGAGCGCGGAGATCCCGACCGCCAGTGGATGATGCCGAATCCGGCGCATCACACGCGCCTCGAACTCCGTGTCGCGGGCCAGAAACGGCGTTACCGTCGCGTAGCCGCCGGTCAGGGTCGCGTAACGCGTGAGCGACCCCGGGCCTGCGCTCTGGGTCAGGTACACGTTCCGGTGATACTCGAGCGACGCATCGTACCCATCGAGCGTGCCCCACGCGCGCACGTCGAGCGACTGCGGGTAGTCCTCACCGGGATTCGCATACTCGTTCCACACGCCGCCGATCGGATGCGTGACCTCCAAGTCGAACGTGTCGTACTCGCCGGCGACCGCCTTCGTGCCGAGCGCGACGATCAGCACGCAGACTGCGATCAGCGCTCGGACGAGGACGGTCACGTGGCGTTCTTGACGGCCTGGTAGATCGTCGCGAACGCTCGCGCCGTGTCTTTGTCGTCCCACTCGCCGTTGTGGTTGTCCAGCATGGAAGCGACGAGCTGCGCGGCGATCTGCTTGATCTGGATGTCCTGCTCCGGTGTCGTCATCGTGGCCAGTTTCGACGACGCCCCACGCAATCCGGCCTGCCATGTTGAAACCATAGCGTAGCGACGAGCCCTTGCCCATGGGGGAAAACCCTACGTTGCGGCGTCCAGTAGGCGCCGTACCGGAGATCGCGACGCTACCGGCGAAGGCTTCCCATATGGCCGACCCGCTTCGGTACGCAGTTCTGCTCGAACCCGACGAAGACACCGTCCGAGTCATTGTGCCGGCATTTCCGGAGATTCACACGTTCGGAACGGACCGGGCGGACGCGCTTCGCATGGCTGAGGATGCCATTAGGCTTTCGCTTGAGTATCGCCGTGAGCGAGCTCTCGAAATCCCGGAACCCGACGCCGACGGAGCCCGGCTCGAAATCGTCAGCGTCGCCGCTTAGCCAGCCCACGAGATGAGTGTTAAGATGCCCGCCGTCAGCGGGCCTGCTCTCGTTCGCGCGTTGCAGCGCGCCGGTTTCGCGGTCGCCCGACAAACCGGATCGCACGTCATCCTCGAGCACGAGGATGGCCGCTACGCATCTGTCCCCGTGCACGGCAAACGCGAGATCCCAATCGGGACTCTGCGTGGAATCCTAGCGCGTATAGGCCTCGACGTCGACGACTTGCGACGGCTGCTGTAGGAGCGGCCACTCGATCTCGGCCGTCGACTGGCTCGGCCCTCGTGCTCAGGCCGTTGAGCCGATGCCATCCCACAGAGGCAAGGAAACCATTCGAAGATCGCGGGTGACCATCGCCCTCTTGCGCGAAGCACGAATAGTATTGTTTTTTCGTGGGCGGATATTCTTGGATGTCAGAGCGAATTGCCAATAATGGGTACGCTCGTTCCAATCTCACCTGACGAAGATGCCACCGCTGTACGAAATATATCACGATTGGTATACGATCAACGCGCTGCAACAGCAAGCCTAAGAGCGGTAATTAAGGACCTCGGGGGAGCCTCTAGCGGCTCCGAATCCTTCGACGACGCTATACGCGCCGCGCTCGCGCTGGCGCAAGGCGCAGCGGCCCAGCGATTTACGCAAACCTTTCAGCGAATTATCAAATGGGCGCCGGCTATCGGCGTCATTCTGGATTTCAACGTCGATGGTGATGCTCGAACGATCGTCGATCATCTGGTTACTGAGTTCGGAAGTAGACGCGTATCCGCCTCACGTGGTGATATTTCTGCCTTGATCGAAGATATTCGAGCTCGTCTCCGACAAGCTGCTGTTCCAAGTTCACGGACAGAAGCGGGAGTATTAGGGCGCGTTCATCCTCGAGACATTCAATGGGGACTCACCTTCGGAAAGTTTAATGCCGGTCATTTGACGCAAAGCAAAGCCGTGCTCTATGCATTCATTGCTGAATCAAGCGATTTAGGCATCGGTTAGCTGGTCGCTAGGCGTTGTGAAGTTGAGTGTACAGAACTTGAGAGCCGAAGAAGAACCACAAAAATGCGACAATGAAGACAGCCTGACGCGTAGGTTCCGCAATTATGACAACCGCGCCGATGAAAAACAGGGCTACGGACCACTTGTATATGGTCCCGTCACCCTTCATCTTAAAGGATTGTTGATAAGACTCTTTCTGTAACGCAAGAAACCTCGGACAGAAACAAGCAAGCTGGAACCAATAAGCTACAAAGTAAAGCGTGACGAACAGAACGCCAACGCCACGGTAGGCCGCCGACGGCAGGCCAACTGCCAATATCGAGACTACAAATGACGATTGCATTAGGTCCATTGCGCCAATAACAGTCCATGTGGAGGATGCGTTCTTAATCTGGCGCAGCACGAGAGCCCCGGTCCAGACAACAACGACTATGCTCGCAAGTCCGACGAGAGCTTCTTTGAGGTCAGCTGCCTCATAAGAATTTGGGATTAGCCATCGTACCAACAAGTCGGACATTGACACTAGAACCGCTTGTCAGGTTTCATACGAACTACGCTTCGACGGGGATTCGGCCGTTCTTGGTCAGGTCGTCGAGGGTGTCGAAGTTCGTCTGCTCCAGCTCCGCGATGCGGTCGGCGCTGACGCGGATGCGGCCCTTCGCACGCTCGTCCGACAGGACGCCTTTGAGATATTCGCCCGTGTAGGATATCGGGTTCGCGGCGATCTCTTCCGGCGTGCCGGTCGCGACGATCGTGCCGCCCTTGTCGCCGCCCTCGGGCCCGAGGTCGATCACGTAGTCGGCGGTCTTGATCACGTCGAGGTTGTGCTCGATCACCAGCACGGTGTTGCCCATACCGACCAGCCGCGCCAGCACGTCGAGCAGCTTGTGGATGTCGGCGAAGTGCAAGCCGGTCGTCGGCTCGTCGAGGACGTAGAACGTTCGGCCGGTCGCGCGGCGCGACAGCTCGGTCGCGAGCTTGATGCGCTGCGCCTCACCACCCGAGAGCTGCGTCGCGGGCTGGCCCATGTGGATATAACCGAGCCCGACCTCGCAGATCGTCTGCAGCTTGTTCTTGATGCGCGGGATCGCGTCGAATAGCTGGGCCGCCTCGTCGACGCGCATCGCGAGCACGTCGGCGATGGACTTACCCTTGAACTTCACCTCGAGCGTCTGGGCGTTGTAGCGCTTGCCTTTGCACACTTCGCACGGCACGTAGACGTCGGGCAGGAAGTGCATCTCGATCTTGATGATGCCGTCGCCCTGACAGCCCTCGCAGCGGCCGCCCTTGACGTTGAACGAGAAGCGGCCCGGCAGGTAACCGCGCATCTTCGCTTCGGGCGTGAGCGAGTACAGCTCGCGGATCAGATCGAACGTGCCGGTGTACGTGGCGGGATTCGAGCGCGGGGTGCGGCCGATCGGCGACTGGTCGATGACGACCATCTTGTCGAGCGCCTCGGCGCCTTTGACACGGCCGTACGTGCCGGCCGACGGCTGATGGTGCAGGTACTGGTTGAGCGCCTTGACCACGACTTGGTTGACCAGCGTCGATTTGCCCGAGCCGCTCACCCCGGTGACGCAGGTGAACGTTCCGAGCGGGATGTCGACATCGACGCCGCGCAGGTTGTTGGCCTTCGCACCGATCACCGACAGCGTGCTGCGGCCCTTCTTGCGGTGCTTGGGGATCGAGATGAACTGGCGGCCGGAGAGATACGCGCCGGTGAGGGACTCGGGGTTGCGCTCGATCTCCTCGATCCCGCCGACCGAAAGGATGCGTCCGCCCTCGGCGCCCGCGCCGGGACCGATGTCGACGATCACGTCGGCCGAGCGCATCGTGTCCTCGTCGTGCTCGATGACGATCAGCGTGTTGCCGATGTCGCGCAGCGTTTCGAGCGTCGCCAAGAGCCGGTCGTTATCGCGCTGGTGCAGCCCGATCGACGGTTCGTCCAGGATATACAGCACCCCGACCAGTGACGAACCGATCTGCGTCGCCAGCCGAATGCGCTGCGACTCACCGCCCGACAGCGTCGTCGCCGAGCGCGCGAGGTTGAGATACCCGAGCCCGACGTTCTTGAGAAAACCGAGCCGCGCGCGGATCTCCTTGAGGATCTGCTGCGCGATCTTCGCTTCGCGTTCGGTCGGATGAAAATTCGCGAAGAACTGCTCCGCCGATTCGACCGACAGCTTCGTCGTCTCGTCGATGTTGCGGTCGCCGATCGTCACGCCTAGCGCCTCCGGCTTGAGCCGCGCGCCCTTGCATACCTTGCAGACCGACGCCGACATGTACTTCTCGATCTCTTCCTTGACGTAGTCGGAAGAGGTTTCGTTGTAGCGCCGCTGCAGGTTGTTCACGACGCCTTCGAACTGCGACTCGTACTCCCACTGATTGCCCGAGCGCGACTCGTAGACGAACTTCTGCTTCTTGTCGGCCCCGTACAGGATCGTGTCGACGACGTCCTCGGGCAGCTCATTCACCGGCGTGGACGCCTTGCAGCGCCGCGAGCGCAGCAGCCGCTCGACCTGCTGCATGTAGTACGGGTTGGTCGACGGGAAACGGCCCGAGCCCAAGTTCTTCGACCACGGAACGATCGCGCCGTCCTTGATCGACTTGGTCCGGTCGGGGATGACCTTCCACTCGTCGATCTCGATCTTCTCGCCCAGGCCGCTGCACGCCGGACACGCGCCGTACGGTGAGTTGAACGAGAACAGGCGCGGCTCGAGCTCCTGGAACGAGATCCCGCACGACGCGCAGGCGAACGACTCGCTGAACGTCGCTTCGGTCCAGACCTCCGCCGGCTTCTCGGTCCCGGCGTTGGCTTTGACTGCGGCCTGGTACAGCACGGTGACCAAGCCCGTCGACAGTTTCAGCGTCGTCTCGACCGAGTCGGTCAAGCGCGTGCGCACGTCGGGCTTGACCACCAGCCGGTCGACGACGACCTCGACGGTGTGCTTGCGCTTCTTGTCGAGCTCGATCTTCTCACGCAGTTCGCGAATCTCGCCGTCGACCCGGACGCGCGCGAAGCCCTCCTTCGCGATCTCCTCGAACAGCTTGGTGTACTCGCCCTTGCGGCCGCGGATCACCGGCGCGAGCAGCTGGATGCGCGTCCCTTCGGGGAACTCCAGGATCTGATCGACGATCTGCTCGGAGGTCTGCGAGCTGATCTCGCGCCCGCACTCGTAGCAATGCGGCACGCCGATGCGAGCGTAGAGCAGTCGCAGGTAGTCGTAGATCTCGGTGACGGTGCCGACGGTCGAGCGCGGGTTGCGCGAGGTCGACTTCTGGTCGATCGAGATCGCCGGCGACAACCCCTCGATGTAGTCGACGTCGGGCTTCTCCATCTGCCCGAGAAACTGCCGCGCGTACGACGAGAGCGACTCGACATAGCGGCGCTGTCCCTCGGCATAGATCGTGTCGAAGGCAAGCGACGACTTGCCCGAACCCGAGAGGCCGGTGATCACGATGAGCTTGTTGCGAGGGAGCGTCAGGTCGATGTTCTTGAGGTTGTGCTCCCGCGCGCCCTTGATGACGATGGCATCGAGAGCGTGCGTGGTCCCGTCCGGCATACCAGGCCTAAGACCCGGTGGATGGGACGAACGGTTCCACGCGACGCCCCCGCCGCTTCAGGTGTTCAGCGGCGCTACGACGACGAGTGCATCCCCGCCGCCACCATTGCCGCGCCGAAGAGGACTCCGCCGAGGATGCCCATCGCGATTCCGACGACGAACACGATGACGCCCCACTTCGCCCACGCCGTCTGTACGGCGATGAACTGTTCGGTGCTCTGGAACTGGCGATTGGCAGCCATGATGCGGTTGCCTTTGAGACCGAGGTAGATCGCGAGTCCGAGCGCGGCGAGCGCCGCGAGGAAGTTGATGAACGGGATGAACTCGCAGACGAAGATGACGGCTGCGGCGATCTTGAGCTTCTGATCCGCGTTCCACCACACCCAGAAGAGCCAGAGGAAGAATGGTCCCCAGGTCCATCGGGCGAGGATCTCTTCGGGGATCGCATTGCCCGCTGCTTGGGGGAATTCTTGGCCGGCGACGGCTGGCTGCACGAGTTGCTCCTTCCGCATGTAATGCAACGCCTGAGCCGACCTCTGATCGAAGCCGGCGGACGCTGCACTGCTTCGCTGTTTCGAAATGTACGCCCCTGCGAACGGGGCGCACACCCGGGGCGAACCCCGCTAGAACGAGTTGGTGGAGTCGGGCGGGGTCGGCGGGGTCGGCGGGGGCGGCACGGGCGGCGGGGGTGCGGCATTGTAGGGCTGCGCCGGCGGCGGCGGGGGTGCGTACGGCTGCGCCGGCGGGGGCGCGTTGTACGACGGGGGCGGCGTAAAGCTCGAGGTGAGGTTCACGGCGGCCGGCATGAACCGGTCGGTCCAGTCCGAGATGACCGGGAACCGCTGCGCGCCTCCCTGGATCGCCTTGATCGTCTGGATCACCCACATGACGAAGAACGCCAGCGCAAACAGCATGTAGACGAGGCCGAGGACCCAAGACAGCGTGTCGCCGATGCCCGGAACGAACAATAAGATGATGCGCACGATCGACAGCGCGATCGCGAAGACGATCCACGCGACGGCGAGCACGATCGACTGCACCGCGACGAAACGGACCCACTGTTGCGGCGGCTTCCCAAGCAGAATGACGAGTCCGCCAAGCCCCATGAAGAACGAGGCCACCCCGGCGGCGACGTTGGGAGCGAGACCGAACGACGATTGATTCGGATCCTGAACCATGTTTGACGACCCCTTGCGGAACGCACACCGAGATACCCGGCTACCGCTGACCGTTCGCTTACCTGGCGGCGGTCGCCTCGTCCCGTGTAGCGGGCGCGGCAACCGCACGCCGGATGGCAGGGTAGTCCTTCAGCTACCCCGTGCGAGCGGTAGAACGGCGAGTACTTCGGCGATCGTGTCGACGACCGCGTCGGGTCGGGGGCCGGCGGGCGGGATCGGGTGCGCGTGGACGTCGAGCAGCACGGTGAACAGACCGGCGGCGTGCGCGCCGACGACGTCGCGGCCGTAGCGGTCGCCGACCATTGCCGTGCGGACGGGCTCGCTCCCGAGCACGTGGCACGCATGGCGAAACAACTCGGGATCGGGCTTGACCATCCCGACCTCATCCGCCAGAAAAAACGCGTCGATCAGTTCGCGCAACCCGAGCCGGTCGATCTTGTCGTGGTGCGTCTCGGCGAAGCCGTTGGTCACCAGGCCGAGCTTGCAGCCCCGTTCGCGCAACGCAGCGAGCAGCTCGCGCGCGCCGGGCGCGAGCTCGATCGCACCGGCGCGCGCGCGGCCGTACGCCGCCGCAGCCTCGACCGCGAGCCCACGGTCGTCGAGACCGACCGCGCGCAGCGCGTCCAACCACATGCGTTCGCGCTCGGCCTGAATTCCGAGGCTCAGCTGGTCCGGCGTCAACGCGGTCCAAAACGCCATGACCGCGCGCTCGTACGCCTCGGACAGCGCCTCGGGGTCGGTCGCGTGCTCGCGCGCAACGGCCTGCGCGACCTCGCGCGACGCCGCGCGGTACGCGGTCGTATCGTCGTGCAGCGTGTCGTCGAGGTCGAACAAGACGGTGTCGATCGCGCGCATCGCTGTCTAGAAGCGCACGAGGAACGACCGGAGTGCGTACGGGCCCAGCTCGAAGACCAAATCCTCGTCGACGATCGCGACGTCGCCGGTAATCGGCCGCTCGACCGCGTCGACCGGCACCGCCTCGCGCATGCGCCCGCCGCACCGCAACCTCAGCTCGCGGCGCGCACCGTCGCACTCGCGCACGCGAACGATCACCCCGGCCGCGTCGTCGGACGGATAGGTCGCGACGATCAGCACCGACGGGTCGTCGCAAGTGAAGAGGCGGACGCGATCCTCGCTCGTGTAGGTCGTCCAGGCGTGCTCGAGCGCGGAGATCGTCGCACCCGACGTCGGAACGAACGCATACGAGAGCCGTTGTTCGCCGCGATCGGCGAGCGGATCGGGCCAGCACGGCGAGCGCAGCAGCGAAGTCCCCAAGCGCACGCCGCCGCCGCCGAGCCCGACCGCGTTCCAACCGTAGAGGTCCGGCGTGAAAACCGCCAAACCGTCGCTGCCGTCGGTCACGTGCGCCCACCGCTGGCCGGGCACCTCGAACTTCGCCCGTCCGGCGTCATCATCGGGATACGCGGTGCGCACCAGCGTTCCGTGCTGCTGCCCGTAGCGTACGTCGCGCGCCTGCAGTGCAACGCGGTGCTCCGCGCGCAGCAGCACGTGGCTCTCTTTCCAGTCGGCGGCGAGCTCGACACGCAGCCACGGCTCGGCTTCGAGTAGCGCGAGGCGCATCGTAACGCCGGTCGCCTTGCCGACTGCGAGCCGCACGAGCAGTGTCTGGTCCTCGATCGACGTGCCGTCGGGTTTGACCCGCACCGCCTTGTGCGTGTAGCCGCGGTCGACGTTCCAGGCGTCCCATTTCTTGGGGCGGTCGACGTACGCCGCGAGCCCGTTGGCGACTGAGACGAGGTTTGGACCGTCGTGTCCGCTCAGCTCGACGATCGTCCCGTCGTCGCGGACGCGCGCGCGCACGTACTCGTTGGCGAACACCCACGCGTCGCCTTCGCGCTCGGGAGCGATCGCCGGCGGCGGCACCAACCGCAGATCGCTGCGCGGCAGTATCGAGGCGGTCGACTCCCGTAGCCGCTCGACGATCGCGAAGGCGCGATCGTACTCGGCGTGCACGTCGGTATAGACCGCGCCGATCGCCGTGCCGGGCATCACGTCGTGGAACTGGGCGCGCAGCACGATCCGCCATGCGTTGCGGAGGTCGTCGCACAGCGCGCGCCGCACGCCCTCGGGCGCACGCACGGCGACGCACCACGCAGCGGCTTCCTCGGCGAAGGCAAGATCGCGCTCCAGCTGCGCGTTGCGCGTCTTGATGTCATGGTGCGTGGTGTACGTGCCGCGGTGCGTCTCGAGGTACAACTCGCCGCGATAGTCCGGCAGCGCTCCGCGCGCGACCACGTCGGTGAACCACGCGTCGACGCGGGTCCAGCCGCGCGAGCCGTCGCCGACCGCGGCGAGGTCGGCATCGGTCGCGCCGCCTCCGCCGTCGCCGTAGCCCACGACCAGCATCTCGTCGCGCTCGCGCGCCGCCGCCAGCCGCTTCTCGTCGATCGGGCCGTCGTAACTGTCCAGCACCGCCGATATCAACGTCGAGCCGTCGTCGCCGATCCAGCGGAAGCGCGGATACGGCCAGCGCGTCGTCTCGTTCCATTGCAGCTTGGTCGTGGCGAAGTACGGGACACCGGCGTGCGCCGCGAGGATCGGAAAGGTCGAGGGAAAGCCGAACGTGTCGGGCAGCCACGCGACCGTCGGCTCGATCCCGACGTTGTCGCGCATCCAGCGGATGCCGTGGGCGAACTGGCGCAGCACCGACTCACCGCTGGGAGCGTGGAGATCGAGCTCGACCCAGAGCGCCGCGACGCTCGCGTCCCAGTTGGTGCCGGCCTTCGCACGGATGCGATCGGCCAGATCGCGATCGGCGGCGAAGACCCAGGCGTACTCTTGCGGCTGGCTCTGCGCGTACACGTAGCGCGGATCGTTCTCCATCTCGCGCATCGCCGTCGCGAACGTGCGCAGCGCCTTGCGGCGCGTCGCGTCGTACGTCCAGAGCCAGGCGACGTCGAGGTGCGCGTGTCCGACCAGCGGGACGTCGATGTCCCGCCCCGGTTGCGCTTCACCGGCAACATCGACCTCGAGGTGCCGGCTAGGACGCTCGCTGGCGCGCGCCAGCATCAGCCGCCAGCGGAGTCCGTCGCCGTCGGGCAGGCCCGCGACGGGCAGCGAGCGGCGCTCGACCGTCAGCGCGATCTCGCGAAGGCCAGGCAGGGGCGGCAACGCGATCGTCCGGTGCATTCCGTCGAACGCTCCGCGCACGACGCCGTCGACTCGCAACACCGCGCCGGTCCGCGTCGCATACGTGAAGCGCAGCGGCCCGCCCGGAAGCTCCGCGCGCGCGGCGAGGGTGACGACGGCCTCGTCGGCGCCGTGCGGGGCGAGCGGGATGCGCATCACAGCGTTGCGGAGAGCCGGTCGTTGGAGCTGTTGCAGTTCGCCTGCGCCGCGTTGCGCGTGTCGAGCACGTAGCGGAACTCGACCACGAAGGGCGGACGATTCGACTGGTGTGGGAGCCGCACGCGAAATGCCGCGATATAGCTCTCTTTCATGCCGAGCACCGGGATCGGCTGTTTCCCCAAGACGTTTCCGTGTTGCACGAGCTCGAGGTGCTGCACGGTCCCCGGCGGTTGCGACTGCCGGCCGTCGTTCTTCACGTCGAGCGTCACGATGTAGTTGTCGAACGCACGCTCGCGCGCCCGTACGATCTTGAGCGTTGGGTTCGCGATCAGCGGATCCGCGGCGCACGGCGCGGCGGTCAGCGCCGCTGCGAGCAGGACCGCCGGCATCACGCCTCTCCCTCGAAATAGTCCAGCTGCGGCTGTTCGCGCACCAACGTCCCCGTCGCCTCAACCACGAACTTGCGCGAATCGGGGTAGTAGCAAACGTCCCCAGGATCCGTATTCGCCACGGCGAGCACCAGCGCATCATCGTCGCCATCGTTGGTCACCCGGTGCGCGCCGCGCGATCCGGTCACGAAAGCGACGCAGTCGCCCGCGCGCAAGGCGAACGTCGCGGTCGGGGTGCGCAGCGTCGGCGCGCCGGCGAGCACGACGAACAACTCTTCTTCGCGCGTATGCCAGTGGTACGGGCAGAACGACTCGCCGCGCGCGAGCCGGAACACGCCGTACCCGAGCCGCTCGGCGCCGATGAGACGACCGACCTCGGCCCAGGCGGCGGTGAACGGCGCGGGGTCCGCATCCGCGTGCAGCGTGAGCTCGTCGAAGACGTTGACCCGGTTGATCGCGACGCCGGTGCGCGCATCGAGCATCGCGCCGATCGCCTCGTGCGCGTTGCCGAATACGCAGGCTCCGTCGCCGACGAGCAGGTGGTCGATCGTGCGCGCGCGCAGCGAGCGCGCCGACAACGCGGCGCGCTCGGGGTCCGCGAGCTTGGCGTCGGGCATCAGCGTGAGCGCGCCGGCGGGCGTTCCCCACAGCGCGTCACCGACGATCGCCGCCTTGCGCGCACGATCGTAGAGCACGATCTCGCCGGGCGTCTTGAATCCGTCCAAACCGATCACGGTCCAGCCGAACACGACGTCGCCGGGCGCGACCGTGCGGTCGACCCCGATCGTGAGCGACGGAGCATCGAGCGCGCTCGCGATGACCTGTGCGCCGGTCGCCGCGACGACGGCCGCGGTTGCGCGTTCGTGGTCTCGATTGGTGATGACGACCGCGGCGACGCCGCGCCCGCGCAGGTCGTCGAGCAGTGCGTCGCCGGGTTCGATCGGATCGACGACCAGATTGCCCTCGGCCGACGCCACGAAGAAGCCGTTGAAGTCCATCGCCCGATCGGGCTGCCAACGCGACCAGGACCACACGCCCGGGACAACCGTCTGCCGCATAGCATGGTGTCCGCCGAAGCGCAGCCGCATCCATTTCGGGCAACGGTACGGAGGGCCGGCCCGGTGGGTACAGGATGGCCGGAGGACCGCCCGCCATGACCAAACGCCGCCTTGCCTGCTTTCTCGTCGCCGCCACCCTCGCCGCAGCCGCTGTGCCGAGCGCGCCCGCCCTCGCCGACGGCGCGGCCAGCACCCGGAACATCCTGCTCGGCGGTGCCGCGGCGACGCTGCTGATCATCAATCACAATCGCAAAGTGCACCAGAAGTACGCCGAATACGATCGCCGTCAAGCCGAGACGCAATCGCAGGCGAACAACGCCGAGGCCGCCTACGAGTCCGAGCGCTCCGCGTACGCGCACGAAGCGGCGCTCGTCGCCGGCTACAAGCACGAAGTCGCCGTGCAGCACCAACAGGTTCTCGCGCTCCGGCACCGGATCGCCGTGTCGCAGCGCCGGGCGCAGCCGGGGTACCACCCCGTCGCCGCCGGCGCGCCGGCCTCGGGGGCCGGCCAGCCGTCGCTCGGCTGGGGCGCGCTCTAGCACGTGATTCGGCTCGCGGCGGCCGCAGTGGCGCTGGTGATCGCCGCGATGGGGTGCGCGCATCACGGGGCCGACCCGCAGGCGCTCGCGGACGACACGACCCGCGCCGTCTACAACCTCGACATCGACGCGACGACGGCGCACTTCGACGACGCGCTCAAGGGCCAAGTGACGCGCGGTACGATCGGCCAGCTCTCCGACGAGATGCACGCGCTCGGTGCGTACCAGGGCCTCAAGCCGGCGACCAGCGACCCCGACAAGGGCCGCTACGACTTCCAAGCCGCCTTCGACAAAGGAACGCTGCTCGTGCAGCTACGGCTCGACCCCGACGGCAAGATCGGCGCCTACCGGGTTACTCCACGCTAAGTTCCTTTTTCGGCGCCGAAATAGTGGATCAGCTTGATGACGAACTGCGGGAGCGTCGAGAGCTGGCTGGCGTCGCCGTAAGCGATGTACAGCTCGTCGTGCGGCGTGCGGCGGTGGTACGCGAACGTCAAGTTCCACGCGCTCGTGTACAGCGGTAGGTTCGTCACGTCGACGATCGGCGGCGTTCCGATGATGCGGCGCACGCCGACCGCGAGCGACGAGTCCTTGCCGGCCGCGTAGGTGTAGCTGAGGCGTTCGAGCCACTGGATGTTGGTCGCTCCGATGTCCTCGTAGGCGCGCGTGTCGTCGGCCTCGAGCGAGAGCGTTCCGCGCATCCCGACCCGCATCGTCGTGCTGCGCACCCACGAGTCGACGCGGCCGGGACCGAACCGTCCGGTGTTCCAGGTCACCGTCGTCGGCGTCGACGACGATCCGTGGCTCATGTTGCTGCCCGGGTTGTTCATCGTGCCGCTGTGCCAGGTCAGGCCGAGGCCGTTCTGCGAGATCGGCGTGAACACGCCGCTGTTCAACAGGAGGTAACTCGAGCCGATCGTCCCCTGCAGATCGATCCGGCTCTTGGTGAGGATGTCGAGCCAGCCGTTGGTGTCGGTCTGGTTGAGCACGCCGCTCTGCGCGTGATAGCGGTCGAGGTACGTTCCGAACTGGATGCTGTTGAGCCACGCGTTCTGGTCGAACAGCCAGATCTTGTTCTCGTATAGCGCATAGCCCGCAATGTCGGCGTGCTGGACGAAACCGTCGACGGGTTCGTAGTATTGGCCGACCTTGCGCTCCGAAGCCGCGAACCCGAACGTGTTGGTGTAGTAGTAGAAGCCGCCGTCGTAGCGTTGCGCGCGATCGCCGGCCAGCACGTTGGTTCCGCTGTCGCTGCCGTAGTCGAAGTACGCCGACATGTGTTGGTTGTCGCCCCAGCTTATCCCCGACGTGTCGACGTGGTCGGTGATTCCCGGCAGGTTCGCGGCGACACTCTGCGCGGAGAGGCGCCAGCGGTTGTCGGAGCTGACCCAACCGAGGCTCGTCGCACCGTCGTTACGGCCGTCGCCGATAGCGTCGAAACCGGCGAACGAGAACGGGCCTTGCTTCCCTTCGAACGCATACCCGTCGCGCGGGGTCGGAATCGACGGCGTGTACAACTGCGAGACTTGCGGGCATGCGTCGCAATTGAACTGGTCGTAGTAATTTGCCCCTTGGGTGAAAAACGGCCGGACCTCGCTGAACGAGCGCTGGTACGCGGTCGGCGAGATCGTCTGCTGGTCGATCTCGACGTTCGAGAAGTCGGGGTGGATCGTGCCGTACACCGAGGCCGTCGCAGTGACCGGGACAGAGAAGTCGCCGCCCATCCGCGACGTCGTCAGCCCCGACGACGGCGATCCGAGCCCACCCAAGCCGTACACGCCGAAGCGCGGTTTGGGTCGCGACGCGACCGCCGGTGCCATGCCGTTCAGCGCCCCGGCGTACGTGACGTCGTCGCCGTTGGTCTGGGCCGGCGCGTAGCTCCAGATCTGCCGCTCGCCGGTCGAGCGGACGATGCGCACGAATTGCGCTTTCCAGCCCCCGCCGCCGTTGCCGCGCATGACTTTGACCGGGATCTGCATCGTGATGGTGAAGCCGCCGTCGTACGCGGCGCCGAACGACGTCCAGGTCGGCGAGTACGCCGTGTTCTCCGACGAATACTGGAAGTGCGTGCCGTTCGACGTGACGGCGAACTGATAGTAGAAACCGGTGTTGCCGTTGGGCCACAGATCGATCCAGACCTCATCGTCGGTCCCGTCGCCGACCTCATTGGTGTGCTGCTGCGCCATCAGCGCTTCGCGTTGCTTCGCGTCGAAGCGCACGTAGATGTTCGTGCCGTCGGTCGCGATGTGGGCCGTGGTGGGCTCGGAAGACGGCTGCTGGTGCGTGACGTCCCACGGCAGGTCGACCGCCGCAGTGGCCGACCACGTCTCGACCGGCGAGTGCGGGTCGAGCGGCGGCGCTGTTTGCACAGTTGGAATTCCGGTGGTGCGCAGGGTCGAAGCGGCCGCCGACGCCGGCGTCCCCGGCGACAGCACGAGCGCCAACAGGAGCACCATGATGCCCCCAAGGCTTCCGAACCGAACCGCTTCGACCACTACGCTTCCTCTCGTCTCTTCCAAGACGGTTTCGCGTACTCTTAATACTTTAAGAGTAGCTCGCCGGAGCCAATCTACTAAGTTTTTAAGAACACGTCAAGGGGGCGGGGCGGGATGCTCGTCGCCGCCGCGGGTTAGCCCGCGTCGAGCGACGGGAAGTACGAGCGCAGTTCGCCGTCGCGGCGGATGTCGGCGGTGCAGCAATGGAAGCCGCCGCCCAGCGGATAGACGGCGTCGAGCGCGCAGGGGATCACCTCGCAGCCGAGCGACTCGAGCAGCTCGATCGTCGGCGTCTCGGCGCGTTCGACGACCGCGGTCGTCTCGTCGAGCATCAGGATGTTCATCGAGATCCAGTTGCTCACTTCGCGCGAATGCCGCCCGCGCACCGATGACGGCGCCGGAACGACGCGCCAGCCGTTGGCGGTGAACAGCTCGAGCGAATCGTCGAGGCAGGGCCGGTGCGGGTTGACCAGCACGATGCCGGGCCGCACTGGGACCAGCGTCGTGCCGATGTGCGACGGCAGCGGTTCGCGAAACGCGATCCGGTGGATGCGAAAACCGTCACCTAGATGGCGCTGCAGCCAATCCGCGCCGAACTGGTTGCTCACCAGGTCCGGTTGCCAGAAGATATCGCGCCCGAACCGTACGAACGAGGCGGCGTCGAACGCCGGCTCGAGCTCGGTGAGCAGCGGTCGCGCCGCAAAGTCGAACGGCTCGACGCCCTCGCGCGCGCGCTCGTCGTAGAGCTCGTCGGTCATCAACGGCTTCGGCGCCGCGGTCCAGCGCGCGCCGGCGCGAAAATACTCCGCGATGAGCCGGCGGTAAGCCCGGTACTCGAAGAAGCGGCCGCGCTGTGCCATCGGCGCTTCGATGATCTCGTCGCCGATCACCAGCAGCAGATCGCGCGGACAGGCGTTCGCGCGGCCGGTCGCGACCTCCCAATCGGGCGTCTTCACCGGCGCGCCGTGATCGACGGGATCGGGCCGTCGCACCGTGATCCCGCGGCTCGCGAGCAGCGCGGCGAAGTCGTCGAGCTGGGCTTGCGCGACGTCGAGCACCGCCGGATGAACGGCCGCTCCGATCGCGTCCCGTCCGGCCGACCCGGCCGGAAAATACGGTGAGAACGCCGGCTCGAAGCCCAGGTCGGCCGCACCGAGCGCGTTGCCGACGATGACCTCGCGCAACGGGTCCCACTCGTTCCACGAGTTGACGACCGGCGGCTCAGCCACGCACCACGTTCGTCTGCATATCGGCGTGCACCAGATCCGTGACGAACATGTGGCCGGGCTCGTGAGTGATCGCGAACGGAAGCTTGCTCGCGACGATGACGCTCTGCGGCGTCACGCCGCAACCCCAGAACACCGGTACCTCGCCGGGCTCGAAGCGCGGCGAATCACCGTAGTCGGGGCGGCCCAGGTCAGCGATCCCGAGCGCGGTGGGATCGCCCCAGGCGACCGGCTCCCCGTGCGCGATACGGTACGGCCGGGTGACGTCGCGCACCCGCTCGACGTCCTCGCGCTTGTACGGCCGCATGCTCACGACCATCGATCCGCGCAAGCGTCCCGCCGCCGCGAGCGGGACGCGCGTGCGGTACATCGGCACGTTGCAGTCGAGCGCGTAGTGACGCGGCGTGAGTCCGGCGGCGACGAGCGCGTGATCGAACGTGAACGAGCAGCCGATGAGAAACGCGACCAGATCGTCGGACCACAGCTCGCGCACGTCACGCGGCTGCTCCGCCAGCGCACCGTCGCGCCAGACGCGGTAGCGCCCGAGATCGGTGCGTAGATCCGCCCCGCGCGCGCACGCCGGTTCGAACGCGCCCGGTGCGAGGCGCTCGAGCACCGGGCACGGTACCGGATTGCGCGCGCACAGATCGGCCAGCTCGCCGGCGTACGCGCTCGGCACGATCGCCAGATTCGCCTGGACGTAGTCGGGGGCGAGACGTTCGGTCGGTCCGGCGATCGTCGCGTCGCGCACGGCCGCGCGCACCTCGGCGGCGGTCATTCGACGCTCGCGATCCCGTCGGCCAGGTCGCGCGCACGCGCGGACGGATCGCGCTTCGCCGGATCGCCGTAGCCGCCGCCGCCGGCGGTGCGCACGATGATCGCGTCGCCCGGTTCCATCTCGACGCTCGTTTTCGCCGGCAGATCGCTGACCGCACCACCGCGCTTGACGAACACGTGCGCGCCGGTCGCGCCGTCTTTCCCGCCTTCGGTCCCGCGCGGCCGCACCGCGTGTCGCTCGGCGAGGAGCGACGCCGTCGCGGTCCCGTCGCGCAACGCGAAGGCGCGGACCAAACCCGAGCCGCCGCGGAACTCGCCGTCGCCGGCGCTCGTCTCCGCGAACTCGTACGCGGTGATCAGCATCGGCATCTGCCGTTCGATCGCCTCGATCGGCGTGTTGAGGGTGTTGGTCATGTGCGCGTGGATGCCGTCGATCCCGTCGGCGCTCGGCCGCGCGCCCATCCCGCAGCCGTTGGTTTCGTAGAACGCCCACGAGCGGCCGTCGCCGTCGAGTCCGCCGATCATGACGTTGTTCATCGAGCCGCCGCTCTGCGCGGGGACGCGGCCCGGCGCGAGCTTCGCCAGCGCACCGAGCACGAGATCCGCGTTGCGCATCGACGTCTCGACATTTCCCGCGCTCACCGGAGCCGGCCGTCGCGGGTTGAGCAGCGTCCCTTCGGGGACGTGGACTTCGACCGGCCGGAACGAGCCGTCGTTCATCGGGATGCGGGGATCGGTCACCGCCCGGATCGCGTAATACGCGCCCGAGAGCGTCACGCCGTAGACCGAGTTGAGCGGCATCGGACGCTGCGGTGACGTTCCGGTATAGTCGAGCATCAGCGCGTCGCCGCGCTTCTCGAGCCGCACGCGCAGCACGATCGACGGTTCGCCGTGCTCGTCCTCCATGACGTCCTCGTGCTCGACGACGCCGTCGGGAAGCGCGCGCAGCGCGGCACGCGTGCGCCGTTCGCCGTCGTCGAGCGCTTTCTCCAGCGCCGCCTCGACGACGTCGATGCCGTAACGCTCGATCAGCTCGAGAAAGCGCCTCTCGCCGACGTTGTTGCCGGCGATCTGCGCGCGCAGGTCGCCGGCGCGCGCCTCGGGCGTGCGCGAGTTGGCGCGGAAGAGATCCACGGTTTCGTCGACGACGCGGTCATCGCGGACCAGCACGGTCGGCGTGTACACCGCGCCTTCAGCGAACAGATCGCGCGCGTCCGGCGGCATCGACCCGGGTACCGCGCCGCCGACGTCGGTGTGATGCGCCTTGTTGGCCGCGTAGCCGGCGAGCCGGTCATAGTGATAGATCGCGCGAATGACGGTGACGTCGTTGAGGTGCGTCCCCGACAGGTACGGATCGTTGACGACGATCATCTCGCCGCGCGCGATCGTGCGTCCGCGCTCGGCCAGCCACGCGAGCGAACGGCGCAGCCCCCACGGCAACGAGCCGAGGTGCACCGGGATGTGCTCGGCCTGCGCGATCAGGCGTCCGGTCGCATCGAACAGCGCGCACGAGTGATCGAGGCGTTCTTTGATGTTCGGCGAGTAGGCGGCGTCGCGCACGGCGATCCCCATCTCCTCGCTGGCATAAATCAGCGCCGAGGAAACCAGCTCGGCCGTGATCGGATCGAGTGCTGCGATCATCTTCTGTGCTCCATGACCAGGTTGCCGAAACCGTCGACGCGCGCAGCCCAACCCGGCGCGACGTACGTCGTTGCGTCATACTGCTCGACCACCGCCGGGCCGTCGAACACGTCGCCGGGCCGGAGGTGCGCGCGGCCGTAGACGGGCGTGTCGACGAACGCGGTGCCGTCGAACACCTCGCGCAGCTCGCGCAGCGCGCGCTGCTCGGGCGCGCGCCCTGCCGGCGCCGCAGCGGCGATCAAACGCGGTTTGGGCGTCGTACCGATCCCGATCGCGCGCACGGTGACGATCTCGACCGGATCCTGACGGGCGGCGAAACCGTAGCGCTGCTCGTGCCGCTGGTGAAAGGACTCGACGGCTTCCTCGAGCGAGCGCGGCGCGGTGACGACGAGCTCGGTCGATTGACCGACGTACCGCAAGTCGAGCTCGCGCAGGAAGTTGCGATCGGATTTCGCGACACCCTGTTCCCCCAGCGCCGCGTCGCTTTCACGCGCGAGCGCGTCGAACAGCTTGCGCGCGCGTTGCCACGTCTCGTCGTCGGCCGGTGCGACGATCGAGCGGACCGACGTGACGCGGACGTCCGCGGCGAGCAGCCCGTAGGCCGAGAACACGCCCGGCGAGAGCGGGATGACGACACGCGACACGCCGATGTCGGCGGCGACGGCGCAGGCGTGCAACGGTCCGCCGCCGCCGAAGGCGAGCAAGGTGAAGTCGCGCGGGTCGTGACCGCGCTCGACCGAAACGATGCGCAGTACCTTCGCCATCTCCGCGTCGACCAGCGTGACGATCCCGGCCGCCGCGCGTTCGACGACGCCGCCGACGGACTCCGCGACCGAGGCGATCGCATCGCGCGAGCGCGCGGCGTCGATCGGAAACGCACCGTCGAGCAACGCTCGCGGGTTCGAGCGGCGCAGCACGACGTTGGCATCGGTGACCGTCGGACGGTCGCCGATGCCGTAACACGCCGGACCGGGATCGGCGCCCGCCGAGAGCGGTCCCACGCGCAAGGTACCGGCCGCGTCGATCCATGCGATCGTCCCGCCGCCCGCGCTCACCTCGGCCAAGTCGACGAACGGGAACCGCACCGGATAGCCGCTGCCCTTGACCGATCGGCCGCTGTGCGTGGAACCGGCCGCTTCGAACGAAGCGCTGATCTGCGGCACCCCGTCGAAGATCGTGCCCGCTTTCGCCGTCGTCCCGCCCATGTCGAACGAGAGAACGTTCCCGATCCCCAGCGCGCGCCCGAGAAAGGCCGCGCCGATGACACCGCTGGCCGGACCGCTCTCGATCAGCGTTGCCGGACGCCGGGCCGCCGCCTTGAGCACGGCCATCCCGCCGTCGGAACGCATCACGAAGATCGGCGCGTGCACCCCCGCCGCGCGCACGCCGCGCGCGACGCGGTCGAGATACACCTGGACTATCGGAGCGAGCGCGGCGTTGAGGACCGTCGTCGAGAAGCGCTCGTACTCGCGGTACTGCGGATCGATCTCCGACGACAGGGAGATCTCGGCATCCGGGATCGCGGCGCTCAGCGCCTCGCCGATCGCGCGCTCGTGCGCGCCGTCCGCATCGGCGTGAAGCAGTCCGACCGCAACCGCTTTGATCCCGCGTTCGCGCACCGTTTCAACCGCACGCGCGACCGAGGCGGTGTCTAGCTCGACGATGACGCCGCCGTCGTGCGTGCGCCGCTCGCGCACCACCAGCCGGTCCTCGCGCCGCGCCAGCGGCTTGGGCCGCGTCACGTTCAGATCGTAGATGGCGCTCCGGTTCTGCCGCCCGATCTCGAGCACGTCACGAAAACCCTCGGTCGTGATGAACGCCACCCGCGGCAACTCGAGATGCACCTGCCCCAGCAGCGCGTTCGTCGCAATCGTGCTGGCATGCGCGACGAGCACGATCTCCGCCGCCGCGACCTCCTCGAGCAGCGCCCGCAGCGCGTCGAGCAACCCTTCCTCCGGCGCCCGCGGCGTCGACGACACCTTGTGCCGAACCAACCGCCCGTCGTCCGCCAGCGCAACGAGGTCAGTGAACGTCCCCCCGATATCGATCCCAACGCGCCAGCTCATACGGCGCTGATTCCGAGGAAGGCTTCTTGCACGAGGGGGTCTCCGATCAGGTCACGCGCCGCGCCGTGTAGGACGACGCGGCCGGTTTGGAGGACGTAGGCGGTGTCGGCGGCGCCGAGCGCGGCGTGGACGTTCTGCTCGACCAGGAGCACGGTCGTGCCGCCGGCGGCGATGCCGCGGATGCAGGCGTAGATCTGTGGGATCAGCAGCGGCGCGATCCCGAGCGACGGCTCGTCGAGCATCAGCAGGCGCGGGCCGCTCATCGTGCCGCGCGCGATCGCAAGCATCTGCTGCTCGCCGCCCGAGAGCGTCGAGGCACGCTGCTCGAGCCGCTCGCGCAGGATAGGAAACGCCGCGAACGCCGACTCCAGCCGCGCCGTACGATGCGCCGAATCGCGATCGACGTACGCGCCGAGCAGCAGGTTGTCGCTCACGGTCGCGCTGGCGAAGACGCGCCGGCCCTCCGGGACGTGCGCGATCCCGCGCTTCACGATCCGATGCGCGGGCATGCGGGTGATGTCGTCGCCGTCGAAGCGAATCGTTCCGGCCTGTGCGCGCACCAAGCCACTGATGGCGCGCAACAGCGAGGTCTTGCCGGCACCGTTTGCGCCGATGAGCGCGACGATCGTCCCGGCTTCGGCGCGCAACGAGACGTCCTGCAGCGCACGCATCCCGTCGTACGCGACCGACAGCGCGTCGATCTCGAGCAGTGCCGGCGGCGCGCCGCGCGCGGCAACGGCGCTCACGGCTTGTGCTCCGCGATCTCGCGGTGCTCGAGCGGCGAGCCCAGATACGCCTCGATCACGCGCGGGTCGCGTACCGCTTCGCTCGCTGCGCCGGTGAAGATCGTCTTCCCGGCAGCGATCACGACGATGTGGTCGGCGATCGGCATCAGCACTTCCATCACGTGCTCCACCATCAGCACGGTGATACCGCGCGCGATGATGCGCCGCAACAGGCCGACCGCGTCATGGCACTCGGACGGCGTCAGTCCGGCCATCACCTCGTCCAGCAAGAGCAGCGACGGGTCGGTGGCGAGCGCGCGCGCGACTTCCAGCCGCTTCTTGTCGGCGATCGTCAGCGCACGCCCGAGCCGGTAGCGCTTGTCGGCCAGTCCGGCGAAGGCGAGCACGTCTTGGGCGTATGCGACCGCATCGCGCAGATGCGGGTGCCGCAACAACGCGGCAGTCGTGACCGCTTCCAGCACGGTCATGTCGGCGAACGTCTGGACGATCTGATACGTCCGACCGATCCCCAACGCCGCGACGCGATGGTAGGCCAGCCCCGCGATCTCGCGGCCGCGAAAGCGCACGCTTCCGGCAGTCGGTTTGTCGGCGCCGGCGATGCACGAGAACGCGGTCGACTTGCCCGCGCCGTTCGGCCCGATCAGCCCGGTCAACGACCCTTCGGCGACGTCGAGGTCGACGCCGTCGAGCGCCCGCAACGAACCGAAGCGCTTCGACAACCCACGCACCTCGAGGAGCGCCGCCGTCCCTGAGCTCGTCGCGGCGTTCACGCAGTACCCGTCGCGCCCGGAGGAATATCCGCCGCGCCGCGGCGACGGCGCAACGCGTCGACCACCGTTCCGACGATCCCGTGTGGCTTCCACGCTGCGATGAGGCAGATGATCGCGCCGTAGATCACCAGATCGTAACCCTTGCCGGTCCCGCCGATGCGCAGCGCGACGCCTTTCGCCAACACGACGTAGACGAGCGCGCCGGCGGCCGGTCCCCACAGCGTCCCGATCCCGCCGACCACGCCGATCAGCGCGATGTCGATCGAGATCGCCAGCGCGATCGTCGAGGGCGGGTCGACGAACAGCGTGTACTGCGCGTACAGCACGCCGGCTGCGGCGGCCATCGTCGCCGACCAGGCGAACGCGATCAGCTTCCAGCGCCGCTCATCGATCCCGACCGACGCGGCCGCCGCATGGTTCGCGCGCAGCGCACGCAGATAGTAGCCCAGCCGCGAGCGTTCGAGCGCGATCGTCGCCAGCTGCACGATCGCGAACAGCGCGAGCGCCAGCAGCACGTACGGTCCCTTGTCCGGGAACTGCAGCGCCGCCCAGCCCGACTGGATCGGCAGCTCGAAGCCGTTGGCGCGGCCCAGCCACGGCTGCGTGCGCACGAACGCGTCGACCAGCGCGGCGACCGCGATCGTGGCGATCGAGAAATAGTGCCCGCGCAGCGCGAGCGTCGGGAAACCGGTGACCAGCGCGAGCAGCGCCGCGACCAGCGCACCGGCCGGAATCGCCAACCACGGCGAGAGGCCGTGCGTCACGCACAGCGCGGACGCGTACGCACCGCACCCGAAGAAGATCGCGTGTCCGAACGAGATGTTGCCGGCGTAGCCGCTGATCCAGTTCCAGGACTGGCCCAGCACCGCGTAGAGCAGCAGCGTGAAAAACAAGTCCAGCGTCACCGCGTCGCGCAAGCCGAATGCGGCGGCCGCACCGAGGACGACGATCGCGCCGAGCGCGAGCAGATGCCATCTCATCGCCGGCCGAGCAGTCCCTGCGGGCGCAGCAGCACGATGGCGAGGTACGCGACGTAGACCGGCACCATCTTGAGCTCGGGCGCCAGGTAGTAGCCGCCAAGTACTTCGAGCATCCCGACCAACAGCGCCGCGACGAGCGCGCCTTGGATGCTGCCGAAGCCGCCCAGCGCCACGACGACGAAGGCGGTCAACGCGAACGACGCGCCGGCCGTCGGAAAAACCGGAAACGACAACATCAGCAGCGCCCCGGCCGCCCCGACACACGCGGCGCCGATCCCGAACGCGAGGGCGTTCACGCGCTGGACGTCGATTCCCATCAGCGTTGCGGCGACGCGATCCTCGGCGACGGCACGCATCGCGCGACCGGTCTCGGTGTACTCGACGAATGCGAATAACGCTCCGGTGAGCACGAGCGCGCCGATCCCCTCGACCAGCGTCGCTTGCGAAAGCGCGACCGCGCCCAGCCGCAGCGTTCCTTGGAACGGCGGGTGCGGCACCGATTGGAAGTCGCCGGTGAAGAGCGACTGCGCCAGTCCCTGCAAGAGCACGAGCAGTCCGAACGTGCCGAACACCGTCGCCTCCGGCGGCCCCGCCAACAGCCGCCGGATGAAGACGCGGTAGATCACGACGCCGAACAGGAACAGCGCGATCGCGACCAGCGGCAATCCGACCAGCGGCCCGATCCCGACCAGCGCGAGCCCCAGCGTCGCGTACATCGCGAGCATGAGGAACTCGCCGTGCGCGAAGTTCACCACGTCCATCACGCCGTAGACGAGCGTCAGCCCGACCGCGACCAGCGCGAACACGAGGCCCGCCAGCAGTCCGCCGGCGAGCAGCTGTTCGAAGGTGGTCAGTGCTTCCACGCCGGCATCGGCCACACCACGGGCCGCACGGCGACGTCGAACGGCCAAACGGTCTCGTACTTTCCGTCCTGCAGCTGTTCGATGATCCCGGCGCCGCCGTCGTTCTGGCCGGTCGCGTCGAAGTGGATCCGGCTCCACGGCATCAGCGTCAGCTTGCCGGGGATGTTGGTCTTCATCAGCGCGTCGCGAATCGCGTCGGGCTTGGTCGAGCCGGCGCGGTCGATGGCATCGGCGAGGACGAGCACGCCCATGAAATCGCGCGCCGTATTGCCGTCGAGCGGTTTCGCGCCGTCGGACCGCTGGCGAAAGAGCTGGTCGATGAGCGGCACGGCCTGGTTGCGGTACTTGATGTCCATCGAGAAGACTTCACGCGTGAACACGCCCTCCGCGTCGGCCCCGATCGCTTTGAGGAAATTGGGATCGACGAAACCCGCGTCCTGAGCGAAGATCGCCTTGACGTTGACCCCTTGCTGCTTGTAGCCGCGCATGAACAGCAGCGCGTCGGGGACGTACGACGCCTGGAAGATGACGTCGGGCGACGACGTCTTGACGCGCTGCACCTCGGCGTTCACTTCGGTGGTCGTCGCCGGATACGAGACGCGCGTGGCGACGTCGTAGCCGTACTTCTTGGCGCCGGCTTCTTCGGCATCGCCGGCTCCCGTTCCGAACAGACCGTCCTCACCGACGACCGCCACGCGCTTGACGGCGATGTTCTTGGACTTCTTGAGGTCACCCAAGAACTGGTAGAAGTTCTCCGCGAACGTTCCGTCGTGCGGCGTCGTGCGGAAGAACCACTTGAGCCCGCGCGCGGTGAGCCCGGGCGCCGAGGAATCAGGGTTCAGGAACGGGATGCCGGCGCGCTCCGCGACCTGCGACGCGGTCGCCGTCGTCGACGACGCGTACGTGCCGATCAGCGCGACGGCGTGCTCTTGCGTGATGAGCTGCTCGGCGGCGGCGCGCGCCTGATCGGGCTTGCCCTGCGAGTCCGCGAACACCAAGCGGATGCGCGCGTGACCGAGATGCGGCAGTCCGGTCTTCCCGACCATCGGCAGCGGGTAACTGACGTGGCCGTTGACCAGGTCGGCGGCCAACTGCTGCGCCGTGCGCAACCCGGCGCCGGTCTGCGCCAACGCGCCGGTCAGCGGCAGGACCGAACCGATCACGATCTCCGGCGCGTCGGCGGCGCGGGTAGCAGCCGGCCCTGAGACGGCGGCGGCGACGAGTGCTGTGACAATGAGCGCGCCAAGGCGTCGGACGTGCATGGGACCTCCTCTAATTGGGTCGATGGTGCTACGGGAGCCTAGGTTGTCCGGCGCGGGCCGGCCGAACTCATTCGGCCACGACGAGCACGCACTCGGGCGCATCCCCTAGCTGCGGGCCGAACGTCGACAGCGTGCCGGTCGACGGGTCGAACGCGAACAGCTGCATCTGCTTCCGACTCCCGAAGATGAGCGTGCCGTCGGGGGTGAAAGCCAGGCCGGACAGGTCCTTCAGCGCTTCGGCAGCGCTCGGAAGATCGGCCGTGATCGAGCTCGTCGACGAGCTGATGACCAGGCTGAGATCCTTCGTTTTCGGATCGTAGGCGAAGATCGCTTCGTTGCCGGGACTGCCGATGTAGACGATTCCGCTGGTCGGGCTCACCGCGACGCCGACCGGTTTGTCGAGCACGTTCGGATTTGCGCTCGTGTCCGACGTGGTCGACACCCAACCGTGGAACTTGCCGCTCTTGTGGCCGTAAACGCCGACGCGGTCCTTCGCCTCGTCGGCGACGTAGAGCCGTTTGCCGGCGACGACGAGGCCACGCACCGAATGACGCGTTTGTTTCTTCGCCGCCAGCGCTTCGTCGGCGGCGTCGGCGGCATGCGACTCGGTCGCGACCGTCTGCGCATCGAAGCCTTCCATCGACAACCCGCCGTCTTTGGTGTCGACGGCCGGCGGCGTCTTCTTTCCGACCTTCACCGGCTCGGCCGACGCGACGAACGTCGCCGCGTAGAAGTCACCCTTCGGATCGAGCTTCTCGAGATACGATGCGACGGCAGCGTTCTTCGCGTCGGGCATCTTCTTGCTGCTGCCGGAGATCGCGTAGGACGAGACGACGTTGGTGTCCTGACTGGATACGAACAGCGTCTTACCGTCGAACGCGACGCCGTACGGATGGAGCAGCGCCTTGCTCGACTTGGGCGTGATCAGCGTTCCGAGATAGGTTCGGCTGTAGCCGTCCTCGTTGATCGTCGCGGAGAATACGTCGACCGCCGAGCCCTTCTTGTAGGCGTTGGCGACGTACAGGCGTCCGCTACCGTCGACCGCGAGACCGCGCAACTCGTCGTACGGTCCGCCGCCGGCGAGCACGAGTCCGAGGTACGCGCCCTCGGATGACAGCGCGCCGACGTTGAGGATCTTCGAACCCGCTTCGCCCGAGAAGCTGACGTAGATCTGGTAGTCGCTGGATGCCATGGGCCGTCCTCATCACCGGGAAGATGGCGGGCGCCCTGCGCGAACGAGCACGTCGTGTTGTCGACATTTTCGATCGTCGCGGCCGATCCGACAGAACGCGAGTTGGGAATCGCGGTCCAGTCGAAGTTTCTGGCCGTCGGGGCGGTGGTCCCTTGGCTGGCCGCCGGAGTCGGCGCGATTGCGACGCAGGCCTGGGCCAACACCGCGTTCGGACCGCTCGCGCTCGAGCGGCTCCGCAACGGCGAGGCACCAGAACTCGTCGCACAAGCCCTGGCGTCCGGCGACGAAGGCGCGCAGGACCGCCAGTTCGGGATCGTCGACGCGCGCGGCCGAGCAGCGACGTTCACCGGCTCACGCTGCATCCCGTCGGCCGGCGGCGTCACCGGCGACGGCTTTGCGGCGCAGGGAAACTGTCTGGCCGGCCCGGGCGTCGTCCCCGCCATCGCCACGGCGTTCGCGGACGCCCATGGTACCTTGGCCGACCGGCTCGTCGTCGCGCTCGCGGCGGGTCAACGCGCCGGAGGCGACAAGCGCGGCCAGCAGAGCGCGGCACTGATCGTGGTCAAGCCGAACGCCGGGTACGGCGGCTTTAACGACCGCTACGTCGACCTTCGGGTCGACGACCACCCCGCACCGATCGACGAGCTGGCGCGCCTGCTCGAGCTCCACAAGCTCTATCACTTCCCGGCGGCGCCCCAGGACGTGCTGACGATCGACGACGCCCTCGGCCGCGAGCTCGTCACGCAACTCGCGCGGGTGGGCGCGCTCACTCCGAGCAGCGATGAATTCGACGACGTCGCGCGCGCCGCGCTGGTCGCGTTCATGCACGTCGAGAACCTCGAGAACCGCGTGCGCGACGACGGCGCGATCGACCGCCAGACGCTGGGCTATCTGCGCGCGTTTCACCGAACGCCGGCCTGAAACGGTTCTTCGATCGCCGGCGACCGCTTCAGCAAGACGACGTTCGGATCGTTACCGTGGCGCGACGCGACGGCAAGAAGAGAGCCGTCGGACGCAATCGCGAAGGCGCTCGAAACATGCCAGCCGCGATCGCGGATGACGGTATCGAGTCGCGTTATCGCGCGGCGCCCGCCGGGCTGAATCACGAACCCATCGTCTCCGATCGCCCCGACGATCGTGCCACGATCGGATATGGCAAAAGCCGAACCGGTGCCCGCACTCAGCCGAACAGGACGCCCGCGATGCCACAACATCGGATGGCCGGCGACGTCCATGCTCGCACGATCGTCTCCGACGACATCTCCCGCGGCGTTGGCGCTCCACGCGACGCCGGCACCCAACCTTACGCGCCTGCGGTCGATCCACTCCAGAGCGCCGAGCTTGTGAAGCCCGGGAAAGCCGGCATCGTAGCCTGTCACGTACCTTCCGCGGACGGCCGTTGCGATGCCGTGTCCCAGAAAGTTCTGCGCACGTTCGTCGACGAGCACTACTTCATCTTGGTTTGCGATGAAGCCGGCGTCGCCGGGAGGCTCGTCGCGATAATCGCCGACGATGACGACCTTCGATCGTCGCTCGGCAGCCGCCACCCAACGGTTTCCCGCCCGGGTCGGTACCGTGTCTGATACGTCCGGCCGCCATCCTCCTGAAGTTCGAACAAACGCAGCTTCTTCAAATCCCGTGTACGCGCCGTCGAACGGTGCCGTGATATTGACGAACGGCGTTCCATCGTCTGATAGAAGGACGCTTTCGATTCGCGCGCCGGGGACGGTGTTCTGGCCGCTCGGGTTGTACATCGTACGCGCAAAGATCTGCCCCAGATCCGTGTCGGACGGTGGATCGAGCACCATCGGAGCCCCGCCGCGACGGAAAATGCGCAGCCGCTGGGCTTGCGACCGTGCGAGGTCGTGACGATGACGATGGTCCCGTTCCGCGCCATTGCAAGTTGACTCGGACGAGGATAGACGAATTGCGGAGCCCAGGGGGGCTGGGATGGGCTGATCATCGTCCCCGCCGGGAGTGCAAGGACCTGCAACGAGTACACCACGGCACCGAGCAGAGAGATCATGGCGCGCCGGGTTTCATCTCGGTCGGTTTAGATCGACCACTGGTAGGCGTTCCAGTCCTCGATGATACCGTTGGGACGGAAGCCCTTGAGGTCGCTGTTGATCGCTTCGATCTGTCGAGGCCACCAGAGGTAGACGTACGGTGTGTCGCGCGCGAGCAGCTCCTCGATCGTCGCGTAGGCGCGCTTGCGGGTCGGGCGGTCGTAGTGCGAGAGCGCGACCCGCTGCGCGGCGTCCATCGCCGGGCTGCAGTAGCGCGTCCAGTTGTAGCCCTTCGGCGCGACCTGGTCGCAGGTGAGCTGCGTGGAGTCGTCGGGATCGCTGCCCGCGTACCAAGTCTGCAGCGAGGCGTCGAATTTTCCGTCGGCTTGGATACCGGTACCCGGTGGCCCGTAGAGCAGCGATGTCGTGTAGCCCTTGAGGTCGGTTTCGATTCCGGCGTCCTTGAGCATCGAGGCGATCAGCACGCCCCGGTTGCGGTCGGTGATGCTGTCGGTGCGGTACGACAGACCCATCGAAAAGCGCTTGCCGTTCTTCACGCGCACACCGTCGGATCCGCGCCTCCAGCCGGCGGCGTCGAGCAACGCGTTCGCGCGCGGCAGATCGCGCACCGTCGTACCGGCCTTCGGGTCGAACGCCCACATGAACGGCGGTAAGTCCTCGGTCGCAGCTACGGTCGTTCCGAACGTCGCCTCGCGGACCAGCTGCGGCTTGTCGATCGCGAGCCCGATCGCCCGTCGCACGTTCGCATCGTCGTACGGCGCGCGCTTGGTGTTGAGGAGGATGGAGTCGTTCGCATTCATCGGAACGAGCCGGACCTCGACGCCCGCGATCGACGTCAGCTGCGGGTACATGCGCGGCGTCGCGGCGTAGAACCAGTCGATCTCGTGCGCGCGCATCTGGCTCGCGATCGTGTTCTCGTCCGGAACGAGGGACACGACGATCCGCCGCAGCTTCGGCTTCCCCAGAAAGTAGTCGTCGTTCGCGACGAACTCGATGCGATCGCCGCGCAGCCATCGTACGATCTTGAACGGCCCGGTGCCGACGGGCTTCGCGTTGAACGGAACGCGGTTCAAGTCGTGGTAGCGCTCGAGCAAGTGCGCGGGCAGGATGAAATACGGCGCATCGCTGTGCGCGAAGAAGGTATGCACCGCCGGCGAGAATGGCCGCTTCAGCCGAAACACGGCCGTGTAGCGATCCGGCGTTTCGACGCGCGCGATCTGATCGTACCCGTGCCGCGTCGCAACGGTCGTCGCCGGATTCATGATCGCGTGATAAGAGAACGCGACGTCGCGACTGGTGAACGGCGCTCCGTCCTGCCAGCGCACGTTGTGCCGCAGATGGTACGTGAGCGTCAGTCCGTCGCGGCTGATGCCACCGTTCTCGAGCGTCGGGACGACGGCGGCGAGGATCGGCACGTCTCGGCCTCGCTCGTCGACGGCGATCAGCGGATCGAGCGCCAACGCTTGGACGTTTGCCTCGACCTGCTCCGTCGAGAGAAACGGGTTGAGCGTGTTCAGCCCGATGCTCGTCGCGACGCGCAGCGTCTCGGGCTGCGTCCATGGATGCCGGCCACCCGTAGTTGAATCGCCGGCGACGCGCGAACACGCCGCGAGCAGGATCGTCGACGCCAGCAGCAGCACGCTCCGGAGCGCCCGCCGCGAACTCTTCATCCGGGTCGCACTTCGCGGCGTGAGCGGGCCGTCCCCGATTCGTCGCCGGGCGGGCTAGAGGGGCCGCACGAGCATCAACGCGATGACCGCGACATATGCCAGCGAAAAGACCGACAGGGTGAGAACGATCGGCGAGCTCGAGACGACGCCGCCCGCCGAGGCGGCGCGCTGGGCGCGCGCTTGCCAGGGGATCAATGATCGCCGCCTGCGCGGTCAGGGCTACGGCGATCAACACGTAGGTCAGCAACAGCCAACGGCTCAGGAGCGGCACGCCGGCGAGCGCCGCGACCGCGAAACCGCAGAGTACGCCCAGACCCAGGGCGGGACCAAAGACGCGCGCGTTGCGCCGCCACGCCGCGACCGCGTCGCTGCCGCCCCGGGCTCGGCAGAGCTGCAAGACGATGAGGTTGGTCGCGATGAGTCCGACGTATCCGGTCGTCGTCAGGACGACGTGGGCGATCAGGAAGCCAAGCAAGAGCATATCAGGCTAGCTCGCGAGCAAAACAGGAGGCGATCTTATTTAGATAGACTATCTGATTGAAAATGTCAACGGGTATGTCGTCGAAAGGCTCAGGGTGAGTCCTCGAGCCTACCAGCGGCGCAGGCGGGAAGACGCCACGGCCGCGACGCGCGGCCGGATCATCGCGGCGGCGCTTGAGCTCCTCACCGAGCCGGACGGCGTCGTGAACTTTTCGATCGACGCGATCGCTCGTCGCGCGGACGTCGCTCGCATGACCGTCTATTACCAGTTCAAGTCGAAACGCGGCCTGATCGAAGCGCTCTTCGACGATCTCGGCGCACGAGCGCAGTTGAGCGAGTTAGGAAAAGCGATCGGCGACCCCGATGCGCTTCGAGGACTCGATACGTTCATCGAAGCCTTCGTTCGCTTCTGGGCGGCGGATCGCGTCGTCATCTACCGGCTCGGCGCCCTGGCTGCGCTCGACGGGGAGATCCAGCGAGCGTTACGCGAGCGTCGCGGCTGGCGCCGCGAAGGTATCGAAAAAATCGTAGAACGCACCAACGCGGCGGGAAACGACGACGTCATCGACGCGCTCTTCATGTTGACCAGCTTCGAGACGTTCGACACGCTTACCAGCTCTGCTCGAACGCCGGCGGACGTGTCGCGCATCGTAAAAGCGTTGGCGCGCGCAACGGTCGCCGGGACGCCGGCGTAGGCTAGGCGGCCTTCGCGAGACGGCGGCGCAGCGCGCGCGCATACGAGGTCGTCCACCAGATCAGCGCGCCGAAGGTGACGACTTGCAGCAGCGGGGACACGATGGTCGACGTCGTCACCGGCAGCGTGAACGCAGCGATGACGCGCAACACGGCTTCGAGGAGCAAGCCGCAGCCCCAGACCGCCGTGATCAACCGGATCGTGCGCCGAAAACCCGGTTGCGACCAGCGCACCTCCCAGGCCGCCATTGCCGCCGGATCGCCGCCGCTCGAGAACTGCCGGCCGAGATGGAAGATCATCGGTCGCGGCGCCAACAACGATCCGAGGAAGAGCAGCCCGAACACGATCGTGAACAGCGAGTCCTTGGCGACCGCGAAACCCGCGTTCCCGGTGATCCCCGCGGTCCCGATACCGACCACGATCGCGATCAGCGAGAGGACCGCGATCGGGTCGAAACGGCGCTTGCGCACCAGGCCGGCGACCGCATCGCCGAACGGGAAGATCGCCGCGATCGCCAGCGCGGTCACGGCCGGCGTCCCGGTGCGCAACAGCAGCTGCACGGTGATCAGCGGTAATGCGACGCTGACGATCAGACTGCGGTAGAGCGGGCCGAAGCGCGGCGCGAAGTGGTCAGGCGAGCTCTGCATCGTCGATCCAGTTTCCGTGGAAGCCGAACGGCACCCGTTGGGGCAGCGCGATCGTTGCAACCGGCGGTCCGGCCGGATCAGAGGCATCGAGGAGCACGAAGTCGCTCGCATCGCGCGCGGCGTCCTAAACGAACGCCATCAGCCAGCCCGCGTCTTCGGCCGTTTCGCTCGCCGACGGGACGAAGACCGGCTCGCCGGCGAACCGGCCGGCGCCGAAGTCGTGCACGACCGACGTGCCGGTTGCGAGGTCGTACTTTCGCACGCCGCATCCGTCCTCGCCGCGAGTCATGTCGACCGTGTAACCGTAGCGATACGCGCTGCCCGTGCGGCGTTCGTCCGCGCGCGGAAATTCGATCCGGCGATCGTCGAGTTGGGTTTCCCCAACGCGCCCCGCGGCCATGTCGATCGTCCAGCGATACAAGGCGGCGGGCTCGAACGTCGTCGCGTCGTTGCGCCACAGCTCGGGATAGCGCACGACGTCGCACACGATCGACTCACCCTCGTCGTACGCGTTCATCACGTGGAACACGTAGCACGGCTCGACGTCGAACCAGCGCACGTCACCCTGTAAGTCGTCGCGGCGCAGAACGCCGACGCGTGCGCCGTAGGAATCGCTCCAGCGGTACGGCATGCGGCCCGTCATGGCGCGAACGACATCGAACACGATCGGGAGATCCAAGAACACGATATGCCGGTCGGTCAGCGCGAAGTCGTGCATCATCGTCGCGCCGCGCACCGGGATCGGCCGGCTTTCGAGCAGCGTTCCGTCCGCACCGATGCGGTGGTACGTCAGCTTGCCAGGAAACGATCGCATCCCGAAGGCGTGCAGCTCGCCGGTGCGCGGGCAGCGCTTCGGGTGCGCAGTGAACGGCGTCGTCAACCTCCCGCCGAAATCGTACGCGCCGACGGTGTCGAGCCGCGGCGTCACCTCGCACGGAAACGACGACTCGACCAGCGCGAGGACGCGGCCGGCGTGCGCGATCACGTTCGTGTTCGCCGCCCCGACGGTGAGATCGAGCGTGCCGTTCGCCCGCACGTACCGCGCGCCGGTCTCGAAGCTGCGCGTACGCACCCAGCGATTGCGGTACCACGCCGCCTTGCCGCCGGCGAGTTCCAGGCCGTGCAGCATGCCGGGCGCCAGAAACGCGTGCATCTTCTCGCCGGGCCGTGGGTTGGGTCCGTTCCGCAGGAACTGGCCGGTCAGCTCGGGCGCGATCGATCCTTGGACCGGCAAGGCAAACGTTTCGAGCTCGTCGACGACCGGGGTGCGATAGGCGGACGCCGGCGACTTGCGGGAGGCGGTCGACTGGTGTATCGTCGCATTCATGTATCGTATCTTACATGTCGAATTTGACATGTCAAGACTTTCAGGTGGTGAAGTCCGGTGAAGGTCAGCACGCTCGGGCACGCGCTTTTGGGCCTGCTGTCGGCCCAGCCGATGACCGGCTACGATCTGACCGCCGCCTTCGACCAGAGCCTGGCCAACGTCTGGTCCGCCCGGCACAGCCAGATCTATCCCGAGCTGGCCAAGCTCGTCGGGGCCGGCCTGATCGAGCAGACCGAGGCGGGGCCGCGCGGAAGCAAGCGATACGCGGCCACCGCGGCCGGTGAAGCGGAGGTGCGTCACTGGCTCCAAGGGCGCGCGCCGGGCGACGCCCTGCGCAGCGAACGGTTGCTGCGCGTCTTCTTTCTCTGGATGCTGCGCCCGGCCGACGCGGCCGCCTACCTACGAGCCGAAGCTGTGCGCCACCGCGAGCAAGTCGCGCGCTACGAAAGTGTCGGCAACGAGATCCCGGTCGAACGGCACCCGGCCGATCGCTGGGGACGGATCGCGCTCGAAGCCGGGATTCGTTACGAGAACACGATGGCCGAGTGGGCGCTCTGGGCGGCGGACGAGATCGAAGGCGGGGGACCCGTGCCGGTCACGTAAGCCGAACGTCGAATCCTCCGCCTTGCAGCGAGGCGACGAACGCCGCCAGCCGCATCGGTCGGGCGATGAAATACCCCTGCGCCGCGGTGCACGTCGTGCCGCGCAGCCACTCGATCTGCTCGGCGGTTTCGACCCCTTCGGCGACCGTCGCGCACCCGAACTGCGCCGCGATCGCCAGCAGCGTCTCGACCAGGGCTCGATCGTTCGCGTCGCGTCCGATCCCTTCGACGAACGAGCGATCGATCTTCATGACGTCGATCGGAAAGCGCTTCAGGTACGCCAGCGACGAATAGCCGGTTCCGAAATCGTCGATCGCGATGCGCAGGCCCAGTCGCCGCAGCTCCAAGAGCGCGTCCTGCGTCCGCTCGAAGTCGAGCATCGCCGCGTTCTCGGTGATCTCCACCCCGAGCTTGTCGGACGCTTGCGGATGGAGTGCGAGCACCTCACCCAACCAGGTGACGAACTCACCGTCGTCGATCGTGCGCGCCGACAAGTTGAAATAGCATCGAAAGCCGGCACCGGCGTCGGCGAACGCGCCGATCTGCCCGATCGTCCGCTGCGCGACCCAACGATCGATGTCGCGAATGCTGCCTTCTTGTTGCGCGAAGGGGATGAACTCGTCGGGAGCCAGCAACCCGCGCACCGGATGGTTCCAGCGCAGCAGCGCCTCCGCCCCGGTCACGCGCATCGTGGCGAGCGAGACGGTGGGCTGATAGAACAGCTCGAACTCGTCCCGCTCGATGGCGTCGCGCAGCTCCGCGCGCAACACGCGACGATGCGAGACGAGTCGCTCGATCTCGCGATCGAAGTACGCGACGCGGCCCGGACCGCGCGCTTTGGCGGCCCGCAGCGCGGACGTCGCGTTGGTGAGGATCTTCTCGAACGTCGTCCCGTCGTCGGGCGAGGTCGCAATGCCGAAGCCGGCCGTCACACGCGCCGACATGCGGCCGTCCCGATCGCCCAACCCGAACGGCCGCTCGAAGATCGCGTGCCATGCGTCGACCCGCCGCTGCGTCGTTGCGCGGTCGTTGCCGGGAAGCAACAATCCGAAGCTGTCGCCTTCGAGCCGCGCGACGAGTTCGCCCGGCTGCAGTTCCGCGGCGAACGCCGCACCGACTTCGACCAGAACCGCGTCGGCGACCAAGTGCCCCAACGCCTCGTTGACGGCGTCGAACGCGTCGAGGTCGATGACCACCAGCGTGCAGGCGTGCTGCTCGTCGATCGCGTGGTGGACGGCTTGGCGCAATCCCGCCCGATTCGGCAGGGCGGTCAGCCGATCGTGACCGATCTGGTGGACGAGTTGACGGCGCAGCCGCGACTGGCTCAGGCGCGAAGCGAAGAACCCGCCGAGAATCTCGACGAACGCTTCGTCCTCGGCGGTGAACCGCTCGGCCTCCGGCGCATCCGACACGAACGCGAGCACGTACCGTTCTTCGGCGACGTCGACCGGTACGCCGATCGCGCTCGACGACTCGTCGCTCCAACCGATCGAACGGCGTGCGCGTAAGACGCGCGCCTCGACCGAGCCTTCGAGCGGGAAACGCGTTCCGGCCGGGCCTCCGCCGGATTCGGTGGCGGCCCGCGGCTCCGGCGTCACCGCGTCGATCACGACGTCGCCGCCTTCGACGTGGCTCAAGCGCGCGACGAACCGCACGCCGGCGGCGATTCCCGCCGCGCCCGCGCGCAGCATCGCAAACAGCCGGGACTCTTCGTCGATTGCCGGATCGGTCGCAAGTCGCCACACTTCGGTGAGGCGTTGCGCGTGATGCGCGGCCCGATGTCGTTGGCTGACGTCGCGGATCGACGAGATGATGATGCGGTCGCCTTCGACCCAAGCCGTGCGCGCCAGAACCTCGACCGGAAACGTCGTCCCGTCCTTGCGCACGTGAATGGTTTCGAACATCGTGCCCTGCGCGGCGGCCGCGTCGATGACGTTGCGCGCGATGATCGCCTCAGTCCCGGGGAGCCGGAGATCGGCGACGGTGATCTGCCTGAGCTCCGCTCTCGTGTAGCCGTAGGCACGAGCCGCGGCATCGTTCGCGTCGAGGATCCGCAGCGTGCGCTGATCGCTGAACAGAATGATCTCGGTCGTGATGCCGAAGAACAGGTCGTAACGCACGCGAGCGGTGATCTGCGGCGGCTCGTGCGCGGACGAGCGCGGACCGAGCGTCCCAGCGACGCGCCGCACCAGATTCCCGAACAACGGTACTTCCAAGATCTCACCCGTGAGCAGAAGCCTAAGTGTGCGGTTCTAAACAAACGCCCGCTCGCCCTCGTTCAGGCGAGCATTAGCTTACTCGTGTTGTCGTTCTCCCTCGCGGACGCTATGTGCCGATCAGCTCCTTGAGGGCGTGCTGGAAGATCTTGGGTGCTTTGCCCTGGAACAGCACGCCTTCGTTGCCGCCGATCTGCTTGCGCAAGTTGACCAGTTCGTCGCGTAGCGCCGCGGCTTTCTCGAATTCGAGGTTTGCGGCTGCTTCGCGCATCTTGCGCTCGATCTCCTTGGCCATCGCTTCGGCGACCTCGCGCGGAAGGTGTTCGGCGCGGACCGCATTGGCTGCGTCCGCGCCGCCCTGCGCGCCGCCGACCAGGCTGAGGATGTCGTGCACTTCTTTACGGATCGACTTCGGCTCGATCCCGTGCTCGAGGTTGTACGCAACCTGCATCTCGCGCCGGCGGCGGGTTTCGCCCAGCGCTCGAGCCATCGACTCCGTCACGACGTCGGCGTACATGATGACCTTGCCCTCGACGTTGCGCGCGGCGCGGCCGATCGTCTGGATCAGCGACGTCCCAGAACGCAAGTACCCCTCTTTGTCGGCATCGAGGATCCCGACCAGCGAAACCTCGGGCAGATCGAGCCCTTCGCGCAGTAGATTGATTCCGACCAACACGTCGAACTCACCGCGGCGCAGGTCGCGCAGGATCGCGATCCGCTCGAGCGTCTCGACCTCGCTGTGCAGGTAGCGCACGCGAATCCCGTTCTCGATCAGATACTCGGTCAGGTCCTCGGCCATCTTCTTCGTCAGCGTCGTGACCAGGATGCGCTCGTTCTTCTCCGCGCGTTTGCGGATCTCGTCCATCAGGTCGTCGACCTGATGGCGCGTCGGACGAACCTCGACTTCGGGATCGACCAGTCCGGTCGGCCGGATGATCATCTCGGCAATCTGCGAGGACCGGCCCATCTCATACGTCGACGGAGTCGCCGAGACATACACGACCTGCTTGACGTGGCGGTCGAACTCGTCGTACGTCAGCGGGCGGTTGTCGAGCGCCGACGGGAGCCGAAATCCGTGCTTGACCAGCTCGAGCTTGCGCGAACGGTCCCCTCCGTACATGCCGTGGACCTGCGGCAGGGTGACGTGCGACTCGTCGACCAGCAGCAGCCAGTCGTCCGGCGGAAAGAAATCCAACAGGCACCACGGCTGCGAGCCGGGCTCGCGGCCCGACAACGGCCCCGAGTAGTTCTCGACGCCGTTGCAGTAGCCGACCTCGCGCAGCATGTCGAGGTCGTAGCGCGTGCGCTGCTCGAGCCGCTGCGCTTCGAGCAGCTTCCCCTCGCTGCGGAACAATCGCAGCCGCTCCTCGAGCTCGTTCTCGATCGAGATGACCGCTCGGCGCAGCTTCTCGTCGGGCGTGATGTAGTGCTTGGCGGGAAAGATCTTGAGCTCGTCCTTCGACTCGACGTACTCGCCGGTGAGCTGGTTGACGACGGTGATCGCGGTGATCTCGTCGCCGAAGAACTCGATGCGGTGCACCAGCTCCTCGTCTACCGCGACAAACTCGAGCGTGTCGCCGCGCACGCGGAAGGTGCCGCGAATGAGGTTGAGGTCGTTGCGGCGGTACTGCATCCCGATGAGCTGGCGCAAGAACTCGTCGCGGTTGATCGACTGGCCGACGCGGATGTCGGCCGCCATCTCGATGTAGTCGGCCGGCGAGCCGAGCCCGAAGATGCACGAAACCGACGCCACGATCAGCGTGTCGGGCCGCGTCAGCAGCGACTGGGTCGCCGAGTGGCGCAGCCGTTCGATCTCGTCGTTGATCGAGCTGTCCTTGGCGATGTACGTGTCGGTGTGCGCGATGTACGCTTCGGGCTGGTAGTAGTCGAAGTACGAGACGAAGTACTCGACCGCGTTCTTCGGAAAGAACTCGCGGAACTCGGCGCACAGCTGGGCAGCGAGCGTCTTGTTGTGCGAAAGCACCAGGGTCGGCTTCTGCACGAGCTCGACCACCCGCGCCATCGCCATGGTCTTGCCCGAGCCGGTCACGCCTAGCAGCGTCTGCGCGCGGTCGCCGCGCAGGATGCCCTCGGCCAGCTTCTGCGTCGCGATGGGCTGGTCGCCGGCCAGCGGGTAGGTCGAAACGAGCTCGAATTTGGGCATGAGACTCTTCCTAAGACCCGGTCGCGGGCGGCGCGGTTGAGCGCCGCGCCCAGGACCCTGCGGCTCGGTTGCCGCAGGTAGCTCGGCTTCCCCTTGGCGCTCAGGCGCCGTCCGGAGGCAGAAGGAGTCCAGTCCTCGTGATCCAGCCGCCCCTGTTGTTCAGCGGCACCTCGAACCGCCTGCTCGCGGACGAGATCGCAAAGAAGATGCAGACGCGCGTCGGCAACGCGCTGGTCGACCGGTTCAAGAACGACGAGTGCCGAATCGAGATCCGGGAGAACGTGCGGGGCGCCGAGGTCTTCGTCGTGCAGTCCCTGTGCCGCTCCTCGCAAGGCGCGACCGTCAACGATGCGATTATGGAGCTGCTGCTGATCATCGACGCGCTGCGGCGCGCCTCGGCGAACCGCATCACCGCGGTGATCCCGTACTACGGGTACGCCAAGCAGGACAAGAAGACCAAAGGCCGCGAGCCGATCTCGGCCAAGCTGGTCGCCAACATGATCGAGAACGCGGGCGCCGAGCGCATCGTGACGCTCGATCTCCACGCGGCGCAGATCCAGGGTTTCTTCGACATCCCCGTCGACAACCTGATGGCCGCGCCGACGCTGTGCAACTATCTCAAGAACCAGGACTTGCAGGGCGACTCGATCGTGGTCGTCTCGCCGGACGCCGGCGGCGTGCCGCGCGCCGAGACGTTCGCGAAGCGGCTCAAATCGAATCTTGCCGTCATCATCAAGCGGCGGCCCGAGCCCGACGTCTCCGAGGTGACCCACATCGTGGGCGACGTCGAGGGCAAGATCGCCGTGGTCGTCGACGACATGATCTCGACCGGCGGGACGCTGGTCAAGGCCGCGGAGGCGCTGCGTAAGCGCGGCGCGACCGACGTGTACACGCTGGCGACCCACGGCATCTTCGCCGGCGACGCCATAGCGCAGTTCGAGCGCTCCGAAATAAGCAAGGTGATCGTAACGAACACGATCCCGCGCACCATCGACTCGACGAAGGTCGAGCACCTCACCATCGCGCAGATTTTGGCCGACGCCATCAAGCGCATCACGTCGAACCGGTCCGTCTCCGAGCTCTTCAACGCCGAAGACTCCGGCGATCCACCGCCCGATCACCCTCCGCCTGCGACCGCACCGCCCGAGCTGCCCGTCGTCGCAGCAGTCGTGGGTTCGCGCTGAAGCGCGAACCCTTCGCGTTCGGCCCTTCGGGCCGAGACGCCGCAACATCCGAATAGAATATAAGGAACATGGCGAAACAGCATACGATCTCCAAGCTCACCCTCGAGCCGCGCACGCATGTCGGAACGACCAGCGCGCACGCGCTGCGGCGCGCCGGCAAGATCCCGGGCGTCGTGTACGGCCACGGCCAGCCGACGCCGATCAGCGTCGACGCCAAAGTGCTCGCCGACCTGATCCACTCGGGCCAGAAGAGCCGCATCGTCGACGCGATGATCGGCGACGCGAGCGATTCGGTGCTGCTGCGCCGCGTCGAGGCGGACCCGATCACCCGCAAGCCGCTGAGCGTCGACTTTCAGCGCGTCACGCGCGACGAGGCGATCAGCTCGAGCGTCACGATCGTGACCACCGGCACGCCGCGCGGCGTCCGCGATGAAGGCGGCGTCATGGACGTCATCACGCACGCGCTGGAGATCAAGGGCCCGGCTCAGTCGATCCCCGACAACCTCACGATCGACGTGAGCGAGCTGGGCGTGCACGAGCACGTCACCGCCGGAGAGATCGCGCTGCCGAAGGGCTTCACGCTCATCACGCCGGCCGAAACCGTCGTCGTTTCGGTCGAGGTGACGCGCGCAGAGGTGAGCGAAGGGGTCACCGAAGCGGTTGTCGAGGCGGCGCCCGTAGACGCACCCACCGCGTAGCGCACTGCCTCCGGCATCTGAATGGATGACGGTCTCAAGCTGATCGTGGGGCTCGGGAATCCGGGCCCCAAGTATGCGCTCACGCGTCACAATGCGGGCTTCATCGTGCTCGACACGTTGGCGGCGCGCTGGGGCGTGTACGATTGGCAGAAGCGCTTCGATGCACGATACGCGCTCGACCGGTCCCGCCACGCGGTACTGATCGAGCCGCAATCGTACATGAATCTGAGCGGGCGTCCGGTGCAGGCGTTCGCGACGTTCTACAAAGTGCCGCCGCCGCACATCCTGGTCGTCGTCGACGATCTCGATCTGCCGCTGGGGACCCTGCGCATGCGCGCCGAGGGTTCCAGCGGCGGCCATAACGGGCTCAAGTCGCTGATCGACGTGTTCGGCACGGGGTTCCCGCGACTGCGCGTCGGGATCGGGCGCGGGCACTCGCCCGACGCGATCGATCGCGTCTTAACCGCATTCACAGAATCCGAACGAGCCGTGCTCGACGCGGTCGTGGACCGCGCGATCGCCGGCACCGAAATGTGGCTGGCCCAGGGTGTGATGCAGGCCATGAATGTCGTGAACGCCAAAGGGCCAAACTAAAGTCAACCCTCTGCCATTCCGAAATCTTAGGAGTATGCACCGGGTCGCCGCATTACTCTCGGCGGTCGTCGCGTTGAGCCCGCTCATCGCCACAGCGTCGGAAGAAGACTCCATTCAGCTTGCCTATAATCGCCCGCATCCGCCAGCCGTGGTTGCCAGCGAAGAGCGCGAGCTCTTCGACGACGTCAACGCGGCGCGGGCCCGCCGGAGGCTTCCGCCGCTCGTGCCGGACCCGGAGCTTTCGGATTTCGCACGGCAGATCGCCGAAGACATGGCCGAGCGCCACTACTTCGGGCACACCGATCCTCAGGGGCGTACGTTCCAGGATCGCCTGCGCCGCGCGCGCCTGGACTACCGCTTCGCCTGCGAGAACATGGCGTTCGACCAAGACGAGCAATCCGCCAACGCCGCGTTTCTCCACAGCCCGGGCCACTACCAGAACATCGTCGACCCGCACTCGCACCGGCTCGGCGTCGCGGTCGTCGCCGCCGGCGACGGCGAGGTGTTCTACGTCGAGGAATTCTCCGATTGAGTGGTGTGTTCGCGCAAAGTGCGCGAACACGCCTGACGCTGAGCCGACGGGCTAGGCCCGGGGGTGAACCGTTCGCGCGGTGGCGCGCGTTTTCGGGAAAAGGGGGATGCGATGGACCTCAACGGGCGGACGATGGTCATCAGGGTCGACGAAGCGACCCTGGGCACCGAGGGTGCGACGCTCTTTGGTGACCTCGTCTTTCTGGTGAACCTGGGGGTGCGGCCGGTCGTGGTCGCCCCGACGCAGGATGCGGCGCGAGCCCTCGTGCGCACGATGAATCGCAGCGGCGACACCGCGGTCGGGCTGTCGGGCGCCGATGCCGGAATGATCCCATCGCGCGGTCAGAGCATCGGGAACGTCGACACGAAACTGCTGCGCACGCTGTTGGATGCCGGTTATCTGCCGGTGATCGAACCGCTCGCGTTCGGGTTCACCGGAAACGACGTCGCAGTCGCCGCCGACGAGGTGGCCGGGGCTCTGGCCAGCGCGGTCGGCGCCGCGCGGGCGATCTTCTTCAACGACCAGGGCGGCGTCGTCGACGCCAAGACGCGGCTGCTCGTCGACCAGCTCACGCCGGCCGAGGCACTGACCGTCGCCGACGATCCGACGGTGGCCGAGGACCTGCGGACCGCGGTTCGCGCAGCGGCGCTGGGCGTGCGGGGCGGCGTCGGTGCGGCGCAGATCTGCGACGGGCGCGTCGCGCACGCAGCGATCGTCGAGTTTCTGACGGCGCGTCATCTCGGTACGCAAGTGGCGGGTACGGTCTACACCGGATGAACCTGCGCGCTCTCGCCGCGCCCGTCGTCCTCGCGCTCACCCTCCCGCTGCTTGGCGCGGGCCCGCCGATCCCCGGCCTGCGCGCGAGTGGCACCGTCGTCTTCCAAGCCAACCTGCAGGGACAACCGCTCAACGTCGGCGGCAACGTCGCGCTCTATCACAAGGGCACCGCGTATCGGCTCGACCTGCTTTCGCTGGGCTTCCCCGGCGCAAGCAGCGACCTGAGCGCGCTGGCTTCGACCCTGCTCGGGCCGGGCGGCGTCACGATCCTCTACGACGGCACGACGGCCGGCATCACCGCGTGGTCGAGCGCGAACCGGACGTACTACGTCTCGAGTCCCCCCGCCGCACCCGTCGCGCCGGCAGCGGGCGCGTCCGCTCCTGGGGGCGGCGACCCGCTCGGCGCGCTTGCCGGCGTTGCAGCGGCGATGCGCGACGTGCAGAGCGCGACCATCCAGCTGGTCGGGCATAGCATCGTCAACGGTCACCCCGCCACCGAGTTGGACGTGCAGATGAAGCGTCAGCTCCCCGGCAAGGCACCGGAGAACTATCACGCGCAGCTCGCGCTCGCCGACGATCTCGGCGGATTCCCGCTGCGCCTCACCTTGCAGAGCACGCCGGCGACGCCGACCGCACTCGGCGGCACGATGAAGCTCGATCTCACCAGCGTGCAGGCCGCCGATCCCGACGACGCGATGTTCCGCATACCGCCCGGCTACACGCGCGTCAACTCGCTCTCCGGCGTCCTCGGCCACGCACTCCCAGGGTCTCAATAGCTGTTCGACCGCCGGACGATCCGCCTACTTCGCTGACGATAGTGCGGGGCTGCCGCCGGGGCACGGGTCCGCGGTGCCGGCCGCTTCGGCGATACGCCCGCCGAGCGCGGGCCGGTCGTCGAAGTACCAGCGGATCGTGCGGCGATCGCACAGCGGGACGAGATCGTCGTCGGCGTAGCGCACCATCGCCCGCACGGTCGCGGCACGGTCGTCCGTGGCGGCTAGCGCCGTTCGGTCGGCCCGCGTCTCGACGTTGCGCGCGTACCCGTTGTAGATCGGATACGTCACGACCAAGACGAGGCCGAGAAACGTCGCGACCAGCGCCAGGCGCGAGACCGCGTCGTCGTCGCGGCGGAATCCGACCCGGTCGCTGAGCAGCACCGCGATCGCCGCGCTGAGCACGAACAGCGCCACCGCCAGCAGCGTCTGCCGCAGCGGATCGCCGAAGCGTACGTGTGCGAGCGTCTGCGCGAGCACCACGCGCTGCTCGGGTGGCGTCATGTGGTCGAGCACGACGTCGCCGACCAGCGCGCGCGCGGTCGGACCGATCCCGGCTGCACGAGCGTTGAGCGCGTTGCTATGACGAGCGCTGGCGAGCAGCACGATCGGCGCCCCGGGAACGCCGATCCGCTGCGCGAGCGGAGCTGACAGCGCGACCAGCGCATTGGGCGTCGGCTTGTGCGGCATCCCGAACGGAACGAGCGGCGCGAGCGCGACGCTCGCGAGCGCGCCGGCCAAGATCGCACCGGCGACGATGAGGTACCAGAGGCGCGCCCGCTCGACCAGGGCCAGCACACCCGCGACGACGACCGCGCCGAGCAGAGCGTCCAACCCCACCCGCACGACATAGTCCAGGAACCATTGCGGCAACCGCTCGTCGGTGACGCCGGCGTTGAAGACGACGCGATAGCTCACCAACGCGAACGGTAACGCAGCGATCGGAGCGATCGCGCCGAGGATGGCGCCGAAGACCGCGCGCTGCGCTGTCCGGTTTCGCGTGCGGCGGCGCATCATGTCGCGCAGACGTGCGGCTGCGCCCGAGCGCCAGAGCCACCAAAACGCGAGGATCTGCGCGATCCCCCAGCCGGCCGACGCGGCATGCCGCAAATCGGCGATTTTTCGCGCGCGCGTCTGCCGGCCGGCGTTGACCAATCCGGCAGGGTTGCGCGTGAGCAGCTGCTGAGTGGTGAGCGCGTCGACGCGCGCGTCGAGATTGCTGCGCGCCTGCGCGGTCTCGGTCCCGGCGAAGAGCAGCACGAGCGCGACCGACGCGGCCGTGACGAACCGGCGCAACGCGCCTAGTGCCCCACTAACGGGACGCCGCGACCGGCGCCTCATCCGGGAACGTGGAGGCGTGCTCGTGAGGGAAGCGCTTGCGGTACTGTTCCCAGCCGCGGAAATTCCCCGACCATTCCGAAGCGTCGTCCAACGGCGTGGCAACGTGCTCGAAGGGCGACCAGTGCCCGTTCGCGCCGCCGCCGACGAGCCGTTCGTACAGCTCGATGTCCTTGGCATGATCGCGCGTCCCGTCGTGCGACAGGTACGAGACGCGCGCGCAGCGCGCGACGCTGATATGGAGCCGATCGTCCGGCGAGAGCGCCGACTCCTCGTCGGGTAGGATCAGCGGCGTGTGCCATTCGCCGAGCCCGAGCGGACGCGGCGTGCTTCCCCGGTATGCGCGCAGCATGAGCCCTGCTATGTGGCTGATCTCGGGCTGCGCGTCCTCATGTGTGCGCTGCGTGAAGAAGTTCGCCCACTCGGTCGCGGTCAGGATGACGGTGATCCACGCGAACGGCTCGAGGATGCGATTGACGAGCTGCTTGTGCAAGTTGATTCCGGGCTCCGTCAACCGCTCGGCGTGCCGGAGCGCATCTTCGAGCGCACGTTTCCACTCAGTTTTGGCGAGCGCGCGCGTTGACTCGCCGATCTCCTCGCGCGCCTGCATCCCGCTCTGATTGCGTCCCCACCACAGCGGCATCGCCGGATCGCTGCGCACCGCGTCGATCATCTTGCGAATCGGAATTGCACGCGAACTGCCCGCGTTTCTCGAATTATGAACGATAAATCCGTTCGCGACGAAATTGTGGTCTGGTCCCACCACCTCTAGATCGTATGTCGGCCGCACGCCAGCGTACTCGATGGCAATGACGTCGACAAAATGGGCGATGCGTGTTCGCTTGGGAAGTGCCCGAAATTGACGCCGCACTCGCAATTCGCCCACCGCAGACCAAAACGACTCTAACGTGCGTCCATCTTCCACATGGTGCAGCAAGACAAGTTCAAGGTTTCGATGATGAAGCTCCCCATGGCACTCACTGCAAAGCGTTGTTAAATTAGAAAGGTCATAAGCTCTCGCCACATTATGCGCAACAGGATCGATGTGGTGCGTATGCAATTCTCGACCATCGCCGCAAAGTCTACACCGAAAACTGTTCGCTCGGTGCACCTTGAATGCTTGATCTGCGGTCCACCGGCCGATCATTTTGCGCTCAGGAGTTATCCCGCCGCGCCATAAGTGAGACGCTGCGCCACGCGGAACCTTGCTATGGCCGGGAAGGCCGCGGGTCTTGAGATTGCTGTATAGTCGCCCCTTATTCCATGGCGGCTTCGTATGCGAGCGGCGCCACACTTCACTTATGTTTGTCGCTCGAATCCGGTAACGGCGAAATCGGTACTTTACCTGATCGGTCGATACGCCGAGCTGTTCCGCGATCATTGGAGCGCTCAAGCCCTTGTCACGCATCGCCTGCAACCAGGCCGGGTCGCGAAGTGCCTCGATTCCATTCACCGCCAAGCGTACTGGCCCGCGCCACGACGCTATGCCATTAGGCGAGAGCGTCAAGTCACTCGCCTCCCGCAGCGTTGACCAACCATTGCTCGTAAGGAAACGATGGCCGGCGCTGGCCACGATCGACTTGCCGTCAGCGGTAGTCACCCGGTAGACGGGTTGGCTACCGCTAACGCAGACGTCTCGGACCTGTGTATGACCGATTAGACACGTCGACATGTCGCAGGACCGTAGATTCATGTTTGCCAGACGACTGCGGAGTGAATGGCGGCGATGCTCGCCTGAACCATTCACGTACGCAATCAAGTCGGAGCCGAGTATTTGGGTACGGCCGCGTGCGTCCATCACTCTCGGAACGCCGCGGCGCTGCGAAATCAAATTGATCTGTGTGTAGTGCCGGTAGCCTAATGCACGTGCCGCCTCGCGTGAACCATATAAGCGATCCGCTTCAATCGCATCCGCACGACCAATCCGGCGCTTATGCGGTCGTGGTGCGGCACCAGAGTGCCACTTGTCGTGAAACTCCGCGATCGTCATCTTATACAGCTTTCCTTCGGCCTTGCCCGAAGGCAGATCAAAGTAGAGCTCCGTCTCGGCATCGAGACAAAATGCTCGATGCGTCATCATTTCGCTGTGGATGAAGCGCGGATAGCGGACTTCCATCGTGATGAGACGTACGCCCGTGGGCGAGACACTGTCCAGAAGAGTGCGCGCGAGGAACGGCATGGATTAACCTTCGACGCTCCAAGAAGGAACCCTCAGGCGCCGGCAGATTTCAAATGAAAGCCTCACGTCCGTGGCGTACACGCGTCGGACCGAAGCGACGGGTTCGGCCACCCCTTACGCGCAACGTGTCGTGAAAAACGGCGGCATCAACCACTCGAGCGTTTTCGAGCCGACATCGGCGGCATGCACGTCAATTGGGCCAGCGACGAGAGTATGAGAGCTCCGTCGGGCGATCCGGTATGAGTAGCTCGTCGACCGTCAGGCGGCTACGTCGGCCGGCGCGAACAAGAGCTCGAACGTGACATCCGGACCATCGACGAAGACCTGCCGATCGCCGCTGCCTGGGACCTCTGTTTCGTGCGACGCGATCCCCAGCTCCCGCAGCTTTGCGATCGTCTCGCGATAACCGGTGCAGCGAAATGCGACGTGATCGACGCTGGCCGTCGCGATCGCGGCGGACGGATCGCCCATCGACGCGTCGCCGACATGCGTGCGCTCTTTGTTCGCTGGGGAGCTGACGTGCACCACGGCGTGACCGTTCGCGTAGAGCCACGCGCCGGGCGTGCGAAAGGCCGGCCGCGGGCCCTCGTGCAGCCCCAGCACGCCGGTGAGGAACGCCGTCGTGCGCGGGATGTCGGCCGACAAGATGTTGACGTGGTCGAGGGTGGTGATGCTCATAGGCGTCCCGCTAGATTTCACGGGCGAGGCGCCCGGCCCTCGGTATCGGCCCCCGATTGGCCGTCCGCCGCGGTTACCTTGCCCGGCGAAGGCCAGGTGTCGCAAAGAGCGTCCCCCCAACCGCGTCGAATCAACGGACATGTGGAGCAAGGTCGTTCGGCCGACGAGCGTCGCCGAAGCGCTCGACGCGCTGGCGGCGCACGGGCCGAGCGCCCGTATCGTCGCGGGCGGTACCGACGTTCTGGTCGAGTTGCAACGCGGCGTCAAGCCGACGGCGACGCTGATCGACGTCTCGGCGCTGCGCGAGCTCAAGGACGTCCGCCAGGCCGGCGGCGGCGTTACGATCGGTGGCCTGGCAACCCACAATGACGTCTTGGCGGCACCGTTCGCGCGCGCGGCGATGCTCCCGCTCGCGCAAGCCTGCATCGAGGTCGGCGCCCCGCAGATCCGGGCTCGCGGTACGATCGCGGGGAACCTCGTCACCGCCTCACCCGCCAACGACACGATCGCTCCGCTGATCGCGCTCGACGCGGAGGTCGTCCTGGCCTCGCGGGGCGGTGAGCGAACGGTGGCGTTGCGCGATTTCTACACCGGCTTTCGCGCGACGCTGTTGCGCCCGGACGAGCTCGTGCGCGAGATCTGCTTCCGCGCGCTCGGCGGCAACCGCCGCGGGATCTTCCTCAAGCTCGGCTTGCGGCGGGCGCAGGCAATTTCCGTGATCGACATTGCGGTCGTGGTCACGCTGGACAGCGCCGGGCTCGCGCGCGACGCGCGCATCGCGCTCGGGTGCCTCGCCCCGACGGTCGTGCGCGCGGTGTCCGCCGAACGCTATCTCGAGGGCACGTCGCTCGACGAGACGACGTGCGCGCAAGCCGGGCGGATCGCGTGCGACGATGCGGCGCCGATCGACGACGTCCGCGGCTCGGCGAACTATCGCCGTACCACGCTGGCCGGACTGATCGCGCGCGCGCTCGGGCGCATCGCCGCGGGCCGCGAAGCCGACAGTTACCCCGAGGTACCGGTGCTGCTCCAGACGCCGGCGCGTACGAACGGCGCAACGGCCTTCGACACGCCGACCTTCGACGGGACGATCGCGACGACGATCAACGGCGTGCGCCGGACGCTGCGCGATGCGAGCTGCAAGACGTTGCTCGACGCGTTGCGCGAAGACGCGGGGCTGACCGGCGCAAAGGAAGGCTGCGCCGAAGGCGAGTGCGGTGCGTGTACGGTGTGGCTCGACGGCGCCGCGGTGATGTCATGCCTGGTGCCCGCGTCGCAGGCGCACGGTGCGACGATCACCACGATCGAAGGGCTGGCCGACGGTGAGCGCCTGCACCCGCTCCAGCAAGCGTACATCGACTGCGGCGCGGTGCAATGCGGTTTCTGCATCCCCGGGATGATCATGGCCGGGGCCAAGCTGCTCGAGGAGCGCCGCGCGCCGTCGCTCGACGAGCACCAGGCCGCGATCAGCGGCAACCTCTGCCGCTGCACCGGCTACCGCAAGATCCTCGACGCGATGGAAGGCGCGGCGCGCGAACTGAGCGCGCACGAGCCCCTGCCCGAGACGATTCGCGCCCTTCGACGAGCTCAGGACAGGCTGTGACCCTGATCGGCAGTCCGGTCGCGCGCCCTGATGCTCGCGCAAAGGTCACCGGCGCTGCGATGTACCCGGCCGACCTGGTGCGGCGCGAGATGCTCCACTGCAAAGCCGTGTTCGCCCACCGGGCGCACGCCGCGATCCTTCGCATCGACACGGCACGCGCGGCGGCGCTGCCCGGTGTGGTCGCGGTTCTGCTGGCGCGCGACGTGCCGTACAATCGCTACGGTCTGATCGACGCCGATCAAGAAGTGCTGTGCAGCGAGCGCGTCCGCTACGTCGGCGACCGCGTCGCGCTCGTGATCGCGCAGGACCCGCGCACGGCGTCGATCGCGGCCGGGCTGGTCGAGGTCGAGTACGAGGATCTGCCGATCGTCGGCGACGCGCTGGCTGCGCTGGAGCCCGATGCGCCGCTCGTCCATCCCGCGCACGGAACGAACGTTCTGCTGCACCAGAAGATTCGCAAGGGCGACGTCGGGGCTGCCTTCGCGCAGGCCGATCTCGTGCTCTCCGGGACGTTCACCACGTCATGGCAAGAGCACGCGTACCTGCAGCCCGACGCGGGGATCGCGTACTACGAAGGTGAGACGCTGATCGTCGAGACCGCGGGCCAGTGGCTGCACGAAGACCTGCGCCAGATCGCGGCGATGCTGTGCTTGGGCGACGGCGCGGTCGCGATCCGGTACGCGAAGATCGGTGGCGCGTTCGGCGGCCGTGAGGACCTCTCCGTGCAGCCGCTGCTCGCGCTGGCGACGTGGTACACGAAACGACCGGCGGCGATCGTGTGGAACCGCGAGGAGTCGATCGTCGGGCATCACAAGCGGCACCCGTTCCACATCACGACGAAATGGGGCGCGAAGCGCGACGGCACGATCGTCGCGGTCGAGACGCGAACCGTCGCCGACGGCGGGGCGTACGCCTCGACCAGCGTCGAAGTGCTCAAGTGCGCGACGATCTTCGCGCAAGGACCCTACCGGATCGCGAACGTCGCGACCGACGGTTTCGTCGTCTACACGAACAACGTTCCGAGCGGCGCGTTCCGCGGTTTCGGCACGCCCCAGGCGCACTGGGCCGCCGAGTCGATGATCACCCGGATCGCGCACGCGCTCGAGATCGACCCGGCCGACATTCGCCGCAAGAACCTGTACCGCGAGGGTGACACCGAGGCGACCGGCAACGTGCTGCCGCGCGGGGTGAGCGCGCTGGCGGTGCTCGAGCGGTGCGCTGCCGAGATGCGCGCGCGATTCGCGCCGCGCGGTCCGCAGGATCTCGACTCGCCATTCCGCCGTGGGGTCGGCGTCGCCAGCGGGATCAAGAACGTCGGTTATTCGTTCGGGTTTCCGGAACAGTCGACGGCGACCGTCGAGCTCGTCGCGACGAAACGCATCGAACGCGCGGTCGTGCGCATCGGCGCCGCCGACGTCGGTCAGGGCGTGCACTTGATCCTACGGCAGATCGTCGCCGAGACGCTCGAGCTCGCGCTCGACGCGGTCGCGATCGTGACCGACGACAGCGCGCTCACGCCCGACGCGGGTTCGGCCTCCGCGTCGCGGATGACCCTGATGGGCGGCCGCGCCGTTCACGACGCCGCGCTCGCGGCACGCGCGGCCTGGGAGCGCGGCGAGGCGCCCGAGGCGACGGTCCAGTATCGCCCGCCCGCTACGACGCGGCTCGACCTCGAGACGGGCGCGGGGACGCCGAACTATTGCTACGGCTACTCGGCGCAAGGCGTCGAGGTGGAGGTCGACGTGACGACCGGCGTCACGCGCGTCACGCGCATCATCAGCGTGCACGACGTCGGGCGCGCGATCAACCGCCAACAGGTCGAAGCGCAGATCGAAGGCTGCCTCGCGCAAGCCGTCGGGTACGCGCTCACCGAGAATTTCAAGGTGCGCGACGGCAAGATCCTCACGCCGTACTTCTCTACGTATCTGCTGCCGACCACGCTCGACATGCCGACCGACATCGTCCCCGTCATCGTCGAGCTGGCCGACCCGAACGGTGCCTTCGGCGCGCGCGGCGTCGCCGAGATGCCCCTCGTCCCGTTCGCCCCCGCCGTTGCCGCCGCGATCTACGACGCGACTGGAGCGTGGGTCAGCGACCTGCCGATGACCCCCGAGCGCATCCTTGCCGCCATTACCAGCGCGAAGGAGCGCACCGCCGCGGCCGCGGAGTCCGCCGTCTTTCTGGCACCTTCTTAGCGGCAGCGGACCTTCGGTAATGCATTAGAACTTGATTCCGGTCGTAACCGGTCCGTCTGCAAGAACCGTTCGGACGCGCGCATGATGCTCAATCCACGACGACAGGTCCTCGGACAACATATCCGCGATGCGAAGGAGGCCGTCGTACATCTCTTTCGGTCGGTGATCGAATATCGGCTCGTGATGAGCAACGCGATTTCGAAAGGGAATGAGCGGTTCCAAATAGCCCACCAACGTCTTTCTGTGCGTATACCTTACAAAGCCAGGTCGGAGAGCCGGCCATAACGTACGATTTATCGCCGGTCGCAACAGATAGACCCAGAAGCTCAGATACATCTCCGCGACGATCCGGTCTTCCGTAATCGGCCGCGCCGGAATCGCCCTGGCAATCCGGTTCTTGGATACTCTGATATTGTCGCGCGTCCGAGGTGTCGGGTCTAACGCGAGGAACGCCGTATCGTCGTACCACGCCGGTCCAAAGGCCAGCCGTAATTGCTCGGAAATGGCGTTCCGGAGCGCTACCTCAACCACGGATATTGGCCCGCGAAATGCGCTCGCAAGTGCCGTGTTCCACGAGTACAGTCGCATCGCGTCGCCAGCATTTCCGCTGATTGCGAGGTAGGGCGCAAATCGGGCTCCGCCAATCGCCCTCCGGATTTCAGTCTCAAGACGCAGATCAAGACGAAAATAGCTTGACACGAATTCACACCCTGATTAAGATGAAAGAGGTCCCGTAAGCCTCTGCGAAAGCACGCGTGCGGGGCTTCCTTTTATTTATGGGCGTGCGCTCCATTGCCTCTTGGAGAAGGTTCGCGCCGCGCCGGCTCCCGCGAGGCGCGCCCGGCGCGACCCTCCTCTCTTCCTGATGTTGCCGATCTCAGGGTGTCCCCACGGTGTGCAGCTCACGTCGTAGCGCAACCCTGGCGCCGTTGCCGCGCGTCACAACTCACGCTATGCCCCTCGTTTCGATCACCGCCCACACCTCACAATCGGCCGAGGCGCTCGCCCGTTTGGGTGACGCAGTGCACGACACGCTCGTCACGCATTGCGGCGTTCCCGCACACGACCGATTTCAACTCCGCCGCCGCGTCGATCAGGAAGAGCTCGTGTTCGACCCCTCGTATCTCGGTATCGAGCGCCGCGACCCGGTGTTCGTCGAAATTACGCTGCGCGGCGGGCGTACGATGGCGATAAAGCAGGCGCTGTATGGCGCGATCGCGCAAGGTGCCGCCGATGCGGGGATCCGCAAGGAAGACGTGCTCATCGTGTTGCGCGAGAACGCCGAGCCCGACTGGTCGTTCGGCGACGGCATCGCGCAATACATCCCCGGGAATTGAGCGCGGCGCAGGATGATCTCCACCGACGATATCGCGAAGGTCCCGCTGTTCGCCGCAATGCCGGAGGCGCTCCGGTCGCGCATCGTTTCGCGCTCGGCCGACATTCGGGTGGAGGCCGGCGAGTGGCTCGTCCACGAGGGCAGCGCCGTGCACTTCTGGACGGTTATCGAGGGTGAGCTCGAGGTGGTCAAGCGGTACGGCGGCGAGACGACGCTCGTATCGACGTTCGAGGCCGGTGACTATTTCGGCGAGATCCCGCTCATGCTGGGGACGAACGCCTACGTCGGCGTTCGTTCGCTCACGCCCGCGCGGTTGATGCGCACCGACCCGGCCGACTTTCATTTCATGCTGACCGCGTCGAGCGAAGTGAGCGCCGATATCGCGCAGACGATCGCGCGACGCATGAGCCTTCGCCGCGACGCCTATACGGCGGCCAACGTGACGCAAGCGGCGATCGTCGGCGATCGCTACGATCTGGCGTGCCACGACCTGCGAGATTTTCTGGCCCGCAATCAGATCCCGTACGAGTGGCTCGACCCCAGCGATCCGGGCGACGCCGTCGGGATGCCGACGGACGTCCGCAACGCGAAGCGTTTTCCCGTCGTGCTGTTCGCCAACGGGAAGCGCCTCGAAGTCCCGACGCTTCGCGAGCTGGCCGAAGGATTGAATCTGCAGACGAAGCCCGCCAGTGAGACGTACGACGTGGCGATCATCGGCGGCGGTCCGGCCGGCCTGGCGGCGGCGGTGTACGGCGGATCCGAAGGATTGCACACCGTCATGATCGAGCGTGAGGCGCCCGGCGGCCAGGCCGGCACGTCCTCGCGCATCGAGAACTATCTGGGCTTTCCCGCCGGAATCTCCGGCGACGATCTCGCGAACCGGGCGTTGCTACAGGCCAAGCGCTTCGGCACCGAGATCCTCGTGACGCGCAACGTCGTCTCCATCGAGTCGACGCCCGACGGGCACACGATCGAGCTCGACGGCGGCGAACGCGTGCCGGCCCGGGCCATTGTGATCGCGACCGGCGTGACGTGGCGCGAGTTAGCGGCCGACGGTGCGGCGGAGTTGGTCGGGCGGGGCGTGTACTACGGTGCCGCGCAAACCGAAGCGCTCGGTACGCGCGGCAAGGACGTGTTCCTGATCGGCGGCGGCAATTCGGCTGGACAAGCGGCGATGTTCTTCGCCAACTATGCGCGGAGCGTGACGTTGCTCGCACGCGGTCCGTCGCTCGAGAAGAGCATGTCGTACTACCTCATCGCGCAACTCGGCACGAAGCGCAACATCAGCGTGGAAACCGACTCGACCGTCGTTCGGGTCACCGGCAGCGCGCACATCGAATCGATTACCACGCACGACGAGCGCACCGGCGCGGAGCAAGAGCGCCCGGCCGACGGCCTATTCGTCTTCATCGGTGCCGACGCGGAGACCGCATGGATGCCCGCGCCGATCGAGCGTGACGCCCGCGGGTATCTCCGAACCGGCCGTGACATCGAGCATTGGCCGATCGCGCGCGCGCCGTTTCTGCTCGAGACAAGCGTACCCGGAGTCTTTGCGGCCGGCGATGTTCGGAGCGGCTCCGTGAAGCGCGTCGCCTCGAGCGTCGGTGAGGGCAGCATGGTCATCGCGTTCATCCACGAGTATCTCGCCGCCGAGGTGATGAGCGCGACACGATCGTAGCGCCGCTCGACTGGTCGCGGACGCTTCTTATTGCGTCACGCGGGCTTGGCAGCGACGGCTCTCGCCGTGGCCTGGGCCGCGATCGCCCGGCCGATCGTCAGGATCAAACCCGCGGCGACCAAGCACAGCAGCCCCGACATGAGAAACGCGTCGTCGTAGCTGCCGATCTGGCTGCGGATCGCGCCGGCGGCGAACGCGGTGATGCCGGCGCCGAGTTGGTGTCCGGCGGCGATCCAGCCGAAGAACAACGGTGCGCGCTCGCGGCCGAAGGCGGCCGTCGCGAGCTTCACCGTCGGCGGCACGGTCGCGATCCAATCCAGGCCGTAGAAGACGGCAAAGATCGGCAAACCCAAGAATCCGAAGCCGAACGCCATCGGCAAGAACAGCAGCGAGAGCCCGCGCAGACCGTAGTACCAGAACAACAGCCAGCGACTGCTGTAGCGGTCCGAAAGCCAACCCGACGCCGTCGTGCCGATCAAGTCGAACACGCCCATCGCGGCCAGTAATCCCGCGGCGCGCGTCTCGGGGATACCGTGATCGCCGCAGGCCGGGACGAGGTGCGCGCCGATCAAACCGTTCGTGCTCGCGCCGCAGATGAAGAACGTCCCCGCCAGCACCCAGAACGTGCGCGAGCGCGTCGCCTCACGCAGCGTCGCGAACGCGCGGCCGATGGGATTCACTCGCGGCGGCAGCGTCGCATCGACCTCGGTCGCGCCGAAACGTGGAAGCCCGAGATCGCTCGGCCGCTCGCGCACGACGAAGAGGTTCAGCGGTATCAACGTCAAGGCGACGCCGGCGAGGATGAACGCGCACGGTCGCCATCCGACGCGCGCAATGATCTGGCCGAACAGCGGCAGAAAGACCAGCGCGCCGGTTGCGTTTGCGGCCGCGAAGAGCCCGAGCACCACACCGCGGCGCGCCTCGAACCAGCGTGTTGCGATCGTCGTGCCGAACATCAGCGCGATCGAGCCGGCGCCGATCCCGACCGCCGCACCCCAGATCGGCAGCTGCCACGCCGCGTGCACGAAGGTGACGCTGACCTCGGCGCAGGCGAGCAGACACAGCGCGGAGACGACCGTCCGGCGCACCCCGAAGCGCTCCATCGCAGCGGCGGCGAACGGTCCCGTTAGGCCAAAAAGCGCGATCTGAATCCCGATCGCGATCGAGATCGTGCGATCGCTCCAGCCGAACTCCTTTTCGAACGGCTGAATGAACATCGTCGGCGCGGTCAGGATCCCCGCAGTCGTGACGAGCGTCAGGAACGTCGCCGCGGCGACGATCCAGGCGTAGTGGACGCGGGGCTTCATGCGCGCTATCATACCCCCATGGAGGCCATTAGGGAAGTACGCACAGTTTTGTGGTGTAGTACCCTTTTGTATACCGTATGAAGAACTGCGCCGATGAGATTCCGCGCTGCTCGGTCGCGCGAACCGTCGAGCTGGTCGGCGGGAAGTGGAAGGGCGTCATCCTGTACTTCCTGCTCGACAAGACCCTGCGCTTCACCGAGCTGCGCCGCGCGATCCCCGGCATCACGCAACGGATGCTGACGCTGCAACTCCGCGAGCTTGAAGCCGACGGCCTCGTCGAACGCACCGTCTACCCGGTCGTACCGCCGCGCGTCGAGTACGCGCTCACCCCGTTCGGCCGAACGCTCACACCGGTCGTCCGCGCAATGGCCGACTGGGGCCGACGCCACAAACGCCAAGCCGAACGCGCCCTCGACGATCGCACCGCCCTTTCGGCCTAACTCTCTGTCACCCTGAGCTCGTCGAAGGGCGAACTGCGTTGCCCAGCCGCCAACCCGACGTGGCGCGCGACAACGTCGGCGTCGCCCTGAGCGGGGCGAAGGGCGACCGTCGTGAGTCGTGGTTCGACGGGCTCACCATGACATTAGGGTGATACCAGCGCACGCGCAATCGTCGTATGGCGAACAACGAGCGACGGGACGTCGATGTCGACCAGGCGGCCATCGCGGACGAGGACTCGGCCGTTGACGATGTTCAAGTCGACGTTGGGGATTCGGCAGAACATGAGCGATGCGAGCGGGTCGTGGACGGAACCGCCGGCGGTGGCAAGGCCGTCGACGCGGACTCCGATCAGGTCGGCGGCCATTCCAGGTCCGAGCGACCCGATGTCGTCGCGGCCGAGGACCTCGGCGCCGCCGCGTGTCGCCAACCGGAGTGCTTCGCGGGCGGTCATCGCGTTCGCACCGTGCGCCACGCGTTGGAGCAGCATTGCGTGGCGCGCTTCGTCGAGCATGTGCGAGCCGTCGTTGGATGCCGAGCCGTCGACGCCGAAGCCGACGCGCATCCCGGCGTCGCGCTGGGCGAGCACCGGCGCGATCCCCGAGCCGAGCCGCATGTTCGAGGTGGGACAGTGCGCGACGCCGGTGCGGCACGTTCCCAGCCGCACGAATTCCTCGCGCGCCATGAAGATCGCGTGCGCGAACCACACATCGGGTCCGGTCCAGCCGACCGACTCGGCGAAATCGACCGGTCGCCGACCGTACTGCTCGACGCAGTACTTCTCTTCGTCGACCGTTTCGCAGAGGTGCGTGTGCAGGTGGACGGCGTCGTGCTTGCGCGCGAGCTCGGCGGTCGCGCGCATCAGCTCCGGGGTCACCGAGAACGGCGAGCAGGGCGCCAGCACGATCCGCGTCATCGCGTAACGCGCCGAGTCGTGGTATTCGGCGATGACGCGCTCGCTGTCGCTCAGGATCGCGTCCTCGTCCTCGACGGCCTCGTCGGGTGGGAGGCCACCCTGCGAGCGGCCGCGCGACATCGAACCGCGCGAGGCGTGGAAACGTAGACCTAGCTCGCGCGCGACCGCGATCTGGTCGTCGACGCGCGCGCCGTTCGGCCAGACGTAGCCATGGTCGGCCGCCGTCGTGCACCCCGAGAGCAGCAGCTCCGCGATCGCGACTTCCGTCGACACGCGCACGGCGTCGGGGGTGAGCCGAGCCCAAATCGGATACTGCGTCACCAACCAGTCGAACAACCCCGCGTCCTGCGCCTCCGGTACGTTGCGGGTGAGCGTCTGGAAGAAATGGTGATGCGTGCAAACCAGCCCTGGCAGCAGCACGAGACCACGCGCGTCAACGACTTCATCGGCCCACGCGCTGAGCTCAGGCGTCGGCCCGACCGCTTCCACGACGTTGTCACGCAGCAGGACGGCACCGTCAGGGATCTCCCGGGCGGCGTCGTCGAAGGTCGCCACCAGCGCGGCGTGACGGAGAAGCAGCGTTCCTATTGAATCACCCTGCGATGACGAGCATCGCCGCGTTGAACGCAGCGGATCGCGCCACGTTCGTCGCCGCGATCGGATTCGCTTTCGAGGACTCGCCGTGGATCGCCGAAGCGGCGTGGGAGCGCCGGCCCTTCGACAGCGTCGACGGGTTGCACGCGGCGCTCGGCGACGTGGTCGCCGGCGCGCCGGAGGAGCGGCAGATCGCGCTGATCGCCGCGCATCCCGACCTCGCCGGCCGCGTCGCGCGAACGGGACGGCTGACCCCGGCGTCGCGCGACGAGCAAGCTTCGGCCGGCCTCGACCGCCTGGCACCCGAGCAGATCGCGCGCTTCGACGAGGCGAACACCGCCTACCGCGTGCGCTTTGGCTTCCCGTTCGTCATCGCGGTACGCGGGCGCGACCAGGCGGCGATCCTCGCGGCGCTGGAGCGGCGCTCGCGCAACGAACGTGACGTCGAGATCGCGCTGGCGCTGGCCGAGATCGCGCAGATCGCGCGGCTGCGCCTGGAAGGCGCGGTGTCGGCGTGACGGCGGCATACCTGCTCGACTGGCTGAACCTGGTCATGCGCTGGGCCCATCTGATCGCCGGCATCTCGTGGATCGGCGCGTCGTTCTATTTCGTCTGGCTCGACGACAGCCTGACCCCACCGGAGAGCCCAGATGACGTGCGGCGCGGGATCTTCGGCGAGCTCTGGGCGGTGCACGGCGGCGGCTTCTACCACAACCAGAAGTTCATCACCGGTCCGCGCGGCGAGCCGCTCACCCAGAACCTGCACTGGTTCAAGTGGGAGGCGTACACGACGCTGATCACGGGCCTCGCGATGCTGGCGATCGTGTATTGGGCGGGCGCGTCGACGTTCTTGATCGACAAGAGCGTGCTCGACCTCAGCCCGCCGGAGGCGATCGCGATCAGCGCGGGCAGCCTCGTTGCCGGCTGGATCGTCTACGACCTGCTGTGCCGCGTCTTTGCCGCGCGTCCGGCGCTGCTGTGGACCGCGATCTGCGCGGTGCTGCTGTTCGCCGACTGGGGACTCTTCCACGTCTTCGGCGGACGCGCAGCGTACATTCAGGTCGGTTCCATCGTCGGTACGATCATGGTTCTCAACGTCTTCTTCATCATCATCCCGGGCCAAAAGGCGATGCTCGCGCAAATCCGTGCGGGACAAGAACCCGATCCGCGGCCCGGACAGCTCGGCAAGATGCGCTCGGTCCACAACACGTACTTCACGCTGCCGGTGCTGTTCATCATGATCAGCAACCACTACCCGATGACGTACGGCTCGGCGAACGGCTGGATCGTGCTCGCGCTCATCAGCGTGGCCGGCGTCCTGGTGCGCCGCTTCTTCGTGCTCTCGCACAAGCACCGTTATGTCGTGGGCCTGCCCGTAGCGGCGGCGTTGGCGCTGGCCGCTGCGGCGGTCGTGATCGCGCCGCACGCGACGAGCGGTGCGAGCGCGAACGTCGGCTACGCCCAGGTCGCGCCGATCGTCGCCGAGCGTTGCGCGGTCTGTCACGCGGCGCAGCCGACTGAGCCGGGCTTCGCTGCGCCGCCGGCCGGTGTGCTGCTCGACACGCCGGCGCACCTCAAAGCCAACGCCCAGCGCGCCTATGACCAAGCGGTCGCGACGCACGCGATGCCGCTGGGCAACGTTACGCACATGACCGACGCGGAGCGCGCGACGCTCGGCGCCTGGATCACCGCAGGAGCACGCATCTGATGGCTGCGACCGTTTCGACCCACGTCCTCGATATCGCGCGCGGCACCGCCGCCGCCGGGATCTCCGTCGGCCTCTTCGCGCTCGTTGGTGAACGCAAGCTCCTCAACGTCGCCGTCACCAATCGCGACGGTCGCACCGACGCGCCGCTGGCAACCGATCTGCCTCCGGGCACCTACGAGCTGGTCTTTGCGGTGACCGACTACTTCGAGCTCGCAGCGATCGAGACGTTCTTCGACGAGATTCCCATCCGCTTTCGCATCGACGGCGGCACGGCGCGCTACCACATTCCGTTACTGCTCTCGCCCTGGGGTTACTCGACCTATCGCGGCAGCTGATTCGAGGCGCGTAATGGCGAGCTTGGTTGCACGGGCCTTCGTCGGACTTCTTTTCGTCCTCGTCGTGATGGGAGCGCTGCTCTTTTTAACGGCGGGGACGCTGCACTACTGGCAGGCCTGGGTTTATCTCGCCTTGTTCGGCGCATTGGCCTCGGCGATCACCGGTTACCTTGCGAGAAAGGATCCGGCTCTCTTGGAGCGGCGGGTCCGTGGCGGGCCGACGGCCGAGAAGGCAACAAGTCAACGGATTGCCGTGACGATCGCATCGGCCGGATTCGTGGCGATCTTCCTCTTCTCTGGACTCGATCATCGCTGGCAATGGTCCAAGGTGCCTTCATCCGTCGCGATTGCAGGCGTTGTTCTTTTCATGGTCGGATGGGCGGTCATCTTCGCGGTCTTCAAAGAGAATTCGTTCACGTCCGCCACCATCGAAGTGGCGTCGGATCAACGCGTCGTCTCGACGGGACCCTACGCTGTCGTGCGGCACCCAATGTACAGCGCGTCGTTGTTGTACGTTCTCGGCACGCCGCTTGCCCTCGGGTCGTGGTGGGGGTTCATCGGCGTCCTGTTGATGGCGCCCGCGATCGTGTGGCGCCTTCTCGACGAGGAACGGTTTCTCGCCAAGAGCCTGCCGGGCTACTCGGAGTACAGCGATCGCGTGAAGTATCGCTTGGTGCCGTTCATCTGGTAGCTGCCCTGTGTCCCGTTTGGCGCCGGCCTGCTTAGGGCTTTGCGGCTTTGTATGCCGCCCAGCTGCCGTGGTGGGAGATGTCTTGGTAGCCGCGCTCCTCGATCATCTCGCGCGGGTAGATCATCGCGTTGACGCTGGTGCCGTCGTCGAGTTGGACCGGCGCCTCATAGAGGTTCGGCGGCTCGGTGGCGAGCAGATGCGCGTGCTGTTCTTCGGTGAGCTCGTAGACCTCGCCGGCGATCGCCACGCCGCCCTCGGCGCACTCGTAGATTCCCGGGTGCTGGTCTTCCACGGAGTGTAGCCGGTAGATCGGCTTGGTCGTCGCTTCGCACATGAACGTGGCTTCGCCCAGGTTCTCGTGATCCGGCTGACCGCGCAGCGCCGAGCCGCAAATGAAGAAACGCATCAGGTTGTCCTTGCTGCGCCGCCGCGGCTGCTTCCTACCCTGCGCGCTCGGCTGCGGCGCGCAACACGGCGGTGAGCGCGTCGACGCCGAGCTCGAGGTCGGATGGTGCGGTGAGCTCGTCGCCGACGTGGCTCCGGCCGCCGATGCTCGGAACGAAGATCATCGCCGCCGGCGCGATCTGCGCGATGCACATTGCGTCGTGGCCCGCGCCGCTCGCGATATCCATCGCTCGCGGATCGAGCGCCATGCACGCGGCGCGTACGAGGTCGCGCATACGCGCTTCCATCGGCACCGCGTCGCGCACCTCGAGCGTCTCGATTGCGATGCGCACGCCGCGTGCCGCGGCGACCTCGGCGGCGCGCTCGCGCAGCCGCCGGTCAACCGCAATCGCACGGGCGTCGTCGACCGAGCGCGCGTCGACGCGGAAGAGCACGTCACCGGGAACGATGTTCGTCTGGTTCGGCGCGACCAACATGCGGCCGACGGTGGCGACCGTGTCGCCTTGCTCGACCGCGGCCTGCTCGACGGCCAGCACGAGCTCGCTCGCGGCGCACAGCGCATCGGCGCGGTCGCGCATCGGGATCGTACCTGCGTGCCCCGCGACGCCTTCGACGACGACGCTCAATCGCCGTTGTCCGGCGATGGCCGTCACGATGCCCAGCCGCACGCCTGCGGATTCGAGCACCGGACCTTGCTCGATGTGGAGCTCGACATACGCCGCGGGCGGCGGGAAACCGTCGCGCACCGGGACGCCGGCGAGCAGTCCGTGCGGGCCGTGCAACGCCGACCCGAACGACTCGCCGTCGTCGCCGACCAGCGCGGCGATGTCGTCGTAGGCGTTCAATCCGGCATACGCCGAGCTACCCAAACATCCGAGCGGAAAGCGGCTGCCCTCCTCGCCGGCCCACGCCGCGACTTCGAGCGAACGCGGCGGCACGGCGCCCGTCGCGGCGATCCGCGTCACGGCCTCCAGGCCGCCGACGACGCCGTACGCGCCGTCGTACGCGCCGCCGTCCTTGACCGTGTCGAGGTGCGAGCCGCATTGCACCGCCGCGTCGTCGCGCAGCCCGACCAGCCGCGCGAACACGTTGCCGGCACGGTCTTGTTCGACGCGCAGGCCGGCTTCCGACGCCCAATGCGCGAACAATGCGCGCGCCGCGTGCTCGGCTGAAGTGAACAGACCGCGATCGATTCCGTCAGCCGTCGCGCCGAGCGTCGCGAGCTCGGCGAGCCGCGCATGAAGCGTCACACCTGCGCCGCCCGTTCAGGCTGCGCGGCGTCGAGGAGCGCAAGATAGCGCTCCCGCGTCGCCGTGTCGACGAACGACGCCTCAAAGCTGTTGCGCGCCAACGTGACCAACGCGCTCGGCGCGAGATCGAGCGCCTCGGCGACGGCGGTGAAATTGTCGCCGACGTAGCCGCCGAAATAGGCGGGATCGTCGGAGTTGACGGTCGCGACCAGGCCTTCGTCGAGCATCGTCCCGAGAGTATGGCGGCGCAGATCCTCGAACACGCGCAGCTTGACGTTGGAAAGCGGGCACACGGTCAGCGGGATCCGCTCATCGCGCAGGCGCGCGACGAGTGCCGGGTCTTCCAAGCTCCGCACGCCGTGGTCGACACGCGAAACCTTCAACAGGTCGAGCGCCTCCCAGACGTAGGCCGGCGGCCCTTCCTCGCCGGCATGCGCGACCGTCTTCCAGCCCTCCGCCAGCGCGCGTTCGAACACGCGCGCGAACTTCGACGGCGGGTGCCCCAGCTCGGCCGAGTCGAGACCGACGCCGACGATCCGCTCACCGTACGGCAGCGCCTGGTCGAGCGTCGCCATCGCCGACTCGGCGCTGCGGTCGCGCAGAAAGCACATGATCAGCTTCGAGCTGATCCCGAAACGCCGCTCGCTCTCGCGCACCGCCGACCACAGGCCGTCGATCACCGTTTCGAAGGCGACGCCGCGCGCGGTGTGCGCCTGTGGGTCGAAGAAGATCTCGGCGTGCACGACGCCCTGTTCGCGCGCTCGCACGAAGTACGCTTCGGCGAGCTCGGCGAAATCGCGTTCGGTGCGGAGCACGTTCATCGCCGCGTAGTAGAGGTCGAGGAACGACTGGAGGTCGGTGAACTCGTACGCGCGGCGCAGCGCATCGACCGACGGGTACGGCAAGGTCAGGCGGTTGCGTTCGGCGAGCGCGAAGATCAGCTCGGGCTCCAGCGTTCCCTCGATGTGCAGGTGCAGCTCCGCTTTCGGGAGCGCGAACGCGCCGGGCGGCATCAACTCCCCGCCGGGTGGTTGGCGATCCAATGCCGCGCAATGTCGACGCGCCGGCAGATCCAGACGTCGTCATGCTGCTTGAGATAGTCCAGAAATCGTTCGAGCGATGCCGCACGGCCCGGGCGCCCGACCAGGCGCGTATGCAGCCCGACCGACATCATCTTCGGCGACGTCTTCCCTTCACGGTAGAGCACATCGAACGCGTCCTTCAAGTACGCGAAGAAGCCCTCGCCCGACGTGAAGCCCGGCGCCACGCTGAACTTCATGTCGTTGTTGTCGAGCGTGTACGGAATCACCAGGTGCGGTTTGTCGCCGACCTTCGTCCAGTACGGCAGATCGTCGTTGTACGCGTCGGAGTCGTACAGAAAGCCGCCTTCCTCGACGACGAGCCGGCGCGTGTTCACCGACGGCGCGTAGCGGCAGTACCAGCCGTACGGGCGCGTCCCAGTCGTGCGCTCGATCGATTCGACGGCGCGCTGCATCTGCGTCCGCTCTTCTTCTTCGCTCATGTTCTGGAAGCCGATCCAGCGCCAGCCGTGCGAGCACACTTCGTACCCGGCGTCGCGGATCGCCGCCGCGGCGGCCGGATTGCGTTCGAGCGCGAGCGCGGCACCGAACACCGTGATCGGGATCTCGCGCTCGCCGAACATTCGCATCAGCCGCCAGAACCCCGCCCGGCTGCCGTATTCGTACACGGACTCGACGATCAGGTCGCGCTTCCCAGGGCCCAGCGTCGCGCCGGGGACCTCGGTGAGGTACATCTCGGAGCTCTCGTCCCCCTCACCGATCGCGTACTCCGAACCCTCCTCGTAGTTCATCACGATCTGCACCGCGAGACGCGCGCCGCCCGGCCAGCGCGGATCCGGCGGCTGCGCGCCGTAGCCGACGAAGTCGCGTGGCAACTGCTCCATGCCAGTCAGAGAGACGGCCCGCGAAGCCGCCATTCCTGCCCGGCAGGACACGCGACGCGTCGAGGCGGACGATTCAGCCGTGCGCCTGTCCCGAATCGCCATCATGGTCGCGCTGGTCGCCGCGTGCAGCCTCGCCGCATCGCGACCCGCGTCGGCGGACGTGAAATGCGGGCAGTACGAGTCGACCGATTACGGTATGGCGCAGACCTGCGACGCCGGCATCCCGTCGCACGAGCTCGACGTCACCGCACAGCTCGAGCCCAACGTCCAGCAGCAGTCGAATTGGTGCTGGGCGGCGGCAATCTCCGGCGTGTTCGCGTACTACGGCCACCCGGTGAGCCAGGCGCGCATCGTGCGCGAGGCGTACGGCGGAATCGCCAACATGCGCGGAACGCCGCAGGCGATCATGGGCTCACTCAACCGCGAGTGGGTCGATGACGCCGGCCGCCCCTTCGAGGTGACCGCCAACATGTATTCCGGCAGCTGGGTCAGCGCGGCGCAGGATCTCGCGCAAAACCATCCGTTGATCGTCGGCTCGCTCGGCCACGCGATGATCCTCACGGCCGCCGAATACACGCGCTTCTCCAACGGCAACGGCCGCATCCAAGGCGTCATCGTGCGCGACCCATGGCCCTCGAACCCACGCCGCCGAGCGCTCTCGACCCAGGAAGCCTACGGCGTCCAAATGCTCATCCGCATCCGCGTCACATAGGGTCCCTTGCGCTGACCTAATAACGCTAGAGATCAGTTGAACCCGGATTCGCCGGATGATTCAGTCGAAGGCACATCTTAGCCGAGATGTAGCGTGCAGCGGGTTAATGCGATCAGGCAGTGACGAACGTCAGCCTGACCGCGTCCTCGCCAACGGGATTGGTAGCGACAAGGCGGAGCGGCGGCCGGGCCCGGGCGAAGTACGGCTTTCCGCGACCAAGCACGAACGGACGAAAGTAGAGATGATACTCGTCGATGAGACCGAGGTCAGTGAGGCTCGCCGCCAGATCGGGCCCGGCGACGTCGATGTCGCCCTCGACTTTCGCCTTCAACCGGCGTACGAACACTTCGACATCGTCACCGACAAGCGTGGCGTTGGCGCCGACCGATTTCAGCGAGCGTGACGCAACCCATTTCGGCTGGGCCCGCCACGCTGCTGCGAATTCGTGCTCGACCGCGCCCCACTCCGGCCGATCCTCGTCCCAGTAGCGCATCACCTCGTACATCCTACGACCGTACAGACTGCCGGCTAGGCCGCGGACGTGATCGTTGAAATAACGATGGAGCGCAATGCCGGGCGGCGGCAATTCCGGGCCATCCGCGACGCCAGCAACGTAGCCGTCCAGAGACTGCATCATTCCGAAAACAAGTTTCCCCATGTTTCCACATCTCCGAACAGGCTTCAGTTTAAGTTGAACTCGACCGCGGGCCCAAGAGTTGACTCCGCAGCCTATCCCACAGCGCGTCCTCGACAGCACCCGCGTCGAGGAGGCCGCCTTTGACTACGTGCGCCGGGATGCGAGGATCGACTACTCGAAACTGCACCCGAATCGGTAAGAGCACGTCCTCGTCACCGTACGTCTCGAGGAAGGTTTGGCCAAAGGCGTTCGTGTGCTGAAATACGGGTATTGGCCAATCCGATCTACGCCAAGTCGCGGAGCCCAACATTCGCCACAGCTCATGGCGTAAACCGTACGTTCCACTGGCGCAAATCAGTACCGCGTTGCTGGGAGTCAAACGCGCGGCCATCTGCTCCGCTGTCTCATCTGGGTCGCCGGGCGGAAAGTAGTAGCCAAGAAACGCGTCGCCCCCGCGATCCTTGCGTGCCACGAGCCCTATGGCGTGCTTGCCACGACGCAGCGGGACGTTGAACCAATCGCCTTCGCTGAATGCCAGTTTCTTCTTCGCCAATCGAACGCCTCAAATAGCAACGAGGTTCAGCCGAGTTCGATCGGTTTGCTAGCTCGAACGCGGCTTCTTGGCAATCGAACGCGCCGGGACGCCGGCCACTCGGTCGCCGGGGGCGACGTCGCGGGTGACGACCGAGCCGGCGCCGGTCATCGCGCCGTCGCCGATCGTGAGCGGGGCGACGAGTGCGTTGTTGGTGCCGATGAAGACGTCGGCACCGATCTCGGTGCGGTTCTTCTTCTCGCCGTCGAAGTTGCAGGTGATCGCACCGGCAGCGTAGTTCGTGCGGGGTCCGACGGTGGCGTCGCCGATGTAGGCCAGGTGGTTCGCCTTGACGTCGTCGCCGATCTCCGATTTCTTGAACTCGACGAAATTGCCGATCCGCACGCGGTTGCCGATCACGTTGCCGTCACGCAGGTGCGCGAACGGGCCGACGCGCACGTCGTCGCCGAGCTGCGTCGAAAGGACCACGCTCTCGCGAATGTCGCAGCGCTCGCCGATCACCGCGTTGCCGATGCGGCAGTGCGGCCCGATCGAGGTGCCTTCCCCGATCCGCGTCTCGCCGAAGATCCAGGTCCCTGGATGGATCGTGACGTCGCACGAGATCTGCAGCCCCGGTTCGAGATAGGTCGTGGCCGGATCGACGATCGTCACGCCGGCTCGCATCTGCGCTTCGCACAAGCGCCGGTTGAGAAGCGCGCGTGCCTCGGCCAGCTCGATGCGATCGTTGACGCCCAGGACGCTGCGGTAGTCGGCGACCGAAACCGCCGCCACGCGCCCGCCTCCCGCGATCAAGAGCCCGACGGCGTCGGTGAGATAATATTCGGCCTGCGCATTCTGGTTGCCGATGCGCGCGGCAACGTCGCGCAGGGCGGATTCGCGGAACGCGTAGATGCCGGCGTTCATCTCGTCGATCACGAGCTGCTTTGCGGTGCAGTCTTTGGCCTCGACGATGCGTTCGACCGCGCCGCTCGCCGACCGCGCGGGGCTCTTCGCGCGCACCACGCGGCCGAAGCTCGACGGCAGCGGCATCCGCGCCGTGACGAGCGCCAATGCCGCCCCGTCGTCGCCGCCGAGCGCGGCCTGCACGTCGTCGAAGATGCGATGATCGACCAGCGGCATGTCGCCGTACGCGACGAGGACCGTCCCGTCGCGCGGCTCCAGCGCGTCGAGCGCGGTTGTGACCGCGTGCGCGGTTCCGAGCTGCTCGGCCTGAACGACGGTTCGCACGCCGAAGCGCGTGACGAGCGGGTCGAGCTCGGGGTTCGTCACGACGACGATCTCTTGCACGCCCGACGCGTGCAGCTCCTCGAGTACCCACCACAGCATGGCCCGGCCACACAGCTCGTGGAGCACCTTCGGCCAGGCGGACTTCATCCGCGTCCCCTTGCCGGCGGCCAGGACGATCGCGCGCGCGCTCATCGCATCCACTCCTTCTGTTCCTTCGCCGACACCCCACCGAACGGGTCGAGCGCGACGCGAAAGCGCTCGCGGCAGAGATCGCGGCCCAGCAGCTCCATCGAGTCGAACAGCGGTAGTGACGTCGCGCTGCCCGTCATCGCGACATAGTACACGCGCGAAAGGTCGCGGAACTTCACCGCGAGCGTCTCGCCGACGCCCTTGAGAACGCGCTCGACAACCTCTTTGTCGAAGGTCCGCTCGGCGTCCAACCGCCACATCGCCAGCGCCAGCGCCTTACGGAGCACGTCGTCGTCGAGCTTCGTGCCCGCGAACGAATCCTTGGTGACCGCGAGCCGTCCGGCAAACAGATACCCTGCAGTCGGCGCGAGATCGCTCAGGCGCTCGATTCGGGACTTGGCGAGCTCGGCGATCCGCTCGAGCCGCGTGCGGTCGAATCCCCAGGCAGCCGTGCGCGCGAGCAGCTCGTCGGTGGTGAGCGCGCGCAGATACTGACCGTTGAGCCAGTCCAGCTTGGCCGCGTCGAATACCGGACCGCCGAGTGAGATCTTCGCCAGGTCGAGCCGTTCGATCAAGACGTCCACGCCGAATATTTCCTGACCTTCGGGTGCCGGCGCCAGCAGCAAACCCAAGAAGTTCAGCAGCGCCTCGGGCAGATACCCCATCCGCTCGTAGAACAAGATGCCGGTCGGGTTCTTGCGCTTGCTGAGCTTCGACTTGTCCGGATTGCGCAGCAGCGGCAGGTGCATCAGCGCCGGCGGCTCCCACCCGAAGTACTCGTACAAGAGCAAGTGCTTGGGCGCCGACGATACCCACTCTTCGCCGCGGATCACGTGCGTGATCTCCATGAGGTGATCGTCGACGACGTTCGCCAGGTGATACGTCGGCAGGCCGTCGGACTTGAGCAGCACCTGCATGTCGACGGTCGAAAACTCGAACGGAATCTCGCCGCGCGCGAGATCGTGCACGATGCACACGCCCGACTCGGGGACCTTCATCCGCACGACGAACGATTCGCCCGCGGCGGCGCGTCGCGCCGACTCCTCGGGAGAGACGGTCAGACAGTGACCGTCGTACTTCTGCTGCTGCCCGGCCGCGCGCTGCGCGGCGCGCATCGCCTCGAGCCGCTCGGGCGTGCAGAAGCAACGGAACGCGTGACCCGACGCGAGCAGCTCATCGGCGTACCGCACGTAGATCGCGGACCGGTCGCTCTGGCGATACGGACCGAACGGGCCGCCGACATCCGGGCCCTCGTCCCATGACAAACCGGACCAGTGCAGCGCTTCGAGGATCGCGCGTTCCGACTCGGGCGTCGAGCGGGCCCGATCGGTGTCCTCGATGCGCAGGATGAAGTCACCGCCGTGCTTGCGCGCGAAGCAGTAGTTGACCAGAGCGACGTACGCCGTCCCGACGTGCGGATCGCCCGTCGGGGAAGGCGCGACGCGCGTGCGGACCCGCCGCGCGCCGGTTGGGGACAGGTTCACGCAGCTATCCGGTCAGGTCGCGTCGTTTGCCGCACTCGCGCTCGACGAAGGTGATGATGTCGGCGAGCGGCGCGCCGGGCGTGAAGATCTCGCGCACGCCGAGCCGCTTGAGCTCGGCGGCGTCGTCGGCCGGGATCGTCCCGCCGCCAAAAAACACGATGTCCGCCGCATCCTGCGCTTTCAGTTGCTCGACGACCAGCGGAAACAGCGTCATGTGCGCGCCTGACAGGATCGAGAGCCCGATCCCGTCGGCGTCTTCCTGGATCGCGGTCTGCACGATCTGCTCCGGCGTCTGGAACAGCCCGGTGTAGATCACTTCCATCCCGGCGTCGCGCAGCGCGCGCGCGATGACCTTCGCGCCGCGGTCGTGACCGTCGAGACCCGCCTTCGCGACGATGACGCGCAACGGACGGCTAGGTGCGTCGGTGGTGCTCATTAAAACTGGGTCGTCTCCGTGTAGCGGCCGTAGACCGAAACCATCGCGTCGACGATCTCGCCCTCGGTGGCGACCGCCTTCACGCAGTCGATCAAGTGCGGCATCACGTTGGCGTCGCCTGCACATGCGCGTTTGAGCCCCGCCAACGCGGACTCGACGGCGGCGGCGTTGCGATTGGCGCGCACATCTTGCACGGCGCGCGCCTGGCCGCGCTCGATCTCGACGCCGATCTTGAGCAGATCGCCGGCCTGCTGTTCGTTGGGCCGTTCGAACGCGTTGACGCCGACGATCACGCGGTCGCCCGACTCGATCGACCGCTGGTAACGATACGACGCGTCGGCGATCTCGCGCTGCGGGAAGCCGGCTTCCACCGACGCGACCATCCCACCGTACTCGGCGATCCGCGCGAAGTACTCCTCGACTTGGCGCTCCATCTCGTCGGTGAGCGCCTCGACGAAATACGCGCCGCCCAGCGGATCGACGACGTTGGTCACGTTCGTCTCGTAGGCCAGCACCTGCTGCGTACGCAGTGCGATCTCGACCGACTTTTCGGTCGGCAGCGCCATGACTTCGTCCATCGAGTTGGTGTGCAGCGACTGCGTCCCACCCAACGCTGCCGCCATTGCCTCGAACGCGACGCGCACGATGTTGTTCTCGGGCTGCTGGGCGGTCGCGCTGCAACCCGCAGTCTGGGTGTGGAACCGCAGCTGCCACGAACGCGGATCCTTGGCGCCGAAGCGATCGCGCATGTGACGCGCATAGATGCGCCGCGCCGCGCGGAACTTCGCGATCTCCTCGAAGAAGTCGATGTGGCTGTTGAAGAAGAACGACAGCCGCGGCGCGAACTCGTCGATGTCCATCCCGCGCTGCTGCGCCGCTTCGACGTACGCGAAGCCGTCGGCCAAGGTGAACGCAAGCTCCTGCGCCGCGGTCGATCCCGCTTCGCGGATGTGATAGCCCGACACCGAGATCGTGTTCCACTTGGGCATCTCGCGCGTGCAGAACTCCATCATGTCGACGATGATCCGCACGTGCGGGCGCGGCGGGAATATCCACTCCTTTTGCGCGATGTACTCTTTGAGGATGTCGGCCTGCAGCGTGCCACCGAGCTTGGCGCGTGGAATGCCCTTGTTCTCGGCCGTCACGATGTACTGCGCGAGCGCGATCGCGGCCGGCCCGTTGATCGTCATCGAGGTCGTGATCGCGCCCAGGTCGATCCCGTCGAACAGCGTCTCCATGTCGCGGATCGAGTCGATCGCGCAACCGCACTTCCCGACCTCGCCCAGCGACTTGGGATTATCGGAGTCGTATCCCATCAACGTCGGCATGTCGAACGCGACCGACAGCCCCATCTGCCCTTGCGAGAGCAGGAAGTGGTAGCGCTCGTTGGTCTGCTTGGCGTTGCCGAAGCCGGCGAACTGGCGCATCGTCCACAAGCGCGAGCGGTACATCGTCGGATGGATCCCGCGCGTATACGGAAACTCACCCGGGACACCGAGATCGCGGGTGAGGTCGAGGTGTGCGACGTCGTCGGGACCGTAGACCGTCTTGAGCGGGATGTCGGAGATCGTGCGGTCGACCGCGCCGGAGCCTTTGCCGGACCGAGGGGCCGTGCGATCGGCCTTGGTTTGCCAACGCTCGACCAGCTCTCGGTACTCGGGGGTCGGGTCGGGTCCGAGTCCCGACGCGCGATCGATCATCTTGGCCACGTACGCATTTTCCCTTCGAGGACGACCCGTTCGATTCGACCTCTCCCCACGACTTTCCCGAACAGCCGCCCGTTGCAGCTAATTCGAAGAGGCGGCCGGAGCGTCGTCGCTGCGGCGCAGGCGAGCCTTCGAGGCCGCGGCGTAGATCGCGCTGCGCAGCTCGGCGGGTTGCGGCGGCCCCGCGACGACGGCGTCCCAGCGGCCGTCGGCGGCGGCCTCGCCTGAGCCGCTGAGGAGCACCCACCCGAGCTGGCGGCGCTCCGATGACGGGATGCGGTCGATCCCGGCCCACGCGACCAGCGCCCCGGGGACGATGACGACGTCGGTGCCGGCAAGCGACGCGCGGACGACGCTCGAACCGGACGCCACTTCGACGACGAAGCCCAGCGCACGGAGCTGCTCGGGGATCTCGGCGCCGCGTTCCGCTGCGCCGACGAATAGGAGGCGCAGCCGCCGCTGGACGCGACGCGGGTCGGCCGGCAGGATGATGCGGACCCACCAGATCCCCTCGCCGGAGCCCGTCCGGAACGATCCACCGTGCCGCTCGACGATACGCTGGGTGAGGCGCGAACCGATCGTCGGCGCGGCCGGGTCCGCCGGCGACGCCCCGGTGCCGCTGAGCTCGAGCACGACCGCTTCGTCGAGGTTCTCGAGCCGCGCGCGGACCGGCGCGAGCGCGCGCCGGCCGTCGTGGACGAGTCGCCCGAGCGCCGTCGCGAGCAACTCCGGATCGGCGACGACGCGGACCGCGTCGGCCCGCTCGAGCATCGCTCCGGCCGCCGTGACGAGCTCGCGCAAGTCGACCGCGACCCACTGCGGGTCGACCGCCGCCAGCTCGATCCGCGATAGCAGGTCGATGTCGGACGCGATCTCGGCGACCCGTTCGCCGTTGGCGCGCACCATCGCCAGCGCTTCTCGCGCGTCGCCCGGAAAGCGCCCGTCCTCCTCGAGCAGCCGCGCGAAACCGATGATGCTCGTGACCGGACCACGCACGTCGCGCGCGAGCCGGGCGACCAGCTCGGCCTGCGTGGCGCGCGCCTCGAGCAGTTCGACCCGACGTCGCTCGCTCTCGGCGTGCAGCGCAATGTTCCGCACCGCGATCGCGAAGGACGAGGCGACCAGCTCGAGCGCGCTGCGGTCGGCTTCCTCCGGCCGCCGGCCCCCGAATCTGACCGCCAGCACGAACTCCGGATACGCGCCCGCGTCCGGGATCGCCAGCACCAACTCATCGGGCGGCGTATCCTCGAGCGCGAAGACCGTCCCCCCGGCCGGCGACCGTCCGCCGGGCAGCGGCCGATCGTCGAGCGCTGCGACGACCGCGTACGAACCGTCGACCGCGCGTCGCAGCAGGCGCGCCTTACCGCCGGTCGCGGCGCCGACGGCCTCGGCCAACGCGCGAACGGCGGTCGACGGTCGGGACGAGGTCAGCACCGTCTGGGTGAGATCGCTGACGCTGCTCAGCCCGGCCGCGAGCTGCGACAGCAGCCTACTGCGCTCGAGCTCGTAGGTGACGAGTCGCGCGATCGTAGCGAGCTGCGCACGGTGCGCGTCGTTGAGCGTTCGCGCCTCGCGGTCGAGGACGGCGATCGCGCCGAGCGCCTCGCCGGCCGGCGTGAGCAACGGCGCGCCGGCGTAGAAGCGAACGCCGAGACTACCCGCGGCCAGCGGGTTGGACGCGAAGCGCCGATCGGCGCCGGCATCGGCGACCTCGAACACCTCGCGCCCGCCGATAGCCGCGCCGCAGAACGACGAGCCGCGCGGCGACTCGGAGAGACCGCCGAGGCCGAAGCTCGCCTTGTACCACACGCGCGTCTCGTCGACGAACCCGATCGTCGCGAAGGGCGTCCCAGCCAGCGACGCGGCAAGCCGGACCAGCGCATCATACGCGGCCTCGGCCGGTGTGTCCAAAATGCGGTACGCACGCAGCGCCCGCAACCGCGCGTCGTCGTCCCTCGTATGTACGATACCGCAAGGTACGTGAAGCGGCGGCCGAAGCCCGCTGCTCGCGCCGCTTCTTAACGCGGATCACTCGTTCAAGAACGACTCCAGCACCGGGACGAACCGATCGAAGGCCTCGCGATGCAGCGAATGACCCGCGCCGTCGAATACGGCGAATTGCACGTTCGGCCCACCGAGCCGCCGCAGTTCCGCGCGCTCGTCCGGAGGGACCACGCTGCGCGTAGGGTCGGGGAGCGCGAGGAGGAGCGGCTTGGGATAATCGTAGACGGCGCTGCGATGATCCCATCGGCCGGCCTCGATCTCGCTGTCGGCACCGAGCGCCTCGAGGGTGTCGATCGACAGACGTTGCGTCGCGTGCAACTTCGACGCGACCTCGACCTCGGGTAGCGCCGCGTACGAACGGCGGATCGACGCCTCGCGCTCGTCGGGCGGCAGGGCCAACGCCGGGCGATGTTCGCGCAACACGCTGGTGGACCACAGGCCGGCGCCCAGCCGCAGCATCGGATCGATCGCGACGACGCGCTCCACGGCGTCGATCCGGCGTCCGCCGATGACCGCAATCGCGCCGCCCCAGGAGTGGCCCATCAGCGCGTGCACGGGCTCGCCGAGCGACGCGACGATATCGCCGAGGTCGGCGAGGATCCGCTCGAGCGTCATCGGACTCTGCGCCGACGAGTCGCCGTGACCGCGCTGATCGTACGCGACGACGCGCAGGCGGGCGGCGAGGTGCTCGCCGATCCGCGCCCAACCGCGCCGCGACCCACCGACACCGTGAACGCCGAGCACCAGCGGTCCGCTTTCGCCCCACTGCTGTAAGGTCGTCTCCGCGCCGTCGGAGAGCCGCACCGACGATTCGAGCACGCTACTTCTCGACGCGCTGAAGTGCGCGAGCGGGGAAGGTGAGCTCCGCGACACCGGACTTGTCGAGCTCGCCCAAACCGAGCTCGATCATGCGCTCGTACTGGCGCGCTGTCGCCGCAGCGAGCGGAAGATCGACGTCGTGCGCACGCGCTAGCGCGAGCGCGATGTTGGAGTCCTTCGCTGCGTGCGCGGCCGAGAAGTAAACGTCGTGCTCGCGCTGCTGCATGTCGGCGCCGTCCGTCTCGAGCACACGCGACGCGGCGCCGGTTTCGGCGAACACTTCGCGCAGCATCGTGAGGTCGAGGCCCAGCGCGTCGCCGAGCCCTAACCCCTCGGCCAAACCGGCGGTGTTGATGTTCATCACCATGTTGACGAGCGCTTTGACCTTCGCCGCCTCGCCGGCTGAGCCGACGTAGCGCAGTTTCTTGCTGAGCCGTTCGAGCAGCGGCCGGGCGCGCTCGAACGTTTCGCGGCGGCCGCCGATCATCAAGTACAGCGTACCGTCACGCGCTTGCGGGATCGAGCTGGCCATGCACGCTTCGAGACTCGTCCCGCCGCGCGCCTCGACGCGCGCCTGCACCTCGACGTGCACGTCCGGCGAAATCGTGGCGCAGTTGACGAACAGCGTCCCGTTCGCCCCGTCGAGCAACGAGTCGCCTTCGGTCGCGAAGATCCGCTCCATCGCAGCGTCGTCGCTGACGACCGTAATCACCACGTCCGAGTTCCGCGCAACCTCGGCGAGCGTCGCCGCAGCCGGGACCCTGAGTTCGCTCGCGACCTCGTTCGCCGTCTCCGACCGCGCGTCGTAGACCCTGGCGATCGAATAGCCGACGTCGCGGAGCCGGAGGGCCATATTGGCCCCCATGCGCCCGACCCCGACAACACCGATACGAGTCTCCAAACCGTGCATGACGCCCCCTTCGTAGCACGCCATATGCGGACCCGGTGGATAGGACTGCTCACCTAGGGCACGAACGCTTGCGGGCCGTGCACGCAGGCTGGAATTAACATGCTGGCGATCGTCGTCGCTGCATTGGTCGCCACTCTCGACCCGTCCGTGATCGTGGTCGATGACGAAGGGATGCCCGTCCCGCAGGCAACGGTCCGTTTCGTCGCGAGCGACGGCACCGTCGATCCGGAACATGCCAATCGCGCCGGCGAGGCGTTTGCCCGCGCCGGGTCGGTCGCGCACGATGCGACGATCGAGGCGCCCGGTTTCGTGACCGTTCACGTGACGCTCGGCGGTGGAACCGCGCGGGTCGTGTTGCACCGCGCCCCGTCCGTCATCGGCGCCGTGCGTGTCGCGACGGGATCGGCTGCGAGCCTGCATCGGTTGCCCGTCGCCGCGTCGGTGCTCGACGCGCAGGCGATACGCAACACGCCGGCGACGACGACCGACGAGCTGCTGCGCGATCTGCCCGGTTTCGACCGCGATCGCAGCAACAGCGCATTCACCAACTACGGTCAATTGCGCGTCTCGTTCGACGGCGCCGGCAACGACCGCGGCGTCGTGCTGGTCGACGGGATACCCGCGCAGGACGCGTTCGGCGGCCAGGTCGATTGGCAGGCGTATCCAGCCGGGGAGATCACACGCGCCGAGCTGCTGCGCGGCGCGGGGTCTGCGCTCTACGGGTCGGGCGGCGTCGGCGGCGTGCTCTCGCTCCAGACGCGAGGGCCGGCCAGCGGGCCCGGACTTGCGCCCGACGGCGTGGCCAGCATCGCCGGCGGCGGCCTATCGCTCAGCGACGAGTCGTTGTTCTATCGCAGTGCGCTGGGCCCGGGGTTGGCCGCGTCGGTGTGGACCTCGACCACCTCGTCGTCGTATTTCATCACCCCCGTCACGATGCGCACCCCGATCGACCAAAACGCGCGCAGCCAGAGCGACGCGACCCAGGTGCGGCTGCGCACGCTCGGCGGCGCCGGAACCTTGGAAGGTTCGTTTTTGTTCTCGACCGATGCGCAAGCGCAGGGCCGGCCCAACTACGACTTCGGCCGGACCTTCGATCAACAGTCGCTGCGCTACGATCTCGTCGGCGACCACACCGAAACCAGCATAGCTCTCTACAATCGCGACACCGACGTCACCAACCTCGCCGATCAATATCCGACCAAACCCGGCGTGGTGCGCTACGTGCAGCTCGTGCCGACCTGGGAAGACGGCATCTACGCGGCGTGGACCTCGACATCGCCGACGTTCGTGGTCGACGCGCGCGCCGATCTGCGTTCGGTTCATGGGATCAGCGACCAGCGCAGCGCGGTGGGGGTTCTGCAGAGCATGGGCAGCGGCGATCAGACGCTCGAAGGTTTCGCGTTGCAGCTTACGTCGCATGTCGGACGGTTCGAAGCCCTCGCCGGCGCACGGTACGACAGCGTGGCCGTAGCCGACGAGCGGCTCGTGACCGTCAATGCGACGACGCACGTCTCGACGGTCGTCGAGGCACCGTCGCGCGACAATGCGGCGGTTTCGCCGCGACTCGCGCTCCGGTACGATCTTTCACCGTCCGTCGCGCTGCGCGTCTCCAGCGGCGCCGGATTTCGCGCGCCGTACCTGAACGAGCTCGTGCGCGGCTTCAACGTCGGCGCCGTGCAGATGGCGCCCAATCCCGCGTTGATCCCCGAGCGCGCGCGGACCGACAGCGCCGGGGTCGATATTCTCGGCCACAACTCACGCCTGGCGGTCGACTTCACGCACACGCTCGTCACCGACGGTATCGCCTTCGTCACGATCTCGCCGACGCTACAGCGCCGCGCCAACGTCGCGCGCGAGGGCACCGACGGCGCGATCGCAACATACACCCAGTCGATCGGACGGTGCGCGCGAGCGCGCTTGAGCGGTCAGACGCAGTACGCGCGCGTGCTCGACGGACCGGCGGCGGACATCGGCAAGCGGCTCGCGTTCGTTCCCGATCGTTCGGCGACCGCCGCGATCGACGCGCAAACCGGGCCGCTCCGTTACAGCGTCGAGGCGTCGTTCCTCGGCGCGGCGTACGCGGACGATCTCAACACCGAGCCGCTTGGTCACGCATTACTGGTAGGCGGCCGGATATCCACGCCGCTCGTCGCCGGCGGCACGCTGACCCTCTCGGTCGAGAACCTGACGAACCGCACCTATCTGACGAGCGTCGACCGCCTCGCCGAGCCGTCGTCGGTCACCCTGCGCGCGAGCTTCCCGTTCGGCCCACGCCAAGCACGCGACGACCTTACCACCTGCAGCCTCTGACAACGCGCGGTGCCGGCGCCCGACGTCATCCTTGACATTGCGCTAGAGCCCCTTGACCGTTGCGCGCACGGCGGTGCGGGCGCGGGTGTTGCCGGTGGCGATTGCGCCGCCGTGGACGCCGAACGTCTCGAGCACGATGTCGGACGCGGCGTAGGGATCGAGATCATCGGCGAGATCGGCGATCACGTCTTCGACGCGGCGCTCGAGCGTGCCGACCGCGAGCTGGCGCACGCGATGCGCGAACGCCGCGCGCCGCTTCTCACGGATGGCGCCGCTTTCGCGCAGCCACGCATCGTGCCGCACGACCGCGTCCCAGAGCTTGTCGATGCCGGTTCCGGCCAGTGCTTGCGTACTGACCAGCGCCGGGACCCAGCCGGAGAAATCCAGCATCTCCATCATCGAGCGGATCTCGCGCTGCAACTGCAGCGCCATCGGGTGATCGCTCTTGTTCACCACGAACACGTCGGCGATCTCGAGGATCCCGGCCTTGAGCACCTGCACCGAATCACCGCTGCCGGGCTGGAGCGCGACGAGCGTCGTGTCGGCGACTTCGGCGATCTCGATCTCGGATTGACCGACGCCGACCGTTTCGATCAGCACGATGTCCTTCCCGAACGCGTCCATCAGCGAGACGGCGTCGGCGGTCGCGCCGGCAAGACCACCGAGATGTCCGCGCGATGCCATCGAGCGAATGAAGACGTCGGGATCGACGAAATGCTCGGCCAGCCGAATGCGATCGCCCAACAGCGCACCGTGCGAGAAGGGCGAGCTTGGATCGACCGAGATTACGCCGACCGTCTTGCCTTGCGCGCGCACGTACGCGACGATCGCCGAGGTCAGGGTCGATTTTCCGACGCCGGGCGGCCCGGTCAAGCCGACGGTCAGCGCGCGGCCGGTCAGCGGGTACAACGCCCGGATGAGTTCCGCGCCACGGCCGGACTCGCAGCGCGAGATCGCCCGCGCGAGCGCACGCGGATCGCCGGCCCGAAACGCTGCCAGGAGATCGTCGTTCATCGCGCGTTCGCGTTCACGGACGCGCGCGACGACTCCCGTTTGGGCTCTGCGCTATGCGCTCTTCTGTTCGGCGACCCGGTCGACTGCCTCGGCGAGCTCGTCGACGGCGTGCTCGAGATTGTTGAACTTGGCGGCGATCTTGCGCCGGTCGATCCGGCCGGTCAGCGGCTCGGTGACATCCTGAATGAACGTCCGGCGCTCGACCCGTTGGCGGACGTCGTGGATGAGGTCTTTCACGTTGCGTTTGTCGCTGTCCATCGCTCGGAAGCTTTACCTCAGCGCCTTGCCCGCCAAACCGACAAGCGGGGTTCGCAGCCTGGGCACCCGGGACTCCATCGACCCGTGCGCGTACCCGTGGCGGGTGAGCGCCTCCGGTTACGTACGAACCCCGACGATCGCCGATCACCATATCGTCTTCGCATGCGAGGACGACCTCTGGCTGGTCGGGGACGAAGGCGGCATCGCACGCCGGCTGACCGCGACCGAAGGCGAATGCACGCTGCCGCGCCTTTCGCCCGACGGATCGCTGGTCGCGTTCGTCGGACGGGCCGAGGGCAACCCCGAGCTCTACGTGATGGACGCCGGCGGCGGTGTGCCGCGCAGGCTCACGCAACTCGGCGGCGAGGTGCTGCACTGCTGCAGCTGGTCTGCCGACGGGCGGACGATCTTCTTCACCTCGGACGCCGGATCGCCGTTCGTCAAAGAGACCGCGGCGTTTCGCATCGACGTCGCCGGTGGCGAGCCGGTCGAGCTCGGCCTGGGGCACGCGATGACGTTCGCATTGCGAAGTGACGGCGCCGCGCTGCTCGGCCGTAACGCGACCGATCCGGCGCGCTGGAAGCGCTATCGCGGCGGAACGGCCGGACATCTGTGGGTCGACGCGCGCGGCGACGGCGAGTACGCGCGAATCTGCCGCGATGTCCGCGGAAATTTGGTCTGGCCGATGTGGATCGGCGAGCGCATCTTCTTCCTCTCCGACCACGACGGGGTCGGAAACGTGTACTCGGCCACGCCGGACGGCGACGACCTGCGCGCGCATACGTTCGAGGCCGAGCACTATGCGCGCTATCCCGCGACCGACGGCACCCGCATCGTGTACGCGTGCGGCGGCGACCTGGTGCTGCTCGATCCGCGTGACGGCAGCGTACGCCGCGTCGCCGTCGAGATGCCTTCGAACGCGCCCGGCACGGCGCGCCGCTTCGTCAACGCGTCCACGTTGCTCGAGAGCTGGAATCCATCGCACGACGGCACCGCGCTCGCGATCGTCGCGCGCGGACACGCCTACACGATGCCGCTGTGGGAAGAGGCCGTCGTCGAGCACCCGTCCAGCGGTGCGCCGGGACCGTCGGCGCCCAATGAAACCGCGCGCCGCCGGCTGCTGACCTGGCTGCACGACGATCGCCGCGTCGTCTACATCGACGACGCCGCCGGCTACGAACGCGTCGCGATCGCGCCGGCCGACCAGAGCGCGCCGCCCGACTACATCACCCACGATGACCTGGGGGTGCTGCATTCGCTCGCCGCTTCGCCGGCCGGCGATACGCTGGCGTTCGCGACGAACCGGCACGAGCTGTGGCTGCTCGATCTCGGCGCGCCGCCGCGGCAGGTCGATCGCAGCATCGGCGAGCGGATCGACGAGCTGACGTTCTCGCCCGACGGGCGTTGGCTCGCGTACACCTGGTCGCCCAAGACGCGCACGTCGATCATCCGGCTGGTCGAGTGCGCGACCGGGCGCATCGTCGACGCGACGACGGCCCTGCGCGAGGATCGTTCGCCGGCCTGGGATCCTGAGGGCAAGTATCTCTATTTCCTCTCGACGCGCGACTTCTATCCCGTTTACGACGCGCTGCAATTCGAGTTGAGCTTTCCCGAAGCGTGGCGGCCGTATCTGATCACGCTGCGTGAGGAAATCGCCAACCCGCTCGTCCCCAAACCCGCGCCGCTGCACAAGCCCCGCAATGACGACGATGACGACGACGACAAGGGCGACGTGAAGCCGGAGGTGACGATTGACGCCGACGGCCTGCCGTTGCGCATGCTCGCCTTTCCGGTCGATGAGGGCGCGTACGACCGCATCGCCGCGGCGAAGGGCCGCGCGGTCTTCTCGCGCTTTCCGGTCCACGGCATTCGACCGGGGGACCGCGACGACGAGGATTCCGAGGGCGAACTGCTGGCCTATGATTTCGAGCAACAGCGGACCGCCGTGCTGGCCTTCGAGATCGACGACTTCGTGCTCGGCCCCGACGCGCGCACGCTGGTGTACGCGTCGCGCGGAAAGCTGCGCGCGATCGACGCGGGCGCCGACCTGCCCGAGGACGACTCCGATGACAAGCCGCCGGCGGAGATCGGACGGCGGTCGGGATGGCTCGATCTCGCGCGGATCAGCGTGCTGGTCGAACCGCGCGGCGAGTGGCGGCAGATGCTGCGCGAAGCATGGCGCTTGCAGCGCGAGAATTTCTGGGACGCGCAGATGTCGGGGATCGATTGGCCCGCCGTCCTGACGCGTTACGAGAAGCTGCTGCCCAAGGTGCGCACGCGCGACGAGCTCTCCGACGTGATCTGGGAGATGCACGGCGAGCTCGGCACGTCGCACGCCTACGAGATCGGCGGCGACAAGCCGCGGCCGCCGCAGTACCAGCGCGGTTTCTTGGGCGCCGACATCGCGTGGGCCGAGGAGCTCGGCGCGTACCGCATCGACCGCATCATGCGCGGCGATGCGTGGAATCGCGACGCCGACTCACCGCTGGCCGAACCCGGCGTCGACGTGAAGGAAGGCGATCTGCTCGTCGCGATCGGCGGGCGGGCGCTGACCGCGCAAACCGGACCCGGCGCGCTGCTGGTCAATCAAGCCGGACGCGACGTCGTGCTCACGGTCGTGCGTCACAAAGGTGCGGAACCCAAGCGGGTATTGGTGCGAACGCTGCGCGACGAGCGGATGCTGCGCTATCGCGGTTGGGTCGAAGCGAATCGCGCGCTCGTCCACCGGCGCACGAACGGACGCGTCGGGTACCTCCACATCCCCGACATGGGGCCGTGGGGTTTTGCCGAGTTCCACCGCGGTTATCTGACCGATTTCGATCGCGACGGTTTGATCGTCGACGTGCGGTACAATCGCGGCGGGCACGTCTCGGCGCTGCTGCTCGAGAAGCTCGCCCGCAAGCGCGTCGGTTACGACGTCTCGCGCTGGGCGCCGCCGTTTCCGTATCCCGAAGAGTCGGTGGCCGGGCCGATCGTTGCGCTGACGAACCAGTTCGCGGGCAGCGACGGCGACATCTTCAGCCACTGTTTCAAGCTGTACGGCTTGGGGCCGTTGGTCGGGATGCGCACCTGGGGCGGCGTCGTCGGCATCCACCCGCGCCATCGCTTGATCGACGGCACCGAAACCACTCAGCCCGAGTACTCGTTCTGGTTCACCGACGCCGGTTGGGGCGTCGAGAACTACGGTACCGACCCGACGCACGAAGTCGACATCGCACCGCAGGACACGCGGCGCGGCGTCGATCCGCAGATGGAAGAAGCGCTGCGGCTCGTCGGTGAGGCGCTGACCGCGTCGCCGCCGCGGCCCGAGTTTCCGCCGCGGCCGAACCGCGCGAGGCCGCGATGAGCGACAAACCGGTCGTGTTCTCCGGGATTCAGCCCAGCGGAACGCTCCACATCGGAAATTACTACGGCGCGGTGCGGCGCTGGGCGGCCGAACAAGGCCACAACTTCAACATCTTCTGCCTGGTCGACATGCACGCGATCACCGTGCCGCAAGATCCAGCCGAGCTGCGCGAAAAGACGCTCGAGACGGCGGCGATCTTGCTGGCCGCCGGAATCGATCCGCAGAGATCCGCGCTGTTCGTGCAATCCGACGTCGGCGAGCACGCCCAGCTGGCGTGGCTGTTGAACGGCATCGCGTCGATGGGCCAACTGCAGCGCATGACCCAATACAAGGAGAAGTCCGCCGAGCGCCGCGAGCAATCCACCGTCGGATTGTTCACCTACCCGCTGCTCATGGCGGCCGACATCCTGTTGTATCGTACCAACTTCGTCCCGGTCGGCGCCGACCAGAAGCAGCACGTCGAGCTCACCCGCGATCTCGCGCAGCGTTTCAACGCGACGTTCGGCGAGACGTTCGTGCTGCCCGAACCAACGATCCCGGCGCTCGGCGCCCGCATCATGGGGCTCGACGACCCGACTAAGAAGATGAGCAAGAGCGGCGGGCGGAGCGGCCACGCCGTCGGCGTGCTCGACTCGGCCGACGCGATCAAGAGCGCGATCATGTCGGCGCAGACGGACTCGGGCAGCGAGATCTCGATCGATCGCGACCGGCCGGGCGTCAGCAATTTGCTCAGCATCTACATCGCCGCGACCGGCACGACGCGCGAAGCCGCCGAACAGCATTTCGCCGGCAAAGGCTACGGCACGCTCAAGCGCGAGGTCGTCGACGCGCTCGTCGCCGAGCTCGCGCCGCTACAGGCCCGCTACGCGGAGCTGCGCGCGAGCCCCGACCACCTGCGTGCGCTGCTGACGCGGTCGGCCACAGCGATCCGCCCGATCGCTCAGCAGACCTACGCCGACGCGAAGCGGGCGATGGGCTTAGGGCTAGGCTCCCCTGGCGGCCAGGAATGACGAGCCTCGGCTAGCGGTTTTGCTTGACGCTCCCCTCGGGGGCATGGTACGCTCCGCGAGCCGAAGCAGGGCGGGATCGGTTCGCCGACCCTCCACCCTCACCGGATGCCTGCGGGCGATCCGGTCTTTCACGAACAGCGGGGACCGCTTCGGCGTCTTCGCTTTTTTCACGTCCTTTCCGGAGAGTTTGTCATAGCACGACCGCTGCGAGTCAACGAGCAGATCAGAATCCGCCAAGTCCGCGTCATCGACGATGCCGGCCAACAGCTCGGCGTCATACCGACTGAAGAGGCCCTGAGCATGGCTCGGACCAAGGGGCTCGACCTCATCGAGGTTTCCCCGACGGCGGTCCCTCCGGTCTGTCGCATCGGCGACTACGGTCGCCTCAAGTACGAGCAGTCGAAAAAAGACAAAGAGGCGCGCAAGAAGCAGCGCAATTGGGAGTTGCGCGAAGTCAAGCTGCGTCCCAAGATCGACGTCCACGACTACGAAGTCAAAGCGAAGATGGCCGAGCGCCTTCTTCTCGACGGCGGAAAAGTCAAAGTCACGATCATGTTCCGCGGACGCGAGATCACGTACACCGCGTTCGGGAAACGTCTGCTCGACCGCATCGCCAAAGACCTCGAGAACAGCGCCATCGTCGAGCGTGAGGCGAAGCTCGAAGGAAAGAACATGTTTCTCATCATGGCTCCGCGAGCCACCCCGCTCGGTCCGCCGCGTTTCGTTCACTTGAAGACCGACACGGCGCACCACGAAGCCGAGACCGCCGAACATCACGATGAGGCCGATGATCATCATGATGAGAGCGCGAACGGCGTCGCAGAGAGCGGGACCGACGCGGTTGCCACCATCGGGGGAGCCAGTGCCTAAGATCAAAACGCACCGCAGTACGGCGAAGCGCGTGAAGGTGACCGGAAACGGTAAGGTCCTTCACCGCCACCAGTTCGACGGATGCGGTCACATTCTGAGCAAGAAGTCGCGCAAGCGCAAGCGGAACTTCCGCCGCGATCAGCCGACGTTCAAGGGTGATCTGAAGCGCTTTGCGCCGCAGATCCCATACCTTCTGTAGGGCACGAATAAATGGCTCGTATCAAACGCGGTCTCAACAAGATCAAGCACCGCCGCAAGGTGATGAAGCTCGTCAAGGGCTTCCGGGCGGCACGCCGTCGCAACTACCGCGTCGCGAACGAAGCGCTGCTTCACTCGCTGGCGTACGCGTTCCGCGACCGCCGCGTCCGCAAGCGCGACTTCCGCTCGCTGTGGATCGCCCGCATCAACGCGGCCGCCCGCCGCGAAGGCCTGAGCTATTCCAAGCTCATGGCCGGCCTCAAGAAGTCCGGCGTGGTGGTGAACCGCAAGGCCCTGGCCGACCTGGCGGTCCATGACGCCGCCGCCTTCGCCCGCCTCACCTCGCTGGCAAAGGACGCCGTCGGAGCGACCACAGCCGCATAGACCTCGAATCTGACAAGACCGCCGAGAGAGGACGCCGCAAGGCGCCCTCTTCGCGTTTGCGAAGAGGGTCGTATGACCGGAGCATCACGGGCCGCCGTCGTTGCCGCCGTGCTGATCTGCGCCGTCACGGCGAGCTGCGCCAAGCACGAGGAAACCCAGACAACGACGGCCCCGCCGGCGCATCGGCTCGTCGTGAACCCGAGCGACTTTCCGCTCTACCCCGGCAGCGGCGTGATCACCGTCGTCCCAGTGGATTCGACGCAGATGTTCGCGGCGATACGCAAGGCCGATCCTCAGGCCAGCGTGCCGCCCAAGAATTACCGCGGCCACGAGATCATCGCGCAGACGAATGCCTCAATGGCACAGCTCAGCGCCTGGGTCGTCTCGCTGCAGAAGTCACCGCCGGCCGGTTTTCATGCGTCGAAGGACCACATCGACGTCTCGCGCGGTGACGCGAACGGCTGGTCGTCGAAGACGGTAGACGGCGGAGCGTTCGACGCGTCCGGCGCGCAGCGCTCGGTCTACGTGTTCGTCGCCGACCCGACGCGCATCCGCGCCCAGATGGGTCCGGCCTTCGACTTGATCGACAACTACGCGAAGGTGCCCGGCATGCTGCGCGGCACGATCGACGATCAGGCGAAGCAGCAAATGGGCTACAGTGTAACCGAAATGCTCGACCCCAACAGCCCGGTCGGCGCGGTCGTCACCGCGGTCAAACGACTCCAGGGCACCGGCCGCCGCGCCATCCTCCTCATCGACGAATCCCAGACAAAATAAGCCGCTGGGCCGTTAGCGCGAGGCGGTCAGCGCGACGTTTTGGCGAGGGCGACGGTGGCGTAGGCGGCGATGCCTGCGACCAATGCTTTCTCGTCGATGTCGAACGCCGGATGGTGGTTGGGGAACGTGTGCGTCGCGTCTCCTGCGCCGAGGAACCAGAAGCACGCCGGGACGACTTGCGCGTAGTACGAGAAGTCTTCGCTGCCCATCACGGGCGGCGACTCCAGCACGCGAGCTTCGCCGAATTCCGCCGCGAGCGCGGCGCGCACGAACGCCGCTTCGGTGGGGTCGTTCGCGGTTACCGGGTACGACGGATGCCAATCGAGCGCGCAAGTCGCCTTCGCGGCGGCGCACGTGTGCTCGGCGATGCGGCGGATCCCCGCCTCCATCGCGCTGCGCGTCGCATCGCTGAACGACCGCACCGTGCCCTTGAGCGCGACGCGCGGCGGGATCACGTTGTAGGTCGTGCCACCGTTGATCGCGCCGATCGTCAGAACGGCGGGCTCGAGCGGATCGATCTCGCGGCTGACGACGCGCTGCATCGACGTCACCACGTCGGCCGCGATGACGACCGGATCGATCGCGTTGTTCGGCATCGCGCCGTGTCCGCCGCGGCCTTCGACGACGAGATCGAACGAGTCGACCGACGCCATCAGCGGTCCCGGCCGCAACCCGAAGACGCCGCTGGGAACCATGGTGACGATGTGCTGCCCGTAGGCGCGCTCGATCGCGAAGCGCGCGATCAGGCCGTCGTCGAGCATCGCGCGCGCGCCGCCCCCGCCTTCTTCGGCCGGCTGGAACACGAAGGCGATGCGTCCCCGGATCTCCGCCGCGCTCGCCCGTAAGATCGTCGCCGCACCGAGCAGCATCGCGACGTGCGCGTCGTGCCCGCAGGCGTGCGTAACGCCGGCATTCTGCGAGACGTACGGAACGTCGTTCTCTTCCGTCATCGGCAACGCGTCCATGTCGGCGCGGAGCATGATGGTCGCTCCCGGCTGCGCGCCCGACAGGATCGCGACGACGCCGGTCCCGCCGATTCCCGTGTGAACCTCCAGCCCGAGCGCCGTGAGGCGCTCCGCCACGATCCCGGCAGTACGGTGCTCCGCGAAGCCGAGCTCCGGATGCGCGTGCAGGTCGCGCCGCAACGCGACGGCACCGGCGGCGATTTCGGGTGAGACGGTGAGGGTAGGCATGCAGCGCGCTTCGCCGCGAGCGGGAAGGCCACCGCCCGGCACCTAAAGCTGCGCACGTCGCGGAGTACGGCGCAACATGTGGCTCATGAACAACGGCAGGCTCAACGTTTGGGGCAAGGCGCTGGTCTGCATGGTGGCCGCGTGGGCGCTGTACAGCGTCATGCCGGATTGGATTCGAACCTGGCCCTTCGGCGCGACCGTCTCGCGCCTACCGCTCGAAGTCGACGATTCGGGCGTCGTACAGAGCGTCGACCCGGCCGCCCTGCGCGCCGCTGCTCCGGCGACCGGTCGCGCGCACACGCGCGTCCGTGCTGCCGGTGCGCCACTGATGGCTGCCGGCGACAAGATCGGGTTGAACAGGCGCAACTGCCTCCGCGACGGCATCACCTCAGCCGTGTGCCGCGATCTGCTGGCGCTGTACGGCGGAAGCGGCGGCATCCAGTTTCTCACCCTGAATCATCCGCCGGTCACGGTGTACGATGTCAACACCAACACGATGGTGCTCGTCTCACCCGAGCCCTCGCAAGAGCCGTGGTACACCAAGATCCTGCTCGCGTTCGATGAGCTCGGTGCGATGGCGTTCATCGGGCTCTCGGCGTTCATGGTCTGGCGCAAACCGTCGCCGGCGACGGCGGGGTTCTTCCTCTACAGCGCCTGGTTCAATCCGGGTCAGTCGTACGTCGGCTACGCGCTCATTCAACCGTATCCGTTGCTGGTGTTTGCGCAGGAGCTCGTGCAGGCGGTCGTCGTCGCGCTCGGATTGGTCGGGTTCCTCGTGTTCGCGCTCCGCTTTCCGACGACCGGCAAACCCCTGGCGCGCTGGGAATGGCGCGCATTGCCCGTCGTCGCCGGGCTGTTGCTGCTGCTCCAGCTCGGGACGTTTCTGACCCCGTTCGGCGCGCGATTTGCGGATGTGTTCGCCAACGCCCTCACCATCATCGAGATCGGAGTGTCGATCGCCGTCGTGGTGATCCTCATGCTGCGCGGCCGGCGCATGGTCGCCCACGACCAGGCACTGGAATGGCAGCGCACGCGGCTCGTCTACTGGATCCTGGGCTTCGCATTGCCGCCGTTCGTCCTGGCGGACGTGATCGCCCAGGCGATGGTGCCGGCGACGTGGCTACCGGCCAGCGCCGGCGATCAGGACGCGTTGGTCTACGCGCTGTTCATCCCCAGCGCGCTGATGCCGTTCGCAGTGTACGAAGCGGTGCGGCGCAGCCGGGTCGTCGACGTTCGGTTCACGTTCGCGCGCGGGACGACGCTCGCGCTCACCGGATTCTTGTGGCTGTTCGTGTTCGCGTTCGTCGAGGTACAAGTCGAACGCGGGATGGCCGACACGGCCAGCGGCGTGATCTTGTTGATCGTGCTCGCGCTGGTGACGGTTTCGTTCGAGCACATCCGGCATGCCCTCAACTGGCTGTGCGACGTGCTCTTCTTCCGCACGCTGCACCGCGCGGAGATCGCGTTCAAGCACGCCGCGACCGACGTCGATAACGCCGACAGCGTCGACGCGCTGGAGCGCCTCATCGTCGACCGGCCGCTGAGCACGCTGCAACTCGCCTCCGCTGCGATCTTTCGGCACGAGGGGACAACCCTGCGCCGCGTGCGCGAGTCGGGCTGGACCGGTTCGAGCGACGATCTTTCGTGCTCGGACCCGGTGCTGGAGCCGATCCTCAAAGAAGGGAAACCGCGCAGGATCGAGCTGCCGGTTTCGCGGCCCGACTTTCCGCACGGCGCCGCGACGCCGGCGCTCATCGTGCCGATGTGCTCGCACAAGGAGACGTTTGCCGTCGCCCTTTATGGTGGCCACGCGCTGGGCGACGCGCTCGTCAAGGAAGAGGAAGAGTTGCTGTGCAGCTTCCTCGCCGAGGCGTCCGCTGCGTATCGCGAAGCCAGCCTGCGAGCGCGCATCGCGGAGCTGGAGGGCGCACAATACCCTTCACCTGGCTTGGTCACCAAGACAAGCTAGGATCGAGTCGCGTCCCGCGATTGACAAGGGCGGAGCCCGGTGCTTTACTCAGCCCACATGTCGCCCAGCGCGTTTTGGTACCGCCGGTATTATGGCTGCACGAAGTCCGTGTCGGTCGAGTTCGGCATCGCGTAGAGCAGCAGAGAACAACGAACTGCAGCGCGAGCCCCTCGCCGACCCGGCGAGGGGCTCGTTCGTTTTTCGGCCCCCGAGAAGGATCGATGACCGCAACCACTCCCCCGCTCACGGTTCCCGGTGACAAGTCGATCGCGCATCGCGCGTTGATCCTGGCTGCGCTCGCGCGCGGCGAGTCGGTGGTGCGCAACGTGCCGGCCGGGCTCGACGTCCGGTCGACGCAGCGGGCCCTGAGCGCGCTGGGCGTGACGTTTCGCGAGGCGGACGGCGCGCTGCTGGTGAGCGGCTGCAACGGCGTGCTGTCCGCGCCGGGCGAACCGATCGATTGCGGGAACAGCGGAACGACGATCCGGCTCCTCGCCGGCGTGCTGGCAACGCGAGCGCTCGACGTCACCCTCGACGGCGACGCGTCGCTGCGCGGACGACCGATGCGGCGTGTCGCCGAACCGCTCGCCGCGTTCGGCGCGCAGATCGTGCTGTCGCCCGCGGGCACCGCACCGTTGCGCGTGCGCGGCAACCCTAACGCCCCCGCGGGCGACGTGGCGATTACGATCCCGAGTGCCCAGGTGAAGTCGGCGGTCTTGCTGGCGGCGCTGAACGCCCACGGCGTCACGCGCGTGCACGGCGCGATCGCGACGCGCGATCACACCGAACGTTTGCTGCGCGCGTTCGGCGTCGCGTGCGAGAGCGACGGCACGTCGCTGCGCATCGCGGGGCCGGCCGCGTTGCAGGCCGCCGAGATCGACGTCCCCGGCGACGTCTCGAGCGCAGCCTTCCTGTTGGCGGCGGCCGCCGCCGTAGCCGGAGCGCGCGCCGTAATCGACGACGTCGGGTTGAATCCGACGCGCACAGCGTTCCTGGACGTGCTGCGCCGGTTCGGCGCCGACGTGACGGTGGAAGCGACAGCTTCCGCGCCCGAGCCGCGCGGTCGCGTAACCGTGCGCGGTGCTGCGCTGCGCGCGATCACGATCGCGCCCGACGAGGTTCCGGGCCTCATCGACGAGCTGCCGCTGGTCGGCGTGCTCGGCGCGTTCGCGCACGGCACGACGGTCGTGTCCGGCGCGGCCGAGCTGCGCGTAAAGGAGTCCGATCGCATCGCGACCTTCGCTGCCGCGGCGCGCGCGCTCGGCGTTGAGGTCGAGACGTTCGACGACGGTTTCGCCGTGCGCGGCCCGGCGCACTTTCACGGCGGTGCTATCGTCACTGCCGGCGATCACCGCATCGCAATGGCGTTCGCCGTGGCGGCCCGCGCGGCGTCGGTCGACGTTCGGCTCGACGATCCGGACTGCGTCGCGGTGTCGTTCCCGGGTTTCGCCGTCGCGCTGGACGCCGTCGCATGACGACCGAGCGCCGCGCCGCGGTGATCGGCCACCCGGTTTCGCACAGCCGCTCGCCGGCGCTCTTCGCGCACTTCGCGCGGGCCGCGGGGATCGCGCTCGTCTACGACGCGGTCGACGTGCTGCCCGAGGATCTCGCCGCGACGCTGGCGCGCTGGCGCGAGCAGCCGGAGTTCGTCGGATGCAACGTGACGCTGCCGCACAAGGAACGCGCGCTCGCGCTCGCCGATCGCGTCGAGCCCGCGGCGCGCGCGTGCGGTGCAGCAAACGTGCTGACCCGCGAACAGGCCTTGCTCGTCGCCGGCAACACCGACGTCGCCGGCGTCGAAGCGGCGCTGGCATTGCACGGCGTCGCTCTGCATGGGGCGCGGGTCGCGATCTTGGGGGCCGGCGGTGCCGCCCGCGCCGTCGCCGAGGCCGCGCGGCGCAACGGTGCTTCGCGCATCACCGTCGCCGCCCGCGACCGCACCCGCGCGCAGGCCGTGGCCGCCGCGTTCGACGCCGACGCCACCGAGCTCGAAGAGGTTCCGGTCGCGGACGTATACGTCAACGCGACGCCGGTCGGGATGGCGGGCCAGCCGCAGCGCTCGCTCTTGCCGCTCGACGCACCGCCGGGGGCGGCTGCATTCGATCTCGTCTACGTCCCCGAACGAACGCCGTTCTTGATCGACGCGCACGCGCGCGGACTGCGCACCGTCCCCGGGACGGCGATGTTCCTGGCGCAAGCGGCCGCAACGTTCGAGCGCTGGTTCGGCTTCGCGCCGCCGGTCGACGCGCTCGACATGTTGAAGGGTGCCGTATGAGCTTGCGCTTCTTGACCGCCGGCGAGTCGCACGGTGCGGCGCTGATCGGGATCATCGAAGGGATCCCCAGCGGCCTCGCGCTCGACGCGGCGACGCTGCTCGCGCAGGCGCGGCGGCGCAAGCTCGGCTTTGGTCGCGGCAACCGGCAGAACATCGAAACCGATGAGGTGCGCATCGTCGCGGGGGTGCGGCGCGGTTTCACGATCGGCAGCCCCGTCGGCCTGATCCTCGAGAACAAGGATCACGCGCGCTGGGCCGAGATCATGCGCGTCGACGCACCGGCCGGCGACGCGCCGGCCGCCCGCGAAGTGCACGTGCCGCGACCCGGGCACGCCGACCGCATCGGCGGCATCAAGTATGCGCGCGCCGATCTGCGCGACGTGCTCGAGCGCGCGAGCGCGCGCGAGACCGCGATGCGGGTCGCGCTCGGCACGGTCGCGCGCGCGTTGCTGGCGGAGCTCGGCATCACGCTGAGCAGCCGGGTCGTGCGCATCGGCTCGGTCGTCGACGAGACGCCCTGGCGCGACGTCTCGCCCGACGAGATCGACGCCTCGCCGGTCCGCGCGCAAGATCCGGTCGCCGCTGCCGCGATGGTCGGCGAGATCGAACGGGCGAAGGCGGCGGGGGACTCGCTGGGCGGAGTCTTCGAGGTCGTCGCGCGCGGCGTCCCGGTCGCGCTCGGTTCGTACGCGCAGTGGGATCGCCGGCTCGAAGGCGAGGTCGCCAAGACGTTCATGGCGCTCAACGCGATCAAGGGCGTCGAGATCGGGCTCGGCTTCGGCGTCGCGGCGATCCCCGGGTCGCAGGCGCACGACGAGTACGAACCCGGCGGCGACGCGCGCACGCGTTACCGCAGCAATCGCGCCGGCGGGATCGAAGGCGGAATGTCGACCGGGCAGCCGATCGTGGTGCGCGCCGCGATGAAGCCGATCGCGACCTTGATGCAGCCGCTCGACTCGGTCGACTTGCGCACCGGCGAGGCGGCCGCGGCGCACATCGAGCGCAGCGACACCTGCGCCGTGCCGGCCGCGGCGGTGATCGGCGAGTCCCTGCTCGCGCTCGCGCTCGCCGCCGCGGTGCTCGAGAAGTTCGGCGGCGATTCGCTCGAGGAGTTGCGCGAGCGCGTGCGCGCGTGGGAAACGACCGTGCGTGCTCGGTAACATCTACCTGTGCGGTCCGCCCGGCAGCGGCAAATCGACGGTGGCACCGCTGCTCGCGGCGTTGCTCGGCCACGAAGTCGTCGATGTCGACGCGCAGATCGAAGCCGAAGAGCAGCGGCGCATCGCACGCATCATCGACGAGGACGGCGAGGCGGCGTTTCGAGAGCGCGAGCGCGCCGCGATCCAAGCGGTATCGGCCCGTCGAAATTGCGTCGTCGCCCTGGGCGGCGGCGCGCTCGAAGACGCATCGAGCCGCACCCGCGTCGCGGAAGCCGGCGTGCTGGTGTTCCTCGATGCGTCGCTCGCGACGTGCGCGGAACGGACGTCGGACGAGCCTGGACGCCGTCCGCTCCTGCGCGAGCCCGGGAGGCTGGCCCGCCTGCATGCCGAGCGCCGGCCGCGCTACGCTACGGCGCCGGTGCACGTCGCCGTCGACGGGCTGTCGCCCGACGAGGCCGCCGAGGCGGTTCGCGCGGCGTTGAACCGGCGGCGCGTCGTTCGCATCGGAACGCCGAAGCCGTACGACGTCGCGATCGGCGCGCTGGTGCTCGACGACCTTCCGAACGACGTTCGTCCGGCCGCCGGAGGACGCGTGCTGATCGTCGGCGACGACGCGGTCGCACCGATCGCGCGGCGGGTCGCGCGCGCCTACGAAGCGCACGGCGTCGACGCCGGGCTGGTCCTGGTACAGGCCGATGAATCGCTCAAATCGCTCGACCGCGTCGGATCGCTGTACGCAATGCTCGTCGCCGAGCGGATCGACCGCCGCGGCGTGATCGTCGGCGTCGGCGGCGGCACGATCAGCGACGCGGTGGGATTCGCCGCCGCGACGTACCAGCGCGGCGTCCCGTACGTCGCGGTGCCGACGACGTTGCTGGCGGCGGTCGACGCGGCGATCGGCGGAAAGACGGCGATCAACTTGCCGGCCGGCAAGAATCTGGTCGGGACGGTCACCCAACCGGCGTTCGTCGCGATTGCTCCCTTCGCGCTGCGGAGCCTACCTCACCGCGACGTCGTCTCCGGTTACGCCGAGATGGTGAAGTGCGGTCTCGCGCTCGACGCTGCGCTCTACCGCACGCTGCGCGCGGGTGAAGCGGCGCTGTTCGACGATCCCGCGACCGCACTCGACGCGATCGCGCGCTGCGTGGAGCTGAAGGCCGAGCTGGTCGTTCTCGACGAGGAAGACCGTAGCGGTGCCCGCGCGATCCTCAACTTCGGCCACACCGTCGGACATGCGATCGAGAAGGTCGCCGGCTACGGTACGTTCCGTCACGGCGAAGCGGTGATCGTTGGGATGCGCGCCGCACTGGCGCTATCGGCGGCGCGCGGAGCTCTCGACCGCGACGACCGCGACGAGGCGGACGCCCACCTGGCGGCGCTCCCCGTTCCGCCGGCCTGGCGCACCCTCGGCGTGGACGCGGTGATCGCGGCGACCCAAAGCGACAAGAAGCGCCACGCTTCGGGGACGCAGTACGTCCTGCTCGAGCGGATCGGCCGCGCGCGGCTCGACGACACGATCCGCGGCGAGGACGTGCGTGCCGCGCTGGCGCAGATCGGACTGACATGAACATTCTGGTCGTCAACGGGCCGAACCTGAACCTGCTCGGGGAACGCGAGCCGGAGATCTACGGCCGCGGGACGTTGCGCGAGCTCGAACGCGCGATCTACGCGCACGCCGACAAGCTGCGTCAGCGCGTGCGCTTCTTCCAGTCGAATCACGAAGGCGCGATCATCGACGAGCTGCACCGCAACCGGAAATGGGCCGACGCGATCATCATCAACCCGGCCGCTTTCACCCACTACTCGTATGCCATCCGCGACGCGCTGCTCGCGGTCGCCGTGCCGACGGCCGAGGTACACCTTTCCGACGTCGAAAACCGCGAGGGCGAGTACCGCAAGATCTCGGTCATCCGCGACATCTGCGTGCACCGTTTCGCCGGCTTCGGTTTCGACTCGTACCTCAAAGCGCTCGACGCGTTTGCTGCCGATCGCGCCGAACGCAAGAAGAACAAGAAAAAGAAGACGTGACGCCGCGGCGGCTCGGCGCGCACGGCCCGAACGTCGGCGCGATCGGGCTGGGCTGCATGGGGATGTCCGAGTTCTACGACCGGGTCGGCGAAGCAGACGCGATCGCGACGATCCATCGTGCGCTCGAGCTCGGGATGACGCTGATCGATACGTCCGATATGTACGGCCGCGGCGCCAACGAGCAGCTCGTCGGGCGCGCGCTGCGCGACCGGCGCGACCGCGCGACGATCGCCACGAAGGGCGGTCTCATCCGGCGCGCCGAGGACCCGTCGTATCGCGGTGTCAACGGAACGCCCGCCTACCTTCGCGCCGCGTGTGACGCGTCGCTCGTCCGCCTCGGCGTCGAGTGCATCGACCTGTACTATCTGCACCGCGCCGATCCCGAAGTCCCGATCGAAGAGAGCGCCGGCGCCCTGGCCGAGCTCGTGCAGGCCGGTAAAGTGCGGCACATCGGCCTATCGGAGGTCGATGCCCCGACGCTGCGCCGCGCGGCCGCGGTCGCGCCGATCGCCGTACTGCAGAGCGAGTACTCGCTCTTCACCCGCGACGTCGAAACGAACGGCGTGTTGCCCGCGACGCGCGAGCTCGGAATCGCGCTGGTAGCGTATGCACCGCTGGGCCGTGGGATGCTCACCGGAACGGTCCGTTCGACGACCGCGCTCGCTCCGGCGGACCTGCGCCGGCGGGTCCCGCGCTTCGACCCGGAAAACCTCGAACGCAACCTCGCGTTGGTCGACGGCCTCTCGGCGATCGCGCGGGATGCGGGTTGCACGCCGGCGCAGCTCGCGCTCGCGTGGCTGCTCGCGCAGGGCGACGACGTCGTCGCGCTCCCCGGCTCCGAGCGCGTCGCGCACGTCGAGGAAAACGGCGCCGCGTCGTCGATCGCGCTCGACGCAGCGCTGCTCGCGCGCGTCGATACGCTCGTTCCGCCCGGCGCTGCAGCCGGCGCGCGCCTGCGCACGCAACGTTAACCTTGCGATCAGACTTCCTTCAGGACCGGGCCGTATACTGGCGCTATGCGGATCGACACGCTTGGAATCTGCGCCCTCACCGTCGCGTTCAGCGGCGGTACGCCGTCGCCGGCGTCGGCAGCGGCGGCGGACGTGGTGTGGTCGAGCGACGCCGCGGTCTCGAAGGTGACGCTGACCGTCCCCTATCTGTTCCTATCCAAGATCAACGCGATGATCCCGATCGAGTCGGGGACGATCGTCACCACCGACACTTCGACGACGCCGCTGATGGTCGATCTCCGTTTCTCCTCCGCCGCACTGACCACCGGTGACGCCAAGCGCGACGCCGGCCTGCGCGACGACAAGTTCTTCGACGTCGCGCGCTACCCGACGATCCTGTTCGCGAGCGAGCAGATCGTCGAGACCAACGCCGGGACGTTCTCGATCAAGGGCACGCTGACGATGCACGGCACGACGCGCCCTCTTCTGCTCGAAGGGCGCGGCCTGCCGGAGGACCGCGACGCGGACGGCAAACGTCGTGTGCGCTACGAGGCCACGGGAAACTTTCGCCGCTCCGACTTCGGGATGACCTACGCGCGCGGAATCGTCGGCAACGACATCGCCCTCGACGTCGTCATCGAAGCGCTGTCACCCTGAGCCTGTCCCCCCGTTGGCCTGAGCTTGTCGAAGGGCAACGTTGCGGTCAGTCGCGCACGTCCAGCGTGAGATCTTCGTCGGGCGGGGGTGCGTCCAGGAGCGCGTGCAGGTGAGGGAGGAAGCGCGCGGCGGGGGAGCGTTTGCGTTCCGGCTCGACGACGTCGTGCGAACGGCCCAGCCCGAGCAGGCGGTGCACGCGCACGGCCGCACCGCCGGCGGAGCGCCAGCGGGCGAGCAGGTCGTCGATCGCGCCATTGTTCACCGATGTCTCGCCGGCGTTGCGCACGATCTCGACGTGCGCCGCGCCCGGCGGCCCACTGAGCGCGTCTTCGCGCAACGCGTCGCCGAGGGCGAGCCCGGCGGCGAGCGAGCGCGTCGAGTACCGGTGGTACCCGTGCTGCGGCGCGCCGCGGCCTTTGTCGATCGGATCCCAGTACAAAAAGCGGTTCGGCATCCGCTCGAGGAGGCGGCGAACGAACGCGTTCCAGTCGTGCGGCAGCTGCTTGATGCCCAGGAACGGCGCGATCGCGATCGCGCGAAAAACGCGGCTGTCTCGGTGCGCGAGATGCAGCGCGAGCGCGCCGCCCAATGAGTGCCCGACCAGCACGATCTCTTCGCCGAGCGCGTGCGCCGCATCCAAGATGCGTCCGGCCTGCACGACGAGCTCATCGCGCGTGAGTCCTTCGAGCGTGTCCGACATGCGGTCGGTGTGGCCGTGCCTCGGCAGCCGCGCGATGAGCACGTTCTCGCCGCGCGCGTGCCGCACGCGGGCGAACTCGCGCCAGGTACGCGGGCTCGCGGTCAGCCCATGCAGCAGCACGACGACGCGCGGCGTGCGCCTGCCGTGGTCGAGCACGACCGAGCGCATCTCGTCGTCGAGTTGAGCTCCCTCGCCGGCGTCGAGCGACGCGGCGATCGCCGCTGCATCGATCGTCACGCGTTCGCGAGCGCGATCACGGAGAAGCTGCGCGCGTCGCTGGCGAGGTCTTCTTCGCGCAGGATCTCACGCAGCGACTTGGCGGATTCGCGGGCGAACGCCACCGCGGGCGGAGTCGCGATCTGCGCGATCGCGCCGGCCGCCAAGATCAGGTCGTCGACGCCGCGCGTGATCCCTTCGCGCATCGCCCGCTCCGCGTCGCGCTCGGGTATCCGCACACCGGCCGTCCCTGTCGCCAGCATCAACACGTAGTCGAGGCCGGCGGCAGTGGCGAGCAGACGCGTCTGGTGAGGCGCCAGCGCTTCGTACTCACCGAAGTCCGCCGCGGCCCGTAGCAGCGCCGCCTGCAGCGCGACGACTAGTCGCGCGCGCTCAGCGCCCACAGAACCGCGATCTGCGTCTTCGCGTCGGGCAGCTCGTTCTCACGAATCTTGCGCCACAGCTCGTCGATCGAGAAGATGCCGAGCTGGATCCCTTCCTCTCCTTCGTCCGGCTGCGGGTCGCCGATGTCGTACCCATGCACGACGCACACGTGCAGCAGCTCCTCGCAGAAACCCGGCGCGGTATAGGCCGACCACAACCGCTCCACACGATGGCCGCGATAACCCGTCTCCTCGCGCAGTTCGCGCAGTGCAGCCTCTTCGGGCGACTCGCCGGGGTTCATCCCGCCCGCGACGACCTCCCACTGCTCGCGCCGAAGCGGGTGACGGTACTGCCGCACCAGCAACATCTCCGACGGTCGCGGCCGCACGATCACCGCGACTGCCTCCGCGTGCTCGACGACCTCCGCGTCGTACCTCCGCCCGCTCTCGGAACGCAGCGAATCGACGCGCAGGTTGACGACCTTGCCGTCGTAGACCCGACGCGAGTGCAGTAGTTCCACCGCCACTAGATGACCGTCGTGTTCGAGAGCTCTTCGAGCAGCGTCGGGCGATGCGGCTGCCAATCGAGCTCGCGTGTCGCCTTGGCGCTATCGACCTGCAGATCGCACGCCAGCGCATCGGCGAACGGTCCCATGACCGAGCGGGCGTCATCGAGCGCGATGTGCTCGATCCCGCCGTCACCGCCGGCCGCGCGCGAGGCGGCACGCGCGATCTCCAGGTACGGGATCGAGGCGCCGCGCGTGGCGTTGTAGACGCCCCGCGCAACGCGCAGGTCGACGGCCGCACCGTACAGCTCCGCGAGCGCGTCGTGGCGGATCGTCGGCCAGCGGTTCGCACCGTCGCCGACGATGCGCAGCGGTCCCTTCGCGGCGTCGCGGACAAAACCGCCGGGGATCCCGCCGCCGTCACCGTAGACGATCCCCGGCCGGATCACCACCGGCCGCAGGCGGCCGTCTTGTGAGAGGACGAGCTGCTCGTGCGCGGGACGCCAGGCGACGAGCTGCAGCGGCGCGAGCGGGGCATCTTCGGCGACTACCGCATCGCCGCGCGAACCGTACACCCAGACGCCGCTCGTGTAAACGAACGCGCGCCCCGCCTGCGTCGCGTCGATCAGCGCCTCGAGCGCGCCGCGCTCGATCGCCACCGTTTCGGCGGAGTAGTCGAACGCGCAGTGCACGACCGCGTCGGCGTGCGCCGCTTCGCGGCGCAGCGTGTCGAGGTCGCTGAGGCTGCCCCGCACCGGTTCAGCGCCCAGCGCGCGCAGCTTCCGTTCCGCCTCGCCGGTGCGAGCGAGCGCGCGCACGACGTGCGTTCGTTTGCGCAGCTCGCGCACGACGCTCGCACCGATGTATCCCGAACCGCCCGTGACAAAGACCGGCATTGCTACAATTGTTCTCCCGGCGCGGTTTTGGGCCGCGCGGCGATGGTGGTGATGTCGAAGATGATCGCGACTTCTGCGGCCGAGATGCACGCGCGAATCGCCCAGTGCGGATTCCATTCGACGGTGACGAACGCCAAGATCGCCGCCACGCAGTAGGCGCACGCCTTGGTGACGTCTGCGCGGACGGTCGGCGAGTCCGGAACGTACGCCCGCCGGATCATCGCGATCGTCGCGGCGATCAGCGCGAGCGTTACGATCGTGGCGCCGAGCCGATTGCGCGCCAAGAAGTCGAGCAGCGGCGTCGTGCCGATCGCGATGAGGATCGCGATGACGACGAGCCATGCGATCTCCGCGAGCCGGGTGTCCTTCACCGGGAAGCTCGTTCGGCTCGGCACCGCCCCGCCCTCGGGGGTCTGGGGGGCGCCGGTCCGGAAGCGCCGTCGCGTGCCCACCGAGCTCGGCCCACGCCACAGCCGTATCGAGAGCGTCCGCGAACTGCGGACCCCGCGCGGGCGGCGTGCCGAGCGACGCTTCGCCGCCGAGGGCCCGACGCTGCTGGCCGAGGCGGAGCGCAGCGGGGTGCGACCCCGGGAGATCTATGCCACCGCGGCGGTACTAGCCGGACTGGACCCGGGGCGGTGGGAAGCCGCCGGGATTGCGGTCTATCTCGTCCCCGACCGGACGTTCGCGCGCCTCTCCAGTCTGGAGACGCCCAGCGGGTTGCTGGCCGTCTTCGACTTACCCGACCACGATGTCGGCGGAATCCTGGCGCGGCCGGGTCCGGTGCTGCTGTTGGCGGGGGTCGCCGATCCGGGGAACGCGGGGACTCTCGTCCGCTCGGCCGAGGCCTTTGGTGCCGCCGGCGTGCTGTTCGGTCGCGGCGGCGCCGATCCGTTCGCCCCTAAAGTGGTGCGGGCGGCGATGGGCTCCACCTTCCGCCTTCCGGTCGCCACGGTCGATCCGGACGAGATCGTGGCGGCGGCGCGGGCCGCGGGACGGCCGATCGTGGCGGCCGACGTCGAGGGCGAGGCGCTCGACGCGGTCGGGATCCCGCCCGGCGCGGTCATTGCGGTCGGGAACGAGCGGCGCGGGGTCCGGGATTGGCTACCCAGCTGGGACCAAGCGGTCCGGATCCCCCAGCGGACGGCCACCGAAAGTTTGAATGCAGCGGTCGCGGGGAGCATCGTTTTGTACACGGTGTCGCTTTGTCAAGAGGCTTGTCAAGTCGCCGAAAAGCGCTGAGTTGTCAAGACTTGGCGGCTAAATGGGCTGGTGCTATACTCACCCGTGCCGACGCCAATAACAGCGCGCACCGAACGACAGGAGAGGGACCGCCGACGCACATGCGCACCTCCGACGTTTTCTGGAAATTGTTTAGCACCACGGGCTCGATCAGCGCGTACCTGATGTACCGGCACTTGCATCCGTCGCCCGCGAATTGACGCGGGCGGCCCCTCGTCGAAAGCTTGGCGCAGTCCGAGCCGGAGATGAAGGGCGAGACTCCAGAAAGAAGTTGCAGAACGCCCGGTCCTCAAGGATCGGGCGTTCTCATTTTGTATGACGACCCTTCGACAAGCTCAGGGCAGGCTATGAGCGGCATGGACTCACTCGAATCGACCCTCGCGGCGCTGGCGGCGCGTTTCGACGACGCGCTCGCCGGGGCAGCCAACGCGCACGCGCTCGACGAGGTGCGCGTCGCCTTCCTGGGCCGCAGCGGCGAGGTGACGGCCGTGCGTCGCGGAATCGGAACGCTGCCGCCTGCCGAACGTCCGACCGCCGGCAAGGTGATCAACGCCGCGGTCGAGGCGATGGAAGCCAAGCTCGCCGCAGCGCGGACGCGGCTCGAGAGCGCGGCGCTCGAACGGTCGCTCGAGGACTCGATCGACGTCAGCTTCCCCGGGCCGGCCGCGAACATCGGCGCGATCCATCCGGTTCGCCGAACCGCCATCGACGTCGCGCGCTACTTCACCCGGCACGGCTTCGCGGTCGTGCTCGGTCCCGAGATCGAAACCGACGCGAACAACTTCGACGCGCTCAACATCCCACCCGACCACCCCGCGCGCGAAGGCCTGGACTCGTTCTACCTGCGGCCGGATCTCGTGCTGCGCACGCACACCTCGCCGATGCAGGTGCGCTCGATGCGCAAGCACGGGCCGCCGATCGCGATCATCGTCCCCGGCAAGGCGTACCGCCGCGATGCGATCGACGCGCGCCATCTCTACATGTTCCATCAAGTCGAAGGGTTGATGGTCGGGCGCGGCATCCACTTCGGCCACCTCAAAGGGATGCTGCTCGGGTTGTTCCGCGAGCTGTTCGGCCCGTGGGCCGACGTCCGTTTCCGGCCGTCGTTCTTCCCGTTCACCGAACCGTCGGCCGAATTCGACGTCAAGTGTCCGGCCTGCGACGGCCAGGGAGGCACGTGCCGTACTTGCGGGGGCAGCGGCTGGATCGAGCTCGGCGGCAGCGGGATGGTGCATCCGAACGTTCTGCGCGCGGTCGGCTACGATCCCGACGAGGTAACCGGCTGGGCGTTCGGCTGCGGTCTCGAACGCATCGCGATGAAGCGCCACGATATGAACGACATCCGCGCGTTCGTCGAGAACGCGCCGGGCTTCGCGGCAGGGCTCGCGTAGTGAAAGTTCCGGTCGCCTGGCTGCGCGATTACGTCGACTTGCCCGCGAACGCCGACGAGATCGTCGCGCGGCTGGCCGCGCTCGGCTTTCCGGTCGACGAGGTCGAGACGCGCCCGCAGCTGACCAACGTCGTGGTGGGACGGATCGCGAAGCTCGAGCGGCATCCCAACGCCGACCGGCTGCAATTGTGCACGATCGATATCGGCCGCGACGAGACGCTGCTGATCGCGACCGCGGCGACCAACGTCGCGCAAGGCCAAACGGTGCCGGTCGCGTTGATCGGTGCGGAGCTCGCCGGTGGGCTGAAGATCGCGCCGCGCAAGATGCGCGGTATCGACTCCCAGGGGATGCTGATCTCGGCCGAAGAGATCGGGCTGCCGGGCGAGTGGTTCGAGGACGGGATCATGCAGCTCGAGGCCACGATGCCGCTCGGCACCGATGTGGTCGCCCACTTCGGCCTCACCGATCCGGTGCTCGACGTCGACGTCACGCCCAACCGGCCTGACGCGCTGTCGATCGTCGGGTTGGCACGCGAGCTTGCGGCGTCGTTCGGCGTCGCGCTCCGCGTGCCGGATTCCGAGGTCGAGTACGAAGGCGACAGCGACGACGCTCGGGTGACGATCGAAACGGTCGACTGCAAGCGTTTCGTGTACCAACGCGTCGAGGGCATCGACGTGCGCCCGGCGCAGGCGGGGATGCGCATTCGCCTCGCGCTGGCGGGGCAGCGTCCGATCAACAACGTCGTCGACATCTCGAATTTCGTCATGCTCGAGGCCGGCCAGCCGTTGCACTTCTTCGATTGGGATCGCGTCGGCGGCAAGCATCTGATCGTCCGCGACGCGCACGACCGCGAACGGTTCACGACGCTCGACGGTCAGGAGCGCACGCTCGACGTGTGCGCGATCGTGATCGCCGACGAAGAGGGCCCGACCTCGCTGGCGGGGATCATGGGCGGACAGCGCAGTGAGGTCGAGCCGTCGACGACGCAGCTGCTCGTCGAAGCGGCGAGCTGGACGGGTCCGCGCATTCGGCGCGTGTCGGGTGCGCTCAAGCTGCGCACCGAAGCCTCGACCCGGTTCGAGAAGTCGCTCTCTCCGGCGCTCGCCGACGTAGGGGCGGCACGCGCCGCGTACCTGCTCGCTCGCGAAGGCGGTCGCGTTAGGCGGCCGCGCGCCGCCGGCCAGCCGGTCCCCGATCCCGCGCCGATCGGATTGCTCGCCGGCGAGGTTCAGCGACTGCTGGGGTTCGAGCTCACGACCGAGGAGATCGAAAGGGCGCTCGCCGCGCTTGGATTCGTGACCCAACGCGAGCCGGATCGCCTCATCGTGCGCGCGCCGTATTGGCGCGGCGACATTGCGATCGCCGCGGATCTGATCGAGGAAGTCGCGCGCATGGTCGGTTACGACCACGTGCGTGCTGAGGTCCCGGGGACCGCGTCGCAGGATATCGACAGTGCCGAGTTCGACCGCGAGACCGAGCTCGCGACGACCCTCGCCGGCCTGGGCTACACGGAGGTCGTCTCGCTCTCGCTCCAGCCCGGCAACGTCGCGGAGCGTTGGCGCGCAAACGGGATCGCGATCGACGAACCGGTCGAGATCACCAACCCGCTCAGCGACGACCAGCGCTGGATGCGTTTCTCGATCGCACCTGCGCTGCTGGAGTTCGCCGCGCGCGATCGTGCCGTCCGACCGTACCGGGTGTTCGAGCTCGGCCACGTCTTCGCCCAGGGAGAGCCGCCGCAGGAGACGGTGCAGCTCACCGCCCTGCACGCCGGTGGCCCGAGCGCGTTCGGCCGGCTGAAATCCGACGTGCTGGCGCTGCTGCGCCGCGCGACCGGCGTCGAGGCGCGCGTCGAGCGAGGAGTGTTTCCATCGCTGCACCCGGGAAAGACCGCGGCGCTGCGGATCGGCGATCGCGTCGTCGGTTACGCCGGCGTGCTGGACCCGCGGCTCGCGCACGCCTACGACGTCGCCGACACGACCGCTCTCGCGACGATCCTGGTCGAGGCGCTGCCGCCCTACGTCACGCCGCGCTATGTCGCGCCGTCGAAGTTCCCACCCGTCGAGCGGGACCTGGCCGTTGTCGTACCGTTGGACGTCCTCGCCGGCGACCTCAGCGACGCGGTCCGCGAAGAGCCCTTGGTCCGCAGCGCGACGGTTTTCGACGAGTACCGCGGCCCGCAGGTCGGCGACGGCAAGAAGTCGCTGGCGGTGCGCATCATCCTTCAAAGCGCCCAGGCGACCCTGACCGACCAGGAGGCGGATGCGGCGCTGGCGCGTATCGTGGCAGCATTGCGTAAGCGTTTCGGAGCCGAACCCCGGGCGTGACCTGGCCCGACCTGGTCATTGCGGTGATCGCGTTGCTCTTCGCCCTCAAGGGCTGGAAGCGCGGGTTCGTCGCGGAGATCGGCGGGTTCATCGCACTGGCCGCCGCGATCTGGGCGGCGATCAGCTATCCCGGTACCTTCGACAGCACCGTGCAGCAGGTCACGCACCTGGGTGAGGGCTCGGCCCACGTGATCGGGATGGTCGCGTTCGCGCTGATCGTCTACGTCGCGCTGATGGTGATCTCGTCGGTTCTCTCGCGCATCGCGCGCCTGCCGGTGATCGGCCTGGGCAACGGCATCGGCGGCGCGCTGGTCGGCATCGTCAAGGCGCTCATCGGAACGTGGGCTGTCGTCTACGTCGCGCTCTTCTTCCCGCTCACGCGCGACCTGCGCACCGACCTGCACAACTCGCAGGGCGTGGCATTCGTGAGCCAAGACAACGGCCAGATCGACGCCTACATGCGCAACTCGATGCCCTGGTGGGTCCGTCCCCTCGTGTCTCCCCTATTCACCCGCCACCGAATGTAACTGCCTGAGGCCCCAAACGGGGTACCTACGGCCGCGAAATGTTTCAGCCGCGGATTTTCTCGTCGTGGCTGCCCAGCGGCTGCCATTCCTGTTCATCGATAAGAGGATATGGTCGGTACCCTTGAGAATCGGGGTGACCTTACGTTGGCGCGGGGGTGCCGGGATGCGTACCTTTAGACATGACGCTGTCCTTATTGTATTTGCGATTATCGCGCTCATCGGCGCCTTCGTTGCTACGTCTCCTGTCGCGCTCTCGGCGACGCCCGCGCCAGCGCTGACTCCAACGCCGGCCGTTCCAGGGGCGACACCAACGCCGGCCCGTCCACCGCCGACGCCAACACCGATACCAACGCCCTCGCCGACGCCGACGCCCAGCCCGAGTCCTACTCCACCGCCGCTATACATCGTAACGCCCGACTTAGGCAACAACACGTCGTTTACGGAGCCGCAGTTAGCCGACGCGCTAAACTCGCTCGTTGCCGCTGCGGGTGCGAGTCCAGAACCAACATCTGCGGCGGCCGTCATCGCAAGTCGTCTCGCGCCAACCCTCATTACCACGATCACCACGATCGACTCAAAGGCGTCTCTGCACTTTACGCTGGTTCCCTTCGACTCCGCCGCGAAACCGGTAGCGACGAGCATTCCGTTGCCGAGAACATTGACGGATGTCACGCTGGCAACCACAGTCAGAAGCCTCACGCTTCAGGCTATCAATGGAATTCCCGCACCGCCTTCGCCCCTACTGCCGAACAGGCGATACGATCTCGTCATCCTTCCCGATACCGATCTAAATGATCAGTCAGGGCAGCAAACGGGAACAACAGCCTTTAGCGGGTCCTCCTATCTTGAATCACGGCTTCGCATCGATTTCTTACGTTGGAGAATCAACGCGACGACAGTCTCGAACTACTTCAGCGACCTCAGCGGCAGCTCCAGCGTTGAAATGCCGACGAATTTTGTCAATCAAGTAAAGAGGCTATGCAGCATTCAGCCCGGCCTGTACTTGCTCAGGTATAGCATCGCATACAGTGAGACGCAGCAAGCCTTTTTCGGAACGCAGCAAGGTTACGCAACCATCGATGCGGTCCTCTATCACTGTCCGGGGGGCATCTGGAACCCGTTTGACTTTCCCAATCCGCCCATCGTAAACATTGACCCGCGACACTACGTCGCTCATTACACGTTCACGATTCATCGTCGGAATATGACAACAAATGGACAGATATTTACGGCTGTCATGATCGCGCTCAACGCTGGGCTCACTGGAGCACGAAATCAATTCAAGTATCTTTATTTTCTCGGAAGAGGGCCTGTCGTCGCAGGCAGCTTCTTGCAAAACCCTGGACCAAACGCTGCAGTCACGGAAGCCGTCGGCGAATCATCTAGGTACATGACGTGCGCGGCGTTTATTGAGATCGTATCGCCGTTGCTCGATCCGGACCACAAGAGACCTGTTTTCACGGGAGATAACCGAGACCAACAGCCCTGCCCGACGGCTAAGGCCCTGTTTGACGCATACTCAGTCGAGACGCCTAACGAACAGTACGGTGATTCTAACCCAGCCGGTCTGCCGCTAATCAGCCGCCCGCAACCTTCACCCCGTCCTAGTCCGCTGAGCGCTCTACGCATTCCGCCGTAGCACGTCACGGTTGAGATGTTATGAGCGTACCGAATGCTGGCCGGCGCTAGTGGAGGATGACATGGGGAAGCAAAACGTGGCCGGACGGGCACAGGACCAGAACGGGCAGATCCGGCAGAAGCGAAGCGACACGCTGGTGCGGACGCTGAGGAAGGCCTACGGCCCTGACTTTCTCACTGATTACCGAAGTGACGCTACTTTGCGTACCGTCCTCAAGCGGACCGGAGCGGATTCATTGTCACAGCTCCTCAAGAGAAAAGGCCGGAAGTAGTTAGCGCAATGTGCGTTCCCACCAGTCGAGCATTTTGGCGTCGAGGTAGCGGCGGGCGGGGATACCGGTCGGGCCGTGTCGCGCGTCGGGGAATAGGAAATAGTCGACCTGCTTGCCGCGGCGGATGAACGCCTGCAGGAGCGCGATCGAGTTCATGACGTGGACGTTGTCGTCGGCGCTGCCTTGCATGATGAGCAGCCGCGATCGCAGACGCGACGCTGCGGGAATGACGGACGCGCGCGCGTAGGCGGCCGCGTCGTGTTGCGGTGTTCCCATGTATCGCTCGGTATACGCGCTGTCGTAGTAGCGCCAATCGGCGGGCGGTGCGCCGGCGATGCCGGAGAGAAAGACGCTCGGCGCATGGGTGAGCGTGTACGCCGTCAGGTATCCGCCGTAGCTCCAGCCGAACAATCCCAACCGGTCGCCGTCGACGTACGGTTGTTGCTTCAGCCACGCGGCCGCCGCGAGCGGACCGTCGATCGCGAGCGCGCCCATCCGGCGCGAAAAGAGCCGCGCGTACGACGCGCGGTCGTCGCGCTCGCCCGGACCGCCGACGTCGAGCACGAGGAATCCGCGCTGCGCAAGCAGGTAGGTGAACAAGCCCGGGTAGCGCCGGCCGATATGGTCGCCGACGCCCAGCGGGCCACCATACGTCGTGACGATCACCGGGTAGCGCTTCGCAGGATCGAAATCCGCCGGTATGGTCAGCGCTGCGTCGAGATCGCCCCAGCGTGAGGGGATCGTCACCTCGCGCGTCCTGCCGAGCCCGAAACGCTCGAGCGACGGCGTGTGAAAGAGCGCTACGCTCGCACCGCCGCGCAGGGAACGGCGCGCGACCGACGGCGGCTGCACGTACGACGAGAACGCGTCGATGAATGCCGTCCCACCGCGCTCCGCCAGCGCGACGCGGTGGGCGCCAGGCTCCGGGGTGAGGTTCGTCATTCCGCCGCCGTCGAGCGGGATCCGCAACAGCGAACGATCGCGGCGCGTCGGGTAGAGCGCCGTGACGTACGCGACCCCGGCGCGGTCGTCCACAGCGTCGAGCGACGCGACCGCGTACGTGGCGGTGAGGCGCCGTGCGGCGCCGGTCCGCGCATCGACGCGGTAGAGCGCGCGCACGCCGGCGCGGTCGGAGAGCCACAAGAACGTGCGGCCGTCGCCAACGAAACGCGGAGCCGGCGCGACCTCGACGAACTGCGGATCGGACTCGTGGACGATGGTCACCGGCGCACCGCCGTCGCGCGCCAGTCGCACGACGCGTAGCGTGCGCTGCGCGCGGTCGACGATCTCATCGAACACGGCGCGGCCACTCGGGTCCCAGGCGAATCCGACGAGGTACTCGTCGCGCAGCCCGCCGTCGTACAACGTGCTCATCTCACCCGAACGGACGTCGACGACGCGCAGCGCGACGCGCGGGTTCTTCTGCCCGGCAAGCGGGTACCGCTGTTGTTCCACCGTGTTGACGAGCGGGAGATAATCCTGGATCGGGAACGCCGTCACCGGCGACTCGTCGAACGACAAGAACGCGATGGCATCGCCGCCGGGCGCCCAGCGGTACGCGTGCGCCACGCCCATCTCTTCGCTGTAGAGCCAGTCCGGATCACCGTTGAGCCGCGTCGCCGAGCCGCCTACAGTGAGCCTGCGTGCGCGTTCGGTCGCGACCGCGATCGCGAACAGGTCGTGGTCGCGCACGAACGCGATCTGCTTTCCGTCCGGCGACCACTGCGGATCGTCGGCATTCGCGGCGACGGCTCGCCCGTGCGTCCCGTCGGCGGCGGCGACGTGCAGCGAGCCTCCGTCGACGTACGCGATCTTCGAGCCGTCCGGCGACCAGACGATCTGATCGATGGCGCGCGAACGCGAACCGCGCGCCGACGCGCGGGCCGCGAACAGCACCCGGTCGCGGCCGGTTCGCACGTCGAAGACGCGCACCACCGGACGGGCCCTCTCACTCGCACCCGGCAGCGTGTAGAGGTAACGCGAACCGTCCGGCGCCCAGTTGAACCCCGACGGAGGCGCTCCCGACACCGGTACGTGCGCGACGATGTCGTCGACGGTGAGCTGCTCGGCGGCCTGGACCGGGAGCGCCGTCGCTGCTGCCGCGGCCAGAGCGGGGAGCGCAAGGCGGACCGATCGATCGAGCACGCAAATCTCCAGGGAGTGCAGGACGCTCCGAGGTTTCCCTCGGCGCGATCAGAGTCCGCCCGTCCGACACTCCGATGCGCGCGGCGGGCTGAGCCCGGGACGTCGTCCGGAGAGCGCCGAACCACGTTGCTACGATGGCGATCAAGACCCCGCTGCCGCAAGGACGCACCTACGCCGGACTCTCGGCGCCCGAGCGGCGGGCGGAACGTCGCGAGCGCCTGCTCGACGCGGCGCTCGAGCTGTTCGGGACGGTCGGTTTCGCCAAGACGACGATCCCGATGCTCTGCAGCGCCGCCGGCGTGACGGCGCGCCACTTCTACGACGACTTCGACTCGCGCGAAGCGCTGCTGCGCACCCTCTACGACGGCATCGCCGAGGCCGTCTTCGAGCGCTCGATGGGCGCGTTGCGGCTGGGTGAAGAGAATGACCCGCGCGAGCGGATCCGCAAGAGCAGCGCCGCCTATTTCCGCTACCTCACCAGCGATCCGCGCATCGCGCGCATCTACGCCATCGAAGCCGTCGGAATGCACCACGAGCTCGAGCAGCACCGCCGCGCGAAGCGCGAAGCGTTCGTGCGCAAGATGACCAAGGCGTCGCAGGGTTTCGAAGACCGCGGCATCGACAGCAGGTTGCTCAGCGCGGCCATCGCCGGCGCGTCGCACGACCTTCTGCTCGAGTGGGTGCTCGCGCCGCGCCGGCCATCGGTCGAAAAGATGATCGAGACGATCACGACGCTGTGGATCCGCACGCTCCAGCTCGATCTCGATCCGGCCGCGCGTTAGGCCTCCTCACGTACGGCGGGTTTCAAAGGCATTTCACCGCGGGTATCCCCTGTCTCGACAACGCGCCGAGCGAGGGAATCGATGCATATCAAACGGACCGTATCGAGCATTTTCGGGAAGGGTGAGGACGAGGAAGCGCCGGACGCGCTTACGCTTATCAAGAACGACCACCGCGAGGTCGACGAGCTCTTCGCGAAAGCGCTGGACGAAGAGACGCCGTCCGCGCAGCGCCGCAGCGTCGTCGCGAAGATCGTCCAGGCGCTGACCGTTCACGCGCAGATGGAAGAGGCGATCTTCTATCCTGCGCTGCGCAAGGCCGGCGGCAAGGACGAGCGCGACAGCGTTCTCGAGGCGGCTGAGGAGCACGGCGTCGTCAAGGACCTCATCGCGAAGATCGTTGCGATCCGCGGGCGCGACGAGACGCTCAACGCGAAGGTCACCGTGCTCAAAGAACTCGTGACCCACCACGTGAAGGAAGAAGAGTCGGAGATCTTCGACGAGGCAAAGCATGCACTCGGCCAAGACCGGCTGAAGCCGCTGGGCGCCGAGATGCAGCGCTTCAAAGAGCGCGCAATGCGTCGCAAAGCCGGCCCGAACACCGCGAGCGCGCCGCGTAAAGGTGCGGCGAAAAAGAGTACCGGCTAAGCGACCGTCGCGTTCGCCGGTATTTTTGCTTTGGTGTCCTGCGACGCGAGATAGCGTCCGAGATGATAGTCGGCGTCGCCGAGTAGACGTTCGACGATCGTCATCCGCTTGAAGTAGTGACCGACCTTGTACTCTTCGCTCATCCCGATCCCGCCGTGGAGCTGGATCGCGCTTTGGCCCACGAAGCGGCCGGATTTGGCGATCTGGACCTTGGCTGCCGAGACGCCGCGTGCGCGCGCAACCGGATCGTCGTGCTGCTCGTCGAGCGTCATCGCCGCGAGGAACGCCATCGAGCGCGCCAGCTCGACCTCGATGAACATCTCCGCCATACGATGCTGCAGCACTTGGAACGACGAGATCGGGACGCCGAACTGCTGGCGCTGCTTGGTGTACTGGACCGTCGCCTCGAGCATCAGCGCCATCAACCCGAGCCCTTCGGCGCAGAGTGCGGCGGTCGCGTGGTCGAGCGCGAGCCCGAGCAGCGAAAGGCCCTCGCCGAACTCACCGATCATCGCCGAACCGTCGACGCGCACGCCGTCGAGACGCACGTCGCCGGCGTCGTGACCGTCCTCGGTCGCGTACGGCACGAGCTCGAGGTTCTCCGCGCCCGCAGGCAGCGCGAACAGCGATACCTCGTCGCCGGTCCGCGCCGAGACGATGATCGTGGTCGCGGTCGCGGCATCCAGCACGCGGACCTTCGCACCACGCAGCACGTAGCTGTCGCCGTCGCGCACCGCGGTCGTCGCGACGAGCGACGGATCGTAGCGCGAATGTGGCTCCTCGTACGCGACGGTGTAGCGCGCCTCGCCCTCGACCAACGAGCCGAGCAGGTCATCACGCTTGGCGGCGCGCAGCAGCGTGCCGGCCAACACGACCTGTGAGAGATACGGTGAAACCACCAAACCTCGGCCGAACTGCTCCATGAGGATCAGCGTCTCGAGCGGTCCGCCGAAGCCGCCCAGCTCGTCGGGTGCGCCGATCGCGAGCCAACCCAGCTCGGCGAACTGCGGCCACTTCTCCGTGCCGGCGTGCTCGCCCGCAGCGTAGCGCGCGACGCTGTCTTTGATCAGCAGCTGCTCGGGTGTCAACGTGAAATCCATGTCGCGTCAGACCTTCAGGATGCGCTTGGCAATGATGTTCTTCTGGATCTCGTTGGAGCCGGCGTAGATCGACGTCTTGCGATAGTTGAAATACTTCGGCGCGAGATGGCGTTCGGCGTACGGCCCGAGCGCGTCGAGCGCGAGCTCGCTGATCGCCTGCTGGATCTCCGTTCCCTTGATCTTGAGGATCGACGACTCGGGTCCGGGGCGCTTCCCCGCCGATTCGGCCGCCAGCGTGCGCAGCTCGGTGAACGCGAGCGCTTCGAGCTCGATCTCGACCTGCGCGATCTTTTCATTCAACCGCTGGTCGTCGATCGACTCGCGCTCGAGCAACTCGTGCAGCGTCTCGAGCTGCTGGCGGCAGCCGGCGATCCCCGCCGTCCCGGTGCGCTCGTGCTCGAGCAAGAACTTGGCGTAGGTCCAGCCCGCGCCTTCGTCGCCGACCCGGTTCTCGACCGGCACCTCGACATTCTCGAGGTAAACCTCGTTGATCTCTTTGCCGCCGTCGATCGTCTCGATCGGCCGCACCGTCACGCCCGGGCTGCGCATGTCGACGAGGATGAACGAGATCCCCTCTTGTTTCTTCGCCGCCGGATCGGTGCGCGCGAGCACGAAGATCCAGTCGGCCCACTGCGCGGCGGTGATCCACGTCTTCGTGCCGTTCACCACGTACACGTCACGCCCACTGTCATCCTGAGCTTGTCGAAGGACGGCGCGCGTCGACAGCGACGCGAGATCGGAACCGGCGCCCGGCTCGGAGTAGCCCTGGCACCAGAACTCTTCGCCGCTGTGGATCTTGGGCAGGTAGCGCGCGCGCTGCGCGTCGTTGCCAAACTCGATGATGACCGGCGCGACCATGTTGAGCCCGAACGGCAAGAGCCGCGGCGCCCAGCCGTAGGCGAACTCCTCGTAGAAGATGTGCCGCTGGACCGGTGTCCAATCGGTTCCCCCGAGCTCGACCGGCCAGCCCGGCGCAACCCACCCGCGCTCGTGGAGAATCCGATGCCAACGGAAATAGTCGTCCTTCACGAGGTGATCGCCGGCTTGCACTTTGCGCCGGATGTCCTCGGGCAGCTGGGTCGCGATGAACTCGCGAACCTCGTCGCGGAATGCTCGCTCTTGAGTGCTGAACGCTAGATCCATCGGTTACCTTCGACTTCTCGGAAAGAAAGAAACGGGGAACGACACGTGCTGTTCGATATGACGGACAAAGTCGCAGTGATCACCGGCTCGACGCGCGGGATCGGACGCGCGATCGCCGAGCGGATGGCCGAGATGGGCGCGAAGGTCGTCATCTCCAGCCGCAAGGTGGAGGCATGCGACGAGGTGGCCGGCATGATCGTCGCGCGCGGCGGGAAAGCGATCGCGCACGCGGCGAGCATCTCGGACCGCGCGGCGCTGCAAGGATTGGTCGACCACACGGTCGCCGAGTGGGGCCGCATCGACGTTCTGGTGTGCAACGCCGCGGTCAATCCGTACTTCGGCCCGCTGCTGAACATCACCGACGAAGCGTTCGACAAGATCATGGCCAGCAACGTGCGCTCCAACGTGTGGCTGTGCCAAATGGTGATCCCGGGGATGGCGGAGCGAAACGACGGTTCGGTGATCGTGATCTCGAGCATCGCCGGGCTCAAGGGGAACCTGAGCTTGGGCGCTTACGGCATCTCGAAGGCCGCCGACTTCCAGCTGGTTCGCAACTTGGCCGTCGAGTGGGGGCCGCGCAACGTTCGCGTCAACGCGATCGCCCCGGCGATCATCCGCACCGACTTCGCGCGCAAGCTGTGGGAAGACCCGGAGATCTATGCCAAGGCCGTCCACGGCTACCCGCTGCGCCGCATCGGCGAACCCGACGAAGTCGCCGGAGCCGCGATCTTCTTGGCCTCGCGCGCAGGCGCGTTCGTCACCGGACAGGTCATTACCGTCGACGGCGGCACGACCATCGGCGGCGCCGAATAGACGCGACACTACGCGACTTCGAAGAGGGCGGCGGCGCCTTGGCCGCCGCCGATGCACATCGTCACCACGACGCGCTTCGCGCCGCGGCGTTTGCCCTCGATGAGCGCGTGGCCGGCCATGCGCGCGCCGCTCATCCCGTACGGGTGGCCGATCGCGATCGAGCCGCCGTCGACATTGTAGCGTTCGAGCGGGATGCCCAACCGCTCGCGACAGTAGATCGCCTGTACGGCGAACGCTTCGTTGAGCTCCCAGAGGTCGATGTCGTCGATCGTCAGGCCGTGGCGTTCGAGCAGCTTGGGGATCGCGAAGACGGGACCGATCCCCATCTCGTCGGGCTCGCAGCCGACGGTGACCATCCCGCGATAATAACCCAGCGGCGTAATGTTGCGCTGCTCGGCCAGCTTCGCGTCCATCACCACGCAGGCTGACGCGCCGTCGGAGAGCTGGCTGGCGTTCCCGGCGGTGATCGTCTTGCCCGGACCACGCACCGGCTGCAGCTTCGCGAGGTCCGCGGCGGTCGTCTGCGGACGGTTTCCCTCGTCCTTGGTCAGCATCACATCTTCGTAGGACACGGCACCGGATTCTTTGTCGACGTTCGCCTTGCGCGCCGCAAGCGGGACGATCTCCGCGTCGAGCCGCCCTTCTTGCTGTGCGGCGGCGATGCGGTGCTGGCTGAGCAGCGCGTACTCGTCCTGCCGTTCGCGGCTGACGCCGTAGCGTTCGGCGACGACCTCGGCGGTGTCGATCATCGGCATGTAGAGCTCGGGCTTGTTCTCGAGCGTCCACTCGTCGAGCGCGCGGTGCTTGTTCATGAAGTTCTGCACGAGGCTGATCGATTCGACGCCGCCCGCCACAATGGCCGGAACCCCGTCGACGACGACGCGCTGCGCCGCCAAGCTGATCGCCTGCAGCCCCGAGCTGCAGAACCGGTTGATCGTCGTACCGCCGGTTGTGATCGGCAACCCGGCACGATACGCGGCGACTCGCGCGATGTTGCCGCCGGTCGCGCCTTCCGGATCGGCGCAGCCGAGGATGACGTCCTCGATCTCGTTGGGCTCCAGTCCGGCACGCTCGACGGCGCATTGGATGACGTGGCTCGCCAGCGCTGCGCCGTGCGTGTCGTTGAAAGCGCCGCGGAACGCTTTGCCGATCGGCGTGCGCGCCGTCGAGACGATGACGGCTTCACGCATTGGCCGTGCTCCGCGCCTTCCAGGCTCCAAACGTGCCACCGCCACCGGTTTGGGCGAGCTCGACGAGCAGCGCAGCCGGCGTCCAGTTCGAACCGTGCACGCGCTCGAACTCGCGCATGTCGTCGACGATCGTCGCAATGCCGATCGAGTCTGCCCAGCGCAGCGGTCCGCCGCGCCACACCGGAAAACCATACCCGTAGATCCAGACGACGTCGACGTCACCCGGGCGAGCGGCGATCCCCTCGTCGAGCTCCTTCGCCGCCTCGTTCACCAGCGGGTACAGACAGCGCTTGAGGATCTCGTCGTCGGAGACCGTGCGCCGCGCGATGCCGTCCTCGCGCGCGATGCGCTCGGTGATCTCGTCGACCATCGGATCGGGGATCGGCGTGCGGTTCCCGGGTTCGTAGCGGTAGTAACCGGCGCCGGTCTTCTGCCCGAAGCGCCCGAGCTCGCACAGCGCGTCCGCGACGCGAGAATAGCGTCCGACCGGTGGTGAGATTGCGTTCTTGCCCTTACGGATGCGCCAGCCGACGTCGAGCCCGGCGAGATCGCCGGTCGCGAACGGGCCCATCGCGAAGCCGAAGTCCTTGATGACGCGGTCGATCTGCTGCGGCGGCGCACCTTCCTCCATCAAGAAGGCGGCCTCTCGAAAATACTGGTGCAGCATCCGATTGCCGATGAAACCGTCGCAGTTGCCCGCGACGACGCCGACTTTACCGACCTGCTTGGCGAAGGCGAGCGCGCGCGCGATCGCCTCGGGCGAGCTTCGGGCGCCGCGCACGATCTCGAGCAGGCGCATCACGTTTGCCGGGCTGAAGAAGTGCAGGCCGACGACGTCCTGCGGGCGCGAAGTGACCGCCGCGATCGCGTCGATGTCGAGCGTCGACGTGTTGCTGGCGAGCATCGTGCCCGGCTTCGCGATGCGGTCGAGCTGGCGGAAGACGTCCTTCTTGATCTCCATCTCCTCGAAGACCGCTTCGATCACCAGGTCGACGTCGGCCGCCGCGTCGAGCGAGGTCGCGTAGGAGATGCGGCCGAGCCGCGCGTTCATTTCCGCCTCGGTGAGGCGCCCCTTCTTCATGGTCGCCGCGTAGTTGCCGCTCATGATCGCCTTGGCGCGCTCGAGCAGCTCGGGCTTCAGATCGACGACCGTCACCGCTATTCCGGCGTTGGCGCAGGCCATTGCGATCCCGCCGCCCATCGTGCCGCTGCCGATGATCGTTGCGGTGCGCACGGTGAACGGCCCGGCCGGCGCGCCGTCGGGCGGTTTCGCGGCTTCGCGCTCGGCGAAGAAGATGTGCAGCCGCGCCTTGGACTGTTCCGAGCCGAGCAGCTCGACGAAGCGGTCGCGCTCGCGCGCGAGTCCCTCGGCGAACGGCAGCGTCGTCGCTTCTTCGACGCAGTCGATCGCGCGCTGTTCGGCCAAGCCGCCGCGCTCCGCCGGCTGCGCGCGCTCGCGTGCGGCCGCTAACGCCGCGGCATCGTGCTGCGGCGCCATCTCGCTGATGCGCCGGCGCGCTTTTCCCGCAAGCGTGCGCGCGAACGCGATCGCCGCCTCGAGGACGTCAGCGCTCGCGATCTCGTCGACCAGCCCGAGCGCCTTGGCTCGTATGCCGTCGACCGGATCGCCGCCCAGGATCATGGCGAGTGATTCTTTGATGCCGATCAACCGCGGCGCGCGCTGCGTTCCGCCGGCGCCCGGCAACAACCCGCGCTTGATCTCGGGGAACGCCATTCGCGCGCCGGGCGACGCGATGCGATAGTCGCAGCCGAGTGCGACCTCCAAGCCGCCGCCCAGCACGTTGCCTTCGAGAGCGGCGACGATGGGCTTGGTCGACGTCTCGAGCGCTTCGATGAAGTCGCGCGTGTTCGGGCGCGGCGGCGGGACCACGCCGAAACCGCGCATGTCGGCGCCGCCGCTGAACGTCCCGTTCGCGCCGTGCAACACGACCGCCGTCACCGCCGGATCGCTCTGCGCAATCGTCAGCGCCGCGAGCAACGGCGCAATCGAGGTCGCCCCGAGCGCGTTGACCGGCGGGTAGTCGATCGTAATGACTGCGACGCCGTCGCGGGCTGCTGTCGACACTGCGCGTCTCCAACGGAATTGGTGTAAAACCGACCTTCGCGCGGCCCGGAAACGGTCCCTCGTCATGAGACAAACCCGTGTTCCGGATGGCGATTTGACAGGCGGGCGGCTCCGGTGCTACGTCTTGCGTCACCGCTCGCACACGAGGTTCGTCGCCGTCGAACAGCCCGCCCGCACTACCGACCTGCGCTCGCTCGCGACGCCGCCCTACGAACCCGCGCTGCCGGTTCCGCCTTGGGCGAGCGGCCTGTTCGGCGGCGAGGCGGCGCTCGGCTCACCGGCGTTCGCGGCGCGCGATGCGCGCGATCTCACGCCGTCCGTGGTCCGAACCCCGCCCGACCCGATTCCCGGCCGCCGTGCGATCGGGTCGCTCGGACCGGCCCAGCGTTTCGTCGTGCGCATCCCCGACCGCTGGAACGGGCGCCTGGTCGTCGCCGGTACCCCCGCGCAGCGCTCCGAGTTCGCCTGCGATCGGCTGTTCGGCGACCCGCTGCTCGCCCGCGGCTATGCTTACGCGGCGAGCAACAAGGGCGAGGGCGACGGCGGGCTGCTGCTGGAGCCCGGCCGGCGCATTGCCATCGAAGGAGTCGAGCTGCCCCGGCTCCTGCTGCCCGACGGGCGCGGCGTCTCGTTTTGGTTTCACGCGCCGGGCCACCGCATGGAGCGCTGGCGCGACGACTTCGTCGCGATCACCGAGCGCGCACGCGAGCTCATCGTCGCAGCGTGCGGCCGCGAGCCCGAAGCGACGTACGCGGTCGGGCTTTCGAACGGCGGCTACCAAGTGCGCCGAGCGATCGAGTCGAGCGACCTCTTCGACGGCGCGCTGACCTGGAACGCCGTGCTCTGGACGCCGCAGCACAACCTGTTGGTCCTGGCCGAGGCGATCGACGCGCTCCAGCGCGGCGATATGGCGCGGATCGAAGCGCTCGGCTTTCCGCCCGACGTGCGCGGCGTCGACGGCGACACGCTGTACCGCAAGAACGAACGGTACTACTGGTACGTCACGGCATGGCTGCACGCGATGCATCTCGATCCCGACACGTCGATCGCCTACGGCGACGTGAGCGACACCGCGCCCACTGAATCGTGGAACGGTCGAATCGCCTCTTGGCGGCCCTCGGCGTTGGTGCGCGAACGCATCGCGGGCTTTGCGAACACCGGACAGATTCGGTGCAAGCTGTTCGACCTCGCCTCCGAGTACGATCACCTGATCCCGCCGAAGCTGCACTTTGCAGCGTACGCCGACCTCATCGACGCCGCCGGCAAGCGGGAACTCTACCGCGGCGAATTGATCCCCAGCGCGCAACACGTCGACCCGTGGTCCGAAGATCCGAACTACCCGCACATGCGGCTCGGCTACCCGCGCGTGATGGCCGCCTTCGACGAACTCATCAGGTGGGTCGAGCGCTCATAGCCAGGCGCTTTAGGTGCATTTGCGAACGGCTGCAATTATCGTAGCGACTTGACCGCGCCCTACGCCGCAAATCGATGTCACCCTAGACATGGCGCTGAGAGCAGGATTGAACGACATGCGCTGTTCGCCGCGCTGGTCTAGCAGCTACTAGACCTGCGGCGTTCTCGCAGCTATCCTTCGGACACCGCTTCGATCCCGAAAGGGAGAAATTGGGCCCCGTCAACGCTGCGTCTCGAACAGTGCCTGAGCGCGTTTGCGCAGCTCGGCCTTGCGGATCTTCTCGCCGTTGGGGCTCGGGGTGGTTGGGAACGCCGCAACGGCAACGAACGTGTGCGGGACCTTGTACGCCGCGATGCGCTCGCGCGCGAAGTTCTTCAACTCTACCGCGTCGATCGATGTGCCCTCGCGCGCCTGCACGAAGGCGATCGGGACTTGTCCCTCTGCGCCGCCGGCTCCAACCACCTGAGCTTTCGCGATCGACGGATGGCGTTCGAGGAACTCTTCGATCTCGCGCGGATCGACGAGATAGCCGCGCAGCCGCAGCGAATCGCCCAGGCGCGCTGCGAACACGAACGTGCGCGCATCGAGCGTCGTGCCGAGATCGCCTGAACGAAACCAGCCGTCGCCGGTGAACGCGCGGGCCGTGGCGTCCGGATTGCCGAGATAGCCCGTCGTGACGTTGTAGCCTCGAAACTGCAACTCGCCCGAGATTCCGTGCGCGCAGGTCGTGCCGGTCTGCGGATCGATGGCGCGCACCGCCATCTCGTCGTCGACCAGCACGCCACCCACCCGCGCACGTTCGGCTGCCGGTAGATCTACCGGCCAGGACGTCATGAGCGCGAAGCACTCCGACGATCCGTACAGGCCACCGAACCGCACCCCGGTTTCACGTTCCCAGCGCTCCAGTTGAAGCGCGAGACGCCCGCCGAAGTCAGCAAAGCCGCCGCGCCGCAGGCTGCCCAGCCTGCTCGGGTCGTCCGCGCCGTCGAGGATCGCCGCCAGCATCGGATCCGTGCCGAACAGGTGGGTGACGTGGTGTCGCGCGATCGCGGACGCCGCCTCGGCTCCGTCGAACACCGGCATTGCCAGCACGGTCGCTCCGGCGGCGAGCGTCGCAAGCATCGCGCAGAGGCCGAACACGCCGCAGAACGGCAACGCGCACAGGTTCACGTCACCGCCGCGCACCTCGAACGCTACGGCGTCGTTCCGCGCATGGCGCGCTAGGCTCGCGCCGTCGTGGACTGCGAGCTTCGGCCCGGAGGTCGTCCCCGACGTCGTGAATGCTGCCAGTGCATCATGCGCGTCGGTTTCGGCCGCGCGGTCGAGCGGCGATGTTCGTTCGAGCGCGTCGTAGGCCACCGCGCCTGGAACGCCGACGTCCGAGCGGCCGCCGCCCGCGGGGCCGACGGTGACGACGGTCTGCAGATCCGGCACATCGCCGCGCACGTCGCGCAAGATCGCCGCGAAGTCGACGCCCTGAAACGCCGGCATCATGACCAGCGCGCGCGCCCGCGACGTCTGCAGGATGCCGCGGAGCTCTTCGGAGCGATAGCGCGTGTTGAGTCCGACGACGCACACGCCTAGCCGCTCCGCGGCGAGCAGCAGCACGACGTACTCGGCAACGTTCGGCAACCAGAGCGCCAACACGTCGCCGCGTCCGACGCGCAGTTCTGCCAACCCGCCCGCGACCCGCGCGCTGCGCTCGATCAGCTCGGCATAGCGCACCACCGGTGCTCCATCGGTCGACGAGATAGCCACCGTTTCTCCGCGAGAGCGTTCGACCGCCGCGACTAGCCCGACGAGGCCAGTGTCCGGCATTACGCAACCGTCGCGACGACGCCAGATCGCGGCGTCACGTAAAGGTCGTGACGACGTCGAGGCCGCTGGTGGCGAAGGTGTCGAAGTCGTGGAAGACGCTCGTGACGTCCGACAGCGAGATGCGGCGCGAGATCAATGACGCGGGATCGAGCTTGCCGCGCGCGATCAGATCGAAGATTTCGTCGTACGCGCCGTGCGGGTTCGGACCCGAGCCGACGATCTCGAGCTCGTTGGTCGCCACCAGGTCGGCCGGGATCGGGATCTGTCCTTGTTCCGCCTGCGAGGTGAGGCCGACTTGCACGTGCCGGCCGCCGGGCCGCAATGACGCGATGCCGGCTTGCGTCGTCGGCGCCGTCGCGATCGCATCGACGCTGATGTGCGCGCCCCGGCCGTCCGCGATCTCCTTGATGCGGCGCGCGATCCGCACGCCTTCCACCGCGTGGATCGTCTCGACCGCTCCTGCGACGCGCGCACGTTCGAGCTTTGCCTCGTCGATGTCGACCGCGATGACGCGACCGCCGAGCGCCGCCGCGGTCTGAATCGCCGACAGTCCGACGCCGCCGGCGCCGAAGATCGCGATCCAGTCACCGGCGTGCATCCCCGAGCGGTGCGCGATCGCGTGATAGCCGGTCGGAAAGCGGCAGCCGAGCGCCGCGGCGACCTCGTCGGAGATCGCGTCGGGCAGCGGCACGCAGTTCAGGTCGGCGACGCGCACGAGGACGTACTCGGCGAATCCGCCGTCACGCGCGAAGCCGGCGACCTGGCCCTTCAAGCACAAATTGTCGCGGCCGGCGATGCAGTTCTCGCACGCGCCGCACGACTGCACGAACGGCACGGTGACGCGACGGCCGGGGGCGAGCTTCGCCACGCCTTCACCGACGCGCTCGATCACGCCGCCGATCTCGTGGCCGAGCGTCATCGGCAGCTGCGGCTTCAAACCGAGCCAGGTGAGATCGTCGTTCCAGCGATGCCAGTCGCTGCGGCACACGCCGCAGGCGGTCACGCGAACGAGGGCGTCGCCCGGTCCGGGTTCCGGCACCGGCATGTCCTCGATCCGAAGCGGCTCGCGAAAAGCGACCAGCCGTGCAGCTTTCATCAGGAGCGATGGATTGTCCGATCCGTCGCATGCGCTCCTTCCGAGAGGCGGCACGGCTGCCGCGGAGCGAACGAAGAGCGATGCGCGGTCTCATGATGGACGTCCCGTTGATGATCAGCTCGATCCTCGAGCACGCGCGCCGCTTCTTCGGCGACCAGGAGATCGTCTCACGATCGGTCGAGGGCCCGATCCACCGCTACACCTACCGCGACCTCGCGGCGCGCACGGCGCAGCTCGCGCACGCGCTGCGCGCGCTCGGCGTCGAGCCCGGTGACCGCGTCGCTACGCTCGCCTGGAACACCTACCGCCACGTCGAGCTGTACTACGCTGTCGCCGGGATCGGCTCGGTGTGCCACACGGTCAACCCGCGCCTGCACCCGGGTCAGATCGCGTACATCGTCAACCACGCCGACGACGGCTACGTGTTTGCCGACCTCACCTTCGTGCCGCTGCTCGAAGCGCTCGCGCCGCAGCTCCCACGCGTGCGCGGCTACGTGATCCTCACCGGTGAGACGACGATGCCGCAAACGACGCTCCCCGACGCGATGTGCTACGAGACGCTGATCGGCGCGCAACCCACGACGATCGACTGGCCGGTGTTCGACGAGCACACGGCCTGCGGGCTCTGCTACACGTCGGGCACGACCGGCGATCCGAAAGGCGCGCTGTACTCGCATCGCTCGACGGTGCTGCACGCGATGACCGCGGGGATCGCGGAGGCCGCGCGCCGGACCGAGAGCACGGGTTGCATGATGCCGATCGTGCCGATGTTCCACGTCAACGCCTGGGGGTATCCGTACGTCGCGCTCATGATGGGCGCGAAGCTGGTCCTCGCCGGCTCGGCGCACGACGGCGCGAGCCTCTACGAGCTGATCGAAACCGAACGCGTTCAGAACGCCGCCGGCGTGCCGACCGTGTGGCAGGGGCTACTCGACTTCATGACGGCGAACGGCAAGGAGCTCAGCTCCTTGCGCTCGATGCGCGTCGGCGGCTCGGCCGCGCCGCGCGCGATGATCCAAGCGTTCGAGGATCGTGGCATCGAGGTGATCCACGGCTGGGGAATGACCGAGACGAGTCCCGTGTGCACCAACGGTTCGGTGGCGCGCAAGCACCGCGACGTCCCCAACCGGATGGACTACCAGACCCGCGCCGGCCGATGTCTCTACGGCGTGCAGATGCGCGTCGTCGACGAGGAAGGCCAGGTCGTTCCCGACGACGGCGTTTCGCAAGGCGAGCTGCACGTGCGCGGTCCGTGGGTCGCGAGCGCGTACTTCGAGAACGAGACGGCGACGCAGGCGCAGTTCACCGGCGACGGCTGGTTCAAGACGGGCGACATCATCTCGCTCGACGCCGACGGCTACCTGACGATCCACGATCGCAGCAAGGACCTCATCAAATCGGGCGGCGAGTGGATCAGTTCCATCGACCTCGAAAACGCCGCCGTCGGTCACCCCGAGATCGTCGAAGCCGCGGCGATCGCGATCCCACATCCGCGCTGGTCCGAGCGCCCGCTGCTCGTCGCGGTGCGCCGCCCCGGCAGCACGGTCGATGCCGCCGAGATCCTCGCCTACCTGCAAGACAAGATCGCAAAGCTGTGGCTCCCCGACGACGTCGTCTTCATCGACGAGATGCCGCACACTGCAACCGGCAAGATCTCGAAAAAAACCCTCCGCGAGCGCTACGCCGCCGGAGTATTGTCAGGCTGACAGAGCTAGTAACCGAGGTAGCTGCGGCGGACTTGGTCGTTTTGGACGAGGTCGGCGCTGAGGCCGGAGACGGCGACGCGACCCGTTTCCAGGACATACGCGTGATGCGCGACGGCGAGGGCGACGGTTGCGTTCTGCTCGGCGACCAGGATGCTAATGCCGTCGCGCTCGTTGATCGTGCGCAGCAGCGCGAAGATGTCGTGCACGATCTTCGGGCCCAGGCCGAGCGACGGTTCGTCGAGCAGCAGCAACTGCGGCTCGAGCATCAGCGCGCGCGCGATGGCGAGCATCTGTTGCTCGCCGCCGCTCAGCGTCCCGGCCGGCTGGTGCTTGCGATCGGAGATCCAGGGAAAGTATGCGGCGACGCGCTCGCAGCGCTGGCGCACGCGCGCACCGCTGCGCTCGATGTATGCGCCGAGCATGAGATTTTCCCAGACCGTCAGGCTCGAGAGCGTGCCGCGACCCTCCGGAACGTGGGCGATTCCGAGCTGTGCTGCGTCCTCGGGGCAGCGGTGGTGGAGCGTCTTGCCCGCGAAGGCCACCGTGCCCGTCGTCTTGATCGTGCCGGTGATCGCACGCAGGGTGCTCGTCTTCCCCGACCCGTTGGCGCCGAGTAGCGCAACGATCGCGCCGCGCGGGACGGTCAGGTCGACGCCGCGCACCGCCTCGATCTCGCCGTAACGCGCGCGCAGATCGCGCGTCTCCAAGATCGTGGCCTCCGACGGCGCCGAGAGCGCGGGTTCAGACTGTACCAAGATAGGCCTCGATAACTGCCGGGTCGTTTTGGATCGCTTCGGGTGAACCGTCGGCCAGCTTGCGCCCCGTCGCCAGCACGACTATATGATCCGAGACGCGCATCACCAGCTGCATGTGGTGCTCCACCATGAGGATCGTCGTGTCGAACTCAGCCGCGATGCGCTTGATCGATGTGCCGAGCGCGCCGACTTCCTCGTGGCTGAGCCCGGCCGCCGGTTCGTCCAGGAGCAGGAGCTCGGGTTTGGCCATCAGCGCGCGAGCCAGCTCGATGGTCTTGCGCGTTCCGAACGGCAGACCGCGGACAGGTCGCCGTGCAAACTGCGCGAGGTCCAGCCGCTCGAGAATCTCCAACGCTTCAGCCGTTGCTTGCGCCTCATATCCCCAATCGCCGAAGCCGCCGGGGAAACGCGCGTGGCCGCCGACCAGGACGTTCTCGATGGTCGTCATGTGATCGAACAGCGCGACGTTCTGGAACGTTCGCGCGATCCGCTTGCGGGCGATCTGCTGCGGCGAACACCGCAGCAGATCCTCGCCTTTGAACAGAATCTCGCCCGACGTGGGCTGATACAACCGCGTCATGCAGTTGAAGCACGTCGTCTTGCCGGCGCCGTTGGGGCCGATCAACCCGGTGATCCGGCCGGCATCGACGTCGAACGACACGTCGTTCAACGCGGTGATGCCGCCGAACCGGATCGTCAGCCCGCGGACTGCCAGCAACGGCGCCATTCGGCTATTTCTCGGCCGTCGTCATCATCGACCGCGTGTCGACGAGGATGCCGGTCGGAGACCAGTCGGTGCCCAGCCACTTGGCCGCGATCATCTGCGTGATCGGGTAGCGGAACGTCGACGAGGTGCGGATGACGACGCCCGGATACGCCCACGGATTGTCCGTCTCGGTGAGGTGCGTCGCGATGTCCATGACCTTCTTGCGCGTCAGGTCCTTGCCGGCGCGCTTGAGCACGTCGACCATCGTGTACGCGATGGAGACGCCGTACAGGTAGTTGCCGTCGTCCTTGTCGGCGGACGGCAGATACTTGGCCATGATCTCGTTGTACTCTTTCATCCCGGAATCGCCGGCGTACCGGGCGTGATTCGCGGGATCCTTGAGGTAGATCGTCGTGATGATGCCGTTGACGGCCGACGGGCCGGCGGCCTTCATCGCGGCGTTCATGTACGGGATCGCGTTGGAGACGTTGTTGAGGTACGTGAGGGGATGCCAAGACTGCTGCGCGGCGAACACCATCGCCTGGATCGCGAACTTCGGCGTCGCGAAGATCATGAACGTGTCGCAGCCGGCGGCCTTGAGCGTCGATATCTGCGAGCTCACGCTCGGATCGGTCGTCTCGTACGACGCCATCTTCACGATGAGGTTCTGGTGCGATCCGAGGCCTTTTTTCAGACCCGCGTTGTAGTCTTCACCGTAGTCGTCGTTCTGGTAGAGAACGCCGATCTTGGCGTTGGGATGGTTGCGCACGATGTCTTGCGCGTACAGGATCGCTTCGGCCTGATAATCCGGCTGCCAGCCGATCGTCCACGGATACTGTTTGTAGTCCTTGCCCCACGTCGTCGCCCCGGTCGCCACGAAGAGTTGCGGGATGCCGTTCTGGTTGAGGTACGGACGGATCGCCGTGTTGACGGCGGTGCCGAGCGAGTCGAAGATCGCGAAGACGTGGTCCTGCTCGACCATCTGGTGGACGACCTGGACGGCCTGCGGCGGGCTGTACCCGTCGTCTTTGTCGATCCACTTGATCTTGCGCCCGTTGACGCCGCCGTGGTCGTTGACGTAATCGAAGTATGCGCCGATCCCTTTGCCGATGTTGCCGTAGGCCGACGCGGGGCCGCTGAACGGATGGTCGCCACCGAGAATGATCTCGGTGTCGGATACGCCTGGATCGGCGGCGTTGACGGGTGCGATCGTGCTGCCGGTCATGGCCAGCGCGAACGTCGCTGCGAAGATGCCGATCGCGGCTTTGCTGAGGACTGGGGTCAAGAGTACCTCCTCGACTGCGCCGAGCCGGCGCGGGGCGTTGCGCTACTCGCGCGAGGGCTGATCGGCCGCTACCGGAGCGGCGGGTTGGACGGACGGTTCGAACGCGGGTTGGGGCGGGCGATGGGAGAGACGGCGGATCGATCGCATCACACCGCCGACGATGCCGTCAGGGACGAACAGCATCACCAGGATCAACGTGACGCCGTACACGACACTGGGCGCGCCGGCATTCACTTGCTGCGCGACCAACGGAAGAAACTCGATCACGAGCGCCCCGACGAGCGCGCCCCAGAAGCTCATGATCCCGCCGAGCACCGCGCCGATGAGCAGCGTGATCGAGAGGGCGAACGTGAAGGTATCGGGGCTGACATACGCCGTCGTGATCGCGAAGAACGCACCTGCGACGCCGGCCAGCGCCGCGCTCCACGCAAACGCCAGCGTCTTGTAGAAGTACGGGTTGACGCCGAACGAGATGGCGGCGATCGGATCGTCGCGCAGCGCGCGCAGCGCGCGCCCGAACCTCCCGCGTACCAGCAACGCCGTCACCAAAAAAGCCACGCCGGCCGACGCCCAGGTGACGTAGTACAGCCAATGCTGCGCGTCCAGCGGGATGCCGGCGGGTGTCGTCACCGAGTCGAGCGAGAGGCCGCCGAAACCCCCGGTCACGCTCTTGAAGTGCTTGAGGAACGACGGCGTCGCGACGGCCAGCGAGAAGGTCGCCAACGCCAAGTACACGCCGGCCAACCGCAGCGCGATGAGCCCGATGAAGATCCCCAGAGCACCGCATGCAGCCGCCGCCACCGGAACGCCGACCCAGTACGGCCAGCCGGCGGCGTGCACGCCGACCGCGACGACGTATCCGCCGAGCGCCATGAACGCGCCGTGGCCGAGCGAGATCTGACCGTTCATCCCGGTTAGCACGATCAAGCCGAGGATCGCGATCGCATACGCCCCGACGTAAATGAGATCGAACACGGCGAACGACGGAACGACCCACGGTAGGATCGCGATCACGGCGATCGCGACTCCGACGCGCGAGAGCTGTCCCGCGTTCGCGGCCGCCACTAGACGCGCTGTACCTTCGCGCGGCCGAACAGCCCCGACGGCCGAACCATCAAGACGACGACGATGATCGCCAGCGCGGCGGCGAGACGCAGCTCGTTACCGATCGCGTCGACGTAGGTGCCTAGCAAGTTCAGGACGACGCCGAGGATCAGCCCGCCGACGACCGCGCCGATCGGGCTCTCGATGCCGCCCAACACCGCCGATGCGAACGCGTAGACGATGACGCTCTGCATCATGTTCGGATCGAGGAACACGACCGGCGCGATCATGATCCCGGCGACGGCGCCGACGACTGCGGCCAATCCCCAGCCGAGCGCGAGCATCCAACCGACGCGAATCCCCAGCACGCGGCTCTGTTCGGGATACAGCGCCGCCGCCTTCATCGCCAGCCCGAGCTTCGTCTTCTGAAAGAAGAGCGTGATCAGACCGAGCGTGACCAGCGAGACGACGATGATTCCGATGTCCTGCGCGCTGAAGCCCACGCCGCCGATCTGGATCGGCGACGTCGGGAACGGCGTCGGAAACGGCTTCACGATGTAGCCCCAGAACCAACCGGCCAGACCGTTGAAAGTGATGAAGAGGCCCAGCGTCACGATCACGAGGGTCAGCTCGGGGGCTCTCTCGACCGGGCGGATGACGATGCGCTCCAGCGCGACGCCGCCGACGAATGCGACTACGATCGTGATGGCGAAGGCGGCCCAAATCGGGAACCCGAGCGTAACGAGCTGCCACGCGATGTAGGTGGTGAACATCGCCATCTCACCCTGCGCGAAGTTGATGATCCCCATCGCGCGATAGATGAGCACCAGCGCAAGCGCCACGCTCGCGAAGATGGAGCCGGTCGCCAAGCCGTTGACGATTTGCTGGGCCAGGTCGTGCAATGCGCTCGGCCTCTTCTTCCCTTACTTGGGCCGCAAAGTTCCGCGAAGACCCCTTGGTTACGGCAGAATCTTCGTCCGCACCCGCAGATAGCATCCAGAAAGCGGGTTTTCCTGTCAGACCGCGGCGGGCTGGTCCGCTTCCAGAAAAACCTTCAAGGCGGCCTGCATCCCGGTCCCGGGGTGCAGCGAGTACCCGGCTTCCAACAATGCGATCTCCAGCGCGCCGAGCGCACCCACGACGTCGGTCTGGGTCAGATCGCCCATCGTGCCGATGCGGATGATCTTGCCTTTGAGCTCCTTCTGGCCTCCGCCGATGATGACGCCGCGCGACGTGCGCAATGACGCGCGAATCGCGTCGCCGTCGATGCCGGCCGGCACGCGAATCGCCACCACCGTCGGCGAATGCGCGCCATCGCGCGAGTACACCTCGAGACCGAGCGCCTCCGCCGCCGCGCGAATCGCGCGCGCATAGCGCGCGTGCCGTTCGTGAACCGCGCCGGCGCCGTCCTGCTCGAACGCATCGAGCGCGGCGTCGAGGCCGAACGCGATCGACACCGGCGGCGTCCACGGCGTCTGCCCCAGCGCGGCGAACTCGCGTGCCTTGCGCAGGTCGAAGTAGAAGCGCGGTCCCCCGTGGGCCGTCCCCATGCGGTCCCATGCGCGCGGCCCGACGGCGACCATCGCCAACCCCGGCGGGCACGCCAGCGCCTTCTGCGACGCGGCGACGACGACGTCGAAACCCCACTCGTCCATCCGGAACTCGCTCGCCGCCAGCCCGCTGACGGAGTCCACGACCACCAGCGCGTCGTGCCCGCGCAGCGCCCCGGCGAGCGCGGCCATATCGTTCTGCGCGCCGGTCGACGTCTCGTTGTGCGTGAGCAGCACGCCGGTGTAGCCGTCGCGCGCGGCACCGAGCTTGGCGCGAAGCGCAGCCGCATCGACGGCGCTTCCCCAGGGCGTTTCGAGCACGTCGACCTCGCAGCCGAACGTGCGCGCGATCGCGACGAGGCGTTCGCCGAAGACGCCGATCGGGCACGCCAACAGCCGATCGCCTTCGCCGAAGAGGTTGCCGACCGCAGCCTCGAGGCCGCCGGTCCCCGACGCGCCGAGCAACAGCACGTCGGCCGTACGCGTACCGAACACCGGGCGCAGCCGCCGCGCGATTCGCTCGAGCAACGCCTTGAACTCGGGGCCACGGTGATCGATCATCGGCTGCGCCGTTGCCGCCAGAACGGATTCGGCGACGGTGACGGGACCAGGGATGAACAACAGGCTCTTCGACACAACCCTCTCCGGCGGACGTTCGGCGTTGTGCGGCGTATTCGACACCATGATCCAGTCCCCCGGAAACCGGGTCCGCCTCACGTCGCTTTCGGCGTGCGCCGGCTGTGCGGCCAAGGTCCCCGCGTCGGAGTTGGCGCGCGCGCTCGCCGGCCTCCCCGCCCCGACCGATCCCAACGTGCTGGTCGGGATCAGCACCAGCGACGACGCCGGCGTCTACCGCCTCAGCGACGAGCTGGCCATGGTGCAGACCGTCGATTTCTTCACACCGATCGTCGACGACCCGTACGACTTCGGGCGCATCGCCGCGGCGAACGCGATCAGCGACGTCTACGCGATGGGCGGCAGGCCGTTGACCGCGCTCAACATCGTGGCGTTTCCGGTCGAGTCGCTGGGGACCGCGATCCTCGCGGAGATTCTGGCCGGGGGCACAGCCGTCGCGACCGCGGCCGGCGTATCGATCCTGGGCGGGCACACGATCAAGTCGGACGAGCCCAAGTACGGGATGGCCGTCACCGGCACCATCCATCCGGATCGAATCGTCACGAACCGCGGAGCCCGTCCCGGCGACGTGCTGCTTCTCACCAAGACCGTCGGGACGGGGATCCTCACCACCGCGCACAAGCGCGAGCTGATCGACGATCGCGCGCTCCAGCCGGCGATCGAGTCGATGGTGCGGCTCAACGACCGCGCGTCCGCGGCGATGCTCGCGCACGGCGTGCACGGCGCGACGGACATCACCGGCTACGGCGTGGTGGGGCACGGCGGTGAGATGGCGCGCGCATCGGGCGTCGCGCTCGCCATCGACGCGCACGCGGTTCCGTTGTTCGACGGCGTGCTGGAATTGATCGCGCGCGACGTCGTGCCCGGCGGGACGCGTGCGAACCTCGACGACCATGCCGCCTTCGTCGAATACGCCGACGACGTTCCGCACGCGTATCGCGTCGCGCTCTCGGACGCGCAGACCTCGGGCGGTCTGCTGATCGCGATTCCCCGCGACCGCGCGGAGCGGGTCCTGGCCGAGCTCGCCGATCTCGGCACGGTCGCGATCGTCGGCGAAGTGCTGAGCGGCCCGGCCGGCGCAGTCATCATCCGCTGACGGCGGATCAGCGTTGCGCTACGATACGATCGTTCTCGGCCTGGGTGGGATGGGGAGCGCGGTCGCCGCGCACGTCGCCGCGCGCGGCCGGCGCGTGCTCGGGATCGAACGCTTCGGTCCCGCGCATGCGCGCGGTTCTTCGCACGGCGAGTCGCGCATCATTCGCCAGGCGTACTTCGAGTCGCCCGATTACGTGCCGATGCTGCGCCGCGCCTACGAGCTGTGGGATGCGCTCGAAGCGCGCACCGAGATGACCTTGCGGGCGCAGACCGGCGGACTGTTCGTCGGCCGGCCCGAAACGGCGGTCGTCGCCGGGACGCTCGAGAGCGCGCGCCGGTGGGATCTCGCGCACGAGATCTACGATGCCGCCGAGCTTCGCCGCGCATTTCCGGCGGTCACGCCGCTCGACGACGAGATCGGCGTCTACGAAGCGGTCGCCGGCGCGCTGTTCCCCGAAGCGGGAGTTCATGCGCACCTGCTCGTCGCGGCCGCCGACGGCGCGGAGCTGCGCTTCGGCACGCGCGCGATCGGTTGGGACGCCGGCGATGACGGCGCTCGCGTCACGCTCGCCGACGGCACAAGGATCGAGGCGCAACGGCTCGCGATGTGCGCCGGGCCGTGGTTCGCGCAGATCGCGCCCGACCTGGGCATCCCGCTGCGCATCGAGCGCAACGTGCAATTCTGGTTCGCGCCGTCCGATCGCGACGCCGTCTCGCCGGCGCACCTGCCGATCTACGCCGTTCAGCGTGACGGGGCGGCGATGTTCTACGGCTTCCCGGATTTCGGCGACGGTGCGAAGGTCGCGCACCATCGCGGCGGCCGCGACGCCGATCCCGACGCGTTGGACCGCACGGTATCCGCCGGCGAGATCGCGATCGCGCACGCCGCGCTCGCGTCATTCGTCCCGCTCGCCGCGGGTCTGTTCCTGCGCGCCGATCCGTGCATGTACTCGCTCACGCCGGACGAGCACTTCGTCATCGGCATTCACCCGCGACACCCCAACGTCGTCGTCGCCGGCGGCTTCTCCGGGCACGGTTACAAGTTCACGCCCGTCGTCGGTGAGATCGTTGCGGCGCTGCTGGCGAACGAAGACCCAGGGTTCTCGCTGGACCTGTTCTCGCCGACGCGCTTCGCGCGGGACGTCACGCCCGCGATGCGAGCGGTGGACTGACGCCGCGCGAGCCGCGGCGCGGGATCATCATCAGCGCGACACCGCCCAAGATGATGGCGCCGGCCAACGCCTCGAGCGGCGTGAAGCGTTCGTGGAACAGAACGATCCCAATGATCACCGCGACGATCGGGTTGACGTAGGCATACGTCGATGCGAGCGCGGTGCTGTGCGCGCGCATCGTGTAGAGGTAGGAGCTGTAGGCGACGAGGCTGCCGAACACGATCAGCCATAGCATCCCGCCCAGCGACGACGCGCTGACGGCATGGACGTCGAACGTGCGCCACTCGCCGAACACCGTCGCTTCGAGCGCGAGAAACGCGCCACCGAACAGCATCTGCAGCGCGGTCGACCGGACGAGGCTCGTGCTGCGCGGCGACCTCCGTTGGTAGATCGAGCCGAACGCCCACGAGATGCACGAGAGGAGCGCTACGACCGCCGGCCAGACCGGCAGCCCGCCGGTCGCCTTCGGTTGCACCAGCAACGCCAACCCGACGAAAGCGAGGACCATTCCGAGCACGGCGAGCCGTGACGGGCGTTCGCCACCCCAGGCGAAAGCGATCACCGCCATCCACACCGGCGAGAGCGACAAGAGCAGCGAGTTGACGCCGGTCGGCAGGTACTGCACGGTCCAGGCCGTCGTCCCGTTGCCGATCAGGAGCAGCGTCACGCCGGTGACGGCCGCGCCGACGACTTCGTGGCGAGCGGGCCGCGCCTTCCCGCGCAGCAGGCTGATCGCATAGAGGATCGCGCCGGCGGTGAGAAAGCGACAGGCGGCCATCGGAAACGGTGGGATCGTCGCGACGGCGTAGCGCATCGCCGCAAACGTCGAGCCCCAGAAGATCCACACGGCGATGACCGCGAGGAGCATCCGCACGTCGAAAGCCGGGACGCGCACGAGCCCGCTGTCGATCGTTCGTCCAGCCACGGTGGGGAAACACGGCTCGGAGGCGGCCGGTTGCACTTGCCGCGCGATCCCGAACGCGTGAACGAAGCGTGCCATGACCAGTACACACGCTGCGACCGTCCGCTACGGTTCGCTCACCATTCCGTTGTCCGGCCAGCGCGAGATCGACGAGGCGTTCGGGTACCTCGCGCACGATCCGGTCGAACGCTCCCTCATCGAACAGCTCGAGCGCAGCCGGACCCAGCACCGCATCGTCATCGACCGTCACGGAAACGACTCGTACGACCCGAACACGCACACGATCCGGTGGGATCCGTTCAGCGCGCTCTTGACCACCGAAGGCGGATCGCAGTCGCCGGCGCTGGGGTTGGGACACGAGATGGACCACGCGGTCGAGAACCCGCGCGGCTACGACCATCACGCCGACGCCGTCGACTTCGCCTACGACAACGCCGAGGAGCGGCGCGTGATCGTCGGATCGGAGCGCCACGCCGCCCTCACCCTGGGCGAGAACATCCGCTTCGACCACGGTGGCGCGCTGTACCACGTTGCGGGGCCGACGATGCGCTGAGCGAGAAGGCGCAGCGCGCCCGGTTAGCGGCCGCGCTTGGGTGCGGCGCCGCGCGCCGAACGCGCGGGACGTGAAGCCGGACGTTTCGCGCTGGGGCGCAGCGCGACGACGTTGCTGGCGCGCCGCGTGCTCGGCGTATCCGCCGCCCCGAGCAGCACGGGCGTGATCACCCGCTTGCCGAGCGCGTGGGCGAACACTTCGCTCAGCTCGTCGACGAACGCGAACTCCATCGTGTCGCGGACTTCCTTGGGCACGTCGTCGAGGTCGATCTCGTTGCGGCGCGGGAGCAGCACTTTCTTGATGCCGGCCCGCTTCGCGCCGAGAACCTTCTCTTTGACGCCGCCGATCGGAAGCACCTGACCGGTGAGCGTGATCTCGCCGGTCATCGCGAGCTCCGGATCGACCTTCAGCCCGGTCAGCAGCGAAGCGATCGAGGTCGACAGGCTCACGCCCGCGGACGGACCATCCTTGGGGATCGCGCCGGCCGGGATGTGGATGTGCAAGTCGTGCTTGGCGAACCAGTCGTCCGGCAGTCCGAGCTCCGAGCTGCGCGACCGCAGGAACGAGATTGCCGCCGTGGCCGACTCCTTCATCACGTCGCCGAGCTGACCGGTCAGCGTGAACTTGCCGCTGCCCGGCATCGCGGTCGTCTCGATGAACAGGATGTCACCGCCGACCGGCGTGTACGCCAGCCCCGTCGCGACGCCGACCGTCGCCGTCCGCCGCTTGACCTCGTTGTAGAAGCGCGGCTTGGACAGGAACTCCACCAGGTTCTCCGGTTTGACGCGGATCTTGTACTTGGCGTTCTCGGCGACGCGCCGTGCGATCTTGCGGAAGATCGTTCCGATCTCACGCTCGAGGTTGCGGACGCCGGCCTCGCGCGTGTAGTCGACGATGATCTGCTTGAGCGCGCCGTCGGCGATCGAGGCCTGGGGCTCCTTGAGCCCGTTGGCTTTCTTTTGCTTGGGGATCAAGTAGCGCTTGGCGATCTGCTGCTTCTCGAGCTCGGTGTAGCCCGAGAGGTTGATGATCTCCATGCGGTCGCGCAACGCGCCGCTGATCGAGTCGAGCGTGTTCGCCGTGCAGATGAACAGCACGCGCGAGAGATCGAACGGCAGGTCGAGGTAGTGGTCGCGGAAGCTGTTGTTCTGCTCGGGATCGAGCACTTCGAGCAGCGCCGACTGCGGATCGCCGCGAAAATCGCCGCCGACCTTGTCGATCTCGTCGATCATCATCACGGGGTTGTTGGTCCCTGCGTCGCGCAGCGCGCGCACGATCGTCCCGGGCATCGCACCGATGTAGGTGCGCCGGTGACCGCGGATCTCGGCTTCGTCGCGCACGCCGCCGANNCCCATCGCCTTGGCGATCGACTGTCCGAGCGAGGTCTTACCGACGCCCGGCGGCCCGACGAAGCACAGGATCGGTCCGGTCAGCTTGTTCTTGAGCTTGCCGACCGCCAAATACTCGACGATCCGCTCCTTGATCTTCTCGAGGTCGTAATGGTCCTCGTCGAGGACCTCGCGCGCCCGGGCGATGTCGATCTGGTCCGACGTCGAGATGCCCCACGGCAATTGCGTGAGCCAGTCGAGGTACGTGCGAATGACGCTGTACTCAGGCGACGCGGTCGGGACTTTCGTGAGCCGGTCGAGTTCGCGATCGGCCGCCTTCTTCACGTCCTCGGGCATGTGCGCTTCGTCGATCTTCTTGCGCAGCTCGTTCGCTTCGGCGACTTGCGGATCGCCTTCGCCGAGCTCGTCCTGGATCGCGCGCACCTGCTGGCGCAGATAGAACTCGCGCTGGTTCTTCTCCATCTCGCGCTGGATGTCGGCCTGGATCTTGTGGCCCAGCTCGACGACCTCGAGCTCTTTGGTGATGAGCATCGTCAGCCGGCGCAAGCGCTTGGTGGTATCGCGCTCTTCGAGGATCGCCTGCCGGTCGGCCGTCTCGAGCCGCATCGTCGACGCGACGAAGTAGCCCAGCAGGTTGGGATCGGAGATGTTGTTGACCTCCATCTCCATCTCGCGCGGAGCCTGCGGGAGGTAGCCGAGCAGTTTCTGGAAGAGCGAGCCGAGGTTGCGCTGCATCGCGACCAGTTGGTCGCCGTCGCGCGTGATGTCGGGCAACTCCGTGTAGGTCGCGGCCAAGTACGGCTCGCTCGCCACGAACTGGTCGATGCGGAAGACGGGGCCGCCGGCGACGATGCAGCGCAGCGTGCCGTCGGGAACCTTGAGCATCTTCTGTATCGTGCCGATCGTGCCGACGCGACGCACGTCGTCGGGGCCGGGGTCCTCGGTATCCTTGTCCTTGAGCGCGACGAGGCCGATCTGCTTGCCTTCGCGCAGCGCTTCCTCGACGAGCTGGATGCCGGGTCGCTTCACGACCGCCAGCGGGATCACGGTATTGGGGAACAGCACTGCATCTTGCAGCGGCAGGATACCGAGAATCTCGGAAGCCTTTTCGGGTTTCGCCATTAAGCGAGGGTCCTTCTCACCGTCATGCGGATCTCGGTCCGCACGATCGGGAATTGTTTGGATTGGGCGAT
>PMOS01000038.1:148613-154282 GCA_003161435.1 Vulcanimicrobiota bacterium
CGAAGGCCGGCGATGGTCAGATACGCGTCGTCGACCCACACCCGGAGCGACTCTGAATCGGCGCCGGCCAGCTCGACGTGAACGACGACCACGCCGTCACGCTCGTCGAGGTGGACGTCGACATTGGGCTCGAAGCGCCCGTGCGCACCGCGCGGTGCGAACAACCGCTCGAACTCGTCTTGCGCCTGTCTAAGGGCGTCCTGTTTTCGCACGCGCGAAGGTTCCTTTCCGTTTCCGGTTAGCACTCGCATAAACACACTGCCAGAAGCTCGGGTTGCCGGTCCAATCCACACCTTGCACAGGGACGTGTGCAAAGTAACGTCCTGTTAATGTCGGCGACCGCACGAGAGGCCGCAGGGCGACGGGGACGAGGCTGGGGACGACGAAAGTCGCCCTCAGGCACCGGCTTCTCTTACGAGATCGATGGACACCCCGCTTTCCGCCAACCCTCCCGTCGCCGGCCGGGTTTCCCGGGCCGCCCTCGCTGCGCGCGTACGGGAGGCCGCCCCGTCGATCGTCTCGTTGGTCGCCCCGGCGGGGTTTGGCAAGTCGACCTTCGTGCGCGAACTGCTGGACGGCTTCTCCGCCCGCGCGATCTGTGATTGCCGCGGGGTGGAATCCGGGCTCGACCTTGCCCGCCGGGTGATCCCCGCCCTGGCGGACGAAGCGCCCGGCCGGAGCGCCGGCCTCGCGCAGACCGCGACCATGCTCGGCGACGGCCCCGTCTCGGCCGATCGTCTCGGGGTCGCGCTGGCTGCCTGGCGCGTGCGGCCCGCGCCCTCCGCTTTCGTCTTCGAGAATGCTGAGGACGCCAACGCGGAACCAGGCGCGCGCGACTTCCTCGCCAAGCTGCTCGCCGACCGCCCGGAGGAGCGGCTCGTGGTCGTCTGCTCGCGCCAACCGCTGCGCCTCCACCTCGCGCGCTTCGCCGCGCCACATCGCATCGTGACCCTGCATGCCGCCGATCTGGCCTTCACGCCCGACGAGGCGCGCGCGATCTTCGCGCCGACCGGCGCACCGGCCGCGAGCGTCGAGCGTGCGATCGCCGCCTCGGCAGGCTGGCCGATCGCGGCACTCCTGCTCGCCCGCTTCGCGTACGAAGGGCGGCTCGAGGCGCTGCTGGGCCGGCTCGACGACGTCGCGTACGAAGCGTTGCACGATTATCTCGCCGATCAAGTCCTGAGCGCCGCGCCGGCGCCGGTGATCGACGGCTTGCTGGCCGCGACGCTGCCGCGAGCGGTCGAACGTGACCTCCGGCTGGCCCTGGCGGACGGCGTCGCGTTCGAGGCGTTTCTCGCCTTTGCCAAGACGTCGCCCTTCGTGAACCGCGACCGCGAGGGCGTCTTCACCGTGCACCCGCTGATCGCGTCGACGCTGCGCGACCGCTATGCCGCCCGCATCGACGCCGTGTTCTCGGCGGTGGCGGCGGCCTACGAGGGAGCCGCCGAGTACCAGCGCGCCGGCGAGATCGAGCTCGCGCGCGGCGATCACGATACGGCGGCCGAGGCGCTCGAGCGGATCGAAGTGGTGGCGGACGACGCGCCGGCACTCGCCTACGCGCGCGCTCTCGCGACCCTCGATCACGGCGTCGTCCTGCAGCACCCGCGACTGTGGTCGGTCACCGCGCTCGCGCGCGCGTTCAGCGCCGAAGCGAACGTGCTGCTCGACGAGGCCGAGACGATCTGGTCGCGGCTTCCGGCCGACGCGCCGCCGGCGGTGCGCATCTCGCTCTACGTCCTTCGCATCCTCATGCGCGGCCAGCTCGGCGAGTTCGAGACGGCGCTCGGGCTGGTGGAAGATTTCCGCCGGCGAATCGCAGCGCCCGACATCCCATCGACGCGCATCCACGGCTGGCTGCTCTACCTGCGCGCGCTCATGATGGCGCCCCTGGGCCGAACGCTCGACGCTCAACGCGATCTTGCCGCCGCGTGGCCCTTCGTCGCTTCCGTACCGCTGATGGCCGGCGGAACGTTGGTTACGCTCGGCGCCGAGATCGCGCGAGTGCGCGGCGACCGTGCCTCCGAGCGTGAACAGCTCGAGCGCGCGATCGCGTACGCAGAGGCTGGGAGCTTGCGCAACTTCGTCGCGTACTACGAGGCCGAGGCCGCGTTCGGTGCCTGGCTGGCCGGCGACGTTGCGGCGTACGCGCACTACGCGTTCGCGCTCGGAACCGACGTCGAACGCGAGGGTGCGCGCAGTTTCGCTTTCTTCTCGGGGCGGGCGCTACGGCAAACGATTCAGCCCGAGCCGGCCGATCAACCGAAGTTCGTTGCAGCCGGCCATCTCATCGCGGCCGCCGACGCAGGTGACGAGGCGTCGGCGCTGCGTCACGCCGACGCGGCACGCGACGCCGCTGCCTCGAACCGGGCGCCGTTCATGCAGGTGCTGGCGGCGCTCGCCGTTGCCGAGCTGAGCCCGACGCGCCGGAACGGGCTGCGCGACGAAGCGGCGGCACACGCGCGACGCATCGATTCGACCGAGCTCCATGACGCCGTAGACGCGATCGCCGCCGGCGCGTACGGCGGTTTTCTCGAACCTTTCGTGCGCCGCTACCGCGATGCGGTGCGCGACGAACCGCCGCGGACGGGGCTGCTGATCGAGCTCGCCGCGGGGCGCGTCCTCCGCGACGGAGTGCCGATCACGCTCGCCGAGCGCGAGCACGCGCTGCTGACCGCCGTCGCGCTCCGCGCGGAACCGTTCTCGCGCGAGCGTTTGACCGACATGCTGTGGCCGGAGCTCGGCGAGAGCGCGGCGCGCAACGCGTTTCACGTTTGTCTCCACCGCGCCAAGGCGCGGTTGGCGAACGACGAAGCGATCGTGCGCACCCGCGAAGGTTACCGGCTGGGTGCGGCCGTGCGCGTCGATCTCTGGGAGATCGAACGCACGTTGGCGGGGCTGCGCGCCGGCGATCCGCTCGACGCGGCGCGCTCCGCCGCGCTGCACGACCTCTACGTGCGCCTGCGATCCGACCGGCCGTCCAAGTTCGAATCGTGGGAGTGGTTCGAGCCGACGGAACGGCGTTTGCGCGAACTGCGCTGCGAGATCGTCCAGGCGCTCGCGATCGACGCGCTCGAAGCCGGACGCACGCAAGACGCGCTCGCGCTGTGCAGGGAGATGATCGCCTACGATCCGTGCGACGAGCCCGCCCGCGAGATCGCGATTCGCGCCTACTTGGCGGCCGGCGACCGCGCCGCCGCGCTGCGCCACTTCCGCCAATACCGCGACGTGCTCCAAGCGGAGCTGCAGTGCGAGCCGTCGGAGAGCTTGGCGAAGCTCTTGGGAGTAAACCCTTAAAGCGTCCTCTAATCGACTTCGCGCGCGTTGAGATCGACGAGCGCACCGTTCACGCCGCTGGCGTTGTCGCCGGCGAGAAAGACGAGCGCGTCGGCGACCTCCTGCGGCGTCGCCGCCGCCGCGAGATCTTCAGCGTTCATGTAGCCGCGCGCCGCCTTGGTCGCGACCCCGCCGAGGACGAGCGCGTTCGCGACGATTCCGTCCGCTTTGTTCTCGCGCGCGATCGCCTGCATCAACACGTTGACAGCCGCCTTCGCGGCGCCGAATAAGCCGCGCCCCGGCGCCGGCTGTTTGGATGAGCCGGCCGTCACGACGACGATGCGACCGCGCGAGCGAGCGCCGTCACGATACGGCTGCGCCAGCATCGCGCGCAGCGCGGGCAACGTCAAATTGTACGCGGTTTCGACGAAGCCGCGCATGTTCGCGCGGAGATCCTCGAGCGTCGTGTCGACCAGCGGCGCGACGGTGGAATCCCCGGCCAAGCTGACGCAGGCATCGATCCGCCCGAACCGCTCGACGCACACGGCGATCGCCGCAGCCGCCTGCGCGGGGTCGTTGAGATCGGCGGCAAACGGGATCGCGGCGATGGCTTCGTCGCCGCCGAGCTGGGCGTCGATCGCCTCCCGGGCGCGCTCGACCGAACGTGAGACCACGATCACACGTGCCCCCTCGCGCGCGAGCGCGGCCAGCGTGGCGCCCCCGACGCGGCCGGTTCCGCCGGCGAGCACGATTGCGTCACCCTGGAGTAGCATCGCGGGGCTCCTTCGCCTCCATTCCGGGCGAGCCCGTGTAACGACGTGGATTTCGGGTATGGGGCGCCCTGGTATACAATATACCTGCGCCCACGCTCGAACGATACGGAAGGTTTCTTCCGGGAAGGCCAAAGTCTTCATGCACGCACGTCATCACTGGCTGCCTCTCGCCGGTTTGCTCGCCCTTGCCGCCGGCGCCGCCGGATGCGGCGGCTCGAGCATCGCCCAGCCGCGGCTGTTGTCGGGCGGCCCGGGGATCACCCAGAAACAACTCATCCCGCTGCCGAACATGCCGGCCGGCAGTACCTTCACCTATGACATCGGCACAGTCGACGCTACGGCGCGGAACTACTACCTCGCCGACCGCAAGAACACGTCGCTCGACATCATCAACTTGACCAGCTTGGCGGTCCGGCAAGTCGGCGGGTTCAGCGGCCAGAAGGCCTCGAACAACAACTCCGGTCCGGACGGTGTCGCGTTTGTGCCGGGCGGCGCCGTCTACGTCGGCGACGTCAACGTGGTCAAGGTGGTCGACCCGGTCGCCGGTGCCGTGACGGCAACGATTGCGACCGGCACCGCGGGATTCCGCACCGACGAAGGCTGCTACGATCCCGACGACCACCTCATGATGTTCGCGAACCCGGCCGACACGCCGCCATACGTGAGCGTCATCTCGACGACGACCAACACGGTCATCGGAAAGCTGTTGTTCACGGGGTCGATCGGGCTCGAAGCCTGCGTCTACGATCCCGGAACCAAGACGTTCTTCGTCAACAACGACGGGACGATCGCGAATCCCGCCGGCGAGCTCGATACGATCCTTGCGACGACGGCCGCCGCCGGGGCGCCTGTGATTGCGCAGCGGTTTCCGGAAGGCAAGTGCGGCCCGGCCGGGATCGATCTCGGGCCGAGCGAGAACCTGATCGTCGGCTGCGACGCGCCGGCCGGCGATCCGCAGATCACGCTGATCATGAGCGCGACCAGCGGCGCGATCGTCAAAACGATCACGCAGGTCGGCGGCGAGGACGAGGTCGCCTACGATCCCAAGCTCAACCACTACTACACCGCGTCACGCGACATGACCGCCACCGGGATTTCGGTGACGGGTCAGACCGGCGCGGTGTTCACGCCGGTGCTCGGCGTCATCGACGCGTCGACAAACACGTGGCTGGGGAACTTTCCGACCGGCGCGAACGCGCACTCCGTCGCCGCCGATAGCGCGACCGGAAACGTGTTCGTGCCGGAGTCGCCTACCGCGACGGCGGCCGGCGGCGTGCAGCTGTTCGGGCCGTAGCGCCTCCCCGGCGCGCGCGAAAGCAGGTCGCGGCGTGGTCATCGACCACGCCGACGGCCTGCGAGAACGCATAGCAGATCGTCGACCCGACGAAACCGAAGCCGCGCCGCCGCAGATCGGCGCTGAGCGCGTCGGAGAGTTCGGTCCGCGCTTGCAGGTCGGCGCTGGTGCGCGGCCGGTTCACGACCGGCCGGCCGTCGACGAAGCTCCACAGGTACGCGTCGAACGAGCCGCACTCGCGCTGCAGGTCGCAATACGCCTTCGCGTTGCGGATCGACCAATCGACCTTCGCGGCGTTGCGCACGATCCCGGCGTTCGCGAGCAACGCC
>PMOS01000014.1 GCA_003161435.1 Vulcanimicrobiota bacterium
TCTTGAACTTGCGCGGCAGGTACGTCGCACCGTAGACCGGCTCGTCGACGGGCCCTTCGGCGTGGAGCGATTCCCCGTCTTGCCAGATCTCCAGATACGCTCCGCTGCGCGGCGCGAACTCGCGCGAGATGCTCGCGGCCGTCTCGCGGACCAGTCCGTAGGCGGCGTGCGCATACGGCCACGGCGGCGCCATCACGTTGCGCACGACGTCGCCGCACGTCGCCAGCGTCGAGCCGAGGTGCTCGACGATCTCCGCGATGACGGGGCGCAACACGGGCTTGCGCACTCCGTGCAGCTGCAAGCCTTGGCGCGTCGTCACGCGGATCGTGCCGTTGCCGTGGCGATCGGCCAGATCGTCGACCGCGCTCCACAGGCGCGCCGGAATACGACCGCCGGTCGCCTTCACGCGCACCATGAACGACCACAACTTCTCGCCACCGCTTTCACGCAGGCCCTTGCGCGCGTCGCGATCCTCTTGCTGGTACGTACCGTGAAATTTTAGCAGCGCCGCGGATTCCTCGCTGAAGCGAGGCTCCGCGGAAGCGAGCTCGGAGGCAATGCTACCGCGCAGGCCCCGGCTGTGCGCCTTGACCTTCTCGGCATCGACTTTACTCAAGGGAACGTCCTACAAAAACGAGAGCCCCCGCCATCGGCGAGGGCCCCACATCGATACTGCGACTCCTGGTCGCTGCGACGAATAATGGACTACCGCCGGATCAGAAAACCCGTGGGACACACCATCATTCGACAGCAGAAGAGCGACATCGTGGGCGCAACATACCATGCGCCCTTCGATGCGTCAAGCGTCAGGGGCGCTCGACGAATCCCTGGTAGATGCGTACGAGCGTCTCTTTCTGATCCGACGAGAGACGCATGTCGAGCCGGATCGCTTCCTCGACGCCGGAGCCCTGGCGCGCCGCGCGCTCGGGCGTATCCTCGAGCAGGCCGGCCTGCGCATACATCGTCTCGGCGGAGATCTGCAGCGCCGACGCGATGTTCTTGAGCACGTCGGCCGACGGTTTGTGCAGCCCGCGCTCGATCTGGCTCAAGTAGGGGTTCGAGATCTTGGCGACCTCGGCGAGCTGCCGCAGCGACAGGTTCGCCAACTCGCGTTGCGAGCGGATGAAGTCGCCAACGCCTCGCCAGAGTGAATCGTTGTCCGTCGTTCTGCCCACGCTACATGTCCAAGCCGCCGTTGATGGTGTAAGCGGCGCCCGTGATGTAGCTCGATTCGTCTTCGAGCAAGAACTGGACGACCCGCGCCACCTCATCGGGCCTGCCGAGCCGGCGTTGCGGGATCTGGGCGACGACGGAATCGAGGACCGCTTGCGGCATCGCGGCGACCATCTCGGTTTCGATGAATCCCGGCGCGACGACGTTCACCGTGATTCCGCGGCGCGCCATCTCGAGCGCCAGGCTCTTGGTGAGCCCGAATAGGCCCGCTTTCGAGGCGGCGTAGTTGGCTTGTCCGACGTTGCCGGTTTCACCGATCACCGAGCTGATGTTAACGATGCGCCCCGAGCCGCGCTCGATCATGTGCTCGAGCACCGCCTTGGTCATCGCGAACGCGCCGAAGAGGTTCACGTCGAGCACGTTGCGCCAATCCTCGAACGTCATCTTGCGCACCGTCTTGTCGACGGTGATGCCGGCGTTGTTGACCAGAAAATCGATGCGCCCGAACTGCTGCATCACTTCGTCGACGACGCGCTGACAGTCTTCGGGCCGGTCGACGCGTCCTTGATGGATCGACACCTGCGCACCCTGGTCGGACAATCGCCCCTGCAGCGCTTCGGCCGCGTCCTTGCCGCGGCTGTACCCGGCAGCGACACGAGCCCCGCTCTTCGCCAGCATGGTCGTGATCGCGCTTCCGATGCCGCGCGTCCCCCCGGTTACCAGTGCAACGTGTCCGTCGAACATGCGGTCAGCCTCCGCCGACCTATCGCCCGGGGCGGTTGGCTTCCCCTTCCAATCATACGGGTACTGGAGCGGCAAGCGGCTTTTCCCGACAATATGGGAAGAGTCTTGACTGGAGGCCTATCTATCTACTACGAACAGTACGACGCGGCGTATCTCGCGATGTCCCCGGCCCGCTGGTCCGCAGCGACGGCGCAAGCCATCTTCGGCAATCCGTTCAACCCTTTCTCCTACACGCTGCCCGGTCGCATCATCAGCGCGTCGGCCGACGTATTCTCCGGCATGGCGCGCAAGCGCGCGAAGCCGGCCTGGAACCTTCCCGCGACGATCGACGTCGTCGACGAGCGCCCGTTCGGGCGACTCGTCCGCTTCGTGACGAGCGCCCGCCGGGAACGGCCGCGCGTCTTGCTCGTCGCGCCGATGTCGGGTCACTACGCGACGCTGCTGCGCGGCACGGTGGAGGCGCTGCTCGCCGACCACGACGTCTACGTGACCGACTGGGCCGACGCGCGCGACATTCCCGTCGGCGCCGGTCGTTTCGACTATCACGACTACATCGGCTACATTCACGACTACCTCTGCATGCTCGGCCCGGCCGTTCACGTGATCGCGGTCTGCCAGCCCGCTCCGGCGGTGCTGAGCGCGGTCGCGCTGCTCGCCGCCGACGACCATCCTGCACAGCCGCGCACGATGACGCTGATGGGCGGCCCGGTCGACGTCCGCGCCGCGTCGACCGCACCGACGGAGCTCGCCGCCACGCATGCGCTGGAATGGTTCGAGCGCGAGCTCACGATGCGTGTACCGCAATGGTATCGCGGCGCCGGCCGTTCCGTATACCCGGGCTTTCTCCAGATCGGCGCGTTCATGTCGATGCACCCGCAGCGCCATGTCGAAGCGCATTGGAAGATTTTCAACGATCTCGTTCGCGGTGACGGCGAGTCAGCCGCGAAGCAGCGCGCGTTCTACGACGAGTACCTCAGCGTCATGGACATCACCGCCGAGTTCTATCTGCAGACGATCGACGAAGTGTTCCAGCGGGCGAGCCTCGCCGCCGGGACGATGACGTGGCGCGGCCGGCCGGTTGATCCGGCCGCGATTCGCCGCACCGCGCTGCTGACCGTCGAGGGCGAGCTCGACGATATCTCCGCCCCAGGCCAGACGTTGGCCGCGCACGCCCTGTGCAGCGGTATCGCGGCGGAGCGCCGAGCCGACATGCTGCAGCTGGGCGTCGGCCACTACGGCCTCTTCAGCGGCGCGAAGTGGCGCACCGAGATCGCGCCGCGCATCGCCGCGTTCATCCAACAGCACGCAACCGAGGTCTGATCGCCCATCGAGCGCGGGGGCGCTCGGGCCGCCGTCGAAGGCGCGCATCATGCCCGAACATCGCGTAACCGTCAGCTCTCCGCCGCGCGAGCTGGGCAGTGCCGACGCGGTCTACGAAGTCTTTGCCGACGGCGAGAAGTTCGGCGAGCTGCGCGTCAGCCGCGGCGGCGTCGACTGGTGGCCGCGCGACGCCAAGACGCGCGGCGAGCTGCTGACGTGGGAACAGTTCGCAGCCAGAATGGCGCGCACGTAATGCGCGCGCTCGCGGCGTTACCGAGCCCCGGCGACAACGTGAACGGTTCGACCGTTTTCGACGAAGCTGACGGCTGAACCCGAACGTTCGACGGCCAGGATCAGCGGGACCGCGAAGCTCGCGGAGCTCGCGGCAGGGCAGCGCAGCCCGTACTCGACGCGAAGCCCGCGCACGTCTCGGGCAACCTTCGCCGAAACGAACGAGCACAACGGACCACGCTCGATCGCGACCAGTAGCATCTTCGAGCGAAACGTCGAGGGCTCGATGGTCGCTTTCGGCCCGTTCATCGTGACCCCGACGCCGAAGGCCCCTTGAAACGCACTCCAGGTGCGGATTACGGTATACGAGCGGGATGCGCCGGGTTCGAAGTCGTTGCGAACGAAATACGGCCTATCATAGGTCGCGAACGGGACCATCGCGGGCGGCGGTGCCGTTGCCGCCAAGGCCGTCCCGGTGAACCCAAGGACGAGCGCGGCGATGAGAACGAGTCGCACGCTGGCGAGTTCAGGGCGCGCGTCTCCGAACCATGCAGGGAAGGGCGACGTCCATCGAGCGCCGGCCGGGCAGAACAACGGACGCTCTTCGGACGCTCGACGCCTACGATGCGGTCACCACGAACGCTGAGGTAGGACATGCTGCACCCGAGATTCGCCGCAACGGCTCTGGCTCTCGCCGTCACGCTCGCCATCCCGGCCGGCGCGCGATCGGCACCGGCGAAACCGTCACAAACCCCCGTCTTCTCCGCCGGGCATTGGAAAGGGCACGGATGGTTCTCCGCCACGCACGCGCCGAAAACGCAGAACGCACCCTCCGCCGAGAGCGATGGTAGCTTCACGTTCGACCTCACCGTCGGCGTCCAAGGCGTCGTCGTCGGCCGCATGGTCATGGAAACCAGCGGACAGGCCGTGAGCCCGAACGCGGTCGCGAAGTTCGAAGAGATCTCGACCGGCAACGGCTGGGTGCTCGGCGGTACCGCAGCGAGCGTCACGTGGGAAGGCACGGAGGCCGTCACCGGAACGATCACCGGGACGCGCGTGGCGATGTCGGTGCCGATCAACTCGACGATCCCCGCCAGAGGGCACTTCGAGCCGCAACAGGCGACCTGCAACACGGCCAGCGGCGATCTGGCGCTGCCGATGCGGCAATCGTTTGCGGCGGGTGCGAATCCGAGCGAAAACAGCATCATCGGCCCGTGGGTCGCGTTCAAAGTCGACGGCGCCGAAGGGCTCAAAGAAGCCAACGACAACGCGGATCAGTGGTTCGACGTGATGGGTCAGATGGACAAGGCCGCCGAGGACGATTTCAAAGGCATGAGCGCGGCGCAACTCAAGGCGCTCATCGAGCGCGCGAAGCAGGTCCAAGCGGCGGTCGCGGGCTTCCAAAAATGCGGGTCCGGAGCGCCCGGCCTGTCGTCGCAACACAGCAAGAACGAGTTCACGATCTTCGGGATCGAGATACACTCGGCGGAGAACGCGCTGGCGAAGATCGGGGGCCACTTCTAATCAGCGGAGACGCAGCCGCCCCCGCGGAACATCGCGGGCGTGCTGACGATTCGGCTGTTCGGCCACGCCCGCTTCGAGCTCGACGAGGCGGCGTGGCCGTTTCGCGCGCCGTCGAAGGCGATCGCCGTTCTCGGCTACCTCGCGACGCATCATGACGTCCCCGTTTCGCGCAATTTCCTCGCCGAGCTGATCTGGCCCGACGACGAACCCGAAGACGGCCGCGGCAAGCTCCGTCGCCATCTGCACGTCCTCGTCGGAGCCGGTCGCGGGTGAAGAGCCCGCATGGCGCGGCTCCGTAGACGACGTCTTGCGCAAGCGCCTCCTGTACTTCACGAACCTCGGAACGATGTGCGAATTCATGGTCGAGCAACGCCGTCTCGCCGTAGAAAAGGGAGCTCTGAAGAAGTGAATCAGCCGTTTGCGTCAGGCGCGATGATCGTGTTGGCGATCGCGCTCGGTTTGGGCGGGTGCACCAAGAACGACAGCACCACGACCAACGATGCGAGCGGATCGCCCGCCGCGTCGCCCGTCGCGTTGCCGACGGGTGCATCGGATGCATCCAGCGCTCCGGTCGCCGCCGGGTCGAGCACGCTTCCGATCGCCGCGTCGCCGGGTGCGGCTTCGACGCCGGCGGTCGCGCTCACCGATATCGCCGGGGTCAACGGTCAGAAAGAGATCACCGAGTTGGCGCTGCTCGGCGTGGTCGACCCCGTGTCGGGAACGTTCAACCCCGGCGGCCCCATCAAGCGACGCGATTTCATCCGGTGGCTGGTGAAGTCGAACAACGTGCTGTGGAGCGACACGCCGGGGAAACAAGTGAAGCTCGCCGACAAGACGGAGAGCTCGAGCTTCCCCGACATCTCGACGAGCGATCCTGATTTCCCTTACGTGCAAGGCATGCAGGACGCGGGCTACTCGGTCGGTTTTCCCGACAAGAAGTTTCGCCCCGACCAATCGCTGACGCGCGAGCAGATGTTCGCGATCAAGAACGTCTTCGATCGCGGCAGCGTCGACCCGGGCTTCGTGAAGGACATCATCTTCGCGCGCAACACCGCCATGCCGGCCTGGAGAGACAAGCAGTCGATCTCGAAGACCTATGTCCCCGGGATAGCGACCGGTGCCGGCGGCGGAGCCCAAAGCTTTGCGCTCGTTTACGGAACGTCGTCGCTGTTTCACCCGCAGATCGCCGTGACGCGCGCCCAAGCCGCCGTCCTCGTTACGGTCGTCGGCGACCACGCGTTCTACGGCGGCGCGCCGCGCACGGCGGCGCAAGCGCTGGCCGCGACCCCGGCCCCGTGAGTCAGCCGGCGCAACGCGCCGGCACGCTCACACACCCGAAGGACTGAAGATGAAACGTACCCTGCTGCTCGCCACCGCACTTGTAGCCGCGAGCCTGCTGCCCCACGCCGCGGCCGCTGAGCCGCCGGATCCCTGTAAGATGGTGAGCACGGCCGATGTCGGCAAAGCGCTCGGCGCCCCCGTGACGTCGACGACCGCGCGCCACGCCGGTACGTGCAGCTTCCGCACCGCTGCGTTCACGAGCTTGACCATCACGGTCGTACCGCAGAGCTCGCCCGCCGAAGCGAAGTCCCAATATCACGACATGGTGACGAACAAGCTGAACTACGCCGCTCCGTCGGTCGACGTTCTGGGACTCGGCGACGAAGCGCATCGTTTAGGACCGATGATCTACGTGCGCAAGAACAGCACGATCTACGTCTTCACGATGATCGGTAAGGACGGTAACGGCGCCGGAGCGTTGCGCACGATCGCGCTCGCGAAGACCAGCATCGCCCGCGTGCACTAAGCGCGTGATGTCACCTGGCTGTTCTCTTGATAGATGACGAACACGTGCTTGACGCGCGCGCTTCGGGGCTAGCGCGCGGCTACGAAGGTGAAGCGCGGCTCGCGGGTGCCCGAGAAGAATGCGATCATATCGGCAACCATGCGCTCGCAGTCGGCGTTCGTCATCGCGTAGCCGCAGCGGTCCGACGCGTAGACCGCAGCCGAGGGCCGGCCCGAGACGACATCCGTCCCCGCGGGGGCAATAAATTGCGCCGCGATCCAATCCGTCGCGGCGAGCTCGACGACGACGACGTGGCCGTCGAACGACCACTGCGCTTGCTGACCCTCGCGCGAGAAGCTCAGCCGCTCGCCGAAGGTGCTGACCAAGGGGCTAAAGGTCGCGGCAAACGTTTGGCCGAGGTTCGCGTAGGACATCACGGGGGAGCGTACGTCGAACGCCGCCCCCCGCCATCATCCAGCCGGTTAACGTGTCCCCGGTCGGGTTATGCTTTTTGCGCGCCGAGCCGCTCGATGACCGAGGCGGCGGCGACTTCGGGGCGCGTCTGGCTCATGCTGAGCGAGAGGCTGTCCCCGGCGTCGAACGAGAACTTCGCGGTCGTCTCGTCGTTCTGGAGCGCCGCCACGACGGTCCCGCCCTTGCCGACCCACATCGCGGAGTCCCACGAGATCTCCTCGGTGCGTACGTCGCGGCCCAACTGACGGCGAACCGTCCCGTCGACCGCGTCGATCCATTGATCAAATGTCATGTCCATCTCCGGTAAGATTATCCAAAAGGCCTATCCCACCGTAAGAATACAGCCGGAGTCCTATGATTTGCAACGCCTGGGGCGGGATTCTTTTGGCAACATCGCTTGTCTTGCTTATCGGAACAAGCGGATCGCGCGCAGGTCGCGCATCGACCTGTTCCAACTCCACCGGATCGATCGTCACGTCCCGGTCAAGACTCGTTGGGTGCGTTGACGGACCTCCGGGGTCATAGGCCGGCGATCGTCGGCGCGATCGAGCGAATGTAGGCATATTCTTCGGCTACGCACGTCAGCGCGAGTTCCCGATCGCGGTGTCGACATGCGCTCAGGACGTTTTCATGGATGCCGGCAACTGCGGCGGCGAACGCCTGTCGCTTCGTGCCGTCGACGTCGGGGTGCGCATCCACCCGAAAGCGCCAAGCGTTGACCAGCTTCACCATCCGCGGGCGCTCGGCGACGTCGAAGAGGATCGTATGAAAGCGTTCGTGTGCGCCGCGCAACGCTTGCGGACTACGTGCGGCGTTGAGCGCTCGTAGCGCTACCTTCGCCTCACGAAGCGTCTCGGGCTTGATGCGTTCCACGACGCGCTCCATGATCCGCGATTCAATCATCTCGCGGATTTCGATCGTCTCGTAGATGTCGTCGAGCGTCGGGGAGCTCATAACCGACGTGCCTTTGTTGGGGCGAGACGTAACGTAGCCCTCGGCTTCGAGCACGCGCAGCGCCTCGCGGATCGGAATACGGCTGAGCCCGAACTCCCGTGCAAGGTCGACTTGGCTCAGGGGCTGGCCCGGAACGATCGTTCCCGCTTCGATCTCATCGCGTATCCGGCCGGCGATTTGCTCGGCCGTTCCAACCAGAGGTGGAGGCACGGTTGACATCGGCACACGCCAACTGTATACATGTATACAAAATCTGTCAAGGAGACACCATGCTGTTGTCTCGCGCCGTGACGCCGCTCTTGGCGGTGTCCTTGCTTGCGACGAGTTCGGAGCCGACGGCGACGGTGCCGCCGCCACGTGCGGTCGTCGCATATCGGCCAAACGGCAGGCTCATCGCGCTTCCCGTGCGGATCAACGGCTCGCCGGCGCGTTGGTTCGTCCTGGACAGCGGGGCACCGCACACGGTCATCGACGCCGCCGTGGCCAAGCAGTCGCGACTCCAGGTGCTTTCTACGGACAGTGGTGCGGGCGCCGGACGAGGATCCTACGCGCTGCGGCATCTTGCGCCGGTGGATCTTGCGATCGGTTCGCTACGCCTTCGCGTTTCGACCCCGGTTGCGATCGATCTGCGGAATACGGGCATGCAAGATCCCGCAGCGGGGCTGGTCGGCGCCGATGTCTTCAGACGATACGTCGTGCGCATCGACCCGATCGCGCGAACGGTCGCGTTCTACGATCCGGCTACGTATGCGTGCCCGCCGACGGCCGCGGTCGTAGCGCTGACGTCGCCGGCGGACCGGCTCTACGTCGACATGACGCTCACGGTCAACGGCACGTCGGTCGTGCGGAGAATGCGGATCGACACCGGTTCGGAAGATGCGGCGTCGGACAACCTCGTTCGGCGGTCGACCGAACGACGCAGGTCACTACAAGGGGTCGGCTTGGGTACGCCATACGTCGATTACTCCGGCGTGTTCGACTCGCTGCGGATCGGCCCATACGTCATCCATCACGCGTGGGGCGCGTCGAACGACCGTCCGGCCGTCGGCATGGAGATCTTGCGCCGATTCACGTCCACGTTCGACGTTCCAGCCGGCCGCCTGTGCCTCGAACCGAATGCGTACCTCCGGGAGGCCGTCCCCGCACCTCCCCGCTAGAGCAGCGGAACCTCTAGCGGCCCGGGCCGCGCGAATGCACGAGTTGCAGCGTCACGGTTCGCGGCGTGACGAAGTTCAACGGAAACACGGCACCGGGCGCGGCACTCGGCGCGATTCCGAACGCGTACTCCGAGAGCACGCGCCCGTCGTCGTGATCGAAGAGGTTCTGCACGCTCGTCGTAGGTGTTGTTCTGACCGAACGCCCTCATCCCGAACGCCACCCGCGCCCCACTCCTGAACGTGTAATTCACTTCGCCACGCCCGTCGGGGTCGGTAAGGTCCTTTGTATGCTATGCTGGCTGCAGCGCGCCCGTGCTCACGTCTCGAGCGTTGGAGGCCGCCTCTGCGGCAGCTACCGTGCCCCATTTCGGGCGCGAACTGCATTGCAGGAGCCAACGGACCATGCGGCATGCGCCCAGAAGGATCCGCTGATGAAAACTCCCGCATTGCGTCGTTCGGCGGATACGTGGTCGCGGCGGTCGATCACCCCGGAAACTACGCGATCGACCCGCAGACCGTTCAGGGGATGACGCTCTGGTGGCCGCGCGCCCACACCGATGGTTGAAGCCGGGCTACCGAACGCGGCACGCGTCGTCGAGACTCCGAAGACGGCCTCGATGCGACGCCTTGCATGGCGCCCGGCGCTTCTCGCGGTTTGCGCGCTTTCCGTGCTCTTACAAATAGTGAGTGTTGTTGACGTGACCGGAACGGGCGGCGCAGCACCATGGGCGGGCCGGTGGCAAGCGTCACTCGCCGGCCTTGACCCTGCGGAACCGTTTACGATCGTGGTTGCCTCGGTCGATCCGGGGGGCGCAAGCGCCCGTGCCGGCCTTCGTCGAGGCGATCGCATCGACATACGTGCGAACAGTCTGGTCGAGCGTTTTTCGCTCTTGGGAGCGCCGCTCAATGGGCGGCCGGTATCCGTTTCGATGCACAGGGGCTCGCTGAAAACAATCGCTACGATCACGCCGCGTCCGGCTAAGCAGGATTGGAGCTTCTGGCTCGGAGCGTTCGAGGGTTTCTGGATTTTGCTGTTTGCGGCTCTGATCGCCTGGCGCCGCCCCGATACGCCGCAGATGCGGCTCCTCTCGCTGTGGCTGGCGGCTTTCGTCCTCACCGGCGCGACGCTCGTCTTCAGCGCGCCATGGGCGTGGCTGTATATTCTCTTCAGCGGCATCAACACGGTAGCCGCTCCGCTCGCGGTGGCGCTGCTCGCGGCGTTCGCCGGCTGCTTTGGTCAACCGCTTTCACGGCCTCGTCGTATGGCACAATCGCTCTGTTACGCGTTTGCTGCGATCTACATCGCGATCTCCGCAGCCGGAGTTGTCGGGATCATCACGTTGCAGTTCGATCCGCTTACGTTCCTCTGGGGGCTCGCGGGTCTCGCGTTCGTTACGGCCGCCGTTCTGATGGCGGTGACCTGCGGCGTGCTCGCCATTGCCGTATCCCGTGGCGTCGAACGCCAGCAAGCGGTATGGACGCTCGTCCCTCTTGCTGTCTTTTTCTGCTACTTCTTACTGAATACGATCGCGACATCGCTGTGGCCGTCCCACGCCAACGCCCTGGTCGCGAACATTGTCAGCACCCTGGTGCTTCTTGCCGTGCCCGTCGCGCTGACGTATGCGGCACTCAGCCGCCGCCTGCTGGACGTTGGCTTCTTCCTGAACCGTGCCGCCGTCTTCACGATCGTCTCGACGATCGTGATCGGCGCGTTCATTTTGGTCGAATGGGCTGCGGGCGCGTGGCTCACGAGCGCGAGTCACGCCGCCACTTCGGTCATCGGCGCGGGCGTCGCCCTGGGTCTCGGCTTGTCGATGCGCTACATCCACCTGTACGTCGATCGCTTCGTCGACCGTGTTCTGTTCCGCAAGCGCCACGAGGACGAAGCGGCGGTGCGCCGATTCGCCCACGAATCATCGTATATCACCGATCGTTCCATCCTGCTCGAGCGGGCGGTGCGCGCCGTAAAGCAACATGCCCATGCGGCGGAGGCGACGATTTTGGTCCAGGATGGAGCAGCGGCATTCGCGTCCGCGGAAAGCGACGGCACTCGCACGGTCGCTAGCGAAAATGATCCGGGCATCCTCGCGCTGCGCGCGTGGCACAAGCCGCTCGACCTCGCGTCGCTCGGCGCGGATTCAGCCCTACGTGGGGAGTTTGCTTTTCCGATGCTTTCGCGCGGCACGCTGATGGGCGTACTCGTGTGTGGGGCAAAGATTGACGGCGAAGCCTACGCGCCGGATGAATCGGAGGCCGTGCTCGCCCTCGCGCGCGGAGTCGGCGCCGCCCTCGATGTCATTTCGGCACACGAGTTGCATCCGAGCGACCTCGTTCTTACGAAGCTGAATGCGATACACGATGATATGAGGCGAGAAGTAGCAGAGTTGCGCGAAGATTTGAAGCGGCTTCCGCACGCGTAACATTCACCGGCCGTCGTCGCTTCTGCACTCGTCGTCATGGTCAGCGTGTCGCAAAGCTAGCTTTCGCGCCGCCGACGCCATCGGTCAGAGCATCGCTTCTGCGTTCCCGAAGGACGGCGGACCCTACCACGTAGTCGGCCGCCGCCGGGACACGCTCAAAAACCCGGCTTTTGCTGGTGAAATGATGGCTCCCCGAGTTGGACTCGCTCGAATAAACCGAATGCGGCCACTCCGCTCATACAATACAGCGTACAAGTAAAGGAAAATAGTGGCGCGACGTCCACGGTCTCATATCGCGTATTTTACCTCGGTACGGTAGCTGGAGGGATATTGCAGTTTAACCGATACAACGTCGGCACCGCCTTCTTCAATCCTCGACGCCCAGACTGTCCAAAACCCTACCCCAATTACCCATAGGCAAGAAGGGAAGAATCCAGTCACTTGCCGCCGCGACCTCTCAGCGCCAGAGAGTTAACGCTGTTCTCATGGTGCGCCGATCGGCTGGCCACGTCAGACGGTGCGGCGCTGAAACACCAGCTTGCGCATTGCATCGTGATCGACGAAGACCCCGGTGGTCTCTGGTTCGAAATTACATCCCGAGCGATGCCGATTCAGGTCCAGGGAATCGACCTCTTGTATGACGATGACGACGGAGGGCCGGGGGTATTCCTCATCGCTTTCGTCGCCGGCTATCTCAACTGGGTCGACCGTCACCGCGCCGACATTGCTACACTAAGAGCCTCATGCCGTCACCAGCCGAGGTCCGGTCATGTGAAATTGCGCAGTGATCAGGGCTGTACGCCGTCGCGATCTTTACCGGACTAAGCGAGGGGGAAATCTTCGGGCTGCGTTGGCAAGACGTTCGGCTCGACGAGTTCGATATTCGAGTGAGCATGCAGCTCAATTCCGATACCCGCGAGCTCGCCGAGGTCAAGACCAAGGCCGCGCGACGCACGATCGATCTGTCGGCAGAGCTCGTCGGCGAGCTACGCGCGCATCGCGCGCGGATGCTGGCCGAAGGTCACCCGCACGGCTTCGTGTTCTGCGACACCGTGGGCAACCCGCTACACGGATCGAACGTCGCATCTCGATCGTGGAAGCCGCTCAAAGCCCGGGCATTCGGATCAGCCGATGGTATCCCAGCCCAGCTCGACGTGCGCTTTCACGACCTGCGCCACACGACCGCGACGCTGATGTTCGCCGCCGGCGTTCAACCGCTTGTCGTGTCCCGTCGGCTCGGGCTGTCAGTGACGGTCTAAAAATCC
>PMOS01000026.1:0-27884 GCA_003161435.1 Vulcanimicrobiota bacterium
TCGGCGGCGACGACGCGCATCGCTCCGGTCGTTCGGGCGAGCTCGAGATCGTTGATGCGCACCACCTTGCGTCCGTTCACGTCGACGATCTGCTTGTCGAAGAGGTCCTCGACCAGATAGAGCGTCTCGTCGTCGGGCGGTGCGTCGATCGTCGGCGGGGCCGAGAGCAGCAGGGTCCCGTCCTCCGAGATCTCCTTTACGTCCGCGATCGGGGCGAGCTTGCGGCCTTCGCGCGTCTTGACCGCGACGGCGTCGACGCGCGGGAAGCTGTCTTCGGGGTGCTCGACCACGAAGTCGACGACGCGGCCAACCGGCGTCCGCTCACCGTTGCGGTCGAGCATCGCGGTACGTCCGACGAGTTGCGAGACGAATCCGTCGTGGAACGCCATTCGATCTCACCATTCCCGAAAAAGAAAAACCGGCAGGATCTCCCCGACCGGTTGCTCGGCGCGATGCCGCGGTCCGGTGCCGCGGCACCGGGATCGCGTCCTCAACGTCGAGCTTCAGCACCACACGCCATCGAATCGAAGGGATTCTTCGAATTCAGCCGCGTTAAGCGCCGCCTTGATTCGGCGGAGCCTGGTCACCACGTCGGGGTCTCTCGACCTTTCCGGGCAGCGGCGTATCTGCGTGCGGACGCCTCACCTAACGAGGAATCCATTCCAAGTGTACGCTCCCGCGTCAAGCTTTCGTGTGGGAATCCACGGGAAGGGCGAGCGTGCGCGTGAAACTGTCGGAGCGATGTCCAACCGGATCGCAGCCGTCCTCGCGATGGCCGCGTTGTTGTGCGCGTGCACGGGCCCGAAGGCGGCCGCGACGTACAACGGCCCGATGAACTCACCGGTATCGATGGCCGGTCAGCCGGGCCAGGTCCCGCTCGACGACGCGCAGCGCGCCCAGGTCGCGGCCACGGCCGCCAAGGTGCCGCCTGCGCAGCGGGCTCGGCTACGCTACGCGCTGGCGACCGGCGATGACGGACAGCGTCATCTCGTCGTCTACGACGGCGAAGGACTCGACGCCGGCGGACACGGCCCCAAGCGCCATGAGTACGTCGTCTTCCTCGTGCTCAACGCGAACAACGGCGAGCACTACGATCCGCAGCAGAACAGCATCATCGCGCCGATTCCGCCGCCGCCCGAACGCGACAACGTACCGACCAAACCATAGTGTGTGTTCGGGCTTCGCCCGAGCCACACTCGCGTTCGGCCTACGGCCGATCCGCCCCAAGCGAATGTTGAGTTATCTAACGATTGAGTCGGCGACGAGCGTTGCGACGATCGCCGACATGCGTTCGGTCGCGGCGATGATGCGCGTCTGGAACGAATTGAGAATCTGATCCTTGGTGAACGCGGTCGTCTCTGCACCGATGTTCGCGTCGCGGATCGCGCTCTCCGAGGTCTGATAGTTGACCGCGGCGGTGTTCCCGGCGCTCGCCGCTTCCTGCAGCGAGACCATTTGCGCGCCGACCGTCGCGCGGATTCCGCTGAGCGATTCGATCGCGTTGTCGACGCGATACTCCGCGGCTTGGTTCTCGAGATCGTCGCCGAGCACGACCTCGTTGACGCCGAGGTTCGTCGCGCTCACGCCGGGGATGTCGACGCTCACGATCGAGCCTTCGCCGTCACCGCTGTTGACGTCGAGTGCCGAGCCGGGCGCCTTCGACTGCGCCGGCAACGTCACCAAGATCGCGACCTTGCCGACGTCCGCGGGCGTGAGCGTTCCGATGTTGAAGCCGAGAACCTGCGGTCCCCCGCCGTTCTGCGACTGCTGCACGAAGGTGGGATTGCCGGGCGTGGGCGGGGTGAAGCCGACGGGGAAGTTCGTGCCGTTGCCGACCGGCAGCGTGATGGTTTGCTCGGGCCCGAAGGCCGGTTCCTGACTCCCCAACGTGATCGTGAGGTTGAGCGTGTTGCTCGTCGCGTCGTACGAGTCGACCGAGACTTGCTGTACCATCTGCGGCGCGGTCGGTGAAACGTACGGCGAATTGGGATCGACGCTCGTGTCGATGATCTGCCCGCCGCCGCTCGCGTTGGGGTTGACGACCAACAGCGCGCGCGTCGGCTGCGCGAGCTGGCTCGACGCGCTGCCGTCGAGCAGGTTGCGCCCGTTGAACTGCGTGTTCTGAGCGATGCGATTGATCTCGAGGCTCATCTGCGTGAGCTCGGATTGAGTGTCGTTGCGGTCGGCGGTGCTTTGGAGGTCGCTGCGCGACTCGACCACCAGCGTGCGCATCCGCTGCAAGATGTCGGAGATCGTTGTCATTGCGCCGTCAGCCACGGTCAGCGCGTTGTTCGCGTTTTGAATCTCCAGTGCGCCCTGATCGAGGCCGGCGACTTTCGTCTGCAACGTCTCCGCGATCGCCAGACCACTCGGATCGTCCGCCGCCGTATTGACGCGCAAACCAGACGAGAGACGTTCCGTCTCCGTCATCAGCGCGTTCTGTGTCTTGAGATTCGCGTTCAACGCGATCCCAGACAGGCTTAGGACGTCCATGTGGCTGTGCGGCCTTCCCTCCGTGGAAGTCTGCGTTCCGTGGGCGTGAGGACCCGCGGCCCTCTATAGTGTCCTATCGGCAGCGTACCGCTACAGCTTAGGGTTTGTTCGCTTTCGGACGGCCGGCCCGCGAGGGGCTATAGCCCGGCCGGCGGGGCGCCGATGGTACGGAGGTGCGACCCCAAACGCGCCGTGTGATAGCGGCGGTGGGCACCGCTATTTTGGCGCTTTCCGGCGTACTGTTGGCGTCAGATACGGCGCTTCGCGCGGCTCCGCTGCTCGCGGTGCGGCTGGATCTTCCGTTCCGGCCGCCCGTGCTGGCATTGGACGTCCCGGCGGCCGCACCGAGTCCTTCGGCGACGCCGTCACCGGTGGCCTCGGCGTACCCACGACGGCGATCATTACTGGGGGATGGACCGATCGTCTTCAAGGGGACGGGGACCTACCAACTGGGGATCAACCGCTCGACCCGCAACGGCTTCAGCGAGAGCCTCGACAACTATTCGACGGCGCTCTCGATCGTCGCCGAGCGGCGGACCGAGCAGACCGCCCTCTCGATCTCGAACGCCTTCGGCTACGGCGTCGGCGGCGCCGCGGCTGGATCGCTGATCATCGCCTATCGGACCCCGAAATATGGTCTGACGTATGGTCAGGTAACCGGACCAAGCGACAGTCAGCTGCAGATCGGAGGCTTCGCGCGCGGGATCAGCCTGGCGGTCCCCGAGCGCAACGGGGACCTCTCGTTCCTGACCTCGACCGCGCAGCAGACCGACGGGACGACGTACCGCATCTTCGGGACGCGCCGGGACTGGAATCTGTTCGGCGGCTTCTTCTCGGCCTCGGAGTACCTGAGCTCGGGCGAGCAGGGCTCGGGCCGCGAGGCGATCACCGACGTCGCCTTTCATCAGTACGGCGCGAAACTGTCGACGGACTCTGAGTTCGCGGTCTCGTCGGTGCGCGGGGTGACCAACGCGCCGGATGGTGCCAATCTCGCCGGCGCCTTCCATGCCGACCTCAACGGAAAGACCACGTTCAGCAGCCTCACGCTCCAGTACTCGCCGAGCGGATTCCAGACGCTCACCGGTGCGCTGCAGGGCGGCTTCACCGGCGACATCGCCGTACGCCGGCATTCCGACCGCTTCGGCGACCTCGACATCGACGTGGGACACAACGACGAGCGCATCGAGTCGTCCGTCCAGCACGACGATCACGTGACCCTCTCGGGCAACAAGAGCTGGAGCAACTTCGGTTTCCAGTACACGGTGGGGATCGACGGACTCCACAGTGATACAGCGACCTCGATCCAGCGGAACGCCGCATTGACGCTCACCGAAACGGTGCACGGCCTGTCGCTGTTCGAGACGGTGCAATCGAGCGGCGTGAGCAGCAGTACCGGAGTTGCCATGCAGCAACAAGTCGCGCTCGGCGCGAGCCGCCCGCTCCTGGGCGGCACCGCCGCGTACCAGTTCTCGCGCAGTCTCTCGAGCGGCGGCGGCTCGAGCACCGGCGGCGGTACGTCGCAAACGCTGTCCTATCGCCGTTCGCTCGGGCGCAAGCTCGATGCGCAGCTCAGCCAGACCATCGAGCGTTCGTCGAACAACGGCATCCCGACGGCGGTGTTCGACACGACGCTCTCGCTCGTGCGCCGGTTGTCGAACGTCGTCGCCGTGCAAGTCAGCGGCGACTACTTCCGGCAAACGGGGCTCGGAGGCGGAACGGGTACGGCGTTCAGCGCTTCGCTGATCGGACCGTTCGGTTTCGGCCAACCGCCGGCCGCGTCGGGCCGTTCGAATCCCAACCTGCCGGCCGTCATTCGCGGCGTCGTCACGTTCGCGACGGCCTCGAACGGCCTGGCGTTCAACGCGACGTCGACGCGTGGCTACAACAACGCGGTCGTCATCCTCGACGGGCGCATCTCGCAGCGCACCGACTCCGCCGGCGAGTTCGAATTCCGCTTCGTAGCGCAAGGAACGCACACGATTCGGCTCGATTCCGCTACGATCGCGCCAGGTTTGATCGCCGACCGTGAGTACCAGAGCGTTCAGGTGATGGGCGGTCAGACGACGACGGTGCAGTTCGCTGTCGGCAACTTTGCCGGCGTGACCGGTACCGTCACGTCGAGCGACTCGAGCGGCGCGCAACATCCGCTCGGTGGAATCGGGATCTCGGTCGACGGCATTCAGAGCGTGACGACCGCGCCGGACGGTCACTACTCCGTCGGCCGGCTGACGCCCGGTGCGCACACGGTCGAGATCGTGCAGTCGACGGTGCCGTCCACCATCGCGTTCTTGACCAATACGAAGAAAACGGTAACGGTCTCGGCCGGAACGTCGACACCGCTCAACTTCGCGGCGACGCCGCTGGGATCGATCTCCGGCAGCGTCATGGCCCCGGGCGACGGCGGTTTCGGTACACTTGCCGGTCTGCACAACGTTTACGTTGTCGCGGAGCCCGGCGAACACGCGGTGATCACCGACGACGACGGCTCGTACATCCTCGACAACATGCCGCCCGGGACGTACACGCTCACGATCGATCCTGACACGGTTCCCGACGGTCTGTCGGTTCTCTCGGGTCCCGAGGGTCCGGTGACCGTGAGCGGCGGCAGCACCGTCTCCGGGATCGTCTTCAAGCTCGGTGCCGGCGCGAAGGACGTCGTCTACACGTTCAGCGACGGGCGGCGCGTGCCGATCGTCGTCATCACCGATCCGGCGGTTGCCCCGCCGGGTGCGTTGCTGCGTATCGATGCGCGCACCGCCGCCAAGGATGTGAAAGACCTCGTCGTCGAGAGCGACGTCTTCGGCTCGTTCCCGCTGCGCGTCGACCCGCATTCGGGGCATTGGATCGGTTCGGTACTGGTCCCGCCGCTGGCCAAGGGCGATTACGCGTTCAGCGTCACCGCCCATCGCAACGACGTCACCGACGCCGCGACGCTCGTTCCGGTCGATCCGGCCGTCCCGCTGCTGAGCGTGCGGCTGAGCCCGCGCGACCCGCAGCCGGGCCACACCGTGCGGGTGATGCTCAAGGCGCTCGCGTCGGTCGAAGAGGGCGATGCCCTCGTGTTCGAGGACGGCTACAAGATCGTGCTGCCCAAGCCGACGGGCCGGTCGTTCACCTTCGACATGCGCGTCTGGCACAAGGGCCTGCCGTATGCGGCGACTCTGCTAACCAAACACGGCAAGCAATATCCGCTAAGTCTGCGTTAAGGCGAGCGGTCGCTCTGGAAGCGACTAAGCGTTCGTCACATTTCGGTCGATGAGGTCTTCAGGGGCGTCGACCGCCTCTCTCATTGCGTCCCTCACATCGAAAGGATTCGAACGTGAAAAGAGCAGTTGCTGCTCTGGTCATGCTGGGGATCGCGGCCGTGTGCGCAGCGCCCAGCTCTGCTGCCCCGACGGTCTATGGATCGGCTCAGCTCAAATACACGGTGAACGCCACCGCGTCCATCTCGATCGCCGTCAACTATGACGCCGCCGGTGCGATTCAGCCCGTCGTAGCGTCTGCAATTCTTGCGTCGGCCGCTGGAAACTGCACCGCGGGTGTGGCCGAAGCGTCGAACGCCACACTGACGTTCGGCGGCATCACTCCGCCCGCGGCGGCCGGTACCTACACCAGCTGCTTGTACAAGAACGCCATCTCGGTCGGCGTCAACTCGAACGACTCGGCCGGCGTCAAGGTCGTCGAGTACGTCGACGCGGTGCAAGCGGGAACGGTGATCTGCGCCTATCCGCTCGACGCGACGCCCAAGCCGGCGCCCACGAAATCGTCCGCAACGGCGATCGCGGGCTCCGGCGTGTGTCCGGCTCCGACCGGCGGTGCCGCCGGAACGGCGCTGACCGGCCTTGGTGCCGTGACGGCCGGTGTCGGCTTCGGTGCGCAGGGCAATCCCGGCGCGCCGGCGACCGTCGTGACGGCCGGCTTGCCGACCGCGACGACGTACACCGCTGGTGGTCTCGTGCTGTACAACCCCGCCGTCGCTCCGCCGGCAGGCTGGAACTTCATGGGGCAGGATGTCAGCATGAACGTGAGTCCGGCCGCTCCGTCGGGCGCGAACACGCAAGTCATCACCATCGCGCTGATCCCGAGCTAGGACGCCCACCTCAACCCGCCGGACGGAAACGCCGAGAATATCTGTGATGCGTACATCACGTGTTCTCACCGTCGTTGGTCTGCTCGCCGCTCTCGGGCTCGCGCTGACCACTCCGTCATCGGCGGACATCTCGGTCGACGTCTCTCCGGCGAAGTACGAGCTGACAACGCAGCCCGGCAAGCAGGAGACCTTCCCGATCACGGTCCGAAACACGAGCGGCGCCGCGGTGCACATCGTGGCGTCGCTCTCGGACTACGCGGTCGGGCCGACCGGCAACTACGCGTTCACGGCGCCGGGCAAGTCGCCGTTCTCGCTCTCGAAAGAGATCTCCATCAACCCGCGCGAGTTCGACATCGAGCCGGGATCGTTCACCCAAGTGCGATTCTCGGTCGACGTTCCGGCGAGTGCGGCCGGCGAGTACAGCAGCCTCGTGTTCTTCACGACGCGGCCGACACGCCACGGCGGAGGCCTCTCGATCGTCGAGCGGATCGCCTCGAAGATCTACGTGATCATCCCCGACAGCACCAAGATCGGCGGCGAGATCGACGACGTGAAAACGCAGTCGCTCTCCGACGGTCAACACTACCTGGTCGATTTCCGCAATACCGGCAACGCGCACGTCTATCTGAGCGGGCGCGTCGAAGTAAAACAAGGCGGTACCGTCGTCGATCGCATCGCCTTCCCGCAAGGGATGCTGGTCGAACGATCCGGGAAGCGGCTGATCGACGCGGTCGGAAAGAAATTGGATCCTGGTTCGTACTCCGTCGTCGCGCTGGTCGACTACGGCGGTCCGAATCTGGTCGCAGGTCAAGCGAACCTCACGGTGCGCTAAGCGCGCCGATACGGAACGGATTCCGGAGATTCAATGACACACCTTACGCGAACGGTGGCGCTCGTCGCCATGGTCGCCGCCGTAGTGTTCGGCGCCGACAGGTTCGTCGCACTCGCGCAGACGACGACGGCTCCGTCGGCCGCGCGCTCTGCGGGCGGCGTTCGCGGCACCGTAACGAGTTCGGCTCCCACCCCTCCGCCGCTTCCGTTCGGTGATCAGTCGCATCCGCTCGGGATGCGCCGCAATTTCGATCCTGCCGGCAACAACAGTGACGAGCTGCGCGCCTTCGCCCGTTTGCCGATTTCTCGCCGCGCGGCGAACAACACGCGCTTGGTGGTGTATCGCGGACCCCGTCCGCCGATCCCCAAGCTGACGGATCTGCTCGCGCACCGCAAGCGCGGTACGCTCTCGGCGAGCGGCGGATCGATCGTGCTCACCGGTACGTCGAGCGTGCCATACCTCGACGATCAGACGCAGTCGTACGGCGCTCAGGTCTACTGGATGTGCCAGAACCTTACGCCGTCGACGACCTACCAGTATCTCGTCTTTCCGCCCGACGGCACCGCCTACAAGGTGCAGTCACGCAACTACTCGACCGGAACGTACAACGCGACGTTCACGACCGACGCGCAGGGCCGCTGTCTGGTCACCAGCGGCGGCGTGCAGGACCCGTTTTACGCGCAGTTGATCCTCCAGACGCCGCTGACGGCATCGCCGGACCCGATCACCGGAATCGGCCCGACGCGCGTCGGCGGCACCGACAATCCCTATTCGGGCGTCTGGACGATCGCGGTGCAGAACACGACGACGCTGCAATACGAAGCCGTCGCCTACACGCCTGTTCTCGGAACCCTGAACTTCACGACCTTCTCGGACGCGGGCTTTACGACGAAAGCCAACGATTTCGCTTCCGGCGCTACCGTTTACGTGTCGGCGTCCGGACTCAACCCGGCGCACTTCTATTCGTTCGGCTTCGTCAACACGTCGGGCAATGCGTTACCCTGCGTCTACACCATTCCCAACAGCGCGCAGAACTGGAACAACGGTACCTGTTTCACCAGCGGGGCGGTCGGAATTCTGCCGACGAGCCAGTCGCTGTCCGGCGGCTATCCGACCCCGGCAGCCGGCGCGAACAGCATCGGAACCCAGACGGTGCAGCTGTACGACGCGACGACCAACGATCTGATCTCGACCCAACAGGTTTCGCTCAACCCCTCGACGCTCACCTGGAGCCCGCTGATCCCCTACAACGGCGCGACCAACGGCATCAATCTCGGTGATACGTTCGCTACCGACGGTCTGTTGGGATCACCGGGCGGGTCGATCAACCAAGAGCAGTCGGTGCAGGGTCTGATCTACCAGGCCAACGGCGTCACCAGCGGTCACGTCTACGCGCTGACGATCAGCAACGCCAACGGCGTCGTGCTGAGCTCGACGACGACCGACACGAATCCCGCCTTCGGTTCGCCGCAGTTCCTTTCCGCACCGGCGCAGTTCACCGCCGGCAGTGCGAACACCGGCGCGCAGAAGCTCGCGTTCCCGATCAACGTCGCTAATTTCACGTCGTTCGGCGCAACCCAGATTCCGTTCGCCCCCAACGTGTACACGGCGCAGCTGTACGATGTCACGGCCGCCACCGTGGTCGGTTCGAAATCGTTCACGATCGTCTCGTACTCCGGCCAGCTCCAGTGGACCAATCCGGCCGGCGCGTACGTCAACGCGTTGCCGCTCGGCGCTGCCACGCCCGTCACGACGACGCTGCGCAACAACGCGGGCGTGCTGTACGGCAGCTGGAACGCCGACGGGATCAAGGCAGTCACGATTCACAGCGACTCGGGCAACTTCGTCAGCCTCGGCCTGCAGGGCGGCGTGACGACCACCACCGATTCGCTCGGACAGACCTGGAACATCACCAATCCCAACGCGCAGACACTCACGCTGACGCCCGCCGTGGCGGGTGAGTCGTTGCCGGCGAACGGCACGTTGCCGATCCCGATGACGATCGCGGTTCCGACCGGCAAGTGCACGACGGCGTGCGTGCTCGAAACGCAGATCACCCCGCTCCATGGCGTCGCTGCGAGCAACGACAGTGCGACGATGGCCAACGAGGCGACGAACGGGCTGGACGTCTACGGCAACGGCATCATCGGCAGCAATACGCAGGCGTCCTACTCGTGGCAGGTCGGAAAATACAGCGGGGCGCAGCTGGGCGTGCCGCGTTACACGCAGGTGATGTACCGCTCCGGTACCGACGCGGCGTCGGGCGGAACGTATCCGCTGACGATCACGGTCAACAACAACGGCGCCCCGACCGCAATGTACGAGCTCGAGTTCGTCTTGCCGCCGACCGTCGATCCGAACATCCTGACGCCGAAGGTGCCGATCGCCTCGGCGGTCGTCAACGGCGTCACCGTGACCGGGGACTGGACGATCTACAATCAGAACGGCTCGAACGGCGCGACCGGCGACAACACGCTCGGACCGAACGCCTTCGCGCTGGTCGCGACGGTCAAGGCCGGCGGAGTGCCGGTCGGCAAGAGCGCGACGTTCGTGTTGAACATGCCGATCCTGCTCTCGGCCTTCCCGTTCCAGGAGATCGGCGCGACGGGCAACTATCGCGACGTCAAAGGATTTGGCGGCACGCCTGCCTACACCGTCGGGCCGACGAACGTGCTGACCAACGCGGTCGCCGGGACGAACAACATCGACTCGACCGAGCTCGGCGTGTTCTCGCTGGACACGTCGCTGATGTCGGCGAGCATCGCGCCAGCTGTGGTGCCCGCATTGGCCAACTCTACCTGGACGTTCTCGTTCCTCAACACGTCGACCGGTCTGGATCCGAACCCGGATTACGTCAGCCAGCTGCTGTTGACGGTGCCGGCGGCGGGCGCGGGGATCTATCCGACGATCACCTCGGTGACCGCCTCGAACGGCGCGACGTTCAACGCCAACCCGACCGGCACCGCGGGTCAATGGCTGCTCGACCTGTGCGCCGTCTCGACGGCGCCCGTCCCTGCGACACAGGCGTTCACAGCCTGCGGCGGCACGACCGATTCGAACTCGCTGCCGCCGGGCGGCTCGCTGACCGTCAACTTCAAATACGCCGTCGCGCCCGCGGTCGGCAACTACGTGGTGAACTGGGCGGTGGTGGGCGCGAACGGCGGCGCCGTCGTCGCCGCGACCGGGGCGCAGAATCCGACGCTGACGGTGGCGAACACGACCGCGCAAACGAGCTTCACCTACTCGGGCGGCTATACCGCGACGCCGGCCTACCCGCCGGTGCCCCCGATATCAGCGGTGCCGGCGAACTCCCAACCGGTCGTCGGCTCGTGGTCGAACTTCACCGACGGCAACGCGTTCGTGTACGAGCTGTACAACAACGGCTCGACCACGATCACCAACGTCTCGCTGTCGATCCCGTCGTCGAACACGTCGGGCCAGTTCGGCGATCCGGCCGGCTGGAAGGTCATCGGGTCGACCATCAACACGTACGGCTCAGGCGCGAGCGGGGCCAACTGCAGCGGGAACGGCATCGGCTCGCTCACCCAGCCGACACCGGGTTCGCCGGGTACCCAAGGGCTGTTGATGCTCAGCGGCTGCAACCTGATCCCCGGGCAGAAACTCGATATCTTCTTCTACGCGCAGAACCCGTACGACGCGACGCTGGCGAATCCGGTGTTCGCCTTCAACGCCTCGGTCGCGACCGGCGGCGCGACACCGCCCGACCCGCGCACTGCCGCCAACATCAACACGCTGCCGATCTACAGCCTCTCGAACACGATGCGCATCGTCGTCGATGCGCGGTTGGCGATCGAGATCCCGTCGGGGGGCGGTCCGTACTCGTACGTCCCAGCGCTGTTCGGTGCGTCCAATCCCAGCATCGTCTGCCCGGGCTGCACCTTCACGACCGGCGGCGCGAGCCCGCTGATCAACCTCAACAACATCAACGGCTCGGTGACGGTCGGCGATTCGCTCGCGGCCTCGGTCTATAGCGATTCGACCAACGGCTGGAACCTGTCGGTGTCGGCCGACGTCAACCCGAGCACGTCGAGCGGACAGCTCAGCACGTGGATGGTGCCGACGTCGTCGTCCGTGCCGGGCGTCGGAACGTACACGATCAGCGCACCGCACACGTCACCGGGCACCGTCGTGCCGACGGCGGGAACGATGGCGCTGTCGAGCTTCGCCGGCGCCGCGCGCAAACAACCGATCGACAACATCATGTCATACCTGGTGACCGTCAACCCGCTGTCGGTGAACAACAACGCGACGACGACGGTCACCCTCACTTACACGCTGATCGCGAACTGATGAAGATGCGAAACGTGACGCGTAGATGGACCATGGCAGCCACGCTGCTGCTCGTCTCGGCGATCCCGCAGTTGGCCGCCGCCTCGGCCACACGCGAAGGCTCGGCTCAGATCAACTACAAGATCCTGCCCAGCATCAAGGCGCAAGTCGTGCCGAACTATCAGAGCAGCTTCGGGCCGACCGGCGGTTTGGGCAGCGGTTCGACCCCCGCAGCCGGACCCAGCGCCGTGCTCGGCGGCGGGACGGTCGACTTCGGCAACGTCGTCGTCGGCTACGAGTACCTCTACAAGTACGCGGCCCAAGTGAGCGTGCAGACCAACGACGCTTCGGGGTTCGTGGTGTACGGCGAAGGCGCGACCGATCTGAACGGCAGCAACCCAGTCCCGGCGCCGCCGACGTGGCCGCTCCAACAAACGCTGTTCTGGCTGGTTTCCAGCGCCGCCAACACGGCGTTCTCGCCGGCCAGCGCGTTCAACAAGACCAGCGGGACGCCGCTCGGCGCAAACGGTTCGAACGGGATCAACTACGGCGCCGGATCGCCTTCACCAGCCTCGCAGATCTGGACGAATCCCGGCGCCGGGAACGTCTCGCAAGGCTATGACTACGAACTGCGCCTGTCGGGGTCGATCCCGACGAGCCAGTTCAACGTCTACATCGTCTATACGGTGATCGGAAATTGAGACGTAACATCTTCGCGCTGCTCGCGCTCGGCGTTCTAGCGGCACTGACCGTTGTCTCCCAAGCCGACGCGCTGCAAGCGCAAAAGGCGTACAAGGAGATGACCATCACGATCACCGTGACGCCCAGCCCGGCGCCGACGGGTGGATACGTGCCGGCGCCTCCGGCCGCGCCTGCTGCTGCCGTAGCGCTGGCCGCGCAGTTGCTCGCCGATCCGTACGCGGGCCCCGCGCGCGTGGCGTTCGCCGGACCGGCGTGGGACGTTTCACCGGGCGGCGGTCTGCAGGTCGCGCAGGTTTCGACTCAACCGACGCCCGTCCCGGTACAGTTCGTCGCCAAGGCCGATCCGAACGCCGCCTACCTGCACATCGTACCGCACACGCCGTCGGTCAATGCGGGCTACGGCAAGACCGTGTTCCCGTGCGCGTTCGAGATCTTCACGTTCTACACGAACACGTACAGCCTCACGGACTGGGGATACGGAACGCTCAAGACCGGCGCCACTCCGTACTTCCCGATCGAGAACTATCCGACGATCAGCTATCTCTCGTGGACCGTGCCGGACTTCAGCGCGACGGTGACCCCGTACAACAACTCCGGGCCGCCGGGCGAGACGACCTGGACCGGCGCGAAAAATCAGTCGCAGCAGCACTGCATCAATCTTACGCTCAACGTCCCCAACTCGCAGCCGGCGGGATTGTACACGGCGACCGTCCAGTACAACCTCTACGTAACGCTTCCCTAGTCGTCGCGGCGTACGGCGGCGAGGACGAGCGTCACCAGCGTGAGGAGCACGACGACGCCGTAGACCTCACTCGAACGACCGTGGAGATCGTGGTACGCCGCACTGCGCACGTCGGTCGACGCTGCCATCGCCGGCACGATTGCGCGCTGCTCGTAGGTGGCGAGGCCCAGCGCGAGCGCGACCAGCAGGATGCGCACGAAATCCCAGACGCGGTCGCCGGCGAACAGCGCACGGAGCACCGCGGCGGCGATCGCGAGCCCGCCGAGAACGTAGCCCCAGGTCGTCAGAACCGCGAGCGACTGCGCCGTCAGCGCGGCGAAGCGCGTCACGTCCAGCGGCGCCACCAATCGAAACGCGAGTGGTGCCGAGACGAACGCGAAACCCGCCAGGGCACCCAGCCAGATGCCCAGCGCCGGAATCTCGATCGCCGCGAGGACGCGGTCGCGCCGCCCGGAAGGATCGTTCCTCATCCTTGCGCCTGTTCCGAGGAGGGCACCGTTGGACCCGCTCGCATTCATCGTCGCGCTCGCGCGAGACGCCGGCGCGCTCTTGTGCGAGCGGCTCGACGATCCGCGCGAGGTCACGCAGAAGAGCCCGCGGGACCTGGTGACCGACGCCGATCGGGCGAGTGAGGCGCTCATCGTCGGGCGGATTCGACAGGCGTTCCCGACGGCTTCGATTCTGGGTGAGGAGAGCGGCATCCACCGGGGCACGGGCGACGAGCGGTTCATCGTCGATCCGCTCGATGGGACGACCAATTACGCGCACCGGTATCCGCTGTTCTGCGTCTCGATCGCGTACGAGCGGGCGGGGCGCGTCGAGGCCGGAGCGGTCTACGCGCCTGTGCTGGACGAGATGTATGCGGCGCGGCGTGGTTTCGGCGCGACGTGCAACGGCGCGTCGATCCGCGTGTCGACGGTGCGTGCGGTGTCGGATGCGATGGTTTGCACGGGGTTCAATCCGGCTGGATACGCGCGCAATGGTGCGTACTTTGCGAAGCTGTCGGATCATGCGCAGGCGGTTCGGCGGGATGGGAGTGCGGCTTTGGACCTTGCGTTCGTTGCTGCTGGGCGCTTCGATGCGTTTTGGGAGTGGGATCTGAAGGCTTGGGATGTTGCGGCTGGGGCGTTGCTGATCGAAGAGGCTGGTGGGGTTGCGGGGGCGATCGGTGGTGGTGTGTTGGATCTTGCGAATGGGTCGATCTTGGGGTCGAATGGGTTGATTCAGGCTGAGATGGTTGGGTTGTTGGGGTCGGTTTGATGTTGCTGGGTGGCGGGATGTGAGGGAGCGACGTTGCTGCGCCGGGGACGCTGCGTTCGCGCCTTCGTGGCGCGAACGCAGCTCGGTTCTTCGCTCGCTCCTCGCCCTCCGGGCGCCGCTCGCTGCGAAACGCCCCTGCGCAGCAACGTCGCTCCCTCACCTCCGGGAGGTCACACACAAGTAAAAAAAGAGAGGGATGGTGGAGTTGCCCCTACGCGCGGGGTGATTGCAAAGCAGGACGGCGGAGTTGCCCATACGCGCGACGTGCTCGGCTCACGACGGCCGTTTGCAATGCTAAAGTCATTCTGAGCTTGTCGAAGAACGAGCGATCGAGCTGGGCGACAATCGAACGTGCTGGGGGGAGATTGCGACTTCGGCTTGGCGAAGGGCGATCGCCTCGGATCGTTTGAGTTACTTGCGGACGAGTTCGTCCATTGTGGTGATGAAGTGGTCGATTTCGTCTTGCGTGGTGTAGAGGTGGGCGCTTACTCGTAGCCCGCAGCCGGGGCGATGGTCGACGTAGATGCGGCGTTCGATGAGTTGGTGGAGGATGCGGGCGGCGTCGGGGACGTCGATGCCGACCCAGCCGGTTCGTTGTTTGGCGTCGTGTGGGGTGTTGACACGCCAGCCGCGTTCGAGGGCGGCTTCGGTGAGGTGGGTAGTGAGGCGGACGTTGTGGGCGCGGATCGTTGCGACGCCGGCCCCGCGGATGATGTCGTGGCCGGGTTTTGCGACGAGATAGCCGGGGATCGTTGGGGTGCCGGTGGCCCAGCGGAGTTGGTCGTCCGCGTAGTCGATCGGTGGGGGTTCGAACGCGAAGGGGTCGCGGTGGGCGAACCAGCCGGTGACCATCGGGCGGAACTGCTGCGCGAGCGCGGGACGCACGTAGATCCAGCCGCAGCCGGCGCCGCCGCACAACCATTTGTGCGATCCGCCGACGGCGATGTCGAGGTCGAGATCGACGACGTCGTAGGGATAGGTTCCCGTCGTTTGGTAGGCGTCGAGCACGACCAACGCGCCGACTTCGCGGGCGCGCGCGACGATCGGTGGGATGTCGATCAGGACGCCGCTTTGGTAGTAGGCGTGCGAGAGGACGACGACGGCGGTGCGCTCGGTGATCGCCGAGCAGATGCGATCGGTGGGGATCGTGCGGTTGTCGTCGGTCGGGACGCGCACCGCTTTTGCGCCGGCGCGTTCCCAGGCGGTCCAGACGTAGGCCAGCGACGGGAATTGCAGCGCCTCGTAGACGATTTCGTTTTTGGCGCCTGAGGAGCGGAAGTCGAGCGATGAGGCGAGGGCGGATTGCAGGACGCTGACGTTTGGTGCGAGCGCGACCGAGCCGGCCGGCGCGCCGATGATCGCGCCGATTCCGTCGCCGATGGCGCGGGCTTGGTCGAGCCAGGCGGGCCACGCGCCTTCGGGGCCGCCGTCGGCCCACTCCGCGTGGTAGCGCGTGAGCGCCTCGCGCGCGGCGTGCGGCGGCGCACCCATCGAATGCGAGACGAGCCACGTGTTGGCGTCGAGACCGGCGAAGCGGCCGCGGACGTCGTCGGGCAGCGTCACGGTGCGCCCAGAACGGTCCGCACTTCCCATAGTTCGGGGAAGAATCGTTTGCGCAGCGTCGACTCGAGATAGCCGACGCCGAGCGAGCCGCCGGTGCCGGGCTTCATCCCGATCATGCGCTCGACCATCAGGACGTGCCGGCTGCGCCACAGCATGATGCTCTCGTCGAAATCGATCAGCTCTTCGAGCATGAGGTAGATCGCGTAGTGCGACTCTTCATTCTCATAGATGGTCTTGAAAGTCGCGATCAGCGCATCGTGAGTCGAGACGTCGAAGCCTTGTCGGGCGAGGTAGGCTTTGAGCGCGTCGTACAGCGTCGGCTCGTGCAGGCGGCGGTCCAGGCGCGCTCGCTCGTCCTCGGTCAGCGCGAGGTGACGCATCGCCTTCTCGTCGCCTTGAAGACCGCAGCGGAACTCGATCTCGCGGAACTGCGCGGATTGAAAACCGCTGGCCGGGTTGAGGCCGGACCGGAAGGCGTTGAAGTCTTGGGGCGTCATCGTCTCGAGCACGTCGACTTGCTGCACGAGGATGCGGCCGATGGCGAGGATGCGCCGGAAGGCCTTGGCCATCTTGAGCAAGTCGCCGGCGTCGAGAAAGCAAACCGCGGCGTCGAGCTCGTGCAGCATCAGCTTGAACCAGAGCTCGTAGACTTGGTGGATCTCGATGAAGAGCAGCTCGTCGTGATGCGGCGGGTCACTGAGCGGCTGCTGCAGCGCGAGCAGCTCGGGCACCTTGAGGTACGAGCCGTAGGTCAGAGAGGCGGTGGGCACGCGATGCCTTTCCGCGTTGTGGTCCGCTGCTACCTCGCCGGCGTGGCCTCGCTACGGGGAGCCGCGTATCGCCACGCCCAGGTGTTCCAGAGATGTCCCCCGGTAACCGATGGAACGACGCCTTCGAGGTCGTCGCGGTACGCGACGGCCTCCTGGTTGAAGCCGAGGAAGATCAGGTAGGTCTGTGCCACGATCCGCTGCGCGATCGCGCGATCGCCGGCGGCTTCGCGTGCCGGGTCCATCGTGTCGAGCTCTTCGCGCGCCGCGCGCTCGATTTCCGGATCGCAAATCCCGCCGAAGTTGTCGCCGTTGGGTGGGCGCGAATCGCAGCGGAAAAGGTACGAGTGGTCGGCGACGAGGTTCGGCTGCCAGCCGGAGTACGTCAGGTCGAAACGCCCGGACTGGTAGATCCCGTGGTCGGCCTTGGCGGCCCAGATCTGATTGTAGTTATACGATTTGAGGTCGACGCGAATTCCGAGCTTGGCCAGGTCTTGCTGCACGAAGAGCCCGAAACGCCCGGTCGACTTCGATTCGGTCGTCGCGATGAACTCGACGGCGAGCGGATGTCCGGCCTTGCTGCGCGTTCCGTCGGGCCCGGCGCGCCAGCCCGCTGCGTCGAGCAGCCGCGCGGCCGCGGCGAGGTCGTAGCGCGGCTGCACGATCGTCGGGTCGTAGGCGAACTGTCCCGGCAGACGATCGCTGTCGCCCGGCACCCACAGCGCTCCGTCGAGGTTGCGCATGATGCGCGTGCGGTCGATTCCGAGCGCGACGGCGCGCCGGACGCGCACGTCGTCGAGCGGCGGCCGGGTACCGTTCAGCAGGACGTAGTCGAACTCGTAGTGCGGCTTGAGGACGATATGAGCGTCGGGACGCGTGCGCAGCGCGTCCAAGAACGTCCGGCCGAGTTGCACCCGCCCCACGATGTAGTCGATCGCGCCGGTCTTCCACAGCGTCTGCAGCGTGTTCGGATCGGGGACGATCTGGATCTCGAAGCGCGGGATCGCGGGCTTCCCGCGAAAGTAATGGGGATCGGCGGCGAGCACGATCCGCGAGCCGCGCTCCCAAGAGACCAGCTTGTACGGGCCGAGGCCGACCGGCGCCGCGTTGTACGGATCGCGGTTGATGTCGTGCTTGCCGGCCAGCAGGTGCGCGGGCAGAATCGGATATGGATCGTTCGCCCCCATCGTGAAGCACGACGGCACGAACGGCGAGAACGGGCGCGTCAGCGTCACCCGCACGGTGTACGGGTCGAGTGCGCGCACGCGGGCGACATGGTCGAAGCCGGTGCGGTCCGGAACGGAGTTGTTCGGATTCATCGCGGCGGCGAACGAGAACACGACGTCGCGCGCGTCGAACGGCGCGCCGTCGTGCCAACGAACGCCGCGGCGCAAGTGATACGTGACGCTGCGGCCGTCGGCCGAGATTCCACCGTTCGTGCGCGACGGGATGAGGGTCGCGAGATCCGGGATCAGCCGGCCCGCACCGTCCGCGTCCATCAAGTAGCCGTGGATCAGCGGCGCGAGCGTGGAGACGGACGCGTTGTCGAAGACGAGCGGGTTGAGTCCCGGCAGGTCGCTTCCCATCGCCGTGCGCAGCACGTCGCGCGAGGGCGGGTTCGCGCCGCCGTGCGTGCATGCGGCGAGCGCGACGAGCAGCGCTAGCGCGAAGACACGCGCGAACGCGCGCGCTCTCAGAGCTCCACGCGCTGGTCGTCTTGGCTGGGATCGGCGCTCTGCCAGGCCGTGAACCGCCCGTCGTTCGAGCCCGGGTTCATCTCGCGGCGCCACCAAGCGCGGCCGCCGCCCGTATCGACTTCCCAAACGTCGTCCTTCGCGATCTTCTGCGTGCCGTACAGCGTCGCGGAGTCGATCGTGTCGCCGACCCGGACCTCGACGAGGACCCCGCCCGGAAACGAGATGTTGTGGAAGCGGACGATACCCTGCGCCGATGCCGGCCGCGCCCACACGCACGCGGCGAACAGCGCGACCACCGACAGAGCTAGCCTGCGATTCATCCGGCCCCTCCAGCATCCGGCCGCGAGCCGGTCACCTAAAGAATACGGGGCGGCCTGAGAACGGTCTGGGACCCGAACGTCCGGAGGTGAGCGCGAGCTCGCACTCGTCGACCTTCGTCGATAGCACGAACACCGGCAGAGCCACACGAGATGTGTGGCGCTGCCGGTGCGCGAGCGCGTTTATCGCGGCGGTTGGGTGGGTTTTGGCGTCACGATTGGACGCGGGGCTGGGGGGCGTGTCGGTGCGACGACCGGACGTGGCGGTGCGGTGCGAACGACCGGGGGCGGCTGCACGGCCGGACGCGGCGGTGCAGTGCGAACGACCGGAGGCGGCTGCACGGGAGCCACGACGGCCGGCCGCGGTGGTGCGGCGCGGATGATCGGCGCCGGCGTTCGCACTGGAGCCGCGACGGCTGGCCGCAGTGGCGCGGTGCGGATGATCGCCGCCGGCGTCCGCACGGGTGCCATGACGGCAGGACGCGGCGGTGCGGTGCGGACGATCGCCGGAGTCCGCACCGGAGGCATGACGGCAGGACGCGACGGTGCGGTGCGGATGATCGCCGCAGGCGTTCGCACGGGAACCACGACGGCGGGACGCGGCGGAGCGGTGCGAACGATCGCGGGCGTTTGCAGCGGACGGACGAGGGGCATCCGTCCCGGTGCCGGATGACCTGGCCCGGGCGTCGCGGCGGGACGCACTACGGGGATCGGCCCGGCTGGCTTCACGGCCGGCGTTCGCGGCACGCGCTGCGGCGGCACAGTCTTGACCGGAACCGCGACGGCGGGGTGAAGAGCCGGATGCACGATCAGCTTCTGCGCGGCGGTTTTATCGGCGGCCGTGACCGGGACGAATCCCGCCGGCTTCGTTTCGGGCGTCAGCGCGTGCGGCGTCACGACGAGCGGCGGTTTCCCACCATTGACCGATGAGAGCAAACGTCGATCCTGGCCCGCGACGAGCACGTGTTGCTTCTGCTGTTCCGTCGGCCCGGTGTGCGTCGCGTGCGTGACGGCGAGCTCGGTCGTCGTCGGGCGCGTCGGTATGCCGTGCGGGCCGCCGTTGTAGCCGGCTCGGTTTCCGGTGGGGTATCTGACGACGACCGCATTGTCGACGTAGACGTTGCGGATGATCGTCGGGTTGACCCGAACGACCGCGGTGTTGTATTGAAACGAATCACCGGACCAGCGGCCGCCGGCATAGCCGTGACCGTAATAGCCGCCGCCATAATACACGTCGCCGTAGTAGCCGACGGTCTGTGCCCAGTAGCCTTCGTGCCAACCGTAGTAGCCGTTCTGCCAACCCCAATAGCCGGGCGTCCACACCAGGCCGGGTTGCGGCGCAGCGACCCACGTTCCCGGAACGTAATAGTAGCCTCCCTCACCCCACGCCCAGTACCCGGGGATCCAAATGTTGTTCGGATCCGGAACGGGCGGCGGCTCGTAATCCGGTAGCGGCGGCGGCGGCGTGCTGATCCAGTCACCGCTTTGACCATAGTCCTGCGGAGGCGCGCCTTGATTTCCGCCTTGGTATCCGCCCTGATTTCCGGCCGGAGCTCCTTGCATCGTGATAGCGACGATGTGGTTGGTGTTATCCCAGTCGACGCTCGCGCCCAGTGCCTGCGACACGAACCGCAGCGGCACGTAGGTGCTCGCACCGACGATGAAGGGCGCGACGTCAATGGTCTGCGGGGATCCGTCGACCGTCGCCTGCGTGGAGCCGATATGTAACGAGATCTCGCGCCCGTTACCGGTCGCGTCGATCTGGCCGTTCGAATAGACGACGCTCGCGCCGAGGCTCTCGAACACGCCGCGCAGCGGAACGAAGACGCGCCCGTTCTGCATGATCGGCTCGGGCGAGACGTTCACGGGCTGGCCGTTGATTTGGATCTGAACCTGCGCGTCGGCGATGCTCCCGAGCATCAGTGCGAACGCGACCGACGCGAGGCCGGCGGATAAATGAAGAAAAATGCGATGCAGCTTCAAGCGAGAGCTCCTCTGTTGCGGCTCCTAGTTGGCAAGGTTGCTTGATCATCCCTTGCCCCGAGGTAACATTGTCGTAACCACCCGACGGGTGGATGAGTGCGATGTGTACCCAACGCGTTCATGAACGGAAGGCAATGTTGCCGCCGGCCGTTCTTAGCAACATTTAACCCCGCAATGGTTCTCCTGCGCGCCCTTCGGCCCGGCGGATCGCCCTAACTCGGACCTGAGGATACAGCCCAATACGGGGCTTGCATAGTTCAATCGCGGGCAGCATCTCCGGAAAAGGACGAAAAAGCCGGATCGGACAAGGGTCCGCACCTGCACGAGAGATGGCGGAGCGGTTGAACGCGGCGGTCTTGAAAAGCGTTTGCACTCGCTTCGACTGGTCCCACCGTGTTCCACAAACGCCCGTCCTGTGGGGCTTTTGCTTTCGATCCTACGCGGTCGTCCCGGCCTAAACCGGCCTGTCCCGTTGCGGATGGTGGAAGAAATGGCGGACGAACCCGCCCGTATCGCGATCGGTGCTCCCCATAGTCCTCTCCTCGTTAAGCTCTTGCCGACACATCCTAGCACCATTAGACCCGACCCGCTTTGGTGGACACCCGGATAAGCCTGGCGAAGAGCCCGGCCCAGGAGTTCTAACATGGCGACCAAGCGACAGCGTCACACGCGTGAATACAAGATCGAAGCGGTGCGGCTCGCATCGAGGGGCGACAAACCGGTATCGGTCGTCGCAGATGAGCTCGGCATCCGACCCGACGCGCTATACCGTTGGAAGCGCGAACTACAGGTTGAGCCGGCCGAAGCGTTCCGTGGCAACGGCGTATTACGCTCAATCGACGAGGAGAACGCGCGCCTGCGGCGCGAGCTCAAACGTGTAACGGACGAGCGCGACTTTCTAAAAAAAACGGCGGCGTACTTCGCGAAGGAAAGCAAGTGAGGTTCGGCTGCATCCGCGCGCACGACGGCCAGTTCGATATCCGCATGATGTGCCGCGTCCTGGACGTCTCCGTATCGGGCTATTATCGCTGGCGCGATCGGCCGCCGGCAGCTCGTACGGTACACGATGCCGAGCTGATCGAGCGCCTCAGAGAGCATCATCGCGTAAGTCGCCAGACGTACGGACGACTGCGGCTGAGAGCGGCGCTGCGCGATGACGGTGTTCGGGTCAGCGGTAAGCGGGTTCGTCGCCTCATGAAGCTGGGCGGCATCACGGTTCGCACGCGTCGCCGTACAAGGCCACGACCAATTCCAAGCACTGCTTGCCTATTGCAGCGAACCTTATCGAGCGCAAGTTCGACGTCGCAATGATCGGTCGCGCCGACCGGTACTGGGCGGGCGACATTACGTACATCGCCACTCGCGAGGGCTGGCTGTATTTGGCCGTTATTCTCGATCTCTTCTCGCGGCGCGTCATCGGTTGGTCGATGAGCGGCGAGATGAAGGCCGGACTGGTGATCGATGCGTTCATGATGGCCGTTGGGCGCCGCAGGCCGCCCCGCGGGCTCATCGCGCACAGCGATCGTGGAAGTCAGTACGCGAGCCGATCCTTTCAGCGCATACTTCGTCAACACGGCGTTGTTTGCAGTATGAGTCGCAAGGGCGACTGCTGGGACAACGCGGTCGTCGAGAGCTTCAACGCAACGATCAAGACGGAACTTATTCATCGGTACGAGTGGGAGACACGAGCGACGGCGCGAGCAGCTGTGTACGAGTACATCGAGACCTGGTACAATGCGCGACGACTGCATTCCACGCTGGGCTACCAAAGCCCGATCAGCTTCGAAGAGCACCACTCCGCGACTGCGGCTTAACTCACTACTCTACGAAATCGGGACAGGTCCACCATCGCGCGTGGCGAGTTAAGACTGCCAGGGTGCTCGCGCTGTCGTGCCGCACCTTTCCGGGATGAACGTGGACCAATGGATCGCCGCAGCCTCGATCGCGTCGGCCGTTGTCGCTGCCTTTACCGGCCAGGCAGCGCGTACCGCAAGGCAATTTTTTCATCCCGCGATTGCGGACGAGCTCGGCGCGAGCGCGATTGCAGCTGACTGTTAATTCGAGAGCGCTCGTATCGCGATCGATGCGAGGCCGCGCCCGGAGGTTTCGGGAGCATGTCTTCCCCGAGCAGATTTCATCTTCAGGTAACGAAATCGAGAGCCAGCTACCTACGTTTTAGAATGGTAAACAAGTGATAATCGCCGAGTGGCTCCACGATTCGACGCGTTCGTCCGTGCACAACCAAGTCCCAGGCATCGCTAAGCCGACGAGCAAACCGCGGAGGCTGGTCTCTCGCTTTCGCGCGCACGTCGAGCATCCCAAAACCACCGAGATCTGGATGCCCTCGGACCTCGAGGTGAGAAATCTCTGCGCAAAGCTCGTGCGCCAGGTAGGTAACGGTCATGGGTGTGAGCCACTCGAGCGGAGCGCGAATACAGGGGACTTGATTGGTATGGCTAGAAAGGCGAGCTAAAGCATTGTAGTTAAGGGGTACTGTTAAAGGGGGCAGGATCGTGCATTTATTCGTGCATCGTGGCCAGTTTCTGCTCGCTGGGGCACTTATGACATGCGCTTTCGCCGCGGCTTGTGGTGGAGGGGGCGGGCAAGCCACGCCGACTGTCCCAATCTCAACGCCTGTATTTGGGATTACACCTAAGCCCGGCCAGTCTCCGCAGGCCGCTCCCACACTTGGACCGGCGGGCGGCGCGAACTCGGTTCCGGCGCCAGTTGGTTCTGATCTGACCGGTCTTCTTGCGGGCGGTAGTGCAGCCGTACCGTACTTGAGCAAGCTCGCCGCATCTGTCGCTACTCCGACACCACCCGTCGGCACAATTGCTATCAACGGCGTGGTTCAGTCGGTCAACGGGTCTACGCTCACGATCTCAACCGGGGCGAGTCCTTCGCCAAATGCGGCACCATATGTATTGGCGACGAACGATAGCCTTCCACCCCTCCTGACTGTTTCGATAACGAATAGCACTCTGGTAGATAGTCCCAACGGCATCAAAGATCTCACCATTGGAACGCTAATTATCGCGGCCGGTACCTTGTCCTCAGGGGCGACCCTTAATGCGGCCGCAATCGCGCCCGTGACAACCGGAAATCTGACCACGGGGAAGCTGCGCAAGCGCCCTCGTTTGGCTATCAATAGCGCTCAAGAATCGCGCTTGGCTGTCATGCACGCTTCGGGTCGCGCCATAGGCGCGTTCGCAGCATCCGAAATTGTACCGGATGCTTTGCGTCCGCTGGCCACGGCCGACGCTCAAACGGAGTTCTCTGAGACGAAGGGGCTGCCCGGAATCAACGTTACGGTTCCATTCTCGGTACCGATCGGGAAATGCTTCGACCTCGACGTAGGAGTAACGTTCGTTCTTGGGTTTGGTGTCGCATATTCGTGGCCAATGTCGATCAGTGCGACGGAGCCTTCGCCGATTCGCATAGGTACCGCGGGGACGGTAGCTATGTTCGCGACAGGTATAGTTCCGAGCGCTGTGTCCCCCAACTTCGAGATTACGGATGGAGCAACGGCAATCTTGAGTGGCTCCGTCAGCGTTTCGTGCCTGGTCTCCCAAACCTATTCGCTTCCCTCGACGTCTGTTGGGGAAGCCATCGCCGTCAGCGCGTCTATTCCAGCCCAGTTTGGAGACACTCCTACGACGCTCTCGGCTTCATCTGGAATCGGGAATATTACATGTCTTCCAATTGCTCCGTTTCCTGGCGAATGGGCCGAGTGGCTCGAGACCCTCGGGGTCGGCCTTCAGGCTTGCCCCCACATCGTACTGCAAAGCGGGGCGCTGCAGTTTGGATCGATCAACGCCGAGGGCGGCACGCTACTTGTTGCACCCGGTGCCCTAATGCCGGCAGCTTCTCTGTCCGTCGAGCCAACAAACGGCGCAACGCTCTCCTATAGCATTACGGGGACCTCACCACAATATTCCTACGCGCAACTAGCTGGGCTCGATGTGCAGTTGATGGTCGGCTATCAAGTCGTTGCATCGGGAACTACTCCCCTGGTTAGCTCGACACTTGCGCCGCCGCTGAGCAGCAGCGGCGCTATGGTACTCAATTGGACTCTTCCCGCCGCCGCTGCCCTGACGCCGGCGCCAACGCCGACGCCGCGGACAACGCCCACCGCCTCGCCAACGATACCGCCGACTGCATCTCCAACGGCCATTCCAGGGTATGTGTACACGCACTACAACGCCCCGGAGGCTAATGCGGGCACAAGTGCAATCGCGAACGGTCCCGACGGTGCGCTGTGGTTTACCGAGGTAGGAGTGAACCGAATCGGCCGAATCACAACCACCGGCGTCGTCACTGACTATCCGATTCCGATGCAAAACGCGCTCGCGATACCAAGCGGATTCATCGCCGCCGGATCCGACGGAGCGCTTTGGTTTACTGAATGGAATAAAAACGTCGGCACCGTGGCAATAGGTCGAATCACGACGGCGGGCTCGGCAACCCAATACTTGACCGGCTACAATATGCCGGAGGATATTACACTCGGCCCAGATCGCAATATGTGGTTTACAGTGGCCGTTATCCAGGTTGCGAAGATCACGCCATCTGGTTCTATCACATACTACATCAATGGCGGTGCGGGTTTCGACGGCGTGGAGCAGATAACCACCGGCCCGGATGGAGCGCTGTGGTTCACCGAGGAGATCACGACGTCCAGCGGACACATCGATGGGATCGGACGGATTACGACGGCGGGTACTGCGGAGCAATACTTTGCCGGAATCTCGCCGAACGCATATCCGTACGGCATTGCGACCGGCTCCGATGGCGCGCTGTGGTTTACGGAGTCAAGGATCCCTGGGCGCATCGGCCGCATCACAACGTCCGGCAAGGTGACCGAGTTTACGGCCGGAACCGGGTTCAACCAATTGATCGTGCCCGGTCCGGACGGTGCTCTTTGGTTCACCAGCGTCGAGCCGAGCCAGATTGGTCGCATCACGACGGCGGGAGCGGTCACAATGTATCCGTATTCCGGTGAGGGCCTGGTCTTCGGTCCTGACGGCGCCCTCTGGTTCACGCTAGGCGAAGGCGGAATCGGCCGACTGCAATTTTCGCATTGACGTCCCCGCACGCCCGGAGACGTCTCACGCGACGATCGAGCGACCGGCCGCGTTTCAACCCATGCTGTCGCGCTCGTTAGTAATCGGCCTTGCTGCGATGACCGCGGTGCCGCTCGCGGCAGCGGCCTCGCTCGTCCCCGACGCCGGCCCCGGCGCCGCACGCACCCAGCGCGCTCACCGCGCGGCGCGCCTGTCCGATGTCGCAGCTGCGCGCTGCGGTCGTCTCCGACGAAGGCGCGATGATGCACCGTGAGCTGCGCGTCACGCTGACCAACGACGGCGCGAGCGCCTGCGTGATCGACGGCTTCCCCGCCGTCCGGCTGCTCGACGCGTCAAGACCTTTCTTGTTGACCTTGAGCGCGTCGACGCCGCCGCGGTGATACTCATCAGCCCAGGCGCGGAACTCGTGGCCCTACGTCGCCACCGTGCAAAGCAAAACGAGAGACGGCTTATGCTCGGACCTGCCTTCACAGATGGCGACCTCGTCTTCCCCAAGCCAGACGGCTGCCCGTGGAATCCGGACAACTTCGGGAAGTCCTTTGCCGACCTCGTCATTAAACCGCCGGGTGTTCCGAAGGTGCGCTTTCACGACCTGCGGCATACGTCGGCGACGATTCTGCTCGGGCAGGGCGTCGCAATGAAGGTTGTCTCGGAACGGCTCGGCCATTCCACCACGGCGCTGACGACGGATACCTACCAGCACGTCGTCGCCGGGATGGACGAGGACGCGGCTGCCAAAGCGGGCCAAGCGCTTCGCGAAGCTTGGGCACGTGCATCGTCTGCGTGAATGGTGGACGAATGGTGGAAATCGACTAGGCTCCAGTTGCTAGACCGGCAGCCCTAGAGGACGCAAAAGCCTTACAGGACAACGATTTGTCTACACGGAGAGATGGCGGAGCGGTTGAACGCGGCGGTCTTGAAAACCGCTGGCCCTTCACGGGGCTCGTGGGTTCGAATCCCACTCTCTCCTGACTTTTTACGAGTGGTTTTAAGGGTCTGAGCCGACCGCAGTTGCCATTCGGTTGCCGTTGGCCCCAAGGAGATGACGGACCGCGTCGGCTTGCGCGCCCGTTCGGGACGTTCGAGAGTCGCGAACATTTCGCGCGCATCGCCAACTCCAAGAAGCGCTTCCTCAGACGCGCAGGGCCGTGATCGCCGCGTCAGCCGTGAGCCCACGCCTTGCAAGGTCCGCAAGCGCGTAGACAAACTCTGCTAGGTGGCCCGCGGCGAACAGCGCGAGCGCGCCGGATGCCCAAGGTACGCCACGGGATGCAGCGGAGGCGTAGCGCTTTAGCGCACGCCCAAGGTTTGCGGAGGATTTCTTTGCTGAAGCGTCCCTAAGAACCAAGACGGAGTCTTGTCGGGGAGCTTTAGTGGCGAATCAAGCGTTTAAGAAAGGCGGAACGGATGCTGAAGAAAGTTATCTCTCCTCTCGCGTTTGTCGTTGGCGCGATCCTCGCGGCGGCTGCACCGGCTTATGCGGCGCCCCACACGTTTACCGTAGTCAATCACGCGCAATATAAAGTCACGGTCGTAAAGATCTCGCCGGAAAACACGAATCGCTGGGGCCCGAATCTGCTGGGCGTCGAGACCCTCAAGCGCGGTGGCACGATCGGTTTCTTGGTGAAAGCGCCGTGCCCCGAGGACGTCCTGGTGGTCTACGGCAACGGCGTGAAAGAATGGCACCGCAACACCAGCACCTGCAACACGTTGGTTCTCACCTACCGCTACCCGTAGCGCGTAGGCCGGGCGCGACCGCCGCCCAAGAACGCGCCGCGCCACTGCGNNGCCGAACGGTGCGTCCGCGAGGCACGCGAGCACCCGGCTGACCGTGAGTTGGTGGAAAGCGGGCTTTGCGTAGACGCCATCGATCAGCGTAACGTATTGCGCCGGCGTCTTCGAGAACTTGGGCACCGCCTTGACGAGGTTGTCTTCGATGCCTTTGGCGGCCGCGTTACCCGTCAGCGCTTGGGTCAGGCCGACGATGATCACGGGCTCGTAAAAGCCGGTCGGGATGGCGTCGAGTTCGCCCCGTACGACGAGCTGTTTCTGATCCGGCGTGGC
>PMOS01000026.1:27932-29002 GCA_003161435.1 Vulcanimicrobiota bacterium
TTATCTCGGCTAAGTTCAAATGGGCAAGTGCGACGCCGCTAATGTCTTGGCTCGTAGCGACGGAAGCCGCGACGCTTTTCGACGCGGGAATGCTGCCTCCCGGGCCAAGACGCGAGGCCCCTCCTGTGCCGTTGCCTGCTGGGGAGCCGATTTCACGCACCGTGAGGGCGCAATCTCCAACGTCGTAGGGACGTTATAACGAACACTGCGTATTGCGTTCGGTGCACAGCGAGAAAAACACGGGCGCTAAAGCTTCGCAGGAGCACCCGCATCACCACAGAAGTGAGCGCCGGCCCTCGTGCGTTCTCAGCCGGAGGTTTCACGCGTGGATCGGCACGGTTTTCTTTCCGGTAGCGCTGCGCTCGCGGCGTCTCTTCTCGTAGAAGGTCCGGCGCTTGCTGCGTCGCCGCAACAGTCGACCGCCGCGCTGGTTACGTTTCTCAAGACTCAGTGCAGCATTCATAAGGTCCCGTCGGCCAGCTTCGCGGTTCTGGACGGTGGAAGGATCTATGCCGGGTGCACGGGGATGCGATCGATCGAGCACGTCAGCCCCGCGACGACCACCACCGTCTACGAGGCCTGTTCGAATTCGAAGATGATCGCGGCCGTCGTCGGCGTCATCCTCGCGCAGAAGGGCAAGGTTGATCTCGACGGCGATTTGACCTCGACGCTGCGGGCCTTGAATATCCCCGCCGTCCGGGGTGCGAAGCCCGTAACGCTGCGGCGACTCCTCGGCATGTCTGCGGGCGCGAACGTCTATGGATTCGGCGGCTATCCGGAGAACGCCGCGCTGCCGAACCTCACTGCGATTCTTCACGGCACCCGCCCCGCCAATAATGTGCCGATCAAGATAATTCGTCCGCCGGGAACGAAGGAAGCGTACTCTGGCGGCGGCTACGAATTGGCGCGCGCGGTGATGGAGCGAGCGACGGCAACACCTCTGGATCAGCTCGCCTCGCAGTACATCTTGAAGCCGCTTGGGATGACGCGGTCCAGTTACATCTATCCGCTCGCGACAGGTAGTGGTGCGGATAACGCGTTCGCGTATAATGCGAAAGAGAAGCCCTATC
>PMOS01000042.1 GCA_003161435.1 Vulcanimicrobiota bacterium
CAAATCTCGGCTGCCGTTTCCAACTATGAAGTTCGCGCCGTCGGATGACGATGACGGAGGCGCAAGTGGAGCACGAACGAGGGAAGGGCCATGAGGGTCGTTGTCCAGCGAAGTTCCCCTCCCATCCATTCGGTCAACGACTCTAGTTGACGAATTTTGGGCCAGCGGAGCGGTCGGCATTCCCGAGATCAATGAATACCGACATCGGCATCTTCAGCCGAAATTCTCGTTGATCGCCGGTCATAGCTCGGCCGGCTGCATCGGAGCGAAGCAGATGAAGCACAAGGGGCATCGCAATGCCAAGTGCGCCAGTAACCGGTCCACCAACGCCGGATAAGCCCGCACCGATGACGCTCGCAACACCGGTTTCGCGCCCCGACGTACGAATCCGGTCGTCGTAACGGCTCCTGATCGTCTCCCAATCAGCACGTGCGGCACGATATTCTTGGGTCAATTCGTCACGTAGTTCGCGCGAGTGCACCTCGGCCTGGCCGATAGTTGGCGAACCATCGATAGCCCGCCACGTCCGGCGTAAAAATGCGCGAAACGCTTCGAGGCGTCCGTCGTCGCGCATCTCCATAGCGAAGCGCGGATCGTAACCGTCCAAGAAGTCAAAGGGCAATTCGCCAAATGCTTTGGAGAGGGGACTCCAAACCTGTGCGTCCGGAGACAGGTCTTGTATTGAAAGGATGTCACTTCATACGTTCGGCATGTCGGTGAACGGAAACGCGTGCGCCTTTGAACAGATATACGACGTATCCTCGATCCTTGGCATCGAGAGTCGCTGAAGGCTTCCGTCCCCCATAACGACACCACCAAGATAGAAGATGTCGTTCTCACGGAACTGCGTGACGTATTCGCGCATGCCTGGCTCGTCTTCCGATTTCATTCCGTCGGTGCGAAGCCGTTGCATGAGGCTATCCATGGGAATGCTCAGCCAAGAGCGAAAATGATCGAACCTGAAAATGCGTTCGACGTACGGAAGCGCCAACGCAGCGGTCTTCTTGAACTCTTCGGTTTGCGACCGTGCCTCGGCCGATTTCTGAAAAGTCTGGAATAGGGCAGCGTCGTAATCCTTGGGGTCAGGGCAAAGCGTGACAATGCCGGAGCGAATCCATCGTTCTAGTATAAGTAGCGCGAAAGCCCATCGATGCACAGCCTGGCGATGCTGCTCCGGGTGGAGAATAGGATCGTAAGCGTCTTGAAATTGCCATGGCAGGTCAAATGGCAAAGGGATAAGGATAGCATCGGTATAGAGCGCGGCACGCGTGACATTTCGAAGAATTACTTCGGGTCGCACCATCCCGGCAAAATATCCGCGCAGAGTGTCGCTGCCGTCGCGTACTGAATCGTCAAAGTCAATATCTGCCGGCCAAACCGTCGCGATGGCTTTGAAGAACTCGCTGATGCGGTCCGGCGTCATGAAGTCGCGCAGATTAGCAAAAACCGACGTTTCGTCAGTCCCAGTAAAATAGTAATTGATCGCGTCGAGGGTGTTTACACTACGTTGGTGAAGCGTCAACGAAGTCGCCATGCGTGTGCGATCTTCGGCAGCCTTATTGAGGCAGCACCGCTTGAACTTTTGCATACTACCACACGGGCAGCGGTCGTTGCGCCCGGCACTTGCGAAGAGTGCCTCGCGGCGGTATTTGGCGTGCGTCACTATCGGCTCGCGTTCTGAAAACCTGCCAGCGGCGCCCTTCGCCGATCTCCGCGCTCGTGCCTAGGTCGTTTAAGGTGGGCCCCATCGTCCGGCGGGTCACGACCGAGGCGCGTAGCGCGCTCAGGCCCCCTTCTTTGATCGTACTACGGCTACCAGACGGGACGCAATCGCGCGGACAAGCATCCTCCGGCACTTACCGTAACCAAGTAAATCTTCAACCCACAGAACAACAGGTTAGGAGGCCCCGAGGGGGGCGGGCCGCCATGAGCCTGGAAACGCGTTTAGCGGAGGCACTCTCCTGGTGCGTATCGTCCCCAACCTATTTTGCCTTTCCGTTGCAATGGCGGCAGCGGTCGTTTCGGGTTCTATGGCGCTCGCCGACTCGACCCCTACACCGCAGGAAACAGCTACGCCGGCATCGTCGCTTGTAGCAGTCGTGCCAAGGTCTACGGCGGTCCGTGTAAGCCTCGTCGAAGAACTCGATGGATACAGGAACCTCGCAGGCTCGAAGATGCACTTCGACGTTCTCGATCCGGTCATAGTTGATGGCGTTACCGTCATCGAAAAGGGCGACGTCGGAGTCGGGACGATCCAAGACGGAGGTCACGGACTGCTGCGAATCTCGGTTGACCATGTGTACAACTTCTGCGGCGATACCATCGACATGTTGTTTTCGTTTTCGGCCGCGGATCGACGACGCGTCTGGAGCGGGAAGGCTCCATCTCAAATTCATCATGGCACCGTTTTTAATGCGGAGACGCTGCACGTTCAGAAGGTCTGCGGCAAAAGAGCATGAGGCCCAGGATCGTAAATCGCCGACCTTCTCGATCACGTCGCTACCGGCACAGGCCCACAGAACGGGGAACGACTCGAAGGACTTACGTGGTCCAAGCACCTTAGGTCCGCCGGCGCCGCGATCAGCTCGGCCCTGCCGTTGCCGGCGTGATCGTCAGGTCCTCGACGCGGTGCTAACCGCAGCCGCAGCGCGTGATTCCGGCGACCCGCTGGCCTGTGTTCTCGGTCAGCCGGACGCAGTGCCATTCGGTCCCGTTCGGAACGGCACGCTCCCACCAAGTCGTGCGTGGTGGGTCATCGGAGGACGACCCCAACCGTCCTCTACTTTTCATCCATCGCCGTTCGTTCTCGGGGCCACGAATCCGGTGCCGGCCGCGTGGCGAGCCAGGTGTCGGGCGTGTGGAAACGACGGCCGTGGGGTGTAGGCGCGTAGCCCGAAGACTCGCGCAGGGCCTTCGCCCCACAATCATGGTAGTGCCTAGTGACGTCTACGCTATTCCGTGGAATCGGCACGGACGGTGCTAACGAGAGTCGGACCCTTCGCCGTCGCACGATCGAGCACGCCGGGATACGGGGTAGTTTCCAGAGAAGAATTGGCCTCGCATGGATCAGATACCCGACTATCTTAGCCGCGCGCTCGTCATTGCAACCTATCAGGCGAGTGTAGTTGAGAAGCGTAACCTGATGCGATTTCTGTTTGCTATGGTATCCGAGTCGCGCCCGACGTACGAATCTCTCCGCAACGTGGTTCGCGGTTGGACCCAAGGTCAGTGGCTCGACTTCGGTGTCGATGAGTCTATGCGCGAGATCGTCGTCGAGCGAGACGCGCATCGAGCATCTTACCAAGACGCCGCTGCGGCGCTAGTGTCTATTGCTGCTGCGTCGGTGGAGCGTCTTTACGAAACTCTGCGTGAATCCCTATTTACGCGCGGGGTTATGTCTTATGCTCCCGGCATCCACTTTTCTCGCGCGATCTGGGTATTGGCGATTCATTACAGGCACCTTGGCAAGTGGACGCACGGCACCGGATCAAACGAGGGACGAGCCGACGTGAAGGCTTTGGTCGACGATCCGCTTCGGGCCGACGCGGCAGCAGAGTTTCTGACTCGGTGCGCTTTCGCTAGTTACGATGATTTCGAGACCGCCCTGCTATCCTGCGTCGGGGACCTGACGGGGCCTAGCATAGTGCCGACCGGCGACAGTGGGATTCCCAGCGCGGCAGTAAGGGCAGTCGTGGAGGCCGCCGGCTCGGACGCCGGAGCGTGACAACCTAGGCCCGGCAAATTGGGCCTACCGGAGGCTCTACGCTCCGTTCATTCTTTACAATGCCTCATGAGAATGGGGCGACGGATCATCTTGTGGACTCGACCTCTGTCATGCCACTACCCCTTGAGTTTCGGGTGACCCGCCGAGCGGTTAGCTTTCAAAGCGAACGCACGTTCTGAGGGATGGCGACAAGACCGCCGCGTACCTGGCGCGTCCCTCATGGCATACTCGAAGCTGCCGGGCGATTTCGAAATTGAACTCCCCGGCGACTGGCCCCCTTGTCCGATCTGCACTTCCGACACCCGAATTGCTTTGGCGACTATGAGGCATCGAGGCGTCGGGTTTTTCTGCGGCGGCGGCCTGGATCAGCTTCAGTGGGAGGAGGATAACGGTCATAAGGGTCTGTGGATCAAGCACTACCATTTTTGGCAAGGTGGCAGATTCGAGGGCCTAATACCATCGCATTTCGTCGGCGTGCCTAAAGCGCGGGACGCCGATCGTCGCTTCGACATCAACGAGCGTCGCAAGGAGTGGATTCAAAGCGAACAAGGCGCCTGCGCGGGGTGCGGTAGGCCCGCAATGCGCGACTGGCACGATCGTAAGAAGCTGCTCCTCTGGCTCAAAGACTACCACCCCGCCATCTTCAACGACGTGATGGAAGTAGTCCGCGTGATGCAACCGCCCGCGAGCATGTCAACCTGGTTCGCCGAGCTTCTGAAGGTTCGCTTTGACCTCACCGACGCTGTCGGCCGCGCGATCAAAGACTCTCTGTTACAGGCGGATCACGGTGTCCCGAAGGCCGTGCTGAAACATCTATGGGACTCCTGGGACGGCCCAATGAGACGGGCGGCCACGAATACCTTGGCTTTCGGATATTGCCGCGTCGATAACAACGGCAAATCGAAGCGCCTTCCTGAGCGAGAGACGCTCCTTCGGCAGCATATTCAGATAAACTGGAATGGCGATGAGCGCCTTGCGCGTGCGTCGAGCGAGCAATGGGATGCCGTACAGCGCGTGCTAGATTCTATTGACGCCTATCGCGCTACGGAGCACGAAGGCGATCAAGAAACCAGACTCTAGCGGGCGCGGCGCTGACGACTAAGTGCCGTAACGTTGGGCCCAAAAGGAACCGGCTCCGCTGACACAGCCTCTTCATCATTTGGGATTATCGCCACAATGTGCGAAGTCGAAAGCCGCACGCCGCGCCGGATGAAGCCGTCACCGATTAAGTCGACGTCGACCGTAACAAACGCATCTCCCTCCGACAGCGCCGCCAGAATGGCTTGTCCTCCTGCTTCGTCCACGAAGTGCATACCACGAGACAAGAGCAACGTGTAGGAGGCCATGCCGAACATGTACGCACTGCGGCATGGGGAGACTTTCGGGATAGCGGGGACAATGCAAAGGTTCTTGCGGACCCGTTGTGCAGAACCGTCATCGGCCTGGGGACAAGTGCCTGAACCTGACCGACTGCCGTTCACCACGACTGCGATCTTCAAAGCTACTAGACGATCGGCGGGACGGCCGCGTGAGGTCGCTAATCGTCGATCATCTTGGCTGTATGGCTCGGCTCCGGTGCGTCCTTGCCTCGCTCTTCCATGCTCGTTCGTGATTCCCAGGCCGTTCTTCGGTCCCGCCGCTCAGACCGAGCAACTGCTGAATCGCAGCCAGAGATGCTCCGGTCACGCCAGTGATAGTTGCTCGCGTTCGAGACGTAGTCGTACATCTGCTCGGCCAGGTTTTCGTGGCCGAGGCTCGTGTCGCACTTGAGACGTTGGGCCGATCTGCTGTCCGTTGAACGTGCCGACGCCGCCGTTGATGTTCGAGACGAACTGTCCGTAGGCTGCGGTGTTGCTACGATCCGGGTAGTTCGACGCCGGTCCCTAGTTCGGCCCGAGCAGCCCGCCAATCGAACCGCCGAGCAGCGCTGAACTAGCAAGAGTCCGATGCCGACCGGACCGGACAATCAGGCCGCCGAGCGCACCGAAGAACGATGCTCCGGTGAGCAACGACGCGGCACCGACTGCACCGCCGACACCGAGCAACGCGCCAAGCGCGCCGTCCGAGCCCGCGGCCGTGTTGCCTTTGCCGCCGATCAGTCCGCCCATCATCGTGCCGATGCCGAGCGTTGCACCGAGACCAGTCATCGCGCCGCCGAGGCCCAAGCCTCCGAGCATGCCGCTTCCGATGCCGTTCTTCGACGGTGGATACACGGCTTCCACTACTTCTTCCACCAGGGCACAGGGAGGTGAACGCTGGAAGTCCCTTCTCGACAGGTGGCCGGGTCCGGGACAGAATCGTTGCGGGCCGCGATAATACCGAGTCCAAAGGGGGTTGGACCGCCCAATGGCCTTTCCAACTAGCTGTAACATTGAAATAGCCGAGGATACGCACATCAGAGATGTGGCCGATCGCCGACGCGTGTGGTTCGCTCAACTCTTAGGCGCTCTCGCATGGTTGTCGGGCCAATACGACGACACTGAATTCGTCTTCCGCGGACATTCGGAGGAAAGTTGGGAACTCGCCTCGTCTCTCTGGCGTTTTAGCGGCGCGACGAGCGAGGCCGAGTTGCGTAAGGCCGAACGGGGCATTCTTACCGACGTCAAGCGAGACTTCTGGTTTACGCGCGAGTTTCAGTTTGAGCCGGAAGGAGACAACTGGCGAACGCTAGCGGTCCTCCAGCACCACGGCATACCAACCCGGCTCATGGACGGAACTTCCGATCCATTGGTGGGTCTTTACTTCGCCGTCACGGGCATCGCCAAGGTCGACGCTCATGACAAGGTCGATGGTGCGTTATACATGATCCGGCGGCCAAGTGCGGGTGGATCGTTCCTGCCATACGATGTTCGGTCCGCGCCCCAAGCCACGCCTAGAGTCACGGCCCAGCGCAGTCTGTTCCTCCTGCCGAAACGGCTCCCGCGAACGTCGAGCGCAGCAGAATTTTACCTCATAAAGGCCGCACATCGGAGTCCAGTTGCTGGCGAGGTCTCAATGGATGGAGTTTCGATCGACTGTAAAGGTCCAAGTACGGTTACGGGTTTTAGCGGACTCGTTGGCCGCTTCTTAGCCGGAACTCACGTCGGGCGACCCTCTCGCTATCCGCCGAATATCGTGCGCTTCATCATCCCTCACCTCGCAAAGCCAATATGTCGCGAAAACCTGAGGGCGCTCGGCGTCTCCGCGAGAAATCTCTATCCTGGAATCGACGGATACAAGCGTGGCCTATTGATCGAAGGTGATAGGCCGTTCTGACCGTTACATCATGCAGGAGCACGGTTCGCGCGTTGCCGGCGCGCAACGATGTCACGATACTGCATGATGATATTCTGGCAAGACACCTCGATATTTCGCCATTCGGCCTTGAGTGGTTTCGAATGCTTACGGACTACCTGCTCAGACAGAGCATCAATGTACCAGATTTGTGAGATCGCCGGCATGTGCTCTCGCGTGGCTCGCCAAGCGATCTCGCTCTCGATCCGCCCATAGCGACTTAGATCGCTACTCTCGGAAACGTCTATCGCAACGTTAAAGATGACGCCGATGATGTTGTCGTCTGCAAGTTTGGCTACGAAGTCGATTGATGCCCGAACCGGCAGTTCGCCGATCGTGATGGAGAACGGTCTAGGCTTCCGAACGTCGGTGAAGTGAAGCCGCGGTCCGAGATGTCTAAGATGCTTCGCCACTGCTAAGGCGGAGCGTCGGCGGCCCTGCTCAAAAGGCTTCTCGCCAAATGGGACGACCTCATTTTCGGCGATCACGGCGTCCAAATAGTAATCCGAATTGCTATTTCGGAAGTAGTCGAGCACGATTTCCTTAGCTGGCACGGGCCTAATGATGTGCGCTTTGTCTTCTTTAGGGAACGCGTAAGACTCAATGATGCGCCGGGCCGCGTAAGCCCCCGAGAGCATGAATTTTGCGACGCCTCGGGCGTTCATCGTAAAGCGCTTCTGAGGCTTAGACGTTCCGCCGACTACGGTAAGGTGAGACACAAGTCGATCCTACTTAGCGCTGCGGCCAGACTTAGACGCGTGAGGGGCCGCAAGGTCGTTCCTCGGGATTATACCAGACCTCCAACACTTTCAAGGCCTCGTCCTCGATAGCAAGACAGCGGATTTCCCTCGTTGTCCGTGGCTGCGGGCATCGACAATTAGTCCCCCTCCGAGTCGCTGGGCCACTTCACGAAGCGCAGGTTCTCACGCGCGGGCGCGACCGCACCGCGTCGATGTACCGCGCGAGCAAACGCGACAGCTCCGGGGCAAACGTATGAGATGGTTCGAACGGAACCTTTGGACGACTCCGGCGCAGGGACGGCATTAAGAACACGACATCTCGGAGTGCTGTGCCGAGAGAATCAAAGGTCCCGGCCGCGCGTACTCGACATCGGGTGCGGCAATCCGGCGGGATTGGCCTTGGTAATCCTCAGGGAACCTCGCAACGAGGTCTCGGCGAGAGATGGGCGGCTGGAATAATGGAATCAGCACTGTTGTGCGATATTCACCTCACCGTCGCAAGCGACCCGCACCTGCTACCGCCCAAAGGCGTTCAGCCCCTCGCCCCGTTAATCGCCCGTCTGGAAGTGGTCCTCGCGCAATCGCGACCTCCTGCCCCCGATGATGCGCGCAGACCCCCGCGCGACTTCCCTCGGGCTCGTATCGCGGTATTGCGCCGGATAGGCGGCAAAATAGGCGGCAAACACGGTTCAATCTGACATCACCCGCGGCCGAAGACCAAAAAAAGCCCGCCGTAGCGGGCTTTGTCGTGGTGGAGGTGAGCGGACTCGAACCGCTGACCCCTTACATGCGAAGCAAGTGCTCTACCAGCTGAGCTACACCCCCCACGGGCCGAACGGGATTCTACCCCGGGTTGGTCGGGCCTGTCAAAGGGACGTCCCGCCGTTGCGGCGAGAGTCACGGCGATGCTCTCTCCTCGCCGGGCGGCTTGGGTGCTCGCGCTGCTCGTGCTCGCCGGCTGCGCGCACGCGTCGTCCGAACGCCGTGCTGGTCCGCTGCGGATCGTCGCCACTACTTCGACGCTCGCTTCGCTTGCGCGGGGGGCGGCGGGCCCCGGCGCCGACGTCCGTTCGCTCGTCCCGGTCGGTGTCTCGCCGGAGGATTTTCAGCCCTCGCCCGACGCGATCGCGGCGCTCCGCGACGCCGACGTGCTGGTCGAGAACGGGGTCGGGCTCGAGTCGTGGCTCGAACCGACGATCCGCAACTCGGGTAACCCGAACCTGCGCATCGTCGTGTGCGGCGACGGGATGCCGGTCGTGGCCGGCAACCCGCACCTCTGGATGGACCCGGTGTTCGCGCGCGCCTACGTCGGCAAGATCCGCGACGCCCTGATCGCGGTCGACGCGGCCAAGGCGACCGCGTATCGCGCTTCGGCCACCGCGTACCAGGCGCAGCTCGACGCGCTGCGCGCTCGCACGCAACGCAAGATCGCCTCGATCCCGCGGGCGCAGCGCGCGATGATCGTGTTCCACAACGCTTTCGACTACTACGCGCGCCGCTTCGGACTGCGGATCGTCGGCGCGATCGAGCCGGTCCCGGGCGCCGACCCGAACCCGGCGCACTTCGCGGACCTCATTCGCCTTGCGCGCACGCAACACGTGCGTGCGGTCTTCGCCGAGCACGAGTACAGCGACAAGCTCGCGCTCACGCTTGCCGCCGGCGCCGGCGGGCTGAAGGTCGCGTTCCTCTACGACGACTCGCTCGGCAACGAACCGGCGGTCAACACCTACATCGGGATGATCGACACCGACACCGACACGATCGTGAGCGCCCTGCGGTGAACGCCGTCGAGGTGCGCGGATTGCACGTCCGCTACGAACGCGTCGAAGCATTGCAAGGCGTCGACTTCGACGTGCCGCGCGGGACGGCGCTGGGAATCGTGGGGCCGAACGGCTCCGGGAAGTCGACGCTCCTCAAAGCGGTTGCTGGGCTGCTGCGGCCGTCGGCGGGCAGCGTGCGCGTGCAAGGGCGCCCGCCGCGCGAGCTGCCGCCCGGGACGATCGGCTACGTCCCACAGATCGAAGACGTCGATTGGCAGTTCCCGGTCAGCGTGCGCGACGTGATCGCGATGGGCCGCTATCCGCGCCTTGGGCCGTTCCGCCCGTTCTCCGCGCACGATCGCCGCGCGATCTCCCGCGCGATCGAGGCCCTCGATCTCGGCGCCCTCGCCGACCGGCACATCAGCGCGCTCTCGGGCGGTCAGCAGCAGCGCACGTTCGTCGCGCGCGCGATCGCGCAGGAACCGCTGTTGCTGCTGCTCGACGAGCCGACGACCGGCGTCGACGCGGCGACCGAAGACTCGTTGCTGCAGCTCGTGCGCGGCCTGGTTGCCGACGGGCTCCCGGTGCTGATGACCACTCACGATCTCGACCGGGCGGACGAGTGGTTCGACCGACTCATCGTCGTCGACCGCAAGATCCTTGCCGACGGAACCCCGGACGCCGTGCTCGAGTCGGGCGCGTACGCCGGGATTCGCGAGCACACGCACACGCACGGGCACCGACGATAGCGTGTTCGACGCCCTCGCGCCGTTCCAGTACGACTTCATGCAGCGCGCGTTCGTCGCGGCGCTGGTCGTCGGCGTGCTGTGCTCGGCGCTGGGGACCTATGTCGTGCTCCGCAAGCTGTCGTTCATCGGCGACGGGCTCGCGCACGCGTCGTTCGCCGGAATCGTCATCGCGTATCTGCGCGGCGCAAACTTCTACGGCGGCGCGGCGGTCGCCACCATCGTCACCGCGCTGGCGATCGGGTTCGTCAACCGGCGCGGTCGGGTTTCGCTCGACACGGCGATCGGCGTGCTGTTCACCGCCGCGTTCGCGCTGGGCATCTTCTTGATGTCGCGCTCGACGCGCGCCACGGTCGACCTGCAGAACTACCTGTTCGGCAACATCCTGGGCGTCTCGTCGTCGGACGTCGCGGTGGTCGTCGGCGTCGGGCTCGCGATCGCGGTCGTCGTCGGCGCGCTGTGGCGACCGCTGCTCTACACCTCGTTCGATCCGGTCGTCGCGCAGGCCGCCGGGATTCGCGCCTGGTTCATCGACTACGCGCTGCTGGTGATCTTGGCGCTGACGATCATCGTCTCGGTGCAGCTGGTCGGCATCGTGCTGGTCGCCGCGCTGCTGGTCACGCCCGCCGCCGCCGCCGCGCAACTCACCCAGCGCTTCATCCCGATGATGGCGCTGTCGTGTACGTTCGGCATCATCTCGGCGCTGGGCGGACTCTACGCCTCGTACGAGTTGCACGCGTCGTCGGGCGCGACGATCGTGCTGCTCGCAACGCTGATCTTCTTCGCTGCGCTCACGGTCAACGCAGTGCGTCGACCGCGGCGCGTTCTTTGATCGAACCGATCCCCGTCACCGCGTCGAACCCGGTCGTCACCGTGCAGCCGTCGGGCTGCTGATCGGGGCAGCCCTTCACCATCGGCGGCGGCGAGGGCAGAATCCCCTTGAAGTTCTTGGGCAACGGCGCGCGGCGCGGGCGCAGCGTGTTGTCCTTCCAGCCGCGGTCGTTCTCGCGCGACACGTCGCGAAACGCCGCGGGCGAGGTGCGTGCCAAGACGTACAGGTCGGACTGTGTGAGCAGGCGGTGTGCCGGGCTCACCAAGCTGTTGATCGCCGCCAGCTCCGCGCCGACGATCGAGGCGCTCTCGCTCGTTCCGCCGACACCGCCCAGTCCGTACCCGTGCCAATACACGCGCAAGTGTCCCGCGGCATCGGCCGCTACGTCGGGAACGATGCGGTTGTGCACGTATCGTGTCGAGAACAGGAAGTCACCGGGTGCGTCCTGCCAGCTCGGGCGCGGCTCGCCCGAGATCCCGCCGCCCCCGGCATGCGCGAGATCGTTCCACGGGCCTTCGTCGGCGACGCCGTCGCGGTCGCCCAGTTGCGTGCCGCCGGCGCAGATGACGTAGATCGACACGCACGGCCACGCCACGCGTGGCCGCTCGATGCCGGTTTCCTTGTAACCATAGGCTCCGTCGTCGCCGGCCGGAACCACCATCGGGATCCCGCGCACGACCGCTTCGAGTTGTGGCAGCGGCGTGAGGCCGTACCGCGCCGCGATCGTGGTGTCGACCGGCCCGACGACGATCGGAAACACGATGACGGTCGGATCGAGATCGAGCGCGCGCGAAAGAGCCAGCGTTCCGTCGTTGCCGCCGCCGCAGACGTCGTCGTAGTCGGCGATGATCTCGGCGAGCGGCGCCATCGTCACCGCGGAGCTCACGTCGAGCCCGGCTTCTTGGCCGCGGTCGTCGCGGCCGCATTCGGTCGACGCGCTCTTGAACATGAAGCTGCGCTCGGTGATGCGTGTCATGTCCGCTCCGGGCGGCGCACCGTCCGACGCGAGGAACTTGCGGATGTCGTTCACCTCGAACTGGTCCGACGCGTCTTCGACCAGCACGATGCGCTGCGCACCGCCGCCGTTATCGACCGCGTCGGTCATCGAGCGAAACCGCGCCGGCTCGTACCAGTCGCCGCGAAAGTACGTGAACGACGGGCGCGTGTCGGCCAGCCGCGGGCTCGTCGCGACGACCGCGCCGCGCACGTCGCGCACGCCGGCGACGGGCACGTTGAGCGGCCCGCTCGGCGCCAGCACGGTGCGCGTACCGTCGGTCCACTTCTCCCAGTGGACGCCGAACAGTTTCTCGGCCTCGGAGATGCGCAGCAGCGCACCCGAGACGAGCCCGTCGCCGGCAACCTCGACGTCGGTCCCGCCATGCGCCCGCAACAATGTGCCGACCGCGCGGTTGTCCTGGATGCGGGAGAACCGGTCCAGGAAAGCCTGCAGCGCCAACACCTGACGATGCGCCGGGTTTGCCGGGTCGCTCATCTGCGTGGCGAGTCCCTCCAAGTCGGCTTTGGGCTGCAGCTCGATCGCCAGGTGGAGCACCGTCTTGGGATCGGCGGGGCCCGCGTCGTGTAGTCCGCTCAGGGCGCCGAGCGGGACCGGCACGCGCGAGCTCGCGGCGCCTGCATTCTGGGAAGCCGCCGAGAGGGTCAGCGCGATGAGCGCGCAACCGAATACCCGGCGAAAGCGTTTCTTGGTCAACCGCGTCCTTTCCGAGGGGATCCCTGGAGTGCAACGCACCGCGTTCATCCGCAGTCTCATCGCCGGCGTCGGAGCCGTCGAGTTGACGCACATCAGCCCGGCCCTGGCCGGGATCGACGAGCCGTCCGTCGGTCGCGAGGTTTTCGCGCAACTTCGCGAGGACGGTGAGCTGCTGTTCGACTCGGAGTACTACGAACACCTCAACGAGATCGGATCGGTGATCGCCCAGACGGTCGTTTCCCGATATCCCTATCCGATCCGCTATTACATCGTGCGCGGCGACTCGGCCAACGCGTTTTCGGTTCCGGGCGGGAACATCTACGTCAACGAGCCCCTGCTTCGCCTGGCGAAGAACCGTGACGAGCTGGCCGGCGTGCTGGCCCACGAAACCGGCCACATGGTGCTGCACCATGTCGCCCAGCACATGAACGCGCTTCAGAAGAAGAACACCGCGGCGCAAATCGGTTCGATCCTCGCGCAAATCGTGCTCGGCCCGCTCGCCGGGGCCGCCGTCGACTATGGCTCGCAATACGCGGTGGCCGGCAGCGATGCCGCGCAATCACGGCACATCGAGGCGCAGGCCGACGAAGAGGGCGCGCGCATCATGGCGGCGACCGGACAGTTCAACCCATGGGGGATGGTTTGGTTTTTCCAGATCATGACCGAGTCGTACGGTCCGGGTCAAAACTTCTGGCTGCGCGATCATCCGCTCGACCAGCAGCGCATCACCGATCTCGCCAACGAGTTCCGCGACAACCCCACGGTCTTCGGCAAGTACAAAGACACGCAGCAAAAAGACGTCGCGTACTGGTAGCTGCCTGCTTCACTGCGGGCGCACGGTGATGCGCGCGGCGCCTTCGGGATCGATCGCGATCCGTAGGGCGGCGTTGCCGGGCCGGCCGGCGTCGTCCCAGCCGGCGATAGCGTTCTGCAGCCGATCGGTGAGGCCGACACCGCTGCCGAAGCGGCGCAGCATCACGTCGCCGTGTCCGCGCGCGGCCAGCAGCACGAGCTCGCCCACGCTGCCGAGCCCGAACGTCGATGCGACCCCGTACGACGTCGCCCCACCCGGGATGAGGTTCGGAACGTGTCCGGCCAAAGCTGCGGTACCCTGCGCGCTCACTCGGCAGAATGCGTCATCGTGAAGCGCGAGCCACAGCGTGAAGCCTTCCCACGCGTCACGCACGTCCAGATGGCGCACGGGATGCGTATCGTGCGTGCGATCGCGCAGCGCGCGCACGATCGCGTCGGCGTCGATCGCCGTAGCGTTTGCGGCGAGCACGTATAACGTCGTTGCCGGATCGCCCAAGGCGATCGTCCGGCTGAACTGCGTCGCCGACGGCCCGCGCAGCATGATGAAGCCGGCGTCGAGAACCGTGCTGCTCTCCAAGCCGTGGATCGTGCGTTCGAACGAGACGACCTTCTGCATCGTGCGAACCGTCAACGGCGCGACCAGCCGTCCTCCGCCGCGCAGTTGATCGATCCAGGCCGCCGGGATCTGCTCGACGCCGACGGTGGCGACGATTGCGTCGAACGGTGCGCCCTCCGGATCGCCCGCGGCACCGTCTGCAACGATCGTGCGCACGCGCGCGTAGCCCGCCTCGTCGAGATGACCGCGCGCCGCGGCGACCAGCTCGGCATCGATATCGATCGTGGTTACCGTGCCTTGCGGTCCGACGAGTTCGGCGAGCAGCGCCGCGTTGTAGCCGCTGCCCGTACCGATCTCGAGCACGCGCTCGCCGCCGCGCAATCCGAGCATCTCGAGCATCTGCGCCATGATCGCCGGCTGCGACGACGAGCTGACCGGCACGCCGTCGTCCAGCTTGATCGCGATCGACCGGTCGGCGTACACGTCGGCCGGCGGGACGCCGGGGACGAACAGGTGGCGCGGGACGCGGCCGAAGGCGGTTGCGACGCCCGGCGTACGGACGTCGCCGCGAGCGCGCAACTCGCCGACCAGCCGGGCGCGCAAGTCCGCCAGCCCGTGATCGGTCACGGCCGTAAGCCCGGAACGACGACGGCCGCGCCGTCGACCGCATCACCGCGAACGGCCGCCAACGCGTCGCCGACGCGCTCGAGCGAAAAGGCAGTCGCATGCGGCTTCAACCCGATCCGCGCGGCGAGCGTGAGGAAATCGCGCGCATCGCTGCGCGTCATGTTCGCGACCGATCGCAGCTGACGCTCGCCCCACAGCAGCGTGTCGTAGTCGAACTGCGGGATGCGATCGAGGTGGATCGCGTTGATCGCGACGATGCCGCCCTTGCGCAGCGCGCCGAGCGCCGCGATCACGACGTCGCCGGCGGGCGCGAACGTCACCGCGCGGTCGAGCGCGACCGGCGGCCGGTCCGTCGCGTCACCGACCCAGTCGACGCCGAGCGAACGGGCGAAGGCGCGGTGCGACTCGCCGCGCGTGCTGACGTAGACCTCGCAGTCCCACGAACGCAGCACCGCGACCATCAGGTGCGCCGACGCACCGAACCCGAACAGCCCGACGCGTTCGCCGCGCTCGACGCCCGCGACGCGCAGCGCCCGAAACCCGATGATCCCCGCGCACAGCAGCGGCGCGGCGTGCGTGTCGTCGAGCGCATCGGGCAGCGGATAGGTGAACGCCGCGCGCGCGACGGCGTACTCGGCGTAGCCGCCGTCGACGTCGTAACCGGTGAACCGGATCGCGTCGCACAAGTTCTCGTCGCGCCGGCGGCAGAACGGGCAGGTGCCGTCGGTCGACGCGATCCACGAAACGCCGACGCGCGTTCCGACCGGGCGGTCCGCCGTCGCGCCGGCGACGACGTCGCCGACGATCTGGTGACCCGGGACGACCGGGTCGGCGTGCGGCGGCAACTCGCCGTCGACGATGTGCAGATCGGTGCGGCAGACGCCGCACGCGCGCACGCGCAGCAGCACGTCGCCGTCGCCCGGCACGGGCAGCGGGCGTTCGATCACGCGCAGCCCTCCGGCGGAGCGGTCGAACACCGCGGCACGCATCGACGACGGCAGCGCAGGCATCGCTACTCGGGGACGCGCGTCACGCGGTAGTTGTCGCCGTCGCGCTCGAGAAACCCGCCGTCGGCGAGCGCGTCGAGCACGGCGATCGTCACCGCGCGTTCGTTCTTGTTGGGCATCCCTGCCCACTGCAGCGCGACCTCGTTCGCATCGAGCACGCTGCCGTCGTGCAACAGCCCGCGGACGAACCCTTCGCTCAAACGCACGCGCTCCATGCGGCGGCGCACCGGCTCCAGCGCAGCGTCGAAGGTATCCGGGGGCGGCTCCGGTGTGGTCGGCGGCGGCGCCGGCGGCTGCACAACGGGTGCGGGCGCCGCGAGCGCGGGAGCCGGCGAAACGTCCTGCGTGCCGATCAGCCCGGGATTGCTTGCGAGCAGCGTCTCGGTGATGCCGGGAAACGTCTCGGCGAGCGCGACGACGGCGGTTTGCCAGGGGACGGCGTTGAGCACCGGAGGACGCGTGCCGACGGCGACGAGGATCTTGCGCGCGACGTCTTCGGGCGCCGCGAGCAGCGACACCGGCGCGCCGGGGAGTCCGGCCCGCGACATGAACGCGGTATCGACCGCGCCGGGATCGACGTAGGTGACCGCAATTCCCTGCGGTCGCAGCTCGCGCCGCAGCACGGCGCTCGCCGAGCGTGTCGCGGCCTTCGCCGGCGGGTACGCGCCCAACCCGCCGACCGGGACGCGCGCGACGCCGCTGCCCAGCATGAACACGTGGCCGCGCGAGGCGCGCAGCAACGGCAGCGCTTCGCGAACGAGCGCCAGCGGGCCGATCACGTGGACGTTGAACTGCGCGCGCAACGCGTCGTCGGTCTGCTCGGAGATGGGACCGACCGCGACATGGCCCGCGTTGTTGACCAGCACGTCGATCCCGCCGAAGCTGCTCCGGGCGAGCTCGACGATCGCCGGCGCGTTGGCCGGGTCGCCGACGTCGTACACCGCCGTCACGATCCGGCCGCGCTCTCGCTGGACGTGCGCGGCGACGGCGTCGAGTGCGGCGCGGTTGCGCGCGATCGCGACGATGTCATAGCCGGCGCGTCCGGCGCGAAACGCGAGGGCGCGCCCGATCCCGCTCGACGCGCCGGTGATGACGATGACGCTCAATGCGTGAGCCCGGCGCGCGCGTCGTCGAGCGCGCGCTTCGCCGCTGCGGTCATGAAGTTGACGTCGCCCGAGATCCCGACGAAGTTGTAGCCGAGCTGGTCGACCTCGAGCGCCATCTTCGCGTCGCGGGCGAGAAAGCCGGCGCATTTCCCGGCCTTGCGAGCGGCGGCGGCGACGCGACGCACCAGCGTCATGTACGCCTCGTCGCCGGTCCACGCGTCGGGCCAGCGCTTTCCGCCGGACGCGGCGAGATCGTTGGGCCCCACGAAGACGCCGTCGATGCCCTCGACCGCGAGCACCTCGTCGACGTTCTCGACGGCGAGCTCGGTTTCGATCTGAACGAGCACGAGCACCTCGTCGTTCGCGCGCTCGAAATAGGTCATCGCGTCGGTCGCGAAGGCGAGGTTCGTGCGCACGCCGCCGCGGCTGCGCTCGCCCAGCGGCGGAAAGCGCGCGTCGCTCACCACCTTGCGCGCGTCGTCGGCGGTGTTGATGACCGGGACCAGGATCCCCGCGCAGCCCAGATCGAGCGCCCGCTGGATCTGCGACGACTCGTTCCAGGCCGCTCGGATGAACCCGGTCACGCCGGTCGTGCGCAGCGCCGCGAGCATCGCCGCGGCCTCGTTGAGCGCGGCGGGGCCGTGCTCCATGTCGATCAGCAGCCAGTCCCAACCGACGTGGGCCATCGCCTCCGAGGCGAGAGCGTCGGGCAGCGACAGCCACGAGCCGAGAACGGTTTCGCCGGCCTGCATCCGGCGCTTCAACGAATTTTCACGCATCGTTTCGCCTTACCGCGCGCCGGCGCGACGTTCCTCGACGGAACTGGTGAAGGCGTCATACAGCGTCAGCGTGCTTTGCGGCAGGGTGCGATAATAGTAGACGTCGGCGATCAGCGGCATGTCGTTGGGGGTCAGGACGCTGCGCTGCTCGCGCGCGAAGGCGGCCAGCGCCGCGGCGACCGGCTTGGCGCTCCCGTCGTTGCGGATGATGCCGAAACCGAGCTCGTGCGGCGCGCGATCGAACGGCGGGTCGCCGTGCAGCGCTTCGGCGTAGTCGGCCCAGCACCACCAGTACGCGCCCAGCCGTCCGTCGGCGTGGAGCCGCTCGAGCACGTTCGTGCAGTACGCGGCCATCTCGTCCTCGCTCAGGCACGCGTACGTCGCAAACACCGGATCCTCGGCGAGGATCGTCGGATTCGGCAGCTCGTCCGGCAACGCGACGCGTTCGAACGGCGAGAACTTTCCGGGCGGGCACGTCGGGTTCCCGAACTCGTTGAACAGCACCGGCTTGTGCGCGAACGCCGAGGTCAACAGCGCCAGGAACGGGACGACCTCTGGATCGGCCCGGCCGCGCGAGAAGCCGCTGTAGACCGGGTAGCCGTGCATCGTCGCGAACGCGAACGGTGCGCACAACGACGACAACCGAAGGTTGCGGTTGCGGGTGAGGTCCTCGCCGTGCGTTCCGGCGGTCACCGGGATCCCGGAGCTCTCTTGCAGCGCCGCGGTCAGCCGCCGGCTCCAATCCGCCGCGTCGTGCTCGGTCGCGGGTTCGCGCAGGTTGCTGAACTCGTTGCCGAGGTCCCATGCGATCACGGCGGGGTGCGCGCGCAGCCGTTCACCCGCGCCGCGCGCGAAACGCAACTGCGCGTCGAGCAACGCGCCCGTATAGAAGTCGCCGATGCCGTATGGTGATTCGCGGTCGCCGGCGATCGTACGAAAGCGACCGTGCGGCGTGGCCGAATCGAGCGTCCACGCCGGCAGCCAGTTGACGCCGCTCATGTGGCCGCAGAAGAGGGTCGGCATCGTGCGCAGACCGGCCTCGGCGGCAATGTCCACCAGCGCTTCGAGCCGCGCGAGCATCGCCGGGTCGATCGTGTCGGACCGCGGCTGGAAGTCGTCCCAGCGCAGAAAGAATCGCACCGCGTCCAAGCCGAGCTCGGCGATGCGCGCGAAGTCGTCGCGAATCTCGCCGGGGTCGAAGCGCCGCCACATTCCCATGGCGGAGCTCCGGGGCCAATAGTTGATCCCCAGCGAGAACCGCATGCCGCAGGTTACCCTGCCCGAGCGCGAGCTACGCTCGCGCGCGCTCGACCAGCATGATGCGAACGGCGTCGGCGACGCGGCTGAGCGCCGTGCGCCGGTAGGCCCAGCGCTCGTCGTCGTCGACCGGCGTGATCACCATCGTCGCGTTCGCTTCGAACACGACGGCACGGCCTTCCGGGTCGAGCGCGAAGTCGACGCCGCCGTAGTCGAGCTCGAGCACCGCGGCGATGCGCTGCAGCGCCTCCATGACGCTCGGACCCAAAGTCCCCGCCATGTCTTCGAGGAAGGCCCGCTCTTCCTCGCGGTAGTCCGCGCGCTCGGCCATCGCGGCGGAGAAATAGTGCACCTTCCAGTGCGTCGAGATCGCGAGGTGCAACGGATAGGGTCGCCCGTCGACGAACATCACCCGGTACTTGCACCACGAGCCGTCGGGGCGGCGCGTGTCGATGTACGAGATCGCGAGCAGGTCCGGACCGGGAAGTGATTCGGCGACCGCGCGCACGAGCGCGGCGTGTTCGACCAGCGCGAAGTGTTCGCCGGTATGGAAGCCCGGGCTGCGCAGCAGCACCGGCCACTCGAAGTCGAGCGAAGCCAGCAGCGCCGCGCCGTCGGGCGCGATCAGGTCGCGCCGCGTGATGCGCACGATCGACGGCGTGACGACGCCGGGAATCGCGGCGAGCCGTTGCGCGTTGGCGGCACGGCCGGTCGCGCGCACGGCAGCGGGGTGGTTTACGATCTCCGCGTCGCCGGCCCCGAGGGCGCGTTCGATGATGCTCAGCGCACGTTCGCAGCGATCGGCTTCGCCGATCGCGTTGAGTATGACGCCGTGCGGAGGCAGCGCCGTGGCGCCGGGATACGACTCGGCGATCAGCGTCGCGACTTCGAAGACGCGGTCGTCGAGAAGATGCTTGATCGGAATGTTGCCGCCGCACGCCGACGAGAGCAGCAGCACGCGAACCGGTTCGACCGCGCCGCGATACGGCGAGATCTCGATCGACCCGTCGGGGAACGCCTTGCGCCATGCACGCTCGGCGGCCTCGTGATCCCCCCTGCGCTCGAGCGACGTGGCGAGCCCGCGGTGCGCTTCGCGCAGATCGGGGTCGAGTCGCAGCGCATCCTCGAAACAGCCGGCGGCTGTCGCGATCTCGTCGTCTTCGAGCATCGCTTCCCCGAGCCGAACTTGCGCCGCCGGGTTCAGCGGATACCGCAGCGCGGCCTCAGCGAAGAAGATGCGGGCCGTCTTCGCGTCGCCGGTCGCTGTCAGGAGCTGGCCGAGCGACATCATGGCCTCGCAGTGCGAGCGGTCTCGCGCGAGCACGTCGAAGTAGGCGCGCTTGGCGTCTTCGCGCAGTCCGAGCGTCTCGAGCAGGCGGGCGCGCTCGAACCAGAGCGCAACGTCCGCGTCCCCGTCGCGGTCGAGCTGCGCGTCGATGGCTCGCAAACGGCTGGTCTGAGCCAGCCACCGCGACGCCCAGGGGCCGACCGTACGCACTTCCTCCACGCACGGGGCATTGTACGGAGGCCGTCTCACAGCCGTCTGAGACGCCCGATTCCAGGGCGGAACTTCGGACGGCCCGAACGCCGGGCTGCGATGAACGTCACGCCGCGGGTCGGGATCATCATGGGCTCGACCTCCGACCTGGAGACGATGCGGGCCGCCGCCACCACCCTGCAGGAACTGGACATTCCGTTCGAGCTGCGCGTCGTTTCGGCGCACCGCACGCCCGACCTGATGTTCCGCTACGCGAGCGAGGCGGCGTCGCGCGGCATCGAAGTGATCGTCGCCGGCGCGGGCGGCGCCGCGCACCTGCCCGGGATGGTGGCGAGCAAGACCAACCTGCCGGTGATCGGGGTACCGGTAACGTCCAAGGCGCTGGGCGGGTTGGACTCGCTGCTCTCGATCGCGCAGATGCCGGCCGGCGTGCCGGTCGCGACGATGGCGATCGGCGGCGCGGCCAACGCCGCGCTGTTCGCCGCCCGTATCCTGGCGCTGCGCGACGGCGACCTGGCACGCCGCCTCGACGAGCGCACCGCGCGAATCGCCGGCGAGGTCGCAGCGATCGAGCTATGATCCAGACGATCGGCATCCTCGGCGGCGGCCAGCTCGGCCGGATGCTGACCCTCGAGGCGAAGCGGATGGGTTTTCGCATCGTCACCTTGGAGCCGTTGCCGGACTCGCCGTGCGGGCAGGTCGCCGACGTGCAGATCGTCGCGGCGTACGACGACCTGCGCGCGATCGGCGAGCTCGGGGCGCGCACCGACGTCGTCACCTACGAGTTCGAGAACATTCCGCTCGCGTCGGTGCTCGCGCTCGAAGCCGATCGCCGCATCGTGCATCCCGGTTCGACTGCGCTGCGCATCACGCAAGACCGGATCCTCGAGAAAACCTTCGTGCGCGAGTGCGGAATTCCGACGGCGGATTTCGCGCCCGTTCGCTCGCGTGCCGAGCTCGACGCCGCCGAACGCGCGATCGGATTTCCCGGCGTGGTGAAGACGACGCTCGGCGGCTACGACGGCAAGAGCCAATGGGTCGTGCGGTCGCGCGAGGACGCGGAAGCCGCTTGGACGCAAGCGAAGGGCGCCGCGCTGATCTGGGAGCGCTGGATCCCCTTCGATCGCGAGCTGTCGATCATCGCGGCACGCAACGCGCACGGCGAGATCGTGGCCTTTCCGGCCTCCGAGAATCAGCACGATCACGGCGTCCTGGCAACGACGATCGTCCCCGGGCGCACCGCGCCCGACGTCGCCGAGCGCGCGCGCCGCTTCGCGACGACGATCGCGCAGCGCCTCGAGATCATCGGGACGTTCTGCGTCGAGTTCTTTCAAATCGGCGACGAGCTGTTGGTCAACGAGATCGCGCCGCGCGTTCACAACAGCGGCCACTACTCGCTCGACGCGACGCAGATCAGCCAGTACGAGATGCACGTGCGCGCGATCTGCGGGCTACCGCTGGTCGAGCCGCGCCAGTTTCGGCCGGCGGTGATGGCCAACATCCTGGGCGACGGCGCGGGCGACACGCTGGGCGGCATCGACGAGCTCCTGCGCGAGCGCGACCTCAAGCTCCACGTCTACGGCAAAGTGCACGCGGCGCTGCGCCGCAAGATGGGGCATTTCACCGTGCTCGGCGACACGATCGACGACGCGCTGGAGAAGGCCGATCGCGGCCGCCACGTGCTGCACTGGATCGACGACCGGGCGGCAGCCGTCCGTTGAAGCGCGAACCGGACGACGTCGCCGAGCGCACCGTCGAGGTCAAGGGTTTCCGCATCGACCTGATCATCGCGCTCTGTGCGCTGGTCGTGAGCTTGACGACAATCCGGGGCTGACGCTAGTGATTGCGATTCAGCGACGGCGTCGTACTTCGCCAAGCTCAGTGCGACGGGTGGCAAGAGTCGATTGCGGTACGATCGTCGTCCTTCGACAAGCTCAGGATGACAGGGTTCTTCGACAAGCTCAGGATGACAGGGGGTGGCGTGGTTTGGGTGGGATGTCGGTGAAGGCCATCGGGCGGTCCCACCAGTCGTGGCGACGCCAGCGGAGTTGCTCTTCGGTCGGTGGCGCCGGCACCCTCAGTCGCAGCGCGACCTCGTACACTTCGAGATAGCGTTCGACCATGCGGTCGAGCGAGAACGTCGTCTCGACGTGCGCGCGGCAGGCGGCGCGCGAGAGCGCGCTCAGGCGCGGGACGGCGGCGACCGCCGCCGCGACGTCGTCGCACAAGAATCCCGTCACCCCGTCGACGACGATCTCCGGGATCGAGCCCATCCGGGCGCCGAGCACCGGCGTCCCGCAGGCCATCGCTTCGATCAGCGTCAGCCCGAAGCGCTCCGGCCGCGTCGTCATGTGCACCAGCGCCAGCGCGCCCCCGACCAGCTCGTCGCGCGCCCGGCCTTGCACGTGGCCGAGGAATTGCACCGCGTCACCGTCGACGTGCGGGGCGACCTGCTCGTCGAAGTACGCTTCGTCGTGCGGGATGCCGGCCAGCTTGAGGCGCACGCCGGCGCGTCGCGCGACGTCGATCGCGAGGTGCGCGCCCTTCTCGGGATGGAACCGTCCCAGGAAGAGAAGATACTCGCCCGGCGATTCACGGTACGTCCACTCGGCGGGGTCGATGCCGTTGTACGTCGTCGCGAGATACGCGAGGCCGGGGTCACGATCGGCATCGCTGATCGAGCAGTAGAACGAGCGCGACGCGCCGGCGTAGTACGCACCCAAGATCGGCGGTGACGAGAAGCCGTGGATGGTCGTCACGACCGGCGGCGCCGTCGTCGCGAGCGCGTAGAGCAACGGCTTCCAGTCGAGGTTGTTGTGAATCAGGTCGAACTCGCTCGCGCGCGCGAAGCACGACGCGACGTGCAGCTCGGTGCACAACTCGGCATTGAGCGCAGGGTCGTCGTTCAGTCCGACCGGCACGACCGCGGCCAACTTTCCCGGGCTGGACGAGTCGGCGGTCGCGAACAGCGTGACGTCCGCGCCGCGCTGCACGAGGCCGCGCGCGATGTTGTAGGCGACCTGTTCCCACGGACCGTAGCCCGGCGGCGGCGTACGCCACGAGATGGCGCCGAGCACCGCGATCCGCAGACCGCGTACGTCGATCAAGCGCGCTCGTGCGCGACCGCGCCGCCTTTGACCACGACGCGCGGCTCGCGCAGGGCGCGCACGTCGGCGCCCGCATCGCGGTCGAGCAGCAGCAGGTCGGCAGGACGGCCCGCCGCGAGCACGCCGGCGTCGACGCCGAGCAGTTGCGCGGCGGTCGCCGTCGCTGCGGTCAGCGCCTGCTGCGGCGTCATCCCGAGCACGGTCGACATGAGCTCGACCTCGTAGGCGTAGTCTTGGTGCCGATTGTACGGCGTTCCGGCGTCGGAGCCGCCGGCGATCGTGACGCCGGCACGCCACGCCTTGCGGATGTTCTCGCCGGCGTGCTCGTAGATCTCGCTGGCCTTGCGCACGACGTAGTCCGGCTGCGCGCCGCCGGCGATGTTCTCGTAGATGCGCCACACAGCGGCGAGCGTCGGCACGAGGTACGCTCCGCGCTCCTTGAACAGCGCGATCGCTTCGTCGTCGAGCAAGTGGCCGTGTTCGATCGAGTCGACGCCGGCGCGCAGCGCGTTCTTGATGCCGTTGGTGCCGATCGCGTGGGCCGCGACCCGCATCCCGTGCGTGCGCGCCTCGCCGATCGCGGCGCGCATCTCCTCTTCGCTGAGCTGGTCCTGCCCCGGAATGGCGCCCTTGGTGAGCACGCCGCCCGTCGCGATCAGCTTGATGCACGTCGCACCGGCTTTGCGCTGCTCGCGCACCGCCTTGCGGGCGTCCCACGGTCCGTCGGCCTCGCGCCCCAGGAAGAAGCCGTGGCCGCCGGTCATGCAAATCGCCCTGCCGGCCGGGACGATGGTCGGACCGGCGTGCTCGCCGCGCGCAACCCCGTCGCGCAGTGCCATCGCATTCGATTCCGCGCCACCGAGATCGCGCACCGTCGTCACCCCGGCTTCGAGCGAGAGGCGCGCGTTGAGCGCGGCGTCGAGTGTGCGTTCGGTCGGCGTGCGGATCAGGAAGAACGTTTGGGTGTCGGGCTCGCCGTTGACCTCGAGGTGAACGTGGCTGTTGATCAGCCCGGGGACGACGCACGCCGCTTCGTACGTGCGCTCCGCGCCGGTCCGCGCATCGTTCGCGGCGACTTCGACGATTCGCCCGCCGTCGACGACGACGGTGACGTTCGATCGCGGTGCGGCATCGGTGCCGTCGTAGAACTGACCGGTTCGAATCGCCAGGCGCATCGTCGTCTGCTACGCAGCCGGGACGGAGTCGGCCTTCAAGACGAACGTACCGCTAGCGGCGGGGACGGCTCCAGGATACGGTAGAGCAATGATCCAGCTGCCGCGGGTCCTTCTTCGCGTCGTGTGCGCGATGGTTGCGCTGACCTTCACAGCGTGCGCGGGCTCCGGCGCTAGCGGTCCGGCACCGGGCCACGTGTGCCCGGCGATCGTCGGGTTGAGGAGCGCGACGCTCGTCCAGCCGGCGAACGGCGCCGCCGGAGTCTCGATCGCGATCGGCAGCGTCGTCGCGACGTCGGACACCGGCCTAGCGGGAGCGCAGGTCGTCCTCGCGCCGGCGAGCGGGGTCGCATTCGACGGCGGCATCTTCACCGTAGCGTCGACTACCACCGTCTCGGCGGCGGTACCGGCGCTGGCGGCGCACACCACCTATACCGTGACCGGCTCGTCGATTGGAGAGTGCCCCGGAACGACAGAGTGGACGATCGGGTCGTTCACGACCCAGTAGCCGGTTCTTCTCCGCGCAAGAATCGCGCGGCCAACTCCACGGCCTGCGGCCACACCGCGTCGTCGTGCTTGAACTGCCGCAGCAGCGTCGCGAAGATGTTCGAGACGCCGCCCAGATTCAGATGGTTCGCCTCGTCGTTGTCGATCGTCGTCATCGGCATCGCGCCGTCGAGCGTCGCCGACTCGATCATCACGACGCCGTCGCTCTGCAGATGGTATTTGGGCATCCGCCCGACGACGTGCAGCAGCCGGTGATCGGGCGGCTTCACCCACGGCTCGCCGTCGAGCTTCCAGCGTTTCTTCTTGGCGTTGTCGGGATCGGGGATCCAATGGCCCGACGTCTGGTTGAGCCAGGTCATGAACGGCGCGGCGACGTCCATGTCGCGCAGGACCTTGGTGGGCGTGCGCGCGAGCCGCATCGTACCGGTCGCGTAGTTCGTGATGAGGCCGCCGTTGGGCGCGGCGATCTGCACGGTCGCCGCGATCTCGTCGGTACGCTCCGGATACGCGCGCAAGAAACCTCGATTGACCAAGCCGCCGGCGCTGTAACCGAACGTGGCGATCGGAAACGCGTCGGGCTCGCGCGTGCGCAGCCGGTCGATGAAGACGCGAAAACGCTCGATCTGCTCCCTCAACGGTTCGTCGCGGGTCGGAAAGACCGTGCAGTCGAAGCCGTACGCCGCCAACCCGTCGATGCCGTTCCGCCCGTCGGCGAACACACGCATCAGCTTCGCCTGTTCGTTCCAACCCGGCACGAGAACCACGCGCGAGAGCACTAGGCCGGGCCGATCGTCACGAGCGTCGCTCCACCGGCTACGAGCTCGCCGGGCTTGACGCGCACTTCGCGCACGGTGCCGCCGACGGGCGCCTCGATGCGGTGCTCCATCTTCATCGCCTCGAGCACGACCAGTAAGGCGCGCTCTTCGACCGTCGCGCCGGGCACGACCGCGACGCTGACGATCTTGCCGGGCATCGGCGCGGTGACGTCACCCGATGCGGCGGCGTGCGCGGCGTGCTCGCCATCGGCGCTCGGCGGCGGCGGAAAGGTCCAACGCACGGCGGCGCCGTCGACCACGACGGTGCCGCCGGTGGCGTCATCGGTCGTGCCGGTGGCATCCGCCTCCACGTCGCCGGCGAGGTCGCCGCTGAGCGACCAGCGTGAACCGGCGGCGGTCGCGTGCGCGTTCACGGTCGTCCCATCCACGACGAACGCGACCGGAACGCCGACTCCGGCCAGCCGCCACCCGGTGCCGCGCGCCAAAATCGCCGCAGCGACGCGGCGTTTTGCAGCTTCGCCGACGGCCGACCGGCCCAGCGCGAACAGCGGTGCGCGCTCTTCGAGGAAGCGCGTCGTCGTGTCGCCCGCCGCATAGGCGTCGTCGTCGACGATAGCGCGCAGCAGCGGCAGGTTCGTCGCGATTCCGGCGACCGTTGTCGCGCGCAGCGTCTCGCGCATCCGGGCGATCGCAGCACCGCGATCGACGCCCCACACGATGATCTTGGCCAGCATTGAGTCGTAGTACACGGAGACTTCGCTGCCCGCTTCGACGCCGGCGTCAAGCCGCACGCCGGGTGCGCGCGGGACGTCGAACGCCGCGAGCGTCCCGGACTGCGGCAGGTAGTCGTGGGCGGGGTCCTCCGCGTTCAAGCGCGCTTCGATCGCCCAGCCGCGCGGGACGAGCATGTCTTGGCGCAAGCGCAGCGCTTCACCGGCGGCGACGCGCAACTGCTCGTGAACCAGATCGACGTCGTAGACGAGCTCGGTCACCGGATGCTCGACCTGCAACCGCGCGTTCATCTCCAGAAAGTAGAACGCGCCGTCTTCGTCGAGCATGAACTCGACCGTGCCCGCGTTCGTGTAGCCGACGCTGCGCGCAGCCTCGACCGCCGCCCGGCCCATGCGCGCCCGCAGCTCGGGATCGAGCGCAACGCTGGGCGCCTCTTCGATCACCTTCTGATGCCGCCGCTGGATCGAGCATTCACGTTCGCCCAGATGCAGCGTCGTGCCGTGCGCGTCGGCCAAGATCTGGAACTCGATGTGGCGCGGCCGCCGCAGATAGCGTTCGAGCAGCACGGCGTCGTCGCCGAACGCGGACACGGCTTCGCGCTTCGCGCTTATCAGCGATTCCTCAAAGCGCGCCAGGTCGTCGACGACGCGCATCCCGCGGCCGCCGCCGCCGGCGCTGGCCTTGATCAGCAGCGGAGTCCCGATCGTCTCGGCCTCAGCCCGCAGGCGCTCCACGCTCTGATCGTCGCCGTCGTAGCCCGGCACGACTGGGACACCGAACTCTCGCACGCGACGCTTCGCGTCGATCTTCGATCCCATCGCGGCGATCGCCGCGGGCGTCGGACCGACGAACGTCAAGCCCGCATCGGCGACGAGCTGCGCGAAATGCGCGCGTTCGGAGAGGAAGCCGTAACCCGGATGGACCGCATCCGCGCCCAGCGTCTTCGCCGCGGCGACGATCCGCTCGCCGTCGAGATACGACTCCGTTGCCGGCCCCGGCCCGATCCGAACCGACGCATCGAGCACCCGCCGAAACAGCGCGTGCTCGTCAGCATCAGAGTACACCCCGACCGGCGAGATCCCGACCTCACGCGCCCCCCGCGCAATCCGAACCGCAATCTCCCCCCGGTTGGCAATCAGCAGCCGCCGGATCAACGGCGGGACCATGTTGGGGGGCGGCGCTGGAGGAAGGCGCGTAGGCCTTCTTGGGCTTCGGGGTTCGTGCGTTGGTGCGCGATCGCGCGCGCGGTGAGGTCGCGTGACTCGTCGTACGACGCCGCGCGCACTTTCGGGATAAGCGCCTTCGCGGCGGCGATCGCGCGCGGACCGGCGTCGTCGAACTCGCGGGCGATCGCGTCGACCGTGCCGTCGAGCGCGTCGCCGTGCACGACTTCGTGCACCAGGCCGATCGCCTGAGCGCGCAAGGCGTCAAACCGCTCGCCGGTCAGGAAGAGACGCCGCGCATGCGATTCGCCGATCTTCGCCATGACGAATGGCGAGATCACCGCCGGGATGAGCCCGAGCTTGGTTTCGGTGAAACCGAAGATCGCTTCCTCATCGGCGACGACGGCGTCGGCGACGGCGCACAGTCCGGCGCCGCCGGCCAGCGCGGCTCCGTGAACGCGTGCGATGACGGGCTTCGGACAGCGGTCGATCGCGCGCAGCATGTCCGACATCGCCGCGGCGTCGCTGACGTTGTCATCCTCCGACAAGTCGAGCGAGTCGCGCATCCAGTTGATGTCCGCGCCGCCGCAGAACGTCTTCCCGTCGCCTTGCAGGACGACGACGCTGACGTCCGGATCGTCGCCGAGCGCGACGAAAGCCTCGTGGAGGCGCGCGATCAACTCGGCGTTGAACGCGTTGCGGACGGCGGGCCGGGCGAGGACGACGCGAGCACGCGCCCCCTCGCGCTCGATCCGCAGGACGGGGTCGGGCACGGCCACGGTCGTTCCACGGTGTGCTCGCGCCTCCCCGGTGGCTTGCTCCCTAGGTGTCGGCTTCGGTTGTTCGGAATCTCCGCATTTATGCGTTGTCGCCAGTTTCTCTGCGCCGCGGTCGCCGCGGCGTTTCTTCTGCCCCTCGCGCCGGCCCGCGCGCAGAGTCCGGCGATCCACACGGTCGACGTCACGCGCGCGACCCTTCCCGACGGGATGCAGGTGGTGGTCCTGCGCGATACGCTCGCGCCGGTCGTCTCGACCTGGATGAACTACCTCACCGGCTCGGACGAAGAGACGATCTTCGGAACGGCGCACGCGCAGGAGCACATGATGTTCCGCGGCAGCCAAACCTTGAGCGCGTCGCAACTCTCCGACACGCTTGCCGTCACGGGCGGGTCGTTCAACGCCGATACCGAGGGCCAGATCACCCAGTACTTCTTCGAGATGCCCTCGCAAGATCTCGACATCGCGCTCAACCTCGAGCGCTCGCGCGCGTCGGGCGTACTCGACACGCAGAAGCTCTGGGATCAGGAGCGCGGCGCGATCACTCAGGAAGTCACCTCCGACAACTCCAACGCGGTGTTCCGCCTGTACCAGAAGGCGGTCGCGCACTTGTTCGCCGGTACGCCGTACGCCGATGACAGTCTGGGCTCCGTCGCCAGCTTCAAGCAGCTCCGGGCGTCCGACCTGATGGCGTTCTACAAGAAGTGGTATCACCCGAACAACGCGATCTACGTGATCGCCGGCAACGTCGACCCGCAGGCGACGATCGCGAAGGTGAAGGCGCTGTATGCGAACCTGCCGGCGGCGAAGCTGCCGGCGCGGCGGCCCGTCAAGCTCGGGCCGCTCACCCCGATCACGCTGCGCGACAACAGCTCGGATCCGATCACGATCGACTTCCTGGCCTACCGTGTGCCGGGTTACAACAGCCCGGACTACTTCGCGATCGAAATCCTCAACGACGTGCTCAACAGCCAGCGCGGTGCGTTGTACGAACTGCAGGCGTCGGGCAAGGCGCTGGCCACCTTCGCGCAGGCGGTGACGCGTCCCGAAGCCGGCCTGACGCTCATCGGTTCCGTCGTGCCGGTCACGACGACCGGCGACACGGCCGTCAGCGACATCAAATCGGTCATCGAAGGCTACAAGAAAACAGGCCTGCCGCCCGATCTGGTCGAGGTTGCCAAACGGCGCGAGGTCGCGCAAGACCAGTTTGCGCTCAATTCGATCAGCGGATTGGCGTCGAGCTGGAGCGAGTCGCTCGCGGTCGAGCACCGCACGCCCGACGAAGACCTGGCCGGACTGCAGAAGGTGACCGTCGACGACGTCAATCGCGTGATGCGCACGTACTTGGACAACTCGACGGTGACGGTAGCGATCGCGACGCCGAAGGAAGCCGCCGGCTCGGCCTTCGGTGCGCGCCAAGGCGAGGACAACACGGTCATCCCGACCGAGCACAAGCCGCTCCCTGCGTTCGCGCGCAACGTCCTCAAGAACATGCACGTCCCGGAAGAGACCGTGCATCCGATCGAGCAGACCCTCGCGAACGGCATCAAGCTGGTCGTCGTCCCGTCGCAGGTTTCCAAGACGGTCGTGGTGCGCGGCGAGATCTTGAACAACGCCGGACTCGAGGAGCCGGTGGGCAAGGACGGAATCGACGGGATCGTCGACGGCCTGTTCTCCTTCGGTACGACGACGTACGACCGCATCGCATATCAGACCGAGCTCGACAAGATCGCGGCGAATGTGAGCGCCGGACACACGTTCTCGCTCGACGTGCTCTCGAGCGACTTCGATCGCGGCATGGCGCTGCTCGCCGACGACGAGTTGCATCCCGCCTTCCCGGTGCAGGCGTTCCAAATCGTCAAGCAGCAGACCGTCGGCGCCCTCACCGGTTCGGTGAAGAGCCCGGGCTATAAGTTCTCGCGCGCGCTCGCGAACGCGCTGTACCCGCCGGGTGACGCCGCGCGGCGAAGCGCGACCCCCGAAACCGCGGCGACGGTGACGCTCGACGACGTGAAGAGCTATTACGCATCGACCTACCGACCCGACCTGACCACGATCGTGGTGGTCGGCGACGTGACGCCCGAGCACGCGCGCAGCGCGATCGAAAGCGCGTTCGGCGGTTGGAAAGCCGACGGGCCGACGCCGAACGTCTTTTCGCCGGCGGTTCCGCCGAACAAGGCGTCGGAGGCCGTGATCCCGGCGACCGGCCGGATCCAAGCCGAGGTCGACCTCGCCGAGACGATCCCCCTGTCGTACACGAACGCGGACTATCCGCTGCTGCAGCTCGCGAACACGGTGCTGACCGGCGGCTTCTACGCGTCGCTGCTGTTCCACGACCTGCGCGAGCTTCACGGCTACGTGTACGGCGTCGGTTCGACCTTGAACGCCGGCCGCAATCGCAGCACCTTCACGGTCAACTATGGCGCCGACCCCCAAAACGTGTCGCGCGCGCAGAAGCTCGTCGTCGACGACCTCGCCTCACTCCAGGCCAAGCCGGTAGCGGTCGAGCGACTCACGCGTGCCAAGGCGCTCGTGGTCGGAGAGCTCCCGGTGCGCAAGGAGTCCTACGACGGCTTAGCGTCCGAACTTCTGAACTACGCTTCGACCGGCCGCCCGCTCGACCAGGACGCGATCGAGGCGCGCGCCCAGCTCGCGGCGACCCCCGAACAGGTCCGGGCCGCAATGGCCAAGTGGATCCGCCCCAAGGATCTGGTCCGGATCGTCCAGGGTCCGGCCGGCAAGTAGCCGGGTAAGAGCGCTTACGCCCGGATGCCGCCGTGCCGTGGTAGCATTCGGGTATGAGCGGCCTTGGATCGGCGATCGAGCAGTTCGCTGCGATGCGCGTGGAGCGCACCCCCGACGACGACGCCAACAAGGTCTGGTACCTGCGCCAAAACCGGTTGTTCGCGGAAGCGACCGAATCCGAGGTGAGCGGGAACCAAGGCATCTTCACGATGTGCGAGATGCCGCGCGGGACGCGAGTTTTCGATCTCGGCGATACGACTCGTGTCGTGTACCTGGTCAAACGCGGCGCGGTGCGCATCGCGCGTGAGACGCCGGACGGCAAGGACGTCACCGTCGCGCTGCTCGGCGCCGGCGACCTGTTCGGCGAAGAGACGATGTTCGAAAGCGCGCCCCGCGCAACGGTCGCCGTCGTGATCGAGGACGCGCTGCTGTGCACGGCCCGCGCCGAAGATCTGTTCGCGCTGCTCTCGCGCGATCCGGCGCTGGCGCTCAACGTCGCCAAGCTGCTGAGCGGCCGGCTCGACGACGCGCGCGCGACGATGGAAGATCTCGCCTACGCGCGTGTCGGGGACCGCATCGTCCACCTCTATCGGAAGCTCGCGATCGAGCACGGCGTCGCCGTCGGCGGCGGAACGCGAGTCGAGCTGCGCCTCACCCACGCCGACGTCGCGTCGCTGGTGGGGAGCACGCGCGAGACGGTCAGCGTCGAGATCGCCAAGCTGGTCGAGGCCGGCCGGCTGCGGCATGACGGGCGCGCAATCGTCGTCCCGACGGAGGAGATGGCGTGATCGCGGCGATCCTGCTCGCCGCCGCGACGTCGCTCGTACCCGTCCTCGGCGCGACACCGTGGGCCAACGCCGCGGGCCCACCGGAAACCGCCGGACGCGTCACCGTCGTCGACGTGTTCACCTTCGACTGCATCAACTGCAAGCACGTGACGCCCGAGCTGCGCCGCCTGCGCGCCGCCTTCGGCGCGCGTGACCTCGCCATCGTCGGCGTCCACGCGCCGGAGCTGCCCGAGGAGCACGTCCACGCGAACGTCGTGCAGGCGCTGCGCGACCAGGACATCACGTGGCCGGTCGTCTACGATGACGACTTTCGCGTCTGGAACGCGTACGGCGTGAACGCATGGCCGACGCAGCTGGTGTTCGACCGGCGCGGGAAGCTGCGGGCGACCTACGTCGGCGAAGGGTACGACGCGCAGCTCGAGCGGACGGTCCGTTCCCTCGTCGCGGAGAACCGGTGACGTCCGAAGCCTCGGCCGAAACGTTCTCCGGTGGGAGGGCGGAAGTGACGGGGAAGCGGGTCTATCGGCATGACGTCGTCGCGCGCACGACGCACTGGCTCTGGACGCTCGCGATGCTGGTCCTGCTGATGAGCGGGCTGCAGATCTTCAACGCCGCACCGTATCTGGACGCGTCCGACAAGAGCAACCCCGCTCGGCGCGTGCTTTCCTTCGATGCGCACAAGGCCGACGGCCGGCCGGTCGGGACGACGACGCTGTTCGGCCACAGCTTCACGACGACGCACCTGTTCGGTTACACGGACGACGGAATGGGCCAGGAGGACGCGCGCGCGTTTCCGGCCTGGGCGACGCTGCCCGGCGAGCAGGATCTCGCCGACGGGCGGCGCTGGCATCTGCTCTTCGCTTGGGCGCTGTTCGTCGCGTGGGCGGCGTATCTGATCTCGGCGGGGATACGCGGGAAGCTGCGCGACCTGGTGATGCGGCCCGCCGACTTCGCGAAGCTGTTGCCGATGCAGCTGTACTATTTGCGCCTGCGCAAAGAGCCGCCGCAGCACGGCACGTACAACCCGCTGCAGAAGCTGACGTACAACGTCGTGCTGTTCGTGATGTTCCCGCTGATCATCATCACGGGTCTGGCCCTCTCGCCCGGCGTCGACTCGGCGCTCCCGTGGCTGACGGCGGTTCTGGGCGGGCGGCAGTTCGCGCGCACGTGGCACTTCACGCTGATGGCCCTGCTGCTCGGATACTTTGCCACGCACATCATGCTGGTCGTGACGACCGGGATGTGGAACAACATGCGCTCGATGATCACCGGCTGGTTCGTGCTGGGCGAGCACGACGGGGTCGGACCGTGAAGCGTCGCCTCTTCGTCGCGTCGTCGCTGTCGGCGCTCGGCCTCACCGCGTGCGGGCCAGTGAAGGACTCGCTGACCAACGGGCCGTTCCGCAAGGTGCTGCTGTCGACCGAAAAGCTCAACCACGGCGTGATCGGGACACACGGGCTCGCGCGCGAGTATCGCGACGCCGACGTCGACCGCAACTTCCGGGTCAACGGCCTCGACACGCCCAGCGACGCGACGTACGCTTCGCTGGCGAAGGGCGGGTTCCGTGAGTACCGGCTGATCGTCGACGGGCTGGCCGAACGCCCGCAGAAACTCTCGCTGGCCGAGCTGAGGGCCGCCGGCGACCGCACGCAGATCACGCGTCACGACTGCGTCGAAGGCTGGAGTGCGATCGGCAAGTGGCGCGGCATCCCGCTCGCGACGGTCCTCGCGATGGCGCAGCCCAAGGCCAACGCGCGCTACTGCGTGTTCCACTGCTTCGATATCGATCAGAGCGGGCAGCACTACTACGAGTCGCTCGACCTGCACGAAGCGGCGCACCCGCAAACGGTGCTCGCGCTCGACCTCAACGACAAACCGCTCGACGACGATCATGGCGCTCCCGTGCGCCTGAAGATCCCGACGCAGCTGGGCTACAAGAGTGCGAAGTGGGTGCAGCGCATCGAGCTCGTCGCGAACTTCGCCCCGATCGGCGGCGGTTCAGGCGGCTATTGGGAAGACCAAGGCTACGAGTGGTACGCGGGGATTTAACCCGCCTCTAGCGCCTGCGCGAGATCAGCAATGAGGTCTGTGCTCTCTTCGAGGCCGATCGCCAAGCGGAGCAGATCGTCCGGCGTCTTCGACGCGGCGCCTTCGACCGACGCGCGATGTTCGACCAGGCTCTCCGGGCCGCCGAAGCTCGTCGCGCGGCGGAACAGCCCCAGGCGCGACGCGACGCTCAGTGCTTTTTCGGCGCCGCCGCGCAGCCGGAACGAGAACAAACCGCCCGAGCCGGCCGACTGCTTCGCCGCGATCGCGTGCTGTGGATGCGACGGCAGATCGGGGCACAGCACGTCGCGCACCGCGGGGTGATCCGCGAGGAAGCGTGCGATCGCGAGTGCGCTCTGGTTCTGCCAGCGAACGCGCGGCACCAGCGAGGTGACACCGCGCAGCGTCAGCCAGGACGCGAACGGCGACGGGATCGCGCCGCCCAGCCGCTGCTGCGCGCGGATGCGCTGCCACAGCTCGTCGTGTCGCGCGCCGACCAGCGCGCCACCCATCGTATCGTGGTTGCCCGCGAGATACTTGGTCGTCGCGTGGACGACCAGATCGGCGCCGTGCTCCAGCGGCCGCTGCAGCACCGGAGTCGGCAGCGTGTTGTCGCAGACCAGCAGCGCGCCGGCCTCGTGCGCTAGGATCGCTGCGCCGGCGATGTCGGTCACGCGCATCATCGGATTCGACGGCGTCTCGATGAAGACGATGCGCGTCGATGGCCGGAGCGCACCCGCGAGGGCGTCCAAGTCGGAGCAATCGGCGTACGTTACCGTGAGTCCCCAGGGCACGAACACATCGTCGAGCATCTGGCGGATGCTGTAGTACGAGTCGTGCGCGGCGACGACGTGATCGCCGGGACGCAGCGCCTGGAATACCGTCATCGCGGCGGCGCTTCCGCTGGCGAAGGCCGCCGCCGCGACACCGCCTTCGAGCTCGGCGAGGGCGCTCTCGAGCGCACGCCGGTTCGGGTTGTCGTCGCGGGCATAGATGAACCCGCCGGAATACTCGCCGCCCGCGTCGCGCTCGAACGTCGTCGACAGATCGATCGGCGGCGCGAGCGATCGCGCATCGCCGTGCGCCCCACCGCCGGCATGCGCGGCGCGGGTCGCGATGGATGCGGAGCTCGGTTCGCGGTCCATCCCGGTAGTTGCGACACGCGGAAGGGCTTGCCTTCGTCCTGGACGGAGATTCGAGCACGCCACCAGGAGCGCGTCATTCCGGAGCGGGTTTACGCACATGGAACTCAACGACATCGACCGCGTCAGTTTGCCCCGCATCCTCCCGCACCTCATCTACGACGATGTCGGTGCCGCCGTCGAATGGCTCGCGCGGACGTTCGCGTTCCGCGAGCGGACGTTCGCGCGGCATACCATGCATGACGGGAGGATCGGCCGTACGCAGATGCAGGTCGAGGACAGCGTCATCACGCTAGGCCTGCCGTCGGTCCACGGCGACAGTCCGCGCCGGGGCGTGAGCTCGATGCTCTACGTGTACGTCGACGACGTCGACGCGCACCATCGTCGAGCCGCCGCGGCAGGAGCGACCATCGTGCTCGAGCTCGCGACGCAGCCGTGGGGTGATCGGCGCTATCAGACCGCGGATCTCGAAGGCCATCAGTGGACCTTCGCGCAGCACGTCGAAGAGGTCGAGCCCTGCGCGGACTAGGAAAGTCGCTGAAGCTGAGAAGGTCCCATGATACGTAACCCGGCCGACGTCACGCTCCCAGGCGGCAAGCAGCACACGGATGTCACCGTAGCGCCGGGCCGCATGACGATCGCAACCGGAACCCAACGCGTCGACGTCGCGGCAGATCCCTCCGCACCGCTCGAGATCCTCGGTGACAACTTCACCGGGACGACGGTGATGGTGCCGGCGCTCGTGGAAGCCGCGCACGCGACGCGCTTCACGTATGCGGCGACGTCGGGCGGGGTCGCCGTCCTCGCGACGGTCGTCCCCGACGCCATTCCGGCGATCCCGATCGGGATCCTCAGCCGCGACCTCTGGCTCGTCGACGCGCTCGACATCCCCGCGCAATCGATCGAGTTTCGCCTCGTCGACCCGGTGGCGGATGCGACCGACACAGCACCGCCGGCGCGGTGATCCGTTGACGTCGGAGCCCGCCGGAGACGCCGCTTCGGCGGTCGCCGTCAGGCGCGCGGGTCCGCCCGACGAAATCGCCGCCTGGGAGATCGTCGAGGAATACAATCGCGCCGTCGACGTGATGGTCCGCGACGAGGCGCCCGAATTCAGCGCGTACCTCTCCGGCCCGGGCGCGATGTGGCTCGCGCACGCCGGCGCGGAGGTGGCGGGCTGCGTCGTTCTCCGGCCGCTCGCGGCGATACCGACGGCCTGCGAGGTCAAGCGGCTCTACGTCCGCCAAGCGTACCGCGGCCGCCGGATCGCCGGCGCACTGATGGACGCGCTCGAGGAGCATGCGCGGAGCGCGGGTTACGACGCCGTATATCTCGACTCCCAGGATGACCTCGCGACGGCGATTCGCTTCTACCGCGAACGCGGCTATGAAGAGGTCGAGCGCTACAACGACAACCCGCAGGCCACCGTCTACATGCGCCGTTTGCTGGGCTAGGTTTCTTGGGTACCAGGGCGGAGGGGCCGTGGACGCTAGGAGGGTCTCGGAATGCGACATGTCTTGCGGTGGTTTGGTCGGGTCGTCCCGTTTGCTGCGTTCCTCGCCGCAGCCGGCTGCGGCGGCGGCGGCGGGACGAGTCAGAGCACGCCTTCCGCGCCGCTCGTGCCCAACGGCGGGTTGCGCAGCGTCCAGGCCCTGACGCCGGCTGCGTCGACGGCACTCGCGCGCCTGCGCGGCTACGAGATCGATCCGTCCAAGGTGTTCGTGGCCGGGATCTCGGCGGGTGGCTTTTTCGGGGTGCAGATGCACGTGGCGCACTCGCGGACCTTCAAGGGCGCTGCGATCTATGCCGGCGGCGTCTATCACTGCGCGCTCGACAACGTCGTGCTCGCGCTGACCGACTGCGGCGGTGAGGGTCTGTACGAGAGCACGCTCGCCGAATCAGAGAGCTATCTCGATCAGCAATCGGCAGCCGGGACGATCGATGATGAACGAAATCTTCGGCGGCAGCCGGTGTATCTGTGGTCGGGGACGCAGGACACGGTCGTCAAGCAGCAAGAGATGAACGATCTCGAAACCGAGTACCAGCACTACGGCGCGGACGTCGTCAAGTACGACAACGCCTTTCCGGCCGAGCATGGCTGGGAGTCACCCGACGGCGAGCTGGCCTGCGGCACGGCCGCCAGTCCGTACATGATCTCGTGCCTCGCCGGCTCCCGTGCCTACGATTCGGAACGCACGTGGCTGTCGGCGTTCTTCGGCCAACTGCGGCCGCGCAACGACGGACGCCTCGAGGGGCGGCTCATCAACTTCGACCAAACCGAGTTCGGCGCCGCCGCGAGCAACTCGATGGATACGAACGGATATTATTTCGTTCCCGAACGCTGCTCCGAACGGCATCCGTGCGGTTTGGTCGTCGCCTTCCACGGCTGCCTCCAAACGCAGGCCGATATCGGCACGAAGTTCATCACCGAGTCGGGGATCGACGAATGGGCCGACAGCAACGACATCATCGTGCTATACCCGTACGCGATAAAGTCGTCGACCGTGCCGTACAACCCGCAAGGCTGCTGGGATTGGTGGGGCTACGACGATCCGAACTACGCCCTCAAGAGCGGAACGCAGACGACGATCGTCTATAAGATGGTCCAGCGCGTGATGGAGCGGTAACGCTCCGTCACGTCGTGCGCGCTAGCGCAAGACGATGTCGAGCGTGACGTCGACGGTTGCGCCGATGGTGGGGTCGAGTCGCGTCAGGGGCATCCCGAAAGCGTGCCGGTCGACGTGCGCGACGGCATGATAGGTGGGATGAGCCGCGTCACCACGTACGACGACGTCGAGATGTTCCGGCTGCCCGACGCCATGGATCGTCAACGTGCCGTCCATCCCGAACGCCGCCGGCCCCTGCGGCGTGATCTTCGTGCTCGCGAAGGTCCACGTCGGATACTTCTTGGTGTCGAAGAAGTCCGGGCTCTGCAGCGACGCGTCGCGGTCGGGGTCGCCGGTCTCGAGCTTCGTCGCGTCGAGCACGGCCGTCGCGCTTTCGGGGATGATCGAGCTCGCGCTGCGCGTCACCACGCCACTGAGGATGGGGAGCGTTCCGGTGACGCGTTCGACGAAGATATGTTGCACGCTGAACGCCGCCTTGGACTTGCCGGGCTCGATGCCGTACGGCTCGGCATCGGCGGCGATCGCGCCGCGCGCCGTCGCGACGATCAAGGCGAGGACACCGATGTTCCGAAGCAGCGCGCGCATCAGTAGGCGATCGTGAACTGGATGTTCATCGTGTTCATGGTTTGGGAGACGCGGCCGATCACGTCTTCGATGGTGATGCGCGACCGTTCGCTCGGAGTGTAGCCCAGCAGCAATACGCCGTCGCGCGTGAAGCCGCCGGTCCGGTCGCTCGTGCCTTCGTAGCGTGCACCGGCAAACAGTCTTCGGTTGAACGCGTAGCGCAGCTGGGTGAACCCGCCGCTCGAAGCGCATCCCACCATCCCGAATATACCGCAGTTCGAATCCCAGCCGGTCTGCAGGACGTTCTCGAGCGACAAGCGTCCCCACTGATCGAAGACCGCGCTATAACCCGTGCGCACGAAGCGATCGAGCGAACCGTTCACCGGGCGCTCTCCCTCGTAATGGTACACGCCCAACACGAACGGGCCCATCGTGTCCTGGACGAACGCCATCGCATCCGTGCCGGTCGACGCGAGGCCGCTTTGACGATCGTGCCCGGGACCGGCGAAGAGCTGCACGTTGAGGCCGCGCAACGGATCTCCGACGCCCAGCCGCGCACCGATCTTCGGGTCGAAGAAGTTGAACGGATTCGATCCGACCGTTTGCTCGTCCAACGTGTATCCCTGATAGCTGTCGCGGAACGTCTCGGGATCGACCGGCAGCGGCAAAGTGAACGAACCCGCCTGCAGGTACACCGGGATCCGCGCCGTCCACGAATTGAGCCGGTCGTTCACCCACGCGTCGCGCAGCAAGCCGTGCTCGCCGCCGTCGACGGCGTACTGCTCGACCAGGTAGCTCGCGCGCGACCCGATCGCGCCCGCCGTGAACAGCTCGACCTCGTCGACGATCGCTTTGGGCAGGCCGGCGCCGTTCGGGCCGTTTCCTTGGTTCATGCTCGAGTCGACGAGGTTCGCCTTAAGGGAGATCGGGAACGCCGGGCCGGGCTTTATGCCCGGGATTCGGTAGCCGTAGGCCACGAACGCTGCGCCGAACGCATTGAGGTGCGGGATGACCGAGTGGCACTTCTCGCACGTGACGCCGTACTGCGTGGCAAAGAGCGGAATCGCCGGGGCCGGCACAGGCCGCAGAGCCGCTACCGCAAGCAGCAACCCGAGGGCCGGAAGCAAGCGCTTGAGCACGAAGGAGCCTTTCCGAAATCGCTAGCTAGGTCACCCTAACGATGGTGTTAGGAAAGCCTAAATAGCCGGTGGAAGGCGGATTCCCTGCTCGGCCTGTCGCGCGTGGGACTGGTGGGGCTACGACGATCCGAACTATGCCACCAAGAGCGGAACGCGGACGACGATCGTCTACAAAATGGTCGAACGCGTGACCGGCCGCTGATCGGCGGCCGCGCTCGGTCTCGCCATCGTTTAGCCTCTGCGGTCGGGCACGGTCCCTAGCGCCAAAGGAGTGCCGGCAACGCAAGGAGTGCCGGCAACACGACGAATGCGGCCGCGATCGCCGCAGGGATCGCGAAAGCTGCGAACGTGGCCGCTCCGGGGTTCCGTTCGCCGATGGGCTGGGTTACGAGGACGATCACCGCGTAGACGATGCCGAACACAAACGGCAACACCGGCGCCCAGCAGAAGAGAAAGGCCAGCGCCGGCAGCGCAACGCCGAACACGATCCCGGTCTGCTTCTCGATGCTCATCCGCCTCAACGCGCCGATGTGGTGCAGGACGGCGATGGTCACCGGCACGGTAAGGCCAGCGGCGAGCAGCCCCGCCACCTCGAGCACGCCACCGGCACCTTCTGCGTCCGCGGGCGGCGCGGTCGCGGCCTGCGGGAGCGCGATCCAGCCCAGGCACGAGAGCACGAGCGGGAGGGTGAGCCACCACCAAGCCGTCCGCGGCGTCGAGGAGTTCTGCATCGGCTCACGTTAGCACCGGTCGCCGCCCGCGCGCATCAGTAGTTCTACGGACTCCTTGCCCGCTAGGAGCCGATGACTGGGCGGCGGTACAATCGTGCCATTGGCGTGATCGCCCCTGACCAGCCGCGCCGGGTGCTGCGCTAGGATGTGAAGGCGCGTTTCCCTACGACGGGGCAAACGCCCAACCCAAGCTCGAGATCGCGAACGGCACCGCGAGCCACCACCAGCGCGCAGCGGGGTCTTTGGGTTTCACGTCTCTCTCACTACCACATCGTCGTAGCGTCGGCTTCGGGTCGCTAGATCGCTACCATCTGGAGGAAGAGCAATCCACCAACGACCACGACGTTCGCCAGAGCGATGAGTATCGCTGCCATCCCGCCCTTGCGCGCGAGCTGATACGTCGCAATCGTCATCACGAGATAGATCGTGAGGATGGGCATCAAGAGTCCGCGGTCCGCGATGAACAGGCAGGCGAACGTGGGGAGGGCGAGCGTCAAAACGGTCGCCGCATACCGGCCGATCCCCATGCGCGGCACGACGTCGAGCGCGCAAAGGGTGGCGACCGTCGCTACGCCGGTGAGCACGACACCCCAGATCGAAGCGAACACCGCACCGACGATTGCGCCTTCGAGATCGACGCCGTTCGACGCGGCAGCGACGCGCGCAACCGTCGCCCACGGCAAGCTCGATACCGCTAGCGGAAGCGCGAGCCAGAGCCACCGCCATCCCACCGACCGAACGATATTGTCTTCCATGGCACAGACGCTACCAGCTCGGCGAGCGGGCAGCGTCCGTAGTTCTACGGAGTCGCCCGTCGACTGCCGACGTCAGGAATCGCCGCGGGCGGAGAGCGAATAGAGGGTCAGCGCCGGCGGCCGCCGATGCGCCCGTAGCAGCAGCCGCCGAAGCGAAAGCCGATGCCGACGCTGAACGCCGGACCGTACCAGCCGGGATAGCCGTAGCCGTACCCGTAGACCGGATAGCCGTACGGTGGGTACCCGTACGCGTAGCCCGGATAGTAGCCGTACGCGCCGTACCCGTACGCAGGGTAGCGGTATCCGGGCCGGTGCCAATGGTGACGGACCGGAGCGACGGCAACCGCCGGCCTGGCATACGGAAACGGGTCACGTGCGAAGGCGTGCGCATAGGACGGCATCGGCCTCGCGGCTTGCGCCGAAACGGCGAGCGGCGCGGTCAGCGCGGCAACCGCCGCCAGGGTCGCCGCCAGAATGCGATTCCTCATCGTCGATCGAGCTCCCGAAGAAGTGGGGTTTCCATCATGATAGGGCTTTCGCGCCCGTCTCGCCTTGTACCGCGATGAGAAGCGGATGAGACGGCCGCCTCGCTCGGACTCCGCCTCGAGAGCGGGTGACGATCGGCTGCAACGCGGCGGATTGCGCTCACATCCGGAAGACGCCGAACTTGGTTTCTTTGGGCGCTTTGTAGCGGGCGGCGCGCAGGCCGATCGCGAGCACGGTGCGCGTATCGAGCGGGTCGATGATGCCGTCGTCCCAGATGCGGGCCGTCGAGTAGTACGGGTTCCCCTCGGTTTCGTATTTGTCGAGGATCGGCTGCTTGAACGCGGCCTGCTCGTCGGGAAGGAGCGGGGGGTGTTGCTTCTCGGCGTCGGCGTTCATCCTCACGGTGAGCAGCGTCGACGCTGCCTGTTGCCCTCCCATCACGCTGATGCGCGCGTTGGGCCACATCCACAGCTGGCGCGGCGCGTACGCGCGCCCGTTCATCCCGTAGTTGCCCGCGCCGAAGCTGCCGCCGATGACGACGGTGAACTTGGGAACCTCGGCGCACGCGACGGCCGTCACCAGCTTCGCGCCGTCCTTCGCGATGCCGCGGTGCTCGTACTCGCGGCCGATCATGAAGCCCGTGATGTTCTGCAGGAACACCAGCGGAATGCCGCGCTGACAGCACAGCTCGATGAAGTGCGCGCCCTTGAGCGCGGATTCGCTGAACAGGATTCCGTTGTTCGCTAGGATGCCGACCGGGTGGCCTTCGAGGTGCGCGAAACCACAGACCAGCGTGTTGCCGTACCGCGCTTTGAATTCCGTGAAGTCGGAGTCGTCGACGATGCGCGCGATCACCTCACGAACGTCGTACGACTGACGCGCATCGGCCGGGATGATGCCGTACAGGTCGTGCGGGTCACGCGCCGGCGGACGCGCGTCGCGCATCGGCCACGCATCGAACGGCCGGCGGTCTAGGTGCTCGACGACTTGTCGCACGATTCCCAGCGCGTGCTCGTCGTCGACGGCATAGTGATCCGCAACGCCGCTGATGCGCGTGTGCACGTCGGCGCCGCCGAGCTCTTCGGCGCTCACGATTTCGCCGGTCGCCGCCTGCACCAGCGGTGGCCCACCCAGAAAGATCGTCCCTTGCTCGCGCACGATGATCGACTCGTCGGCCATCGCCGGCACGTACGCGCCGCCGGCCGTGGAGGAACCCATCACGGCCGCGATCTGCGGTATCCCTTGCGCCGACATTCGCGCTTGGTTGTAGAAGATGCGCCCGAAATGATCGCGATCGGGGAACACGTCGGCCTGGAGCGGTAAGAACGCACCGCCCGAGTCGACCAGGTAGATGCACGCCAGCCCGTTTTGTTCGGCGATCTCCTGCGCGCGCAGATGCTTCTTGACCGTCATCGGGTAGTAGGTGCCGCCCTTGACGGTCGCGTCGTTCGCGACAACCATGCAGCCGGTCCCTGAGATCGTCGCGATCCCGGTCACGATGCCCGCCGCCGGCGCGTCGTCGCGGTACATCCCGTTCGCGGCGAGCGCCGAAAGCTCGAGGAACGGCGTGCCGGGGTCCACCAAGCGATCGATGCGGTCGCGCGCGGTGAGCTTGCCGCGCTTGCGGTGCCGATCGACTGCGACCGGCCCGCCGCCGATACGCGCGCGCGCGAGATGGTCGCGCAGGTCGCCGGCGAGCGCGCTCATCGCATCGGCGTTCCGCCGGAATTCATCGGAGCGATTGTCGATCCGGGTGGCGAGAAGGCTCACGCGCTACGTTTTAAGCCCGTGTGAGAATATCCATCCCTTTGAGCGGCCCGAGACCGTTTAGCGTTATGATCGCATCGTGGCTGCAAGTACGACCGCCCCCGCCTCCTACCGCCCGGCCGGAACGCTCGATGCGTCGGCTGCGCTGCTGCCGTACGCCGGCCCTTGGAACCGCCGCCTCGCTGCACACCTGCTGCGCCGCGCCGGGTTCGGCGGCTCGCCGGCCGACGTCGACCGCTTCGCGTCGATGTCTTCGCGTGACGCCGTCGATTCGCTGATCCGTTTCCCCGACACCGGTGCGCTGCCGGCACGCCCGGCGCTGCAGGATCCGCCCGTCCCGCCGAGCGGCTTGTACCGTGGTTTCCAGGCCGGAATGGCCGCCGACCCCGCGACCGCCGACGCGCGCAAGGCGTTCCAGATGGAGAACAACCGCGTCCGGCGCGAGAACCTGCTAGCGATGCAGACGTGGTGGCTGGAGCGCATGATCGCCACGCCCGCCCCGCTGCAAGAGAAGATGACGCTCTTCTGGCACGGCCACTTCACCAGCTCGCCGGAGAAGGGCACGACCGCGCAAGAGCTGCTCATGCAGAACCAGCTCTTCCGCCAATACGCGCTCGGCAACGTGCGCGACCTCACCCTGCACGTCGCGCAGGATCCCGCGATGCTGCGTTACCTCGATAACAACGTCAACATCAAAGCGCATCCGAACGAGAACTTCGCGCGCGAGCTGATGGAGCTGTTCACGCTGGGCATCGGTAACTACAGCGAGCAAGACATTCGTGAATCGGCCCGCGCGTTCACCGGTTGGACATTCCAGCGCAACCCTGACGGCACCGGATCCTTCTTCGACAACGGCCGGCAACACGACGACGGCGTCAAGACGTTCCTCGGCCGGTCCGGAAACTTCGGCGGCGCCGACGTCGTCAACACGATCTTTGCGCAGCCGGCGTCGTCACGGTTCTTCGCGACCAAGCTGCTCGCGTTCTTCGTCTACGAGGATCCCGAGCCGCAGCTGGTCGATCAAGTCGCCGCCCTGCTGCGCAAGAACAACTTCGAAGTGCTGCCCGTCATGGCGACGCTGCTGCGCAGCAACGTCTTCTATAGCGACCGCGCCTATCGCGCGCTGGTGAAATCGCCGGTCGAGTTCGTGGTCGGGACGCACCAGCTCTTCGGCGTGACGCAGGTCGTCATGATCGAGCTGGGCACGCTTCGCCAGATGGGGCAAGTGCTGTTCTACCCGCCCAACGTCAAGGGTTGGGACGGCGGCGCAGCGTGGCTCAGCAGCCAGACGATCCTGACTCGCGAGAACTTCGCGAACGGTGTCGCGCAGAATCCGAAGATGATGGACACCGCGACGTGGATCGCGCCCGCGATGCGATCGATGGATCCGCACCAGGTGGCCATGACGCTCACCGACACGATGCTGCAGAGCGACGTCTCGCCGGCCGCGGTCGCGCAATTGGTCGCGTATCTGGGCGGCAGCGGACAAGCGGCGCTGGCCCAGCTCTCGCCCGAGAACGTCGACCAGCGCGTTCGCAGCGCAGCCTACCTCACGATGGCGATGCCCGCCTACCAGCTAGCATAGTCCTTCGACATGCTCAGGATGACAATATGAAACGCACAGGATTTCTGCTCGGCGCGGTTTCCGGACTCGCGGTCGTCGCCAACACCGATACGGTCTTCTCGCAGGCGCTCGCGCAGACGGTCCTGCCCGGACTTCCGGGCGCGAACGACCGCGTGCTGCTGGTGATCAACTTCCAGGGCGGCAACGACGGGCTCAACACGGTCGTCCCTTACGGCATGGCCGATTACTACCGCTATCGCCCGTCGCTGGGGGTTCCGCAGTCCGACGTCCTTCGCATCGACAACGTCGTCGGCCTCAATCCAGTGCTCGGGCCGTTCAAGAAGATGTACGACGCCGGCAAGGTCGCGATCGTGCAAGGCGTCGGTTATCCCGACCCCGATCACTCGCACTTCCGCTCGACCGAGATCTGGCAGACCGCGCAGCCCAAAGGCTACGAGTCGACCGGCTGGATCGGACGGTACCTCGACTCCGCCGGGTTGCCCAAGGACAATCTGTTCAACGCGGTCGCGCTCAACAATGTCCTGCCCGAGCTGATGATCTCCAAGACGACCGACGTCCCGGCCGTCGATGCGCTGCGCGGTTACGGTTTGCGCAGCGACAGCTCGGCGACCAATCGTGAAGCGTTCCACGAGTTCGTGCGCGACACGACGGTGCCGTTCCGCTCGCCGTTCCTCGCCCAGGTGGCCGAGATCGAAGACCACGCGCAGCGCGGTGCCGAAGAGCTGCCGAAGCTCGTCGCCGGCTACAAGTCGCAGGCGACGTATCCGACGACTGCGCTTGGGCGCAGCCTCGCCCTGGCCGCGCAGATCGTCGGATCGAAGCTGGGCACGCGCGTGCTCTACATCCAGCACGGCTCCTTCGACACGCACGTGACGCAGAAGCAGACCCAGGACCGTTTGCTCACCGATTTCGCCAACGCGATCGACGCGTTCTACACGGATCTCGCCGCGCACGGCAACGACGGTCGCGTGCTGACGATGACCTTCAGCGAGTTCGGCCGGCGCGTCCCCGAGAACGCCAGCCGCGGCACCGATCACGGCGAAGCGGCACCGGTGTTCCTCATCGGCGGCGGCGTCAAGGGCGGCCTGTACGGGCAGCACCCCGATCTCGCGCAGCTCAACATGGGCAACCTGCCGTTCTCGACCGACTTCCGCAGCGTCTACGCCACCGTCATCGAACGCTGGCTCGGCCGCCCATCAGCCGCCATCGTCGGCGGCACGTTCTCCCCGCTGACCGCGCTGGCATAAGGGGCCGCATCCCGCCTAGGTGAGCAGCCGACGGGTAGGGATATCCCCTATGGCGGAACGCCGCGCGCGGGCCTACCATCGTCGCATACGCTTCGGGTGTGCTTGCATTTAGGCGAGGTTTCCGCATGCCTTTCTGGTTCGATCGTCCTATGGGTTCGGCCGCCCCGCGTCCTTTCGGACGGCTCGCGCTGGCTGCGCTGACCGCACTCAGCGTCGCTCTCGCGCAGTGCAGCGGCTCGGGCGGCAGCGGCAGCTCGGTTCCGAACCAGGGTTCGGGCGCGACACCGTCGCCGTCGCCGTCGCCAAGCGGCAGCCCATCGGCAAAGCCGTCCACGAGCCCGTCTGCGACGCCGCGGCCGTCGACCACGCCGACGCCTTCCGGCAGTCCCGCCGCAACGCCAACGGCAACTCCGACCCTCACGCCCTCGCCGGCGCCGTCCTTCACGCCCTCGCCGAAGCCGTCGGCGACGGCAACTGCATCGCCGACGCCGTCCGCGACGCCGACGTCCTCCGGTTCAGAACGAATCTACGTCGTCGACCGCGCCGCCGAAGCCGTCGACGTGTTCGCGGCGAATCCGAGCGGGACGTTGAACGAAGCGCCGCTGGCAAGCATCGTCGGCAGCAACACCGGTCTGTACGGTGCGTTGGGGATCGCGGTCGACGCGAGTGGAAAGATCTACGTCGCGAACGTCGGCAGCCCGTACAGCATCACCGTCTACGCGCCGAATCCGAGCGGGACGATGAACGAGGCACCGATCGCGACGATCACCGGCAGCAACACGCAGCTGGACGAACCGCAGGACATCGTCGTCGACGGGAGCGGGAAGATCTACGTCGCCAACGCGTTCGCCAGCAGTGGTGGCAGCGGTAGCATCACCGTCTATGCGCCCAACCCACAAGGGACGCTGAACGAAGCGCCGATCGCGACGATCGCCGGCAGCAAGACGCTGCTCGGCGCGCCGGGCGGCGTGGCCTTGGACGCGAGCGGAAGAATCTACGTCGCGAACTCCACCGGCAGCCCAACCGGTAGCGGCGGCATCGGCAGCATTACCGTCTACGCGGCGAACCCGACCGGAACGCTGAACGAAGCGCCGGTGGCGACGATCGTCGGTGCGAACACGGGGTTCGACCAACCGTACGGTATCGCCATCGACGCCGCCGGACGAATCTACGCGGCGAACGCGTCTGGATCGTGCGGTAACAGTTGCTTCAACGTCGCGGGCAGCGTCACGCTCTACGCGCCGAATCCGAGCGGGACGCTGAACGAGTCGCCGCTTGCGACGATCGCCGGCAGCAGCACCGGGCTCGCCGGGGCGATCGGCATGGCTCTCGACCGCAGCGGAAAGATCTACGTCGCAAACGGCGACGGCCAGAGCGTGACCGTGTACGGCGCGAGCCCGAGCGGCACGCTGAACGAAACGCCGCTCGCGACGATCACCGGCAGCAACACGACGGTGCGCGAGCCGACCGGAGTCGCGCTCCATTGACGCACGCTGCCGCTGGCCGGCTGTGGCGTGAAAGGCGGGCTGTAGGGACAGCACCCCGATCTCGCGCGGCTCAACATGGGCAACATGCCGTTCTCGACCGACTTCCGCAGCGTCTATGCCACCGTCATCGAACGCTGGCTCGGCCGCCCATCAGCCGCCATCGTCGGCGGCACGTTCTCGCCGCTCACCGCGCTGGCGTAGCCGCGGTCTTTCGGCGCAGCTCCATGGGTCGGTCTGCGCGGCCGTCGACGCACCGATCTGGGGTCGAGCGTTGCGTATGGGACGTCTCGGTTGCGTTTAGGACGTTTCCGTGGTATCCTCGGCAAAGCCAGCCAAGAGGGAACCATGCCGACGAAGAGCCCGGCTCGGGATGTCATTCAACCCGTTTTTGCAGATAAAGACGCGCTCGATGCACTCGAGGCCGCGCTGTCGCGCGTCCCCGCGAACACCGTCTTTTGCCTTTCCGGACCAGACACGGAGCCACTGGAACTCCCGGAATCATTGTACCGCGCCCTCAGAGACGCAGCGCACATCCTGCGGCAAGGCGTTGCGGTAGTCATCTCTCCGCTGCAGCGTCGCCTGTCGACAACGGAGGCGGGCGATCTCCTCGGGGTGTCTCGGCAATACCTGACGCGACTGATCGACAAGGGCGAGATCCCTTGCGATCGGACGGGTCGTCATCGACGACTAAAGTTAACCGACATTCTGGACTACAAGCGACGCCGGGATGAGGCTCGGGGCGCCTTTCTAGACGACCTTACGGCCGAGTCCGCGGAAGCGGGGTATTACGACTAATTCCTCGCTTCACCGTCGTACTCGACGCGAATGTCATCTATGCCATCCCCATGCTAGACCTCTCGATCCGACTTGCTCAACGTGATCTGTGTGCCGTTCGTTGGACCGCGGCGATCCTCGAAGAGGCACAACGGAACCTCATTGCGGCGCGCGATGACGAGGACCGGGTTCGTCGGCGTTTCGAGTCGTTGCGCGAGCACTTCGGGGACTGGGAGATCACCGGCTACGAAGCGCTGGTTCCGTCGATGACGTGTCACGAGAAGGATCGTCATGTGCTCGCTGCCGCGGTCCGAGGTGGGGCGAACCAGATCGTCACCGCCAACGTGAAAGACTTTCCCGCGGAGTCGCTAGGTCCATACGACATCGAGGTCGTTCGGCCAGGCGAGTTTCTCTCAAACGCACTACATATGTATCCGAACGACGTTGTTACGGTCCTTCATGAGCAGGCGTCAGCTCTTCGCCGTCCCGCGATGACCGTTGCGACGTTACTATCGGGACTGAGCCGTTTGTGGTGCACAACAGTTCGCTCGGGAAGCCGGAGCCGTCATCTCTACGTCTATGTGACGTTTGGTAACGGGCTTACACTCGGCCCTCGCCACCGTCATCGACGAAGGCGGAAATTCGTGCCCTGCCATCCCTGAAAGATTGCGATACCAGCTAGCTCCGGAACTGCGCGAATCTCCTCACGCGTGAGGGGCGGATCGACGCGCGACTCAAACCGAACGTCGACTGCGGATTGGCCGAACTGCGAGTCGCGTTTGTAGACCGGTGAGGTCACTCTTCCAACTGCAGTAAGTGCTGCATCTTGACCGGACCGCCAAAAAAACACCCGATCGCCGGCAGCGACGTTGTCGTGGTGCGATTTCAGTGGCCCACCAGTCGTTCGGTTCTGCGCTCTTAGCGCCAAGCTGATCCCAGCGACTTGGATTGTACTGGAAACCCCACTCCACCCCGCGGGCCTTCTTGCGCGTTCGGGTTTCGCCCCTTTTGCTGCGCCCTTTGTGCGGCTTTTTCTACCGGCTCCCGACGTCAGGCGACGAACCGGCGGCGAAGGGCTTCGTCTCAGCGGTGTCTTGGGCGGCTCACCGCCGGCGTTTGCAACAAAACGTATCCTCCCTCGACGAGGGCATGCTGTCGACGCGTCGGAACTCGTCGGGATGCATGTCTTTATCGCCTTCGACGGCAGTGACGACGGCTACGAAGCCTTACGGACGCTCCTAGGCCAATTCGACCACGACCGGTCGCGCCGCGTGACCATTGCCGTGGTAGCATGGCCGATCCGCGAGAGCCCGATCTGGGAGAAGGCGCTCGCGCACGAGATCGAGGTCGACGATCTGCATCGAGCAATGGCCGATGTTGCGAGCCGCGAGACGGCCCGAGTGCGGGCATTGTTCCCGCCGGACGCGCCGGTCGAGACGATCGTGGCCGAAGGCGATCCGGTCGAGGCGATACTGGCCTGCACGGCCGCCGATCCGCCCGACATCGCGCTCGTCGGCGTGACCGGCGGCCGCTACCGCCATGCCGTCCTCGCAATCGTCAATGAAGTCATCATCCGCACGCCCTACTTCGTCGTCGTTGCTCATGGCAAGCGGCAAACCGCGCAGTCCGCTGACTGAACGGGCGACACTCCCGCCCAGCGGCGAGCGCCCCTGTCACCTGCGGTCACGCACGGATCCGAACGCTGCGCCTAGCGCGACACCGATCGCGAGCCAGACGGCCATGTTGTGAAGCGCAGCACCGAGCGCGACGCCGACCGCCGCACCGAGCGCGATCGAGACACCCATCGAACGAGAGCGGCCCATTGGGTGAGCATAGCACGTCGTCGGCGAGGTGCGTGCCGATATCAGTGGGCTCGTGACGCGGCCGTCTCGGCGATGATCTCCAGCGGAAGCACTTCGACGTTGCCGCCTGAGACGAGCTCCGTCTGCTCCGTGTAGTGCTTGAAGAACGGGCGCTGGCCCAGCGCCTTGACGGCGTCGTCGTCGGCGGCCGTGGCGAGGTGAAGATACGACGCATCGTCGTCGCGGAGCTTCATCGCGCGATACGAGATCTTTCCGGCGAGCTCGGGATCGCTGTCCAAGGCGGCGATGAAGCGCCCGATCTCCGCGTGCCACTCAGCTACTGACCCGTGCTCGAATCGATATCGGATGAGAAAGTGCTTCATCTCCGCTCCTTCAGACCTTCGCCAGCGCAGGTTCGCCGCGGAAGATCGCGGCGTTGCGCTCGGCGAACTCGCTGAAGCTAGTCGCGCCTCTTCCCAGAATCGTCTGCACGAACGGTGACACCTGCGCCTCTTTGCCCTTGCGGCGCTCGGCAAAGAGTTCGGCCAGGCCGTCGACCAGATAGGGCGGCAACCCGGCGGCGAGTTGCGCGCTCTTCGCGTCCTCCGGAGCGACGTTGATGTAGCGAATCGCCTTTCCGGTCGCCACGGAGAGTTTCTCCGCGACTGCGGCCATGCTCAGCGCCTCGGGGCCGGTGATCGGATAGGCCTTCCCTTCGTGGCCTGAGCCGGTGAGGACCGTAACGGCGACCTCTGCAATGTCGCCGACATCGATCGACGCGATCTTTGCGTCCTCCATCGGCAAGAACAGCGCACCCTTCGCGACGATCGAGGGTACTTGGCGAAAGTACGAGGTCATGAACTCGCCGGCGCGCAGGTGCGTGAACGCCATCCCCGAGGCCTCGAGCCTGCGCTCGATCTCGGCGTGCATTCGCGCAAAGCGAAACGGGGAGTCGAGCTCGGGAATGATACCGGAGAGCTTCACGACGTGCTTGACGCCGGCCGCCGCCGCGGCCTCGATGAAGTTCGACTGGACGTCGAGCATCATCGGATCCGACGACGAGATGAGCAGGGCGCGCTCGATGCCGCGCAGTGCCTCCGCAAGGGTCGCCGGCTTCGACATGTCGCCCTCGGCGATCTCGACGTTCGGCAGCGCGGCGAGGCCGGCGGCGCGCGCGGAACTCCGCACCAGCGCGCGCACGGGGACGCCTCGCGCCGTGAGCCGCCGCACGACTTCGCCGCCGTTCAACCCGGTCGCGCCGGTCACCAGAATCGTTGCAGAGCCCACGCCAGCGAGCGTAGCACGCCCCGGCGGACCTGCTGTTGTCCTAGACGCCGACTCTTGCGGACAATCGTCTGCGATAGTGGCCGGGTGTCTCACCGTAGCGCTGCTTGAACGCCTTGGTGAAACCGGAATCGGACGCGTATCCCAGGGTCGCGGCGATGCTGCTCATCTTCTCATCGCTCGATCGCAGTCGCATCGCCGCAACATTGAGCCGAACGCGGGCGAGATAGCGCAACGGTGACTCGCCGACCAGTTGCGCAAAGCGAGCCGCGAACGCGGATCGCGAGAGCCCCAGCTCGTTGGCGAGCGAGACGACGCTCCAGGCGCGATCGGGTTGCTGATGCAGCAGCGCGAGCGCGGGACCGATCTTGGGGTCACGAAGCGCGGCCAGCCAACCAGACTGGATCGTATCGGCGTTGTCCTCGAGATATGCCGCGACGGCTTGGATGAACAGAATGTCGGCCATTCGCGCGGTCACGACGTCCGCGCCGAGCCGGCCCGCGTCGAGGTCGCTTTCCGCTTGTTCGATCGTCGCGCCGAGCCACGAGCCCAAGCGCCCGTCTTTTTTCTGGACGTGGATCACCGGCGGCAACACCGCGAGCAAAAGCAGCGACGAGACGTCTTCGAAGCGGATGCGCCCGCAAACGAGGCCGGTCGCGGCCCCGCCACCGCCGGCGCGAAAGACGCCGTCCTTCGCTCGGCCGCGCGCTTTGAGCACGCCGTCGAGCAGCACGGGACGGGTCGTGCGCGCGTCGCGCACCACGTGCCTTCCGCCGCGCGGCAAGACCACGAAGTCACCCTCGGAGAGGGCAATCGGTGCCGCACCCTCGATCTCGAGCAGGCAGCGTCCGCTGGTGACGATGTGAAACGCGGCTCCTTCCTCGACCAGCGTGAATCCCCACGGCGCCCGGAGCTCGGGGCGGGCGAACACGCTGCTGCGCACCCGAATGGAGCGCAGCAGGTCGGCGATCACCGCACGGCGCGGTGCGACCTCCACCGGACCGGTGCGGCCGTTCGTCTCCATCACGCGGCTGGGCTGCGTTTCACGAAGATCGCGACGCTCTTGAGGCGACCTGCGGCGTCGTATTCGAAGCGGCGCTTCGTGCACGTGAACGTCAGGTCGGAAAGCAACAGCTCGTCACCCGCGTTCGGGATTCCGTGCGCGAGATCGATCGGTGGAAACATGTCCGAGTACGGTTCGGATTCGAGCTTGACTTCGACTTTGAACCGCACCTCAGCGCACCCGCACGACGCCTTTTCCGACCAGGCGCCGCTCGTACAGGTCCGCGATCGCCTGCGGCGCGTCCGCGAAGGCATAGGTCGCGTCGACGCGCGGGTGCAGCTTGCCTTCGGCCATCAGCGCGAACATCGCGTCGAAGTTGGCGCGGTTTCGCTGCGGATTGCGCGACGCCCAATCCCCCCAGTAGACGCCGAGCACGTCGAGCTCTTTGAGCAGAATCCGATTGGCGGGGATCTGCGGGATCGTGCCGCCGGCGAAGCCGACCACCAACAGCCGAGCGTCGCGCCGAGCGGCGCGGAGCACGGCGTCGAACTGCTCGCCGCCGACGTTGTCGAGCGCGACGTCGACCCCGCCGTTCGCCGCGGCTTTGATCTCGTCGACCAGCGTGGGCGAGGCTGCGTCGAGCACGACGTCGGCGCCGGAGCGCCGCGCGGCCTCACGCTTCGCCTCGGAGCTCGCGCCGGCGATCACCTGAGCGCCGAGTGCTTTGGCAAGATCGACCGCCGCCGTGCCGACGCCGCCTCCGGCGCCGCTGACGTACAGCCACTCACCGGCGCGCAGGCCGGCGCGATCGACCAGCGCGTGATAGACGGTGCCGTAGGTCAAGATCATCCCCGCTGCCGTGACGAAATCGATGCCGTCCGGCAACGGGATCGCGGTGACGGCTTGCGCGACGGCGCGCTCCGCGAAGCCGCCCATCACGGCCGTCGCGACACGATCGCCGGCGCGCGGTTCTTGCACGCCCTCGCCGACCGCGACGACGACGCCCGCCGCTTCGACGCCCGGGCTGAACGGCAGCGGCGGCTTCACCTGATAGAGGCCTTGCACGAGCAGCACGTCGGGGAAGTTCACCCCCGCCGCGTGGACGTCGATGAGGATTTCGCCGGGGCCGGGCTTGGGCTCGGGCGCATCGCCGAACACCAGGTCCTTCGGAAGGCCGTAGGCACGACACACGATCGCTTGCATCCGGTCGTCCTTGCGAAGCGGGACGCGGCGTTCCTCGTCGCGCACAGGAAAAGGGTGGAGCGAGCCGTTTTTTCCAGCGTCGCCGATCTCGAGCGCGTGCGCGGCGAGCGCGTCGGGTCGAGCGCGTGGCTGACCGTTACGCAGGAGCTGATCGACGATTTCGCGCGCGTGACCGGCGACCACCAATGGATCCACGTCGACCCCGAACGCGCGCGGCGTGAATCGCCGCTAGGCACGACGATCGCGCACGGCTTCCTCACCCTGAGCTTGCTCTCGAAGCTCATCGGTGAGTGCGTGCGCATGGAAGGGACGCTGATGAGCCTCAACTACGGCTTCGACCGAGTGCGCTTCGTCTCGCCGGTTCCGGTGAACGCGCAGATCCGCGGCACGTTCTTCCTCGACGACGTTCGCCCGACCGACGACGGCGGCGCCCAAGTGACGTGGCGCGCCGAAGTCGAGCTGCGCGATGCACCCAAGCCCGCGCTGGCGGCGCTCTGGCTGTCGCGCGTCGTGTTCCGGTGAGCGCCGGCACTTCGGCGGCGAGATCGTCGCCGGCCACGACCTGCTCGAGATCTGACGCGCCGGTGACAAGACGCCAGGCGTCGCGCGGGCGGGTGCGAATCCGGGCCGGATGCTCGCACGCGGCTTTCTCACCGTAGCATCGCTGGCTGCGCTCCTCGGAACGTCGCTGCCCGTCTCGACGGCCGCGGCCGACGCCGGCTCCGCCCCGCCCGCCTCGTTCGCCGAGCCGTCGCTCTCACCCGACCATGGCGAGATCGCCTTCGTCTCCGGCGGCGACATCTGGAGCGTGCCGTCGGCTGGTGGGACGGCGCGGTTGTTGGCAGCGGTCGGAGGAAACGCGCACCGGCCGCTATTCTCGCCCGACGGCACGCAACTGGCCTTCGTCGATTCCGAGCCTGGGGCGAGCGGAATCTACGTGCTCACCCTCGACGGCGGATCGCTGCGGCGTCTGACGCACGACGATCAAATCGCCGACGTCAGCGCCTGGTCGGGCGACGGCCGATACCTGTATTTCTCGGCTTCGTCGCGCAACATTGCGTACTTCAACGACGTGTACCGCGTCGCGGTCGACGGCGGCACGCCGATGCAAGTGCTGCACGAGGACTACGTCAACGAGTTCGAACCCGCGCCGTCGGCCGACGGTTCGTCGATCGCGTTCGTGCGCAACGGGTTCATCCAATGGTGGCGGCGTGGTCACAGCCACATGGACGAGAGCGAGATCGTCGTCGCGCATCCAGGGACGCAAAAGTTCGAGACGATCACGACCGGCGATGCAAAGGATCAGTGGCCGATGTGGTCGCCCGATGCGCATACGCTCTACTATGTCTCTGATCGCAGCGGCAGCGACGAGCTGTGGGCGCGCGGCGGCGATGGACATGCGCGGCAGCTGACCTCGCTGCACGGCGGACGCGTGCTCTGGCCGACCGTGTCGCGCGACGGACGGTTGATCGCGTTCGAGCGCGGGATGAAGATCTGGACCTACGACGTCAGCGCCGGCACGACGCACGAGCTGCCGATCGTGCCGCGCGGCCTGCCCGACGTCGTGACGCAGCGCCATCTCACGCTGGCGAATCGTTTCACCGCGCTGAGCCTGTCGCCCGACGGCAAGAAGATCGCGTTCGTCGGTCGCGGCCGCGTCTTCGCCGCCGCCGCGGCCGACGGCGGGAACGCGCAGATCGTGACGACCCACGACGACGCGGCGTACGACGTGCCGGTGTGGGCGCCGAACAGCCGTACGATCGCGTACACTGTTGATCGCGGTCTCGAGCAGAGCATCGCGACGTATGACTTCCCCGACGGTCCGCTACGGACGATCACGCCGGCCGGCCACCACGACTACTACCCGCACTGGTCGCCGGACGGCAAGTCGCTGGCCTTCGTGCGCGACGGCCGTGAGTTGCATCTGTGGGCGATCGCGACGCACAGCGATCGCGTGTTGGCTACCGGGATCATGGACCGGCAGCCGTTCGGCGATCTCGCGGACATCGCGTTCTCGCCGGCCGGAGATTGGATCGCCTACGTTGACACCGACCGCGGCGGTTTCTCGAACGCGATGCTCGTGCGAACGAGCGGCGGCGCACCCCACGCGGTCACGTTCTTGCCAAACACCAACGCCGGGCCGCTGGCCTGGTCGCCCGACGGCACGCGATTGTTCCTCGACACGGCGCAGCGCACCGAGAACGGCGAGATCGCGCAGGTCGACCTCGTCCCGCGCACGCCGCACTTCCGCGAGGACACGTTCCGCCGGCTCTTCCCCGAAGAGCCGACGCGGCCCGAGCTGCCGTCGCGCACGATTCCGAGGCCGGCGCCCAGCGGCACACCGTCCCCCCAAACGTCGCCCTCGCCGGCGGCGGCGCCCGTACGTCCGCGCACGACCGAGATCGAATTCGCCGGGATCCGCGACCGGCTCACGTTTCTCCCGACCGGCTTGGACGCCGGCCGCGTCACCGTCACCCCGGACTCCAAGACGCTGGTGTTCCTCGCAAACGCGGCCGGTCAGACGAACCTGTACGCGTTCTCGATCGACGAAACGTCGCCCGACGCGCAAGTCGCCAGGCAGCTGACCAGCACGCCGGGCTTCAAGACCGATGTCTCGATCGCGCCCGACGGTCACAGCGCCGTCTACCTCGACTCCGGCCGCGTGTGGAGCGTCGACCTCGCGGGTCGAGGCGCGAAGCCGTTGCCGTTGGCGGCCGAGCTGGACGTCGACTTCGCGCGCGACAAGCGGGTCGAGTTCGCCCAGGCCTGGTCGTTGCTCGACCGCTGGTACGCCGATCCGGGTTTTCACGGCGCCGACTGGAACGCGATGCTCAAGGAGTACGAGCCGTATGCGGTCGCCGCGCGCACGCCGCAAGAGTTCGGCCGCATCGTCTCGCTGATGATCGGCGAGCTGAACTCGTCGCACAGCGGCTTCAACGTGGCGCTCCCGGGTGGCCCTGCGCCGTTCACGACGGGCCGGCTCGGCGTCGATTGGGACGCGCAGGCCTACGATCGCACCGGCCAGTTGCGGGTCGCGAGCGTCGTCCCGTTGGGCCCGGCCGCCGTCGCCGGTCACATCGCCGCAGGCGACGTGCTGCTGGCGGTCGACGGCACCGCGATCGAGCGCACCACCGACGTCGACGCGCTGCTCGCCAACACGATCGGCAAACGCACCGAGCTGCGCGTCGCACCGCACGGCGATGCCGCGGCCGCGCGCACCGTGCCGGTGCTGCCGGTCAGCCGCGGCACTGAAGAGCACCTGCGCTACCTCTCCTGGGTCGCGTCGCGGCGCGCGTACGTCGAGCGGATCAGCGGCGGCCGCATCGGCTACGTTCACCTCTACGACATGGGTGCGCCGTCGCTGGCGAAGTTCTACACCGACCTCGACGTGCAGAACCGCCAACGCGCCGCGGTCATCATCGACGTGCGCAACAACACGGGCGGCTTCGTCGATGCGTACGCGGTCGACGTCGTGACGCGCCGCGAGTTCCTGAGCTTCCGGTCGCGTTTCGGCGTCGATGCGCCGGAGCGCACGTCGCTTGGACAGCGCGTGCTCGACCGTCCGACGGCGCTGGTCACCAACGAGCACAGCCTGTCCGATTCCGAGAACTTCACCGAAGCCTACCGTGTGCTCCACGCCGGTCCGGTCGTCGGAGAGCCGACCGCGGGTTGGATCATCTTCACCAGTAACATCAGCCTGTTCGACGGTTCGTCGCTGCGGCTGCCCAGCACGCGCGTCATCGCGCACGACGGCGTCGACATGGAGCTCCATCCACGGGCCGTCGACGTGCGTGCGGAGAACCCGCCCGGCGCCGCGGAGCGCGGCGACGACGCGCAGCTCGACGCCGCCGTTCGCGAGCTACTCAAACGCGTGGGAGGCCGTCGCTAGGGTGGTCTCGTTGCGGTTTTTGGGCACCGGCGGCGCGCGCTGGGTCGTCGCCAAGCAGATCCGCTCGTCGGGCGGTTTCTGGCTTCGCGCCGACGGGACGAACGTGCACGTCGACCCGGGCCCCGGAGCGCTCGTGCGGGCGCTCACGCAACTGCCCCCCTGCGATCCCGCCCTGCTCGACGCGATCGTGCTCTCCCACAAGCACCTCGACCACGCCGGCGACGTCAACGCGATGATCGAAGCGATGTGCCAGGGCGGCTGGCGACCGCGCGGTGCGCTGTGCGCCCCGCGCGACGCCCTCGACGAAGCGCAGCAGCCGGTCGTACTGCCGTATGCACGCCGCTTCGTCCCGCGCGAGTGGATCGTCGAAGCGCACGCCGGCCCGTTCGAGATCGGCGCCGTCGAGCTGCGCGCGTCGCTGCGCCTGGAGCACCCGGTCGAGGCCTACGGGCTGCACTTCCGCACCGCTGCGGCGCGTGTCTCGTACCTCCCGTGCACGCGCTACTTCGACGCGATCGTCGACGACTACAAGCAGCACGCGCCCGACGTGCTCGTCATGAACATCTTGCGCTACCGCGATTCGATGGACGTCGACCACCTCACGATCGACGACGCGCGCACGCTGATCGACGGGATCCGTCCGGGCGTCGCGATCATGTCGCACTTCGGAACGCGGATGCTCGAACGCGACCCGGCGCGCCTGGCCTACGAGCTCGAGGACGCGACCGGTGTCAAGACGTTCGCGGCGTACGACGGTTGGGTCTACGATGTCGCTTGAGATCCAGACGGCCCCGCCCGGCGCCGCGGACGCATTTTGGCAGCGCTACGACCGCGATTGGCGCAGCGAGCTGTGGAAGTTTCGCGTCGTCTGGCACGAGCAGACGCACGATGTCGTGGCGCGCGCCGGTGATGAGATCGACGGCGCGCTGCGGCTGCGCATCGCGGCGTCGCTCGCGCACGTCGAGGCGCTGTACGTCGTTCCCGAACGGCGGCGCCGGGGGATCGGCCGGCTCTTGGTTTCGCGTGCTGAAGAGCTCGCCAACTACTACAACTGCCACAAGGTCACGGTCCCGGTGTTCCATGACGGCAATGCGCAGCGCTTCTTCGTCGCCGCCGGCTACGTCGTAGAAGCGGTGATCCCGCAGCACACCTTTAAACTCGACGTAGCGCTGCTGCGGAAATTTCTCTTGTAACGCCATCGCTTCCGCTGCAGCGCAATCGCCTCCGCTTCGCTACGGCGAGAAGGTAGAAAGAAGCCTGGCGCCTCCGCTTCGCTCCGGCGCCAACGCCTCCGCTGCGCTACGGCGTGTCTCCACGTGGAATTCCTCGAGGAATTCCGCGCGGAGACTCGCCCGAAGGGCGACAAAAGGCTTCAACCAACCTTCTCGCCGTAGCGAAGCGGAGGCGATGGCGTAGCGAAGCGGAGGCGATGGCGTTAGGAGCGCCTTAGCGCTCCGGTGAAGATCTGGTGGACCGGGCGCCACTCTGGCGCGATAGCGCGTCGACTCGACATCGTCCCGTCGTACAGGAAGACGTTACCATGCGTGCTCAGCGCGTTCACCAGCGGGCCGCCGCTACCGACGCTCGCCGTGGCGTCGCCGTCGCCGTGCTGATCGACGTTGGCTCCGCCGCGCTGATCGAACATCGTGTAGACGTGACCGGTATCGGAACGCCCCGTGAGCTGCGCCGGCGAGGTGACGCCTAGCGCGACGTTGCCGGTCTGCGAGTCGAAGCGCGCGAGGCCGGGGTCGAACGATCCGCCGTCGTACACGATCGTGCCGCTGATGCTGCTGGCTTCGATCTGGTTGGTGCGGCAGTGCTCGAAGACGTCTTGCGCGCCGATGCCGCGCACGCGGATGCGGTCGAACGAACCGTCGACCGCGAAGAACACGCCGTAGTTCAATTGCACGAACGCGGTCGTCGTCGCACCGTCGAGCTGAACGCGTCCCGTCCCCTGGAGCACGTAGAGGTTCGCCCCGCGATAGCCCTCGACGACCGTTTGCCCCCCGCCGACGCGCAAATCGAGCAGCCCCGTCGAGGCCGGAACCGTCACGATCATATGCGATCCTTGCGCCGCCATGACGCGAAGCACGTCGTGCACGCCGGGCCGGAACCCCTGGTACGGAAACTCTTCGGGCGGGAGCGTCTGACCGATGCCGGCCAGCCCGGTGTTGTCGCGGGCGCTGTAGAGTTGCGGTGGGACCTGCTGTGAGAGCGGGTTTCGCACGGTGCCGAACGTGACCAGGGAGCGATCGATCACGGGCGTGACGTAGTCCGTCCACTCGATCTGCACCGTTGGCCGGTCCCACACCCGGACCTCGACGCTATTTCCCTTGCCTCGGACAAAGACCCGGACGACGGCTTGATCGCCTACATCCCATGACGACGTGCCTGCCACCGCGGGTGCGGCGGGCGCCAACAGGCACGCGAGAAACACGCCTAGCCCCGCGGCGATCCACCGCAGGGCTCGGGCTTGGAGGACGTCCACGGCCGTATCGTACGCCCGCAGCCGCCGCAACGTCATGAACCCGTGGTGAAGGAATCAGGCTCGGCGGGCAGTCGCACGCTGAAGATCGAGCCGCCTTCGGGACGCGCGCGCGCCGAAACCGTGCCGCCGTGCACGCGCGCGATACTGCGCACGATCGCCAATCCGAGTCCGGTGCCTTCGGACTCGCGCGCGTGCGCGGGATCGCCGCGAAAGAAGCGGTCGAAGAGACGGTCTGCGTCGCCTTCGTCGATCCCCGGCCCGGTGTCGACGACGTCGAGCACCGCTGTATCCGCGTCGCGCCGCACCGTGACGTCGATACGGCCGTCGCGGGTGAACTTGATCGCGTTGTCGACGAGGTTGCCGATCATCTGTCGCAACAGACCGGCGTCCCCGATCACGATCGTGCTTGCGCCGTCGGAATGATGCGCGGCCAACTGCAGGCCTTCGGCGGCCGCGCGCTCGTTGGCGTGCGCGACGACGTCGTCGGCCAGGCGCTCGAGCACGAGCGGCTCTTTCGGGATCGCATCGCCGGCTTCGGCCTTCGAGAGGGTCAGCATCCCCGACACCATCCCCGCGAGACGACCGCTCTCCTCGCTGATCGCTTCGAGAGACGTCTTCATCACGTCGGGATCGCGATCGCCCCAGCGCTGCAGCATCTGCGCGTTGGCGTTGATGATCGTGAGCGGCGTACGCAGCTCGTGCGACGCATCGCTGATGAACTGTCGCTCGCGCGCGAACGCCGACTGCAGCCGGTCGAGCATCGCGTCGAACGCGCCGGCGAGCCGGCCGACCTCGTCGCGCCGCCGCCACCGAAGGCGGCGGTCGAGCCGTTCCGAGCCGATCTGAGCGACCGCGCTGGTCAACCGCTCGATCGGATCGATCGCCCAGGCCGCGATGAAATAGGATGCGATCACGATGACGATCGTCGCTGCCGCGGTGATCCACAGCAGAATCCCGCGTGCTCGCGCCACCAGCTGGTCGACGTTGTCGAGCCGCTGGCCGACGTGGACGATCGCGATCGGCCGCGCGTTCTCGTCGAGCAGCACGCGGTTCAACACCAGGATCGTCCCCGCGCGGTTCCCGGTGATGTGCAGCACGCCATACGAGCGATCGCGCCGGTCGGGTTTCCACGGCGCGAAGGTGAGGCCGCCGAGGTTCGCGCTCTTGCCCAGCGTCTGGCCCGAGAGCGTGTCGAGCTGGACGTACTGGTTCGCCGACGCCCAGTGGTCCAACGTCGCCCGGCTCGAAAGCGCCAACGTGACCGGCGCCTCACCGCCCAAACCGAACGTCGAGGCCTCCTCGGCGTCGCGTTCGATCTGCTCGGAGGTCTGGTCGAGGCTGAGCCGCGCCTGATCGATCAGCAGCGATTGAAATGCGAAGTCGATCGCGAACGCACCCAGTGCGATGACGACGACGATCAGCGCGGCGTACAGCAGCGCGATCCGTGTCCGCAGCGACGTCACCGTTTAGCCCTCAGGGCGCGTACGGACCGCCCCTCATTCCTTGAGCGCGTATCCGACGCCGCGCACCGTTTGAATGAGCTTGTCGGGGAACGGATCGTCGATCTTGCCGCGCAGGTAGCGAATGTAGACGTCGATCAGGTTCGAGTCGCCCAGGAAGTCGCTGCCCCAGACACCGTTGAAGAGCTCATCGCGCGAGTGCACCTTGTTGCGGTGGAGCAACAAGTACTCGAGCAGCGCGTACTCTTTGGCGGTGAGGTGGATCGCTTGCCCAGCGCGTGTCACCTCGTGACGATCGCGGTCCATCACCAGGTCTTTCGCCGTCAGCAGGTTCTCGTGCGGATCGCGCTCGCGAAGCCGCGCGCGAATGCGCGCCAGCAGTTCCTCGATCGAGAACGGCTTGACGACGTAGTCGTCGGCGCCGCGGTCGAGCCCGGCGACGCGATCGGGGATGCGGTCTTTCGCGGTGAGCATGATGATCGGAACGCGCGATTTGGCGCGCACGCGCGCGCATACTTCCAGCCCGTCGAGCTTGGGCAGCATCAAGTCGAGCACGACGAGATCAGGTTCTTTGAGCGCCTTCTCGAGCCCGGAGAGCCCGTCGGCCGCGGTTTCGACTTCGTAGCCTTCGTGCTCGAGCTCGAGCCGCAGCACGCGCGTGATCTGCGGATCGTCTTCGACCAGCAGAACCTTGTACTTGCGGCGCTCGTCGGAGAGCGGCGGCGTCGGCGTTGCGCTCACCGGGCGTCGATGCGCTTGCGCGGGGGCGAGGGGAAGGTGAGCTGCGAGATCCACCATGCCGTCGATACACCGACCGCCAGCCACAGCAGCGTGTAGTCCGACGTCAACCCCGCGCTCGCCGTCGCTTGGGTGACCGCGTCGACGAGCCGTTCGCCGGCGCGCGGCGCACTCGCGACGGCCCACACCAGCCAGGCTCCGCACGCGACCAGCGTGCCGATGAGCCAGACCTCCCAGGCATGGACCTCCGGGGCAGCCCGGTAGACCGTGGCTGCCATGATGCGCGCGCGGAGAGCGGCGGGCGGCTCCTCCAGAGGGAGCGCGGCGAGAGCCCGGTCCAGGTCGTCGAATTCGTCGTGCGTCATGCGGTCAGCACCTTCCGGAGTTGTTCTTTTGCTCGAAACAGATGCGTTTTCACCGTCCCCAACGGAAGGTTTAACACGGTTGCAATCTCTTCGTACTGCACGCCCTGCAGATGATACAGCGTGATGACCGCCCGATACTTCTCGGGAAGCGCATCGATTGCCGCTCGCAATCGGCAGGCCTCGTCGTTTCGCTCGGCCAGGGTTTCCGGGCCGGCCGACGGGTCGGCCCGATCCGGGAGCTCGTCGGGCGAGAGCCGCTTGCGTTTAGCCAGCCGATCGCAACACGCCCGATAGCAGATCGTGAAGATCCAGGTTGAGAACTTCGCGCCGGGCCGGAACGATCCCAGGGCCCGATAAGCCTTGAAGAACGCCTCCTGGGCGGCATCCTCGGCTTCGGTACGGTCGCGGAGGGTCCGCAAGGCCAGGTTGTAAACGGCTCGCTCGTAGCGCGTGACGAGCTCGCCGAAGGCCTCTCCGTGGCCCTGCAGGGCGGCCGCGATCAGCGCCTGGTCCTCGAGGACCGGCGCCGTTACTGGCGGTTCCACCGCGAGGGCGAGTCCCATCGTGCCCCCATGTACGGGCGAGCGCGCCGGCGGTTTCGCCGGGGGCCGCCGGAGCGACCCCGACCCGGAAGGCGAAACACGGCCGCGGCCGGATCGTACATGGGACATGATTTCCCGCTCGACCCTCATCGGCGCCTTGGTCGTCGTCGAGCTCGCCATCCTCGGCCTCGCGGCCAAGGCCGTCCCCGGCAACTCGCCCAACACGAATTGGAACTTCGATCCGAGCTGGACCCATCAGCCGGCGCCGACGACCTCGCGGCTCGACAAGACGTTCGAGACCGGCAGCGCGCCGCACGTGGTGCTGGACGTCGACAACGCCGACGTCACCGTTCAAGCCGGCGCCGCGACGAGCGTACACGTCACTGGGACGATGAAAGTCTCGGGCCATCACTCCGGAGTTCAACCCGCGCTCACCGCGATCCGCACCGCCGACGGCGTTCGCGTCGCGGTGGAGTCCGGGCTCGTCTTCGGACGGATCGAGCGCGACGTGCGGATCACCGTGCCGCCGGATGCGCAAGTCGAGATCGCGAGCGCCGCGGGCGTCGTAGCGAACGGCCTGCGCGGGAAGCTCGTCGCCCGCCTCGACGACGGCGCGGTTCGGATCTCCAACCATCGCGGCGACGTCGACGTCACGACGTCTTCCGGTGACATCGACGTGCTCGATGCGCAGGGGGGCGTGTTCGCACTTCGCACCGACGACGGTGCGCTCAAGCTGACTTCGTCCGGCGCCGACCACCTCGACGCGCGCACCGGATCCGGGGCGATTACGGCCATCGGTCTGCGTGCCGTCGACGGAGCGCTGCAAACCGACGATGGCCGCATCGACGTCAACTTCGCACCGGAGAGCGACGCCACGGTGAATCTGCACGCCGACGACGGGCATATCAACGGCGCCCGCGTGACGGCGCCGGACGGGGATTCGGCCTCCGGTCGCTCGATGCGGCTCGGGTCGGGGCGCGGTCAATTCACCATCTCGACCGACCGCGGTTCGATCGCCGTAGCCCACGGAGCGAGCGTATAAATCATGTCATACCAAATCATCCCACTCGTCGCGATCATCGTCACGATCGGTTTACCGATCGCGGGGTGGATCACCGCGATCGTGTTCCGGCACCAAGAGCGCATGGAGATGCTGCGCCGCGGAATCGTTCCGCCGTTGCTCGACCGGCAAGCTTATCGCGCTTGGCGCCGCGCCGGTTCGCCCTGGCCCGCGCCCGGCACAGCCGCGGGTGCGGCGCCAGGCCCTGGGCCGTGGGTGCAGCCGCAGCCGTCCTGGACGCCGACGGCGGAGGACGACCCGCAGCGCGCTCTTTTCAAGGGGATCCGCGTGGCGCTGATCGGCTTTGCGATCACCGTCGGCGTCGGTGTGGCGTTCGGAGGCTACAGCGGCAACCCGATCATCCTGGGCGGCTTGATCCCGATGTTCGTCGGGATCGCGCAGATCATCATCGCCCTGCTGTCGGGCGCACAGCTGCCGGGGATGCAGCCGCGGGTGACGTTCATGCCGCCGCCGCCGCAACCGCCCCCGGGCCCGGGGACGCCCCCGCCGCCGGGCTACTACGGTGCGGCGACGCCGCCGCCGTGGGCCCAGCAACCGGGCCGCGAGCGGTTCGAGGAGCTGTCGAAGCCGGTCCAGCCGCCCGACGTTCGCTGACGCGCAGGCGGCAACGGGGAACGAAGAGAGGGACGGGTCGCCTGGGCGATCCGTCCCTCTTTCTTTGGTCTGCCGCGTTCGCTAGCGAAGGGCTACCGGCAGGTCACGATGGCCATGGCCCATCCGGCGGAGGTTCGCGTGCGGACGAGATAGCCGTGGTCGGTGCGGTCGTAGACGTGGTAGCCCGCTCTGAGCGCGTCGGCTAACGTCTTGAAAACCATGATTCCGGGCATCTCGTTCTCCTTTCCGTCGCCGTTGCCGACGTCCGTATACCTATATACGTTCGGCAACTCCGCGATGTTCTTCTAGCAGAATGAACGAAGCATTACAAGTCATGCCACCGAAACTTGTCGTAGCGCTCGACGTTCCCGATCCGGTTCGCGCCGCCGCCCTCGTCGAGCGGCTCGCCCCGCTCGGAGTGCTTTTCAAGGTCGGCTATGAGGCGTTCTACGGTTACGGCGACGCGATCCGCGAAGCGCTTGCCGCCCACGGGGCGGAATATGCGCTCGATTTGAAGCTTCACGACATCCCGCGCACGGTCCATGCCGCCGTTCGCAGCGTCGTCAAACCCGGCGTGCGGCTCTTGACGGTACACGCGCTCGGCGGCGCGCAGATGCTCGATGCAGCAGTCGACGCCGCGAACGAGCGCGCGGCGGAACTCGGTATCAAAGCACCCGACGTCTACGCGGTAACCATCCTGACCAGTATCGGCAGCGAGGATTTGGGCGAGCTCGGATTGATCGGCGGTCCCGGCGAGAACGCGACGCGGCTGGCCGCGCTGGCGCGTGACGCGCGTTGCGCCGGCGTCGTGTGCAGCGTTCGCGAGGTCGCCGACCTGCGCTCGTTCTTCGGCTCGGAGTTCGGGACGTTCTGTCCGGGGATTCGTCCGGCGGGCACGGCGCACGGCGACCAGAAGCGCGCGGCGACGCCGCGCGAGGCGCGCGAAGCCGGCGCCGGTTTCGCCGTCGTCGGCCGCCCGATCGTCGACGACGCCGATCCGGTCAGCGCGGCGCGCGCGATATTGTCTGAGCTCGAAGGATGATCGATGCGGGTTCGGCGGACTTGCTGCGCGAGCTCGAAGCGCGCGGCGCCATCTTGGCAGGGCACTTCCGGCTCTCGTCGGGACGGCATTCGAACGCGTTCGTGCAGAAGTTCCGCATCCTCGAGGACCCCACGCTCGTCGAGCATGTCGCCGCCGCGCTCGCCGCGCAGGCGCGAGCGCTCGCGCCCACCGTCGTGGTGAGCGCCGCGGTCGGCGGGATCGTTCTTGGCTACGAGACGGCGCGCCAGCTCGGGACGCTCGCGATCTTCGTCGAGAAGGAGGGTGGCGTGCCGATGCTGCGGCGCGGCTTCGCGCTCGACCCCGCCGATCGCGCGTTCGTCGTCGAAGACGTCGTCACGACCGGCGGATCGGTGCGCGAAGTGCTCGAGGTCGTGCGCTCGCGCGGCGCGACTGTGGCCGGAGTCGGCGCGGTCGTGCGCCGTGCGCCGGTCGAGTTCGGCGTCCCGACCACCGCGTTGCTGGACCTCCCGATCGAGTCGTTCGCGCCGGAGAGCTGCCCGCAGTGCGCTGCGGGAGAGCCGCTGACCGAACCGGGTTCGCGCTTTCTGAAACCGAAGTAGGGTCGTACGCCCATGGATTACGGGAAGCTCGTCCGCCCCCAGGTCGCTTCGATGAAGCCGTATACGCCCGGCACCACCGTGTCGCAGGCGCGCAAGAAGTACGGCCTTGAGACGTTCGTAAAGCTCTCGTCGAACGAAAATCCGCTCGGCACGTCGCCGAAAGCCGTCGCCGCGCTGGCCGCGATGGGCGATCTCCAGGTCTACGTCGACGACGATCACGCCGAGCTGCGCGCGCGACTCGCCGCGCCGTACGGCTTGGACGTCGACAACGTGCTGGTCGGCCACGGCTCGAACGACGTCGTGCGGACGCTGTTCAGCGCGTTCCTGAACGCGGGCGACGAGGTCGTGCTGGCCGATCCCACCTTCTCGCTGTTCCCCAAGGACGCGATCCTGTTCGACGCGGTGCCGGTGCGGGTGCCGCTACACGACGGCGTGCACGACCTCGAGGCGATGCTCGCGGCGGTGACCGCGTCGACCAAGATCGTCGTCGTCGTCGATCCGAACAACCCGACCTCGACGCGGGTCGACCCCGATGCGTTCGATCGCTTCGCCCGCGCGCTGCGGCCCGACGTGATCTTGGTGATCGACCAGGCGTATCGGGAGTACATGCCGCCGGGCTCGCTGGAGGGCGCCGGCTACGTGACGTCGCGTCCGGCGACGATCGTGCTGCGCACGCACTCCAAGCTCTACGGTCTGGCGTCGTTGCGCTTCGGCTACGCGCTCGGAGATCGGGAGCTGATCGGATACGCGCAGCGCGTGCGCTTGCCGTTCAACGTGTCGCGCCCGGCTGCGGTGGCAGCACTCGCTGCACTGGACGATCACGCGTTCGTCCGCCGGTCGCTCGACACGAACGACGCCGGCAAGGCGTATCTCTATCCCGAGCTCGCCAAGTTGGGTCTGCACGTTTATCCGACGGCGGCGAACTTCGTCTCGGTTGCCGTGCCGGGGACGGCGACGGAGGCGTACGAGGCGCTACTCGCGCGCGGGATCGTGACTCGCAGCGGCGACGCGCTCGGGATGCCCGGCCGATTGCGCATCACGATCGGCACGCCGCAGGAGAACGCGCTGTTGATCGAGGCACTCGGCGCGCTGGCGCCCGCGCACGCATGAACGAGTCGCTCGTGGTGCGCCGCAGCGTTCGCGACGATCGTGACTTCGTCCGCGACCTGGCGCACCGCAGCGCGGAGAGTAGCGTCTCGGCCGTCCGGGTGGCGCGTCACAGCGACGTGCTCGAATCGTTCGACCGGCTCGCCGAGTTCGTGTACGCGCGGCGCCACGAGGCGCTCATCGCCGAAGAAGTGGGCGAACGCGTCGGTTTTCTGCTGCTGTTGTACGACGTGCCCGACGAGGTGACGCTCACCCAACAGGCCTTCGTCGCGTATACGGCCGTCGAACCGCACGCCCGGGGTCGCGGCGTCGGCCGCGCGCTGCTCGTCGCCGCCGAGGAGTACGCCCGGGCCGCCGGCCTGCGCTACGTCTCGCTGATGGTGACCGACGACAACGCCCCGGCGCGCGCGCTCTACGACCGGGCCGGCTTTCTCACCGAGCGACGGATGTTGACCAAAGTGTTATGACCCCGGCCATGCTGCGCCGCACCTTGATCGTCGTCACCGTCGTGATCGTCGTCGCGGCCGGGCTGTTGTTCGCGGCGCGCATCCCGCGCACGATCTCGATCTTTCTGATCGCGGCGTTCGTCGCGTTCGGTGCGAACCCGCTGGTGAAGACGCTTCAGACGCGCATGCCGCGTCCGGCGGCGATTGCGGTCGTCTACGCGGGCCTGCTGTCGGCGTTGATCATCCTCGCCTTTGTCATCGTCCCGGTCGCCTACGGCCAGGTCTTGTCGCTGGTCGGCCACGCGCCGCAGTACGTCATCGCTTCCCAAGACGCCGTCGCGCGCGCCGAGAGCACGCTGCGCGAACTGCTCGGCAACCGCGTGCCGCTGCCGTCGTACGCGGACGTCCAAGTCGAGGTCGGCAATCGCGTCTCGAGTTTCTTGGCGGCTGCGGTAGCGAGCGTCGGGACGATCGTCGTCGGTGCCGTCACCGCGCTGATCGTCGGCACCTCGGCGCTGATCCTGTCGGTGTTCTTTCTGCTGCACGGCCGCGATGTCGGCGAGAGCATTCTCCTGTTCATCCCGCCGAGGCGCCGCCCGGGCGTGAGCGCGATGATAGAGGAGCTGGTCCAGGTATTCGGCCACTTCGTCGCCGGCCAAGCGCTGCTGTGCGCGATCGTCGGCGCGGCGGTCTGGGTGCTGCTCTTTCCGAGCCACTTCGCCTTCGCGCTGCTCGTCGCGGTCATCTGCGGCCTCGGCTACGCGGTTCCGTTCGTCGGAATGCTCGTCGCACAGGTCATCGCCGCCCTGCTCGCGATCCCGCAGGGCACCGGAATGGTCATCTGGGTGACGGTCGCGATCTTCGTCATCTCGCGGGTCGCCGACAACGTGCTCGTCCCCCGGATCATGGCGCAGTCGGTCGGCGTCTCGCCGATCACCGTCATGTTCGCCGTCTTCGCCGGCGGCGAGTTGTTCGGACTGCCGGGACTGGTCCTCGGCATTCCCGCCGCCGCGCTCTTGAAAGTCGTCCTCGGCTACTTCGTGCGCCCGTACATCGTTCGCATGCAGTCCGAGCAGACCGCATCCGTCGACGTCCACGTCGAACTCAAGGGCAGCGCCGCCGAAGCGACGGACAAACCGCCCGAAACGGTCGTCGTCGCCGTCACGCCATGAGCGCGCTCCGGCGCGTGTTCACCAATCCGCCCCCGCGCTGCTCGGTCTCGCGATCGCGCTCAACCTGATCCTCGCCGTCGTGCGAGCGAGGACGCACGTGCCGGAGACGCCGCCGGTACTGCGGCAGTTCGCCTCGACCATCGACGCGCAGAACCATGAGTGCGTCCCGCTGGGGTGGTTCCCCGACAGCCGCCGCTGGCGCGGGTACTTTCCCGGCAACAACGCGGATGTTGCCGCTAGGGGCGTCGAGTTCGAAGCGCTTTGGGTCGGCGTGGTGCCCGAACGAACCCTCGACGATCCGCACGCGGGAGCGGTCAAGGCCGTCCTCGACGAGCTGACGCGGTTGGGTCTGCATCGACTTCTCATTCCCGCTCGTCGAGAATCCCGCAGCCTGGACGACCGCGAGCTGAGCAATCGTTCGCTCCAGAACGTAATCGATCGCGGCATCTCTCGGGAGCATCGCCGAATCGTGTTATCGCAGGACCACTTGCACGTCGAAGCCGGCGGTGTGCACGCCGCCGCGGCAGTCCATCGGTCCGCGCAGCGTCGCATCTTCCGACAACCGCACTGTTCCGCTGCAATCGAATTGGTAGTTCCAGTCTACATACTCATAGTACGGGCCTGCCGGGCGTTGATCGAAGTGCACCGCGAAGGTCACGCTCTCGCCGCTCACCGATCCCTCGGATACAACGAGTGGATGATCGGCGCGAGTTCCCTTGGAGAAGTCGGAAAACGTTTGGAACGATCCACTATCCCGATCGAACTGACGGACGTGAACGGTGAACGACCGCAGCGCCATGATCGCTCCGGATAAGGGCGTGTTGTTGTTGTTTGGGTTGCAATCGCCGTAGACGCAATCTTTCTGCGTCATGCGGACGACTTCGACAGGGAAGCCCGCGCTCAGCGCGATCGTCCAACGCAGTGCAGCAGCACGCACCGGCTCCTGTGCGCTCGCGATCGCGGTCGTGAGGGCGAGGCGGCGAAGACTTGCGTCCTTCATCTGCGCGGCTTCGTCGAGCGTCGACAGTTGCGTTACAACGTCGGATGCGTGAAGGCCGTCGAGAATTCGGTGATACTCCAGCTGGGCGGAACTCTGGGACGTCACCGGTCGTGGTGCCGGATGTTCAACCGCAACACTCTTTTGAGGCGGAGGGGCAGCCGGCGCAGCATTGTCGATCGCGACGGCGACGTGGTTGCGCTCGAGGAATGGCAGCACGAGACGAGCCGCCGAGAGCGCGTAGCCGCCTTGACCGTCGCTCGACCGGGTTTGAAGCATACCGATGACGTCGCCTTGCTCGGGATCGAACACCGGCGCACCGCTGAGGCCTTCTTCGACTGGAAGGCTCAACTCGATGTAGCGACCGTCGTCGGGGAGCGAGCTGACGGTACCGGGATATCGCAGTCGCGGCGCCTGGCCGGTCACGCCGATCTGCTCGTCGCTCTTGAAGAAGCCGGCCACGGCGACCAGGCTCCCCGCCCGAACTACGCGGCTCTCGGGAGCGAATCGCACGGGCTTGAGATCGCCTCGGTCGATCTGAAGTAGGGCGATGTCGGGCGACTCGCTCTTGAACACGACCGTCGCCGTCATGTCGTGTGCACGCCGATCGACGTCGATCGTCACCTTGTCGGCGTTCGCGAGCACGTGATCAGCCGTGAGGATCAGGGACGAACGATTGTTGAGGTTCACCGAGACGACGAAGCCGGTCCCGCTGCGGATCGGGGTGCCGCTCGCATCGAGCGCCCATACCTTTACCAAGGACGGCTCAATCTCACGATACGCCGCGCTGGCATCGTCTGCCGCGTTACTCGGCAGCTGTGCCGCGCAGAGCGCGATTCCGGCGATGAGGATGACCATTCGAGACGGCGTCATGTCAGCTATCCATTTCTCAGGGCGATTCCTGCGGCATCACAGACGCCTTCGATCGATCGGACGATCGCCAACGGAGGCCAGTCGAGATAGATTCCCGGAACGCGAGGATACCAGTTGAGATCGTTTGTCCACGAGCGGTAGGTTGGGACGATTCGCGGCGGCGCTACGCGTCCGATCTCGCAATTTCGCCATACGATCCGGGGCGTGCGGCTCGAAAAAGAGTCGACACCGAAATAACTGCCGTTCGTGAAGCGATTGAGATGCCCGGGCCCGCGCCACGTCGCGGGTTGCGCGATCGAGACGAGGCGCTTCAAAATGATGCCGTCGCTCGCCGAGCCACCGGACGGATCCCAGCCGTCGTCCCGGTGCGTCTCTTGAATGACGGTGATCGTCTCATGCCGGCCGGAATCGAGCACGCCGGTGGCGGAAAAAATGAGCAGTTGATCGGTAACGGGATAGAGCTCGAGTACGACGTCCGGGCCGCCGCAGGGAAAGCGCGCAACCGACGTCACCGGCGCGTTGCCGGCGTACTTCCAGTACACGGCATAGGCGTCGCGCGCAGCTTGGGCGGAGCTCTTCTGCAAGCCCGCATCCACGGGCGCGCCGCGCGGGCCCGCCCCCCAGCCCCCGACGTATTCGTAACCCGTTTCCTGATCGACCAGCTCGTCCCGGCCGTTCGCTTCGTTCCGGCCGGGTCCGACTGAGAATCGACTGGCGCCGCACGGGATCGAAACTGTCGCACGAACGGCGCTCCAGCCGTTGGTGGACCGTACTCCGTGAAACGCGCCGGATCCGATATCGAACGGGGAACCGACTTGGGAGCGAACCGGCACGCCGGGAACCCGATACGCACCGGGCGCCGGCGTGTCGAAGCGATGCGCGTAGAGCCATGCAAGGTCCCGCTGCGTCGTTTGGGGCGTCGGGTGCGCGTCGGGCTTCCCGACCGTAGCGGTAGGCACGAAGGCGCCACCGCCGTCGTCGCGCGAGACGAACTCATCCGGTGGCGGCGTCGCAATCCGATCGTCGAGCGGCGCGGGGCTCGCACGATCGAGCACGACGATCGGCGGCTTCGACGCAATGCGTGACGCTCCGGGCGTCGGCGTTTGCGCCAAGGCGAGGTCGGCGACTTTGGATTTCGAGGCCGGAGGCTTGGAGATCGCGGGCTTGGAGATCGCGGGCGCAGGGACGCTCGGTGCGACAGGGATCGGCGCATAGACGACGGTGCGGCGCACCCCCTGGCGGGTCACGAACGTAACGTTCGTGCGCTGATCGGGCCGAAGAACGGCGAGCAGTCGCGCATCCTCCGGCGAACCGTGGGCCGGCTCGGAAAATAGAAGCAACGCCGTGACGGCGACCACCCATAGGAAGCCGGCGCGAAATGCCACGACGAGGCTTTCGGCCGCTCCCCTGACTTGCCCTAGCGATGGTTGTCGGGCTCGAAACCCTCCGTCCTTCGGACCGCACGCTGTGCGCAGCCGCTTGCGAGCGCTTCGGCTTCACGCTGCGGCGTGAGGCCGGCCTTGAGAGGTGCGATGCCCCGTTCGAGTCGGGCCCAGTGCAACGTGTCGGTTGCGGTTTCCGTGAGCGAGCGATGACGCAAGCCTATCGCGCAGGCCCGCGATGGGTCGATGTTGCGCATGCCGTCGTGGCCGCTTCCCGGCGCGACCCACGCGGGCAGGTCGCTCCATTCCTCGATACCGAGCTCGCGCAGCGTTGCGAGGTCGACCGGAACGATACTGCTCGGGACCGAACTCGCCGCGGCGCACGCGTCGAACAGTTCGCGCAACGTCATCGCCGGCGTGCCGGCGGTGTTGACGACGCCGCGCTGACCCGCTTCGATCGCATCGACGATGAACGCGGCGAGATCGCGCACGTCTATCAGCGGCGACTGCGCGTCGAGATCATCCGGCACGAGAATGTCGCCACCGCGCGCGAAACGCACCGGCCAGTACGTGAACCGGTCGGTCGGATCGTACGGGCCGACGATCAGCCCTGGCCGCACGACCAGCGTCCGGTCGGCGCCGAACGCGGCGCTCACTTCGCGCTCGCACAGCAGCTTCAAGGGCCCGTACGTCTCGGGGACCATCACGTCGCGCGATGCGCCGGGAGCCAACTCGGGCGTGGGACTCGACTCGTTCAGCGGCGCCTGCGAGAGATCGTAGACCGAGATGCTCGAGATGAACACGTAGCGGCCGGCTCGCCCGCGCAACGCTGCGGCGCTCGTCGCGGCGACGGCCGGCACGTAGGCCGACGTGTCGACCACCGCATCCCACGTCGCGCCGGGTGGCAGCCGGTCGAGGCCGGTTGCGCGGTCGCCGAGGATCCGCTCGACGTCGGGGAACAGATCGCGGCCGTGCGAGCCGCGATGGGAGAGCGTCACCTCATGGCCGCGCGCAAGCAGCGTCTCCACGACGTGCCTGCCCAAGAACACCGTGCCGCCCAGGACCAGAACGCGCAAGGCTACATTGCGTCCGGGGCGCTGACACGGCACAGCGCAAGGGTCGTCGCCAGCACCGTCCCGGTCGCAATCGCCAGACCCAGCCGCGCCGTCGTGACGGCCGGGTCGTCGCCGAGCACGCGGCAGGCGTCGTAGAACTGATGGAAGTCGCTCGCGACGTCGCGCGCATATTTCGTGAGCCGGTGCGGGGCGCGCGCGCGCGCGACGCCGGCGACCGTCGGTCCGAACTCGGCCAGCCGCCGCGCCAACGCGAGCTCGGCAGGTTCCGCCAGTGCGGCGAGGCCCTCGCCGCGCTCCGCCGCCGCGAGTTGCGCGGCGTGCGACTCACGCGCTTTGCGCAGCACCGACGCGATCCGCGCGTGGCCGTACTGCACGTAGAAGACCGGATTGTCGCTGGACTGTCGCTTCGCCAACTCCAGATCGAACGTTAGCGGCTGATCGGTCGAGAGCATCACGAAGAAGAAGCGCGCGGCATCGACGCCGACCTCGTCGATCACTTCGGCCAGCGTGACCAATTGACCGGCGCGCTTGGACATCGAGAGGATCTCGTCGCCGCGCTTGAGCGTGATCTGCTGGACGATGACGACTTCGAACGCGCCGGGCTTGCCGTAGGCGTTCGCGAGCGTGTCGAGCCGTTTGACGTAGCCGTGATGATCGGGGCCGAGGAAGTCGATCACGTGGTCGGCGCGCTGCAGCTTCTCGTAATGATAGGCGATGTCGTTGGCGAAGTACGTCGGCCGGCCGTCGCTGCGCACGACGACGCGGTCTTCGTCGTCGCCGGCGTCGGTCGTGCGCAGCCAGGTCGCGCCGTCCTTTTCGTACAGGACGCCCATCTCGCGCAACCGCTGGATCCCGCGTTCGATCGTCCCTGCGTCGTGCAGTGCCTGCTCCGACTGCCACAGATCGTACTCGACGCCGAAGCGCCGCGCGACGGCTTGCTGCTCGGCGACGATCGCGTCGCGCGCGAACCCAGCGAAGACCTCCGACGCTTCCGCCTCCGGGACGTGAAGCCACCGATCGCCGTCACGCGCGCGCAGGCTCTCGGCGAGCGGGATCAGATAGTCGCCCGGGTAGCCGTCGTCCGGAAATGGAAACGCGGAGTCGAACAGCTGACGGTAGCGCGCATACACCGAGCGCCCGAGCGCCCCGATCTGCGAGCCGGCGTCGTTGATGATCCACTCGGTGAACACGTCGTAGCCGGCGTGACGCATCGCGCGCGCCAGCGTGTCGCCGATCGAAAGCGTGCGTCCTTGCACGATGACTAGCGGCCCGGTCGGGTTCGCGCTCCCGAACTCGAGCGAGACGCGCTCGCGGTTCGGGTTGCCGCGGCCGTACGCATCGCCCTCGCGCAGCACGTCGCCGACGACGCGCTGCCAGAACGCGGGCTGCAGGGTGAGGTTGATGAACCCGGCGATCGCGGTCGCCTGCGAGACGGTCGCGCGCACGCGATCATCCTCCATCGCGCGCGCGATGATCTCGCCGCCGATGTCCTGTGGCTTCTTGCGCGCGACGCGCGCCAAACCGAATGCGACGTTGGTCGCAACGTCGCCGAACTCGGGCCGCCGCGCCGGCTCGAACTGCACCACCGGATCGGCATCGGGCCACAGCGCACGCGCCGCCGCGCCGAACCGCGCGGCCAGCTCGTCGAGGGACAACAACGCCGACTCTTCAGTGGTGATAGGGTTCATCTCGCGCGATCTTCGCCGCGCGATACAATTGCTCCACCGCCAGCACGCGCGCCCATTCGTGGAGGAACGTCAGCGGCGAGAGCGACCAGCGCAGATCGGCTCGTGCGAGCAAGTCGCCTGACGCGCCGAACGTCCCGGCCACGACCAGGTTCAGCCGTGCGATCCCCTCGTGCGGCAGGCGTTCGATGCGGCGCGCAACCTCTTCGCTCGTCAGCAGCTCTCCCGAGCGCTCGAGCAGCCAGACGTGATCGCTCGGCTCGAGGAGCTTGAGGATCGCCTCGCCTTCGGCGCGCATCGCGCGTGCCGGATCGGAGCCGTCGGCCGCGCGCACCTCGATCTCTTCGAAGCGATGATACGGCCGCAGACGCGCGCGAAAGTCGGCCAGCGCCTCGGCGATGTAGCGCTCGCGGACCTTGCCGACCGCGATCAAGCGCACGTGCATCCCGTTCTCTTCCGCGGCCTGAGCCGCCGCCCGTGCTTTTCAGCGGCTAGCGCAGATAAGCGCTTGGCTGTGCTGATGCTCGATGCGGAGAAGCCCAATCATGGCAACCTTTCACCGAGCCGGATCGATGAAGGTCAGTTTACCGCTCATCGAGACGCCGACGATGTAGGGTGCGCTTTGGGTTCGAATCACCTTGTGCATCTGCGTCGCCGCCAAATCGATCGCCAACGCAACGGCCGCTGCGCTGGCGCCGCCGTTCCGTATATTGAACACGCGTGCGCGGGCGCTGAGAAAGGCTGCGCGCTCAAGCGGATTCCGTCGGATGTTCTTATCCCGCGTCAGGATGATCCAACCCCTTGTGGTGACCTCGCGAATCCACCGCCCGTCCCACATTTCCGACGTCGTTTCTTGCGCCGGGAAATGATCCGCGTGGACTTCAATCGTTAGGCCCAAAGCGCGCAACGCATTCGGCACCTGATATCTGCCGATATTGCGATCGGTGAAGAGAACGTGCGCGCTAAGCGGCGATGTCGAGGTCAAGCTCGCTTCGGATTGCGGCTTCGATCTCAGCTGTCGTGCTTCCGAAATCTCCGGCGAGCGAAGCAACGCTTTCGCCGGCCTTGAACCGCTCGGCTACAGCAGCGGTGGTGACACCACTCGAAGCGATGGTCGGGCGCCCGAATGAAACGTTTGGATCGATGACGATAGCCCGTGGATCGGTACCGCGGTCCGACTGACTAAACGGGTACAGTCGTCGCGGCAAATGCCGGTCATCCCAGTCGATGCGTTCGAGATAGAGTTCGACGATTTCGCGCATTGCGGCTTGGCCGCTCTTTGACGCATTCAAGAGGTGACCGAGTTCCTCGACGAAGAGGTCCACGCCGTCCGTCTTGAACTTGAACTCGAGCAGCGGATGTTCACTGCCAAGCGTTTCCTGAAGATAATCGACGGCACCGCGAATTTTTTGAAGCGAGATTCGATGAATGAGCCGGATCGAGCTCAAGACGTGAGCTTCGGTGAGCCCGATAAAGGAAACGAACGGCAGCTCAGGGTCGGCGCGGTCGAGGACTTGTGGGCGACCATTCGCTCCGCAAAACCAATTTCGTACGGTGCTCGCGGGCAGGTGAAGATAGCGCCCTGTAGCGGCGAGGTCGTAGGTCGGCGCAAATCGGACATCAGCTGTCGGTGCGGTTGACGCGGCTTCCACGACTGCGAATTTCCCCGGCGCGCGACTTCGTCCTCGGCCTACCAGCTCGGCGAACCAAGAAACCGGATCGATTTCTGTTCGGAACTTCCAGATCTTCATCGCCGGACCAGCGCGTAACCGTCGGGGCCGGCGGCGATTCGGCCGGCGAGCTCGAGCTCGGTGAGAACCGCGAGGATTCGGCGCGGCTCCGCGGCGAGCGTGTCGGCTAGCGAGCCCGCGTCGCGCGCGCTGTCGGCGAGTGCGCCGAGGATCAGCCGCACCTCAGGCGGATCGCCGGGCTGCTCGGACGCGACCCGTCGGCGCGTGCGGCGCGGCAGCGGAGCCAGGGGCAACGGCAGCGCGGCCAACACGTCGTCGGCATCCCGTACCAGCGTCGCACCATCGCGGATCAGCGCGTTGCAGCCGGCTGCTTTCGGGCGGTCGACGTCGCCCGGGAACGCCAGCACCGGGATACCGCGCTCGCCGGCGTGCCCGGCGGTGTTCAGGGCGCCGCTGCGCGCCGCGGCCTCGACCACGACCACCGCGTCGGCCAGCGCCGCGATCACCGCGTTGCGGGCCAGGAACTGCCAGGGCTCGGGGTGGTTGCCGGGCTCGAACGGCGAGACGACGGCACCTCCGCCGGCGGCGATCCGTGCTCCCAACTCGCGGTTCCGGGGCGGGAAGAAGTGTTCGTGCCCGCCGCCGAGCACGCCGATCGTCGGCGCGCCGGCCGCCAAGGCGCCCTCGTGCGCGGCGCCGTCGATCCCGAGCGCCAGCCCCGAGACGATGCACACGCCGCTTCGCGCCAGCGCTTCCGCAAGCCGCCGGGACCGGCGGAACCCCTCGTCGGAGGGGACGCGCGTCCCGACCACGGCCACGCAGGGCGCTCGCAGCCCGTCGAGCTCGCCGGCGACCCATAGGCCCGCCAGAAGAGCGTCTCGCAGGCGCTCGCCGCACAGCTCGTCCAGCTCGGCTCGGGCGACCCAGCGGCGTTCCCGATGGTCCTCGGGCGGGCAAAGGGGCTGCACGACCGTCCTTCACGCCGGACGGCTCGGCGGCAAGGGGTAGGACACCTCCAAGGATTCCCGCTGCCCCCTCCGTAACGGGCCGTGCGATCCACCGCCCGCCGTGAGGGCGGGCCCCGTACCACAGGAGAGAGCGAGCAACCACCATGGCAGCCGAAGCCTACTGCGTGAAGTGCAAGACGAAGCGCGAGATCAAAGACGCCAAGCAGATCCAGATGAAAAACGGTCGCCCGGCCACCGAGGGCAAGTGCCCGGAGTGCGGGACCAAGATGTTCAAGATCGGGGCTGCGTCCTAGCGACGCAGCTCCTCACTTTCGGTTTGGGGCGAAATCGGGCTATACTGGACGGGCACCACTACATATAGGGGTGTAGGGTCGCAAAGCGACCCCAAGCGCTCCTGGAGAGGACCTACCCGACCTGCTCTGCCCGCACTGTCGCAAGAACGAGACTCGCGTCGTCGATTCGCGCGACGACGACAATTCCGTCCGACGGCGGCGCGAGTGTCTCGGCTGCAAGCACCGCTTTACGACGTATGAGCGGATGGAAGCCCCGCGCCTCTTCGTGGTCAAGAAAGACGGCCGCCGGGAGCAGTACAATCGCGACAAGGTGCTCAGCGGTCTGCGCCGGGCCTGCGAGAAGCGCCCCGTCTCCGAGGCGCAGATGGAAGAGGTCGTCGCGGCGATCGAGCGCGAGCTGTTCGCGCGCGGCGAGAGCGAAGTCGCAGGTACCTTGATCGGCGAGAAGCTGATGGAGGCGCTCAAGCGTGTCGACGAGGTGGCGTACGTGCGGTTTGCCAGCGTCTATCGCGACTTCCGAGACGTCGCCAGCTTTCGCGCCGAGCTCGAGGGACTGCTCGCCAAGTGACGCCCGAGATTGCGGTCGTGCGCCTCCCCGAGGGCGAGGGACTGCCGCTGCCCGCGTACATGACGCACGGCGCCGCCGGCGCCGACGTCGTTGCTGCCGTCGAGCGCGATCTCGTTCTCGCGCCCGGTCAGCGCGCCGTCGTGCCGACCGGTTTTGCGCTCGAGGTGCCGCCCGGCTACGAGGTCCAGATCCGCCCGCGCAGCGGACTGGCGGCCAAGCACGGCGTGACGTGCCTGAACAGTCCCGGGACGATCGACAGCGATTACCGCGGACCGGTCGGTGTCGTGCTGGTGAACCTAGGCCACGAGCCGTTTGTCGTGCGGCGCGGCGAGCGCATCGCGCAGCTCATCGTGGCGCCGGTGGTGCAGGCGGATTTCCGCGAGGTCGAGGCGCTGGCCGTCACCGCGCGCGGCCAAGGCGGCTTCGGCAGCACCGGTACGTAAGATCACGCCGTGCGAGTCTATGTCGTGGGCGCCGGTGCGGTCGGGACGTATCTCGG
>PMOS01000007.1 GCA_003161435.1 Vulcanimicrobiota bacterium
GGAGCGGGGGACCACACAGGCAGGGGTAAACGCGCCGGTCGGCGCGCGGGCGATTCTTCCGTCCGAACCCGTCAACTAACCCCGTACGTGTGGAAGAAGGAGCAGTCTTTGCATCGTTCCATCCTCACCGGGTTGTTCGTTTGCATTCTCTCGGCCGGCTCGTCCGCCGCAGCGTTTGCCTCCGAACCGGGTGACCAAGGTGCTCCGGCCGTCGCGACGACGTCCGTAACGAGCGCCGCCGACGCCGTCGCGCCGACCGCGGGCGCCGACCTCGTCATGTGGAATGCCGGCCCGGCGCCGGCCGACGACGCCGACAGCGCCAAGCCGGTCAAGGTTTCGCGCTTCGTGCACGTTCAGAAATTCGCCAGCGGGATCGCCGCCCGCGGCGCCGCCATGGCCTCGAACCTCACCCGGAACGCGATGCGGTTCCTCGGCGTCCGCTACTCGTTCGGCGGCACGTCGCCGCACGGGTTCGATTGCTCGGGCTACACACAGCACGTCTTCGCGATGATGGGCGTACACCTGCCGCGCATGGCCGACGAGCAGTTCTATGCCGGCAAGAGCTTCGCCGGTGAGCCGAAGCTGGGCGACCTGGTCTTCTTTCACACGTACGCCCCCGGGGTTTCGCACGTCGGGATCTCGCTGGGCGGCGACAAGTTCGTCCACGCGTCGTCCAGCCATGGCGTGATGGTTTCGAGCCTGCACGACTCCTACTGGAACGTTCGCTACCTCGGCGCAAAGCGCGTCGTCAATTAGGTGTGTTGGCGCAAAATGCGCCAACACTCGCGTTCGGCCCACGGCCGATCCGCCGGTCATGGGTAACGGCGGCGCGTCCGAAGAGATCCGACAACGAGCGGCCAACGCGTATGCGATCTGGCCGCTCGCGGTTTTGGATCTGTTCCGCGAGCCGGCGGAGGCGACGGCTTGGTCGCGTCTGCACACGCGCCAGGCGTTCGTCTTCGGGATTGCCGGGACGGTCGCGTACGTCGTGCTGCTCGCGCTGCCGCTGCTGATCCTCATCGCCGTCCCGCCGCTGGCAGCCTCGCCGACGGGGACCGTCTGGCTGTACGCCGCCGGCCTGCTCGCCGACGTCGTCGGCGCATTCGTCCTGCTCGGGCTGATGCTCTCGTACCGCGCGCGAACGCTGCGCGGCGAGTTGTTCTCGATCCCGTGCGTCACGCCGATCGCGGACCGCCTCCTGCGGATCGCCCGCTAGCTGCGGGAGCACGCCGCGGCGGGGAAGCCCGGCGACGGAGCGAAGGCATCGCATCGCAAACCGTTGGGGCGTCGCCAAGTGGTAAGGCAGCGGGCTTTGAATCCGCCATTCGTTGGTTCGAATCCAGCCGCCCCAGCAGAATTGCGTGCCTGCCACGATGCGGCGGATTCAAAGGCCGCTGCCTTACCACAGCGCAGGCGCTTGCGCCGCAGCGGACTTCAAACCAAGGGGGTTCCCATCGGGCTTGCACGATGGGGCATAGCAGCGGGCTTTGAATCCGCCATTCGTTGGTTCGAATCCAGCCGCCCCAGCATATCGATGACCGCAGGAAGCGTTCGGCGGAGACGCAAGTCGCTGCCATGCTGCCGCCGCTCGTACGTCTTGGCCGGCTGTTCGCCGCAGCGCTCCTGTGCGCCGGGACGCTGATCGCGGTTCCTCGGATCGCGGACGCCGCCGATGCGCCGGCGGGGTCGGCCGCCGGTGATGCCGATGGCGGGTACCTCCGCGCACAGACGCTTTTTCGCGACCGCAAGTACACCGAGGCGGTCGCTGCGCTGAGCGCCTATCTGACCTCGCACCCGAGGGACGCGCGCGCTCTGGTGCTGCGCGGTGACGCCAAAGCCGATAGCGGCGACAACGACGGCGCGCTCAAGGACTACAACGTCGCGATTGCGATCGCGCCCGAATATCAGTACGCGTACGTCACGCGCTGCGAGACGCGGCTGCAGCTCGACGACACCGCGGGCGCCTTGACCGATTGCGACAACGCCGTGCGCCTCGACGCGACCGACGGACTGGCCTACGAAGATCGCGGCGACGTCCAGTTCCAGCGCGATGCCTACGATCTGGCGTTGAACGACTACGACAAGGCAGTCTCGCTGGGCCGTTCGACGTCGTACATCTTCGCGGCGCGCTGCGACGTCGAGCGTCTCGTCGGCAAGCGCGATCGCGCCAAACCCGATTGCGAGAAGGCGCTCGAGATCGACCCCAAGAGCCGCCGCGGACTCTGGGCCCGAGCACGGCTCGCGATCGTCGAGACGCGCTACGTCGACGGGATCGCGGACCTCAACTCCTATATCGCGCAAAATCCGAAACTGTCGGACACCGCGTACTACTTTCGAGGCCTGGCCTATAACCGCATCAGCAAGTTTGCGCTCGCGCTCGAGGACCTGCGAACGTACGTCCAGCGTCAGCCGGCCGACCCCGACGGTTACCGGGAACGCGCCGTCGCCAGCTTCGGCACCGGTGACAAGGCCGGGGCGCTGGCCGACCTCGACATCGCGCAACGCGGGTACCGCAAGACCGGCGACCTGACCGAGGCGGACCGCGTCGCGGCGATGGTCAAGGCGATTTCGGACGGTAAAGCGCCCACGCCGTAACGATGATCCGCCGGACTCTGGCTGCGGTTCTGGACGCGTTCGCGCGCGGCGAGCTTTCCGACGCGGCAGCGTATTTCTCTGAGGGCGCGACATACGCCGAGGCCCGCAAGGACGCCATTCGGGGCCGCACGGCGATCGCCGCCGAGTTCGCACGCTTCGCGGGCGCCGGCGTTCCCTTTCGCTTCGCGCTCGACGACGTGATCGCCGAAGGCGACCGTGCCTGCGTCGTCTACCGGTTCGCGGTCGGCGGAGGCGACGGGGAGCCCTGGCGCGAACGCGCGGGGTGCGCTACGGTCCGTTTCGACGAGCGCGGCCAGATTGAGGAATGGCGGGAGTACGAAGGATGAACGTCAACGGGACTACCGGTCAACAACAGCACCACGAGGATCTGTCGATTCACGTCCATGTGATCGACGACATCGAAGCGTTCGAGCTTACCGGCTCGCTCGACATTGCGACGTCTCCTACGGTGCGCGCAGCGCTGACGAGCGCGTCCGAGCGTGGCGGCCACCAGCTCATCGTCGATCTGACGCAGGTCGATTTCCTCGACTCGACCGGCCTCGGTGCGCTGATCGGCGGACAGCGGCGCGCTCGCGAGTTCGGTGGTGAGGTGCGGATCGTCGCCAAGGAAGGTCAGATCCTCCGGCTGCTGCGGATCACCGGGCTGCTCAAGGTGTTCGCGGTCTATCCGACGCTCGAAGACGCCGTGAAGAACGGCCAGCGCGTCGGCGATTTGTAGGCGCCTAACCCGATCGCGCTTTCAGGCTCTCGTCGAGCAACTCGACGACGTGCTTGACGACCACCTGAGAAGCGCCCGCGCGGTCCAATCCGTTGCGCATCTGAAGCGCGCAACCGGGGTTGCCCGTGGCCACGATCTCGGGTGCGACCTCGAGGATGCGGTCGACCTTGCGCCGCTGCAGGCGCTGCGACATCTCCGGCTGCGTCACGTTGTAGATACCGGCGCTGCCGCAGCACAGCGAGGATTCGTCCATCTCGCGCAGGTCGATCCCGGGAATCTGGGCCAGCAGCCGTCGCGGCGGTGCGGTGATGCGCTGCGCGTGGGCAAGGTGACACGCGTCCTGATAGGTGACGATCCCGCGTAGCGGGCCGAGGGAACCCTCCGGCAATCCGATCTCGTCGAGATACTCGAGCACGTCGTGCACCTTGGCCGAGAACGCGACCGCGCGATCGACCCATTCCGGGTCGTCCCCAAAGAGCTCCCCGTACTCCTTGAGCGCCGAGCCGCAGCCCGCCGCGTTGATCACGTATACGTCGGCGCCGCTGCGCTCGAACGCCGCGATGTTGCGCTTGGCGAGCTCGCGACCGCGCGCCATCTCACCGGCGTGGATCGTGATCGCACCGCAGCAGCCTTGGCCGCTCGGCACGATCGTCTCGACGCCGGTAGCACCCAGCACGCGCACCGTTGCCTCGTTCCAGGTCGCGAACGCGACGTGCATGATGCAGCCTGCGTGCAGGAACGCCGTTGCGCGCTTGGGTCCGCGCGGCGCGAACCGCTGATCGCGCGGGATGAAGAACCGGTCGGAAACCCGCGGAGCCAGCGCTTCGACGTCCTGCAAACCCAGCGCGCGCAAGAGTCCGGTGCGGCGCACCAGCGTTTGCAGGCCGCTGCGCTGATAGACCTTCAGCAGCCGTGCGGCCGCGCGCATCAGCGCCATGTTCGAGAACAGCATGCCGACCAGCACGGCGCGACCGAGGCGTCCCCACCACGAGCGCGCGGGGGCTTGAGCGCGCACGATCTGCGTGCGTGCCGGCTCGAGAATCCGCCCGTAGTCGACGCCCGACGGGCACACCGCCTCGCAGGCTCGACAGTCCAAGCACTCCGACATCTGGTGCACGAAACCGGGACTGAGCAGATCGAGCCGTTCTTCGGCGACCGCCTTGATCAGCGCGATGCGACCGCGGGGGCCGGACGTCTCGACCAGGGTTTCGACATACGTCGGACACGTCGGGAGGCACAAGCCACAACGGACGCAGCGGTCGAAAACGTCGGCCGGAGGCACATCGGGGGCGACGAAGTTTTTCATGTCAGCCTGAGCTTGTCGAAGGCACGATGACCCGGCGTTCGCGAGCGCGAAGCGAGGCCCATGCCCCCATCTCCCGATCCCACGCGCGCTCGCAGTTCGGTCGTCGTCGACGGGCGCGACCGCGCCGCGGCACGCTCGTTCTATCACGCGGTCGGCTTCAACGACGAGGATCTGTCCAAGCCGCTCGTCTTGATCGCCAACACCTGGACCGACGCGATGCCGTGCAATTTCGGCTTGCGCGCGCTCGCCGACCACGTCAAGGCCGGGGTTCGTGCCGCCGGCGGCACGCCGATGGAGTTCAACACGATCGCGGTTTCCGACGGCATCACGATGGGCACCGAGGGGATGAAGGCGTCGCTCGTCTCGCGCGAGGTGATCGCCGACTCGATCGAGCTCGTCGCGCGCGGCTACGGTTTCGATGCGATCGTCGCGCTCGTCGCGTGCGACAAGACGATCCCGGCGGCGGGGATGGCGCTGCTGCGCCTCGACGTCCCGGGTTTGGTGCTCTACGGCGGGTCGATCGCGCCCGGTCGCTACAAGGATCGCGACCTGACGATCGGCGACGTCTTCGAGGCGATCGGCCAGCACGCGGCTGGCACGATCGACGACGCCGAGTTGCGCGCGATCGAGTATGCCGCCTGCCCGGGCGCGGGCGCGTGCGGCGGACAATTCACCGCCAACACGATGGCGACCGCGTTCGAGTTTCTCGGCCTCTCCCCGGTCGGCAGCGCTAGTCCCGGTGCGACCGACCCGCGCAAGGAGAAGGAAGGCTACCGCGCCGGTGCGATGGTGATGGACCTGCTGCGCGCCGGCATCACCCCGCGTCAACTCGCCACGCGCGCAGCCTTCGACAACGCGATCGCCGCCGCGGCCGGCACCGGCGGTTCGACCAACAGCGTGCTGCACCTGATGGCGATGGCGCGCGAAGCCGGTGTTCCGCTGACGCTCGAGGACTTCGAGCGCATCTCCGAACGGACGCCGATCATCGCATCGCTGCGCCCCGGCGGTGAATACGTCGCGCTCGACGTCGACAAGGCCGGCGGCATCCAGCTCATCGCGAAGCGCATGCTCGACGGCAAGCTGATCGACGGTTCGACGCTCACGCCGAGCGGACGACGCCTCAGCGAGGAGCTCGCCGACGTCGTCGAGACGCCGGGTCAACAGGTTGTCGCGACCGTCGACCATCCGTTCAAGCGGACCGGCGGTCTGAAGATCCTGCGCGGAAACCTCGCGCCCGACGGCGCGGTGACCAAGATCGCCGGCCACGAGCCGACGCTGCTGAGCGGCCGCGCGCGCGTGTTCGAGCGCGAGGAAGACGCGATGCACGCGATCGACGCGCGCGAGATCGTCGCTGGCGACATCGTCGTGATACGCTACGAAGGACCCAAAGGCGGTCCGGGGATGCGCGAGATGCTCGGCGTGACGGCGGCAATCGTCGGTCAAGGGCTGGGCGAAAGCGTCGCGCTCGTCACCGACGGCCGCTTCAGCGGCGCGACGCGCGGGCTCATGGTCGGTCACGTCGCACCCGAAGCATTCGTCGGCGGACCGATCGCGATCGTGCGCGAAGGCGATACGATAACGATCGACGTCGAGAACAGCCGGCTCGCGATCGGTTTGAGCGACGAGGAGATCGCCGAGCGCCTGCGCGCGTGGCGGGCGCCTGCGCCGCGCTACGCGTCGGGTGTCTTCGCGAAGTACGCTGCGATGGTATCGTCGGCGGCCGAGGGCGCGGTCACTCGCGTATGATGACGCTGCGCTGCAGCGTCTGCGACGCGCTTCCGGGCGACGCCGACGCGTTGGCTTGCGCCGCGTGTGGCGAGCTTTTGGCGTTCGCGCTGGACTGCGCCGCGGTCGACGCGTACGTCGTCGAAGGGAACGCGCGCTTACGCCGGGCATCGGCGGACCCGCGCGACCGCAGCGGCGTGTGGCGCTTTCGCGAGCTGCTCCCGCCGATCGCGGAGGACGCGATCACGACCCTGCGGGAGGGCGACGTTCCGCTGATCGATGGTCCGCGCGGTGCCGCGCACGCCGGCGTCGATCGCCTTGCATACCTGCACCTGGGCATGAACCCGACCGCGTCGTTCAAGGACGCCGGGATGACGGTCGCTATCTCGCACGCGCGCGAGCGCGGCGCGCAGGTCGCGGTTTGCGCGAGCACCGGCAACACCGCCGCCTCGATGGCGGCGTATGCGGCGCGTGCGGGAATGACCGCGGTCGCGATCGCGCCGGTCGACGGTATCAGCCCTGCCAAGGTTGCGCAGACCCTGGACTACGGTGCGCACGTCGTCGCCGTCGACGGCGACTTCGACGACGCGTTGCGCGTCGTGCGCGCGCTCGATCCGGCGACGGTCGCGGTCGTCAACAGCATCAACCCGTATCGTATCGAAGGCCAGAAGACGGCGGCGTTCGTACTGCTCGAGCAACGCCGCTGGCTCGCGCCCGACTGGGTCGTGCTACCCGGCGGGAATTTGGGCAACGCGAGCGCGCTGGGCAAGGGCTTTCGCGAGGCGCGATCGATCGGTTTGGCGATCAGGGTCCCGCGCCTGGCCGTCGTCCAGGCGTCGGGCGCGGCGCCGTTCGCGCACGCGTGGATCGCCGGCGGGGACGTGGTTCCCGTGCGTGCGCAAACCGACGCTTCGGCGATTCGCATCGGCGCGCCGGCATCGTGGAAGAAGGCGCGCGCCGAAGTGCGCGCCTCCGGCGGCACCGTGCTCGATGTTCCCGACGACGAGATCGCCGAGGCGCGCGCGGTCATCGGTCGCGACGGGGTGGGCTGCGAGCCTGCCTCGGCGGCGTCGCTCGCCGGCCTGCGGCGGCTCGTCGCCGCCGGCAGCGTCAGCCGCGATGCCGACGTCGTCTGCGTGCTGACGGGTCACGTGCTCAAAGATACCGCCTACGCCGAGCGCTATCACGCATCGTCCGCGCCGCAAGCGAACGCGATCGTTCGAGGCGTCGATCTAGCCCGCTACTTGAACGCGCTGCTGCTGACGCGCACGTGATCGGAGTCGCGTGATCGAGTTCATGGTATCCGCGCCCGCGTCGACTGCAAACCTCGGCGCCGGATTCGACGCGGTCGGGCTCGCATTCGAGCTGCGCATGACGGCGCGCGTCCGCACGCTCGCGCCGGGTCAGAGCGCCGAGTGGTCGTACAGCGGCACGCATGCGCCGACGCACGACGGTCTGCGTGGTTGCATCGAGCGCGGGATCGAACGCATCGCGCCGGGAGCAGCCGCGTTGGCCATCGAGCTCGACAACGCGATCCCGCTCGGCGCCGGGCTGGGCAGCAGCGCGGCGGCGTACGCGCTGGGCGTGGCGATCGGTGCGCGGCTGCTCGATCGGCCGCCGGCCGACGATCTGCTCGCGCTGGCCGTCGCGCAGTTGGAGGGACATCCGGACAACGCGCTCGCTGCATGGTACGGCGGCGCGGTCGTCGCGTCGCTGGACGGTGACCGGCTCACGTCGCTGCGTTTTGCGCCGCCGCCCGTGCACGCGGTTTTTGTCGTCCCGGAGCTCTCGCTGCCTACCGACGAAGCGCGGGCGATGCTGCCCGCGCGGTACACGCGCGCCGACGCCGTCTTCAACGTGCAGCGCGCAGCGCTGCTCGGTGCCGCGCTCGCGAGCGGGCGCATCGAAGTGCTCAGGGAAGCGGTGCGCGACCGGTTGCACCAGCCCTATCGCGCGGCCGCGGTCGCCGGTTTGACGGAGATCCTCGAGCTCGACGATCCGGCGCTGGTTGCCGTCGCGCTGTCCGGGGCGGGACCCTCGGTGCTGGCGCTTGCTCGTGCCGAGCCGGACCGCATCGGCGGCCTCATCGCGGCGGTCTTCGCGCGAAACGGTGTGCAGAGCTCGGTCCTGACCCCGCGCCTGGCTTCCGCCGGGGTGTCCGTCACCGAGGTAGGAGCGTACCGAGCAAGCTAGAGGGGCAGCCTTCGGCCGGGAGAACGTGAGCGGTAATGATTAGCGTCAACGTCGGTTCGCCGGCGGGCATGTGCACCGTGGCGAGCCCCGCGTTTTACCGCTACGTTTTGCGCTTGGCGGAGGCGCCGCTGCACGCCAGCGCCGGCGACCGGGCCCAGCTCGACATGCTCGCCAACGTTCCCCACGCCTACGCCGACGAAGAAGAGTGCTCCGGTGACGGCTGGCGCATCGTCCCGGCGATGTCCTACGAGGACTGGCCGGTGCTCGAAGCGACCCCGCAGCGGCTGCGAGCGGCGTTTCAAACCGCGCGCCGCCTGTTGTGGACCAACGCCGGGCCGGTCGGCATCAGCGCCGGCGACATGATCGCGGTCGACACCGAGATCGAATCGGTCCTGGGCGTCCTGCGCCAGGCCGAAGCCGGCGGCTTCAGCGTCAACGTCTCGTACGTGAGCTGATCCCGCGCGCTAGTGCAAGAGAACGAAGCTGCCGCCGTCGGTGAACAGGATGACGAGCAGCATCGAGATCAGCGTCAAGTCGTACGACCAGCCGAGTCCGTCCTTGCCCCAAAAGCCGGTTTTCCAGACGACGATTTTCTTCTGGATCGCGCCGAGCATGACGAGGATCAAGCCGATCGCGGCAAGCTGCTGGAGCACGCCCAAGATCAATCCCACTCCGCCGGCGAGCTCGGCCAGGGCGAGGAAGATCGTGAAGCCTTTGGGCATCCCAATGCTCGTGCTGCGCGCGCCGGGGTCCTTCAGGTCGTTGTAGCCGCTGGCCGCGTAGATGACGCCGGCCATGATGCGCAGAAACAGCAAGCCGTAGTCGGTCAACCCGGCGAGATGCAACATGCGCTCAGCGTGCTCCGATATCTAGCGCGTCACGATGAGGGCGGCGAGTCCGATCGCGACGAGATCTTCCACGATCGCCGCCGGATACGCGCCGATACGAGCGATCGCCGCGATGCGCGCAGCATGACCGCCGAATGCGCCGATCATCGCCCCGATGATGCCGGCGATCGCGCCGAACGCTCCCGAGCCGCCGTGCATCGTGGCGATCATCCAGCCCACCAACGCGCCGCTGACGGCCCGAGCCGCGAGCCCCATCGGTCGCGTGCGCGATGGACAGTTCGGCAGCGCGTCGATGACGTATTCCACGACCGCCGCGACTGCTGCGATGATGCCCCAGACGCCGCCGCGCACGAGCAACGCGGCGGCCACCGGCGTGAACACGCGCAGCCCCGAGACGACGCCGAGGCCGAGAGCGAGTAAAAGAACCGTCACTGGCGCTGGTTGAACAAACCTCCGAGCACGCCGCCGACGTTGCTCGAGCCGCCGGCCTGTTGCGCGCCTTCGGCCTGCGGCGCGTGATAGGTCATCGACTGCAAGCCCAGCCGGCCGGGTCCGGTGAAGCGGTTCATCATCAGCGAGGCGCCGCCGACGAGCGCACCGAGCGCGCCCATGAACCCGCCGCCGCCGCCCGACTGCAGCACCGTGACGGTGTCCATCCGCACCGACGCGTCCTTCCACAGCCACGCACCGGGCTCGACGTCGAGCTGCTCGCCCGGGCCGAGCTGCTTCTCGAAGACGTTGCCGTACCCGTGGAGCAGCAGGAGCCCCTCGTCGGTGCTTGCGGCGAAACGATCGATGAACAGGCCAGTGCGCGAGAAGAACACGTTCGCCAATCCCGTCTGCCAATAGAAATCGTAGCCGACGTTGTTCGTCGCCATCAAGAACTGGTGCTCGCGAACGTCGACCATCTCACCGGGGCGCAGCTTGAGCGCGACGACCTGACCGGGCGCTTCGCGTGACATCGCGATATTGCCCGGACCTTGCGCGGTCGAGATGAAGATCTGCAGGCCGGCGAAGAAGCGTTTCCCCGCGTTCTGCAAGCCCATGAAGCCGAGCCGCACCTGCGGCTGCTTCCACAGCAGGATGTGGTGCTCGAAGTACACGCTCGTTTGCGCGCCCAGCTCGATGTCGACCACCGGTACCAGCTCGCCTTCGACCCGGACCGTCGTGTCGCCGACACGCAGCACTTCCTTCGGATTGTCGCTCTCGCCGACGGGCTCTGCGTAGTTTCCGACCGCCACCGGTTGGGGAGCCGGCGCGCCGCAGCCCGGGCAGAAGCGAGAGGCGTCGGGGATGGGGGTTTGGCAGCTCGGGCAAGTCATGGGGGCGAGCGTTCGCCGCGGCGGAAACGGAGCCTATCCGCCGGCCGAGGAAAAAGCCCCGAACACCGGATGGGTACGGAGCGAAGATGGAACGCGAAGCGAACGAACAGCACGGCCGTCGCGACCACCGGCCGGCCGAGACGGAGATCGTCGGCGAGGACGATCAGGAGTTTTCGTCGGTCGAGGACCTCGGCCCGGAACCCAGTGAGTCGCCCGCGATCGACGACGTGTAACGTCCTTGGCAGATCGTCCCGCCGGGCACCAGCGGTTCTCGGTCTTTCACCGCTCCGCCGACGAAGAGGCCGGACGCCGCGCCTGGCACCACGCCTACGCCGATGTTTTCGCAGGGTTCGGCTCGGTGGTCGACGTCGGCTGCGGCACCGGCCTGTTTCTCGATATGCTGCGCGACCGCGGCGTGGTGCGGACGCTAGGCCTCGACCGCGATCCGGAGATGGTCGCCGACACTCGCGCGCGCGGGCACGAGGCACGCGTGCTCGACGCGCGCACCGAGCTCGGCGCCGTCGGCGAGCGTTTCGACGGCGTTCACCTTGCGTTCGTCATCGAAACGATGGACGGCGACGAGGGAATCGGGACGTTGCGCGATTGTGCGGCGCTCCTCGCGCCCGACGGGATGTTGGTGGTGCGCACGCTCAACCCGCGCAACACGGCAGTGCGCGAAGGCGGATTCTGGTTCGAGCCGTGGGCGAAGCGGCCGTGGCCGCTCGAGACGCTCCACGTCGCGCTGACCGATCTCGGGCTGCGCGTCGTCGGCGCGGGGAACGAGCCCGACGGGTGGCAGCACGTCTACATCCTGGGTCGCGCGGCGAACGCGGCGCCGGCGGGCGACCGGGTGAGCGTCGCGTTTCAGGGCGAGTTCTTCGCCTACAACTCGATGGCGACGGTGAATCGCGAGCTCGCCCGCGCGCTGCTCTTGCAGCCGGATCCTGCGCGGGGGTCGGAACAGGCTGCCCGGTTGGTCGTCGTCGCCGACGAGCCGGCGCCCGAGCCGTCCGTCGCGGCCGACCCACGTTTTGCCGCACTACGAGCGGTGATGCGGCGCGGCGTGCCGCCGTGCGACGTGCTGATCCGGCAATCGAACGGCGCGGCTGACTTCCGCCGCGCCGCCGGCGTGCGGGCGATCGTCCAGATTCTGCCGTGGGAGTACGGCGCGCTCCCGCGCGCGTGGGTCGACGGCCTGCGCGCCGGCGGTGCCGACGAAATCTGGACGCCGACGGAATACTGCCGCTCGATGTTTCTCGATGCCGGGATCGCGCCCGAACGTGTCGCCGTCGTCCCCAACGGAATCGATCCCGACCGTTTCTCGCCGGATCGGCCGATCGAGCCGTACCCGCTCGCGACGCGGGCGACGTTCCGCTTTCTCTACATCGGCGGCGTGCTGCCGCGCAAAGGCGTCGACGTGCTGTTGGCCGCATACCGGCGCGCGTTCGGCGCCGCCGACGACGTCGCGCTCGTGCTCAAGCTGTTCGGCACGCGGACGTTCTATCAACCCGACGATGGCGGCGCCGCGATTCACGCGTTCGCCGGCGACCCCACGGCGCCCGAGCTGCTCGTCATCGATGACGAGCTGACCGACGACGATGTGGTGCGGCTGTATCGCAGCTGTGACGCGCTTGCGTTTCCGTACCGCGGCGAAGGCTTCGGTCTGCCGATGCTCGAGGCGCTGGCTTGTGGTTTGCCGGTGATCGCGACCGCCGGCGGCGCCGCCGACGCGTTTCTCGACGATGACGTCGCATACCGCGTGCCCGCGCGGCGCGTGCCGATCAGCGGCGTCGTTCGCGGCGAACAACTCGCCGGCGAAGGCTGGTGGCTCGAGCCCGACCTCGACGCCCTCGCCGCGACGATGCGCTACGTCGCGACGCACGGGGCCGAGGCGCGCGCCAAAGCGCAGCGCGGATCCGAGCGCGCGCGCCGCGACTGGACCTGGGAGCGCGCGGCCGAGATCGCGGCGGCGCGTCTACGCAGGCTCGCTTCCGACGACTACGAAGTGAAAGCAGCCCAATGACGACCGACGATGCAGTGGCCGATTCGTGCAGACGCTGAGCGATCAGCCGATCGGGTTTCGTCGCATCCTGTTCGGGCCGCTGCGGGCGGCTTTCGCCGCGTTGGAGTTGGCCGGGCCTGTCGCGCTGCTCGGCACGCCGCGCTCGCTCGCTGCGATCGACGACGATGCGCTGCCCGGGCTCGCACTGCACCGGTTCGACGGCGTGCGACAGCACAATCCGCGCGCGGTCGTCGAAGCGGCGGGCGCGTTCGTCGACGAGCACGGCTGCCGAACCGTTATCGCGATCGGCAGCTCGAGCGCAAGCGATTTGGGCAAAGCCGTCGCCGATGGCCGCGACGTCGTGCTGGCGCTCGTGCCGACCGCGCTCGGCGGCGCGGAGATGTCCCGGGGCTACGGCGTCCTCGAAGGCGACAGTAAAGCTGGTGGGCGGCTCGCGTCGCCGGCCCCGATCGTCGTGTACGATGCCGCGCTGCTCGCGACGCTGCCGCCGCGGGAGCTCGGCTCGATCGGCATCAACAGTTGGGCGCATACGATCGAAGCGGCGTACGCGAAAATGCAGCACGCGCTCGGAACCGCCGCAGCGGTCGAAGCCGGACGCCGCCTGCCCTCGCTGCTCAAAACCGCCGCCACCGATCGCAGCGACGCACTGCACCAGGCCCTGTTCGAAGCGGCGCACCTCGCTGGGTTCGCGCTCGACACGCGCTCGATGGGGCTGCATCACGCGGTGTGTCACGTCATCGGCGGCCTGACGCGGTTTCCGCACGGCATCAACAACGCGATCGTGTTGCCGCACGCGGTTCGCGCGAACGCGGCGCTGGCACCCGATGCGGTTGCCGCGGTGGCCGAGGCGTTCGGCATCGCCGACTTGGCGGCGGAAGCAAAAGCGATCGCCGCAGCCTACGCTCTGCCGCGGACATTCGCCGAACTCGGCGCGCCGCCCGATCTCGTAGAGCGCGCGCTGCCCCGCGTGATGGAGCAGACGCTATTGCGTAACAATCCGGCATTCCCCGACGAGGCGACCGTGCGCCAGCTCTTGCAGCGCGCCTACGGCGGCCCCGCAGGCAAAGGTTAGCCGAGCACCTCGAGGCGGTCGTCGGCGAAGATGCGCAAGCGGGTGTGGAAGGTGCGGATCGCGTTGGTCGCGCGCAGGCGGCTGACGACGGTAATGTCGCGGACCCGGCGTCCGTCGGCGAGCTCGAAGACCGGTCCCATCTCGAGCCGGATCAGCGGCGCCGAGGAACCGTTGGGGGCGTTGAGCCGCTTGAGGCGGACGAGTTGCTCGACGACCCTGGTGACGATGTGGGCCGGCAGAGAGCGGGCGTCGGGCGAGAGCGCGCTCTCGATCAACTCCGGCTCGGGCGTGTTCTCGACGTAGCGGCCGACGGCGTCCCAGTCGTCGGCGGCAATGGTCGTGAACGAGCACAGGTAGCGGTGCACCGTCCGCGCCGCGGCCCGGATGTGTTCGTCCTTGACGATTCGAACGCGGCTCGGGATCGTACGGCGGCGGATCGTGAAGGTCAGCGGCACGTCGGTCCCGTGGACCTCGACGTTGGAAACGAAGGCTAGCCCCTCGCGCGCGATCTTGGTGCCGACGACGGGGATGCGCTTACCTTCGCTGAGCGCGACAGCGTTGAACGCACCCTCACGCCCGTGCTCGCTCTCGAACCACAGCGGATGCTCCCACCTTCTAAAGAGCTGGTCGAACAAATGCATCGTAAACTATGTTTCGGCACTTTTGTTCACGCCAGGAGCGGGGAGCGAGCCGACCGGGGGGAGGATTCTTCCCTAGCGCTCAGTAACGGAAATACCGATTATCGTCACTCGAACAGCGCGGCAGAAGCCCAAAGGACGATCGTGAGCAAAGCCCGCCGGCGGTACGACCTTGCCGCTTTCGTTTCGACCGACCCGGCCATCGCGCGCTTCGCGCAATATCTTGACCTGCGCCGGATGAGCCCGCGGACCGCGGTGGCGTACCAGCGCGATCTCGAGAGCTTCGGTTCGTTCCTCAAGGCGCGTGCGGATCAGCTCGACCTGGACGCGCATCACGAGCCGCCGTACGACGCGCTCGAGTCGGCCGCGACGTCCGACGTGCTGGCGTACCTCACCCGCCTCAACGGATCGCGCGCCTATGCGCCGCGCTCGATCCGGCGCAAGATCTCGGCCCTGCGGACGTTCTACAAGCAGCTCAAGTTCGACGGCCGCCGGGCAGACAATCCGGCCGCGGACGTTCCCACCCCCAAGATCGGTAAGCCGCTCCCCAAGGCCCTCACCGAGAGCGACGTCACCAAGCTATTCACGATGCGGGACATCGCCGGGCTCTCGGAGGCGCAGCGGTTGCGCGACCGGGCGATCCTCGAGTGCCTCTACTCCAGCGGCGTGCGCCGCTCGGAGCTGCTCGGCCTCACGCTGGGCGAAGTCGACCTCGAGGCGCGGACGATGCGCGTCGTCGGCGGCAAAGGCAACAAGGACCGGCTCGTCCCGCTCACCCAAGTCGCCGCCGACGCGATGAAGGCCTACTTGGGAGTACGACCGCGGACCGCCAGCGATGCGTTCTTCATCGGACGAGGCGGCGCGCGCTTGAGCGAGTCGGGTCTGTACAAGATCGTACGAACCTACATCGAGATCGCCGGTCTGGCCGGACACGCATCACCGCATACGATGCGGCACTCGATGGCGACCCATCTGTACGAGCACGGCGCCGACTTGCTGGTGATCAAAGAGATCTTGGGCCACGAAAGCCTGGCGACGACGCAGGTCTACACGAAAGTCGCGAAGAGCCGCATGCTCGAACAGTTCGACGCGACGCATCCGCGCAGCAAGCGCCCGTGAACCGGCGTGCGGGGTGCCGGTCGGCGTGACCGGGCACCCCGCGCGTCTCCGTTTGCGGCTAGACCCTCGCGCCGCGACCCGTGATGATGTTGAATACGAGCAAGACGAGCGCGATGACCAGCAGCAAGTGGATCAGACTACCGCCGATATGGATCGCGAAGCCGAGCAGCCAAAGCACGAACAAGACAACGATGATTCCCCAGATGAGTCCAGCCACGGTTGGTTCCTCCCTCGGAGCCTTGGTTGCCCGGCCGGGAAGCCTTTTAATCCTCGATCCCCTTCTCGACCCGAACTACTAGATGTGACCGGGGTCGCGCGACTCGTCATCGGCCCGCGGGAACGAATGCAGCATGACCACCCCACTCGCGCGCCTCGCGTGCGCCGTCGACCCGTTCGCGGCGCGGCAAGAGCTCGGCGAGCGCCTGTGGCGGCTGGTCGGTGAAGCCGGCGCGGCGGAGCCTCGGCGACCGGGCGGCGACGTACGCAGCGCGACGTTCTTCTCGTTCACGGCTCGACGCGAGCCGCACGCCCCGAGCCTGGCGCAACATCGCTGGACGCGCACGATGCGGGCGGCGCTCGAGATGATCGGGGCGGCCGAGAACTTGCGGCGCGCGGCGCTGGTTTCGCGCCGTATCGCTCTACCGCGGGCGACCGACGTCTCGTCGTACGAATCCCATGTTCGCGCTCGTGCCGTCAGGATGCGCGACGATGCGATCCGGGAAACCGCGCATGCGCCCGAGCGCTACGAGGCCACGTTGCGCGCGAAGCTGGCGACGCTGCGCGCCGAGTTGCCCGAACTGCACGCGCAACTGCGGCGCGTTCGGTCGGAGAACGACGCGGTGCGGATCGAGCACGTGCGGCTGTCCAGCGCCGAAACGGCGAGCCGAGCCCGCAGCGCCGGGGTACGCGCTGCGCTCCTCTGGCTGGAGACGATCGTGGGGGAACCGATCGTCGTGATGGGACTCGATGCGGTGCCGCCGGTGCTCGACGACCCCGCGCGTGCGACGGACTTTCTGCGTGCGGTCGCGACGCTGGCACGCGAACTACCGCGCACGGCGCAGGCGATCGCCGTCTAGTCGTAGCTGCCGAGCGTCTTGCGCGTGAACTCGCGCGCCTTCACAAGTGCGGCGAGCGTTTCGTTGTAGGGCGTCGGAACGGCGGCGCGCCGGCCTGCGGCCGCGACCGCGCCGTTGATGAAGTCGACTTCGGTCGGCACGCCGGCGCGAAGATCGTACAGCATCGAGTTGTCGAGCTCCGCCGTCTGCTCGACGATCGTGCGCACGTACGACCACGGATCGGTGAAGGGCAACGGTATCCGCATCGCGTTGGCGACCGTCGCGGCTTCTTGCGCCAGGGAGCGTGCGACGTCGCCGGCGTGCTCGTTGGTGAGCACCACGCCGTTGGGCCGATCGAGCAACGCGGCGACCGGGTTGATCGCCGCGTTCGCGATCAGCTTGCCCCACAGGTGCGGTCGAATGTCGTAGGCGGCACTGGCGCGAAAGCCGGCTTCGGTCAACAGCCGGACGACGCGGTTGACGACCTCGGGCGATGCACCTGCGCTGCCCAGCACCGTCGTGCCGTCGCCGATGCGGCGCACCTCGGCAGGACCGACGGTGAGCGCCGACTCCGTCGTCGCGCCGATGACCAGCGGGATCGTCCCGCCGAGCGACGTCTTGATCGCTTCCTCGTTGCCGAGACCGTTCTGCAGCGAGACGATCGCGGTCGCCGGGCTCAACTCCCCGGCGAACGGCCGCAGCGCGCGGAGCGTGTCGGTCGCGCGAACGAACACGAACAGCGCTTGCACGCCGTACAGTTCGCGCGGTTCGGCGGTCGCACGCGCCGCGCGCGACTCACCGTCGACCCGCAGCCCGTGCTCGCGGATCGCCTCGACGACCTCGCGCTTGCGCTCGAGCAGCACGACCTCGTTGCCGGCGGCAAGCCGCTGTCCGAACAGCGCTCCGAGTGCCCCCGCGCCGACGATCCCGATCCTCACCGCGCTCGCGCTCTCCTCTTCGGCGTCAGAATTGGTATTGCAGACCGAAGGCCGTGCGCCGGCCGTTGTGCAGCGCGTCGCGCTCCCCGCCGAACAACGTCAACCCGTTGCCGAGCCCGTAGTTCGCGTACGCGTCGGCCGTCGGGTGGCGCGGGTCGTAGATCAGCGCGTCGAAGCCGAGTCCGCGGCTCAGCGCCGGGGAGTAAACGGCGCGCGCGCCGAGTCGAGAGTACACGATGCCGCCGCCGATCGAGAGGTGCGGCACGACGCGCTGCATGGCGGCGAAGTTCACCGTCGACGCGGGTCCACCGACATCGTTGAACCCGGTGTAGAGGTACGTCGAACCGTTCGGCAGCGCGATGATGTTGACGTCGGTCGACGGTCCGCGGTCGCGGGTCAGCAGCGCCGACGCGCTCGTGTTGGCGTGCTGCTGATCAAGCTCGGTGACGCGAACCTGCAGCGCGATCAAACTGCGCACCAGGCTGCCGACCTTGTTCTTGACGTTTGATTGCGGGCTGCCGGGCGCCGGCGTCGCACCAGCGGCACCGGGTCCGCCGGCGCCCGGTGCGCCGGGCCGCGACGTGCCGGAGGCCGGTGCGGGCGTTGCGCCGCGGTCGACGCCGTAGACGCTCGACCGGCCGCCGAACTGCGCGAGCAGCGAGTTGGCCTTCTGGGACGCCGCGTCGACGTTGGCGATCGTATCGCGCAGCTGCGCCTGCGTCTGGGGATTCCCGCTCACGTTGCGCAGGTCGTTAGCGATTGAGGCGAAGGTGGTCGCCGTCTGCGCGATCCCTTGCGTCGTCTGGAGGATGTTGGCGTGCAGCTGCGGATCAGACGCGAGCGCCGTGACTTGATCGGCGGTCCGGTTGAGGTCGCGCGACGATGCATCCAGCGCGGCGACGATCGCGTCGAAGTGGCCGGCGTTGCGACGGACCGTCGCGTCCAGCTCGCCGGTCACGTCGTTGAGGTTCGCGCTGCCCGCGACGAGCGCGACCTGCAGCGTCGACGTCAGCGAGTCCAGCCGGCGCGAGAGGTTGGTGAACGAACGGTCGGCGGTGACGCTGACGTGGTTCGCGTTGTCGAGCGCCGACTGCAAGGTGTTCAGGAGCGCGGGCTCCTTCTTCTCCAGCTGCGCGAGCATGCGGTCGAGCCTGCGCGTTTCGCCCTGGCCTTGGTCGACCAGATCCTGGATCGTCGCAGGATTCGTCCCTTGCGGCTGCTGGTCGATCGGGACGACTTCGCGCGGTAAGACGGCGACGGTGCGCGGCGCGTTCGTCGGCTCCGTCATCCCCGGCGATTGCGGCGGTGGCACCACGGGAACGATCTCAAGATCGGCGTCGCCGGTCAGCGGAGCCTGGATGATGAATCGCGCGTTGCGCGGCACGTCGACGTTATTGTTGATCGCCATGACGACTTCGACCGTGAAGTCTTCGAGCAGGTTCGTCTGGTCGATCACGCCGACGACGACGCCGCTCTCGTACACGAGCGCGCCCTTGTGCAGTCCGGACGCGGACTTGAAGTGGACGGCCGTCTTGTAGCGTCCCTCCGGTCCGACGTTGGCGAGCACCAAGAAGAAGCCGAACAGCCCGATCAGGGCCGCGACGGTGAAGATGCCGACGATCGCTTGTCTGTTCATGATCTTAAATCGGGATCGGCCCGACCTCGCTCCCCTGCAAGAACTGCTGGACGATCGGATTCGGTGACCGCCGAATCTCGTCGACGGTTCCATACGCAACGATCGCGCCCTCGAACAGCATCGCGATGTAGTCCGCCATGATGTAGATGCTTTCGAGATCGTGCGAAACCACGACCGCCGTGCCGTTGAGCTTCTCGCGGAGCTTGACGATCAGGTCGGTCAGCACGTGGGTGATGATCGGGTCGAGCCCGGTCGTCGGCTCGTCGTACAGCACCGCGGCCGGGTTCGACACGACCGCGCGCGCGAAGCCGGCCCGCTTGACCATCCCGCCCGAGAGTTCCGACGGAGAGCGCTCTTCGACGTGCGCCAGCCCGACCGAGTCGAGCGTCTCGCTGACGAGCTTGCGAATCTCCCCGTCGTGCATTTTGGTGTTCTCGCGCAGCGGCAGCGCGACGTTCTCGCCGATCGTGAGCGAGTCGAACAGCGCGGAGAACTGAAACGCGAAGCCGATCGTGCGGCGCAGATCGATCAGGTCGCGTTCGCGCATCTCGGTGATGTCCTTGCCGCGGACGAACACGCGACCGGTGTCGGGCTTCTTGAGCCCGTTGAGCAGGCGCAGGATCGTCGACTTGCCGGCGCCCGAGAGGCCGATGATGCAGGTGATCGCACCCTCGACGATGTCGAGCGAGAGATTCTGCATCACGATCTTGGGACCGTAGCGTACGCAAACGTCGTCCAGGCGCGCCCAAAGTGCCACTATGACGAACCGAACAGCACGTACGAGAGGGCGAAGTTGAACATGAAGATCAGGATGATCGAGGTGACGACGGCGCCGGTCGTCGCCTTGCCGACGCCCGCGGCGCCTCCGCGCGTCTGCAAGCCTTGATACGAGCCGATCATCGCGATGATGACCGCAAAGACCACCGACTTGAACAGCCCTTTGAGGACGTCATCGAACGGCACCGCCGCGCGCGCCGAGGTGATGAACGATTCCTGCGAGATGTGCGCGTAGACCCCGGCGACCCACATCCCGCCGACGATCGAGACGATGTCGGCCAGGACGGTCAACAGCGGCAGCATTACGACCAGCGCGAGCAGCCGCGGGACGACCAGCATGCGCGTCGGCGAAAGGCCGAGCGACTGCAGGGCCTCGATCTGTTCGGTGACGACCATCGAACCGAGTTCCGCGGCGATCGCAGCACCGGTGCGACCGGCGACGACGACCGCCGAAAGCATCGGACCGAGCTCGCGCGCCGCGGTGAACGCCACCAAGCCGCCGACCAGGTTGCCGACGCCGTACGAGACGGCCTGATTGGCGCTCTCGAGCGAGAACACCATTCCGGTGAACAGTGAGGTGAGGATGACGATCGAGAGCGATTGCACGCCCAGCAGGAAGGCCTGATCGAGCGTCTCACGGACCCGGATTCGGAGGCCGGCGATGAAGCGGAGCGCGTCCCCGAGGAGCTCCGCGACGCCGCCGGCGTAGGCGAAGGCGCCGATCGTTCCGCGACCGACCTCTTCGAAGACCTTCATTCCGCGCGGAGTTCCGCGAGCGCCCCGAGGACGCCTCGCACCGCCTCGATACGCTTGGCGACGACGCTGCGCTCGGCGGCGAGATTGAACTGCTGTAGGTAGAGCCGCTCCAGCTCGCGGTCGACGTGCCGCAGCTGCCCCTGAGCCTCGCGCTCGTACGGCGCGAAGTAGCGCCGGACCGCCGCCAGGTACGCCCTGGCTGCAGCCTCGTCGACCTCGCCGCCGGCCAGCGCTTGCTCGATGCGTTGCTGAGCCGACCGCATCGTCCGGTCGGCCAGGTGGAAAGCGCCGACCGCGGCGGCGAGAGCGGCCAGCGCAGCGCGATCAGACACCGAGCCCGAGCACCTCGCGCTGCGCCGCGAAGAGCCTTCGAATCCCGCCTTCGGCCAGTCCCAGCAGCCCGTCGAGTTGCGCGCGGGTGAAGGGCTCGCGTTCGGCCGTCCCTTGAACCTCGACGAAGCCCCCCGCATCGGTCATCGCGACGTTCATGTCGACCTCCGCCCGGCTGTCCTCTTCGTACGGGAGATCCAACACCGGCGTCCCGTCGACGATGCCGACCGAGACCGCCGCGATTTGGCCGATCAGCGGCCATTTCGGCTGCTTCTCCGGGTCGAAGTGCTTGCGCAGCGCGAGCGACAACGCCACCCACGCGCCGGTGATCGACGCGGTCCGCGTTCCGCCGTCGGCGCCGATGACGTCGCAGTCGACCAGCACGCTGCGTTCTCCGAGCTTCTCCATGTCGACCACCGAACGCAGCGCGCGGCCGATCAGACGCTGGATCTCGTGCGTGCGCCCACCTAGTCGCCCTTTGGTGGCCTCGCGCTGGTTGCGCTCCGGCGTGGCCTGCGGGAGCATCGCGTACTCGGCGGTCACCCAGCCGGTGCCTCGGCCGCGCATCCACGGCGGCACGCGCTCCTCGATCGTCGCGGCGCAGATCACGCGCGTCGCGCCGAGCGAGATCAGCACGCTGCCGTCCGCGAACGGCAAATACCCCGGCTCGAAGGCCAAGGGACGAAGTTCGTCGGGGGCACGACCGTCAGCACGCACAGCCGACCGGGATTCGGCCCGGCCGTGCACGTTCCGCCTGACCGTGGCCGGGAGAGTTCGTCGTGCCGGGACGCGGCGGAGCGTACTAAGAAGAATACGGCGTGGATGACGCTAGGCGCGACGCGCTCGCTCGGCGCACGTTGATCGAGCCGCTCTGGCAACTCCCCGAGGTGCGCAACGACCTGTCGGCGGCCGCGCGCGAGGCCTTCGACGCCGGCGACGAGTGGGTGCCGTCCGATCTGCTCGACGCCGCGCGGGCGGATGCGCTCGCTCGCCGCCCGATCGGACGGCGCATGCTGCACGACGGCGCGGCGTACGCGTTCGTTCTGGACGCGGTTCGACTGGAGCCCTACGTTCAGGTCCTCGTCTTCGACGCGGACGAACGCCTCAAGCATTTTGCCGTGAACCTGATCCCCGACGAAGGCGACGTTTGGCACCATGCCTGGAGCATCGCCGGCTCCGTGACGGCGAAGGCGGCGCAACTCGGGCTCACACCGCAGCTCGCCGTCTCCCGCGGCGGCCGGCGGCACGTCGTGACCTTCTCCGTCGAGCGGCTGAAATGGCAAAACATCGATCTGACCGAGCGGCAGCGCATCGTCGCGACGCTCTTCGAGCTCGCGCGTGACAACGAACAAGTCTCGGTCGCGCACCAGGGTCCCGTCTTGCTTCGATTGACGCTAGCCGACGCGAACAGCACGCTACGAAACAGCGCCTCGACGGAATCCGTCTACGAAGAAGAGCTGCCGGCTATCTAGGCCGCGCCGCGTCCGCCGGCGGCGGCGGCGCTACTCGACGGTGACGGTTTTGGCGAGGTTGCGGGGCTGGTCGACGTCTTTGCCGTCGATGTCGGCGATGTGGTAGGCGAGCAGCTGCAGCGGGATCACGTTGACGATCGGCGAGAGCAGCTCGTCGACGCGCGGCACCCATAGGACGTGGTCGGCGATTGCGGCAGCTTCTTCGTCGCCGTAGTTCGCGACCAGGATGATCGGCGCTTCGCGGGCCTTGGACTCGGCGATGTTCGAGAGGATCTTCTCGCGCACGCGACCTTCGGTGACGATCCCGACGACCGGGGTCTTGGCGTCGAGCAGCGCGATCGGGCCGTGCTTCATCTCGCCCGCGGCGTAGCCCTCGGCGTGGATGTAGCTGATCTCCTTGAGCTTGAGCGCGCCCTCGAGCGCGGTCGGGAAGTTCACGTAACGGCCCAAGAAGAGCGCCGAGCGCGCCTTGCGCACCTTCTTGGCGACCTTCTTCACCTCGTCGGACGTGTTGAGCACGACGTCGATCGCGGCGGGCAGCAGCTTCGTCCCCTCGGCGATCTCGCGCAGCCGCTCGATGGGCGCCGACTTGCGAATGCGCGCGAGGTAGAGCGCCAACAACACGGCGGCGATCGCCTGCGATACGTACGTCTTGGTCGCCGCGACGGAGATCTCGGGGCCGCCGCGCGTGTAGAGCGTCGCGTCGGCCAAGCGGGTGAGGTGCGAGCCGACGACGTTCGAGATGCCGATGATCGGTGCGCCCTCCTGCATCGCGATCTTCACCGCCTCGATCGTGTCGGCGGTCTCGCCCGACTGCGACATTGCGATCGTCAGCGTGCGCGCGTCCATGAAGCGGTCGCCATAGCGGAACTCGCTGGCCAGCTCCATCTCGACCGGCAGCTTGCACAGAGCGCGCATCAAGTACATCCCGACCATCCCGGCGTGATAGGCGGTGCCGCAGCCGGTGATCGATATCTTGGTCATCGCGCGCAGGACGATCTCGTCGATCTTCAGCTCCGCGCCGAGCTGCACGTCGTGGCTCTCGTCGATGCGGCCGGCCAGCGTCTCCTTGACGACGTTGGGCTGCTCGAAGATCTCCTTGAGCATGAAGTGCTTGAAGCCGGACTTCTCCGCCGAGGTCGCGTCCCAGGTGATCTGCTGGACGTCGCGCTCGATCGGCTGCCCGTCGAACGCGGTCAGCGAGTAGCCGTCGCTGCCGACGTCGACGACCTCGCCCTCTTGCAGGATGACGATCTTGCGGGTGTACTGCAGCATCGCAGGGATGTCGGAGGCGACGAACATCTCGTCCTCGCCGAGGCCGACGATCAGCGGCGTGGCGCCGTTGCGCGCGAAGATCAAGCGCCCCGGCGTATCGGACGAGATCACGCCCAGCGCGAACGCTCCGCGCACCAGCGCGAGCGTCTCGCGCACGGCTTGCACGAGATCGCCCTTGTAGCGCGTCTCGATCAGGTGGGCGAGGACCTCGGTGTCGGTTTCGGACTTGAAGACGTGGCCTTGGGCAAGCAGCTGCGCGCGCAACGCCGCATAGTTCTCGATGATCCCGTTGTGCACGACGGCGAACCGCCCGGTGCAGTCCATGTGCGGATGGGCGTTTGCGTCGGACGGGCGACCGTGCGTCGCCCAGCGTGTGTGGCCGACGCCGGTCGTGCCGTGCAGCGCCTCACCGTCGAGCAAGCGCGCGGCGAGGTTTGCGAGTTTTCCCTCCGCCTTCGATCCGGTCAGGTGCCCATCGCTGTCGATGACGGCGATCCCGGCCGAGTCGTAGCCCCGGTACTCCAGTCGCGCCAGCGAGTCCATGATGATGGGAACGCTATCACGTTTTCCGACGTAGCCGACGATGCCGCACATGCTCGGTTCCTCCCGTTATTTGATCCCTTCTCGAGTCCGCTTGTACGGGATCTTGCCGAGACGTACTTCGTTGAACGCGGTCGAGACGGGCTTGTTGGGGTTGACGCGCTCGGTGAGCGGAGGCGCGCCGTTGTTGAGCTGCTTGGCGCGCTTGGTCACGACGTTGACCAGGGAGAACTTCGAGTCGACGTGACGGAGCAGTCCGTCGAGGTCGCCGAATACACTATCGCTCATCTTTAGCTGTCTTCCAATTCTTTTAGACGGGTTTCGGGGTAGCGATGGATGCGGTACCGTTCGGCCCGCACGATCGCTTCGAGGTCGTCCACAGCCTGTTGAGGCTGGGCTTCCTCATTGATCACTAGGTAGTCGAACCGGCGAACGAAGGTGAACTCGTCGTGCGCGATTTCGAGCCGCGCGGCGATCTGCTCGTTCGTCTCGGTGCGCCGCGCCTCGAGGCGGGAGCGGAGATACGAGAATTTGTCGGGGACGATGAAGATCAGGACCGCGTCGGGGAACTGCGCCTTGAGGGCCAGCGCGCCGTTGACTTCGGGCTTCAAGACGACGTCGTAACCGTCCCGAAGCTTCTCTTGGATGAACGAGCGCGGGGTGCCGTACAAGTGTCCGTTGTACTCGCGCCATTCGAGGAAAGCGCTCTCGGAGAGCCGGCGCCGAAACTCTTCCACCTCCAAGAAGAAGTAATCAGTGCCCTCTCGTTCACCTGGACGCGGCTCGCGCGTCGTGGCCGAAACCGAGTACAGGAGCCGCTCGCGGCGGGCCTTGAGGCCCTCCACCAGGGTGTCTTTCCCCGCACCTGACGGGCCCGACACGACGAACAAGAGACCGGGCCCGGTCAGAACGGTCATCCTCCCTTACGAACGGGTCAAACACAGAAGAATACGCAAGAGGCGGGAAAGCACCTGCTCCCCTCTGCCTTCGGCAAGCTCAGGACACCCTTGACCACCGATTGGATTCTGATTCGCCGCGCGGCGGCCGAACTCGATCGCGCCCTGGCCGGCGGCCGGGTCGTCGACGTCGGCCTGCTCGACGACGGCCGGATCGGCCTGCGCCTCGGGGGCCTTCGACGGGCAAGCGACCAGGGCGGGCGAACGGCGACGCTGGCGATCGACGCCTTCTCCTCGCCGCCGATCGTCACGCTGGACGACGCCGAGCTGGCCGTCGGCGTCGATCCGGGCTGGCTACGCTCCGCCACCGCGACCTTGCGCGGGACGCGCCTCACCGAGGTGCGCGCGCGCCCCGGCGACCGCGTGCTCGTGTTGGCGTTCGCTACCGCCTCGCGGTTCGGCGTGGAAACCGCGTCGCGGCTGGTCGTCGAACTCGTTCCGCGCTACGGCAACGTCGTGCTGCTGCGCGACCGCGTCGTCGTCGCCGCGGCCAAGCAGTTCTCGCCGGCCGACAACGAGGCGCGTTCGGTCCAGGTCGGGCTGCCCTACGAAGCGCCGCCGTTGCCGCAGCCGACGTTGGACCTCGCCGCGTTCGCCGCGGCGCTCGAAGCTGCGGGGGACGCGTCCGCTCGCGCGCGAGCACTCGGCGGCTACGTACCGGAATTGCCGCGCTTGCTCGCAGCATCGCTCGTCGCGGCCAGCGCGGATCTCATCGAGCTTGATGCCGCGGCGCAAGCTGCCTCGCTCGGCGAGCGCGCGCGAACGCTGCTGGCTCAGGCGGAACGCGCCGCCGAAGAACCGGGCGAGCTGCACGTCTACCGCGACGACAGCGCGGCGATCGTCGCGGCCCACGTCGTGCCGTTGGCGCAATATGCCGCGCTCGCGCACGCGCGCGTATCGTCACTGCTCGAGGTGTTCGCGGAAGAGCGCACGGCGACGCTGCGCGCACGACGCGGCGACGCGACCGAGCGGCGCCGCACGACGCTCCTGGCTCGCATCGTAAAGCGTGCCGCCGCGGTCGACGGCGAGCTCGCCGCGCTGGCAGCGCGCATCGTCGACGACGCCGCGCGCGACCGGTTGCGTCAGATCGGCGACGCGCTCTTCACCTACGGGCACGAGATTGCGGCCGGCGCGGTGGCGTACATCGCGCCGACCGACCCGGCATTGACCATCGTGCTCGATCCCGAGCTCGACGCGAAGGAGAACGCGCAACGCTACTATGCCCGGTACCGCAAGGCGGCGGACGCGCTGCCGCATCTCGAGCGCCGGCGCGAAGCGTTGGTGACGCGACGACGTGCGCTCGACGTGCTTGCATTCGAGGCCGAACGGGCGGACTCACCGACGATCCCCGAGCTCGAAGCGGATCTCGACGCGCTCGAAGGGCGCCCGCCGCAACGTGCCCCCGCGGCGAGTGCACGCCGTCGTCCGCCGCTGCGGGTCGAGCGACCGTCCGGCGCACGCATTTACGTCGGCCGGTCGCCGCGCGAGAACGCCGAAGTCACGTTTCGCATCGCGAAACCGGACGATCTGTGGTTTCACGCACGCGGCATCCCCGGATCGCACGTCGTCCTCCAAGCACCGCCCGGCAGCGACCCCGGCGACGACGACCTCGACGCCGCGGCGAATCTGGCTGCGGCGCACAGCAAAGCGCGCGCCGCACCGCGAGTCGAGATCGACTACACCGAACGCAAGCACGTCCGCAAACAGCGCGACGGCGCACCGGGGTTGGTGTGGTACACCAACGCCCGCACCAGAATCGGTCGCCCAACGAGCGATTCCTAACGTGGGCAGGTCGAACATTTTGGCGCTCCCGAGGGCGCCATGTGGTATAATCCCGTCATGACCGGCGCTCAGCGTGTTGTCCGGATCCTTGGGCTCCCCGAACGCCAACGGCAGAAATCGCTCGTCGATCTGGTGCGAGGCGGGTTGCCCGTCTCGGCGTTCGAGCACCTGGCGTCGTACACGCAACTCACGCGCGAACTGCTCGCCGACGCGGCAGCAATTCCGCTACGTACCGTGCAACGGCGGAAAGCCTCCAAGCAACGGTTCCAGCCCGACGAGTCGGACCGTCTTACGCGGATCGCACGCCTCTACGACCATGCCGAAACCGTGCTCGGCTCTCGCGAAAACGCCGCGACGTGGATGCAGGCGCCGAACTGGGTGCTGGACGGCACACGCCCGATCGCGCTTGCCGACACCGAGGTCGGAGCCCGGGAGGTCGAAGACGCGCTCGGACGCATAGACGATGGGATCTTCGCCTAGCAGGTGCAGCTCTTCCGCGTAACCCGCCGGCACGATCCGGCGGCCGCCTTCGATGGTTTCGGTTCGGCGAGCAGCCCGGGTCGCTGGAACGAGCGGAGCCGCCGTGCAGTCTACACCTCGACTCGGATCCCGCTTGCCATTCTCGAAGTGATCGTGCAGGCCGGTACGACGTCGCTCGACGGCTACGTGGCCTTTCCGGTCGAAATCCCTGATGCGCTGCTGACGCCGCTCGATCGAACGCGTCTCTCGCCGCTTTGGCGCACCTTCTCGGGCCGCGACGAATGTCGTGCCTTCGCGGAAGAATGGCGTGTGGGAAAGACGAGCCTCGGCCTCATCGTTCCCAGCGCCGTCCTACCCGAGGCGTACCCGTTCGGCGATGTGAACGTCGTCTTGGATCCAGAGCACCCAGACATCTCCAAGCTGAAGATCGGAGCGCCGATCGCACTCGAAATCGATCGGCGAATTTCAGCGTTGCTCGGAGTGTCCTTCGCGCCCCGGCCTTCGAGGAGCCGCCCGCGACGGACGAAGTCGCCACGATGAGTATGGCGGGCGGCGCTCGCGATCGCTATGATAGCCCGGCGCGATACTCGCGAACCTGGTCGGCGACGCGGGCATACGCGGCGTCGATCGCGTCGATGCGCTCGCGCGTCCCCGTGAGATTGCCGGCGCGCGCGCGTTCGTCGAGCTCGATCGCCAGTTCATAGACGACGGTCGCGCCGATGGTTCCGGCGCTCCCTTTGATGCCGTGCGCGGCCCGTGCGACGACGGCGGGGTCCGCGCTCGCTAGACCTTCCTCGAGCAGCCGGCGATGTTTCTTCCCGGTTTCGAGTGCCATCTCGAGCAGCTCGGCGATCCCGGTGCGATCGTCTTCGAACGCCTCTTCGAGCCGGGACAGGTCGAGGACGGCCTTATCCGGCAACCCGTACCCCGCGAGCGAAGCGCTCGACGAGCGCTCCCAGCGCGGCGAGCTGCACCGGCTTGGCGAGATAGTCGTCCATCCCCGCGGCGAGGCACGCATCGCGATCGCCCTCGAGCGCGTTGGCGGTCATGGCCACGATCGGCACGTGCCCGCCGCGCGCGTTCTCGGCACGCCGGATCGCGCGCGTGGCCTCGAATCCGTCGACCTCGGGCATCTGGCAATCCATCAGCACGAGATCGTAGTTGCCGTGCGTGACCGCTTCGATCGCCTCGCGCCCGTCGGTGACGGCGTGCGCGCGATAGCCGAGCTTCTTGAGTTGCTGCAGCGCGAGCTTGCGGTTCACCGGATTGTCTTCGGCGACGAGCACGAGCATGTCGCCGCCGCGCTGCGTGACGACGCCGTCGAACGTCGCGACCGGGATCGTCGGCGCGACGGCGCCGTCGATCGCCGCAACCAAGGCATCGTGCAGGACACTGCGGCGAATCGGCTTGCGGACGACGGCCGCGAAGCCCTTCGCGCGCGCTTCGTGCAGGCTGGAGGTTTCGTTGGCGCCCGTGACGAGGACGAGCGGAACCGCTTCGAGGCCCGCGATGGCGTGGAGTCGCGCGCCCAGCGCGAAGGCGTCGTCACCGGCACCGCGGTCGACGATCACTGCATCGTAGGCGCCGCTGCGCGCGACCGCAGCCTTTGCCAGCTCGAGTCCGTGCGCGGCGTTCGCCGTGCTCGAGGCGACGACTCCCCAAGCGAACAGATACTGGTCGACGGCCTGGCGCGCCTCGCCCTCCGGATCGACGACGAGTACGCGAGCGCCGCGCAGCGCGCCGGTTCGCATCCCTTCGCCGTCGCGAACGACCTGCGCGAACGGAACCGTGAACCAGAATGTCGCACCGCCGCCGACGGTGCTCTCGAAGCCGATCGAACCACCCATGAGCTCGACCAATCGGCGTGAGATCGAGAGCCCCAGTCCCGTGCCGCCGTAGCGACGGCGCGTCGACTGATCGGCCTGCCGGAACGGCTCGAACAGATGACCCGCGGCGTCGGGCGCGATCCCCGGCCCGGTATCCGTCACCGAAAAGCGCAGCACGACGGTCTTCTCCGGTTCGACGCGTTCCACGACCGCGCGAACCGTCACGCTGCCGCGTTCGGTGAACTTCACCGCGTTGCCGATCAGGTTGAGGAAGACTTGACGCAGGCGGTCGGCGTCGCCCAGCACTCGGCGCGGAACGTCGGGTGCGACGTAGGTCGCGAGCGAGAGCCCCTTCTTGCGCGCTGCGGCGCCCAGGATATCGGTCGCGTTCTCCAGCGCAGCGACCGGCGCGAACGGGATGCTCTCGAGATCCATTCGACCGGCTTCGATCTTGGAGAAGTCCAAGATGTCGTTCACGACCGCGAGCAGCGAGTCGGCGGAGTCGCGCACGGTGACGGCGTAGTCGCGCGCCTCGTCGGACAGCGGCGTGCCCAGCAACAGCTCCGACATCCCGACCACGGCGTTGATCGGCGTGCGAATCTCGTGACTCATCGTCGCCAGGAACTGCGACTTGATCTCGGCCACTTCGACGGCCCGATCGTGCGCCGCCCGAATCGCCTCTTCGGCAGCCTTGCGCTGCGTGATGTCGCGCAGAATGATGATTCGCTCGTCGCCCAGCCCGGCGGTGACGTCGCGACCGCGAGCGAACTCCACCGGGAAGAGCGTCCCGCGCGCGTCGCGTCCGACCGTCTCGACGATCGTCGCTTCCTGCTGCCCGGCGACGCTCGTGTAGTCGGGCAGCATGCGCGTGACCGACGTGCCGATCATCTCTTCGGCGACGAAACCGAACAGCGCCGCCGCGGCGCGGTTCACCGACACCACCGCGCCACGCGCGTCGACCGAAACCAGCGCGTCCGCGACGCCGTCGACGATCCCGCGCAGGCGGCGCTCGTTGGTCGCGACAGCGCGTGAGAGCCGGTGGGTCTCGCTGAGGAGCGCAACGACGAGAAACGTCGTGGCGACCAGCCAAACGATCCAGATGTATCCGGCTCGCGTCCCGGCCCCACCGGCGATTTGGAAGAACGACGCGCTGCCCAACGCGACGACCAAAAACACCGCGCCCGCGAGCACGGCGATGCGACGTCGCTGCGGCGAGTGGGGAAGCGTCGCCGGATCGAGAGCGGAAGGATTCACTGCCCGTCGCGTTCTCGGCCAAGGCCCGAGCGCCCGTGGAAACGATGGCCAGTTGCGCTAAGAATGCGTAACTTTCAGCCTCGCTTTGAGGGCCTGCGGGCTGATTCTTTACGCTCGCTCGACAAACATCGCGTCGCCGAAGGAGAAAAAGCGATATTCGTGCTCGATCGCCTCCCGATAGGCGTCGCGCACGCGGTCGTATCCGGCGAACGCCGCCACCAGTACGAGCAGCGTCGAGCGCGGCAGGTGGAAGTTGGTGAGCAGCGCGTCGACCACCGCAAACGCGAACCCCGGCGTTACGAAGAGATTTGTTTCCGCCTCGCCGGCGTGCACGATGCCGTCGTGCAGCGCGGCACCTTCGAGCGCGCGCAGCGCGGTCGTCCCGGCGGCGACGATTCGCCGGCCGTCGCGCCGCGCCGCCGCGACCGCGGCAGCCGTCTGCGGCGGGATCGCGTAGCGTTCGGCGTGCATGACGTGCTCGTCGATCGCCGCGCCGTTCATCGGCCGGAACGTCGCGATCCCGATGTCGAGCACCAGTGGCGCAATCGTGACGTCCCGCGCGCGAATCTCGGCTAGGATCTCTTCGGTGAAGTGCAGCGACGCAGTCGGTGCGGCGACGCTGCCCGGGACGCGCGCGAAGACCGTTTGGTAGCGCTGCGCTCGCGCGGCGTCGGCGTCACCGGCCGATGCGCCGCGCGCGACGACGTACGGCGGCAGCGGCACCTCGCCGTGCCGTTCCAGGAGCGCGCCGACGTCGACACCGTCGTCGAACCGGAGCACGCGCGGTCCGTCCGGGAGGACGTCGACGATCGTCGCGCCCGCGCCGCCCGCGTCGATGCGCGCGCCCGCCCGCAGCTTGCGCCCCGGCCGCACGAGCGCCAGCCACTCGCGCGCCGCCGGATCGAATCGCGCTTGGGCGCGCGGGCGCAGCAGCAAGATCTCCGCCTCGCCGCCGCCGTCGCGCGTCGCGCGCAAGCGGGCGCGCACGACGCGCGTCTCGTTGACGACCAGCACGTCCCCCGCGCGCAGCAGCGTGGGAAACTCGGCGAACGTTCGGTGCTTGGGCGCGCCGTTCGGCGGGACGACCAGCAACCGCGCCGCTTCGCGACGCGCGGCCGGCTCCTGCGCGATCAGGTGCGGCGGCAGCGCGTAGTCGTACGCTGCGACGTCACGCGGCGCTCGCGCTCCGTCTCGAACGCTCAGCTCGGCGCCCGTTGGCGTTCGATCTCCATGAACTGCCGCAGCCGTCCCAGGTCCGCTTCAGACACGTCGAGGAACTGCACGCCGACCGCGAACGTGTCGCGCTCGAACGCGCGCACCCACCGCACCTCGCCGCGGAACACGAAAAACGGCGTGCGCTTGAAGGTGAACGTGTAGACCGTGCGCTTGGGCAGATACTGATCGGAGATCACCCGCATCCCGGTCGGGCCGATGTCGGCGATCGAGGCGCGGAAGAGCGTGAACGAGACTTTGTCCTCGACGAGCACGTCGATGAACTTGCGCAACCGGATCGCATCCTCTGGGAGATTGTCGTCAACCATTCGTCACCGACGTCCCGGGGAAATAGAACGCGAGGATCGCGGCAGCCGAGCCTCCCGAGGACGCGAAGAAGCGCGCTCCCCATTGACACAGCCCCACACCGTGGCCACGTCCCGCACCTTCGATGACGAGCCGCGGCGCGGCCTGCGTCGCGTCGATCCGTACCGCGCGCAGCCACGAGCTGCGCACCAGATCCGAGCCGAGCGCACGCCGGAACTCGGCGACCGGGATCGTCGCCTCCGCCGTACCGAGCAGCGAAACCGTTCGCGGTCGTCCGCTCGGATCGGGTTCGCCGAGCGCGGTTCCGACCAGCGTTCCCCCGGTGCGCGCGCCGAACGCCGCCAACACCCGGTCGAGCCCGGTGCTCCGCGTCCAGCGATAGTCGGGCGCGGGATTGCAGTACGGATCGGCGACGCCGCGCAAGTACGGGAACGCGACCCCGCCCCACGCCGAGCCGCTGTCGGCGGTGTGACCGCCGCAGCACGAACTGTAGAACGCGGATGCCGGCCCACCGCCGTAGGCCAGGGTGCGGCCGCGCGTCGCCCGGACGGCGGCGGTCGACGCCGGGTGCTCGGCATCGACCCCGCCCCAGCGCTGATCGGAGTCGTTGGCCTGTACGTCGTACGGGCGCGAGAGCGATCGGCGGCCCAGGGCGAACGTGCGCGCCAGGATCGCCTGCGCCTCGAGCGCGGCCGCGGGCCACGACGGCGGTGACTCGAGCGGGACGACGCCCTGCAGATACTGATCGACGTCGATCGTCGTCACCAGCGCGAACTTCCCATCGGACGTCCCGACGGTCGAGGGCGCGCCGCGCCAGCGTTTGCCGGCGAAGCCGAACGTGCCGTCGGCGTAGACCTGCGGCGTCTCGCCGCGCGCGTCGGTCGCGACGAGCACGCGGATCTGCGGCGAGAGCGGATCCCATAGGTCGAGCCCGCCGGTCGCGATCGTCGTTGCTCCGGCGATCCCCTTCAGGAACGCCGCGCGCGCGATCACAGCAAGCGCGGCTGGGCGCCTTCGCGCATGACGATTCCCAGATGCGCGTGCGCGGCGGCGGTCGACTTGCGACCGCTTGCGGTTCGCTGCACGAAGCCGCTCTTGAGCAGGTAGGGCTCGACGACGTCTTCGAGCGTCTCGACGTCTTCGGTCAGCGTCGCGGCGATCGCGGCGATCCCGACCGGACCGCCGCCGTACTGCTTGGCGATCGTTTCGAGGTAGGCGCGGTCGAGGCGGTCCAGGCCGAGCTCGTCGACGCCTTCGCGGCGCAGGGCCTCGCCGGCGACCTCGGCGGTCACCACGCCGTCGGCGCGCACCTCCGCGTAGTCGCGCACGCGGCGCAGCAACCGGTTCGCGATGCGCGGTGTCCCGCGGCTGCGCTCCGCGATCGTCCGCGCGCCGTCGCGCTCGATCGCGATGTCGAGCACGCGCGCGCTGCGCTCGACGATGCGCTGCAGCTCGGCCGGCTCGTAGTACTCGAGGTGGTGCACGATCCCGAAACGATCGCGCAGCGGCGCCGACAGCATTCCGGCCCGCGTCGTCGCACCGACCAGCGTGAAGCGCTTGAGCGGGAGCTTGAGCGTCTTCGCGTAGGCGCCGCGGTCGACGACGAAGTCGATCTGGAAGTCTTCCATCGCGGGATAGAGATATTCTTCGACGACCGTGCCCAGCCGGTGGATCTCGTCGATGAACAGCACGTCGCCATGCTCGAGCGCGGTCAGGATGCCGACCAGGTCCTTGGGCTTCTCGAGCGTCGGGCCGGAGGTCGGTCGCAGCGTACCGCCGGTTGCGCGCGCGATCAGGTTCGCCAGCGTCGTCTTGCCCAAACCGGGCGGCCCGGAGAACAGCACGTGCTCGAGCGGCTCGTTGCGCCGCGCCGCCGCGTCGATCGCGATGCGCAGGTTGTCGACGATCTGCTCTTGGCCGACGTAGTCGCCGAACGTCCGAGGGCGGAGCGTCGCACCGTAGACTTCGTCCTCGAGCGACGCGTCGGCACCGATGATGCGCGGCGCTTCTTCTTCGGCCGGCGCATCGGCGGGGCCGGCGATCTTCTTGCGCACCGAGTCACTCATGCGCGGTGGTCGCTGTGTTGCGGTGACGATAGATCTCGGCCAACAAGGCCTCGGCATCGTCGACTTGCGGCGCGCGCTCGAGCGTCTGGGCGATCATCGCTTCGGCTTCGGTGCGGCGGTAGGCGAGTTGCAGCAAGACCGCTAGCGCCTCGCCGGCGAACTCGGGCATCGGCGGCTGCTCGAGGATCGCCCGCTGCGGCGCGTCCTGGATCAGCAAGAACCGAGCGACCTTCCCTTGCAGCTTGGCGACGATGTCGCGCGCCTTCTGCTGTCCGATCCCCGGCAACGTCTTGAGGAAGTTGTGGTCGCCCTCGTCGATCGCGCGCGCGATGCGCGCCATCGGCGCCGAGAACGCGCGCGCCGCCGACTTCGGTCCGATCGACGCGACCGACAGCAGCGACTCGAAGAACTCGCGCTCGATCCCGTTGCTGAAACCGAAGAACGTGAAACGTCCGGCGTTGCCGTCGAGGGCGAAGTGCGGGTAGATCTCCAGCGTCACGGCCCCGCTCTCGGGGACCTTCGCGATCACGCTCGGCGGCAGAACGACGTCGTACACCAAGCCGCTTGCGTCGACGCGCACGATCTCCCCCGCGCGCTCGAGCACGGTCCCGGAGATGCGAGAGAACACTATGCGAGCCGGCTGGCTCTGGAACGGCGCTGGGGCATCACGACGCCGAGTTCGGCAAAGCGGTCGCGTTGTGCTTCCACGTTCGAGAACGCGATCGCCAGCGCCAACGCGTCGCTCACGTCGTCGGGATGCGGGGGCGTGGCCAGGCCGAGCAGCCGAACGACCATTCCTTTGACCTGCGCCTTGCTCGCCGAGCCGCTTCCCGCCAGCGCGCGCTTGACCATCGAATGCGCGAGATCGTGCACCGGCAGGCCGTTGGCGCCGGCGGCGAGCGCGAGCACGCCGCGTGCGTGGCCCATCAGCACCGCGGTCTGTGGGTGCTCGTACGACGTCCACAGCTCTTCGACCACCATGCAGTCGGGGCGCGTCGCGCGCACGACCTCGACCATTGCGTCGTGCAGTTGGACGAGCCGCTGCGCCAGCGGCGCGGCCGGCGCGGGCTGCAGCACGCCGCCTTCGATCAAGCGCAGCGCGCCGTCCCGCACTTCAATGACGCCGTAGCCGGTCGTGCGCAGCCCCGGGTCGACGCCCAAGATGCGGCGCACCATCACGGGCCGTTCGTGCGCATGACGTAGAGGTTGACCGTCTCGCCGGGCTTCACGCTCGAGTTCGCCTCGGGCTCGGTGCGCACGACCTGTCCGTCCTGGACCGGGCTCTCGTTGGTGTACGCGATGTTGCCGATCTGATAGCCCTGCGCGATGAGTGCCGCCTTGGCGGCATCGAGCGTCATTCCGGTCACGTCGGGAACGGTGCCCGAGACGCTCAAGTAGATCGTCACCTTGGAGCCCTTCTTCGCGGGCGTGTTCGGATCGGGCTGCTGCAGCGCGATCTTCTGCGTCGGGTTCGCCGCGTCGACCGTATAGGCGCGCGTCACGTCGAACCCCGCGCTGCGTAGCGCGGCCTCCGCGGCGTCCGGATCGAGCCCGACGACGTTGGGTACTTGCACGCTGGCCGGGCCGTTGCTCAGTACGACCGTCACGCCGGATTTGGGAGCGACCGTCGTGCCGGGATCGGGGTCCTGCGACATGATGACGTTGGGCGGAACGGTGTCGCTCTCGGTGGATTGCCCCACCGTCAACGACAAACCGGCTGCGGCAAGGCGCCGGCGCGCGTCGTCGAGCGTCGCGCCGACGACACCGGGGACGACGATCGGTTTCGTGCCTTTCGAGACGGTCAGCGTCACGATCGCGTTCTCTTTCACCGACGTGCCGACGTCCGGGTTGAGCGCGATGACTTGTCCGGCCGGCACCGTGGCGCTGTACGCGTCGACGGTCTTGAAGCGGAGCTTGGCGTCCTGTAGCCGGCGCTCGGCGTCGGCGACGTTGTAGCCCTTCGCATCGGGGACGTTCACGCGCGGCGCGCCGCCCGAGACGACCAGCGCGACGGTGTCATCCCGCCCGATCTTCGTCCCCGGCGCGGGGTCTTGCCGGATCACCCGGTCCTGCGGGACGGTTTCGCTGATCTCGGTCGCGACCGTCGACTTCACGCCCAGGCTGAACAGCGTCTGCTGCGCTTGGATCGCGAGCTTCCCCTGGAGATCGGGGACGTCAATGGTCTTGGCGGGCGCGAAGATCGGTCCGTGGAGCGCGAAGTAACCGAGTGCGATCGCGAGCAGCAACAACAACGGGAAGGCGATCCAGCGAGGGTCAGGGCCGTGGCGCTCGCGCTCGAGGAGCTCGACCGGCTCCGCGGCCCGCCGATCGCTGAGGTCGGGCGCAACCGAACGGCGGGGCGGCGGCCCGGGCGGCACTTTGGCTGCACCGAGCCGCGAGGTGGGTGCATCGGCGAACTCGCCCGGCGGCTGGGCGACGTTGGGGCGCTCGCGCGCCTCGCGCAGCGCGCTCGCGAGCTCGGTCGCCGACGCAAAACGCTGCTCGGGGTTCTTGCGCAGCAGCCGCGCGACGATCGACGCGACGGCCGGGCTCACGCCGCTCGTCGCAGCGTCGATCGGCGGCGGTTCGACCGAGACATGCTTGAGCGCGACCGCTACGGGCGTATCGCCGGAGAACGGCAACGACCCCGTCAGCATCTGGTACAGCACCACGCCCACCGAGTAGAGGTCGCTGCGCTCGTCGATGTCGTGGCCCTGCGCCTGCTCGGGCGAGATATACGCGACGCTGCCCATCACCATCCCGGGCTGCGTGACGCCCAAGGTGTGTTCGGAGACGGCGCGCGCGATGCCGAAGTCGCTGAGCTTGACCACGTCGTCTTTGGTCACCAGGATGTTGGCCGGCTTGACGTCGCGATGGAGCAGGCCTTGACGGTGCGCGTTGGCGAGCCCGCTGGCGATCTGAACGGCGTAGTCGACCGCGACCGGTTCGGGCAGGACGCGTTCGTCGCGCATGATGTCGCCGAGCGTCGCGCCGTCGACCAGCTCCATCACGATGTAGTACGAGTGATCTTCTTGCCCGAAGTCGTAGACGTTGACGATGTTCGGATGCGACAGCTTCGCCGCCGACTGCGCTTCGTAGGAGAAGCGCTTGACGAAATCATCGTCCGAGGCGTACTGCTCCCGCAGCACCTTGATCGCGACGCGCCGGCGCAGCAACGTGTCGGTACCGACATAGACGTTGGCCATCCCGCCGTTGCCGAGGTTGCCGTCGACGCGATACCGGCTGTTGAAGATCTTCTGTGTGTCCACGCGCTACAGCCTGGAAAGCACTCGCTGCGGCATCGATCCCTTACGTTCGCGGCCGGGCGAGCGCGACCCGCAGGACTTCCCGCGCGATCGGCGCCGCGTACGTTCCGCCGTAGCCCACGTTCTCCACGACCACCGCGACGGCGACGCGCGGCGCCTGGGCCGGCGCGAAGGCGACGAACCACGCGTGCGAGCGGCCGTGCGGGTTGGTGGCGGTCCCGGTCTTGCCCGCGACCGTGATGCCGGGCAACCGGGCCGGGGTCCCCGTCCCGCGCTGCACCACGGCGATCATGAGATCGCGCACTTCGCGCGCGGTATCGGGTGAGATCGGCTCGGCGATCGTCTCGGGCCGTGTCGCGATCGCGGTGTCGCTCCCGGCGATGCGCCGTACCAGGTACGGTCGTAACGTCGTGCCGTCGTGCGCGATCGTCGTGCCGACGAGCGCCATTCGCATCGGCGTGACCAGCAGCGAGGCCTGACCGAAACCGAGTTGCGCCAAGATCCCGCTGCTGACCGATGCTTTGGCGGGAACGTGATCGCGCGCAACGGGCAGATCGAAATCGACCGGACGGCCCAAGCCCCAGCGCGCAGCGTAGTCGAACCAACGATCGACCCCGATCTCGAGTGCGATCCGAGCGAAGTCGACGTTCGAGCTGAGGGCGAACGCGCCGGCGAGATCTTGATTCCCGGTGACCTCTTCCTCGTCGTTGCGTACGGTGAAGTTACCGATGGAGAAACCGCCCGTGTCGTTGAATCGCGACGCCGGCGTGACGACGTTCGCATCGAGCGCGTCCGAGACGGTGACGATCTTGAACGTCGAACCCGGCGGGTAGAGGCCGCCGGTCGAGCGGTCGAGCAGCGGTGAGGCCGGATCGCTCAGCAGCGCCGCCCAATGCGCATCGAGCGAGTTCGGGTCGTAGGCCGGTACCGAAGCGATCGCCAGGATCGCGCCGCTGCGGGGATCGATCACGATCCCGGCGGCGCGCTCGTAGCGGCGCAGCTGCGCGACCAGCGCGCGTTGCACGGTGAGATCGAGCGTCGTGACGACGTCGGCGCCGCGCGGCGCGCTGCGCGTCCCCGCGAGGATCTGGCGCAGCTGGCCGATCGGATCGAGCGCGTCGGCACGGGCGGTCAGGACGCGGTCGAATGCGTCCTCCAACCCCGACGTACCGTAGCGCGACGACGCGTAGCCGACCGCGTGCGCGACGAGCGAACCCTGCGGGTACACGCGCTTATCGCCTTGGGTGATCGCGAGCGGCGTGCCGTCTGAGGCGAGGATCGATCCGCGACCGGCGGCGGTCGTCGCGTGACGCGGGTTGTAGCGGTTGTCGGCCAGCGACGGCCCTTCGATGACTTGAACCCAGAGCTGGCGCAGCACGAGCAGCGCGAACAGCGCGACGAAGACGGCGCCCAGCCGCGCGATCGAGCGATCGGTCAGGACGGCTCTCCGCTGGTTCGTTCGCCGGCCCGCTCGCGCAAGAGCGTGTAGCCGCCGCTGGTTCGAACCGCGAGATGTGCGCGCGCGTCGTCGGCGGCGATCGCTTCATTGATGAGGCGGTGGGCGAGCTCGTCGTCGAGACCCTCGAGCGCGAGCACGGCGTCCACGCCAATATCGTCCAACAGCGGGCCCGCAACGTACGCCGCCTGCGGGATCGTCTCCCACAGCCGTTCCTCGTACGGCGCACCGCGCCACGGGCCGCGTTTTCCAAACACCGTCGCATGGAAGTCCCACGCGCAGAGCCGGCGTTCGTTCCACACGAAGTGATCGCGCACGCACGTGCGACGGCAGATCGCACACTGCACGAGCGCCTCGGGCCCATGGGAAAGCCCGTCCAGGATGTCCTCCGGCAAATCGTCCGGGTTGACGATCGTGGCTTCACCGAGAGCATCGGGAACCGCGGCTGACCAACCGATCCGCGCCAGCAGATCGAGCTCCCGCAGCGACGACACGAACGACCGCTCGTCCGAGGGTTCGAAGGTCTGGTCGGTCCAGCCGCCCAGGTTGTCCGCGGCGATACCGACGCGCTGCCAGTTCTCGCCCAGCACGACGCCGATCGGCGTCCAGGCGAGCGGCACCAGCCACGCCGTCACCTGCCGGTTCTCCGCGACGAGGCTCGAGGTGAAAGCGAGCGTGCTGGCGTTACCGCCGAGAATGTACGCGCGCGCTTCGGTCTTGGGCGCGGGGTCGGCGGCGTTCGGGGTGCTCACCCGCCGCTGCGTTTGGCGCGGCGTGCATGCCCTCCCGCCGCTGCCTCCGGCCGCCCGCGCTAACCGGCTTGTCCGAGAAGGGTCAGCACGCCCATCCAGAGGCCCAAGCCGACGCACACGATGCCCACGCCGACGGTCACCACGTTGCCCAGCGGCGAGTTCACGCGATCGCCGAGGATATTCTTGTCGTTCGCCATCACCAGCAGAAAGCCGAGTACGATCGGCAGCACGAACGCGTTGAGCGCCTCGACCCAGACCGTGATCCGAATCAGCGGCAGATGCGGGATCAGCACGACGCCGGCCGCGATGAGGACCATCCCCGCATACATGCCGTAGAAGCGCTTTGCCTCGTAACAGGCGGCGTTGAGCGAGCAGCGCCAGGCGAACGCCTCGCCGAACGCCCACGCCGTCGCGAGCGAAACGACCAGTGCGCCAATCAGCGCAGCGCCCAGCAGCCCCGCACCGAACGCGATCCCGGCCAGCTTCGACCCGGTCAGCGGTACCAATGCGAGCGCTGCGTGGGCCGCATCCGATACGCTCTCGTGTCGCACGAACAACGTCGCCGCGCAGGTGATGATGATGGCGGCCATGATGATCTGCGTGAGCACCGCGCCGAGCGCCGTATCGATGCGCGCGAACGTCAGGTCCTTCGCGCGCAGTCCCTTGTCGACGGTCGCCGACTGCTGGTAGAAGATCATCCACGGCATGATGACCGCGCCGATGTTGCCGGCGACGAGCAGTAGGTAATCGCGATTGGCCAGCGGCTGGCTGCCGAACAGTCCTTCACGTACGACCGTCGCCGGATTCGGATGTGCCGCGAAGGCGGCGGGGATGAACAGCAGTTCCAACAAGCACAGCGCCAGCGCGAAGACTTCGGCACGTTTGTAGCGACCGCTGAGCACGACGCCGATCAACAGTGTCGCGCCGGCCGCGACCATCGGCAACACCGGCACTCCGAACACGAGCGCCGCGCCGGCGATCCCGATGAACTCGGTCACCAGCGCGGCGAGGTTCGTGAACAGCATCGTGCCAAGCGAGATCCACGTCCAGGTCAAGCCGTAGTGCTCGCGGATCAACTCCGCGTGGCCCTTGCCGGTGACCGTCCCGAGCCGCACCGCCATCTCCTGGATGACGAACAGCGGCACGATGAGCAGCACCTGGAGCAGCACCAGTTTCATCCCGAACTGCGCGCCCGAGGTCGCCGCCGTCGTCACGCTGCCGGCCTCGGTATCGGCGAACGCGACGATCAGTCCGGGTCCGGCGACGGCGAGGTAGCGCCAGAGCAGGTTGCGCGAAGCCGGCCGTGCGGCGCCGGGTGGGTGAACGGAGGAGACCGCGGCCATCATGACTCCAGGCTGTGAGGTGTTCCTAACAACTTACTGAGGTCGGACGAAGTTCCCCTGCGCCAAAGGCTTTGCCCACAAAGGGCCGATTCCGGCCGATTTAATGGGCAGGTTCCCGATTTTATGGGCAGCCGACACGGGGCTTCCCCGGCTATACCTAGTAGGTATATAGGGTGGGGAAGCCATCCCGCGCCGCATGGCCGGGAATCGCCAAATGCCTCAGGATCGCCGATATCCCGGCGGGGCTATTAGCCTTGCTCGCCCTTTCGAGTGGAATCTTTCCGGCCTGGACGGAGTGCCACCGCTCGCTCCTCTTTACCATTGGCGTTGCCTTGACCATAGTCTATTTTTGGTTTGCTATTCGGGGCAGCTACGAACAGACGCGGCATGAGGCCCGGACGGACGCGTCGTTAGCAATTCTTAGAGCGCGCCGCGAAATGTCACCAATCGCTATAAATAAGCGCGTGACAGAAATGAAAAATCAGCTAAACGAGCTTGATTACCGTGCTTCCAACGATCCATCTCAAGAAGATTGGCAGAAAGTTCAGTACGGGTTTTGGGCACTCCGGGAAGAACTCGCGAAGTGCTTAGATGACCTCGAAAGCGTTAAGATCGCGGACTCGTGGCTATCGTTCTATCATTGGATGCCCCGAGATATTAACGCAACTGATCGCGCTCAGCTTCATAAAACGGCGAAGAAGTTTAAGGTCCTGGTGGACCGCTTCGCGATCGCGGAGATGAAGCAATGAGTTCGACTTTAGGCCGCTCCCCAGAACGTCGCCTCAACACCAAGTTCGTAAAACGCACTAACGAGGCAGCATAGATTATGGCAGAGGACCTTACACAGAAGCTCGTTCACTTGCGCGACCGCCGTCTTCGACCGGATACGCGTCCCGAACTTGGCCTTGATCATGCTGAAGGTCGTCTCCACATTCGACCGCTTGTGGTAGTGCGCCGAGAACTCCTCGCGGCGATACATGAAGAAGAAATACATGCGGCGCCAGAGGTCCGCCCCGTCGCCTTTCGCGTGGAAGGCGCGCGAGTTACTCTTGAATGGAATCAGCGGGAACGCCCGCGCGTCGTCAATAGCGACGAAGTTGCGCTTCGTGAGGTACGCCTTGTCGGCGGAAACCATTTCGACGCCGAAGCCGCGCTGGACCGTCGTGTTGAGGAGGTCCGGTAAGTGGAGCGTGTCCTGCGCGTCCGGCCCGTAGTTGTCGGTCACCTTGACGGCGGTCACGACATTGGTTTTCGTGCCGACCATGACGTGTGCTTTGAGCCATTTCGCGCGCGACATTTCCTTGCCGTACTTGGCGCTGAACCACCGCTGATATTCGCTCGTCGTGAAACCGGACGAATCGACGGCAAAGTCGGTTTCGAGGGCCGCGAGAGGCCGCGCGCTCTCCTCGACCATCGCGGTGAGGATCGGCGTGAGGTCGGGATTTTCGAGCGCGTTGAAAACCGAGTTGTAGTGGGGTGCGCGGTCGATGTAGCCTTTGGCGGCGTAGTCGCGCAGGTCGGTCATTGCACGACGGCCCGACGTTCCGCCGTACACCTTCATGGCGGCGCAGAAGGCCGCATCGGAGAGCGGTAGGCGCGGCCGTCCGCGGCCTTGGACGGGGTTGTCGATAGCCGAGCACAGGTCGCGCAGCAGGCCCGCAACGCGCTCCTTTTCGTGAACCTGCGCGGCGTTGTACGCGGGCCATTCCTGCCGGTAGGTCAGGCGAAGCTGCTCAGCCACTACCGTTCCATCCGGCGCGACCGTTTCACGGCGCATCGTGAACTCGACGGCGAAAACGTGCTTGCACGACGCCTGCCGCGTTTCGTAGTCGGGGCAGGTGCAGGTCGCCCCGCGCGCTTCGGTCGGGTCAACGACGTAGGTTCCCGCGCCCGCCTGGGACGGCACGACCCACAGGTCGCCCTTTTGCCTCAGCTTCTTCGTAGCGGCGATTTCCAGACCACGCTGCTCCCGAACGTCCATCCCGAACCTCCTCGGCTATACCTACTAGTAGTATACCTAACGGGATGCTCGTGGTCAACCCTTTGGGGATATATTGACGGTATATTCCTGTTGGATGTAGTCTATCGGCATGGCAAAGGTGAAGCTTAGCGGTTATCGCTGCGACCGCTGCGAGCACGAATGGCTCCCGCGCGACAGGGACCAGGACCCGAAGGTCTGCCCCAAGTGCAAGTCGCCGTATTGGAACACCCCACGACGCGTAAAGTAGCGCGTCATTCGGCTTTAGACAGGTCGGCGAGGCGACCCAACAGGACGTAATGCCCGTTGGCGAATCGCTCGATCTTCAGCCCCTTCTTCCGAAGGTTGGCGATCCCGAATTGAGTAGCGCGTAGCGGGTCCGCCATCGACGTTTTGGCCCCGAACCGCTTTGCGATCTCCCACAGCGCGGGGAGCGTTGCGCCTCGTGCCCCGGACATAATCAACGCACGCTCCAGCGCGTCGTTGAGCGTAACGTTTTCCGGCTGTGCGGCGACCTCGTCGGCTTTTGGCTCGGGGGGCTCAGCCCAGGGCATTGCCTGGTTCTCTACCGCGGTCGCGCCTGCGGTTTCCAAAAGCTCCTCAAGCCCGGACACGACCTTTTGTAGCGCGCGGGCTCGCTTCGTCCACGCCTCTAGCATGCGGGTCGCCTCAGCGTGCTCTCCTCGGTGCTGATCTAGCTCGGTTTGAAGCTGCTCGCGGTCCATTTTGCCTCGCTTGACCTATTTCGCTAGGTCCCGTAGAATAGGGAAAAGCTGGTGGACCACAGGGGAATCCAACCCCTCGCCGTGCCCCGTGACATGAGGCGGCGGAGCAGTCGTGGCCCGTTAGCTTGCCGAGCCGACCGTGACGAAAGTCGCGGTCGGCTTCTTTAGTGTACGGATGCCTGAGTCGCGAGTCAACTCAAAACTCAAAATTCAACACACTCGCGAGTTTATGGGCAGCGCGGTGATTTCTTGGGCAGACCGGCCTTTGTGGGCAAAGCCTGCGCCAGCTCGCTCTGCTCCAGGCGAGCCATCCGGATCCGCGCGTCGTCGGCGAAGGCAGCTGGCCGTGCGACTGTCGCGCGTTCGCGCGCCCCGAAAACGACTATCTGTGGGTTCCCTGCGGGCAGCACCAGCCGTAAAGATGGTCGTCGCATCGTCCGGCTCGCGGTGTCGGATGCCGATGTAGGCGTCAGGCGATCGGGAAGTCGGATCCCGCGACGAGCAACTGCGCAGCGGCTTCCAACAACCGCCGGTCGTCGTCGTGAAAGCGGTCTTCGAGCGGGCTGTCGAGATCGAGCACACCCAACAGGTTGTCGCCGTCGATGAGCGGGACGACGATCTCTGAACGCGACGCGAGATCGCACGCAATGTGACCCGGAAAGGCGTTGACGTTCGGAACGACGAGCGTGCGCCGTTCTGCTGCAGCGCGTCCACACACGCCGGCGCCGAGGGCGATCCGCGCGCAGGCGGGCTTGCCTTGGAACGGTCCGAGCACGAGCTCGTCACCGCGCCGAAAATAGACGCCGACCCAATTCAGCCCGGTCAGCGACATGAAGAGCAGCGCCGAGAGATTCGCGGCGTTGGCGACGGGGTCGCGCTCGCCGTCGATGAGGCCCCGACCTTGCGCCACGAGCATCTCCACGTCCACTTGCTGCATGAAATCCCGCATTTTCCAGGGACGCTCCGAGGCACCTCGGGCGACCCACGCGATGCGAAACCGCGAGCGCCGGGAGGTGCGCGCTGCGGGTGCCGTGGAGACAGCGACGTGAGCCGCCGGCCCATCATCCGTATTCGTGTCGTTCTGCACGAGGGCGCAGCCCTGGGGCCGGGCAAGGCCGACTTGCTCGCGGCGATCGCCGAGTACGGCTCGATCGCCGCCGCGGGCCGCAGCATGGGGATGAGCTACCAGCGCGCCTGGTCGTTGGTCGACGAACTGAACCGGTACTTCCGCTCGCCGGTGGTCGAGGCCACGCGCGGCGGCGCGGGCCGCGGCGGCGCTCACCTTACGAGCGTCGGGCGCGAGGTTCTCGCAACGTACCGTTCGATCGAACAGAAAGCGACGAAATACTGCGGCGCCGAGGTCGAGCGTCTGCGGCGACTCGCGCCGCCCGAAGGCCCCGACATCTCGGCTCCAAAGTAGCGGTTACGCGAGTTTGCCGGTGTAGCCTTCGAGCAATCCCCACGCGGTGTCGCCGAACTCGCCTTTCCAATGCTTGTAGTAGTCGCCCAGCTTCGCTTTCATGCTCGCGCGGTCGGCGGCGGATAGCGTGTTGACGGTCATTCCCTGCGATTGGAGCTTGCCTACCAGCGAGTCGTTGAGCTTCATGATGTCGCGCCGTTGGCGATCGGTGATCGTCGACGCGTTGCGGGTGATGATCGCCTGCGCGTCGGCGGGGATCTTCGCCCACCACTCGTTCTCGGCGAGCAACCAGTAGCCGCCCCACATGTGGCCGCTCATGCTCAAGTACTTCTGGACTTCGAAGAAGCGCGCGAACTCGATGTTCGCCAACGGGTTCTCCTGGCCGTCGACGACCTTCGTCTGCAGCGCGGTGTAGAGCTCGCTGAAATTGATCGGCGTCGGTGCGGCGCCCAGTGCCTTGAACAGATCGAGCGCCATGCGGCTGTTCGGCGTGCGGATCTTCATCCCGGAGATGTCGGCGGCATTGCGGACGGGCCTGGTGCTCGCGGTTATCTCGCGCATCCCGTTCTCCCAGATCTTGTCGAAGGCGTGCAGCCCCTTCGCCGCGATCTCGCCGCGCACGTACGCGCCCAGCTTGCCGTCGAACGCGCGGAACGCCGCGGCGGAGTCGGGGAACGCGAAGCCAACGCTCTGAATCGCTCCCACCGGCACGACGGCCTCGAGGATCCCGCCGTCGAGCGTCATCACTTGCAGCGCGCCCGAACGCAGCTGCTGAAGCATCGCGGTGTCGCCGCCGAGCTGGTTGTTCGGGAAGACCGTGACGTCGACGCGTCCGTTCGTCTCTTTGCGAACGGCGTCCCAGAGGTCTTTCATCGCGATGCTGAGCGGATGATCGGGAGGCTGGTTCGTCCCCGCCTTGCCGGTGAAGTCCGCCGCCTTCGCCGGCGAACGGACGAACGCGATCGACGCGAATGCTCCAGCGGACGAGGCGATAAAGGCGCCGCGCGAGTTGCCGTTCATGAAGGACCTCCTAAAAATCGAATGCATCGGTTTGACGAGGAGTAGAGTGCGGCGGTTGGGCAATCCTCTCTCATGGGCTCCGCTCCGCCGCTTGCCGGTATCCGCGTCGTCGAGGTCGGCAACTTCATGGCCGTGCCCTTCTGCGGCATGCAGCTCGCCGATCTTGGCGCCGAGGTGATCAAGGTCGAGAACCCGCAAGGCGGCGACCTCACGCGTTCGACCGGACCGTTCATCGATGGCGAGAGCTCGAACTTCGTGCGGCTCAATCGCAACAAGCGCAGCGTTGCGCTCGATCTCAAGTCGAGCGAGGGGAAGCGCATATTCGAGCGGCTCGTCGCGACGGCCGACGTCGTGATCGAGAACTTGCGGCCAGGCACGATGGATGGGCTCGGGCTCGGTTACGCGGCACTGGCCGCCGGCGCGCCGCGGCTGATCTACCTGGCGGCGACGGGCTTCGGCAACGACGGTCCGTACGCGCAGCTGGCCGGACTCGACATCATCGCCCAAGCGATGTCGGGGCTGATGAGCATCACCGGCGAGCCTGGGGCGCCGCCGGTCAAGGTCGGCGTTCCGATCGCCGACCTCAGTTGCGCACTCTATGCGACGATCGCAGTGCTCGCCGCGCTGCGCGCGCGTGACCGCGACGGGCAGGGTCAGTTCATCGACGTCTCGCTGCTCGAGTCGGCGGTGTCGTTCGCCGTATGGGAAGCGGGTCGCTATTTCGCGACCGGCGACGTCCCCAAGCCGTCAGGTTCCGCGCACCAGGCGATCGCGCCGTATCAAGCGGTGCGTTCCGCCGACGGTTACTTCACCTTCGGGGCCAACGCGCAAGCGCACTGGCTGCGCGCCTGCGCCGCCCTCGGTCTCGACGAGCTCGCCTCCGACGAGCGCTTCACGACTAACGAGCTGCGGCTGGCGAACCGTCCGGCGCTGATCGCGGCGATCGAGGCCGCAACCACGACGCGACCGTCGGCGGAGTGGACGGCGCGATTGACGCAGGCCGGAATCCCGTGCGGACCGATCCTCACCTTCGACCGCGTCTTCGAGGATCCGCACCTCGCGCAGCGCGAGTTCTTCGTCGACGCGCCGCATCGCACGCTCGGCCCCGTACGCCAGCTCGGCTCGCCGATGCGTTTCTCCACGACGCCCGTCCGGATCGAACGCGCCGGGCCATTGCTCGGCGGTGATTCGGCCGAGGTGTTGCGCGAGATCGGGATCGGCGACGAAGAGCTCGCGCGCTTGGCCGGCGACGGCGTTACGGTGCTCGTGTGATCCGCGTCGAACGCCGCGAGCCGGGAATCGCCTGGGTTACCATCGACCGGCCCGGCGCGCGTAACGCGATGACGTTCGCGATGTGGGCGCGCTTGCGCGAAACCGCGGTCGAGCTCGATGCCGATGCGTCGGTGCGCGTCGTCGTTTTCACCGGCGAAGGCGACGAGGCGTTCGTCGCCGGCACCGACATAGCCGAGTTTCGCGCATTCACCGGCGCCGGCGACGGCGTCGCCTACGAACGCCGCATCGACGCGACGATCGGCGCGCTCGACGCTATCCGCGTCCCGACGATCGCCGCGATCGCCGGCGCGTGCACCGGCGGCGGCGTGAGCATCGCGTCGACCTGCGACCTGCGGATCGGTGCGCCCAACGTGCGCATCGGCATCCCGATCGCGCGTACCCTAGGCAACATCGTCTCGCCGCGCAACGTCGCGCGCGTCGCCGAGCTGATCGGGCTCGACGCGGTGAAGGCGTTGCTGATCACCGGCAAGCTGTTGCGCGCCGACGAGGCGCTGCGAGCCGGGTTCCTGAGTGAAGTCGTCGAAACCGCGCCCGCGCTTCTTCCGCGGGCTCAGGCCGTGGCCGAATCGATCGCAGGCTTGGCCCCGCTCACCGTGCGGGCGAGCAAAGAGATCGTCCGCCGGATCCGTGCATCGCGTGAGCTGCCGGATGCCGGGGATTTGATTCGCGCGTGTTACGGCAGCAACGATTTTCGCGAAGGGCTGACTGCGTTCTTAGCCAAGCGTCGAGCCGACTGGACGGGTTCCTGACGCGCCGCGTCATGCGGCCGGCTCGTTGCGCCTACGACGCCGTGGAAGCATCCAATGTGGAACCGCGTTGGATGCGCCAGCCGTCGCTGGCCGCCGCGGAGATCGCGGCTTCGAGTGCTTCCGCTTTGGTCAGAAGGCACGAACACGAGTGCACGTCATCTCCCGCGCAGCCACGCTCATCGTGGCGTTCTAGGTTGTGGTAGCACGTGCAAAGGACCAAGTACTGCATGGTTCGCCCACTTTCCGATCCATCTATTCTAGCACGAATCAGTACGGCAACGTCACGCAACCTTTACCACGAGGGCCGCGACGTCATCGTGGAGCTGTTGCGCCGCGTATTCGTACGCGTGCAAGGTAACCGCTTCAGCCTGGCGTTCTGCTTCCCATCCGCGGCTCCGCTCGATCACCGGCACGAGCGCGTCTGGACCCAGGAATTCCAGTGCGGCGTTGCGCGCTTCGGAAAAGCCGTCGGTGACCGCTGCAACGATGCTCCCCGGAGCGAGGGCCACAACGCGGTGGTCGAACGCCGAATCGTCATCCATGAGTCCGATGATCGGGCCGGTTGCGGCTAGCGGTTTCGTCCCGTCGCGCGCGATGATGTATGCCGCCTCGTGGCCCGCAGAGACGTACTGCATGCTTCTTCGATCCGCGTCGACGATCGCGAAGAACACCGTCGCGAAGAACTCCTCGTCTCCTTCGAACGCGCTGTTCTCGATACACAGACGATTGAGCCTCCGAACGGACTGCCGGGCATCCAGTCCCTGCGAGGCGTAGGCGCGCAGCGCGTGCTTGGCGAGTCCAGCGTTTGTCGCCGCCCGTATCCCGTGACCGGTGATGTCGACGACCGCGAGTGAGGTGCAGCCGTCGCCGTAGCGGAAGACGTCGACCATGTCGCCGCCGTAGCGAAACTCCGTCGTGGCACTGCGGTATGCGCGGCCGATATCAAGACCCGGCAAGCGCCGCACCGGGGGTCCGTAGATCGCCTCGACGATGTGCCGCATCTCCATCTGCAGAGCGTTTTCTGCGGCGTCCGTGCCGCCTCGCGCGGCTGCCCGGTGCTCCCGGAGCACGAACGTCATCCGAGGAGTGCGATCGCGAACGCGTGCTTGCACGCTGCGTAGCATTCACAGGCGGTGGCGTTGAGCAGATCGGCGTCCAACACGGTGACGCGGCCGCGGCGGTACGTGATCGCACCTATCTTCTGCAACGCGTCAGCCGCCTCGGAGACGCCGGCCCTTCGAATGCCCAGCATGATCGACAGAAAGTCGTGCGTGAGCGTAAAATTCGTGCTGCCGACGCGGTCGGCCGTCATCGAGAGCCACCGCGCGCAACGCTGCAGAACGGCGTGCTTCGTATTGCAAGCAGTGAACTGCTGGGCGGTGAACAGCGAGGCTTGTACATTGCGGCGCATCAGGCGCGCGAACGCCACGCTGGTTCCCATCCGGTGATCGAAGCACTCGATCGACATGCGCAGCACCGTGCCGCGGACTTGGCAGAACGCGGTACGTCGCGAGAACGACGAATTCAGCGCGGCATCCGTTTCGACGAAACCTTCACTCCCGGTCGTGCCGACTTCGACGGTATCGCCGTTCTCGAGCGTGGCGACGACCGACAATACCGCGTCGACCGGAAAGTCGACGTGGCTCATCACCGAGCCGACCGACTGCGTGAATTGGTGCGCGGCAAGCTCCACCGTTTGAAGCTCGGCTCTGAGATCCGCGAGATCTTCTTGCGGCAGCGCATCCAACAGGCGGTTTCCGGTGAGGTACGCGGTCGAGTTCACGCCGCCTCGACGTAAATGTCGGGGTCAGCGCCGAGCGCGAACCACGACGGGGAACGTGCGCCCATGGCGCCTCCTTCGAGCCAACGGCGTGCGCACCGTAACGAGCGACCGGATGCCGGGCAAGCGGGCGGTGAAAGGGGCCGAGGCTCCGTGTACGGTTCCGTACGCAACGGCGCGCACCTGCGGCAGCATGTCAGCCGCGATCCCCATCTCCGGGTGCGTCGAGCGGGCCTCGTGGAGCGTCTCGAACGCCGCCGAATCGGGGCCCTCGAGCCGGCCGGACGAGCGAATCGGCCAGACCCTTTAACGCCAAGCGAGCGCCCGAGAGCACAGGCGCGAAATCCGACGCGTGTTTTCGCTGAGGCGGATCAGCCGCGCGGGGTCATGGCCCCCCGGAGCTCGGGGACGAAGTACTCGCCGCGCACGACCTGGACGTCGGTGATCAGCACGACGCCCGAGCGCTGGTTGAGCATCGGCAGCAGGTGGTCGAGGATCGGGTCGATGTGGTCGCGCGTGACGACCGTGACGAGCAGGATGATGTCGCCCTCACGCATCCCGTGGTGGCCGAAGCCCGTAACGTCGGGGATCACCGTGTAGCCGGTCGAGCGCTGGTCCAACACCGCCCGCACCGCCGGCAACTGATCGCGCTCGACGACGATCTCGAGCCGCTTCATCGTGTTGAGAATCCGGCGCCGCATGCGGGGTCATTCGCAGTCCGCCGTCAGATTCCGCGTGGCGCGAACGCTATAGCGCTGCCAGTTTGGCCCGCGCATCGTCGGCATAGAACGGGTGGAACTGCGGGTTGAGGGCCAACGCGCCGGCCAGCCGATCTTTTGCCACGACGCGGTCGCCGAAGTGGAGGGCGACGACCCCGGCATGGTATTGCAAGAGCGAGTTTTCCGTATCGTAGCGGAGGGCTTTGGCGCTGCGAATACGCGCTTCGTTCCAGCGCCCGTCCATCGCCGCGGCCCAGGCCAGGGTGTCTTCGGTGAAGATGTCGTCGCGCACGTTCAGTTCGCGCTGCGCGATCGCGTACGCGTCGTCCAAATGCTCGCCGTGCTCGGAGTAGTAAATCGCCAATAGCCGGTCGGAGATGTGTTGCGCGTTGCCGATTCGCTCGACGGTCTGGATCAGGTCGTCGGTCTGCGCCGCCGCGCTCGCGTCGCCGAGCGCGCGCTGCGCATCGACCTCGTAGCCGAGGACCTCGGGGTAGGGGACGACGGCCGCCGAGGCCTTCGCCGCGTCGAGACATTCCTGCCAGCGGTGCAGCGCGCAGTCGACGCGCGCCAGCATCCGGTTCGCCTCGGAGTAGTTCGGGAACACCGCGAGCGCGCGCCGTTCGTCGGCGATGGCCGCGTCGTTGTCGCCCGCCTCGAAGGCGAGCTCGCCGTCACGAAAGTAGAACCAGGCTCGCTGCTGCGCCGGAGCGTCGAACTGGGCGTTGCCGTAGGCCGTCACTCGCTCGAAGCGCTCCCGCGCGCGGGCAAGGTGGCCGGTCAGCTCGTCGTACCGCACGATCAGCGTGTCGGCGGGCACCGTCTCGTCCGCGTTGGCAGCTGTGCGCGAACGCCGGCTGAGATCGTCGACGGTGACCTTCGCTTGCCCGTATCGGCCGAGCTCGAGATCGACCGACGCCTCGCGAATCTGCATCGCGGCGTCGTTCGGGTCGTAGGTTTCGATGTGGCGAGTGACCGCCAGCGCCTCCTTGAAACGGTGGAGGGCGACCAGCGCGGAGCCGAGCGCGACCTCGGCGGATGCGTTGCCGTAGCGTTGCGCCCGCAGCGATGCTTCGGCCTCGTGCCCGGCGCGAGTCACGTCGCCGATATCACCGCGTTCGCGGAAGCGCTGCAGATACAGCGCCGAAAGCGTACTCGGGCTGAGCATATCGCCGCGGTGGTGTTCGCGGACGGCCTTCTCCCAGAAAGCGATCGTTTTGTCGCGTTCGAGGTAGTCGGCGTTCACCGGCGCCGGCGACGGCAACGCCGCAGCGCGCGCGGCGACGACGCTCCCGTGGACGTACCACGGCCACGCGACGATCGCTCCCAGAGCGACCGCCACGATGACCCAGATGACCGCCTTCTCGAGTCGAATCATCCTGTCGAAGACCTAGTGGGGACCTGCCAGGTACGGGAAAGAGACGGTCTTCATCTGCGTTGGATTCTGTGCGACGTTTTCCACGCTTATGCAGTTGTTCTCTTGACCGTCGTCCGCCAGCACGCCCAGCTTGCTGAGGGTGTTGCCGAACAGCGCGCCGAGATCGATATCGATCACGTCGTCGTTCGGGTCGCGGCCGCCGAACTTGCCGCCGGTTGCGCCGCCTGTTTCGACGCCGAGGTACGATGCGTTGTCGGCCGTGTCGGCGAGGTTGACGGCGATCTCGTTCGGATAGAGGATCGTCTGCAGCGTCGCGCCGTAGTCCGTGCCGCCCTTCGGCGGCCGCACCGTGTCTTCGGTCGACTTGATCTCGGCGAAGAGCGGATCGGCCGGCGCTCCGGCGTACGGTTCGACCGCGTTGGTCGTCTTGTGGTCGTTGAAGTTCTCGAGTGCTTCTTTGACGGCGGGGCGGGAAAGCAACTCGATCTGTACGTAGGACGCGGTGCTGGTCGGCGGGTTCCCCGGCTGCGGCGTTGCGAAGGCGCTGCCGGTATTGAATCGCGGTGCCGACGTGGATGCGCCGTTGCAGCCGGCGAGACCTAAGCTTATTGCGCCGAGCGCGGTCAGGACGAAAAGAGTGTTCTTCATCTGCGGTGGCCCCTATGACCCGGTCGACGAGTTCGACGTCGCCCACACGTGGATGTTCGAGCTGGTATAGCCGGTGGTGAGCATCGAGCGCGGTACTTCGACGACGAACGACAGCACGTTGAAACCACCGGCAAGGTCGGCGAGGGTGTTCATCGACGCGTTCGTGCTGCACGCGTAGTTGCCGAGCGCCGAACCTGCGCCGGCGGTCGTGCCGGCTGGGAAGCCGTTGAAGCTCGGATGAGCGGGGTTCGCCGTCTTGTCGTAGGCCGGCGCGAAGCTCGCCGGCACGCCGACGTTGTCGCCGTTGAACAGCGGACCCGCCGTCTCCGGACCGGGATCGGCTTGCGAACTGTGCGTGGCCCAGTTGCGGTCGCCGAGGAACGTGAAGAACGCGAAGAGATCGAAGTAGAACGGGTCCGCCCGCGGTCCCGCAAAGACTTTCACGCCGTTGTTGAGCTGCGTGGCGGTGTTGTAGCTGAACGACCCGCTCACGGGGACGAACGTGTTCGAGGTGCCGACCTCGTTCGGCTTCGCCGGCCCGTACATGGTGATCGTCTGGGTCGCGCCCGTTCCGGTCACGCCGAATTGCATGACCTGGTCTTCGGGCGACGTCGCACCGTGCGAGATCTTGAACTGCCACATCAGCGTCGGATCGAAAAACCTCGCGGTGCCCATCCCCGCCGGGATCAGCGGCGAGACGTTCATCGCGAACACGACGTTGGCCGCGTTGGACGGCGAGGGGAAGACGTACACGTCGGTGATGTCGGCCCAGGTGTTGGAGCGGTTGGCCAGGTTGAACGTGTCTTGGTGGTCGGAGCCGCGCACCGGATGCGTCGTGTAGAGCAGCGCTGCCGCCGCAACCGCGACGACCGCCGCCAGCGGCGCAATAATTCGCCGAGCGTTCATGCAGTAGGACCTCTCGAGGAGGGAGAGCGTGATGTCATGGATGTTCTCCTAGGGTGGCCGCCGCTGCCGGCGGCGCATCGGTGGCGGAGCGTCGCGTACGCACGAAGACGTAGGCGAACACGAGGACGAGCGAGGTGACCAGAACGGCGCTCACTGCGAGATCGCTGAGCGGCGACCGCCACCCGAAAAGCTGCGCCATCTCATAAACGGCGACGACGACCGCTAGGATTGTGACCGACGCAATCCAGACGCGCATCAGCGCCGGCAGACGGTTCGAGCGGTACGAGATGAGGCGGTGGACGAGCACCGAGTCCAGCGTGTCGGTGCAGATCATCCCAGCCGAGAACATCGCGCCCACCACGAGCGCGCCGGCGACGCCGGCGTCGGCGCCGAACGCGACCGCGTACGCCGCGATTTGACTGGACGTCTCGAAACCGAAGCCGAACAGTAGCCCGATCGGGATCGCGACCAGCGCGCTGGAGCCCTCGCGCAGGCGTCTGGGCAAGAGCCGCGTCTTGGCGCCCGCCACGCGGCTGTCGCCGCGGCGCAGCGCGTGCACGTTCATGGCGGCGACGAACAGCAGGACGACGATCGAGATCCAGGTCCCGATCGTCTCGATCAGCGCGCCGTGCGCCACGAAGTGCGCGCCGAGCAGCCCGACCAGCACCGAGATCGCCAGCACCATCACCGTATGGCCGCCGGCAAAGAACGTCCCGACGAAGCGGCTGAGCAGCGGCGTCTTGACGTAGGCATTGCGGGTGACGTTGTCGATCGCCGCCAGGTGGTCGGGATCGGCGCCGTGCCGCATCCCGAGGACGAATACCGTGAACGCGCCCGGGCCGATCATGCTTGCGCGCCGGACGGCACGGCGTGCCGGTGCCAAGCGAACGCATGCCCGATGACGGCGGCGAGGATGAGCGCCGCGACCAGCGGGACCGGAACGGCCAGGCCTTGGGCGGCGAACCCTTGACCGACCATGACCGCGCCGACGGTCGCGATGACGAGCGCGGTGACCAGCGGCGCCCACCGCGCGGCGCGATCGAAACGCGGTCGCGAAACCAGCCACGCGGCGCTGCGGACGACCGCGATTCCGAGTACCGTCAGGACGGCGGCCAGCCCGATGCTGAACGCGACGATCAAGACCATGCCGTACCCGACGCGGTGCAGCCCGATCGCTGCGAGCAACACGACCAACGCGGCCGGACACGGCGCGACGTTGCCGCTCGCCGCCGCGAGCACGGCGCTGCGAAACGTCAGCGGCGCGGTACCCGGAATGGCGTGTTCGCGCGCGTGGGAGGCGTCGTCGAGCGCGGCATGATCGGCCACCTCGTCGTGATGGTGGTGGTGCTCGCCGCTTGCGTGCACGTGATCGTGATCGTGCGGATGAGCGTGCGCGTGCGCGTGCGCGTGGACGTGCGCGAACGGCAGCCGGACGCGGACCTCGCGCGCGACGGCGCGCGCACCGAGCACCGTCACCAGCACGCCCGACGCCAGCGTGATCCAGGGATAGATTTGTTCCGGAACGATCCAACGCGCGGCCAACAGCAGCACGGCGCCGAGCGCGAGCACGCCGGCGGTGTGCGCCACGGTCAGCGCGGTCGCCAGGATCACCGCTTGGCGCGGCGTCGCGCGAGCGCCGACGAGCGAGACGGCGAGCAGCGTCTTCCCGTGTCCGGGCTCGAGCGCGTGCAGCGCGCCCAGCGCGATCGCGAGCAGCAGCGCGCCCAGCACGATCAAGGGATCGCTCGCGCCTTTGGCGAGCACGTCGGAGAGTGCGTTCGAACGCGCCAGCGCCGTCGAGCTGCTCCCGTCGTCGGCCGACACGTCCGCGGCCGACGAATCGACCGCGAGGCGTCCGGCCGCGTCGACGTCGGCGACCAGCCCGGTCCGCGAACGCGGCGATCCGATCAGCGCGCTCGGATATACGCGCAGCTCGTCGGTCGGCTCGCGCATCGTGCCGGCGACGACGTCCTTCCAGCCCAGCCTTCCGGGCTCGGTGGCGTCACGGTAGGTGGTGCGGTGTGGACCCGGCCCGAGCGCGGCGACGTAGGCTGCGCTGAGATAGAGCGTGGGCAGACCGCCGGCGCCCGGTCGCGTGCGGACCGTCGAACCGGCGGGCGTCAAGCTGACCGCACGGCCGTCGACGATCAAGTCGAGCTGCGGCGCGATCGCTCGCGCGTGATCGTCGGCCCAACCGGCGAGGGCCGCCTGTGACGGCGTGCCATGCGGATCCAAGGAGCGGTCGAGCGCGAAGGTCGGTATCTCGGCCATGTCGAGCACGTAGCGCACGTGCAAGGTCCCGCGCTCGAAGCTCAGCCGCGAGAGGTGGTTGACCGTAAAGTTGCCCAATGGATGCGCGGCCGACGCACTCGCCGTAGCGAGCACGATTGCCGCGACCGTTCCGGCTATCCGGAAGAGACGACGCATAGGACCCTCGAGCCAAGGATGACGCTTCGGCGTTCGGCTTGCCCGCAGAACGGGCCGAACCGTCACGCGGATTGGCCTCGTCTGCCCAGTCGGAATGCCGCCGTCGCCGGAAGAGCGCCCGCTTGGCCGCCGCTTATCGTGCGCGGCGTGGACGATCAAAAGGTGCGGCGCGTGTCGATCAAGATCGTCACCGGGCCGTCGTTGACCAGCGCGACGGCCATCTCGGCGCCGAAGCGGCCCGTTCCCACGGCCAGCCCGTCGGCGCGCAGGCCCGCCACGACCCGCTCGTAGAGCGCTTCGGCGCGCGCTCCGCGGGCGGCCGCGATGAACGAAGGGCGCCGCCCCTTGCGCACGTCGCCGAGCAGGGTGAATTGCGATACCGCCAAGACCGCGCCGCCGACCTCCGCCAAGGCCAGGTTCATCGCGCCCTGCGCATCGTCGAACACGCGCAACCCGGCGATCTTGTGCGCGAGCGCGTCGGCATCGGGTTCCCCGTCGTCGGCCGCGACCCCGATAAGAACGACGAAGCCACGCTCGATGGATGCAAGCTCCGCGCCGTCGACCGAAACGGACGCCTGCGTCACGCGCTGGACGACGGCTCGCATCAGGCGGCCGCGGCGCGCTGCCGCCGCTGCGCGGGCGTCACCAGATCGTCATCGCGTCGCTGAAGAGCGTCGTGAGCTCCGCTTCGCCGGTCGGACGCGGCGCGTTCGCGAGCAGACGCTGCTGCGCGAACGCGCCCGCGACGAGTGCCGGGACGTCGGCGTCGGTATAGCCGAGCGCGCGAAGCCCGTTGGGCATCGCGGTCGCGCGCATCAATCGCGACAACGCCGCCGCCAGCGCCTCGCCGGCCTCGTCGTCGCGGACCATCCCAGCACCGAGCAAATCGGCAACGCGGCGGTGCTTGGCCGGCGCGGCGCTTGCGGTGAACCGCGCGACGGCGGGTGCGCTCACGATGACCGACATGCCGTGCGGTACCATCGCGTGGTCGGCTTCGTATCCGGCCGGCACGAACGCGTGGACCAAGCCTGCCACCGCATACGCCATCCCGTGCGGAACGTGGACGCCGGCGTTGCCGAAACCGATCCCGGCCAGCGTCGCAGCGTACATCACCGCTTCGCGCGCATCGTCGTCGCGCGCGTCGTGCACCGCGCGCTCGAGGAACGCGCCGAGCAGCCGCAGCGCCTCGACGCAGGCCAAGTCGCTGTACGGGTTCGCGCCTTGCGAGAGCGGGCGCACGAGCGGCGTGGCGGGACGCGCGCGTTGCGTGTACGGTTTCGCGGTGAACGACTCGAGCGCGTGCGCGAGCACGTCGAAGCCGCTCGACGCTACGACCGGTGCCGGCAGCGTGCGCGTCGCGTCGGGATCGACGACGCCCAGCGTCGGCCGCAGGCGCCGCGATGCGATCCCGGTCTTCACGTCGTGCGCCTCGAAATCGAAGATCGCGATTCCTGTGCACTCGCTGCCGGTTCCGGAGGTCGTCGGACACGCGATGTGCGGCGCGAGCGGGCCGGGAATCGGCGCACCCTCGCCCAGCGGCGCGTTGACGTAGCGCTCGAACGGCGCCGGATAGGTCGCGTACAAGTTCGCCGCCTTCGCCGTGTCGATCACCGAGCCGCCGCCGACGGAGACGTACCCGTCGGCGCGCGCTCCCCGCGCGAAGGCCGCCGCCTCGCGAAACGACGCGTCGGTCGGTTCGATGCGCACGCGATCGAACTCGGCGACGTCGACGCCGGCCGCGCGCAGCGAGCGCCGCGCGCGTTCGACGAACTCCAATCTCGCGAGGTGCGCGTCGGTGAACAGCGCGACGCGGCGCAGTCCGAGCGCGGCGGCTTCGCAGCCGAGCTCGTCGATCGCGCCTCGACCGAACTTTACCCTTGGGGCTTCCATCTCGAGGACGGTTTCGTGTTCGTGCGGGGTCGGCGTCATCGTGGGTGGAAGTCCCGCCCGTGGCCGAGCCGATCCTCTCGACGGTCGACGTCGTGAAAGTCTACGCGGGGTTCACCGCGCTCGACGGCGTCTCGCTCGACGTCGCCGAGGGGACGATCCACGCGATCATCGGCCCCAACGGCGCCGGCAAGACCACCTTCTTCAACGTCCTGTCGGGCTTCGCGCCGGCGACGCGCGGCAGCGTGCGGTTCGGCGGCATCGAGATCGCGCATCTCGACCCGGCGGGGATCGCGCGGATGGGGATGGTGCGCAGCTTTCAGATCAACAGCGTCTTCCCGCATTTGAGCGTGTTGGACAACGTCAAGATCGCGCTGCAAGCGCGCACGCCGCTGTCGCGCCGTCTGCTCGCCTCACCGTCGGTCACCGCGGTCCTCGACGATCCGGCGCGCGCGGCGCTGGACGCGGTGGGGCTAGACGCCGAGCGCACTGCGACCGCCGCGAACCTGCCGTACGGCAAGAAACGCTCGCTCGAGCTCGCCATCGCGCTCTCGCAGGACCCGCGCGTGTTGTTGCTCGACGAGCCGACGGCGGGGATGGGCGTGGAGGACATCGATCGCACCGTCGAGTTGGTGAAGCGCATCGCGCCGGGCCGCACGATCGTGCTGGTCGAGCACAACCTGCGCGTGGTCGCCGACCTCTGCGACCGCGTGACCGTGATGCAGCGCGGCAAGGTCTTGGTCGAAGGCAGCTACGAGCAGGTCCGCAACGATGCTCGCGTCGTCACCGCCTATCTCGGCGGAGGCACGCATTAGTGCTCGAGCTGCGCGAGGTGCACGCCTATTACGGTGAGTCGCACATCCTGCACGGGATGACGTTGCGGGTCGAGAGCGGCACGGTAGCGACGCTCGTCGGTCGCAACGGTGTCGGCAAGACGACCACGCTGCGCACGATCATGGGGATTCTGCCGGCGCGCGGCGGCGCGATCGAGCTCGACGGAACCTCGATCGTCGGCCTGCCGTCCGACCGGATCGCCAAGCGCGGCTTGGGTTACGTCCCCGAAGAGCGCGGCATCCTCTCGACCCTCAGCGTCTACGAGAACCTGACCCTCGCGCCGATCGTCGGCCCGAGCGGTTGGACCGTCGAGCGGATCTTCGACGAGTTCCCGAACCTGCGCGAACGCGCGAAGGCCGGCGGTACGACGCTGTCGGGCGGCGAGCAGCAGATGCTCGCCATCGCGCGCGTCCTGCGCTCGGGGGCGCGCACGGTGCTCCTCGACGAACCGACCGAGGGGCTCGCGCCGGTGATCGTCGAGCGCATCGGCGAGCTCATCCGCGCGATGAAGGCCGACGGGATCACGGTGCTGCTGGTCGAGCAGAACCTCCGCTTCGCGACCGGCGTCGCCGACTGCCACCACATCGTCGACCACGGCAGCGTCGTGCAGACCCTGAGCAACGCCGACGTGATCGCCCGCCAAAACGAGATCCTCGAGCTGCTCGGTGTCTGACGGTACATGAAGATCGACCCCGAAGTCATCCTGAGCCCGTCGAAGGACGAACGACGTTTGCGTGTTTCGCATCTACGCACCGCGCTATTCCAGCATCCGGATGTCGTTCTGAGCGTGTCGAAGAACGACCGTAGAAATGCGACGAATGCGGCTCCGGTAGATGTGTCGACCCTTCGACGAGCTCAGGATGAAAGACTGATATGAAGATTGCGGTGACGGGGTCGGCGGGAACGATCGGGCGGCCGTTGTGTGCCGATCTGGCGCACGATCATGACGTGGTGCGCATCGATCTCCACGATGCCGATGTGATGCTCGATGTCCAGGACGTCGATGCGCTCGAGCGCGCCTTCGCCGGCTGCGAGGCCGTCGTCCATCTGGCCGGCGTCGTCAGCGTCGAGGCATCATGGGCGGACGTAGCCGGCCCGAACATCGCCGGAACCTACGCCGCGTTCGAAGCGGCGCGGCGCGCCGGCGTGCGGCGGGTGATCTTCGCCAGCTCGAACCACGCGGTCGGGATGCACGAGATCGACAACCTTCCCGCGATCTACGAGCCGGGCTTCGGCTTGGTCGTTCGCACCGACACACCGTACCGGCCCGATTCGCTGTACGGCGTGTGGAAGGCATTCGGAGAAACGCTCGGGCGGTACTACAGCGACAACCACGGCTTGCAGGTCACCTGCGTCCGGATCGGGTCGATCACCCAAGCCGATGACCCGCGCGATCCGAGCGTGGCGCAGAGCTCCGGTTGGCTGCCGCTGAACGAGGCGCAGAAGTTCGCGCGCTACGCGGCGACCTGGATGTCGCAGCGCGACTTCGCACGCCTCGTGCGGGCCATCCTGGCGCGCGACGTTTCGTATGCCGTGGTGTATGGCGTCGGCGACAACGCGACACGGTTCTGGGACCTCGAGCCCGGCCGCGCGATCTTCGGCTTCTGGCCGCTCGACGGGGCGAAATAATGGCAATCGTGCGACAGAGCCGCTATTCGTTCGGCGAGACGACGGCGCGGCTCCGCAACACGATCGCCGCCGCGGGTGCTACCGTGTTCGCGACGATCGACCAGGCGGCCGCGGCGGTTTCGGCCGGGCTCACCTTGCGGCCGACGACGCTCATCGTCTTCGGCAATCCGAAGGCCGGGACCGCGCTCATGCAGCGGTTTCCGCTGATCGCGCTCGACCTTCCGCTCAAGATCCTCTTTTGGGAAGAAGCGTCGTCGGTCAGCGTCGCGTACACACCCACGTCCGAAGTGGCAGCACGCTACGGTGTCAGCGAGATGGACGCCGTGATCCACGCGATCGACGCGAGCCTCGCCTCGCTCGCCGATTCCGTTTGCGCGCTGCATTCACCGGAATCCGCGTAGGCCGCTTCAGCGAGCCAGGCGTGCATCGACGGCGGCGCAGGCCGTTCCGCACGCGAAGACGATCGCCGAGAACAGCGGCACCGCCGCAAGCCCCAGGCGATCCGCCACCACGCCCGCCGCAAGCGGCCCAGCAGCTGTCCGATTCCGAAGACCGTGTTCGAACTCGCGTCCAAGGACGAACGCAACCCGTCCGGTCGTTTCCGTGACTGAGATAGCGAATCAGCGCCCCTTGGGTACGTCCGCACCTTCGCGAAAGGGCACGCGCATCGTATCTCCTGATGGAGGCGGCGGAGCGGAAGTTGAAGCGTTGCCCAGGCTCGATCCCGAGCGGACCGTCATCGCGTGTTCCGCGCGCAGGGATCCTGCTAGGTCCTGCGACCGGATCGGTACCGTCCCGGCGATTCGTTGCCGCTCCATGGAGCACCGCGCGGGTCTTGGTTTCGGGCTCATCGACTCGAGCCGAATGCACACCCCGGGCTACTCCTTCGCGCGCTTTGTCCGCAGGGCGAGGAGCTCGCCGACGATCCCGCGGCGGAACAGCAGCACACACAACGCGAAGATCGTGCCCATCACGATGTTGGTCTTGTCGCCGATCGGCGTCTTGGAGACGAAGTAGTCCAGCGATTCGTAGACGCCCGCGCCGACGAGCGGCCCGAAAACCGTGCCGATCCCGCCCAAAATCGTCATGATGACGACCTTGCCGCTGGTGTGCCAATCGACGCCGTCGAGGCCCGAAAGGCGGTTGCCGACCGCGAACAGCACGCCGGCCAGACCCGCCAGCGTCCCGGAGAGCACGAACGCCACCAGCTTGTAGCGGTCGACCCGGAAGCCCAGCGCAATCGCGCGTTGCTCGTTTTCGCGCATCGCGCCCAGCACCGAGCCGAACGGCGACCGAACGACGCGCACCACGAACCAGACGCCGAGTGCCGCGACGACGAGCACCGCGTAGTAGAATACTTTGTCGTCGTCGAGCCGAATCCCGAACAGCGTCCCGCGCGAGCTCACCTGCACGCCGTTCTCGCCGCCCGTCCAGTCGCCGAGTTGGAAAGCCACGAAGTACTGCAGCTGCGCGAGCGCGAGGGTGATCATCGCGAAATAGATCCCTTGCCGACGGATCGCAATCACGCCGACCACCACCGCGCTCAAGGCGGCGTAGACGAGCGCGGCGGCGACCGCGACCGGGAACGGCGCGCCGGCCTTCGCGATGAGGATTGTCGCGACGTAGCCGGCGCCGCCCCAGAACATCGCGTGGCCGAACGACAGCAGACCGGTGAAACCCAGCAGCAAATCGAACGCGACCGCGAACAACGCGTATGCGACAATGTCGATCGCCAGCACGGGATAGACGAACCACGGCAGCAGCGCACCGACGATCGCCAGCACGATCGCGACTGTCATGCCGCGCCGGCTTCCGAGCAGCGCGAGCGTCATTTGGCGCTCGCCGGGCTCCCGAACAGGCCGCTGGGCCGGATCAGCAGCACGACAATCATCACCAGGAAGATCAGCGTGTCGTTGAAGGCCGGGAAGATCACCGCACCCAGCGTCTGCAAGAGTCCGATCGCGAAGCCGGTGATCACCGAGCCGCCGATCGAGCCGAGCCCACCGATGACGACGATCGCGAAGGTGTTGATGATGATCTTGTCGCCCATCGTCGGCTCGACGTTCTGGTTGGGCGCCGCCAGCACGCCGGCGAGCGCGGCCAGCGCGACGCCGACCGCGAAGGTGATCGAGACGAGCCGTTGCGTGTCGATGCCCAGCGCGCGCACCAGCGTCGGCGCTTCGGTCGCGGCGCGGATGCGCGCGCCGACCGGCGTGCGCTCGAGCACGAACCAAACGACGGCGCACACCGCGATCGCAGCGCCGATCACGAACAGACGATATGTCGGGAACACGGTGAAGCCGAGGTTGGTGACGCCGGCCAGCGACGGCGGCGCCGAGTACGGCGATCCGAGCGCGCCCGCGGCGAGGCGCATCGCGTCCTCGATGATCAGCACGAGCGCGAACGTGAAGAGCAGACCGTAGAGCGGATCGAGTCCGTAGAGCCGGCGCAGGAACGCCACCTCGACCAGCAGCCCGAACACGCCGACGACGACCGGTGCGACCACCAGCGCGGCATAGAAGGGCAGGTGGAACAACTGTGCACCGTAGTACGCGACAAAGGCGCCGAGCATGAACATCGCGCCGTGCGCGAAGTTCACGATCCGCAGCATCCCGAAGATCACGCTCAGGCCCAGCGCCAACAGGGCGAAGTACGCCCCGTTGACGAGGCCGTTGAACGCCTGCGTGAGGAGGTAGTCCGGGGTCAGGCTACCAGTCCTTCTTGCACACCGACTGCGACTCGGGACGGAACGCGCGGGCCGGCGGGATGACCTGCACGACCTTGAACCACGCGTGCGGCTCCTTCACTTCTTCCTTGGGCAGCACGTCGACGACGTACATCTCGTGCAGCACGCGATGATCGCGGGCTCGCCACTCGCCGCCGCGCGCGTAGAAGTCGTTGAACTGCCGGCCGTCCAGGTACTGCTGGATCTTGTCCGCGTCGGTCGAGCCGACCGCCTTGACCGCGCTCAGCCATTGCCACGCCGCCGAGTAGTCGGCCGCCTGGATGTCGGTCGGGCGCAGTCCGTTCATGCGCTTGGCGTATTTGTCGGCCCACGCGCGCGCCTGCTTGTCGTAGTTCCAGTACCAAGACGTCGTGATGCGCGAACCGGCGAAGACGTCGGGCAAGGCGTCGACATCGCTCAAGAACAGCAGGCCGACGGCGATCTTCATCGTCTTGTCGACGCCGAACTGCTTCGCTTGCTTCATCGAGTTCACCGTGTCCGCACCGGCGTTGAACAGTCCGAGCACCTGCGCGCCCGAGTTCTTGGCGGCCAACAAGTACGACGAGAAGTCGGTCGTCGGTCCGAACGGGTAGAGATCGGCCTTCTGAACTTTACCGCCTTTGTCTTCGATTGCGGCGGTAAAATCAGACAGCATCTGCTGTCCGAACGCGTAGTTGGCGACCAGCGCGTACCACGTCTTGCCGTTCGACGCCGACGCGATGTTCGAACCGGTCGAGTGCGCGAGCGCGTAGGTGTCGTACGCATAGTGGTACGTGTAGCGGTTGCAATTCGCACCGGTCACCGCCGAGGATGCGCCGCCGGTGACGATCGCAATCTTGTGCTTCTCCTTCGCGACCGCGGCGACCGCCAGCGCGACCGCCGAGTTGGTCATGTCCAGCGCCAGATCGGCGCCGCCGTCGAAGGCTTCGCGCGCCTTGATCGCGGCGTCGGGACCGTTGTTTCGATGGTCGATCGTCTCGACCTCGATCGGCCGCCCGAGGACCTTGCCGCCAAAGTCTTCGACGGCCATCTTGGTCGCCTCGACCGCGCCGGCGCCGGCGAGGCTGGCGTACACGCCCGACATGTCGGTGATGACGGCGATCTTGACGGGACCGCTGTCGGCGGCGCGAGCGGGCGGCGCGACGAACGAACCGCTCAACAGAGCGATCGCGAGCGCCGCCGGTAGCGAACGATAAAGACGCATCAAAACTACCTCGATGGCGGTGACGAGTTGCGCGGACGTTACGCATCGAGAGGAACGTTCCTTCGGGTCGCGCGGGAGCGCCCTTTCGGGGAACGAACGCCAGGATGTCTCGACCTATCGAAGACTACGCACTCATCGGCGATACCCGAACCGCGGCGCTGGTCTGCCGGGACGGCTCGATCGACTGGCTGTGCCTGCCGAATTTCGACTCGGCCGCGTGCTTCGCCGCACTGGTCGGCGACGCCGAGAACGGCGCGTGGACGCTCGCCCCGCAAGCCCGCACGACGGCAATTCGGCGCGCGTATCGCGAGGACAGTCTGATCCTCGAGACTACCTACGAGCTCGAGGGCGGGGGCCGCGTCCGGGTCGTCGACGCGATGCTGCCGGGGAGCGACGTCCCGCGCGTGGTTCGGCTCGTCGCGGGGGAGGCCGGCCGCGTCGCGATGCGCTCGCAGATGCGCATCCGGTTCGACTACGGCCGCATCGTGCCGTGGATCCACCGCGCCGCGGGGACCGTCGTCGCCGTCGCGGGGCCGGATGCGTTGGCGCTCTACGCGGACGTTCCGTTGCGCGGCGAAGACCTCTCGACCGTCGCCGAGTTCTCCGTCGGTCCCGGCGAGCAAGTCGGCTTCGAGATGGCGTACTTTCCTTCATATGCGACGCAGCCAGGGCGATCGGACGTCGCCGCCGCGCTGCGGCGCGCCGATGCGTTCTGGCGTGAGTGGGCGCGCACGTGCCGCTACGACGGTCCCTGGCGCGACGGCGTGGTGCGCTCGCTGCTCACCCTCAAGGCGCTCACCGACGCGCGTACCGGTGCGGTGCTGGCCGCGCCCACGACATCGCTCCCCGAGGAGATCGGCGGCGTGCGCAACTGGGACTATCGCTACTGTTGGCTGCGCGACGCGACGTTCGTGCTCGTTGCGCTGCTCAATGCCGGCTACGAAGAAGAGGCGTTCGCCTGGCGTGCCTGGCTGCTGCGCGCCGTTGCCGGGAACCCCGAACAGATCCAGATCCTCTACGGCCTGCGCGGCGAACGCCACGTCCTCGAGTTCGAAGCGCCTTGGCTGCGCGGCTACGCGGATTCGCGCCCGGTGCGCATCGGCAACGCCGCTTCGGGGCAGTTACAGCTCGACGTTTACGGCGAGGTCGCCGACGTAATGTACCAAGCGCACCGCGCCGGAATCGCGCCGGATGCCGACGAGTGGTCGCTCACGACCGCGGTTGTCGAGGCGGTCGAGAAATGCTGGGGCGAGCACGACTGCGGCCTGTGGGAAGTGCGCGGCCCGCAGCGGCCGTTCGTTCACTCGAAGGTCCTGGCGTGGGTCGCGTTCGATCGCGCCGTCATGGCGGTGGAACGTTTTGGATTGAGCGGGCCGGTCGATCGCTGGCGCGCACTGCGCGCGCAGGTCCACGACGAGGTCTGCGCTTTGGGCTACGATCCGAAGCGCGAAACGTTCACGCAATCGTACGGCTCGGTCGAGCTCGACGCCGCAACGTTGCTGCTGCCGTTGGTCGGGTTCTTGCCGCCTGACGACCCGCGCGTCGTGGGCACGGTGCGCGCGGTCGAACGCGAGTTGATGGTCGACGGTTTCGTGCGGCGGTACACGCAGCCGTCGGCCCAAACCGACGGCTTGCCGCCGGGCGAAGGCGCATTCTACGCCTGCGGCTTCTGGCTCGCCGACAACTACGTGCTCCAGAAGCGGCGCGCGGACGCGCGCGCGCTGTTCGAGCGACTCATCGGCACCGCCAACGACGTCGGCCTGCTGTCTGAGGAATACGATCCGCACGCGAAGCGGCTGGTCGGCAACTTTCCACAAGCGTTCTCGCACGTCGGCATGGTCAACACCGCGTACAACCTCGCGAGCGAGTCCAAACCTGCGGACCAACGGCGCGGCGAAGCTGAGGTCAAACCAGCGCCGTAGCCTCCAGGCGCCGCTACGTCTCCTGCCGTGAGCCCGGCCAGCCGCGCGCTGCGCTTCACGGCGCGAGTGCCGCCGTGTGCGTGGCCTGGTATTCCTGGAGCGATCGCGGCGGGCCGGCTTCGGATTCGAGCGCGGTGACCAATGCGCGCGCGGTATCGAGCGACGTGAGCGAGGCGATCGATGCTTCGACCGCGGCACGGCGTATGCGGTAGTTGTCCGTCTGACCCTTGCTGCTCTTGAAGTCGTTGATGACGAGGTCGACCGATCGTTCGCGGATGATGTCGAGCACGTGCGGCGCACCTTCACCGATCTTCTCGACCCGCTCTGCGGCGATCCCGTTCGCGACCAGCAGCTCGAACGTCCCGGGTGTCGCGACGAGCGTGTGGCCGAGCGCGACGAGCCGGCGCATCAAGTCGACCGCGGCCGGTTTCTCCTCGTCGCTGACCGACACGAGGACGCGGGCGCCCTCGGCCGGCAACCGGATCCCCGCTCCGACGAAGCCCTTGCGCAGAGCGCCGGCGTAGCTCGCGTCGATCCCGAGCACTTCGCCGGTCGATTTCATCTCCGGACCCAGCATGGTTTCGACGCCGCGCATCTTCGCGAACGAGAACACCGGGACTTTGACGACCACGTAGTCCGGCTTCGGCCGCAGCCCGACGCCCCAGCGCATGTCGCGCAGCTTCTCGCCCAGCGCGATCCCCGTTGCGGCGGCGACGAGGTTGATCCCGGTCGCCTTCGAGATGATTGGGACGGTACGGCTTGCCCGCGGGTTGGCTTCGATGATCAAGAGCTCGTCCGTCCCCTCTGGGATCACGAACTGGATGTTGATCAAACCGCGAATCCCGAGCTCGCGCGCGACCGCTTCGGTCACCGCCACGATGCGGCGCTCCATCTCGTCCGACACGGTCTGCGTCGGATAAACGCTGATCGAATCGCCCGAGTGGATCCCCGCGCGCTCGACGTGCTCGAAGATCCCGGGAATCAGGATCTCGTCGCCGTCGTACGCCGCGTCGACCTCGACCTCGAGACCGCGCATGTACTTGTCGATCAGCAACGGCGCGCCGGGGCTGATCGGCGGTGCGCTCTCGACGTACGACGCGAGCTGCCCTTCGTTGTAGACGATCTCCATGCCGCGGCCGCCCAGCACGTATGACGGGCGCACCAGCACCGGGAAGCCGATCTCGCGCGCGATCGCACGCGCTTCGCGAAAGGTGTTGGCGGCGCGACCGCGCGGGCGCGCGACGCCCAGCTTCTCGAGAGCCGCATCGAACTTCTCGCGGTCCTCGGCCATGTCGAGCGAACGCCGGTCGCTGCCGACGATCGCGATCCCGCGCTTCGTCAGCTCGTCGGCGAGGTTGATCGCCGTCTGCCCGCCGAAGGCGAGCATCACGCCGAGCGCATTCGTCGCGCGGGCCGTCGCCTCGACCTCGTCGGCGCCCGGCGGCTCGAACACGAGCACGTCGCTCACGTCGAAGTCGGTCGAAACCGTCTCGGGATTGTTATTGATGACCACGGCAGCGCGGCCGTTTTCGCGCAGCGCCCATGCCGCGTGCACGCAGCTGTAGTCGAACTCGATCCCTTGACCGATGCGAATCGGGCCGCTTCCGACGACGACGACCGCCTCACGCCGCGGCGGGCGCATCTCATCCTGTTCGCCGCGCGAGAGATAATAATACGGAGACGCCGCTGGGAACTCGGCCGCCGCGGTGTCGACCATGCGGAACTGGCCGAGATCGGTTCCGGTGCTTTGCAGCCGGCCGCCGAAGAGCGAGTTGATGCCGCGCAGGCTGTAGCCGCTTTCGAGCGCGCGCTGCTGCAACTCCGTCGGCGGTGCCTGGCCGAACAGCGGGCCGGCGGCGGCGTGCGCGCGGAACGCTTCTTCCAGCTCGACCAGCGAGGCGAACTCCCACAGCCAAAAGCGATCGATCGCCGACATCGCGTGCAGCTCGTCGACGCCGCGGCCGCGGCGCAAGAGCTCGGATACGGCGAAGAGCCGATCGTGCGTCGGCGCTTCGACCGCGCGAACGAGCTCGTCGTCGCTCCAATCCGCGAACGCGTTGCCGGTGAGGGTCTCGAACTTGAGGTCGAGCCCGCGCACCGCCTTCATCAGCGCGGCGGCGAACGTCCGCCCGATCCCCATCGCTTCGCCGGTCGACTTCATCTGCGTGCCCAAGCGGAAGTCGGCCAACGGGAATTTGTCGAACGGCCAGCGCGGGAACTTCACCACGCAGTAGTCCAGCGTCGGCTCGTAGGCGGCTTTGGTACGCCCGCCGGTGACCGGGTTGGGGATCTGGTCGAGGGTCTGCCCGAGCGCGATCTTGGTCGCGATCTTGGCGATCGGATAGCCGGTTGCTTTCGACGCCAGCGCCGAGCTGCGCGAGACGCGGGGGTTGACCTCGATGATCTGGTACTCGGACGAGAGCGGGTGCAGCGCGAACTGGATGTTGCAGCCGCCCTGCACGTTGAGCGCACGGATCACGTTGATGCTGGCCGTGCGCAGCATCTGATAGTCCAGATCGGAGAGTGTCTGCGACGGCGCGACGACGATCGAGTCACCGGTATGCACGCCGACCGGATCGATGTTCTCCATGTTGCAGACGATGATGCAGTTGCCGGCGTGGTCGCGCAGGACTTCGTACTCGATCTCTTTCCATCCGAGCAGCGAGGTTTCGACCAGCGCCTGGTGGATCAGCGAGGCGTCAAGCCCGGTCTGCAGCGTCGCGCGCAGCTCGTCTTCGTCGTACACGATGCCGCCGCCGGTGCCGCCCAACGTGTAGGCGGGGCGCACGACGAGCGGATAGCCGACCTCGTTTGCGAAGCCGACGCCTGCGTCGGCGTCGGTGACGATCAGCGACTTCGGCACCGGCTCGCCGATCTCGATCATCTTGGCCTTGAATCGCTCGCGATCTTCAGCCAACTTGATCGTGTCGAGCGGCGTACCGAGGAGCTCGACGCCGTAGCGCTCGATCACACCGGCTTCGGCCAGCTCGACGGCCAAGTTCAGTCCGGTTTGCCCGCCCAGCGTCGGGAGCAGCGCATCGGGACGCTCGCGTTCGATGATGCGTTCGACCGACGCCACGGTCAACGGCTCGAGATAGACCGCGTCCGCGATCTCCGGATCGGTCATGATCGTCGCGGGGTTGGAGTTGACGAGGACGACGCGGTGGCCTTCTTCGCGCAGCGCGCGGCACGCTTGCACACCGGCGTAATCGAACTCGGCGGCCTGCCCGATGACGATCGGACCCGAGCCGATCACCATGACCGTGCGCCCAGACATCCCGCCCAGGATACGGCCGGCCTACCGGAGGTCCTGCACCGCGCGGGAACGCCGGACCGGAGTCGGGGTGATCGGATCAACCCCGCCGAACCACGCGCCGTGCGCGCCGTGATCACCGCAGGAGGAACCGTCGACGGCGCGTTTGCCGCAGCGATCGGAACCCGCGTGAAGGCATTGGCGCCGTTCGGCGCGCGCACGCTGCTCGACGCGGCGCTGCGCGCGTGCGAGGGAGCGGCCATCGACGGCATCGCGGTGATCGGCGGCGCCGAGGTTCGAGCGCATGCCGGTGCGCGTGACGGCGTCCGCGTGCTCGACGATGCACCCGACGGCCGAACGAACGTGTTGCGCGCGCTCGACGCGTGGCCCGGCGAGCGGTTCGTCTACCTCACGTCGGACCTGCCGTTCGTGAACGCCGCAGGCGTGCGCGATCTGATCGCGCGCAGCATGGGCTACGCCCTGACGATGGCGCTGGCCGACATCGGCGCTTATGAGACGTGCTTCCCGGGAGCGCCCGCGCACAGCGTCGCGTTGCGCGGCGAGCGCGTCGCGAACGGCAACGCCTTCGTCATCGCGCCGAGCGCCGTCGAGCCCGCGCGCCGACTGGCGACGCAGTTCTTCGACGCGCGCAAGAGCTTGCCGAAGATCGCGCTGCTGCTCGGCCCGTCGATGTGCTTGCGGTTCGTGACCAAACAACTCGGCATCGCGGACCTCGAAGCATACGGCCGGCGCCGCTTGGGCGTCGCGGTCGGCGCGATTCGCGGCTGCGATCCGGGACTCTGCTTCGACGTCGACACGCTCGAAGAGTACGCGTACGCGTGCGAGCATCCGCAGGCCACCCGGTGAACCCTGAACCCTTGGCCGACGCACGGCGCCTGGGCGCGTTCTGGTTCGGGATTCAGGTCGTCTGGACGGCGGTGCTCGGCGTCGTGTTGCAGGATCGGGCAGCGCAGCTCGCGCCGCAGGCCGTTCTCTTGTATGCCGCGCTGGCCGCCGTCGGCGCCGCGGTCGCCGCAGTCGTGCAGGTGGTGGCCGGCATCTTCTCCGATCGCGCGCGCGTCGCCGCGGGCGACCGGCGCGCGTTTTACTGCGTCGGCGTGGTACTTGCGATTCCGGCGATCGTCGTGTTGCCGGCGGTCACGTCGCTGGCCACGCTGTGGTCGGCAATGCTGCTGCTGCAGGTCGGGATGAACGTCGCCGGCGGACCGTATCAAGCGATCGTCTCCGACTATCTGCCACCCGACCGGGTCGGCCGCGCGTCGGCGTGGATGAGCATCTATCAATTCTCGGGCAGCGTCGTCGGGATACTGCTGACGACGCAGCTGCGCGGCGTGGCGCTGGGTGTCGCGCTGGCGGCGTGCCTCGCCGGCGGCTGGCTCGCGACCGACCTGTACCTGCGCACCCGCCCGCGCGCGCCGGTAATCGTTGCTGCGCCGTTGCGGCTCGACGCGAACGTTCGCACCGTGCTGGCTTCCCGGTCGTTTATCAACCTGGGTTTCTACACGTTGTTCGGCTTCTTGTTCTTCTTCGTCCGCGAGTCGCTCGGTGCGCCCGACGCGCGCACTACGACCGGCATATTGATCCTGGCCTTCACGATCGCCGGCGTCGCCGGTGCGGCGATCGCGGGACGCCCAGCCGATCGCCTCGACAAGCGCCTCATCGTGACCGTCGCGTGTGTAGCGATCGCGATCTCGGTGGGCGCGTTTGCCGCCGCGCCGACCGTCGGCGTGTCGCTGGTGTGCGCGATCGCGTCGGGCGTCGGCTGGGGCGCGTTTTTCACCGCCGACTGGTCGATCGCATACGCGGTCCTACCGCGCGACGCAATGGCCAAGGCGATGGGCGTTTGGAACCTCGCGCTCGCGGTGCCGCAAGTCGCCGCGCCGGCGATCACCGGGCCACTCGTCGCCGCGCTCGACACGCGCCGCGCGGGTCTTGGCCCACGGGTCGCGCTGATCTGCGTCATCGTCGAGTTCGCCATCGGCACTGCTTGGCTTTGGCGCCTGCGGCTATCGCGAACGCGCGATGCGTCAGCCGGGGGGATGCCGCCGTAAATTGGATCCCTCCGGTCCTCGGCGTATGCGGACGAGGACCGGAGGGTTGCCCACACCCGATTTGGGGCAACGGTCGGAAATTCTAGCCCGTGAGCGGCACCGCGGAAACCGAAATCTCGTTGGTCGGCGGTGCCGGCGTGATGCTGGCATCGGCCGAGCGATTGCGCGCCGCAGCGGCGGTGGTGACCATCGCCGCAACCACCTCGGTGTCCCACTGCGTCCCGCTACCTTCGCGCAGAACGGCCAGCGCGTTCCCGAACGAGAGCGCCGTACGGTACGGCCGGTCGCTGATCATCGCGTGGAACGCGTCGGCGACCGCGATCACCCGGGCTTCGAACAGGATCGCCTCGCCGGCGAGCCCGTCGGGATAGCCCGTGCCGTCGAAGCGCTCGTGATGGCTGCGGACGATCGCTGCGTACTGCGCGAGGCTGGGGATGTCGGCCAAGATCTCGGCACCAAATACCGCGTGCTGCCGCATCGTCGCCCACTCATCGGCGTTGAGCGGCCCCGCTTTGAGCAGGATCTCGTCGGGGGTCGCGATCTTGCCGACGTCGTGCAGCACGCCGGCCAACACGATGCGGTCGCTCATGGAGCCGGAGAGGCCGAGCGTCTCGGCAAGCCGGCGGCACCACATCCCGGTTGCACGGGAGTGCACGCAGGTCGCCTCGTCACGCGCCCGGAGCATCGCTAGAACCGCTTCGATCGTAGCGCGATCTTCCTTCGCGACGGGGTCACCACCGCGCAGCATAAGCGCTTCCTGCGCCTTCACCTTGATGATCTCGATCAGGCACAGCAGGGTCCCGGCGTCCTCGTGCAAGCGGCTGAGCTCGATCGCGGCGTTGCACACCGAGACGATCGCGTCGGACACGTCCGAGCGGCAGTGCGCGCCACGCGCCATGTGCGCCCAATGGACGATCACTTGCGGATCGGCCGTTTCGACTGCCTTTGCCATCGCCGTGACCAGCGTCCGGACGATCAACGCAGCACCGCGCCCAGGTTCGTGCGTCAGACGCTCGCCGACGGCGTCGGCGAGCATCGACCGGTTCGCGTGCAGCGCTCGCGCAAACGCGAGTCGCGACCCCGTCATGGGGTCGGCGTGTTCATCCGTGCGGCGCATGGGCGGACTCTACGCAAACACAGCTTGGCGAACGCGCGACCTGCGCTCCACCGTGCGGATCGTGTCGGCTTGGCGTCGCACCTCGCGGATAATGCTGCCCATCCGCGTCGCGGCGTCGTGGAGCACCGTCAACCCCTGGTCGAGCAGGCTCTCCGTGAGCTGATACTCTGCGGCCGCGAGCAGATCGTGGACGTCGGTACCAGAATGCGCGGCACGCAGGACCTCACGGCGCAACGGCTCGAGATCATCAGCACACAGCGCGACCCGCAACGAGTCGGTAAGCGCGCGGACGAAGGCGAGATTCATCTCGGTGGCGGGCGTTGCTGACGCCGCTTCGAGGAATCGCCGGGCCGGCGAAATCTCGCCGGTCGACGTTGCACGTTGATACACGGCTAGGCCTAGCTCATCAACGGCGGGACATCGTTCGCGATGACGATGATAATCGCGATGATAAAAGCGGTAAGCATGCAAGGACCCCTAACGATAGTGGCGCTTTGTGTGTGAAGAGCATACGGCGATGACCCCGGATTGCGCATCGGTCAAAGACCCTATGTTTCTTGAAAACCGCGCCGCGGCAGGCTTCCTTCGCCTATCTGCCTCGTTCAGGCGTAGATGCCGAGCTCGCGGGCACGTTGCACGGCCTGCGCCCGGTTGGACACTTGCAGCTTTCCGTAGATGCTCTGGACCTGGCGCTCGACGGTTTTTGGTGATTTTCCGAAATCAGAGGCAATCCGGTTGATCGTCGTGCCCGAAGGAAGCGCGCGCAGGATCTGCAACTCGGCCCGGGTGAGTCCGGCTTTGGGGCGACTCGACGACGCCGCTGCGGCCACCGAATTTACCATGCGCGCGTAGCCCAGCATCAATTCGGGCGTTTGGCCTTCATCGATCCCGTCGGCCGTGATGATCCGCGCGAAAAGACCGTTAGGGTCAAAGCGGTGGCTCAGCGCTCGATAGCCGCGCGCCGCGTCACCGCTCAGGATGCTGGCGGCGGCAGCCAGGATGCGCGCGATCCGGCGCCGCCTTGCATCGTACAACGGTTCGGGGTGAACGTGTTCGGCCGTTTTCGCGAACGCCGAACGCACGTGCTTGCGCACGTCGTCAATGTTCCATGCCGCAACCGCGCACAGCGCGAGCAGTGCATCGCACAAGGCGCGATCCGGCACCGAGCGGTCTCCGCTGGCGCGCAAGTGCACGAGCATTGCATGGGCAGCGTCGAATCGCTGCGCCCAGCAGCTCGACAGGACCTCGGCGAGCACGAACGGGAACCGCTCGCGGTACTGTTCGGTCAGCGGATTCGCAAGGAGTCGCGCACGCAAAGAGCCCAAGCGCTTCTGGTCGCCACCTTCGGCGGCGATGTCCATCTGGGCGACGAGCCCCATGTGCTGCATTGATGCGTCGCCCGCGCGTTGGCCGTTTGTCGTCATGCGGCTCGCATACAACCTCGCGACGTCGGGCGAACCCATGACACCGTATGCGACCGCGTAAAGAATCGAATACGCGACGCCCGCATGGCGAAAGGCCCCAATCCGTTCGAACGTTCGCGCTGCCTCGAGCGCGAGCTCCTGCGCGGTCGTGTAGTCTTCGCGGTAGTATGCAGCTAGCGCGACGCGCTGCAACACACGAGCCACCATGCCCGGTTCGTCGAGTTGGCGCGCCGCCGCGACCGCTTCGGCGGCGAACTCGGAGCTTGCCAGATCGTCACCGCGGCGCGATGCCAAGACGGAGCGCGCGCTCAGGTAGGCCGCGCTCAGATCGTCGCAGACGTCGTGCTCTGCGTCGAGGAATCGCTGGGCAGCATCGAGCTGGTCCGTCGCCACGAGCAGTGGAACCAGCAGGTCGACGAGGTATTGCCGCGCGGTCAGATTGGCGTGCTCGGTCGCCCGATGCAGGACCGCGATCCCCGTCGGCACGTCGCCGAGCAGCACGGCGCGCATCGCTCGCAGCGACAATGCGGCGGGGTCCCGCATCCGTTGTGAAGGGGTGAACTGGTCCAGGCTTTGCTGCACCTCGGCGAGGAGGCCGCGCGTCGCTACCGCGTAGGCCGACTCGATCGTCATCGGTGCCGAGTCCGTCCTACCGGTCACTCCCCTTACCGTCGCGTTTCCGAATACACCGAAGCGAGGCTAGTATGGTCGCTCGCCACTCTTCTCAAGTTCGGCGGGAGCCGATCAGTTCCCCGGGAAGGGACCCCCTGCGCTGCACCCTGATGGCACAAGATGGCCGAAATGGCCGGAATCATAGGGCGTCGGAGCGCCGGACGTGTTGTCGCCGAGCCGTTGCTACGGCGCGTCGAGAGCGTACAGCCGCGCATCGTCGGCTTCAAGGAGGTCGAGCACGATCGGATAGCGCTCGCGGAGCTCCGCCGGGTAGAACCGCTCGAACTGCGCCCGGAGCTCGTCCGGCGTGCGGCTGGAGTCGAACCGCTCCATCCGTTCGTTGATCCGCTCCTTATCCAGCTCCGAAGTGCGCTCGTCGATCCACCGTTCGACGTCGGTTTCTGACGCAAACGCGGCGACGGCGTCGCGCAACTGGGCCAAATCGACGTTCGTATAGTACGCCCACAGCTCGCTGAAGCCGGTGGTTGCGACGTAGCCGTTCAGCTCGCCGCCCGGCAGCGAGGCGCGCAGCTTGTCGACCAGCCGCGCGGTGAACACCAACCCGGCAAGGCGCTCGCGGGGACCGCGCGGTGGCGCGAGATGCAAGTTCAGCGGGGTCACGGCGAAAGGCGTTCCAGCGTCCAGGCTGCACCCCTGCGGACGTACGCGATCCGGTCGTGGACGCGATTGGGCCGCCCCTGCCAGAACTCGAAGCGGTCGGGGACGACGCGATATCCGCCCCAGTACGGCGGCCGCGGAACTTCGGCCGGGAACGACGCGCCGGCGCGGTCCATCGCGTCTTCCAAGCTCGCCTTGTCCGGGATGACGGTGCTCTGACGCGACGCCCACGCGCTCAGGCGATGCCCGCGCGGGCGCGACGCGAAGTACGCATCGCTCTCGACCTCGAGGATGCGCTCGGTCGTGCCTTCGATGCGTACCTGGCGTTCCAAGGCCCCCCACCAGAAGAGCAGCGCCGCCTGTGGGTTCACGGCCAGCTCGCCGCCTTTGCGGCTCTCGTAGTTCGTGTAGAACACGAAGCCGCGCGCGTCCCACTGCCGCAACAGCACGATCCGCGACGACGGCCGCCCGCCGGCGTCGACCGTCGACAGACACATCGCGTTGGGCTCGATGACGTTCTCGGCGCGCAGCGCGTCGTCGAGCCAGCGGCGAAACTGCTCGAGCGGATCCGGCGCCACCACCGTGACGTCCAACGCACCGCGCTGGTAGGAGATCCGCCGCGACCGCACGTCTTCGTCCATGCTCGAATCCTTAGGGGAACCGGCCCGCGAGCATCCCGCCGACGAGCGCGAGGATGACGACCGCGCCGCCACCCACGGCGAGCGGCAGCGACGCGTCGATGCGACGCCGAACGCGCGTCGTGCTCGCCGCCAGCGCGGCGAGGTGGGAGCGCAGCGTGCCGGCGTCGTCGGCCCGGGCATACGTGCCGCGCCCGGCGGCGGCGATCTGGCGCAGGCCGTCTTCGTCGATCGACGCGGTCTGATCCGTTCCCGGGATGAACTGTCCGCTGTCGTTCGTGCCGATCCCGATCGTGTCGATCTCGATCCCGGCGGCACCGATCTGCGGTGCGACCTGCGCCGGATCGCTGCCGAGGTTGTTCACGCCGTCGGTGATCAGCACGATTGCCCGCCGGCCGGAGGGCGGGAGCTGCCGCGCCGCGATGACGAGCGCATCGCCGATCGCGGTTCCGCCGTTGGGCGGCGGGATGCGGCCGATCGCGTCGCGCAGGGCGTCCTTGTCGTCGCTGAGCGGGGCGACGACGCCGGCGCCGCTCGAGAACGCGACGATCCCCAGCCGCGTCCCGTCGGGAACCGCGTCGACGAACGCGCGCACCGCCGCGGCGGCGGCCTCCGACCGTGACGGAGCGACGTCCGTCGCGCGCATCGAGCCCGACGTGTCCACGCACAGCACGACCGCGACGCCGCGCATCGGCAGCGTCGCGACGAAGCGCGGCGACGCCAGCGCCGCGCCGAGCGCGACGATCCCCACCGCGCACGCGAGCGCGATGAGCAACGCCGGGTTCCAGCGCGTCCCGGTCGCCGTCTCGAAGAACGCAAGGTCGCTGTAGGCGAGCGCCGACGCCGCGGCGCGCCGCGACCCAAGCCGCATGAGCCACAAGAACGCCGCGGCCAGTGCGACGCCTGCGACGAGCCACAGCGGATGCGTCAGCGTCATGCCGGCAACCCGAACGCGCGCAGCAGCGAGGCGCGGCCGTCACGTTCGTCGAGCGTTCCAACCCGCCAGCCTGCGGAGCGAAAGCGCGCATGCAGGGCCGTCTCGCGCGCGCGGCTCGCCGCGCCGTACCGCGCGCGCGTGCGTGACCCGGCGAAGATCTGACGCACGCGACCGGACTCGGCGTCGCGCAACCGCACGAAACCGCGCAGCGGCAGCTCGTCGCGCCAGGGATCCCGCGCCAACAGCACCGTCGCGTCGAAACGCAATCCCGCGCGCGCGAGCAGCTCGTCGTCGGGGAGATCGAAGCCGTCCGCGACCGCCAGCAAAGATGCGCCGCGCGGTACGGCGCGCAGCGCGATCGCCAGCGCCGTCGAGAAGCAAAACGGATTCGCTGCGCGCACGAGCGGAGCCGCGCGGCGGTCGCGCACCAACCGGTCGTCGACGACGCGGACCGCGAGGTCCGCTCCTTCGAGCGCGCCGAACCAGGCGCGCACCGCTTCGTCGGCGGCGCGCGCGAGCGGGCGCTTTCGCCCGACCCCCATCGAGCCCGACTCGTCGACGACCGCCGCCAACACCAGCCTGGTTTCCTCGAGATACACGCGCGTTTGCACGGTGCCGACGCGTGCCGTGGCGGCGTGGTCGATGCGGCGCGGATCGTCGCCTTCTACGTACGCGCGCAGTTGCGAGAACGCGAAGCCGTCCCCCGGACGCGATCCTCGGGCGGCGCCGCCGGGCCGCGGGGTCGCGCGCGCGCCGCGCAGCAGCGCCGCCCGCAACGCGTTCACGGTGCGCGCACCGACGCCACGATCCGGCGCACGACGTCCTCCGGGTCGGTGCCGGCGATCGCGATGCGATCGTCGTACGAGATGCGGTGGCGCAGCACCGCGGGCGCGAGATCGCGAACGTCGTCGGGGACGGCGAACGGCCGCTCTTCGAGGTACGCCCGGGCGCGCGCCAGCGCGACGAGCGCGAGCGCCGCGCGCGGGCTCGCGCCGTGCGCGACCAGCTCGGCGCCGCGCGTCGCGCGCACCAGATCGACGGCGTAGTCGCGCAGCTTCGCGTCGACGAAAACCTGGCGCGCGTCGCGCTGCCAGCGCAGCACGTCGTCGAGCGTGGCGGCGTTCGTCTGCAGCGGCGGCTCGCCGGCGCCGAAGCGGTCGACGATCGCGCGCTCTTCGTCGAGCGACGGGTACGCAACGACGACCTTCGCCAAGAAACGGTCGAGCTGCGCGAGCGGCAGCGGGTAGGTTCCGTCGGAATCGTACGGGTTCATCGTCGCGAGCACCAGGAACGGCGCGGGCAGATCGAGGGTTTGCAGGCCGATCGTCGCGCGGCGCTCCTGCATCCCCTCGAGCAGCGCCGACTGGACCTTGGCCGGCGCGCGGTTGATCTCGTCGGCGAGAACCACATTGGCGAACAGCGGGCCCAGCACGGTTGCGAACTCACCCGAGCGCTGGTCGAAGATGCGCGTACCGACGATGTCCGACGGCAACAGATCCGGGGTGAACTGCACGCGCCGGAAGACGCCCCCGACCGCTGCCGCCAGCACGCGGCACGCCAGCGTCTTGGCGACGCCGGGCGCGCCTTCGAGCAGTACGTGACCGCCGGCGATCAGCGTGAGAACGAGGGCCTCCACGACCTCGGCTTGGCCGACGATGGTCGCGTGCAGCGCGTCGAGGACGTCGCGCGGCCGGCTCATCCGAGCCACGCTTGAGTGGCGTCGATCAACTCGACCGACGATGCGTCGCGCAGGTACGCCGGCCCGAACGCCGTCCGCTCCGCCGCCCCGAGCGCCGTGCGCAACGGGAGATCGCGCGTGACGCCGAGCGCGTCGCGCAGCGTCGCGCCGGGCTGCGCCCCGGCCGCCGCGAACAGCGCGCCGCGCAATCGGACCAGCGAGCCGTTCGCGGGCGCACTGCGGTAGACGCGCAATGCGTCGGCCACCTCGTCGCGCGGCGTGCGCGGCGGCACGAGGGGCGCTGCAGCCGGCGGCGCGGCCGACAGGGGCGCCGTCGCCCGGCGCCGGCGCATCCGATACAACGCGAGCCCGACGATCATGACGGTGACGACGCCCGCCCCTACGACGACGGTTTCGCGCGCGAAACGCGACAGCGTTCCGGGGCGTGGATACGACGGTACCGGCGAATCGACGACGACGCGCACGGGCTCGGCCGAGAAGCGCGTCGGTTTCCCGGTCCGCGCATCGATCGCGTCGAGATATGCCGCGTTGAACGTGTATGTGCCGCCGGCGGCCGGTTCGAGGGTCAGCGTCTCGACGACGTCCGTCCCGGTCGGCGATCCGGTCACGCGCCGCTCGTCGCCTTCGAGCTGCATCGTCCCCACGTTCGGCACGACCAGCTCATCGAGCGCGGTCACGCGCTCGTGGACGTGCACGTGAATCGCCAAATGGAAGACCTCGCCGATGCGCAGGTGCGTGCGGTCCGCGTGCATCCCGAACGCGTCGACCTGCAGCGTGCGCAGCCCCTGCGCGGCCGCCGGCGCGCCGAGCGCCAGGGCTGCCGCGACGAGCGCGACCGCTACTCCCCGACGCGCTCGAGCCATCGCGCGAAGAGGTTCCGCGCGTCGAATGGGCCGGGCGACGCTTCGGGGTGAAACTGCACCGCCTCGACCGACAGCGTGCGGTGGCGGAAACCCTCGTTGGTTCCGTCGTTGAGGTTGATCATGGTGGCTTCGAGCTCCGGCGGCAGCGTGTCGCCTGCCACGGCGTAGCCGTGGTTGTGGGCAGTGACGAGCACCTCGTCACGGATGAGGTCCTTCACCGGCTGGTTCCCGCCGCGGTGGCCGTACTTCAACTTGTACGTCTGCGCGCCACAGGCCAGCGCCAGGAGTTGGTGCCCTAGACAGACGCCGAATACCGGCGTCCGGCCGATCAGCCCGCGCAGCGTTTCGATGGTGTCGCCGAGATCGCGCGGATCGCCGGGGCCGGGCGAGACGACGACCGCGTCGGGATGCTGCGCCAGGATCTCGTCGCGCGAGGCGCCGTACGGCAACACGGTCACGCGGGCATCGAGCGCGGCGAGGTCGCGGATGATGTTCTTCTTCACCCCGCAGTCGACCAGCACGACGTGCCTGCGGCCGGTGCCGATCGTCTCGCCGGGACGATATGCGTCGGCGACCGACGCCACCAGACCGCGCGTCGTCGCGTCACGCACGTAGCGGGTCAGCGCCGACTCGATTTCCGCGATCGCGGCGTCGCCGACGGCCAGCGCGGCGGGGATCGTGCCGTGCTCGCGCAGCGCGATCGTCAGCGCGCGCGTGTCGATCCCGACGATCGTGCGCACACCTTGCTGGTCGAGCCACGAACCCAGGTCACCCTTGGACGCGAAGTGCGACGGATGTCGCGCCAGCCGCTTCATCACCGCCCCGGCGACGCACGCGTGCGGATGCTGCGAAACCGTGCCGCTCACACCGTAGTTCCCGATCAGCGGGTAGGTGAACGCCAAGATCTGGCCGGCGTACGACGGGTCGGTGAGCGCCTCTTCGTAGCCGGTCATCCCGGTGTAGAACACGGCTTCGCCCAGCGCGATCCCGCCGGCGTTCAAACCCTCGCCGTCGAAGCGCGTACCGTCGGCCAGCAGCAGCGTCGCGCGGTTCGTCACGCGGTGACTTCTTCGCGCGGCAGGACGCGGCCGTGCTCGAAGACGACCGCGCCGTCGACGATGGTGGCGAGCGCGCGGCGCGGCAGCACGAGCCCGTCGAACGGCGTGTTCTTCCCCTTCGAGCGAAACAGCCGCGCGTCGACCGTCCACGGGCGATCGGCGAACACCGACACGTCGCCGGGCATGCCGACGGCGAGCGTCCCGCCCGGGACGCCGAGGATGCGCGCGGGGTTCACCGCGAGCAGCTCGACGAAACGTCCCAGCGTAAGCTCCGGGAGCGCAAGGGCATACGCACCGAGCGCGATCTCGAGTCCGGTGAAACCGACCGGCGCGGCGGAGAGCAACTGCGCCTTCTCGTCGGCCCCGTGCGGCGCGTGGTCGGTCGCCAGCACGTCGACCGTCCCGTCCAGGACGGCCGCTCGCAGCGCTTCACGGTCGTGGGACCCGCGCAGCGGCGGGTTCACCTTCGCGTCGGCGCGATAGTCGTCGAAGCGGTCGTCCAGGAACGCGAGATGGTGCGGCGTCACCTCGCAGGTCACGCGCACGCCGCGCGCGCGGGCCCAGCGAATCAAGTCCAGTGAGGTCGCGGTCGTGACGTGCGCGATGTGCCAGGCCTTGCCGGTGTCCGCCGCGATCAGCAGATCGCGCGCGACGATCACGTCCTCGGCCAAGCCCGGCGCGCCGTCGAGGCCCAGCCGCATCGAAGCCTCGCCCTCGTTCATGACCGCGTCACCCTTGAGGTCGGGATCTTCGCAGTGCGAGATGAACACGCACGGCAGGTCGGCGGCGTAGCGCGCGGCGTTGCGCAGCAGCCGCGCGTCGCGCGGCGTCGACCCGTCGTCGCTGAACGCGACGCAGCCCGCGTCGGCGAGCAAGTGGTACGGCGCGAGCTCCGTTCCCGCGCGCGCCCGCGTCAGCGCGCCGACCGGGTACACGCGCGCCAAGCCGGCCGCATCGGCGCGCCGCATCACCTCGCTCACGATCGCGGCGGAGTCGAGCGCCGGCTCCGTGTTGGGCATGCACGCGACCGCGGTGAAGCCACCGGCGACGGCAGCCGCCGTCCCGCTCGCGATCGTCTCCTTGTGCGTCTGGCCCGGCTCGCGCAGGTGCACGTGCATGTCGATGAAGCCCGGCGCGACGATCGCCCCACCGGCTTCGACGACGCGCGCGTCGTTCGCGTCGAGATGCTCGCCGATCGCGGCGACGAAGCCGTTCTCGATCAGCACGTCACGGACGGCGTCGATCCCTTGCAACGGGTCGATCAGCCGTCCGCCGCGGACCAACGTCGTCATGCCGCCACCGGCACTCCGTTGACGAGCAGATCGAGCACCGCCATGCGCACGAACACGCCGTTGTGCACTTGCGCAACGTAGCGTGAGCGCGGATCGTCGAGAACGTCGTCGGTGAGCTCGACGCCGCGGTTGTACGGGCCTGGATGCAGGATCATCGCGGAGCCGCCGAGCGATCGCAACCGTGCCCGGTTGAGCTGATAGCGCAGCGTGTAGTCGTCGAGCGACGCGAGCAGTCCGCCGGTGATGCGTTCGCGCTGGATGCGCAGCATCATGACGGCGTCGACGTGCGGCAGCACCGCGTCGAAGTCGCGTTCGATTCGCACGCCGCCGGCGCCGAACTCGCGCGGCAGCAGCGTCGGCGGGCCGACCAGCGTGACGTCGATCCCCATCGCCCGCATCCCGACGATGTTCGAGCGCGCAACCCGCGAGTGGAGGATGTCGCCGACGATCGCGACGCGTAAACCGTCGAAGCGGTTGAACTCCTGGCGCAGCGTCATGAGGTCGAGCAGCGCCTGCGTCGGGTGCGCGTGCGTTCCGTCGCCCGCGTTGATCACGTGTCCTTCGAACGCGTCGGCCAGCCGGCGCGCGAAACCCGACTGCTGGTGCCGCACCACGATCACGCGCACGCCGATGCCGTACAGCGTGAGCGCCGTGTCGGCGATCGTCTCGCCCTTGCCCAGGCTCGAGGCGCCGGGCGCGAACGAGATCACGTCGGCGCCGACGCGCTGTTCGGCCAGCGTGAACGACGTCGCGGTCCGCGTCGAGGCTTCGAAGAACAGGTTGAGGACCGGGACGCCGGCCAGCAGATCGCGCGGCGGCAGCACCTCGCGAAAGGCGACGGCGCGGTCGAGCACGGCGACGAGCTCGGCTGGACTCAGGTCGTCGACGTCGAGCAGGCTACGCGCCGGCACGATCGGCGTCGGAGACGGTAACCGCGTCGGCGTCTGCGCGTTGCGCGGCGACCGCGACGTCGATGTGCTCGCGCCGGCTGGTCGGGATCGTCTTCCCGACGTAATCGGCTTGGATCGGTAGCTCGCGCAAGCCGCGGTCGACCAGCACGGCCAAGCGAATCGCGCGCGGCCGCCCCAGATCGGTCACCGCGTCGAGGGCGGCCCGCACCGTACGCCCGGTGTAGAGCACGTCGTCGACCAGAACCACGGTCTGGTCGGTGATGGCGCTGCGAATCTCGGACTCGGGCAGCTCGCGCGCGATGTCGTCGTCCCGATAGAGGTTGATGTTGAGAAAGCCGAGGTTCGGCACCGCGCCCCGAATCTCGCCGATCCGCGACGCCAAACGACGCGCGATCGCCTCACCGCCGCGCCGTATGCCGATCAGCAGCAGCCCGTCCTGCACATCTTCGGGTTCCACGATCTGATGGGCCATGCGCGCGATCGCCCGCTCGATCTCGTCGGACGACATCAGGACGCGTCGCCTCGTGACCGCCGTCTGCATCGACCGAATGTTCGTCGCGGCGGCACGTCTTCGCCTCCGTCACCGGGCGCGTCGAACAGCGCTGTCACCCTGAGCTTGGCGAAGGGTGCCCGAGACGGTCGTGCTTCGGCGAGCTCAGCACGACGGATGTTCGCCCTTCGACGAGCTCAGGGTGACAGCGCGCGCACGAGTGCAGCCCCGCCGCCGTGGTCGACGCGCGTAGGTCCGCCGCCGTGGTCGACGCGCGTCGACTCGCTCCAACGGGCGCCGATTTCTACGGGCGGAAGACGGCGCAGGCCGTGGTGCCGGTGCCTAGGACGCGGCCGTCCCGGTCGCGCAGCTTCGCCTCGGCGATCGCGGTCGTGCGGCCGACGTGCACGGCGGTCGCTTCGCAGCGCACCGGCCCGGTGTCCTTGGTGATGGCGCGAATGAACCGCACCTGTACGTCGGTCGTCGTGTAGCCGACGCCGCTGGACAGCGTCGTGTGGACCGCGCAGCCCATCGCCGAGTCGAACAGCGCGAGCGCGAAACCGCCGTGCACGACGCCGATCGGGTTGTAGTGTTCCTCGCCGGGATAGCCTTCGAACACGACGCGGCCCTCGTCCACCTCGACGATCGTGAAACCGATCAGGTTCGCGATCGGCGGCGGCGGCACGAGGCCGTCGCGCACGGCGCGGATCGCGTCGAGACCGGACAGCTCGCGCAGAGCGCCCGCCGACGCAAGCGGATCTTCCCACCGGACCAGGCGCTCGCGAGTGACTTGCATGACGCAAGTAACCCGTCCGCCGGAGCGCCGGTTTCGGCGAAAGGCGGCGCTATTTCGACGCGGCCGTGCCGCGCTGCCAGGGGGCCATCTCGCTCAGTCGCGCTGCGAGCGCCTCGGCTATGATCGCGCGCGCGCGCATCGTGAAGTGAAAATCCGACGTGCCGAACAGCGGGACATGAGCGACCGAACGCTCTTCGGCGGCGAAGGCTGGGTGCACGTCGACCACCGGTACGCCGGATCGCGCGACCGCGGCGACCAGCTCGCGCGTCGCGGTCGCGTCAGGCGCCATCACGTACGGCGGCGCGAACTGCTTGGCGATGGGATACCACGTGCCTTCGCTCGGCGCGAACCCGTCGGGCACCGGGTGGATGATGACGACGAACCCGATGTGCTTCGCGCTGAGCTTGCGGTTGACGTCGACGAGCATGTGCGTGAGCGCGGCGGGCCAGTCGGGTGCGGCGAGATCGGGCTTGCGGCGCTCGTTCTCGTACGTCGCGTACACATCGCCGAGGTTCCAGTTGAGGACGACGAGATCGTAGAACCCCGTCTGCGCGCACAGATCGGCGAAGCTCTCGATCTCCGCGTTCGCGAGCTTGATGATCGGCACGACCTTGGGATGCTTGCCGGTCGCGATCAGGCTCGGAACGGACGACAGGCGGTCCGCGAGAACGCCCTCGATCGACGTGGGCCAGTCGGTGACGTCGTAGATGTACGAGTTGCCGACGTAGGCGATCCGGTATTCGGTCGGTTCGGGGTTCTCCTCGACGCCGGGGAAGGCGAGATCGAGCGATCCCCACGGGTCTGCGCGGTCGGTTGCCGAGAGCTTGCGCAGGCGGCGGTTTCCGCCGTCGGCGACGAGCAGCCCGCCGTCGGGGGCGTGCGCGATGCCGAGCGGGGTGAAGAACGCTGCCGACTGACCCGGCCCATCGGCGTAACCGCCGGAGTCGCCGGAACCGTCGTAGTTCGGATGCCCGGCCACGATCTCGGACTGGCCCGAGATCGTCTCGAGCGTACGCACCGTGTTCGAGCGGAGCTCGGTGAACGCCACCTTTGTCTCATCGAGCGCCGCGAGGAACGCGGGGACGCCCAGCGGTTCCTGCGCGCTGGTCGAGAACGGCCGGCGCGTATTGCCGACGCCGTCCCACGCGAAGCCGCGATCTTCGCTGGGAGCGCGCCCGGGCCGGCGCGCGACGATCCCTTCCTGATCGCCGGCGAACACCGTTACGCCAAGCGGGCCGTCGAACACCGCGACCGCGTACGGCTCGATCCCCAGCGACGGGATCGTCGACACGTTGCCGTCCGCGTCGATCGTGCGAATCCCCGTGTAATCCGCGACGTACAGAACGTCGCGGCGATCGACCGCGAGACCGGTCGGCAGCCCGAAGCGCGCCGTGGCGCGCGGGCCGTCGACGTGACCGGGCGCGCTGGGCAACCCGGCGTAAGTCGTGACGTTTCCCTGCGCGTCGATGCGCCTGATGCAATGGTTCAAGGTATCGGCGACGTAGATCGTTCCGTCGCTGCGGACCGCGATTCCGGCCGGCCGGTCGAAGCGCGCCGCGCTGCCGCGGCCGTCGGCATAACCGCCCGTCACCCAGAAGCCGCTTGCGTCGAGCGCACCGCTGCCGGCGATCGTGTGGACGGCTCCGTCCGGATCGACGCGGCGTATCCGCTGCGCGGCTCCGTCGGCGACGTAGATGTTGCCGGCGGCGTCGTACGCGACCCCGGTCGGCATCACGAACGTCCCGCTGCTGCCGTCGCCGAAGCCGACCTCGCCCGTCCCGCTCACCGTGCTCACCATCGCGACGGTGCGCAGCGGCGCCGGCGAAGCGGACTCCGAGAGGCCGAGCACGGCGGCCGACGCGAGCGCCAGCGATACGATGGCGCGCAGCACGTTACTGCGCGCCATCGCCGGGGTTCGGCATCGCCGGCAGATCGGCGGCGGGCGTGACCGCGACGCCGGCGGGAAACACGCCGCGCTTGGCGTCGGCTTCCCAGCTCGGCGGGAAGCTCATCCGCGGTCGAACGCTGCCTTCGGCGACCAGCAGCGTGCGCACGCCTTCGCTCGCGTTGGTGCGATAGGGACCACTCACCAACCCGCTCTTGGCGAACACGACGACGACGCGCAGACGGGTTGCCGGCGTCGGCAGCGCCGGTGCGCGCGTCACGAACAGCTTCACCGCTTCGAACTCGAGCGCTTTGAGCGCCGCGTCGCGCGGTGCGTTCTCGTTGAGCAGGCGCTGTACCCACGGCGTCGCGTCCCACCACAGCACGGCGCCCGAGGCGTCCTGCGTGAGGACGACGCGCGGCTTCGGATATCCGGCGAGATCGAGTTCGGTCGCTGCGGCCGCCGCCCGGCTCAGCGCCACCCCGAGCGCGAGCACGAGCGCGATCACGATCACGAGCGTGTTGGAGCGGCGCGCCGTCAAAAGAACGTCCGGTATATGCTCAACGCGTCGGCCGCCGTCGGTGCCGCGATCCAGCCGAGGCCGAAGGTGAAGCTGGCATAGGTGAGTCCGGCGGAAAGGACGCTCAAGAGCGGCGACGGCGTGCGCAGCCAGGCGATTCGCCGCGCAACACCGCCGCGCCAGAGCTGATAGACCGCCATGCAGCCGCCGTTCCACAGCCCCCAGATCACGAATTGCCAACCCGCACCGTGCCAGATGCCGATGACGATCATCACGGCGAACATGCACGCCAGCACCGAGAGCCGGACGCCGGCCACGCGCATCCCGCGGCCGCCGCGCCAGTGCGTCGCCAGCGGGACGAACACGTAGTCGCGCACCCACGACGTAAGCGACATGTGCCACCGCTGCCAAAAGTCGAGCACGTTCGTCGCTAGGTACGGCCGCGCGAAATTCTCCGGCACGCGCAGGCCGAACAGCAAACCGAACCCGATCGCGATGTCGGAGTATCCACCCAAGTCGTAGTACACCTTGATGCTGCCGGCGACCATCGCGACGAGATAGGTGCCTACCGTGTACGACGGGTCGGGGTGAAAGATCGGCTGCGCGAACACCATCACCGGATCGGCGATCGCGATCTTCTTGAACAGACCCAAGAAGATGCGGTACAGCGCCGTTTGCAGCTCTGGGCCGCCGGCCATCCGCAGCCCGTCGATCTGCGGTGCGAAGGTGCGGTAGCGCTTGATCGGGCCGGCGACCATCGTCGGGAAGAACAGCGCGAAGACGAGGAACTGCTTGAGGCTGAACTCCTTGATCCTCCCCGCCCGAACCTCGATGATGAAGTGAATGAACTCGAAGGTGAAGAACGAGATCGCCAGCGGCGCGATCAGCGGACCGAAGACCGGCACGTGCCAATCCGGCACGACCGTCGCGAACGCCGCACTCAGCCAGCGCGCGTACTTGAAGTAGCACAGGATCAGCACCAGCGCCGCGACCGCCGCGCCGGCGAGCACGAAGCGGCGCGATCCCTGGGCAGTAGACTGCAACAGTCGCGCGCAGCCGTACGTTGCGAAGGTCGCGGCGACGATGAGCAGCAGGTTCGCCGGCCCGGCGTTCGCATAAAAAGCCAGGCCCGCGAGCACCAGCACGTAGGCGCGCAGACGGGCCGGCGCGACGGCGTAGACCGCGACGACAACGAGCGCGAACGCGCCGAACAGCCAGGTGTTAAAGAACATCGAGCAGGTTTGCCACGGGCCGACTGAGCGCTCGTGCGAACCGCTCGGCGCCGGCGCGGTTCACGTGCGTGTTGTCCAAGAAGTACCGGCCGTCGAGCAACCGGTCGAAGTTCACCACGGTGAGATGATAGCCCGCTGCGAGACGCGCGATGCGCCGCAGGTTGTCGGCGTAGGCGGCGTTGTCGATATATGCGTGCAGGATCGCGTGGTTCACCGGCGGCAGCACGACGATCGCGGGGATGCGGTGGGCGGCCAACGTCCGAAACAGGTGGTCGGCGTACGCGTACGAGACGTTGCCGGCGTCGAGCGGCGTGAGATCGTACGTCGCAGCGTACGGCGCGGATCGCGGCGGCGGCGCAGGCTGCAAGAGCGGTTCGACGTGGCGGTGGAGCGCGCTGGCGAGGTCGGCGTCGCCGAACAGGGCCTGGTGGAGGTCGACGCGCGATCCATACAAGAGCCAGTGCTCGGCGACGAACCGATCGAGTCGGTCGCCCGCCGACACCGGACGCAGCGCCGCGCCGTCGAGCCGGCCGCGGTCGAACGGTTCCACGAGCGCGGGAACGGCGAGCTCGGCGACCGTCGCGTTGAGCGTGTCGTACCCGACGGCGGTCTGATTGAAGGCGGCCGGGTTGAGCTCGACCAGCACCGCGCGCGGACGAACGCCGCGCGCGAGCAGATAGCGCAGGACGAAGTCGGCATTGATCGGCGTCTGGGCTTCGTAAGCGAGGTTGGTGACACGCGTACCGGCCAGCCCGCGCGCGAGCTGCGCGACGGGCGAGTCGGCGGCCGCTACGCCGTAGCCCCATAACTCGGAGTCGCCGAGGACCACCAGGCTCGAACCCAACCCGGACTGCGTCGCGTACCGCTGCAGGTAGCTGCTCGAGAAGTGCTCGGGGAGCCGGTCGGGCCAGCGGTTCCACGCCGACAACGCGAGATCGGTGAGCACGAGCAACAGCAACGTGATCGATGCGCTGATCCACACGTCGCTGCGCCGGCGGCTCGGCGCCTCAGAAATTGCCATAGAAAAAGCGGTACCGCTCCGCCGACGCGAGCACGATCATTCCGACGATCAGCAGATAGTAGACAAAGCCCATGGTCACCGCGTTCTCGATCGGTAAGCGGCGGCGGCGCGGCGCGGACTCGGGTGCAGCAGCTGGTCGTCCTAGCAATTCGCGCCTCGGCACGGGATGGAAAAAGAACCGCCTCCTTGCCCCATCCGTGCGAGCAAAGCGGCATCACCTCTTCGTTGCGGATCGTTTTCGATCCGGCCCGCGACCTGCCCCTCCGTTCGCGAGCCCCCGCTGGTCCGTCGAGCTCGGCGTCGAAGAACCCCTATGATGCGCCGATCGACGTTCTGCGCCGCTGCCGGTACCCTGGTCGCAGCGGGCGTTCCCTGGCCCGTGCGTGCGGCGCGCACCGGCGGTGCGCTCGAAGCGCGCGCCGCCGTCCCGGTGGTGCGCGCGCGCATCGGTGCGCACGAGCTCGCCCTGGCGATCGATACCGGCGATGGGCTATCGACCCTGTCACCCCAAGCGGCCGACGCGCTGGGCCTCGCGCGCACTCCGACACCCGGCGGCTCGACGGCCGCGGCAACACTGCACGGCGTCGAGCTCGCCGGCGCGACGCTGCGCGATCACCCGGCGGTCATCTCCGACGTCGCCGGGTTGCGCGGCCTCGCGGGATTCGCCGTCGACGGCGCGCTCGGATACGAAGCGTTCAAAGACCGCGTCGTCACCATCAACTACGCCGCGGGGCGGCTGCTATTCCCCGACGTGATGCCGGACGGCGAGATCACGCCGATCACCTGGCTGAAATATCACGATCGCTCGCCTCAGCTCGTGACGTTCGACGGTCTGAGCGTCGACGGTTTCTTGGTGACGGCACAACTCGACACGATGATGAGCAAGAACGCGATCCTCTTCACCACCAAGCTCCTCGATCTCGCGATCGACCCGGAGATGCGCGCGCCGGCCTACACATACGAGGAGGCGGCACTGCGACCGGGCCGGGTGGGATCACTTCGGCTGGGGGTTACGGTGCTTGCCGCGCAGCCGCTGATCTACGCCGCCGATGCGACGGCGCACGTCCCGACGACCGCGATCGCCGCGGTGGTCGGCGACGCGCTGTTCGCCAAGCGCGCCGTCACGATCGACTTTCCCGGTTCGACCTTGATCGTGACGTAGCGAGGAGCGGACTGCCCAGCGCCGGAACATTTGCAGAGAATGGAGTCCGCCACCGTCGTCGGGCAGGTCGCACCGGGCTCGAGGTCGAGTCGTATCCCCGAGCTGGACGGACTGCGCGCGTTCGCGATCCTGGCCGTCATGTTGGGCCACCTGCTGGCGACGACGCCGAGCCTGCAGCATCTTCCCAGCGGGTTGCCGCCGAAGCTCGAGACGATCGTCAATCACGGCTGGCTGGGCGTCGATCTGTTCTTTCTGCTCTCCGGGTTTCTGATCACGAGCATCCTGCTCGGGACCAAGCAATTCGGTGCGCGCCGTTACTTCGGCGGCTTCTACCTGCGGCGTGCGTTGCGCATCTGGCCGCTGTACTTTCTGATGGTCGCGATCATGCTCGTGGCCTACGTGAAGCTGACGGGCGCGACGTATTTCCTGTACTCCCTGTTCTTCATCGCGAACTATGCGGTGATGGCGCACGTCGCGATCCCCAACGGCGGCGGGCCGCTGTGGTCGCTCGCGGTCGAAGAACAGTTCTATCTGATCTGGCCGGTTCTGGTGCTGCTCCTTCCTCGCCGCGTGCTGGTCGCGATCCTGATCGCGGTGGTAGTCGCCGAGCCGATCGTGCGGCTCCTCCCGGTCGGCACATTGGAAGTGACGTGGGAACGCTGCGACGGCCTGGCGTTCGGCGCGCTGCTGGCGCTGTGGTTCACGTCGCAATTGCACGGCCGGCGCAACGATCGGCGGCTCGCTCTGGCGTTCGTCGGGATCGCCGCGGCGTTGACGGTCGTCGAGGTCGTCCTCGAGCGGGTGGTGCCGGGCCACATCGTCGGCAACTCGCTGCGCATCCCGCAGGTGCTGTGCGTGTGCGCCGCGGTGATGGTTCTCGCGCTCTCACGATCGGGGGCGCCGGCGTTCGCGGCGCTGCGCCTGCCCTTTCTGCTGATCACCGCCGACTTCAGCTACTGCCTGTACCTGATCCACGTCCCGCTGATCGACGCGTACGACACCTACGCCGCACGCGTCGTTCCCCACGTCGCGCAGCTCGGCGCGCTGCAGGGCAACCTGCTGCGCGCCGCGGTGGTGATCGTCGTAGCGTACGCGCTGGCCGCGTTCTCGCGGCGTTACGTCGAGCTGCCGTTCTTGAACCTGGGCCGCAGACGCCGAGCGGTGCGCGCGGCACCGGCGGCGTCGACCTCGTAGACGAGCGTCGCACCGGCTGGCGCAGGCGGACGGCGCTCAGTCGTGCAGCGCTTCGAGCGCCGCGCGACTGCGCTCGAGCTCGCGGCGGTACTCGGTGAGCTTCACGCGCTCCCCGTCCACGACTTCGGGCGATGCCTTGGCGACGAACGCGTCGTTGGCGAGCTTCTTCTCCGATCGCGCGACCTCGGACTCGAGCCGCGCGATCTCTCGAACGTAGCGTTCGCGCAGTTGCGCCGTGTCGGCGACGCCGCGGACAGCCAGGATCCGTTCCCGCGCGCCACCGTCTCCGCCCGCGTACGTGGTGACGCGTGCGCGGGCGAGCGTCGCAATCGCCTCGACCGCGTCGCGCTCGCCTTCGAGCGTCGCCGGGATCTCGACGCGCATCCAGTCCTTGGGCGCGATCCCCCATTCCGAGCGCGCGTTGCGCAGCTGCTCGACCTTCTCGATCACGCTGCGAAACAGGTCGGCTTCGGCCGGGAACGACGGGATCTCGGCGACGTCGGGCCAGGAGGCGGTGACGATCGTCGCGCCGTCGTGCGGCAGCGCCAGCCAGATCTCCTCGGTCACGAACGGGGCGATCGGATGCATCGCGCGGGCGAACGCGTTCAGCACGAACGAGAGCACCGCCGCGCGCGTCTCCTGTTGACCGGTCGATTTGGTCGCCTCGACATACCAATCGCACAGGGTGTACCAGCCGAACTGCAGCAACGCATCGGCCGCAACGCCGAACGCGAAGCCGTCGTACGCGCGCGTGACGGCCTCGACGCAACCGCGCAGCTCGGTGAGGATCCACTTGTCGGCGAGCGTGAGCTTCTCGGCCGCCGGCAGTACCGCGGCGTCGGGCAAGCCTTCGGGCAAGGCGGAGGTGTAGCGCAGCGCGTTCCAGAGCTTGGTCGCGAAACGTTTCGCCTCGTCGCAGTACCGTTCGTCGAAGCGGAGTTCTTGGGAATCCAGCCGCATCTGGCGCAGGACGCCGAAGCGCGTCCCGTCGGCGCCGTACTTGGGGACGAGGTCGGTCATCGGATCGATCGCGGCGTCGAGCGACTTGGACATCTTGCGGCCGTGCAGATCGAAGACGAGCGGCGTGATGAAGACCGTCGAGAACGGGATCTCTCCGACGAAACGCAGGCCGAGCATCACCATCCGCGCGACCCACAGGAAGATGATGTCACGGCTGGTGACCATGACTTGGTTGGGATACCAGTGCTCGAGCTCGGGCGTGCGCTCGGGCCAACCCAAAATCGAGAACGGCCACAGCCCCGAGGAGAACCAGGTGTCGAGCGTGTCCGGGTCGCGGCGCAGCTCGTCGGTACCGTAGCGTTCGCGTGCGACGCGCTTGGCCTGGTCCTCGGAGTGCGCGACGATCACGTCGTCGGCCGGCGTGTACCACACCGGCAGCTGGTGACCCCACCACACCTGGCGCGAGATGTTCCAGTCGCGGATGTTCTCGAGCATCGCGGCGTACGTGCGCCCGAAGCGCTCCGGAACGAAAGTGATCCGGCCGGCGCGATATGCAGCCAGCGCCGGCTCGGCCAGCGGCTGCGTCTTGACCCACCACTGCAGCGAGAGCAGCGGTTCGATCACCGCGTGCGTGCGCGAGCTCAGCGGCAGCTTGGTGCGGTACGGCTTCACCTCGACCAGGGCGCCGCGCACGCGCAGGTCGTCGACGATGAGCGATCGCGCTTCGAAGCGGTCGAGCCCCACGTAGGGCGCCATCTTCTCCGCCTGCGCGTCGATCGGCGCGCGGCGTTCGGGTCCCTCGTCGTATCGCCACAGCGGCGCGGCGATTCGCCCGTCGAAGTCGATCACGGTCGGCATCGGCAGATCGTGTCGCCGGCCGATCTCGTAGTCGGTCTGATCGTGCGCCGGCGTCACCTTCACCGCGCCGGTGCCGAACTCGGGCTCGACGGCGTCGTCGGCGATCACCGGGATCGCGCGCTCGACGATCGGCAGCACGACGTTCGTCCCGATGAGGTGCGCGTAGCGCTCGTCGTTGGGGTGGACGGCGACCGCGACGTCGGCGAGGTACGTTTCTGGGCGCGTCGTCGCGATCACCAACCCGTCGCCACCGTCTTCGCCGCGGTACCGGATGTGCCACAAGAACGTGTCGCGCTCTTCGTCTTCGACCTCGGCGTCGGAGAGCGTCGACTGCGCGACCGGATCCCAGTTCACCAACCGCGTGCCGCGATAGATGAGGCCATCGTCGTAGAGGTCGACGAACACCTTGATCACCGCCGCCGAGAGGCCGGGGTCCAGCGTGAATCGCTCGCGCGCCCAGTCCGGCCCGAACCCCAAAACGCGGAACGCTTCGTTGATCGCACCGCCGTACTGCTCGCGCCACTCCCACGCGCGCGCCAGGAACTTCTCGCGCCCGAGCCCCGCGCGGGTGAGCCCTTCCTTTGCGATCTCGCGCACCAGGACGGCCTCGGTCGCGATCGCCGCGTGGTCTTGGCCGGGAAGCCAGTCGGCGTTCTCGCCGAGCATGCGGTGGTAGCGCGTCAGCACGTCCTGCGGCGTGAACGTCGAGCCGGTGCCCAGATGCGCGCGGCCGGTGATGTTCGGCGGCGGCATCGAGATGATAAATGGAGGCCGCGCCGGATCGGGCTCTTCGTGGAAAACGCCCATCTCGAGCGAGCGCGCGTACAGACGCGGCTCGACTTCGGCGGGATCGTAGATCTTCGGAAGGTCTGGGCGGGCCGTCATGGTCACCCGCGTTTAATACGCGCCAACCCCGACACGACCCGCTCGATCTCATCGACTCCTCTGCGGATCTGCTCCGGCGAGGCGACCGCATGGCCGAGCACCAAACCGTGTTTGCGCGCCGAACCGATGTACGCCGTGGAGAGCGGTAAGGCATTGACACCCGCGTCCTCGAGCGCCTTCACAACACTGACGTCGTCGAGGCCGTTGACCAGTTCGGTAACGGTGAAGGTTCCGGCGTGCGAAGGCCTGACGACGAGCGCGCCGGCCAGCTTGCTCTCGATTCTCGCCCGCAACAGCTCGTGGCGCTCTTGGTAGACCGCTCGCGTCTTGTGCAGATGTTTGGCATACAGACCGCGCTCCATGAACTCCGCCAGCACAGCTTGGGGCAGCGGCGCCGGGAAGCGGTCGATGGCCCGGCGTGCCGCGACGAACGATGTAAGCAAGTCGGGTGGTACGACGATGTACCCGAGCCGGACTCCCGGGTAAATCGTTTTGCTGAACGTGCCGACGTGTATTACCCGCTGCGCTTCGTCCAGCCCGTACAGCGCCGCATAGCTTCTCCCGTCGTACCGGAGATCGCCGTCGTAGTCGTCTTCGACGATCCAAGCCCGACGCGATGCCGCATAGTCCAACAGCGCGAGCCGCCGCTGAATCGGCATCAAACCACCGAGCGGCCACTGGTGCGTCGGCGTCACGTAGATCGCGCGCGGCTTAGGGGAGAGCGCTCGTCCGGCATCGATGTCGAGACCGGCGTCGTCAACGGGCACCGGGATGAGACGGCCCGTCCGCGCCCGGAATGCGACCCGCGCGGGCGGATATCCCGGCTCTTCGACCCAAACGGGCTCGTCCGGATCGATGAGGACGATGCTGCAAAGGAAGTATCCCATCTGACCGCCCGTTGTAATGATGATTTGGTCGGCATTACAGCGGCAAGACCGAAACGTCCGCAAGTGGCGCGCGATCTCGTTCCGCAAGGGCAAGTACCCTTGCGGGTCGGACTCGCTCATGAGCCGGCGAGAATCCGCACGCGCCTGTCGCGCGATGATACGCGACCATGCCTCGATCGGAAAGACGTCGACCGCGGCGGCCGACGGTTGAAAAGGTCGCGCAACGTGCACGGCCGGCGACGTCTGCCAGACGCGGAGCGCGTCTGCGGTCGACGAGAGGGGTCGCGGCTCGATCGCCGGCCGAGGAGCGAGAGGAGCAGCGCGTGCGGCATTCGGCGCCACGAACGTGCCGGCGCCGCCCCGGCTCTCCAGGAAGCCTTCACCGATGAGCAGCTCGTATGCGGCCAGCACGGTATTCCGCGAGACGCCGATCCGCTGAGCAAGCTGACGCGTCGAGGGGATCGCTTCATCTGCCCTGAGCTCGCCGCGCAGAATCGCTTCACGAAGCGCGGCGTAGATTTGCCGGTGCTTCGGTTCAGTCGCTTTCGGGTCGACCCGTATGGCCGAGTAGGCGGATTCGCCGTACGATGGGGCCACTGGTTCCACCCCTGCCTTTCAGAGCGGGCCTGGCGAGGTCCACCTCACCGGTGCATCATACCTGCAACGTGGACCCCGGGACACCAACGAATGACTCCGTGCTCAACTTGCGCGATCTCGAATGCTTCATGGCGATCGTGGAAAAGCGTAGTTTCGGTCGCGCGGCACCATTTCTTGGGATGACGCAGCCCCCTTTGAGCCGCCGCATCGCCGCGCTCGAGGACGAGCTGGGCACGACGCTGTTCTCGCGGGCGCACAGGCAAGTCGAGCTAACCACCGCGGGCGAGCTGCTTTCGAGCGAGGCACGTGACCTGCTCGCACGGGCCCGACTCGTCAAACACGTCATGCGGCAAGCAGCCCGCGGAACGAGCGGAAACCTCCGGTTGGGCACGCGCAGTGTCTCGCGCTACCTGCTGATTCCGGACGCGATTCGCCGGCTGCGTGAGATGAATCCGCAGTACTCTGTGACGGTGATCGACCCGTTACCGACACAGCACGTCGAGCATCTGCGCAATGGGCTGTTCGACCTCACGGTGTTGAGCGGTCCGGTGAAACTGGACGGCGGACTGCGCAAGGTTCCGCTTCGCGGCGACCCGATGGTCGTTGCGCTGCCCGAACATCATCCTCTCGCCGAGCGCCAGGTCGTCGATTCGCGAGATCTCGCTAAGGAAGCGTTCATCGAGGTCGCCCGGTACGAACCGTTGGGATACAAGGACCTTATGCGCGGCGCTTGCGTGCGGGCCGGGTTCGTCCCGCGCGTCGTCCAGGAGGTCGACAGCGTCGACATGCTCGCTGTCTGCGTAGCCGCCGGCATGGGCGTCGCTCTGATGCATGATGTCCATCGGGAGCTCTCCGTCCCGGGTGTCGTCTACCGGCCGATCCATCCCGCTGAACCGCCCATCGAGTTGAGCGCAGTGTGGCGCGCGGACGACGCGAATCCGGTGATCGAGCCGTTCGTCGAATGTTTAGCCGCCGCCGCGGGTCAAGGGCGCCAGCCGTAGAGCAGCAACGGAGGGCGTTGGGATCTCGCACCGGCCCGGGTTTCAGATCCCGGTGCCGTCGCCGCCTTCTTCGGTCGCGTCGGTGGTGCCGCCGGCCTTGCCGTAGACTGCCGGGGCCGTTTCGTCGACGCTGTCGTCGCCGGCAAGGATTTCCTCGCCGCGGATCGTCTCGGTGTTTCGCTGGGTCAGCGCCGGTTCGTCGGTGCTGCCCCCGCTCTCGCCGTTGCCGGCGCCGGCATCTTCGTTCAAGGCGCTCTCCTCGGTCGTCGTATCGTCGACCCGGTCATACCCGCGGCCCCGCGCGCTCACACGAACGCGGCGAGCTCGTGCAATCCTCGCAGATGAACTTCGGGCGGCGGCGTGAGCGCTTCATGCGTACGGCCGGCTCGATTGCACCAGGCGACACGAAAGCCGAAGTTTGCGGCACCCCACGCGTCCCACGCATTCGAGGACACGAAGACGATCTCGTTCGGCGCGCAGGCGAAACGCGCCGTGGCGAGCGCGTAGACGCGCGGATCCGGTTTGAAGGCGCGCACCGCGTCGACGGACAGCACGTCGGTGAGCACGTCGAGGATGCCGGAGGCTGCCAGCGCAGCCCGTGCCGAGGTAGGCGTACCGTTGGTGAGCACGGCGCGGGGGATGTCGCGGGCGGCGAGCGCGTGCAACGCCGGCGCGACGTCGTCGTAAGCGGGCATCGTTTGCCAGGCGTCGACGAGTTGCGCACGAGCGTTCGCGTCGAGCGCAGCGTTGCGTTCGGCGCAGGTGAACTCCAGCGCCAGCGCCGTGAGCTGGTCGAAGTCGCGGTATGCGTTCGCCAGCGTCGTGATGAACGCGTACTCGATCTGCTTGCGGCGCCAGTCGGCGACGAACGCATCCGCGTCCACGACGCCCGCCGCGGCGACGTGCGCGCGCATCGACTCGATCGTCAGGATCGTTCCGTAGAGATCGAAGACGACCGCCGCGACGGTCACGTCAGGTGCGCCGGGCGATGGTGCGCTCGAGGAAGCGCAGCACGCGGGTGAGCGGGAAGTCGTGCTCGACCAGCGGTTTGGTCAGCAGCGTGCGGAGGCCGAGAAACTTCGCGCCCAGGACGTCGGTGAACAGCTGGTCCCCGATCACGATCGTGGCGCGGCGCGGCGTCCCCAGCAGCCGCAGCGCGCGCAAGAAGGCGAAGGGCAGCGGCTTGAGGGCGTTGGGGACGACGGAGATCCCGAGCTTCGCCCCGACCGAGGCGACGCGCTCGCTGAAATTGTTCGAGACGAGCACGAGCGCGAAGCCGCGGGCCCGTGCTGCCGCCACCCAGTCGGCCACGCCCGGTGCGAGCTCGGGCTGGTGGTAGGCGCAAACGGTATTGTCGAGGTCCACGACGATCCCGCGGACGCCCGCGGCGCTCAACATGTCGAGCGACACCTCGGGCAGGGTGTCCGCGTGATGATCGGGCCGAAACCTCTCCACGCTATCCCCGATTCCGTCCACAGCTAGCTCACCCCGCTCGCCGCCCGCCCACAGCGCCGCTTGCGGCCATCCCCCGAAAAGAAAAAGTCGTCCACCTACATTCACAAGGGAACCTGGCTGCGGTACAATATCTAGTACAGCCCGGCGTGCCTAGGCACAAGTGATTGTGTCTGGACCCACTTTCGGGCGGCGAGGGGATTGACGGAATCGAACAGACGTTCGATACTTTATAGTCCCCGCTCCGCTTTCCATCGCGACCGAGAGGACGCAGCCCGCATGAAGTTCGCGCGCACCTATTCCGCCCCGGGCGACCCCTACGCCGGCATCGAGTTCGAGCCGCGCACGTCGCGGATCGTCAACCCTGACGGGAAGCTCGTTTTCGAGGCCAAGGACGTCGCCATTCCGACCGGGTGGTCCCAGGTCGCGACCGACATCCTGGCCCAGAAGTACTTCCGCAAGGCCGGCGTCCCTGACAAGACGATCAGGGTCGCCGAAGAGGGCGTCCCGGAGTGGCTGTGGCGCTCCGAGCCGGCCGACGACGCAAAGTTCGTCGGCGAGAGCGATGCGCGGCAGGTCTTCAACCGCCTGGCCGGCTGCTGGACGTACTGGGGCTTCAAGCACGGCTACTTCGACACCGAGTTCGAAGCGCGCGCCTACTACGACGAGATGTGCGCGATGCTCGCCCGCCAGATCGGCGCGCCCAACAGCCCCCAATGGTTCAACACGGGCCTCCACTGGGCGTACGGGATCTCCGGTCCGGCGCAAGGTCACTACTACGTCGATCCCAAGACCGGCGTGCTCTCCGAGTCGACCTCGGCCTACGAGCATCCGGCTCCCCACGCCTGTCTGCCGTACGATGCGCGGGTGATGACGCCGGACGGTCCGGTCCCCATCGGCTCGATCGTCGAGAACGACCTCGTCGGTCTGCAGGTCTACGACGAGACCGGTCTGACGCGCGTCGTGGCGACGGCCTACAACGGCGTCAAGCCCGTTTACCGCGTCCGGCTCTCGAACGGAAACACGATCGAGGCGACCGGCGACCATCTCGTTCTCGCGTGCGACGAACACCAGGGCAAACGCTCGTGGCGCGAGGTTCAGGCGCTCAAGCCAGGGATGCGTTTGATTCAGCGCACGGATACACCACTCGTCGTGATCGCGGCGACCGGTGCGGCGATCGCTGCGCCGCCTCAGCCACCGGCGGATCCGGGCTGCGCCACCTTCGGACCGCTCCGCACGCGCGACTGGAACGTCGTGTTCGAGGGATCGAAAGGCGACGAGACGCGAGCGGCACAGACAGGCGACGAGATCATCGCGGCGGTCGAACCCATCGGCGAGGCCGACGTCTACGACATCCAAACCGAGAGCCACACCTTCCTGACGAACAACGTCGTCGTCCACAACTGCTTCATCCAAAGCGTCACCGACGATCTCGTCAACGAAGGCGGGATCATGGACCTCTGGGTCCGCGAAGCACGCATCTTTAAATACGGGAGCGGCTGCGTCTCCGAACGCGCCTTCGTCCCGATCGTCGGACGCGGTCTCGTGCGCATTGGTGAGCTCTTCCGTGAGGTGAGCCGCGGGCGAGCCGTCCACGACTTCGACGGGTCCGGTCGGTATGTCGACGTCGGCGATCTCGGCTTGCGCACGTTCTCCGCAGATCGCACGACGGGCCGTATCGTCGAAGACGCGATCGACCGTGTGTGGACCTATGACGTCGCGCGCGAGGATAAGCGCACGGTGCGCTTCGATACCGGCGCGCGCGCTACGGTTTCGGCGTGGCATCCGTTCATGGTCTGGAACGGCGAGGAGATCGTCGAACGCCGCGCTGACGCGCTCCGTCCGGGTGAGGCCGTCCTAGGACCGACCCAGGACGTCCGCCGTCTTCTCGACGCGGCCTCGTCTCCGGAACGCATCACCTACAACGTGACGCGCTTCCGCTCCAACGAGATTCATCACGTCGACGTCGACGCCGACATCGCATGGCTCACCGGCTACTTCCTCGGCGACGGCAATCTAATGCGGCAGCGCCGCGAGCATCGCCGTTCGTACGGGACGTATTTCTACGACGACTTGCGCTTGCGGTTCTTCGACGAAGACCGCGAACCGCTCGAGCGGGTGCAACGCATCCTTGCAGAGCGCTTTGGTGCCAAGTCGTCGGTACGCGCCGACGGAACCCAAGGCCGGCCGACGAAGTGCCTCAGCCTGACCTGCACGCGCGCAGCGGCGACAGCATTTTTCGCGGCGGCCGTGAGCGAGCCCGGGTCGAAGACGTATACGCTTAGCGTCCCGTCTTTCATCCGTCGCGCCGGCGCTGCCGTTCAGGAAGCGTTCCTTGCGGGACTCGTCGACGCCGACGGGACGGTCGACGGCGGTCGCGCCACGGCGACGTCCGTTTGCCGCCCATTCGTCGAGGAAGTCGCCGCAATGGCGTCGCTACTCGGCATCGGCGGCGGGGTCGTCTCAAACGGCGGCTACCACATGGCGACGGTCGTGCGCCGCTCTGCGCCCTCGCAGCGTCGCACCTGGTTCGTGTCACAACTCGAAACGCCGCGGCATCGTGACGCGCTCGCTCGAGATGATGATCGCGGCTTCCGGCGCTATTGCATGCCGCTGGTGGAGAGCATCGGCGACCGCGTCTTTCCGCGGGCCGAAGGCGAATGGCTGCACGCGGACGTCGGTGGCGAGCGCTTTCACGTCGGCCGTCTGGTCTACGAGGGTCTCGTCAACCCGCAGAAGCTCCTCGCTGCGATCAGCCGCATGCCCGAAAGTGCCGTCGATACCGACGTCGAGCGTGCCCGTATCGTGGCCGAGGGCGTAGCGTTCGTCGTCTCAGTCGACGACGTCGAGGAAGACGTCCCTTTCAACGACCTCACGACTCGCCGCACGAACACCTATCTCGCGGGCGAGAATGCGCTCGTCGCCATTCATAACACCGGTTCAAACTTCTCGCGCGTTCGTGGCGAGGGCGAGAAGCTGTCCGGCGGCGGTACGTCGTCGGGACTGATGTCATTCTTGAAGGTCGGCGATCGCGCAGCCGGCGCGATCAAATCCGGTGGCACGACGCGGCGCGCAGCCAAGATGGTTTGCCTCGATCTCGATCATCCGGACATCGAAGAGTTCATCACTTGGAAGGTGACCGAGGAGCAGAAAGTCTCCGATCTCGTTACGGGCTCGATCACGTGCGAGAAGCATCTCAACACGATCATGAAGGCGGCGAACGACGAATCGCTGCCGGCATCGGCACGCCTCGATCCGGCCCTCAACACGGGTCTGAAGACTGCGATTCGTAGCGCGTTGAGCGTCGGCATCCCGCAGGCGAACATTCAGTACGCGCTCGACTATGCGAAGCAAGGCTACAAAGAGCTGATCATCGAGACGTACGACACGAACTGGGATTCGAAGGCGTACGGCACGGTCTCCGGTCAGAACTCCAACAATTCCGTGCGCATCCCCAACGACTTCTTCGCGCGCCTCGACGCCGATCAAACGTGGGACCTGATCCCGCGTCGCGCCAAGTACGGCGACGGTGGAACCAGCAAGATCAAAGTCGTTCCCGCCGCAGATCTTTGGGAGAAGATCGCGCTCGCCGCTTGGCAGTGTGCTGATCCCGGCCTCCAATTCGACACAACGATCAACGAGTGGCACACCTGCCCCGCCGACGGTCGCATTGAAGCAAGTAATCCTTGCAGTGAGTACCTTTTTTTAGATGATACAGCCTGTAATCTCTCTAGCTTAAATCTCGTCCAATTTCTCGACAGCGCTGGTCATTTTGATCCGCGACGTTTTGCGGAAGCATGTCGCATTTGGACGTTCACGCTCGAGATTAGCGTGTTAATGGCACAGTTTCCGAGCAAGGTCATTGCGCAGAAGTCATATGATTTCCGCACGCTCGGCCTTGGCTACGCGAATATGGGCACGCTGCTCATGCGCATGGGCCTGCCATATGACTCAGAGGAAGGCTTCGGCTGGTGCGCCGCGATCTCGGCGCTCATGACAGGTGTCGCCTATAAGACGTCGGCGGAGATGGCTCGCGAGCTTGGCCCGTTCCCCAAGTACGACACGAACGCGGACCACATGGGACGCGTGCTGCGTAATCATCGTCGCGCGGCATACGCGGCACCGAACGATCAATACGAAGAACTGACGATCAAGCCGGTTGCGCACACCCCAACGCTTTTCACGCAAGAGACGTGGGCGCTTGCGCGCTCGATCTGGGATAATGCGCTCGCGATCGGCGAAGTCGCCGGTTATCGCAATGCGCAAGTCACCTGCATTGCACCGACCGGATGCCTCGTCGGGGATTCGCTGGTCGCGACGGACCGCGGTTTAATGCGCCTCAATCGGCTCGGCGACGTCGATGGCGAGAAGTGGCAGGAAGTCGACTTCAGAGTTCTGACCGATGACGGCGAACAACAAGCGACCAAGTTCTTCATCAACGGTGTCGAGCCGACGCGGCGGATAACGACCGCGGGCGGCTATGTCATCGAGGGCACTCCGACGCACCGCATCAAAGTCGTCGATCCCGAAACCGGCGATCTGATCTGGAAACGTTTCGCCGAGATTTCGGCTCAGGACGTCGTCGCCTTGTCCATGAACGCGCTTGCTGGGCAGCCGCGCAACGTTGCTCTGCCACCCCTCGGCGAGGAATATTGGACGGCGGACTTCACGACGCGCGTTCCCCGAACGATGACCCCTGAACTTGCCGAGCTGGTCGGCTACTTCATGGGCGACGGTTCTTTGCACGCGAAGGGTCTTCGGTTCTGCGTGGCAAGAGGCGACAAGGACGTCCTCGACCATCTGACCGAGTCAATTCGCAAACTTTTCGGCATCGAGCCGATCGCTACGTCAAAGGGCGGCTACGTCGAGCTTGCTGCTCACTCGGTTTCCTTGACCTTTTGGTGGGAAGCGTGCGGCTTCGCAAAGCTCCCGCCGGCTGCGGATCATCGCGGCAAGGGCTATGTCGCGCGAGTTCCCGACGCGGTACTCGCTACCAACGATCCCGCGGTCTATGGCGCCTTCATCCGCGGCGTCTTCGAGGCGGACGGTACCGTCACGAACGGCGCTGCGTGCTGGTCGACGGTCAACAAGACGTTCTCCGCGGACGTGAAGTCGCTCATGCTCGCGCTGGGCGTTCCGACGAGCACGAAGACGGACATAACCGGCTGGGGTCAGTCCGATCTGTACGTGCTGCGCGTCCGCAACGCATCGTACGCGCCCGCGTTCGTGGAACGGATCGGCTTCATCGGGGCTCGCAAACACGGTGCCGTAACGCTCTGCGACTCCTGGCAGGGCACGAAGGGCGACCGTGTCTTCCTTCCGGATGCGTTGCTGCGGAGCCTCATCACGACCGATAGCGACCTGTATTCCCGCGCGCAGCTCTATCGCTACCGCCATGAAGGTGCGATCAGCCGCGCGACGGCGACAGCCCTGTTGGATCGGGCAGAGCATCCGCGCGTCGCGACAGCGTCGCAGTTCTTCTACGACAGCGTGGCGACGAACGAAGACGGCGGCGAACAGCTCACGTACGATCTGTCCGTACCGGCGAACGTCACGTACATCGCCAACGGCTTCGTGTCCCACAACACGATCGGCTTAGTGATGGACTGCGACACGACCGGGATCGAACCCGATTTCGCGCTCGTCAAGTTCAAGAAGCTTGCCGGCGGCGGGTACTTCAAGATCGTCAACCAGTCGGTCGGGCCAGCACTGCGGCGGCTCGGCTACAACAACGAGCAGATTGCGGCGATCGAGATATTCGCCAAGGGCACTAACACGCTCGAAGGCACGCCGCACATCAACAAGGCGACGCTCAAGGCGAAAGGCTTCGACGACGCGACGGTCGCGAAGGTCGAATCTCAGCTTCTCGGCGCGTTCGAGATCGGCTTCGTGTTCAACCAGCACGTCCTGGGTGACGACTTCTGCCGCGAGAAGCTCGGCATGACCGACGCCCAGCTCGCCGACTGGAACTACTCGATCCTGCGCGACGCGCTTGGCTTCACGCAGTCGCAGATCGAGGAAGCCTCGGACGTGATCTGCGGACGAATGACGCTCGAAGGCGCGCCGTTCCTCAAGGAAGAGCACCTGCCGGTCTTCGATTGCGCGACTCCCTGCGGCAAACATGGCGCCCGGTACATCCGTCCTCTTGGGCACGTCGACATGATGGCTGCGGCGCAACCATTTATTTCAGGCGCTTTGAGCAAGACAATAAATTTGCCACAAACGGCAACGATCGCCGATGTCAAAGACGCCTACCGTTACTCCTGGGAGAAGATGGTCAAGGCGGTCGCGCTGTACCGCGACGGCTCGAAGCTCTCGCAGCCGCTTGCGGCCAGCTACGACGTCGGTGGTTCGGAGGAAGCGGAACGGCCGCAGGCGGCCTACGAAGGACCCGTTCGTGTCGCAGAGCGACTGGTGTACCGCTACATCGCGAAGCGCCGGCGGATGCCGGACCGTCGCGGCGGCTACACCCAAAAGGCGGTCATCGGCGGCCACAAAGTCTATCTCCGCACCGGTGAGTACGACGACAAATCGATCGGCGAGATCTTCATCGACATGCACAAGGAAGGCGCCGCCTTCCGCAGCTTGATGAACAACTTCGCCATCGCAGTCTCGCTCGGGCTGCAGCACGGTGTCCCGCTGGAGGAGTACGTCGACGCATTCACCTTCACGCGCTTCGAGCCCAACGGTCCGGTGGTCGGCCACGCGAACATCAAGATGGCGACTTCGATTCTCGACTACATCTTCCGCGAGCTCGCGGTGAGCTATCTCGGCCGCTACGATCTCGCCCAGGTGCAGCCGTCCCAAGCCCTCGATGCAATGGGCCCCGAACCCGAATACATCGGCGAAGAGGATACCGGCGAGGTTCACTTCGTCGCACCTGTAGCGATCGCGCCACGAGCATCGTCACCGTCCGCAACGGCCTTCGTTACGCGCGCCCCCGAGCCGGTCGCCGTCATGGCGTCCGCGCCGAGCGCCGGACCGGCGAAAGGTCAAGTCGTCGCCGCAAAGGCGCGCGAAGCAATCGCCAAGGGCTACAGCGGCGACGCATGCACCCAATGCGGCCAGTTCACCCTCGTCCGCAACGGCACGTGCCTCAAGTGTGACAGCTGCGGCACGACAAGCGGCTGTTCCTAACGTCATAAACCATATGCTGAACGGACGAGGTGGACTAAGTGTCCACGACTTCGAGAGAAACCAACAATCAAATCGCGTCCAGTTCGCGCGCGTGTCGGAATTGGAAACGGCGCGGGAGATTT
>PMOS01000013.1 GCA_003161435.1 Vulcanimicrobiota bacterium
TAATGCGAAAGAGAAGCCCTATCTCTCCGGGTATCGCAGATACCCGGAACTCGCCGCCGCCGGCTTCTGGACGACTCCGACCGACTTCGCGATGTTCGGCCGGGCGCTTTCGGACTCGTACAACGGCCGGTCCGGCGCGTTGCTCTCGCAGCATTTTGCTAAGCAGATTTTTACGAACGTCGACGGCTTCAGCTACGGTATCGGCGCGACCGTCAGAAACAGAAACGGCATCCCCGCCTACTGCAAGAGCGGGGTTAACGCCGGCTTCCAGTGCTACTTCATGCTGTTCCCAGCGCAGGGGCAAGCGGCATCGATCATGACGAACAGCGACAACGGTAGCCTGGTTTGGGCACCGTTCTACCAGAAGGTCATAGCAGATTTTGGTTGGCCGTACTTTCCCAACATGGCCGACTAGACGTTCGAAAAAGCGTGCCGCTGCTCGCCCACTCCGCATGATCCTTGTCGATGGTCGAATCTAGGACACCCCGGTGCGATCAGCAGCCGCGGATCGAAGGCCTGCCCCGTGAATTTGTATTTCACCATCACGTCGATCACGGGCTGGAGGCCGAAGCGAGGGGGCGAGGGCAGAATCGAAGGTCGCCAAGGCGCTCCTAACTGGGGCTCTCCCTATAATGTTAGGCAAGCCTAAATCGCGCTACGACCATCGTCGTTAGGCGATGCCGGAGCCCTCGATTTCCTCGTCGTTGAGGTAGCAGCCGGGATCGGACGCCCAGAGATTGCCCGTCGCCGCGAAGGCGCGGGCCCGAAAATTGCCGCCGCACACGTCGAAGAAGCGGCAGGAGCTGCAGCGTCCTTCGATATGCTCGCGCCGGTTGCGAAGCGCGTGCAAGGTTGGATTCGATTCGTCGCTCCAGATCTTGCTGAACGGCCGCTGCCTGACGTTGCCGAAGGTGATCTGCTGCAGAAATTGATCGGGGTGGACATCCCCGAGCCAGTCGATGTCGGAGATCCCGAGTCCCGACGAATTCCCGCCGCCGCCGTTCCAGCGCAACAAGTCGTAGGCTTTTTGCGCGCGCGTGTCGCCTTCGGCTTCGAGCCGCAAGTACGCATAGGGTCCGTCGGCATGATTGTCGACCGTGAGGATCTCGCGTGGATCGCCCTTCGCCACGAGCTCGCCGGTTCGCTCAAAGATCTTGTCGAGGGCGGCGCGCGTCTCGTCTGCGCCGAGCCGAACGACATCCTTCCCGCGCCCGGACGGAACCAGATGATAGAAGCAGGCGCGCTCGATGTTTTCTCGCTCGATGAAATCGAAGATCGCGTCCAAATCGGCGACGGTGTGCGGCGTCAAGGTAAGTCGCAGGCCGACCTTCTGGCCGACCGCCTTGAGATTGCGGATGCCGCGCACGGCGCGGTCGAAGGCGTGGACCGCGCCGCGGAAGAGGTCGTTCGTCACGCCGATGCCGTCGAGCGAGATGCCGACGTACGCGAAGGCGAGCTCCTTGATCTTCCACGCCGTCGCCTCGTCGATCAGCGTGCCGTTCGTCGAAAGCGTGAGCTTCAGCCCGAGTGACCGCGCGTACGCCGCCAGCAGAAGCGTGTCGCGCCGCGCGAGCGGCTCGCCGCCCGAAAAAAGGACCGCCGGGACGCCGAAACCGGCGAGGTCGTCGAGGAGCCGGCAGCCTTCCTGGAAGCTGAGTTCGCCGCTGTATTTCTTCGCGGTCGAGTCACTGTAACAGTGCGTGCACCGAAGATTGCACGTCCGCGTGACGTTCCAGACGACGACGGGCCGGCGTTCGTGAGCCGAACGCGGAGCACCGGCGCCGTGACCGTAGCGGAGCGCGTCCATCGGCTGATCGAGCCCAAAGAGAATCTTGGTGACGTTAAACATATGCGAGGCTCCCGGCGGCGGTCGAAACGTACGCGCAGGACGGATCGCTCGCGAAGGGATCGCCGCTCGTGAGATAGGCTCGCGCCCGCGAACCGCCGCAGATGCGGTGAAACTCGCAGAGGCCGCACTTGCCGCCGAACGTCTCGGGGCAACGCAGGCGCCGCATCACCGGTGCATCGCGATAGATTTCGACAAGCGAACGTTCCCGCACGTTTCCGACCCGCGGCGGCAGGAAACCGCTCGGATAGACGTCGCCTTGATGCGACACGAATACGAAACCGCGGCCGTCGCCGATACCGGCGAAGCGCAGCGGCGGCGCGCCTGCCCCGGCCGGACGTTCGCGCGGCGGAGCGCTCGCGGCGTGTTGCATCAGATACCGGCGGTAGTGCGGCGCCTCGGTCGTCTTGACGTCGAAGCCTGCGCCTTCGGCGACAGCGGCGAGACGCGCGAACGCGCCCTCGGTCTCGTGCTCGGAGAGACACAGATCTGCGGTCGCACGGCCGATCGGGAGAACGAAAAACACGCTCCACATCGCGACGTCCAAGTCGGCTAGCAACTCCCCGAACTCCTCGATGCTATGGACGTTGACCTGCGACAGCGTCGTGTTGATCTGGACGCTCATCCCGTGTTCACGCGCGACACGAACCGCGCGGAGCGTTCTAGCATACGACCCGCGCACGCCGCGGAACGCGTCGTGTTCGGCGGCGTCGGGGGCATCGAGGCTGAGCGCCATACGGCGGACGCCGGCGGCCGCGAGCCGGCCGATGGCCTCGTCAGTCAGCCGGCCCGTCGCGCTTGGCGAAATCGAGACGGGCAGACCATGGGCGCAGCCGTACTCGACCAGCTCGTAGAGATCGTCGCGCATCATCGGGTCGCCGCCGGTCAGAACGAACAGCGGCTTGCCGAAGCCGGCAACTTGATCGATCAGCGTGAAGGCTTCGGCGGTCCCCAGTTCGAGCGGATCGCGTCGCGGCTGTGCTTCGGCTCGGCAGTGCCGGCAAGCGAGCGCGCAGGCGCGGGTCATCTCCCAGATCACGATGCGCGGCGCGCGATCATACAGCGGATCGAGCGAGGCACTTGAAACCATGCCGTTATTCAACCACTGCCGCTTGCGAAGTCTTGTGAACATCGTGTGAACGAACGGCGGCTCGCCCTCGGATTCTATCGCTTGCGACATAAGTCGAAGGCCCCGTGAAGTCTCAGCAAACTCTACACAAACGGCGCGGGACGGGCCGAAACGGGGCAGAATCGGCCGGGAAGACACTGCCCGACAAATGGGGAGACGCCGGGACGATGCCGGATGCGGTCGTGACCGTACCGAATGCCGGTCACGAAGTTCACCTCGACAATCCGAGTGGGTGGCGTTCTGTAGCAGAGCCGTTCTTGCGGACCTTCCATGAACGCGATCATTGAAACAGCGCGGTTGATCTTGCGCCCCTGGAGGGACGCGGATGTTGACGAATGGGTCGCGATGAGCGCCGATCCGCGCGTCATGGAGTTCTTCGCTTCGACGCAGGAGCGAGCCGACGCGGAAACCGCGGCAGCGGTGATGCGCGAGCGGATGGATCGCAACGGCTTCGGCTGGTGGGCGCTCGACGTGAAGGGCGGAGCGTCGTTCGCCGGGGTCATCGCTCTGCAAGACGTTCCGTTCGAAGCGCCTTTCACGCCGGCGTTCGAGGTCGGCTGGCGGCTCGCGCACGAGCACTGGGGCCGCGGTTATGCCACGGAAGGCGCCCGTGCAGCGCTGGAATTCGCGTTCGCCGAATTGCAGCATGAAGAGGTGGTGGCAATGACCGCAGCCGTCAACCTGCGATCGCAGATGGTGATGCGACGGCTCGGGATGACGCACGACGAAACGGACGATTTCGACCATCCGCGCCTTGCGCCAGGCCATCGCCTGCGCCGCCACGTCCTCTATCGCGCCTCGCGTCACGATCGTGCGTTCTCGAGCTCCTGAGTCTGCGAGCGCCCCGGGGAAAGGGCGAACGCCGACGGAAGCCTCGACGTCGCAGGGAGTTTGGAGAATTCTCCCAGGAACGGGCGGGTACAATCGCGCGGTGAACAGTCAGACGAGATACCGGGTTCTGGTCGTCGACGACGAGCGTGCGATTCGAGACGTCGTCGAGCTCGCCTTGACCCAGGCCGGCTTCGTCGTCAAGACCGCGATGGACGGCGCCGACGCGCTCACGCTCGTGCGTGATTGGGCGCCCGAGTGCATCCTGCTGGACATCATGATGCCCAAGATCGACGGCTTGGCGCTGATTCCGCTCCTGCGGCGTCTGACCGAGGTGCCGATCATCATGCTGACAGCCCGGGGGGACGTTCGCGATCGTGTCGCGGGACTCGAAGCCGGCGCAGACGACTACCTTGCGAAGCCGTTCGACGTCGCCGAGCTCATCGCACGAATCAACACGGTGCTGCGGCGCCCGATGCTCCGGCAGGTGAACAACCTCCGGTTCGCCGACCTCCAGCTCGACCTCGACGAGCGCATCGCGGTGCGGGGCGATACTCAGATCGACCTGTCCACGCGTGAGTTCGATCTGCTGGCGACGCTGATGCGTCGTCCGCGCCGCGTCTTCACCCGTGACGAACTCTTGGATCTCGTGTGGGGCAGCGACCGTGAAGTCGCCGCGGCGACGGTAGAAACGTACATCTCCTATTTGCGCGCGAAGATCGATCGCACGTCCGACAAGAAGCTGTTGCGCACGATCCGCGGCGTCGGCTACGCGCTGCGCGATAGTTGAGGACCACCACCCGTCGTCGTACGAACCGGTTCGTACCCAGCACGCTGCGCGCGAGGCTGACGCTCTCCTACGCGACGCTGACCGCGGGGCTGCTCACGCTCGTCTTCTGCGGCCTGGTGGCGTTGGGGCTGCAGCGGTACATCCGCTCGACGATGCTCTCGATCGACGAGGTCGCGTTGTCGACCCGCCAGATCCTCGACAATCATTGGGGTGAGCCCGATACACTCTTGACGACGCGTGTCCAGCAGCAGCCGGGTACTGCCGGCGTGCGGCTCGTGGTGCGGCCGCTGCGGCCGCCTGGGTTCCCCCCACTGGGACCCCTTGGACAAGCGCCGGGACCCAGTGGACAAGCGCAACGACCGCATCTGGCCGGCGCTCCGCCCGAAAGGTCCCTCAGTGCGATCTTCGGCCTGCACACGCGCTTCATCCCGTTGCATCAGGGTGTCGTCATCGTCGGTCCCACCATTCGGATCGAGAACCTGCTCGAAATCGGTGCGACCACGCTCGCCATCGCGCTCGCGATCACGATCGGCGTCGCCTGGGCGATCGGCCAGTGGATCACGCGCCAGGCGATCGTCCCACTGACCGCGGTAACCCAGGAGCTGCGCCGCTTCGCCGCCGGAGACTTCGTTCCGAGCAAGCTCGAAACGCGCGACGAGAGCGAGCTCGGCGAGCTCGTCGACGCGTACAACGCGGCCGCGGTCCAAGTCGTGGCGGCGTTTTCTGAGCGCGAGCGCACCGAGCAGCACTTGCGCCTGTTCCTGGGTGAAGCCGGTCACGAGATGCGCACCCCGCTGACCGTGATCAGCGCGTACCTGGAAGTGCTCGACAAGGGCGGACACGACGGCGTCACGCTGTCGCCCGAAATGCTGCAGACGCTGCGGACCGAGACGCGGCGACTGCGCTCGCTCGTCGAACGCGTGATGTCGTTGGCGCGCATGGAAGGCAGCGATCGCAGTCGCTCCGAGTTGCTCGACGTGACGGAGGTCGCCCAAGAGGCGATCGCGCACGTGACGACCGCGCAGGGTGGCGACGTGCGATTGACCAGCACCGCGGCCGACGTCGTCGTTCTCGCCGAGCCCTGGGCGCTCCAGGAAGCGATCGGCAATCTGGTCGACAATGCCGTCCGCTACGGCCGGGGAACGCCGGTCGACGTCGCGATCGCCCAGGAGGACGATGACATCGTCGTCCGCGTGAGCGACCGTGGGCCCGGGGTCAGCGAAGCCGACCGTGCCCAGCTCTTTCGCCACTTCTTCCGCGGCGAACAAGCGGCAGGAAACGCCGGCTCGGGCCTCGGTTTGGCGATCGTCAGTCGCGCAGCGGCCCGTCTCGGCGGCGACGTCGCGCTCGAGTCGTCGGCGCCGCAGCGCACGGTCTTCCGGCTGACGATACCGCGGTACGATTCGCATCAACCGCTAAACGGCGACGTACTCGTCGTCTGATCAGGCTGCCGCGCCGATCGGTGTTTCGCGGGTCACGCGAACGAGGATCGTGATGATGCCGGCGACCAACAACGACGCGGCCATCAGTGAGAACGATGCCGACGAGGTTCCGGTCGAAGCGTTGAGGTAGCCGACCAAGTAAATGCCGACGAAGCCGCCCAGCGCGCCGAAGCTGTTGATCATCGCGGTCGCGGCGCCGGCGACGCTGCGCGGTACGAGATCGGTGATCATCGCGAAGAACGGCCCGTACGGTGCGTACATCGCCGCGCCCGCGACGATGAGCGCGGCGAAGGCGACGCCGAAGCGGTCGGGTCCGGCGAGATACGAGACGCAGAACGCGCCGGCGGCGACGAGCATCGACACGGCGACGACCAGGCGCCGGTGACCGGTACGGTCGGCATAGGTCGAGACGACGAGCATCGCGATGACGGCGCCGGCATACGGGATGGCGCTGAGCCAGCCGGTCGCGACGATGCCTTGCTGCGAACCGGCCTTGACCATCGACGGCAGCCACAGGACGAAACCGTAGACTCCCAAGCTCCAAAAGAAATACTGCGCGCTGAGCATGATCACGCTGGGAAGGCGGAGTGCGGCACTCAGCGTCAGGACCGGTGCCAGAGTGCGCTGTTCGGCGGCAAGCTGCGAGAGCAGCTGATTGCGCTCGGCGTCCGCAAGCCAGGGTGCTTGGGCCGGCGTATCGTACGCCAGCGCGAGCCACACGAAGGCCCAGACGATCGACGGGATGCCTTCGGCGACGAACATCCCGCGCCAACCTATTGACGCGATGAGATAGCCCGAGACGATCGACGCCCACAGTACGGTCACCGGGTTGCCCAAGATGAGCACGGTGTTTGCGCGCGACCGCTCGCCACGCGTGAACCAATTGCTCAGAAAGACGATCATCGCCGGGAGCACCATGCTCTCGACGACCCCCAATACGAAGCGGTCGGCGAACAGCAGCGGGATGTTCGTGATGAGACCGGTCGCCGAAGCGCAGACGCCCCACAGCAGCAAGCCCCAGAAGACCAGCTGCTTCGCACTGCGGGACGACGCGTAATGACCACCCGGAATTTGAAAGCAGAAGTACCCGAGAAAGAACGTCGCACCGAGCAGCGACGCGATGTTCGGCGTGATGTGCAGCGAATCGGCGAGGCCGGCCGCGGCGCCGAAACCGTAGTTGACGCGGTCGAGATACGCCAAGCTGTACGTGATGAACGCCAAGATCAACAGCCGAGGCCAACGTCCCATGGGGTCCTCCTGCGCGTTATGCTGCGTTACTCGACAGGCCCGCTATCGGGGATGCTTTGCATGATCGTGTGGGCCAGCGCATTCGGATCCTCACCGTGGGGAAGCTGCACTGCAATGCGCGGGAAGCGCTCGCCGCGGGTTTCGATGACGAGGCAATCGCTTTCGCCGTTGGCATCGACGAAGATCAGTCCTTCGGGACTCGCGAACTCGCCGACCGACCCGTAGAAGCCGAAGTTGGTTCCTTCGAGCTTGTACTGCAGCTCGAGGTCCTCGAAGCCGCTCACGAACGCGTTGGTGACGTGCGTCAGCGGGATGTGGAACGAGCCCTGAAAGCCCAACAGCATGTCGACCAGAGAGATCTTTATTTCCAACCTGTCGCCCTGGATCTTGACGTCCGGCACGGGTCCCCCTCGGCATGAAGCTGCGCGGATGCGCGTTCCCGGCTCTTTCTTCCCAATTGGGAACGTCCTCGGTCGGAATGGTCAGCCGCTCGTTGCTTCGATGAGGAGGCCGGTCGAGACGCGCACGCTCGGTGAGAACCCGGGGCGGCACAGTCCCACCCGCGAAATCGTCCGCGATGGCCTCATGGAATCGCGTTACGCCGTACGGCGAGATCGTCGTGTCGGGTCTGCGCGGCAGTTGGATGGGGAACCGCGGTTGTCTGCATGTCGGGCGTGAGATCGTGCGGCCGTGGAACGGCAAGCGATGGATCATCTGCGCGCTCGAATTCAAAGGCTGGGTCGCGCCGAAGTGGGCGCCCGGGCGCTGGACCGCGCTGTTCTTCGGCGACGAAGCGGTGGCGTTCGCCGCGGGACACCGTCCTTGTGCGCTCTGCCGACGCCCGGCCTACCAACGGTATCGCGACGCGTTGGGAGCGGGCGGTGCGGATGCGATCGACGCGCGCCTCCATCGCGAACGCCTCGATGGACGGCACAAGCTCCTGCACACGGCGGCGTGGCGCACCCTGCCGCCGGGCGCGTTCGTCGCAGTCGACGGCGTGTCGCACCTCGTGCTGGCCGACCGTTTGCGCGCGTGGTCGGCGCAGACGGGATATGGCGAGCAACGCGCACGTCCGGAGCACGGCGCCGCGCGCGTGCTCACGCCGCCGGCATCGCTCGAGGTGATCCGCGCCGGCTACGAGCTCCAAATCGGTTGACGGGCTGCGACTCAATCCGAGCCCGGCGCGAGCGTGACGACGCCGCGCTCGGCAAGGCGCGCGATCTCGTCCGGCGCGTACCCGAGGCGCGCCAAGATGCCGGCGGTCTGCGCACCGATATCCGGCGGCTGCGTCCGCAGCGGTAGCTCACGTCCGGCCATTTCGATCGGCAGGCCGGGCAGCGCGACGTACTCACCGTTCGGCAGCACCGTCGAGAGCAAGTGATGTCCCTCGACGAGCTGCGCGTCGTCGACGAGCTCTTCGGGCCGGCGAATCGGCGCGTACGAGATGCCGCCGGCGGCGCAGCGCTCGGCGACCGTGACGTGACCGTAGCGGCCGATGACGAGCGCGACGCGAGGTAACAGCCACGCGCGTTCCGCCGCGCGTCCTTCATTGCTCGTCAGGCGCGGGTCCGCGTCGAGCTCGGGGTCGTCGAACGCGCTGCAGAACGCCGACCACTGTGCGTTGCTGGTGATCCCCACGAACAACTGCTCGCCGTCGGCGCAGTCGAACACGTCGTAGATCGCCCACGCGCTGACGCGCGCAGGCATCGGCGGAACGGGCTGACGCGATAGCGCGCCGTACGCAATGTGCTGCGCCATCAGAAACGCGACCGACTCGAACAGCGCGCTGCGGACGACCTGGCCCGCGCCGGTCCGCTCGCGCTCGTGCAGGGCGGCGAGGATCGCCACCGCGCCGAACGTCCCACCCATCACGTCGACGACCGACGCGCCGGCGCGCAGCGGACGACCGGGCGGCCCCGTCATGTACGCCAAACCGCCCATCATCTGCACGACCTCGTCGAGCGCGGGCCGATCCTGATACGGTCCGCTCAAGAAGCCCTTGAGCTCGCAGTAGATCAGGCGCGGGTTGAGCGCGCACGATTCGGCGGCGCCCAACCCCAATCGGTCCATCGCGCCCGGACCGAAATTCTCGAGCACGACGTCGGCGCGCGCGATCAGCCGCCGTAGGATCTCGAGGCCTTCGGGATGCTTGGCATCGACCGCGAGGCTCTGCTTGTTGCGATTGTACGTCGCGAAGAAACCGACGCCGAAGCCGGGTAACCGGCGCGTGCGGTCGCCGCCGTCGGCCGGCTCGATCTTGATGACCTCTGCGCCGAGGTCGGCGAGCACGAGCCCGCACGTCGGACCCATCACCGTGTGGCCGAACTCGATCACGACCGTTCCGCGCAACGGCAAGGCGGTATCCATGATGGATGAGCGGTCGCCGCGCGTTCGGTCCGGTCCTGCGTGCACGCCGACGCGACGGTTACCGCCCCTATTAGCAGGGTATCTCGGCAACGGTGAGCAGCGCCGACGACTCCGGCAAACGGTCCGAACCGGAGAAACCATCATCGACGGGTGTGCTCCACTTCTTGCGGAATCTCGGTCCGGGACTCATCACCGGCGCCGCCGACGACGATCCGTCGGGGATCTCGACCTACTCGGTGGCCGGCGCTACGACCGGTCTCTCGACGTTATGGCTGGCCTTGTTCACGACCCCGATGATGGCGGTGGTTCAAGGGATGTGCGCGCGCATCGCGATGGTCACCGGCGTCGGTTTGGCCGGGGTGATGCGCACCCACTTCCCCAACTGGCTCGCGTTCAGTCTGGCCGCGCTGGTCGTTATCGCAAACACGTTCAACATCGGCGCGGATCTGGCCGGAATGGCGGCGTCGGCGCACATGGTCGGCGGAATCCCCGTGCTGGTGTGGGTGGTCGCGTTCGCCGTTTTGCTGGTGATCACCGAGTTCTATTGCTCGTACCGGTTGCTGTGCGGCATCTTCAAGTGGCTCACCACGGCGCTGTTCGCCTACGTCGTCACGGCCTTTCTCGTCCATCCCGACTGGTGGCAGATCTTGCGCCACGCGTTCGTTCCGGAGTTTCACACCGACGGCCACTGGATCACGACCGTGGTCGGCGTGCTCGGCACGACGATCTCGCCGTACCTGTTCTTCTGGCAGTCCTCGCTGATGGTCGAAGAAGAGAAGGAGAAGGGGCGGCGCACGGTCGCGCAACGCGAGGGCGCGACCCGCGCGGAGATCGCCGACGCGCACTCCGACGTGAACACCGGGATGTTCTTCTCGAACTTGGTGATGTTCTTCATCATCGCGACGACGGCGGTCACGCTGGGCGCGCACGGCAAGCACAACATCGCGACGGCGCAGGACGCCGCCGAAGCGTTGCGCCCGTTGGCGGGGAACTTCGCCTATCTCCTGTTCACGCTCGGGATGGTCGGCACCGGCCTGCTGGCGATCCCCGTGCTCGCCGGATCATCCGCGTACGTCGCCGCGGAGATGTTTCGTTTTCGCGGCGGTCTGGGCGATGCACCGCACCGGGCGCCGCGGTTCTATGCGATCCTCGGCGTCGGGATCGTGATCGGCATGCTGCTCAACCTGCTCGGAATGGATCCGATCAAGGCGCTTTTTTGGTCCGCCGTCATCAACGGCGTCGCCGCGGTGCCGCTGGTTTTCGCGATCGTCACGCTCGCGAGCAATCGCAAGCTCATGGGTCGTTGGACGAGCTCGTTGCTCGCGCGCTTCTGGGGTTGGCTGACGTTCGTGCTGATGGGCGCCGCGGCGGTCGGGATGTTCGTTTTCTGGAACCAGTCGTAGCCGGTGCCGCGCTACGCCAGCAGGTCGATGCTCGAACCCGAGCTCTGATAGTTGCTCAGGTTGGTGCCGGCGTTGGAGTTGCTCTGATCGAACAAGCTCTGGAGCGTCGGCAGGTTCAACGGATCGCTCGCGCTCGATGACGAGCCCTGGACCGCGGCGCCGGCGCTCGCGGCAGCTTGCGCCTGCTGCGCGGCCTGCTGTTGTCCTTGCAGCGCGGCGGCTTGCGCGAGGACGCTCGCGACGTTCGACTGCGCGTTGGCGGCCGAGCCGAGGCTGACTTGCAGGAGCTCCGCCGCGTCGTCCTGTTGGAGCGTATCGAACTCCGACTGGTACGACGAGATCGGTGCCGCGCCGGCACTCGACGACGCCGAAGAGCTCGCGGACGGCGACGACGTGACCGGTGCGGTCAGGGCCGACGGCAAGCTCGAGGGATATGAATAGTAGGCCGGATCGGGGCCGCCGACGGCGTCGACGCTCATAGGGACTTTTGTACCATGGGACCGCTCGCCGGCGCCTGGGAAACGGCTCGCTTTACCGTTTTCTGACCGAGCGATCCGGCCCGAAGTCAGCTGCCTGGTACGATGGCCTGAATGTCGATCGTCGGACCTGCGGGCACCCCGTGCTGCAGCAGCAGCGGGGAGACGTCGCCCGGCGGGATGATGGCTAGGATCGGCATCGTCGGATAAGCCGGCACCACCCCGTCGGTCGTTGCGATCAGGATCGAGAACGTGGCGTGTTTGCCGGGCGCGAGGGTGAACTTGTGTGGCGCCGTCCCCGAGAAGCTTTCCGCCGCGATCGAGGCGTGGTGTTGCGCGTCGAGCAGCCGGACGCCGGGATAGCCGTCGATCACGCAAACGCTGCGACCGCTATTGGTCAGCGTGATGGTGATATCGCGGTGCAACATGGCCCCTGAGTCCGAGACGACGGCCGCCCGCAACTGTGACGACGGACAGGCTCGCGCCGGCGGCGGCGCCGCGAGCGCAACTGCAGCGGTGAGCGACAGCATCGTCGCGCAGAGAAGACCGTGTGTCAGTGAGCGCAAGAGCATGCTCGCGTAACGGAGCGGAGCCGCTAAACGTCGCGCGAAGGCAAGGGCGGTGACGTCGAACTCCCGCCGGACGTTCCTCGCCGAGTTGCGCGCGTTCGCGCCGTTCGACGCTCGCGAAGCCGCGATGCGCAATCGTCTCGTCGCGTTCGTCGCCGCGCACGACGATGCGTTCGACCGCGCCCTCGAGATCGGTCACGTCACCGCCTCGGCCTGGATCGTCGACCCCACCCGCACGCGCGCGCTGCTCACCCACCATCGCAAGCTCGACAAATGGCTGCAGCTGGGCGGTCACGTCGACGGCGATCCCGACGTGCGGCGCGCCGCGCTGCGCGAAGCGCGCGAAGAGTCCGGCCTGGCGTCGCTGCGCTTCGTCGACGACGCGATCTACGATCTGGACGTGCATTCGATCCCGGCGCGGCCCGGCGAACCGGCGCACGATCACTACGACGTGCGTTTCGCCCTCGAGGCCGACCCCGGCGAACCGCTCGTCGTCACCGCGGAATCGAAGGAACTAGCCTGGATACCGATCGATGCCCTCGCCCAGTACGGCGCCGACGAGTCGGTGCTGCGTTTGGCCCGTAAGACGCGGCGCTTGCCGGGGTAAGCCGCGCACATGCGCGGCCGCTTCGAATTCACGTTTCATCCGATTGCCGCCGGGGCCGCATCGATCGGCGAGGTCGATCCGACGCTCGCCCTGCTCGGCGCTCAAGGCTGGGAGCTGCGCGCCCTCACAACCCAGCCAGACGGCAGCGTGTTGGTCGCGCTCCAGCGTCCGCTCGACGAGGAGTTGCCGCTGCCCGACGCGACGACGCTCGCAGCGACCTTGGACGAACCGTTGACCGCGCCGCCCGGCTGAGCTGTCGCGAGCAACGCGAGCGCGCGGTCGAGTTGCGGGTCGTGGCCGGGTTGGCCGGGATGCGCGTCGGCCGGTTCGTTCACCACGACGTCGGGAACGATTCCGACGCCGTCGATGTCGCGCCCGGCAGGCGTGAGGTAGCGCGCGGTCGTCATCTTGATCGCGCCGCCGTCCGGCAGCGCGTACGTCTCTTGCACGAGGCCTTTGCCGAAGGTGCGCGTCCCGACGAGCGTCCCCGCCTTGTCGTCCTGGATCGCTCCCGCGACGATCTCCGCCGCCGACGCCGTATCGCCGTCGACGAGCACGGCGACCGGCCCGTCGATCGTCGCCGTCGCGACGTTCGCGACGAAGACGGATGGTTTGCCGGTCCGTTCCTGCGTCGTGACGACCGTCCCGCGGACGAAGTGCGACGCGACGGCGATCGCGGCGTCGCGATATCCGCCGCCGTTCGCCCGCAGGTCGAGCACGTACGCGCGGACGCCGGCAGTGCGCAAGGTGGTCAGCACCGCGTTGAGCTGCGCGGCGGACTGCGCGCCGAACGTGCGCAGCCGAACGTACCCGATTGCGCCGTCGAGCGCGCGTCCGGTCACGTCGGGCGCGGCGATGAGCCGCCGCACGATCGTCACCTCGCGCACGTCGGCACCACGCGAGAACCCGATGCGCACCGCGCTGCCCGGCTTCCCTCGCAGCGCGGCACCAACCGCTGCAGGCGTCGTAGCCGGCGGCGCGCGCCCGTCGATTGCGGTCAGCACGTCGCCCGCGGCGAGGCCAGCCGCTTCGGCCGGACTACCGGGAAAGACGTCGACCACGCGCACCGCGTGGGTCTGCGGATCGACGTCGAGCTCGGCGCCGATTCCGCCCGCGAGCGTACCATCGAGAAAGGTGACGAACTTCTTGTACGCGACCGGCGGGAAGAGCAGCGTGTACGGATCGTGCAGCGCCGCCAGCTCGCCGGCGATCGTGCTCTCAACGAGGTCGGAGGTGCGCACGCGCGTCCCGTAGCGCGCGACCGCGAGCGCGACGTCACGGTCGATCTCGTTCTCCGCGCGATACCGATCGGTGTGCTGCGACGCGAGCGGAATAGCCGGGCTCGTGACACCGCGCTGCACGAGATACGTCACGATGCCGGTGCGCGCCCCGCCCAGCAGCGCCGCGGGCTCGACCGGCTTGTAGTAGCGCGCCATCACCGTGGTGTAGCAAATCTCCAACGCGATCACGTCGAGCGCACCAAGCGAAGCCCGCGCCGTCGCAGGCGATGGCGCAGCAACGCTCGGAAGCGGCAGCAGTGCAAGTCCCACGACGAGCACGAGACGCAGCGCAACCAGGAGGCGCGAGGTGAGAGCAACCACGATCGCACACGCCCTTCGCCAAGCTCAGGGCGAATCACGCTTACCGCGGGGCCACGCGTCGGAGTAGCCCAGACGCCGCGAGTCGCCCTTCGACAAGCTCAGGGTGACAGTGCCATTCGACGAGCGCGGAGCATCGAACCTGATCGTGCCGCGGTGGGTGGGTGCGCACGTGCGTACCCACCCGCCCGACCACCATCTCAACAAGAAGTCGATGGATCACCTGGAGGACCCCGCGCCTGGCGCCGAGCATGCGCGAGGGGTGGAGCGCCGGACCGTCGTTGTGATCTTCGCGCTCGCATTCGGGCTGTGCGCGCTGCTCACCAAAGCGCACGCCACCGGTTGGAACGACGGCTCGCGCATCGCGACGATCGACGCACTGACCGCGAACCATACCTTCGCGATCGACGGGTCGCCGTTTGCCGTCGGGCTGGGGGACGAGATCCGGTTTCGCGGGACGACGTACTCCGACAAGCCGCCGCTGCTGCCGCTGCTGGGTGCCGGCATCGCGTCGCTGCTCGCCCCGTTCGGCATCACGTTGCGCCATGCGCCAGGGACCACGATCTATCTGGTCACGCTGTTCACCGTCGGCGTCGCGTTTGCCGTCGGATGCGTCTACCTGTACGCGTTCGTGCGATTGTTGGGGTACGACCGGCGACTCGCCGCCGCCGTCGCCGCGCTGACCGGGACGGGGACGCTCGCGCTGCCCTATGCGATCGTGTTGGCCAACCACGTGCCGTGCGGCTCGGCGGGGTTGGCGGGTGCATACTACCTCGTGCGCGCGCGAGAGGGGAAGCCCGCGCTTGCCGCGGCGGCGGGAGGGCTGCTCGGTTTGGCCTACGCGTTCGACGCAGCCGGCGTCGTGTTCGGCGTCACCGCGGTGGTGCTGCTGTGGGGGATGCCGCTGCGGAGTTGGCTGCTGTGCGCCGCCGCCGGGGTGCCGTTCGTCGCGCTGCAGTTCGCCTACAATCTGCGGATCTCGGGAAGCGTGCTCCCGACGGCCTACAACGCGGGCGTATGGAGCAATACGGCGTGGGCGTCGCAGGTGTTCGCGGTGTACTCGTTGGGCGACTATCTTCATTTCGTGTTCGACTTGCTGATCGGGACGAAAGGCGTGTTCGTCTACACGCCGCTCATGCTGGTGGCCGCGTACGGTTTCGCGGTGATGCTGCGGACGCCGGGAACCGCGCGCCGCGTCGCGGCCGCCGTGCTGGCGACGACCGCCATCTACATCGCGCTGATCGTGTTTCTGCAGAACGATGTGGGGGCGAAGAACTTCGGCGAGCGCCGCTACGTCGATCTATTCTTCTTGCTCGGCATCGCGTTGGGTCCGGCGCTGGCAACGGTGCGCGGTGCGGCGGCCGTCGTCGCGGTCCGGGTGGCGATTGCGTGCTCGGTGGCGATCGCCGCTCTGGGGACGGTGGCGCCGTTCGGCGGCAAGGCCGGTGAGCCGGGCTTCGTGTACGCAAGCGCAGCGTTCGCCGGGCTCGCGCACAGCGCGCCGATTCAAGCGGTGCTGGACGTCGTGCTGCTGGTCGTGATGGTCGCGCTCGTGCTCCGGCTCGTGCCGTTCCCGGCTAGCGCGGCGCCGCGGCGCGCGTGAGCCGGTCGCGCACCGCGGCGTTGGCTTCGGTGTCAGGCGGCAGGATCGCGACGATCGTGTCGTAGCCGTCGGCGTCGAGCCCGCGCAGCGTCGCGTACAGCGCGCGCGCGGCGGCCGCCGGATCGTCCGGCAACGCGAGCACTGCGACGCGCTCGCCTTCGGCGGCGCGCCGACGCGCCTCGGCGTCCTGCGCGCCGGCCACCGTCAGCACGATGCTCGCGCGCGTCGCGTAGTGCGAGCGCAACGTCCCCGGCGCGCGCACGTCGCCGCCGACGCGCGTGACGACCGGCACGCCGAGCGCGTCCCCGAGTTGCGACGCGGTGATCGCGCCGGCGCGCAACACGGCCGGGACCGCGCCGGTGAGATCGACGATCGTCGACTCGACGCCGACGCGCGCCTGGCCGCCGTCGACGATCAGGTCGACGTCGGCGCCGATGTCCGCGCGCACGTGTTCCGCCCGCGTCGGTGAGATGCGGCCGAAGCGGTTCGCCGACGGCGCCGCGACCGCGCCGCCGAATGCGGCCAGGATCGCGCGCGTCACGGGGTGATCGGGGATACGCACCGCGACCGTCTCCTGACCGCCGGTAACCGAGCGTGGCGTGCGAGGACCGCGCGCGACGACGACGGTCAGCGGGCCGGGCCAGAACCGCGCCGCGAGGATGCGCAGGGCCGGCGTGATCTCGGCGACGTAGCCCTCGAGCGCGTCGAGCTCGTGCACGTGCACGATCAGCGGATGATCGGCGGGGCGGCCTTTGATCGCGTAGACGCGCGCGATCGCCGCTGGGCTCGCGACGTCGGCGGCCAACCCGTACACCGTTTCGGTCGGGATCGCGACGACGCCGCCGGCGCGCAGCACGTCGACGGCTCGGGCGACGTCGTCGTGCGTCACGCGCGCGAAGCGTTCAACGTGTCGAACCGTCCGGTTCGATCGCCGAGAAGCCGGCGAACGGGCGCAGCACCTCGGGGACGGTCAAGCCGCCGTCGGCGCGCTGATAATTTTCGAGGATCGCGGCCAGCGTGCGGCCGATCGCGCCGCCGGAGCCGTTGAGCGTGTGCACGAACTCCGGCTTCGCCGTCGCGTCGCGGCGCAGCCGGATCGACGTGCGGCGGGCTTGGAAGTCGGTGCAGTTCGAGCACGAGCTGGCCTCACGGTACGTGTTCGCGCCGGGCAACCAGATTTCGATGTCGTACGTCTTGGCGCTGTTGAAGCCGGTGTCGCCGGCGCACAGCAGCATCACGCGGTACGCGATGCCGAGCTGTTCGTACAGCCCGGTGGCGTTGCTCACGAGCGTCTCGAGATCGTCGAACGATCGCTCCGGCATGGTGAGCCACACCAACTCGACCTTCTCGAACTGATGCTGGCGAATCAGGCCGCGCGTGTCCCGGCCCGCGGCGCCGGCTTCTTTGCGAAAGCACGGCGTGTGCGCGGTGTAGCGCAGCGGCAGCCCGTCGCCGGACAGGATCTCGTCGCGGTGCAGCGCGGTCAGCGGCACTTCGGCGGTCGGAATGAGATACAGTGCTTCATCGGGCGCGTCACCCTCTACCACGTACATCTGATCGGCGAACTTCGTGAGCTGTCCGGTCGACCACATCGTCGAGCGCGTGACCAGCACCGGCGGATCGATCTCGACGTACCCGTTGCGCGCGGCCCGATCGAGAAAGAACCCGACGAGCGCGCGCGAGAGCCGCGCACCCGCGCCGCGCAGCACGGTGAAGCGCGCGCCGGAGAGCCGCGCGGCGCGTTCGAAATCGAGGATCCCCAGCCGCTCGCCGATCTCCCAATGCGGCCGCGGCTCGAAATCGAACGCCGGTGGTTCGCCCCAGCTGCGAACCAGCACGTTGGCATGCTCGTCGCTGCCGTCGGGCACCGAACCGTCCAGGATGTTCGGGATCTCGGCCAGCTCGGCGTCGATCTGCTGCTCGAGCACGGGCAACCGTTCGCCGGCAGCCGCGATGCTCGCGTCGAGCTCGGCGATCTGCGGTCGCAGCTCCGCCGCGGCGGCTTTCTTGTCCGCTGCGCGCGAGATCTGCGCGGTGAGTACATTCTTCTCGGCTTTGAGCGCCTCGACGCCGGTGATGGCGGCGCGCCGCTCGCGATCCAGCTCGAGGATGCGGTCGACGAACTCGGCGCCGATCCCGCGCCGGCGCGCAGCGACGCGCACGTGATCGGGTTCGCGCCGAAGGAGATCGAGATTCAGCACAGGCGCCCGCCGTTACGCGGGGGCCGGACGGTGTCCTACTGTATCGATGTCGAAGCGGGTGATGATGCGAGCGTTGGTTCCAGGGACGACCTTCGAGATCGAGCGGCTGCACGCGCCGGGCGACGCGATCGCGGCCTATCTCGCCGCGGTCGGCCCGGCGCCGCGCGGGACCGAGCTCGTGCCGCTGGCCGACGCCTTTGGGCGCGTCCTCGCCGACGCCGCGGTCGCCGACGCTGCGTACCCCGCCGACGACCGCTCGACGATGGACGGTTTCGCGGTGCGCTCCGGTGACGGCACGGCCGCGCGCCGGATCGTCGGGACCATCCGGATGGGCGTGCCTCCGCCGGGTCCGCTGGGTTCTCGCGAGGCGATGCGCATCCCGACCGGCGGCGTGCTGCCCCCCGGCGCCGACGCGGTGCTGCCGGTCGAGGATGCAGCCGAACGCGACGGCGAGGTGGTTGCCGCGGCGCTGCCGGAGGCCGGTGCCTACCTCACACCGCGCGGAGAGGACATGCTCGCCGGCGATCGCGTCCTGGAGGCGGGCCGCCGAATCGGCGCCGCCGAGCTGTCCGTCCTGGCGACGCTGGGCCGCGTCCAGGTCGAGGTCTACCTGCGACCGCGGATCGCGGTGGTGTCGACCGGCGACGAGCTGGTCGACCCGAGCGCAGCCCCCGGCACCGGCCAGGTGCGCGACTCGAACCGCTGGGCGATCGCCGGCGGTCTGCTCGCGCTGGGCTGCGAGGTGATCCACCTCCCGCGGGCTTGCGACGAGGTCGGCGAGATCCGGGCGCGGATCGCCGACGGGCTGCGTGTCGCCGACGCCGTCGTCCTCACCGGCGGCTCGTCGGTCGGGGCGCGCGACCACGTCCCGGCTGCGATCGACGGGCTCGGCCCGCCTGGGGTCATCGTCCACGGTCTGCTGGTGAAGCCCGGGAAACCGACGGTGCTGGCGGCGGTCGGCACGCAGCCGGTGATCGGGCTGCCCGGAAACCCCACCAGCGCGCTGACGATCCTCGACGCGATCGCCTCGCACGTTATACGCGCGCTGACCGGTGAAGCGCGCTGGCGGCGATCGACCGTCGCCGCGGTCGCAGCCGAGCCGTTCCGCGGCCGCGCGGGTTGGACGTGGTACGTGCCGGCCGCGCTCGACGGCGGCGCGGCACGGCCGCTCGTGCTGCGTTCATCGCATACGAGCCTCCTCGCGCGCGCCGACGGATATGTCGTCGTCGGCCCCGAGCCCGCGGCGGTCGAGCGGGGCGAACCGGTCGAGGTCGTGCGCTATCTGGGTGCGGCGTGAGGCGCGCGACAGCAGGCCTCGCGTTCGCCGCGGCGCTGCTGCTGGCCGGTTGCACGGGAACGTCGCAGCAGAGAGTCCCCGAGCCGTTCGGAACCTTGCCGCCGACTTCGGTGCTCAAGGACGCGCTGATCCTCAGCGCGGTCAAGGCGACGCTGACCGCCGACGATCCCGACTCGACGACGACGCTGCGCGTCTCGGCCTCCGACGGCGTGGTCACGCTGCGCGGGACGGTGCGCGACGCCGCGACGCGTGCGCGTTTGGCGAGCGCGGCGCGCGGCGTCGCCGGTGTGAAGTCGGTCGTCGACGACCTGACCATCAACCCGCACCAACCGCAAGTCAAACAACAGGTCGCCGACGTCGCGCTGGAAGCGCGCATCGAAGCGGCGGTGGCGGCGCAGGTCGGTTTGCAACACATCTCGGTTCACGTCGAGCACGGCGTCGCGACGCTGGCGGGAACCGTCCCCGATGCAAAGACGAGAGCGACCGTCATGGCGACCGCGCGCGGCACGTCCGGGATCCGCAACGTCGTCGATCGCATCCGGGTCGCAGGTCCGTGAGCGCGTACCGTCGTCTTCCGCAGCCCACCGCCCTGGTTGCCGCCGTCCCACCGATGACGCCGTTCGTCGCGCCCGAGGAGCTCGCGCGCCGCGTCGGACGATCCGAGCTGCTGCGACTGGGCGCGAACGAGAGCGCATTCGGTCCCTCGCCGCGCGCGATCGGCGCGATGCGCGACGCCGTCACGCGGACGTCCTGGTACGGCGATCCGGAGTCGCTCGAGCTGCGGGCGGCGCTCGCCGCGCGCCATCGCTGCGAAGCCGGCGAGATCGTAGTCGCCAGCGGGATCGACGATCTCATGGGGTTGATCGTGCGCGCCTTTTGCGCGCCCGGCGACCCGTGCGTCGCGACGCGCGGAACCTACCCGACGCTGTTCTATCATTTGAATGCGTTCGGCGCGCGGGCGGAGTTCGCCGAACCCGACGCGGATGGCGGGATCGTGCCGGCCTCGATCGTCGACGCGGTCGCGCGTTCGGGCGCGAAGCTGGTCTACGTGGCGAACCCCGACAACCCGTCGGGTTCGTTCGCCGGCCAGGCGACGATCGCCGACCTGCGCGAAGCGCTCCCCGACGACGTGCTGCTCTTCTTGGACGAGGCCTACGCCGACTTCGTTCCGCTCGATCGGCTGCCGCCCGACGCGATCGACCCGCGGACGATCCGGACGCGCACGTTTTCGAAAGCGTACGGCCTGGCCGGTGCGCGCATCGGCTACGCGCTCGCCTCCGCGGAGATCATTGCGATCTTTCAGAAGCTGCGCCTCCACTTCGGAGTCAACCGCACCGCGCAGATCGGCGCGCTCGCCGCGCTCGACGACGACGCGTTCTTGCGCGGTGTCGTCGCGGAGGTCATCCGTGGCCGCGACGATTATCATGCCCTCGCGGCGCGCCACGGCTTGCGCTCGCTGCCGTCGTCGACCAACTTCGTCTGCATCGATATCGGCACGAAGCAGCAAGCCGAAGCGATGGTCGGCGCGCTGCTCGAGGGCGGCGTGTTCGTGCGCAAGCCGTGGGCGCCGCCGATCGACGGGTTCATCCGAGTGACGGTCGGGACGGCCGGCGAGCGTGCGGCGTTCGCCGAGCACTTTTCCGAGGCGCTCGACCGAGTGCGCGAGAAAGCGCCGACGTGAGGTACGCGGTCGTCTCGGACGTGCACTCGAACATCGACTCGCTCGACACGGTGTTCGCAATGCTCCGCGACGACGACGCGCTGCTGTGCTTGGGCGACATCGTCGGCTACGGACCCAATCCCAACGAGTGCGTCGAAAAGATTCGCGCGCGGGCGACCGCGACCGTGCTCGGCAACCACGATGTCGCCGCGATCGACAACTTCGGGTTGGCATACTTCAACCCGGCGGCGCGTGAGGCGATGAAGTGGACGCAGAGCGTGCTCAGCGCCGAGAACTTGGCTTGGCTTGACAGCTTGGGCTACGAGTTCCGCATGCCCGACTTCTTGCTCGTGCACGGTGCGCCGGTCAACTACTTCGAGTACATACTCGACAAACCGGCGGCCGCGCGCGCGTTCGCCGCGACCGACGCGCCGATCATCTTCATCGGGCACACGCACATCGCCGAGGTCTACACGCTGCGCCCGGACGGGTCGATCGAGCACGCCCACCTGCAGCAAGGCGGCGAGGTGCAGCTCGAGGAGGGCTCGCGCTACCTGATCAACGTCGGCAGCGTCGGCCAACCGCGGGACCTCAACCCGCGCGCCTCGTTCGGGCTTTACGATTCGACGGCGCGGACGGTGACGATCACGCGCTTCGACTATCCGATCGCGCGCGTTCAGGAGAAGATCGCCTCGGCGCACCTGCCCGACGCGCTGGCGCGCCGCCTCCTCGTCGGCCGGTAGCACCCCCCGAGACGAGCGGCCAAGCGGAGGTCCGCGCGCGGGGCGGGAACCTCGAACGCGCTGTGTTCCGCCGTTTCCTCGCCGTGCTCGTCCTGGCGTCCATGTGCTCGGCTCCGCTGAGCGCGGCAACCCCCGCGCCGAAGGCGGCGCCGGCCCAGAGCCGCGACGACTACGCGAACGCCGCCTTCACCGCGCCGTTGGGCGAGGGTTTGCGCGCGTTCTACACGCGCGACTTCCCAGCCGCGCGCAAGGGCTTCGAGTCGGCGCTCGCGATCGTCCCGGACAACACGCTCGCGCTCTCGTTCCTCAACGCAGCGGCGGCGCAGACGCCCGGCGATCTCGACGCGCTCGTCGACGCCGAGGAAGACGCGCTGGCGAAGAATCCCAAGAACCCGCTTTCGCACGTGCGGCTGGGCTTCTCGTACATGTTCGCTTCGCTCACCGGGCGCGACCGCAACGTCGATGCGCGTGAAGAGCTCAACGCGGCCGTGATGCTCGACCCGACCTCGCAGTCGGCGCACACGGCGCTGGGGATCATGCGCGAATCCGAGCGGAGCGCGAACCGAGCGAAGACCGAGTTCGTCGAAGCGCTCACCACCGATCCACAGAACGTCCTGGCTCGCGAGTACTTGGCGCTGATCTACCAAACCGACCTCAAGGACCCGCAGCGCGCGCTCAGCCAGATCGTCAACGTCCCGAACCTCGTCCCGGACTACGCCGACATCTACTTCCACATCGCGTCGCTGATGCACGACATGGGCCAGTACAGCGCCGCGATCGGTTACGCGACGCGCGGTCTACAAGCCGATGTCGGGCACGTCGGCGAAGCCGGTCAGCACGGCTACACGCTGCTCGCGCGGATCTACCTCGACGAGAAAAAGCCCGACGACGCACGGCGCGTGCTCAAGGCATCGATCAGCGCCGGCACCGACGTGGCGTACGCCGCCACGCTGCTCAAGAAGATCGACGACGGCGCGTACGGGAAGGTCGAGGCCTCACCCAGCCCCGCACCTTCGCCGTCCCCGGGCAAGAAGAAGCCGCTGTGAGCGACGCGGTACCCGTCGACGACGGGCGCTGCTTCGCGTGTGGACCCTACAGCGCCGACGGTCTGCACTTGAGATTCGTCCGCGAAGGTGAGGGCGCGGCGCGCGCGGAGATCACGTTGCCGCCGCGCTTTCAGGGTTGGCGCGGGACCGCGCACGGCGGCATCGTGATGATGTTGCTGGACGAGGCGATGGCGCACGCCTGCGGCGCTGCCGGCGAACGCGCCGTGACGGCGGCGATGCAGCTTCGTTTCCGCGCGCCGGTCGTGCTCGGCGCGCCGCTGGTGATCCGCGGCAAGGTGAAGTGGAAGCGCCGCGGGGTCATCGCGCTCGAGGCGACCGTCGAGCACGCCGACGGCACCGTGCTGGCTAGTGCCGAAGGTTCGTTCGTCTCGCGCGGTTCGCTCGCGGTAGGCGAGCGTCTGGGCGTGCCCGACGTGAGCTTCGCCTGAGCCGTGGCGAAGATGAAGCAGGCGCGCGTCGCGGCCAAAGCCGACCGCGCCGTGAAAGCGCCCGAACCGGCGCTCGACAACCGCCGCGCGCGCTTCGAGTACGAGAAGCTCGAATCGCTCGAAGTGGGCGTTGCGCTACAGGGTAGCGAGGTCAAGTCGATTCGCCGCGGCAACGTCTCGATCAACGAAGCCTTCGCACGATTGCGCGACGGCGAGTTGTGGCTGCTCAACTTCACCATCCCGGCGTACAAAGAAGCCTCGCACTTCAACCACGAACCGAACCGGCCGCGCAAGCTGCTCCTCCATCGCGAGCAGATGCAGCGCCTTACCGGCCGCGCCGCCGAGAAGGGCCTGACGCTCGTGCCGTGGCGCCTGTACTTCAAGAACGGCCGCGTCAAGCTCGAGTTGGCGCTCGTCAAAGGGAAGAAGCTGTGGGACCGCCGGCGCGACATTCAAGCGCGCGACGTCCAACGCGAGATCGCTCGGTCGGTGGCTCGCTAAGCAGTGCGCGGCGCTCGGCCCGAACGCGCGCTCGACGCGGTCGTGCGAAAAGCGATGCCGCTCTCGTCGCGCGCACGCCTCTGCATCGCGTGCTCGGGCGGCCCCGACTCGGTCGCCCTTGCCTCGCTGCTCGATCGGGTCGCCCGCGAGGAAGGGCACGAACTCGTCCTCGCGCACGTCAACCACGGCGTGCGCGCGAGCGCCGGTCAGGACGAGTGCGTCGCGCTGTCGGTCGGCGCGCGCCTGAACCGGCGGGTGCTGCTCGCGCGACCGGTGCTCGCGCGCACGGACGAGGCCGCGCTGCGCGCCGCGCGGTATGCGGAGCTTGCGCAACTCGCGCACGAGGCCGGCGCGAGCATGGTCGTGACCGCGCACACGGCCGAGGACCAGACCGAGACGGTATTGCTCGCGCTGTTTCGCGGCAGCGGTTTCGACGGGCTGGCCGGGATGGCGCCGCGGCGTCAGCTCGCCGCCGGCATCGAGCTGGTTCGTCCACTGCTGCGCGTGACGCGCGCCGAGCTCGCCACCGAGTTGCGCCACAGCGGCCTCCCGTACGCGCTCGATCCCAGCAACGAGGACACGCGCTACCGGCGCAACGCGCTGCGCGTTCACCTCGCGGCGCTGCGCAACGACTTTCCGAACCTCGACCGCGCGGTCGCCCGGTGCGGCGAGATCGTGCGCGGCGAGCTCGGCGGAACGCCGCGCGCGCAGGCGCGGCGAGTCCTGCGCGCGGAGCTGAGCGAGCACGGACCGCTGCACGACGTCTCGTTCGCCGCGATCGAAGCCGCGCTCGACGCTGCGGTCGATCCGCCGTCGTCGTCCGGACGACGCCCGATGGGCCCCTAGCAGCACCCTGCTCGGCGCGGGGCTTCGCGCGCGCGCGCTCGAAGGCGTCGGCGATGCAGCAGACGCTCCCGCCCGGAATCGAACGCGTCTTGATCGATGCCCGCGAGATCGCCGCCGCCAATGCGCGCATGGCGGCCGAGATCGCGCGCGACTACGCCGGGCTCTCGATCGTGCTGGTGGGCGTGCTCAAGGGCGCGGTGTTCGTGACCGCCGACCTGGCGCGCGCGCTGGCCGACGTCCCCGGCGGCCCGACCGACGTGCAGCTCGACTTCATCGCCGTCTCGTCGTACGGCAACGCGCACCGCTCCAGCGGCGAAGTCCGGCTGATCCAGGACACGACGCACCACATCGAGGGGCGGCACGTGGTGGTCGTCGAGGACATCGTCGACAACGGGCACACGCTGCACTACCTGCGGGGGATGTTGGGGAACCGCAAACCGGCCTCGCTTCGAGCGGCCGTCCTGCTGGACAAGCCGTACCACCGGGCGCTCGATGTGCCGATCGATTACACGGGCTTGACGTGCCCGGACGAGTTCGTCGTAGGGTACGGTCTGGACTACCAGGAACGGTATCGTACTCTCCCTTATCTCGCGAAGCTCCGGCCCGAGGTCCTCCCGGCATGACCAGGCCCAACCGTTTTGGCGCGAGACGTGTCCTACCGAGTAACGTTCTCAGGGAAGAACGGTAAAAGGGTCTCGCAACGTATGGGTAAGCACCTCAAGAGCATCCTGGTCGTCCTCGGCATCTTCATCTTCGTGATTTTCATCGTGGAGAAGTTGGTGCTGAGCCCGCCGGCAACGACGCAGTTGCCCTATTCGTCGTTCTATACGGACGTCCAGCAGCACAAGGTCAAGAAGGTCACGGTCAACGGCCGCGACCTCACCGGCGAACTCGCCGACCAGCAGAAGTTCACGACCGTCGTTCCCGACGACCGGGATCTGTACCCCACGCTGCGTGCGGCGAACGTCGAGATCACCGTTCTCAACAACTCGTCGACGCCGCTGATCGGGTACATCTTCCAGTTCGTCCCGTTCATCATCATGGCGTTGCTGTTGATCTTCATCCTGCGCCAAGCGCAGAGCGGAGGGAGCCAGGCGCTCTCGTTCGGCCGGTCGCGCGCCAAGCTCCTCAACGAGAACCGACCGAAGGTGACGTTCGCGGACGTCGCCGGGGTCGATGAGGCGAAGGAGGAGCTGGGCGAGGTCGTCGAGTTCCTCAAGTATCCCAAGAAGTTCCAGGCGCTGGGTGCGCGCATCCCCAAGGGCGTGCTGCTGCTCGGACCGCCGGGTTCGGGCAAGACGCTCCTCGCACGCGCCATCGCGGGTGAGGCGGGCGTCCCGTTCTTCTCGATCTCGGGATCCGATTTCGTCGAGATGTTCGTCGGCGT
>PMOS01000041.1 GCA_003161435.1 Vulcanimicrobiota bacterium
ATCGAGCCAGCTTCAGGGTGACAAGGCCTTTCGGCGAGCTCGGGGTGACATGGGCTTCAATCCGGTGTTGTGGCCATCTGCGCCGTCACGCTGAGCTTGTCGAAGCGCGAACGATGTTTTCGCGAGATCATTCAAACGGCGCTCGACCAGCGAGAACGGCGATGTCGCCCTGAGCACGGCGAAGGGCGACTGCGATGCGCGCTGCTGTTGCGCCGCCACGTACGACGTTAATAAGCGGCAGCGGTGATGAAGGACGTCGTCGGTCGCGTATACGATTTCGTCGGATGCCTCAGGCCAGTTGCCAGGGCAGCCTTCTTCGTCAAGTCGCTTTCGGGATCAAAGACCCATCGACGCACGTCCAAGCCGGCACGAGTCACTCGCCGTGCTCGACCAGATGTACCACTTGCGGGTCGATTCGACCCCCTTCTCGCCGCCTCGCGCGCGCGTCCAATGCTGCCGGAACCGCGTCGGGCGGCACGGTCGCGGGCGCCTGGTGCCGATCGCGAAGCATTTACACGACATGAACAACCTCGAGGCCGGTACCTGTGAGATTCTCGTTGGCGATGATCGCCCGAACCTTCGGTGATATGAACAGTACTCGGTGAGGTCGAATTAAGCCGCGACGAATGCCAATGAATTGATCTGAGAAGGCAATGTCTTCATCCCCCCACGTGTTGCGGTCGATCGACGCTTCAGAAATGATGTTCAACCCAAGCAGATGTCCGCGCGCGCATTCGTACTTTTCGGTTAGCGCACTCACCTCTTCGAATGGTCCGATTCCGACTTCCGTAGGCGATGCGATGTGGACGTCATGTCTCGAAACCACTAGCTGCCTCCAATTCTCGGACGCGACCCCGGTCTCCGAACAAATGATCGGGGCGAACTCTACACCGGTTACGCCCGCATCCACAAAGGCTCGCACGACACGCGCTGAGACAATGAGCTCCCATCCAAGCGAACGGCAGAAGTCCTTCCGTGGAAGCCGGCGGCAGGCCAGAGTTAAAGGAGACGTCTGGAGTGCACCGGTGCCACATAGCGGGCAGGACACGTACTCATCGTACGTGGTGCCGTATTCTTCACCAGCCATCTCGACCGGATGTGGCTTCAGCATGAAGGCCGCGGCGTTCGCTAGTTCTGCCTTCGAGTATTTCCGGAAGACAGACCATGCGAGGTAGAACGCCGAACCCAGCGACCGATAATGACGTTGTGCCTCGCGCACAACATCCACGACGGGCTCATCGCGACGAACGAGGAGCTTGCGAACCGAACCGCCGAGACTCGTCCCATCGTTCGGACTCAGCCACTCGCTCGCTTTTCCTTCGGGAATTCGCAGGTCGAATGTTTCGCGCACCATACCTCGCGGCGTCATCATGGCAGTGGGGCATCCGGCGGCAAAGGGAACTTCTCATAGACGTCTCTTAGGATCTGGCGGAGTTCTTCATCGCTGAGTTCGGACGCCTCCAGCCGATTTGCGACGTACTTCTTGATTTCATTATGGATTACCCAGTGATAAGCTGCCCTTATTCTAGTAACTGGCCCATTCGCCGCGCCCCCCATATACTTTGGCGTAATGTGATGATAATGATAGTCGTCCCCGTGCGGGTAGCGCTCAAGCGCCGCGGCTTCTTGTTCCTCATAGCTTGCGGCGCCGATTTCCGCGCCCTCTTCGGCGGCTGCCGCCTCCGCCGCAGCTGCGCCGGCCCCGGCGCCGGCGATCTCACCGTCGACCGTGAGACCTACGGCGATAGCGCCCGCCTCTGGGGCTCCCGCCACTAAGACAATGCTTGCTGCCGCGGCGTCTGCTACCTGGAGCGTACCTTCCATCGCGTCGGCAGTAAACCCGAGCGCAACCATTGACCGGATGCCCTCCTCGTCCCATTCTCCGTAATAAACCGTCGCTGTGATCGGCCGCGGCGGGGTAGCATGGCTCTTGTGGCCACCGCCAAAGAGATCGTGGAAGAAACCGCCGAGGGCGCCAATTGCCCCAATAATCGCCGCGAAGGGATTGCCGCCGCCGCCGCCAGTCGGGGGAGCTGACAGACAAACAGGATCTCCGCAAGACCCATCGTTCCCGCTCGGGTCGTTGAACAACAGCGGGTCATCACTGCCGTAGACGTATGGTTTCAGTGAAAGCGGGTCAGTTAGGCTCCCCGGGCTGGCATCGCGCGAGGTGAAGTTCAGCGAGGCGCCGTCGAGGGTTCGCCCACCGACGAACATTGTGTGGAGGTCGGTAACGGCGTCAGTCCGCGGCTCAGCGGTAAAAAGAATGCCGAACTGATCCGGAGATGTTAGACCATAGCCAATCGTCGTCCAGTTTGAGGGCGCAACCCAGGGACCTACCCCAGTGGCATTGTGGTACGACACCTGCTCGCCATCGAGTTCGCGATCCCAGACGGTCAAGCCGGCGCCAAAACCCGCTGTCGTTATATCGGCGATCTCACCGATCTTAAGGTCGTCGAGTTTCCCGTTCTTATCGGTTGTAAAGAGTACGTTATCGCCATTCCAATAAACGGACTCCGCTGACGTTGGGCTGTAGCCGCTCGTCGACGCCCGTGTCGCGTCTCCGGAAATCAGTCGAACGTGGTCAGTTCCATCGTATCCGTAAGAAATGCTCACAGGGATGTCCTGGACGGTCTGACCGTTGGTTGTCGTGCTCCCTTGCCCCGAAAGCTGCGTCTCGCGGCTGGCTACGTCGAATGAAAGGAACTCGTACTCACTGCGCGAGACGATCGTTTCAGGACAGGGTATCTTGGAGTTCGCGTTCTGTGACAGCGATGATAGCTTCGCGCTACTCTCGCGCCCCGTCGTGTCAAACGCCCACGTCGCGGTCGCCTGTGTCGTCATCGGACAGTAGGGGACCGGAGCAGGGGGCGGGGTTGACGTCGCGGTCGTGGTCGCGCCAAGCTGGACAGCGCTGACCGGGTCGATCGTCTGCTGTCCGACGACGTTCGTCTGCGGCAACAGCAGGCCGTCGAAATCAAGTGACGTTACCTGCGGGCCGATTTGCTGGAGAAACTGCGTCAGTTCGCCCCGTACATTGAACGTGTTTTGGACGGTTTGTGTCGGCGAATACGCCGAGTATGAGGTCGGCTCCCCTTCTGCGTCGAAGCTCGAGGACGAAAATGCGTACGTACCCGCAGGAATGCTAACTTCTGCCTCACTGGGCCAGAGTACCGTAACGCTTGAACTGGAGGCGATTCGTCTGGACGGCAGCGCGGCAAGCATCTCAATTCCCGTCAGTCTCGCAGGCCCATGAAGCATTGCAGCGTCGGCGACGCTGGCCCACGCTTCCCGCCCCGTGGATACGAGCCGTCCCGCCGGACGCGAGCTCGATTGAGCGCGAAAATGAGACGACAGCCCTGGGGTGTGGGCGCGCGAATCATCCGGTCCGCGGACGTTCGTTCGGTTTCGGACTGGCGGTGTCGACGTCGAGCTTTCTCGTGCCGGCGGCGGAGCTGCGCCGGCGCGGAGTGCATCCGTTGACCGGACCGCAGCGCATACAGTATCTGGGACGACAACCCATACAGCGAGGCGCAGTTCAAGACTCTGAAGTATGCCGCGGACTATCCTCGCCGGTTTGCGAACCTGCAGCGGGCCGGTGCCTATTGCCGGCAATTCTTCGACTGGCATAACCACCAACATCGACACTCGAGGATTGCGCTACTCACGCCCGCCGATGTGCACCACGGCCGCGTGGCGGAACGTTCTGCCGCGCGCGCCGCGGGTTCTCGAGCAGGCGTGGCTGGAGCATCCAGAAACGGTTCGTTCGAGGCCGTCCAAGACCACCGGAATTGCAGCCGATCGCCGACATCAATCGACCGGACGAAGCTCCGGCTGCCTAACCCCTGGCCTCAAACGTATTGACACGCTCCGCCCTTCGACAAGCTCAGGGTGACAACGTTCTTCGGCGAGCTCAGGTTGACGAGGATTCGACCGAGGAGCTCGCCGCGATGCGGGTTAGGCGGCGGTTTCTATGTCCGTGGTTTCGAGCTCGCGCTTTTCCGAGCCGGTGACGATCTTGGCCAAATCGAGCAGGATGATGAGGCGATCGTCGATCTTGCCGACGCCGCGGATGTACTCGGTGTCGACACCGGTGATCATGTCGGGTGCCGGCTCGATCGCGTCGAGCGGCAGGCGCAGCACCTCGGAGACGGAGTCGACGACCATCCCGACGCGCTTCGTGCCGATCTCGGTGACGACGATGCGCGTGTTCTTCGTGTGCTCCGCGCGCGGCATCCCGAAGCGCGTGCGCAGGTCGATGATCGGGATCAGCTGTCCTCGCAGGTTGATCACGCCCTCCATGAACACCGGCGCGCGCGGCACCTTCGTCACCGCCACCATCCGGTTGATCTCCTGAACCTGCGCGATATCGACCCCGTACTCTTCAGGCCCCAGCTTGAACGAAACGACCTGTGTGCTCTCAGACATGATCAAACTCCTGAAAATTCTGCGCGCGTGGCGCGGCCGCTGCCGTATGCGCTGGCGACGAGCGAGTGCACGTCGATGATGAGCGAGATCGAACCGTTCCCCAAGATCGTCGCGCCCGAGATCCCAGCGATGCGGCCGATAACGTCGGAGAGCGGCTTGATGACGATCTCCTGTTCGCCTTGGAACGAGTCGACGACGAGCCCGACTTGGCGCCCTTGCAGCCCGACGATCACGATCATCACCTTGTCGGGATCGCGCGGTGCGCCGAGCCGGAAGAACTCGCCGACGCGGATCAGCGGCACAACCTGACCGCGCAGCGTGATGACCTCACCGCCGTGCACCGTCCGCAGATCGCTCGCATCGATGCGCTGGGACTCGATGACGGCATCGAGCGGGATCGAGTACAGCTCGTCGGCGACGCGCACCATCAGCGCTTGAATGATTGCCAGCGTGAGCGGCATCTTCATGGTGAACGTCGTGCCTTCGCCCTGCACGGAGTCCACGTCGAACACCCCCTTGAGCCGCAGGATGTTCTTCTTCACCACGTCCATCCCGACGCCGCGTCCCGAGACGTCGGTCACCTGGTCGGCGGTCGAGAAGCCGGGCGTGAAGATCAGCTCGATGATCTCGCGGTCGCTCAGCCGGTCGTTCTCGTCGATGACGCCGTTGCGGATCGCCTTCTCGCGCACGCGCTGCAAGTCGATCCCGGCGCCGTCGTCGGAGATCTCGAGGATCACCTGATTGCCTTCATGATACGCGTTGAGCTTGATCGTGCCGTGGCGCGGCTTGCCGCGCGCCTCGCGCACGGCGGGTGCTTCGATGCCGTGATCGATGCAGTTCCGCACGAGGTGCATCAGCGGCTCGCCGACCTCGTCGACGATCGTCTTGTCCAGATCCGTGTCGGCGCCGAAGATCTCGAGCCGGATCTCCTTGCCGCGCGCCTTCGCGAGATCGCGCACGGTCCGCGGGAAGCGGTCGAACACCTGGCCGATCGGAACCATCCGGACCTTCATGATGCTCTCTTGGATCTCGTTGGTCGTCCGGGCCAGGAGCGCCGACGACTCCGAGAGATCCTTGGCCAGCGCGGCCATCCCGCGGCCGGCGCCGCCCTTGTTGCCGAGCTCGCGGCCGAGCGTCGAAGCGATGTCGGAGATTCTCGTGCGGTTGATGACCAGTTCGCCGACGAGGTTGAGCAGCAGGTCCAACCGTTCGATGTCGACGCGGATCGTCTGGTTCTTGGCCACTCCGACGCGCTTGTGATCCTGTTGTGCGGGCGCCGCGGCGACCGCCGGTTGGGCCGGCCACTCGCGCGGCGCGGGTGCGACCGCCGATTCGGCCGCGACGGCGGCGATCGGGCTCAAGCTCAGAAAGGCGTCGACCGCTGCTTGTGCGTCGTCGAGATCGACCGCCGGCGCCGCGGGCGCGGGCTGCTTCGCGTTGGCCTCGGCCAGCATCCGTTCGACCTCGGCCTGAAACGCGGCGACGCGCTCGTCGTCGACCGGGGCCAGCGTTTCCTCGTCGTCGGCCTCTCCGCGCGGGCCTTCGATCACCTGCGCGGTCGAGTCGTAGATCTCCGCGAACGCATCGAGCCGTTGCACGTAGTCGTCCACGCCGCCGGGCGCTTCGCCGCCGGCGACCGCGACCCGCACCAGCGCCGTGAGGACGTCGCGGCCCTCGAACAGCAAGTTGATCCCGCCCTCGGTGAGCGGCATGCGGTCCTTGCGCAGCAGGTCGAAGATGTTTTCGAGCTTGTGCGCGATCTGCTGGACGGCGACGAACTCGAGCATGCCGGCGCTGCCCTTGATCGTGTGCAGCGCGCGAAAGAGCGAGTTGACGATCTCCGGGTCGAGTGCTTTGGTGTCGACGTAGCCTTCGAGGCGCAGCAGATCGCTATCGATCGACTGCAGCAGCTCTTCCGTCTCGTCGCGGAAGTACTGCACGAACTCTGTTCGGTCGAAGAATTCGCCGGACGAGGACATGTCGGTGCTCCGGTCGCTAGTCGTTCACCCCGAACACCGAGAGCAACGGCTGGAGCGAGCCGGTCTCAGGGATCAGGATGAATTGGCCCGACACGGTGCGGTCGGTGTCCAAGAACTGGGACTCGATCAGGAACACGTCCTGGTCGGGCAGGATCGACATCAGCGTGCGGAACGCAGCTTGGATCGTACCGTACGACAGCGTCGGGACCGACGGCAGCAGGTTGATCCCGGTCAGCGAGATCAGTGCGGTGAGGTACGAGCCGGCGATGATGTTGCCCAGCTCCTTGAGCGTCGAGTCGGCGATGGAGTCGAAGATCTGAATGTCACCGATGATGCGTTTGATGAAGACGTGGACGAACTCGAGCGACTGATCGCGGTCGAACAGGACGACCATCTGGCCGGGCGCTTCACCACGGACGTACATGTGCAGCGCGGCGACGCTGCGGTCGGGCGCGCCGATGCGGCTCGACAGGTCCCGGAACTTCAGGACGTCGATCCGCGGCTCCGACAGCTTGACCGTCGTGTTCAACAGCTGCGACAGCGCGGTTGCCGCGTGGCCGGCGCCGATGTTTCCGACTTCTTTGAGCGCGTCGCGCTGCAGCTCGTTGAGCATGAGGGTGGACACGTCAGGCCAAGACTTTCTGGATCGTCTCGAGGATCTTCGGCGGTTGGAAAGGCTTCGTGATGAACGACTTCGCGCCGGCTTGGATCGCCTCGACCACCAGCGCCTGTTGCCCCATCGACGTGCACATGATGATGCGCGCGTTGGGATCGCCCGCGACGATCTGCTTGACCGCCGCGATCCCGTCCATCTCCGGCATCACCATGTCCATGGTGACCAGATCCGGGGTCAAGGCACGGTACTTCTCGACGGCCTCGAGGCCGTTCTGCGCCTCGCCGACCACCTCGTAGCCGTTTTTGTTCAGGATACCTTTGATCATCATCCGCATGACGACGGCGTCATCGACGATCAGGACTCGCTTCGCGCTCATCTGTTGTACGTGCTCCTCAAGCCAAGCCGCGGTTTCGCCGTTCGGCTTGCCGCCTGTTGATATATTCCATGATCGCTCGATCTTCGTCGGGTTTCACGCCTTGAAACCTTAATCCGAGCGAGGTTTTCTTGGTCGACTCGATCGCCTCGCTCCGCATGACCTCTCCCAAGAGCACCAGCGGCGTCGCCACCGTGCTGATCGCGAACCGGGTTTCGACGAAGGTCCCCTTCTTCACGTCACGATCGACGATCAGGGACGCGCCGGAGCGGCTGATGTCGGTGAGCGAGGCGCGCACGAAGTCGCCCGAGCCCCTACCGCTGGGCGCGAAACGCCATTGCGCGGGCACCGTAGCATCGAGCCGCACGGCGGTTCGCGCCTGCGCTCCAGAGAACGTCTGCAGCGTTTCGATGCGTTCGGGAAGCGCGAAGACCGCCGCCGACCGCACATCCACGCAACGCGAGCTGAACCGGAAGCGGCCGTGGGCGTTCTCGTACGAGAACACGCCGGTCCCGCCGGTCTTGACACCGGGCAGCGCGCTCACGGTCAGGCTGCGCACGCCGATCGTCTCTACGCAGACCGAGCCGCGCGGTCCGCCGGCGGTCATCGCCAGCGCGACGAAACTGTTCACCACCGGCAACTTGCTCTTGAGCTGACCCGCGACGGGCTTGCGCCCGAGACCGAACAATGCGAGCATCTCAGACGCCCGCCACGGCCGGCTCGAGGACGTCGTCGGTCGTCGACACTTGGCCGATCGACTCGACGCGCAGCCCCGGCGCGATCTCGCTGTACGACAGGACCACCAGCGACGGGGCCGCGCGTTCGGTCAACCGCTTGAGCGCCAAGCGCGTCCCGGGCGAGGTCAGCACGACCGGCTGCAGCCCGCCCTGTTGCGCGGCCTGAATCTGTTTGGTCAGCGAACCGTAGATCCTGGCGACGGTCGCCGGGTCGAGCAGTGCGTACGCGTCTTCGCCGCGACGAACCGCCTCGCCGAGCAGCGTTTCGAGCCGAGGATCGACGGTGATCACCGAGAGCAGGCCGTCCTCGGCATACTCGGCGCAGATGTGGCGGTTCATCGCCGCGCGCACGCGTTCTGTGAGATAGTCGACGTCCTTCGAGGCGCGCGCACCGTCGGCCAAGTTCTCGAGGATCAGCAGCAGGTTGCGGATCGGGATCCGCTCGCGCAAGAGGTTCTGCAGCACGCGCTGCACCTCGCCGACCGTGAGCAGATTCGGGATCAACTCTTCGACCACGACGGGGTAATGCTGCTTGACGTTGTCGAGCAGCGCCGACGTCTCTTGGCGTCCGAGCAGGTCGGGCGCGTGTCCCTTGATGATCTCGGTGAGGTGGGTCGCGATCACCGAAGTGGGGTCGATCACCGTGTAGCCGGCCATCTCGGCGTCGCTGCGGCCGCTCTCGGCGATCCATAGCGCGGGCAACCCGAACGCCGGCTCGGTCGTCGGTATCCCGTCGATCGCGCTGGTCGCGGTTCCGGGATTCATCGCGAGCATACGGGAGACCATCACCTCGGCGCGCGTCACCTCGAGACCGTAGATCTTCACGACGTAGGTCGAAGGCTTGAGCTGCAGGTTGTCGCGCACCCGGATCGGCGGCACGACGATGCCGAGCTCGCGAGCCGCGTGGCGGCGAATCATCGTGATGCGCTCGAGCAAGTCGCCGCCCTGCGAGACGTCCACCAGCGGGATCAGCCCGAAGCCGATCTCCAGTTCCATCGGATCGTACGAGAGCAGCGGAACGACCGACTCGGCCGGCTTCACGGCCGGCGCCGCGGACGCGCCCGGCGCGCCGGGTGCCGCGCCGCGCGCGACGCCGGTCTTGAGCGCCGCGGCCTTGGCGGCATTGCGGCCGCGCACCCACAGTGCGAGCACGATCGCGGCCATGATGAACATGAACAGCGGCGGCAGGCCGAAGAACCCGAACAGCACCAACAACACGCCCGCGATCAGCAGCGCGCGCGGCTCCTGCACGAGCTGGCGCGACAGATCGTGGCCGAACGAGCCCTCCGAAGCGGCCCGCGTCACGATGATGCCGGTTGCGGTCGAGATCAGCAGCGCGGGGATCTGCGTCACGATCCCTTCACCGATCGTCAGCAGCGTGTAGCGTTGCAGCGCCTCGAGAATCGACATCCCCTGCTGGGCGACGCCGATCACGAAACCGCCGATGATGTTGACGAACACGATGATGACCGCGGCGATTGCGTCGCCGCGGACGAACTTGGACGCACCGTCCATCGCGCCGTAGAAGTCGGCCGCCCGCTGGATGTCCTTGCGCCGCTGGCGCGCTTCGGCTTCGGTGATCAAGCCGGCGTTGAGGTCCGCATCGACGGCGAGCTGTTTGCCGGGCATCGCGTCGAGGGTGAACCGGGCGGCGACTTCGGCGACGCGCCCGGCACCGTTGGTGATCACGACGAACTGGATGACGATCAAGATCGCAAAGATCACGATGCCGACGGCGTAGTTTCCGCCGACGACGACGTTTCCGAACGACTCGATCACCTGCCCCGCGTAACCGTGCAGCAAGATCGACCGCGTCCCAGTAATGTTCAGCGACAGCCGGAATAGCGTTACGATCAGGAGCAGCGTGGGAAAGACGCTGAACGCAAGGGCGTTCTCGGTGTAGAGCGTGACCAGCAGAATGATCAACGCCAAGGTGATGTTCGTCGACAGCAGCAGGTCGAGCACCCACGGCGGTACGGGCACGATCATCAACACGACGAGCACGACCGAGGCCGCCGCCACCCAGGCATGCGAAGTCGAGGCGAGTCTATCGAGCAAGCTCGGACGCGCCTGAGCAGCCGTAGCCACTAGCTCACGGTCTCCACGTTGGTATACTCATCGGCCGGAGCACGCCTCGGCGTGAGGGACGCGAAGCCCCCACGCCGGACCCCCGCGGCCGGCTACATTTTGGTCGAGAGCTCGATCCTCAGGAGATGCTGGACCGCCGCCTGGTCGATGATCGACCGGTAGTCGACGTTGAACAGAAAGCCACTCCGTAGGCGCAGGGTCGTCCCGATCCCGAGGGTCAGCGGCTGCGTGCCGATCTGGTTCGCAGCGATCGGGAAGACCGTATCGGGGCGGTCGGCGTACCAGACCGGATCGACGCTCGTAGCGGATAGGCGGCGGTCGTACTCGATCGAAAGCCGCGGCGTCACCTCGCCGATTCGCGTCCCGTAGCGCCCTTCGAAGCGCAGCCCGGCCACCGCCGAGACTTCGCGCACGGCTTGGTAGCCGTAGGTGAGGTCGCCGATTCCGGCACCGGTTTCGGTGAAGGCCCCTAGGTTCGCCTCATCGGCAGTCAGGCCGAGGTAAGGCGAGAGGCTGAACGTGCCGCCGTCGAAGCGCTGCCCCGCGGTGAGCGAAGCGAAGGCGTCGTTGCCGGTTCGCGAACCGAACGCCCTCGACGCCGTGACCGGCGAGTAGCGGCGCGTATCGAAATGCAAGTTGCCGAACCCGAGCAAGGCGTCGAGGAAGCCGTCGTGGCCGAGTCGCAGCGCGCCGTAGGCGGCCAGGTCGGTCGCGTACTCGCGGGTGCCTTGGTCCGGTCCGCTTATCAAATCGTTCGCGTCTTGCGCGTATCCGCCCGATAGCCCGTACGCGAACGACGGGGATACTCGGTAGTCGAAGCCCGCGCTCACTTCGGTCCCGCCGAAGTTGAGGCCGACCCGGTCCGGATTACCGTCGTGCGAACCGGAATCGAACGTACCGTCGACCCAGACCCCGAGCCGCTGCGCCGCCGCCGGCGACCCAGCCGGAGCTGCTGCAACCTGTCCGTCGGGCGTCGAGCCGAACGCGCGCGACAGCAGCTCGCGGCTCGAGTCCGCACTGAGCGTGGTGAGCGAATGGCCGTTGAGCGTGATGCTCAGGCCCCCGGAACCGCCGGCGGACCCGCCGCCCGAGCCCCCGGAGTTCAAGGTCGCAAGCCGTCCACCGAGGTTCGTAACCTGCGTTTGGATGAAGCGTTCGGTGGCGTCGGTCATTGCGGTGACGAGCGCGTCGACGCTCGGATCTTTCGACGGATCGGGGCGGCCCTGCACGGTGACCGTGATCAATGCCGGCTGCGAGACGCCGAACGCGTTGGAGAGCCTGAACGTGAAGGTCGTCGTCCCGGTGAACGTCACTGCGGGCGTGAAGAGAATCTTCAGCCCCTGAACAGCCGCGGTCCCGGTCGACGGGTTCGGCGGCGTCACGATGGCGACCGACGTGAAGGGTCCGCCGCGCGCGCCGATCGTCGGGTCGATCGTGACCGCCGTCGACTGGCCGGTCGTCACGCTCTGCGGTGACGCGACCGGTGACGGAGCCGGCGCCGGTGACGGCGACGGCGACGGCGTTGGGGTCGGCGTTGGGGTCGGCGTCGGAGTCGGCGTCGGCGTCGGAGTCGGCGT
>PMOS01000035.1 GCA_003161435.1 Vulcanimicrobiota bacterium
TGGCCGCCCTCTATCCTACGAGGCGGCCGGGGTCATACACCACGCCCTGGGACACGATCCGTCGGGCTGACGGCGGAATCCATGTCGAGCACGACGCGACCGCGTAGGTGGTACTTCGCAACCTGGTCGATCCAACGGCCCGAGAGATCGGCGAGCGTTGCGAGGTTCTCAGGTCTCGCGAGCCAGTTCGTTTCAAATCTCCCCATCTGGCTCGGTGATGCGCCCGACCCTTTCGTTGCCTTCCCGCCGATGATCCATCGCATGGCGGGGTCGTGCCGCAAGCGCAGCGCATCGTTCACGTCTTCGTATCCCGCGAGCCTACCGAAGACTGATTGGCGCAACATGCCGACGAGGGCGTGGCGGCCGTTCTTCCCTGTGCGCGCATCGGCGAGAAGGTCTGCTGCCGCTGGCGTCAGTCCAAGTGCATCATCGAGTTCACGATACGCGAGCAAACCGGCATCAGAGGTCACAACCGATCCGCGAAACTGCATCATGACGCGGCGGTCAAAATCGAGTCGAAGAGCGCCGTTTTCGGCTTCACCCGTCGGGTTCGTCACATCTGCCTCACACGATCAGCGCGAATCACCTGTCAATTATAGCAAATTCGCTCCGTACGCGTGGCGGATTCACAAGATCATCGGGCGAATCCGGGTTCATAACGTTTGCGCAGGCCCGATGGTGCCGCGACGGCATTCGCGTCCGAACCGCCCATCAATTTCACAGGGTGGCGGACTGGCTCAATAGCAACGCAACGGCGGGCCAGCATGTCCGGCGGCGGGCGCGAAACTGCGGGCATTGGGCATCACACTGAAATCCACCGGACGTTTGCCATCCCCTCCGGCGCGGCCACGTCCGTGGGGCCGCCGGGAGCCTGAGCGCGGCGCCCGGAATCGTCGTCGGTCGAGCCGGGGGATTAGCTCAGTTGGTAGAGCACTTGCATGGCATGCAAGGGGTCAGGAGTTCGAGTCTCCTATCCTCCACGTGAACGAAGCCCGCTCCGGCGGGCTTTTTGTTTGCCCGCTTCCGGCCGTCGACGGATGCTGCGGCCATCCGGGGATGGCCGCTCTCCTGAGGAAAACGAGGGTGTCCCCCCATACTGCATGACCGGCGGTACGGCGTAAGCTGGGGTCACAATTCGCAGTACCCGTCGACCAGGGGGACGTCTATGACGCCGCTGATGCGCGTGTTCTTGCTGTTCGGTTTCGTCGCCGTGGTCGCCGGATGCGGCGCCCGTTCGACGAGCGTGCCCCGCTTGGCCGGCGCGACGCCGAGCCCGACGCCCTCAGCGGGAACGCCCGGCACGCCGCCGGCCGCGACGGCGCTGCAGAACGTGCAGACGATCTATCAGAGCTTGCCGCACACGAGCGTGACGAGCGACCTCACGGCGCTGGCGGCCAAGATGGTTTCGTCGGGGACCTTCAAGACCGCGACGATCGTCCCGGGCGGCATCTCGGCGACGCTGTCCGATGGAACGCCTACGCTCGTCTTCGCCGACCGCGTCGAGAACTTGGGCGGCGCGATCGCATCCATCCGCCGGGCCGTTCCGTCGGGCGTAGGCCGGCACGTCCGCGCGCTCGGTCCAGCGAACTCGCACGAGGCCGCGTTCCTGATCAATACGATCCCGCAACCGGCGTTCAAGCCGGCCCGCCAACAAGCTTTTGCCGATGCCTTTTCAGCCGCGCTCGGATCGGCGGCCGGATACGGTGTCGACGATCTCGACGTCAGCCTGGAGAACATCGTCGCGCTCGGTACGGGGCATCCGCTCGACTTTCTGGACGTCGCCACCCACGGGATCATCGGCGGCGCCTCGCCCAACATCTCCTACTACTGGCTCTCCACCACGTCGGACACGTCCGACTCGGAGAAGACGTACGCGACCGACATCGCCGCGGGCCGCGTCGTGTCGGCGATCGCCCTCACCCTGAGTCAAGGCCAAAACCTACCTTTGCCTGCGCTGGCGTTTACGCCGAACTTCTTGACCGCACACGTCACGTTCAACCCTGGGGCCATCGTCGACAACGAGTCGTGTTTTGGTCAAAGCCCGTTGATCGCGGTCAACGTGCAAGGCATCTTGCAAGCGGTAGGCGTCGGGCGTTATTTCGGTTGGACGAAAGAGGTCGACGGAGACGACGCCGATGAGACCGACGCGTTCATCTTCGACCGGTTGCTCGGCGAGCAGTCACCCGGCGTCACGGGCCTCGACACGTTCGTGTCCCAATTCACGCCGCCGCAGCGGCCGTTTCCGCTCGATCAGGTTGACGGCGTGCTGGCGTCGGAGACGCGCAGCACGAAGATCCAATCTCCGCAAAACGAGTCGTACCTCGTCTCCGATAAGGGCTTCTCGATCAACCTCACCGCGCCGCCGATCGGCGACAAGACGGCGGCGAAGATGATCATCACCGACTTCGGCGGCGGGAACCTCGCCAATGCACCCATCGAGTACGGGTTGCCCTCGATCGAGCAAATGCAGGTCGCCGAATCGCCGACCGCCGGAACGCTCATAATCCTGGGCACGTTTCCGACGGCCGAGGGGACCGTGCAAATTACCGACGCGAACGGAGTGCACGCGCTCCCGGTCACGACGTGGGCGACCAATAACGTCGTTGCGACCTTGCCCGCAGGTGGGAGCGGATCCGCCGGCGCGGTCGTAGTCCTCAGTAGCGGCGGTCAGGCCGGCAATGCAGCGCCGCTCACGCAGTGGAGCGGACAGCTGACCTACACCGAAAACGACTCGATTCCAAACCTGTCGGGACAGTCCGGCAGCGGCAGCGGGACGATCGAGGCGGTCTACAACCTCGTGTTCCGGTCCGACGTGCATCCCACGGTCAGCGCGATCGACACGCCCGCGCAACCGCAGAACCTCTTTTTCAACGGACCGCAGGGCGTTTCGATCGGTCACGTGACCGCCTTCACCGGTACGTTCACGACCGACGACGGCACGAAAACGGCGACGTTCTCCACGAATCCCAACGCTCCACCGCTGACCGTCGGCGTCCCGCCGCTGCCTCCCTCGACATTCGACATTGGTGCCGTTGCCGGTCAGCCGGCCTCGTGCAACAACGCTTCCCCGGGACCGCAAAACGGCCCGACCAACGTCTTTTGCCCGGCCACCGGTTTCGTCTCGCAAGGTGCCGGGTCGTGCTCGGATACCGACGGGACGCTGTGTCCGTCGGGCTCGTTGTCGGGGTTTGGTTCGCCGAAGGTCAACTTCAGTTATCCCGGCATGAGCGAAGGCGGGCTGCTCGTCCTGACGATGGATCCGGCCACCTACGCGATCTCCGTCACCTCGGTGCCGGGGACGTTCACCGGCGGTCATTTCGGCGGCGTCGGACGTCCTTCGACGGCATCGATGAGCGGTACGATCGGTGCTCCCGTGTCGCCGCCGAAGACGACCACGCCGGCATCGCGTGGCAGAGCAGTCCGCTAGCGAGTTGCCGCGCGGCGTGTTTTCGGATAGTATCCGATGCGCGGAGGGCGCTGGGTCGTCGCGGCGCGCAAGCGTCGAGGAACGTCCGGGCTCCATCGGGCAGGGTGCAGGATAACGTCCTGTCGGGGNNGAAGGAAAGTGCCACAGAAACAAACCGCTGCGGCTTCGACAGGCTCAGCCTGACAAGGTCGACGGCAAGGGTGAAATCGTGCGGTAAGAGCGCACGGCGCTCCGCGGTGACGCGGGCGCGGGTAAACCCCACCTGGAGCAAGACGGCTCGATCACCGGAGGCCGGTTCAGTTATCTGAACCGGTCGAAGGGCGCCGGCCCGGCGTACGAGCCAACGTCGCAACGAGGTCGCCGGTGACGGCGGCCCCAGAGAGATGGCGACCACGGCCTCTTCGGAGGCTTTGACAGAATCCGGCGTACAGGCGTCCTCCGCACACTCTCCCGAATCCAGCGCGATGAGTCCTCGCCTCCGCCAAGCCATCGCGGTGACGATCGGCGTGATTCTCCTCGCGTCGGTCGCGATCGACAGTGCCGGCGCGCTCTTCGCGAACGCGCACATCGGCTTCGTCGGTGCGAGCGACGCCGGGAGTCCGGGCTCGTTTCTCGTGCAGCGGGTGACCGATCCGAAGGCGCTGGTCGAGGGCCCCTTTCACGTCGGCGGCCGCGTCGGCGTTCGCGTGGGCGACCGCGTTCGGCTGGTCGACCGTTCGGCGGCGAATCAGTTCCGATTCTTGCGCGCGCGGCTCGGCGACCAGTTCACTTTCATCGGGAAAGACGCTAAGGGCGCCCCGACGCGCTTTACCGCGACGATGACGCCGGCCGGGCCGGCGCCGCCGTCGTTCTGGATCTACCAGCTGCTGCGATTGGCGCTGGTGCTGGTCGGCCTCGTCGTCGCGCTGCGGCGGCCGAACGATCCGGTCGCGCGGCTGATGGTCTGCCTCTTCTTCGGGCTGGCCGCGCTCTTCCAAAGCGGCGCGCCGTTCTATCCGGTCTGGCTGACCGGGTTGATCTTCGTCGTCGCGCGCTTCTCGCAAGTCTACGTCGCGTGGGCGGCGCTGGCGCTGGGCACGGAGTTCCCCACCCGCAGCGAAAGCGGCCTGCGGCGTTGGCTCGAGCGCGCGAACTTTCCGTACTCGCTGATCTGCCTGGTGACGCTCTTCTCGGCGTTCTTTTTGGTGATCGTCGTCTTGATGCCGCCGCCGCCGTTCCTGCAAGGCCTCGGCATCGCCGAGACCGTGCTGTACTTCGTCGCCGCGGCAACCGCGTTTGTCATCGGCGGTCGCGGAGCGACCGGCGCCGATCGCAAGCGCGTGCAGTGGGTCGCGTGGACGCTGTGTGCCGGCTTCTCGGGGACGCTGATCGCGCTCGCGATGATCGTGCTGCGCGTTCCGCGCGGCCCGGCCTACGAATGGCTCGGCCTCACGTTGCTCGCCGTCCCGTTCGGCTTGGGCTATGCGATCGTGCGGCATCGCGTCGTCGACATCGGCTTCGTCGTCAACCGTGCGCTCGTGTTCGCGACCGTATCGGGGATCGTGCTGCTGGCGTTCGCGGCGCTCGAGTGGCTGCTCGGCAACGTGCTGGTCAGCGTTTCGCACATCACGTCGGTGTCGCTCGAGCTCGGCCTCGCGCTGGTGCTCGGGTTCTCGCTGCGCTCGATCCACGCGCGAATCGACGCGCTGGTCGACGATCTCTTCTTTCGCGAGCGCCACCGATCCGACCATGCGCTGCGCGGCTTCGCGCGCGAAGTCGGCTACATCAACGATCCGCGCGTGGCGATCGCGCGCACGCACCGGGAGCTCTGCAGCAACAGCGGGGCGTCGAGCGTCGCGGTCTACGTCGTCGCGGGCGTTGGCGTCGTGCGCGTCGACCCCGACGCGCCGGAAGCACCGGCGGGGGTGGATGTCGACGATCCGGCGCTGGTCCGGCTGCGCGCGACGCGCGCTCCGGTTGCGCTCAGGAGCAGCCTCGAGAGCGCGTTCGCCGGCAATCGCGCGTTTCCGATGATCGTGCGCGACGCGATCACCGGCGCCGTCGTGCTCGGCGCCAAGACGAACGGCGAGGCCTACGCGCCCGACGAGACGGCGACGATCGAGGCCGTCGCCCTCGCGCTGGGCAACGCCCTGGACGCGCTGCAAACCGCGGCCCTGCGGGCCGAGGTAGCGCGGGTGCTCAACGGGGCGCCGCTCGAATCGCTGCGCCGTACGGTCGGCGCTGCGACGTGGGCCGACGGCGTCGTTTCGCAACCGGCGGGGTCGCTGCTCGGTCAGGGTGAATAATGGGGACCGTGGCGCACTTCACCAAAGACCAGACCGTCGAGCAGGCGTTCAAGACGCACGCGGGCGCGAAGCGCGTCTTCGCGCGCTTCCATCTCGGCGGCTGCTCGCATTGTTCGATCAGCGAGACCGAGACGATCGAACAGGTAAGCGAGGGATACGGCATCCCGCTCAACCTTCTGATGGCCGACCTCGAGAAGCTCTTCGAGCAACCGGCGCTCGAGGTGGGTGACACCGTCAAGCTGCCCGACGATATCCGGTCGAAGATCCCGCAGCTCGCCAGCGTCCCGGAACTGGGTAAGGTGACCGATCTGGCGGCCGGAGCGTACACCGTCGTCTTCGGTGAAGTGCGCCTTCAGGGCTTGGCCGAGGACTTCATCAAGGTCGACCCCGCCGCCGTCCCGGCATAGCGACCGCGCAGCGGTCGCCGGCACCGCTAAAGCAGCTTGCGGTCGGCGAAGCTCTCGTCGGTCCCGTGCCAGTGGGTCAGCTCCGACTCGCCTGCCTTCCAGCAGAGGTACACCGGCCGGCCCTCGCGCATCGACGGGAAGTCGAGCAGCCCGAGGTCGATGTCCTTGACGACACAGCCATGCGCCTCGATCCGGTTGATCAGACGCACGATCTCCGCTTTGAGCTCGGTGAAGCCGCGCGACCGGCGCCGATCGCGCATCACATCGGGTCGCCCGGCGCGCAGCGCCGGATCGGTTTCGAGCAGCCGGATCGCCAGATCGCGACGCTTCACCCAGAGCTCCCGGAGCAGGGGCTCGAGCACGGGGATGAGGGCGTTCGCTTTCTCGGCAGAAAAGAGCTTCATATATGCGCCGTCTTGTCATCGTAACGGGGCTGTCGGGCGCGGGCAAGAGCCAGGCCATGAAATCGCTCGAAGACTTCGGCTTTGCGTGCCTCGACAACGCGCCACCCGTGCTCGCGCGGCCATTCGTCACGCTCGCCGAAGAAGCCGGCTACAAGAACGCGGCGCTGGCGCTCGACGTGCGAACGCTGGGACCGTTCGGCGACCCGGTCGCCGCCGTCGACGAGCTCGGTGCGGCCGGACTGCGCGCCGACGTCGTGTTCTTGGACGCTGAGGACGAGACGCTGATCCGCCGCTACAGCGAGACGCGCCGCCGCCATCCGTTCGGTGAGAACGGCGTCGGTCTGGCCGAGGCGATCGCCGCGGAACGCGCTTCCCTGGCCACGCTGCGCGATCGCGCGGACGTCGTGTGGGACACGACGCGCCTGACGCTCGGTCAGCTCAAGGACCGCATCGGCACGACCTTCGCCGGCGCCGACGAACGCCGGCTTCGCGTGAGCGTCGTCGCCTTCGGGTTCAAGTACGGCATCCCGCTCGACGCCGACCTCCTCTTCGACGTGCGCTTCTTGCCCAATCCGAACTACGTGGCCGGGCTGCGCGAGCTCACCGGCGCCGATGCGCCCGTGGTGGCGTATCTCGAGGCGATCCCCGACACGGAAGGCTTCCTCGAGAGCGTCTTCCCGCTGCTGGATTTCCTCGTCCCCCGCTATGAGCGCGAGGGCAAGTCGCAGGTGACGATCGCGATCGGTTGCACGGGCGGCCGTCACCGCAGCGTCTACGTCGGCCGCCGCCTGCAACAGCATATCAGCGAGACGACGGCCGCGCAGGCGACCTTCGAGGCTCGGGACGTCAACCGATGAGCAATCGCATGCGGCGCTCGCTCAACATCGCGCGCTGGCTCCTGCCGGGTCTGGGGGTCAAGCGTTGGCTGCTGCTCGCGGTGGTCGGCGCGACGTTGTTCGTCAACGGCGTGTCGCGGTATCTCACCGACGAAGGGACGACGCTGCGCGTCAACGAGTTCGTCGATTGGCTGGTCGCGGATTTCTTTCCGCCGGGTTACCTGTCGTGGACGTTCATGGTCGTCGGTGCGCTGTTCGTCGCGCTGGGGATCTGGCGCTGGCTCAACGCGATCGTCAGCGCGGTAGCGCCGTCGCGCACCAGCAACGTCATCGACGCCATCCGCGAACGCCGGCTCGACCGCGGCTACAAGATCGTCGTCGTCGGCGGCGGCACCGGGCTTTCCACGATGCTGCGCGGGCTCAAGAAGATCACCACCAACGTGACGGCGGTCGTCACGGTCAGCGACGACGGCGGCTCGTCGGGCCGCCTGCAAAAAGAACTGGGCGTGCTGCCGCCGGGTGACATTCGCAACTGCCTGGTCGCGCTCGCCGATGACGAAGCCTTGGTGACCGAGCTCTTCCAGTACCGTTTCGTCGAAGGCGAAGGCCTCAGCGGACACTCGTTCGGCAACTTGTTCCTGGCCGCAATGACCGGCATCACCGGCAACTTCGACAAAGCGGTCAAAGAGTCGAGCCGCGTCTTGAACGTGAAAGGGCGCGTCCTGCCGTCGACACTCTCCGTCGTGCGGCTGTGTGCGAAGTTGGTCGACGGACGCGAGATCGAGGGCGAGTCGAACATCCCCGAGGCGCGTGGGCAGATCGATCGCGTTTTTTTCGACCCGCCCTACGCCGCGCCGCTCGAAGAGGTCGTCACGGCGATCCGCGGTGCCGACGCGATCGTGCTCGGGCCGGGTTCGCTGTATACCTCGATCATGCCGAACCTGCTGGTCGATCGCGTCGGCCGGGAGATCGAAGCGGCGAGCGCGGTGAAGATCTACGTCTGCAACGTGATGACGCAGCCCGGCGAGACGGATGGATACACGGCCTCGGCGCACGTGCGCGCGTTGCTGCGCGGCGCCGACGCCAACGTGTGCGAGGTCGTGGTGGTCAACGACGAGTTGCCGCGCAAGTTGCGTGAAGCCTACGCCGAGGAAGGCCAGTTGCCCGTCCAGGTCGACGAGGAGCAGCTTCGCTCGCTGGGCGTGCGCGTCGTGCAGTCGAACGTGATCAGCGAGACCCAGACGGTCCGGCACGACAGCGATCGGCTCGCGGCGGTCGTCATCGGAATCGTCGACGAAGCGGTCGCGGAGCGCGCGTCGTACGTGCGCTTCCGCTCGGCCGGGCCGGAACCCGCCACGTGATGCTGGTGCCGCCGGCGCCCGACCCGGTCCTGGTGCGCTGGCTGACGGCGATCCCCGCCGTGCGGTGCGTGTCGCCGGCGTTCCGGCCGTGGACGCGCGCAACGAACACGTTCGACGTCGTGCGCTATGTGCCGCGTCCGGCCGACGCATCGGAAGCGGAGCTGTGGTTCATCTATCACGCGAACCGCGTCGTCGCGTTCGCGCGCTACGAGGCCGTCTAGCGGCCCGGCACCAGAAACGGCGCGATGCGCGCTGCGGCCGCGCGCAGGTTCGCCGCCGCGTCGCGCATCGCGTCCTCGAGCGAGACGGGTCCGGCGACGACGGGAAAGCAGCGGATCCCGCGCGCACGCAGTGCTTTCTCGGCCTCCGGATCGACGCTGCCTCCGAATGCGATCGTATCGACGTGTGCTTCCCGCGCTAACGCACCGACGCCGTCGACGACCTTGCCGTACAGCGTTTGCTCGTCGATGCGTCCTTCGCCGGTAAAACACCAGTCGGCGCCCTCGAGCGCGGCAGCCAGGCCGCGCACGTCCGCCACCACCGCCACGCCGCGCTCGAGCCGCGCGCCGCACGCGACGGCCAGCGCCCAGCCGAGCCCGCCGGCAGCACCCGCGCCGGGAAGCGTGCGCAGATCGCGTCCGGTTTCGACGGTCAGCGCGTCGGCCAACCGCGCGAGGACCCCGTCGAGGAACGCGACGTCGGCGGCGGAGGCTCCCTTCTGCGGTCCATACACGGCCGCGGCGCCCGCCGGCCCGAGCAACGGATTGTCGACGTCGCACGCGATCGCCAAGTCGGCGTGTGCGGGACGCGGATCGAGCCCGGCCAGATCGATCCGCGCGAGGCGGGCCAGCGCCACGGGGGTGGGTTCGAGTTCGGCGCCCGAGGCATCCAGGAAGCGCGCGCCCAGTGCCGCCAGCGCCCCGGCGCCCCCATCGGTAGTGGCGCTCCCCCCGATCCCGAGGACGATTCGCCGCGCTCCTGCGTCGAGCGCGTCGCGCAGCAGCTCGCCGGTCCCGCGCGTCGTGGCGCGTCGCGGGTCGAGCCGATCGCCGAGCAGCTCGAGGCCGGAAGCGGCGGCCATCTCGACGATCGCGGTGTCGCCGTCGCGCGCATAGGTCGCCTCGACCCGTGCGCCGAGCGGACCGCTCACGGTAACGGTGCGCGCCGTCGCTCCACCGGCCACGAAGGCGGCGACCGTCCCGTCGCCACCATCAGCCATGGGGACGATCGTGCAGATGCAGTCCGGGATGACGTCGCGCAGTCCCGCCGCGAGTGCGGCGGCAACGCCCGCGGCCTCGAGGCTGCCCTTGAACTTGTCCGGCGCGATGACGACGCGCAACGGCGCTACGATTTGTTCAGCGGAATGTCGACGGTGATCGTCTGCCCGGAGTCGATGCTACCGCTGTAGGGCGGCGCGTTGAAGTTCGGCGACGCGTAGCCGGACGGCGTCTGAATCGCCATCGTGTATTGCCCGCCGGGGATCGTTCCGATGCGGTACGTCCCATCGCTGGCGGTGGTCGCGTTGAGGATCGTGTCGACGCTCACCAGCACGCCTGCGATCGGCTGATTCGTCGCCGCGTCGTAGACGCGACCGCTGATCGAGCCGTAGTTCGCCGCCGGCGGAACCGAAGGGCTGCAGCCCGCGAGAAGCGCGAGCGGCAGAACGAAGAGGACGAAGCGTTGACGGGTCACGCCGCCGCGTTCGCTCTGGCCGGAAGCCGAACCCGCCAGGACACGCTAGACCGGGACGGCACCCTCTTCGGCATCCTGACGATCGAGGCTCGCGGCCTTTTCGTCGACGAGCCAGCGGTTGGCGTCGTCGCGGCGTGCCGGCGGGACGCGCGCCTTGAGCCAGGTCAGCACCTCGTCGTCGCTCTGACAGGTGTCGAGCGCCGCGTCGAACATCCGCGCCGTGATCCCCCAGCGATCGAAGACGCCGCGGTCCATCGGGCACGGGTAGATGTAGTCATAGATCGTACCGTCGCGAGCGGCGCGCGCCTTGTCGAACACGCGCGCCAGCCACAGGTAGCCGTCGATCGCCTCGCGGCCGCGGCGCGGAAAATCACCGTTGCGAAAATCGGTGGCCATCTGTCTCTCTCCTACGGATCCGTACCACTGCCTTGGACGCAGGCTGCCCTCCCGGAGTTGCGGAACGCGACCGTTTCATGGCCCTCACCGAACCCCGCGCCTCGACCGGGATGACGTACTACCAAAACGCCCTGGATGCCGTTGGTCATACCCCGTTGGTCAAGCTCAATCGCGTCGTCGACGGCGCGACTTGTCTCGTGCTGGCCAAAGTCGAGTACGTCAACCCCGGCGGGTCGGTGAAGGACCGCCCGGCGGTCGCAATGATCGAGGACGCCGAGGCGCGCGGCATCCTCGGGCCGGGCGCGACCATCATCGAGGCGACCTCGGGCAACACGGGGACGGGTCTGGCGATGGCGGCGGCGATCCGCGGCTATCGCTGCATCTTGGTGATGCCCGACAAGATGTCCAAAGAGAAGATCGACCTGCTCAAAGCCTACGGTGCCGAAGTCGTGGTGACGCCGACGAACGTGCCCAACGACTCGCCCGAATCGTACTACGGCGTCGCGAACCGGTTGACGGCCGAGATCCCCGGCGCGATTCAACCCGATCAATGGCACAACGCGCAGAACCCCGGCGCTCACTACAAGACGACGGGCCCCGAGATCTGGGAGCAGACCGCCGGTCAGATCACGCACTTGGTCAGCGGCATGGGAACGGGCGGCACGATCTCCGGCACGGCCCGCTATCTCAAGGAAAAGAATCCGAACATCGTCGTGGTCGGCGCCGATCCCGAGGGCTCGATCTACAGCGGCGACACGCCCAAGTCGTACAAAGTCGAAGGGATCGGGATGAGCTATCTCCCCCAGACCGTCGACATGCGCGTGATCGACAAGATCTTGCGCATCACCGACAAGGAGAGCTTTCTGATGGCGCGCCGCATCACGCGCGAGGAGGGACTGCTCGTCGGCGGCTCGTCGGGTACGGCGGTCGCGGCGGCGGTGCGCATAGCGAAGGACCTTCCGGCCGAGGCGATCATGGTCGTCGTGATGCCGGACTCGGGGCGCGGTTACATGTCGAAGATCTTCAACGACGAGTGGATGCACGCGAACGGCTTCTTGGAAGACGAGCGCCGCAAGGATACCGTCGGCGACGTGCTGCGCACGAAGGAACCGTTGCCGCCGATGATCACCGTGACCGAAGTGCAGACGGTGAAAGAAGCGCTCGACCTCCTGCGCCGCTTCGAGATCTCGCAGCTCCCCGTTACGCGCGGTACCGATGTCGTCGGCTCGATCAACGACGTCGCGGTGATGCAAGCGGTCTTCGACCACGCCGACATCATGCACAAACCGGTGGTCGAGGTCATGGGTCGCGCATTCCCCACGCTCGAGCACGACGTCGAGGTGACCGTCGCGTACAAGCTGCTCACGATGGCGAACTCGGCGATTGTGGTGACCGACAACGGGCAGCCCGTCGGCGTCGTCACGCGTCAGGACATCATCTCGTTCCTGTCGAGCCAGGCCTGAGCGAGCAACCCGCCGTCAAGCTGGGCCTGCTCGGGCTCGGTACGGTCGGCGGCGGAACGTACCGGGTTCTCGACCGCAATCGCGAGGAGATCGCGCGACGCGCCGGCCGCCGAATCGAGGTTGCCTGGGTCTGCGCCCGCGATGCCGAACGCGCTCGTGGGATCGTCGCGCCCGGCGTCGCCGTCGTCGCCGACGCCCTCGAAGCGGTCGCCGATCCAGCCATCGATATCGTCGTCGAGGCGATCGGCGGCACCGGCGTCGCCAAGGACGCCGTGCTGGCCGCGATCGCGCACGGCAAGCACGTCGTCACCGCCAACAAAGCGCTGCTGGCGCTCCACGGCAACGAAATCTTCGCCGCCGCGAGCGCGCGCGGCGTGATGGTCGCCTTCGAAGCGGCGGTCGCCGGCTGCATCCCGACGATCAAGGTCTTACGCGAAGGGCTCGTCGCGAACCGCATCGAGTGGATCGCCGGCATCGTCAACGGAACGAGCAACTTCATCCTCTCCGAGATGCGCTCGAAGGGACTGCCATTCGCGACGGTGCTCGCGGAGGCGCAGCGGCTCGGCTACGCCGAGGCCGATCCGACCTTCGACGTCGAGGGGATCGACGCAGCGCACAAGATGAGCCTGCTAGCCTCGATCGGCTTCGGCATACCGGTCCAGTTCGCGCGCGCCTATGTCGAGGGCATCACCGCGCTCACCGACAAGGACGTGACCTACGCCGAAGAACTCGGCTATCGCATCAAGCTGCTGGGCATCGCGCGCCGAACGCCGGCCGGGATCGAGCTGCGCGTCCATCCGACCCTGATCCCGGCCAAGCAACTCATCGCCAACGTCGACGGCGCGACGAATGCGATCCTGATCAAAGGCGATGCCGCCGGCGTCACCTTGTATCAGGGTGCCGGCGCCGGTTCGGAGCCAACGGCGTTGGCCGTTATCGCCGACATCGTCGACGTGACGCGCTTGATGCGTGCCGAACCCGAGGAGCGCGTCCCGCACCTCGCATTCCAAGCAGACGCGCTCAGCGACATCCCGATCCTCCCGATGGCCGACGTCGAGACGTCGTACTATCTACGCGTTCGGGTGAAAGACCAGGTCGGCGTGCTGGCCGACTTGGCGCGCGCGTTGGCCGACGCCGATATCTCCATCGACGCGATGCTCCAGCAGGGCGCGGGCGACGACGAGAACGAGACGGACATCGTCGTCCTCACCCATCGCACGCGCGAACGGAACTTCGACGCGGCGATCGCCCGCGTCGTCGAGCTGCCCGCCGTGCGCCCCGGCTACACGCGCATCCGCCGCGAAGACCTCGTTTAGGCGGGGAACCGTTCGCCCGCGGCCCGTATTGGGAGGATCATGGACTTCGCGACGCGCGCCATCCACGCCGGGCAGGACGCCGATCCGACCACCGGGGCGACGATCGTTCCGATCTACGCGACCTCGACCTACACGCAGGCGGCCGTCGGCGAGCACAAGGGCTTCGACTACTCGCGGGTGGCCAACCCGACCCGATCGGCACTCGAGACGCAGCTCGCCGCACTCGAGGAAGCGGAGCATTGCGTCGCGTTCGCCTCGGGGCTCGGCGCCGAAACCGCCATCGCCGGGCTCCTCTCAGCCGGCGATCATGTCGTCGTCAGCGACGACACCTATGGCGGCACGTACCGGCTCTTCACGCGCGTGCTCGAGCGGTTTGGGATCGCGTCGACGTTCGTCGACATGACCGACGCCGAGGCCGTGCGCGCGGCGATCGTTCCGGCAACCAAAATGCTGTGGATCGAGACGCCGACCAACCCGATGCTGCGCATCATCGATATCGCGGCGATGGCGTCGCTTGCCGCGCCGGACCGCTTGGTCGTCGTCGACAACACCTTTTGCACGCCGTACTTCCAGTCGCCGCTAGCGCTCGGCGCCGACATCGTGATCCACTCGGCCACCAAATACATCGGCGGCCACAGCGATGCGATCGGCGGCGCGGCGATGACCAACGACGGCGCGATCGCCGAGAACCTGCGCTTCCTGGCCAAGACGCTCGGCGCGGTGCTCAGCCCGTTCGAGGCGTTCCTGATCTCGCGCGGCGCGAAGACGCTCGCCGTGCGAATGCGCGAGCACGAACGCAACGCGCACGCGGTCGCGACGTTCCTGAGCGAACGCGACGACGTCTCCGAGGTGCTCTACCCCGGCTTGCCGTCACATCCGCAGTACGAGCTCGCGCGGGCGCAGATGAGCGGGTCCGGCGGGATCGTTTCCGTGCGCCTGCGTGGGCCGGAGTCGCGCGCACTGGAGTTTGCCAAACGCACGCGCCTGTTCTCGCTCGCCGAGAGCTTGGGCGGCGTCGAGTCGCTGATCAACCATCCCGGGCGGATGACCCACGGCTCGATCCCCAAAGACGAGCGCGAGCGCCGCGGCATCACCGACGGCCTGCTGCGCCTCTCGGTCGGCATCGAAAGCGCGCGCGACCTGATCGCCGACCTCCGCCAGGCCCTCGACGCAACGCGCACGGCGGCCGGAGTCCTGCTCGCCGGCGACCCGCCGAACCCCAGCCGCATCCCAACCACGCAAAGCGCAGGCGCCCCCACGGCGTAAAACACCTGCAATTGTCGACCCTGAGCTCGGCGAAGGGTCGACAAGTCGCGCCCCTCGCTCGCCGCCTCTCCGACGGACCCGGCGCTGCGTGAGCGAGCGCACCGGGCTGGGAACGACGAGAGCTATGACCGATCTCAGCAAGAAACACATCGCCGTCTTGGTTACCGAAGGGTTCGAGCAACCGGAACTCATGCAACCCGTGCAAGCGTTGCGCGACGCGGGCGCCGTGGTCGACATCGTCTCACAGCAACGCGGGCCGGTACGCGGCTTCAAGCACCACGAGCCAGGCGACACCGTGCAAGCCAACCTGACGTTCGAGGAAGCACGCCCCGAATCGTATGACGCTTTGCTACTGCCGGGCGGAGCGCTCAACGCTGACGCGATTCGCGCGATACCGCAAGCGCAGAGGTTCGTGCAGGCCATCGACCGCGCCGAGAAACCGATGGCGGTGATCTGTCACGCTCCCTGGTTGTTGATCGACAGTAGCGTCGCGAAGGGTCGCACGCTCACCAGTTGGCCCTCGATCCAAAACGACCTCAAGAACGCCGGCGCGACATGGGTCGATCGCGAGGTCGTGGTCGACCGCAACCTAGTGACGTCGCGCAAACCCGACGATATTCCGGCCTTCAACCGCGAATTCGAAAAGCTGCTCGCGCAGGACACGGGCGCGAAGAAGGGCTCGGAGCGGCGCCAAACCGTCAACGCCTGAGGCCCGCGGTGGGCGGACGTTTCTCATCGTCCGCTCACCGCATTCCCAGCTACGCCTTGGGACGGACGCCTACGCTAGCGGCATGAAATCATCTCTCCCGATGCTCGCCCTCGCGTTGGCGACCGGACTTTCCCTCGCCGCCTGCGCACAGCAGAGCAATGCGGCGGAGAACGGTTCCGGCCCGTCACCCGAGATGCGTGCTCAAATGCAGCAAGCGCGCGACAACGCCAAGACCGCAGCGCTCAACGACCTCAGCCCGGCCGACCGCGCCAAAGTGCAAGCGATCGTCGACCAAGTCAGCAACGGTCAGCTGACCGATCTTCGCGGCGCCGCGCAACAGATCGATGCAGTCCTCACGCCCGATGAGTCCAAAGCGGTGCTCGGCGAGCGCGACAAGATGATGGTGACGATTCACGCCAACATGCCCGCCGGCGCGACTCCGGGCGGATCCGCTAGTCACCCGCAAGGTGCGATGGGCGGACATCGCGTGAACGACGCAGGCGGCTTCCTGCTCCAATTGTCGATCAGCCGTGAAAAGCTGCGCGCGCTGCGCCAAGCGCAGGCCAAGCCGCAGTAAAAGCTACGGTGCTCGCCGAGGTGGACCGCTAGTCGCGGTCGAGCACTTCGGCGAGCGCCGGTAGCGAGATCTCGTAGCGGTAGCCGACGTTGCGGTGATCGTCATCGAATTCTTCGTGCCGCACGGTCAAGCCGAGATCGCGAACGCGCTTGGTGAACACGCGCGCACCGACGTCGAGTGCGTACTCGTCTTTGCGCCCACAGTCCAGATAGCGCAGCCGTAGCCGCTCGAGCGCCGCGCGGCCGGACGCCACTCGCTCGCACGGATCGAACGCCAGCCAGCGGGCGAAGACGTCGTCGCGCAGCTCGCCGGTCTCCGAGTCCCACGGCAGATCGAGGGCCAACGCCTTTGCCTCTCGCGGTGAATAGGCGGAGGCATAGCCGAGCTGTTCGATCGTGGTGTAGAAATGCTGCGGCCGCTTCGGCCGGCGCTCGAACTCCTCGACGAACGCGCTGATCGAGTCAAATCCCTCGAGCGTCCGCTGACAGGTAGCGAACGAGGGCATTTGTGCGTACCGAAAATACGTGTCGCCGCTGTGCGACGCGAATGCCGCGAAGGTGCCGGGGTGCGCGAGGCACAGGTGGAGCGCGCCGAAACCGCCCGACGACTTGCCGAAGACGGCACGGCCACCCTCCGATGCGATCGTGCGATAGTGGGCATCGACGAAACCGACGACGTCGCGCACGGTGTAGGTCGCGTAATTCCCGTTGTGGATCGAGTCGACGTACTGCGACCCGCCCAGGCGCGTGAACCCGTCGACGATCGCGAGGATCGCGGGCGGCATGCGGTTCGCCGTGAGCAGCCGGTCCATCCACTGGACGACGTTGGTTTCCCACGCGCGCGTCGCGATCAGCGCCCCGACGTCGCCGGTGTAACCGTGCAGGCAGTACAGTACCGGGTAGCGGCGCGATCCCTGCGGATCGTAGCCCGCCGGCGTATAGACTGCCAGCGGCCGCGTCGACGGATCGCCGAGCGGCATGTCGCGCAGCGCGGGGCTGTCGACGAAGTCGAGCTGCAGCGTTCCGCTCAGCTTCAACAGGCGCGAGAGTTCGTTCATCGGACGGCGAACGGCGTTCGTATGCATCGTAGCGCGGGCCTGCGCGTGGCCGCCGTTCTCGTCTGCTCGCTGGGCCTGCTCGCGCGTCCCGCCGGCGCGGCGCAGACTCCGGCCGTGCCGAGCTTCGGTCACGCCGCGATCGTGCAGCGCGACGGCGAGCCGACGCTCGAGCTCGACGGCCGGCCGCTCTTCTTCTGGGGCGCGGCCTTCTTCTACGAGCGCCTTCCTGCGAGCTCATGGCGCGCCTCGATGCTGCAACTCCGGCGGCTGGGCGCGACGACGCTCGACCTATACGTGCCGTGGAACTGGCACGAGATCGCCGACGGTCAGTTCGACTTCGACGGCCACACCAACCCGCGCCGGAACCTGCGCGAAGTGCTGCGGCTCGGGCGCGAGCTCGGCTTCACCTTCATCGTGCGGCCGGGGCCGGTGATCCGCAACGAGTGGCGCAACGGCGGCTATCCCGCCTGGCTGCTGACCCGGCCCGAGTACGGGATGCCGCTGCACGACGTGCTCGAAGGACGCTACCCCGCGACCGCGACGCTGCAGAACGCGCACTCCGACGACGCGGCGGCCGAATGGATGCGCAACGCGACGCACCTGCGATACGCGTCACGCTGGCTGCACCGCGCGCTGGCGGAATTTCGCCCGGTCGCGGACCTCGTGCTGGCCGTACAGCTCGACGACGACCAGGGCGCGTACCTCGACAACCAGACCTATCCGGCGCCGCACTTGCAGCGCTACCTGCGCTGGCTCGACGCGCAGGTGCGCGACGTCGTCGGGCCGATCACGCCGACGTTCATCAACACTTACGAGATGCGCGTCCCCGCCTCGTCGCCGGTGTGGACGATGGGCAACTGGTATCAGAGCGACGCCTACGCGATCGGCGAGCACGATCGCACCACGCTCGACGTCTCGACCGCGATGCTGCGCACGAACCGGCGCGGGCCGCTCGCGATGAGCGAGTTCCAAGCCGGCTGGCTCGCGCAACCCGAGGATCCGCAGCCGCGTCCGGCGGATCCGACCAACACGACGCTCGCGCTCTACGATCTGCTCGGCTGGGGCGTGCGCGGCGTCGTCGACTTCCCAATGCAGGACACGCTCGCACCGTTCGGCTGGGAAGCGCCGTTCTCGAACGCGTTCTACGGTTGGGACGCCGCCTTGCAATACCCGCCGGACCCGATGTTCTGGGGCATCTGGCCGCGTGTGGACTCATCGATCATCGTCCAGCCGTCGCGCTATGCAGCGACCTGGTCGTTCGGCCAAGACGTACGCCGCTTCGGTCCGCTGCTCGCGGACGCACATCGCTTTGCCGATGTGGCGCTTGCCTATCCCGGCTCGTCCTATCCCGGCGATCCGGCGCGCGCCGAAGCGGCGCTGAGCGATTTTCGCGACGAGGTGCGCGCCTGCGCGAACGGCGGAACGCCGTGCGAGGTCGTCGATCTCGCCAACGCGAGCCCGCGCTCGCTGCGCGCGTTCCGAACGCTCATCGTGGGCGATGAACCGACTCGCCGCGCGCGCGCTGCGCTGCTGGCCGCATTCCGCGAGGAGGGTGGCCGCGTCGGGACGCGCGTCCCGGCCGAACACCTGCCGGGCAGCATCTTGCTGGGTACCGACGGGACATTCTTGGTCGTCGCGAACTGGACCAAAGCGTATCGCCATGATGCTGCGCGCACGGTTCACGTCGGCGGACGCACCGTTGCCGTTCCTGCGTTCAGCCTCTGGCCACGTTCGGCGCGGCTCATCGCGCTCGACGTTCGCCTGGCTCGCCTCGACCCGAGATACGCCCCCCGTCTGCGCATCGCGACGACCTGCGAGCTCGGCGCCGACAAGCTCGGACTCTTCGTCGACACGTTGGTGCTCGATACGTGTAACCTCAGCCTCAACGGCGCAACACAGCCGCTCCCGCGGATGGAGGCGCCGGATCGCGTGCGGCTGCGCTTTGACGGAACGCTCTCTCCCATTGCAGACCACGATCACACGCTATGGTCGTTCGCGATCATCTGGCCCTACGGGGCGCTCGCGCCCGCAGCGGCTGTTCCGCTCGCCGGGCTCCGCGCGTACGTGCCGCCTGCCGGCGAAACCTACCGGGCCGATACGTTCGGCGACGGTGCGAGCGAGGTCGTGCTCGAGAACCGTATCGCGCGCGCGGTCATCGTCCCCGACGGCGGTGCGCGCATCCCAGTGTTCAGCCTGTTGCCGCTGGGCGCGGGGAAGAGTTCGGATCGGTGGATTCCGACGAACGTGTTCGACGCGACCGGCGCACTGCGCGACGACGTGCTGATCCAACCGCCGGCTTCGCCGACCGATCGCATCGCGCGGTACACGCACAGCTATCCGGCCGGGACGTTCAATCGGACGTACGCGGTATCCGATGCGCGCGGCGGGAGCGTGCGGCTGACGGCGGACGTTCCCGATGTCCTGCCGTCCGGCGCTCGCTTCGAACGCGTCGTCTCGCTCTCGCCGCAATCGGCGCGACTCGTCGTGGACGAGCGGGCCGCGTTCAAGGCCGGACCCGGCTGTAAAAACCAACGCGGCGTCGTTCTGTCGGCGCTTACCCTCGCCTCCGACCACGGGGTGCCACGCAAGGTCTTCGTCGACGGCGAGCCGGTGTCGCGTGCCCACGCGGTGCTTTCACCGCGCGGCGTCGCGCTGGCCGAGTACGACGCGACCGCTCGTCTCGTCCTCGCCGTCTCATGGCGGCCGGGCGACGTCGAATCGGCGTCGTGGGAGCCGCATCGCTCGAACGGAACGCTTCGCATGGTGCTCGCACCGGGCTGGCGGCGGATCACCTACGCCCTCTCGCGCGTCGACACGCCGGCGGACGCTCAGGCGTTCGTCGAAGCGGAGCGCGCCTGGGTGGCCGCGAACCCGGCTCCTTCCAGCGAAGACGGGGAAGTGGCGAAACGGTATACGCAGTCGCCTCAAAAGCGACCGAGTGAGAGCTCATGTGGGTTCGAGTCCCACCTTCCCCAATGACGGACGCCGGGGAGTTCCAACGCGAGTCGTTTCGCATCGACGAGCAGATTTGGAACGCCCTCGCGTTACGAACGGGCGAGCGCGCGCTGTTCCTGGGCTTTGCGAACGACGGCGCCTGGATCGCGCGCGCGCTGGAGATCGGCGTCGACGTCACCGTGTTGGCGGGCAACAACGAAGCGATCGCGCTGATCGAGAAACTCGGCGCGAAGCCGATGCGCGGCAGCGCGACGATGATCGCCGCAGCCGAAAACGCCTACGACGTCGCCGTCGCGATGCACTTTCTGCACGAGATCGACCCGGGGTTCCACCCGCAGGTGATCTCCGAGATGGGGCGCGTCGGCCGCCGCGCCGCGATCGTCGAACCCTCCCCGCCGGCCGACCTGCTGGGCAAGCGCATCGCCGCACTGTACGCGCGGGCCAAGCGTGAGAGCGGGCAGTTCGAGGGCTATCAGCCCATCGAGTACTGGCGGCGGCTGCTCGCCGCGGTCAAAGCCGACGTCTGGCAGAACCTGTTCACCTTCACCCGCGTCCCGCCGCGAGAAGCGGTTTCGCAGACGTTCTCGCTGATCGCGAACGCGATGACGATCGAGGCGATGCCCAAGAAATACCTGGACGAGCTGCGCGAGCTCGCTGCGCGGCGCGACGCGCAGCTGCTGCCGCTCTCGCGGATCGTCCTGGTCGGGATCGGCGCCGGCCAGCCGCTCCCGCAGGGCAGCGGCAGCGCGTTCCGCCCGAACGTCGTCCTGGGCCCGGAGCCCGCGCCTGCACCCCGGATTCCGGCGACCGCCATCGCAACGTCGCCGGCCCAACCGGTCGCCGGGCCCCCACCGGTCCCGACGAGCGGCTTCGGGTTCGCGCCCGATCCGCCCGCGATCCCAGGGGCGTCCTGGGGTGCCCCGGCCCCACCGGCGCCCGCGTCACCGCCCCCACCGCCCTCACCGCCTGCCGGTAAACCGCCGGCAGCGCCACCCGCGCCGGCGGGCAGCCCGTTCGGCGCACCGTTTGCGCTCCCCGGTGACGAGGCGCCCTTCGGCGAAGCGGCCGATCCCAAGAGCGGCTTCGGCTGGAGCTGGGAGCCGCCGGAAGAGGACGAGGAGCCGAGCTAGCCTCGGCGCCGCGGCGCGACCGCGCGGAATGCCGCGATCTCGGCGCGCACGCGCACGTAGGCGACGACGATCTCGCGCGGCAGCGGGCCGCGCTTGATCACTTCAACGGCCGTCCGGGCGCGCGCCTCGAGCGGCTGAACCTGGGCGACGGCGGCCTCGATGCGGGCTCCCGAGGATTCGGCGCGCGCGAGCGCAGCGACGATAGGGAGGCCGGCGTAACCGCTGAGTCGGCGCTCGATGCGCACCAACTCTCGCGCGATGCGCGCGAGTTGTAGCCCGATCAGTACCAGGACGATGAGGAAAGCGGCGAGGCTCGCCCACCAAACGGCGGCGGTGACGGACACGCGCTAGGCCGCGCTCGACTCGCTCTTCTTGGTGCTCGAGTCGCTCGGCTTCGTGGCGGGCTCGCTCGACTTCGGCGCCGATTCGCTGGGCTTGGCGCTCGTCTCGTTCGGCTTAGAGCTCGTCTCACCCGACTTGGAATCCGATCCGGCCGCCTTACGCGAGTCGGTGATGTAGAAGCCTGACCCCTTGAACACGATCCCGGCCGGATTGAACACGCGCGCGAGCGCGCCGCCGCACTCCGGGCACGTCCCGTCGTAGGCCTCGCGGAAGCCGTGACGGACCTCGGTGACCTTCGAGCAAGCGCGGCATTGGTAATCGTAGAGCGGCAATGGGATCTCCGGCGGAAGGGACTTCCCGCCTAGTGTATCGGCTCTAGCAAACCCCGTCAACGAGTGCTAAGTCTGAGTCCGACCCGAGGCGCCTTAAAAATCCTCGAGGACGCCGTCGCCGCGGTCGAACTCGCACAGGCCCTTGAAGTGGATCAGCGAGTCGTTGAGCGCGACGTCGAGCTTGCGCCGGCGGGTGAACCTATCGAGTAGCGCCCCGAGCAACCCGCCGTACGTCGGGTAGTCGACTCGGATCACCAGCTTGGATCGCTCGGACTTCTGCTCGATGCGAATGTCGATGCGGCGGCGGACGGAATACGCCCCGACCAACGAGAGTTGATGGCCCGGGATGAACCGGTCCACCTCGAACAGCTCCTCATCGTCGCCCGGGATGTTCGAGCGAATCGCGACCTCGCAGCCCAGGCCGACGGGCTCATTGGGTTCCACTCGGCGAGCGCTGCGGAGGAATGACAACCAGACCGGCCACTTTTCGACCTCGCAGACGAGATCGAACGCGATCCGAGCCGGCGAGGAGACGTCCTGGGCACGGTACAAGGCCCGCGGCGACGGCCGGTCCACAGACACGGACGGCATAGCCATGGACCCGTATGTTCGACTTCAACAGGGTCAGAGCCCTACCGCTCACCACAAGATATTGTGCACTCGCTCCACATTTGGTACTACTCCTTGTGGAGGAGGCTGGGGATGCTGTGGATTGCGAGGCCCAGATGCCGCTCGAAACCGACGCCGCGTACGCCTGCCCGTACTGCGGCGAGCAGAACTATACCGGGATCGACCCGAGCGCGGGGACTCGGCAGCGGCTGATCGAGGACTGCCCGGTCTGCTGCCGCCCGATCGTGCTGACGATTCGCATCGATAGCGAGGGTGATGCGCTCGTCGAGTCAGCCGAGGCGGAGAGTTAGCGCGACGGGATCGCGACCGAACCGTCGCCGACGCCGCGGGCAAACGCGACGAGCGTCTCGATCCCCGTCGGGATCGCCCCTTCATCCAACCGGAACTGCGGGCTGTGGCCGGAGTGGATGCTGCCGACGGCTTCGTTGTAGATCCCGAGCCGCACCATCACGCCCGGCACGCGCTGCGCGAAGTAGGCGAAATCCTCACCGCCCATCGTCGGCGCCGGCCGCTCGACGACGAACCCGTGCTCGCGCGCATACGATGCGAACGCTTCGGAGAGGTCCGCGTCGTTGACGACCGGCGGATAGCCGAAGATCATGTCGAGCTGCGCGTGCGCGCCGTACGCCGCTGCGACACCATCGACGATGCGGCGAAGCTTGCCCTCCGCGGCATCGCGAATCGCGGGATCGTGCGTGCGCAACGTGCCCGTCATCTTCACGCGGTCGGCGATCACGTTGTTGCGGTAACCGCCTTCGATCGTGCCGATCGTCACGACGATCGACGCCAAGGGATCGGTCTCGCGCGCGGCGATGTTTTGCAGCGCCAGAATCGTCGCGGCCGCGCACGGGATGACGTCGATGGCCTTGTGCGGGTACGCGCCGTGTCCACCTTTGCCGCGAATCGTGAGGTGAAACTCGTCGGCCGCCGCGTTCACCGGCCCCGGCGTGATGCCGATGCTTCCGGTTTCCAAGCGCGGATCGATGTGCAGCATCGTCACCGCCTCGACGCGCGGATCGTCGAGCGCGCCCTCATCGATCATCGGCTGCGCGCCGCCCGGCCCTTCTTCGGCCGGCTGGAACAGCAGCACCGCGGTCCCGTGAAATGTCTCACGCGACTCCTGAAGCACGCGCGCCGCGCCGAGCAGCATCGCGGTGTGCGAGTCGTGTCCGCAGGCGTGCATCTTGCCGGGGATCTCCGACGCGCAATCCTCGCCCGAGTCCTCGGTGATCGGCAGCGCGTCCATGTCCGCCCGCAAACCCGTCGCGTGACCCGGCAGCGCACCGCGCACGATCCCGACGACGCCGGTCGCGGCGATCCGCCGGTGCTCGATCCCCAGCGCGTCGAGCTCACGCTCGACGATCGCCTGCGTGTTGTGCTCTTCGAACCCCAACTCCGGATGGCGATGGATCTCACGCCGAATCGCTACGGCGCGTTCAGCGGTCTCGGGGGAAATCGTCGCGGTCATCATCTTGGGTTTCGCCGGCCGGCGCGTCGAGCCCCACATCCGCGCGCCTCAACGAGGCGGGCAAGTAGGCTGTCCAAGGAAAGCAGTTGAAGGTTGCCGTTCTCTTCGACATTGCAGGATCCAGACGCCAGGACCGGCGCTTGAAGGGCCTGTCGCTTTGCCGGAAGTTGACCGAGTGTTCGGCTTGTTTTTTACCTTGGAATGCGCAGTGGGGTAAATAGGGAGAGTTTCGAGACCCTCGGGTCGTAATTGCGAGCTAAAATGTGCCGACAGTCAGGTGGGTAAACAAATTTGAAAAAGACTTCAAAATCAGTTCCGGAGTTCAATGATCCCGCTGCTTTAGCGCGGTTTGAGAAGGTTGCAGCCGAGTACATCAAGGACGTTACGACATCGCGCGCTAAAGCTCGCAACACGTTAGTTCGCCTCGGGATGTCGACGAAGTCGGGAAACGTAGCCGCCAAGTATAAGAAATAGCATTGCACCGGCTCGCATCTACATTCGTCCTGGGCTATCACGGCTGCGACAGGGCTGCTGCGGATCGTGTTCTCGCCGGTTCGCCGATGAAGCCCAGCAAGAACGAGTATGATTGGCTCGGTACGGGAATATATTTCTGGGAAGCCAATCCGCGTCGCGGCCTAGAGTGGGCAGTCGAACTCGGCGCGTCGAGCCGTTCGAACATAACGGATCCGTTCGTAGTGGGTGCCGTTATCGATCTCGGCCTCTGTCTTGATCTTACGACATCCGACGCGATCAGTTGGGTCAGGGCCGCGCATCGGGCCCTTGTTGAGACCTACTCGAAAGCCGGATGGCCCACGCCGAAGAACCGCAAGAATGACCTGCGGCGAAATCTCGATTGCGCGGTCATCAACTCTTTGCACGCCATCCGCGAAAGTAATGGTGAGGAACCGATCCAAACCGTGCGAGGCGTTTTCACAGAGGGCAGGCCGATCTACGACAACGCCGGCTTTCTCGAGAAGACGCACATTCAGATCGCCGTTCGCGATCCGACCTGCATAAAGGGAGTCTTCAGGGTCCCAAAGGACCACCTCCGCTAGACGATCTCGCCCAAATGCGCCGCTGGGCGGCTCATCGAGCCCGGCACGCATGCCGAGTCGGGACCTTCGCAGAGCAACGGACACCGGCATTGCCAAACGTTCTCATTCGCGAAGGCCCCGGCGGGCCTTCGCGAATTTCGCCGCAGCGCTAGCTGCGGTAGCGCAAGAACGCGGGGACTTCGATGTCGTCCATGTTGACGGGGGAGACTTTGTCGAACTCGATCGTTCCGCTGACCGTAGAAGCGGACTGACGGTGCGGCCGCGAGCCGAAGCCGGCGGCGAGGACCGTGACGCGAACCTTGCCTTGCAGCGTCGGATCGATCGACGCGCCGAAGATGATCTGCGCTTCGCTGTCGACGGCGCGTGAGATCATCTCCGCCGCTTCGTTGACCTCGTACATGGAGAGATCGGGCCCGCCGGTGATGTTGAAGATGACGCCGCGCGCGCCTTCGATCGTCGTCTCGAGCAGCGGCGAAGCGATCGCCTTCTGGGCGGCGTCGGCGGCGCGGTGCTCGCCGGTCCCCTCGCCGATCCCCATCATCGCCGAGCCCGCGTCGGTCATGATCGTCTTGACGTCGGCGAAGTCCAGGTTGATCAGGCCGGGCTGCGTGATCAAGTCGCTGATACCTTGGATCCCCTGACGCAGCACGTCGTCGGCATAGGCGAATGCTTCGTTGAGCGGGGTGCGCTTCTCGATGATCTGCAAGATGCGTTCGTTGGGGATCGTGATGAGCGTGTCGACCTTCGATTCGAGGTCGGCGATCCCGCGCTCGGCGGCCGCCATGCGCTTGCGTCCCTCGAAGCCGAACGGCTTGGTCACGACCGCGACGGTCAACGCGCCGGATTCGCGAGCGAGCTCGGCGACGACCGGCGCCGCGCCCGTTCCGGTGCCGCCGCCCATCCCAGCGGTGATGAACACCAGGTCCGCGCCGTCGAGGATCATCGCGAGATCCTCGCGCGACTCGTCGGCCGCCTCGCGCCCGATGTTCGGGTTCGCACCGGCGCCGAGGCCGCGGGTGAGCCCGCTGCCGATCTGCACGGTGTTGTTCGTCTTCGCGTTTCTCAGCGCTTGGACGTCGGTGTTGATCGCGAAGAAGTCGACGCCCGTCAAGCCGGCCTCGATCATGCGGTTGACGGCGTTGCAGCCGCCCCCGCCCAGACCGATCACCTTGATCGTCGCCGCATGTTCGGGCACGTACCGTTTTGCATCAGCCATGTCTGCGTGTTCCTCGTGTGGGAAGAGCGGGAGCAACGATCACTAATTCCAGATGGAGGCGAACCAGGTCCACAGCTTGGCGAACGGGCCGGTGCTGTGACCGTTGAGGTGCGGCGCATGATCGCCGCGTGGACCGAACAGCACGAGACCGATCGCGGTCGCGTACTCGGGTTGTTTGACGGCGTCGGTCAAACCGGCGACGGTAGCGGGGACGCCGACGCGCACGGGCAATCCGAACACCTCGGCGGCGGTCGTTTCGATTCCGCGCAGGTGTGCCGTTCCACCGGTGAGCACGACCTCGCTGAGCACTTGATCGCGCGGGATCCGGTCGACGATGTTTCCTTTCGCGAGCCGGAAGATCTCCAGCACGCGCGGGACGACGATTGCGCGCAGTTGCGACGAGGTGACTTCGCGCGTGCTGCGCCCGTCGAGCGTCTTGACCTGAAAGGTCTGGTCGGCTTCGTCGGAACGCACCAGGCCCGAGCCGTACGTGCGCTTCACGTTCTCCGCCTCGGCGAACGTGGTCTTCAGGCCCAGCGCGATGTCGTTGCTCAAGATGTTGCCGCCGACCGGAATGGTCGCCGAGTGCAGCACGCCGCCGTCGCTGAACACGGCAATGTCCGTCGTCCCGCCGCCGATGTCCAGCAGCACGACGCCGACCTGCTTCTCCTCGGGCAACAGCGTCGCGGCCGACGAGGCGAGCGGCTCGAACACGATCCCGGCCGGCTCGAGGCCCGCGCGGTGCACGCACTTGAGCACGTTCGAGATGAACGACGAGCCGCCGGTGACGATGTGGGTGTCGACTTCGAGCCGGCCGCCGCTCATCCCGACCGGGTCGGTCACACCGTCCTGGCCGTCGATCGTATAGTGGCGCGGCAGCGAATGGATGATCTGGCGGTCGGCGGCGAGGTTGATGATCTTGGACGCGTCGACGACGCGCTTCACGTCATTGGTGATGACCTCGCGGTCGTCGCCGGTCACCGCGACCACGCCGCGGTTGTTGGTCGACTGCACGTGCTCGCCCGTCACGCCGACGTACACATGCGCGACGTGGACGCCGGCCATGCGCTCTGCCTTCTCGGTCGCCGCCTCAATGGCATGAACGGTCGCCTCGAGGTCGGTGACGACGCCCTTGCGCATCCCGGTCGAGGGGGCTTCGCCTACGCCGATGATCTCCAAACCGTCGGCGCCGGACGCTGCGATGACGACACACGTTTTCGTCGTGCCGATGTCCAGGCCGGCGATTGTTTCGCCTCTAGCCATCCGTCCTCGCCATCACTTCCACCACAGTATATTGTGGCCGAGGTAGCGATTACCTACAAGATCATCCACAGGCGTCCACAAATCGTATCCACACCCGGGGATGGATTTTACCCTCAGGTCAGCGGAACTCGACGGTCGGCGTCTTCGGCGCTCGCAAGTCGATGGCGCGGATCGGCCGCTTCGTCCCGATGCCGTTGCGGACCGGCTGGACGAGTGCCGCTTTCTTGGCCAGGTCCGCGTCGTCGCCGAACTCCAGCGTCACGCCGGTCGCGTCTACGGCGTCGAGGCCACCCCAGCGATCGCGGCTGAGCCGGCGGATGGCGAGGTTGGCGCCGGCCAGGACTCGCTCGTCGGCGAGGAGTCCGGCGATCTCGCCGTCGGCGATGCTGCCGCCGGGCGCCGGGACGGTCACGTTACCCGCCTCGATCAGCGGTAAGGCCGGCGCGGCACAGCTCGCTTGGAGGACGCGCGCCGTGGCGTCGATCGTCACGTCTTGGCCGCCGGCGCTGATGCACGCGGACGGGCGGCGCACCTCGATCGCGATCTCGAGCGCGGGGCGCGGAAACTGCGCGCGCTGGATCGTCGCGCGATCGACGTAGGGGATCGCCTCGATGCGCCGCGCGATGTCGCCGGCATCGAGCAGCCAAATGTTCGCGTCGGGCGCGATCGCCGCCGCGGAGCTCACCTGATCGCGCGACACCGGCGAGCCGACCGGCACGTCGATCGTAACGTTGGAGACTCGGAACCAGGGTGAGCGCGCCAACCAGATCCCGGCCCACACCAGCAGCGCGACGACGACCAGCAGCAGGATCCAAAACGGCCGCACGCGCGCGAGGAGCGATGGCTTGCGCCGTCGCGGCAGGCTGCGGGCCCCCGAGCGGGTTTCGGCCTTCACGTGAGCACGTACCGCTCGATCGCCTCGGCGACGCCGTCGTGGGCGACGTCGGCGACCACGTGGTCGGCGCGGGCCACCAACTCCGGCGGGGCCGATCCCATCGCGACTCCGACCGCCGCCGCGTCGAGCAGCGGGACGTCGTTCCACGCATCGCCGACCGCCAGCGTCGCCTCGAGCGCCACGCCGTGGCGCGCGGCGACAAAGGCGAGTGCCTCGCCTTTGTTCACGGCCGGATCGAGGACCTCGACGAAATCGACGTGGCTGCGGGTGATGTAGGCACGTTGGCCGAGCAATGCTTGCAGCGCCACCAGGTGCTGCTCCGAGCGGTCGGGATCGTCGACCAGCACGACCTTGATCGAAGGCCGTTCGGCGAAAGCGGCGCGCAACGACGCTACGACGACCGGCTCGACCCGCGCGAGGGTCGTGTAGCGGCGTGAGAAGCGATTGATCTGCTCGACGTAGAGCGTGTCATCCGCATAACACTGCGCGTGCACACCGCGAGCGTGCGCCCATTCGAGCGTATCGCGGGTAACGTCGGCGTGCACGGGAGTCTCGCGCATCACTGCCCCGCTCGCGGCGTCGAAGATCGCCGCGCCTTGATAGCAGACGATCGGACCATCGATCGCGAGCGAGCGCGCAAAGGGTTTCGTCGCAGCGAACATCCGGCCGGTGACGATCGTGACGGCAACGCCCTGCGCTTGCGCGGCGGCGATCGCCTCGCGCACGCGCGGGCGCACGATCAGATCCTCACCGACCAACGTCCCGTCGAGGTCGAGCGCAACCAGACGGATGCGAGTCGAGAGCATTGGCAGGCCCGTTCGACGCACGCACGCCGAACCCCGGGAGCGGGGAAGCAAGTGGGCGAGCGCCGACGAAACGCGCGTGATGCTGATCCGCGGCGTCGGACTTCGCGGCGCGGTCGCGATCAACGCGATCACGATGATCGGGATCGGTCCGCTGGTGACGATCCCGCTCGTGCTCGGAACACTGCACGGTCCCCTCTCGCTGGTGGGCTGGCTCGCGGGCGCGTTGCTCGCGCTGTGCGACGGGCTGGTCTGGGCGGAGCTCGGCTCGCGCTATCCGGGCTCCGGTGGAACGTACGGCTATCTGCGCGAGATCTTCGGCCGGCAGAGCTTGGGCCGGTGCTTGGCCTTCCTGTTCGTCTGGCAGACGATCTTCTACGCGCCGCTCATTCAAGCGTCGGGCTACATCGGCTTCGCGAACTACGCGGGCTACCTCGTCCCAAGCATCGCCATCACGCCTTGGCTGCTCGTGGCGGTGGCGATGGCCGTCGGCGTCGTCACCTTGATCGCGCTGTACCGCGGCATCACGGCCATCGCGCGTACCGGAATCGCGCTGGCCATCGCTTCGGTAGCGACGCTGCTGTGCGTAATCGTCGCGTCGTACGCGCACTTCGCGCCGGCGCAGGCCTTCGCACTGCCGGCGCACGACTCGTTCTGGGCCGGCCTGGGAGCGGGTTTCGGTCAAGCCCTCATCATCACGATGTACGACTACATCGGCTACAGCGCGTCGAGCAGCCTCGGCGACGAGGTCGTCGATCCCCCGCGGACGCTGCCGCGCTCGATCGTCATCTCGATCGTGCTCGTCGCCGCGCTGTACATCGCGATGCAGGTCGGAGTGCTCGGCGCAATCCCTTGGCAGCAGGTCGTCCCCGCCGCCGACGGCACGCTGCCGCCGCTCGGCCAGCACGTCGCTTCGGCGATCGTCGAGCAGCGCTTCGGGGTAGGCGCGGCGATCGCCGTGACCGTGCTCGTGCTGGTCACCGCATTCGCGTCGGTCTACGGCAACTTGCTCGCGTTCTCGCGGATCCCGTTCGCGGCCGCGGTCGACGGTGTCTTCTTGCGCCCGTTCGCGCACGTCCACGTCAAGCACCGCTTCCCGGACGTCTCGCTGGTGGCGATCGGATTGCTCGCGCTCCCCGCCTGCCTCTTCCCGCTCGATCAGGTGATCAACGCACTCACCACCGGAATCGTCCTGATCCAGTCGATCGCGCAGACGATTGCCTTGTTCGTGATGCGTGCCCGCGGCGTGCGCGCGCCGTATCGCATGTGGCTGTTCCCGCTGCCCGCGCTGATCGCGCTGCTGGGCTGGGTCTACGTGTACGTGAGCGCCGGGCGCAACGCGATCGCGTACGGTGTCGTCACGCTGGCGGCCGGCTGCGCGGTCTACTTCGTTCGGGCGGCACTCCGTCGCGAATGGCCGTTCGCGCGCTCAGCCGCGCTCTGAACTCCCGTCGGCTGCGCGCAGCCGCGCCGTGCGGGCGTGCGCCGGCAGACCTTCGAAATCGGCCAATGCCGCCAGCAACTCGGCGTCGGCGAGCATGCGGGCGCGGGAGTTCTCGACCAACGTCATCGTGCGGAGGTAGTCGGCCGTTCGCAGTCCCGACGAGAAGCGCGCCGCACCTGAGGTCGGCAGCGTGTGATTCGTGCCGGCGAGATAGTCGCCGGCCGCGACCGGCGTGTGATCGCCGACGAAGATCGCCCCGGCGCGCCGAATCTTGGCTACCCAGGCGTACGGATCTTCGATCATCAGCGAAAGGTGCTCGGGCGCGAACCGTTCGATGACGTCCAGGATCGCCGCGTCACTCTCGGCGTGGATCAGCCACGCGCGCGCGTCGAGCACGTGCCCCACGATTGCGTCACGCCCGCTCGTTCGGCCGAACGGTCCATCGAGCAGCGACGCCACGCGTTCGAGCAAGCCACGATCGCGCGAAACTGCAGCGACGCGCGCCAGCGGGTCGTGCTCGGCCTGCGCGGCGAGCTCGCCGGCGACGAGGTGCGCGTCGGCCTGCTCGCCGGCGACGACCAGCACTTCGGACGGACCGGCCAGACCGTCGATTCCGCACGCGCCGAAGACCTGGCGTTTGGCTTCCGTGACGTAGACGTTGCCGGGTCCGACGATTTTGTCGACCGCCGGAATCGTCGGCGTGCCGTACGCGAGCGCCGCGATCGCTTGCGCGCCGCCGACTGCGTACAGCTCGTCGACCTGGGTCAAGGCGCACGCGTACAGCACCGCCGGATCGACCCGGCCGTCGCGCTGCGGTGGCGTCACGACCGCGACGCGTCCGACGCCGGCGACCTTCGCGGGAACGACGGTCATCAGCACCGTCGACGGCAACGGCGCGGTGCCGCCCGGGACGTACGCGCCGATCGCCGCCAGGGGTCGCGACAAGAACGCATAGCGGGTCAGGTCGGGTGCGTGGTAGTCGATCGTCGCCGGCAGCTGGCGTTCGTGAAACGCGGCGATGCGCTCGCGCGCCAGCTCGAGCCCGACCGCGATCTGCTCCGGGACGAGCGCGCGCGCGTGCTTGCGTGAAGGGATGTCAACGCGCAGCCCGGCGAGCGACGCTCCATCGAAGTCCCAACGCCACGTATAGTCCACCAGCGCCGCATCGCCCCGCGCGCGCACGTCGTCGACGATCGCGCGCACGCTCTCGACGATCGCACGCGGCGGATCCCAGCCCCCCGCGTACAACCCGCGCAGCGCCTCGCCATCGGTCGCGTCGACGATCCTCATCGCTCGATGTCACCCTGAGCTCGTCGAAGGGCGAACGATCGCGGCGTGCCCGCATCGAACGCGCCGAGCGAAGTGCGTCCCGTTTCCCTGAGCCTGTCGAAGGGAAATCGCGCCTCGCCGCGTGCGCTATGCGGGGACGGCACTGAGTCGTTCCAACAGTTTGACGAGCGCGTCGTACTTGGCGCGGAAGCGGACCGGGTTGACGACGAAGCGTGCGGTGCTCTCACCGATCTCTTCGACGACGACCAGATCGTGCTCGCGCAGCGTCGTGCCGGTTGCGACGAGGTCGACGATGAGATCGGCCAGACCGACGAGCGGGCTGAGCTCGACCGAGCCGTGCAAAGGGATCAGCTCGACCGGCAAGTCACGTTCGGCAAACCACGTCTCCGCGGAACGCGTGAACTTCGTCGCGACCCTCAGAAACGTAGGAAACGGAGCGCCTTCGTGATAGCGGTCGATACGGCGGCCCGCGACGACCAGCCGGCAATAGCCGAAGCCGAGATCGGCGAGTTCGGCGACGTTGCGGTCGGTTTCCCAGAGCACGTCCTTGCCGACTATCCCGCAATCGGCGGAACCGAACTCCACGTAGGCCGGGACGTCGGTCGGTCGCAGGAACAGCAGCGTCGTGCCGTCGGCCGTCGTAATGGTGAGCCGCCGGCCGACGTCTTCAGGCACCTCGATCCCCGCCGAGCGCAGCCGCGCGGCGGACTCCGCGAACAGCGCGCCCTTCGGCATGGCGATCGTGAGCCCGGCTTCGGGCTGCGCCTTCGGGCGGCTCATCGCGCGTCCCAGTTCGACGGCGTGCGCGGCGCAGGCAACCCGCCGACGCGCGGTCCGACGCGCAGCTCGCGCACCGTACCGTTGAGCGCGATGACGACGCGGGGGATCTCGTAAGCGCGCGCCTCTTCGAGCAATGCCTCGTCGCCCAAGTCCGAGCCGGCATAGCGCACGACGTTGCCGGCGGCGCGCTCGCGCGCGGCAACGACATCGGAACCGGCGACGAGGACGTCGATGCGATGGCGGCGACGGCGCACGTGCTTGCCGCGGCGTTCGAGCGCGATCAACAGCCGCTCGACGCCTGCCGTCCAACCGACCGCAGGGACGTCGAACCCGAAGCGCGGCAACAACGAGTCGTATCGGCCGCCGCCGCATAGCGAGAAGCCGATCTCCTCGACGTAGCCCTCGAACAGGAATCCGGTGTAGTAGTCGAGCTCGCGCAGCAGCGCGAAGTCGACCGTGACGCGCGACTCGTAGCCGAGTGCGCCGGCGCGCCGCAGCAACTCGTCGAGCGCGTCAAGCGCGACCAGCGACTCGGGGGTGCGGCAGACGCCGCGCGCAGCTTGGATCGCTTCGTGGCCACCACGGCGCTGCGCGAACTGCACCAGCGCGGGGCGCTCGAACTTGCGCAACGCGACGAGGTTTCGCGTCTTCATGTGCTCCTTCGCCTCGCGTGCTGCCTCGCCGTCGAGCTCGACGCCGGCCAGGATCCCATCGACGACGCGTGCGTCGTTGATGTCGAAGCGCGCGTCGCGCAGTCCGATCTCGTCGAGCGCTTCAATCGCCATGAACAGCGTCTCGGCGTCGGCATCGATCCCCGGCGCGCCGATCAGCTCAGCGCCGGCCTGGGTGAGCTCGCGCATCCGCCCCTCTTGCGGCTGCTCGTAGTAGCGGAACACCGGTGCCACGTACGCCAGCCGCAGCGGCAGCGGGGTTTCGCGCATTCGCGTCGAGACGAGTCGCGCAACCGGCGTCGTCATCTCGGGGCGCAGCGCCAGCGCCGTCGAGCGGCGGTCGTTGAACTGAAATAGCAGCTCGGCCGTCTCTTCGCCCAGCCCGCGCTCCATCACGTCGAAGCGCTCGATGATCGGTGTCTGCACCTCTTCGTACGCCCAGCGCCCGAAGACCGCCCGCATCTGCTGCTCGATCTCACGCTTACGCGCCAGCTCGTGCGGAAGCCAATCACGGACGCCCGCCGGGAGCCTCATCGCGGCCGCAAACTCATGGCGAGCCTTCGCGCACGTTGATCTCGCCGACGATAGCGACGAGGCGTTCGCGCACGCGGCGGTCCGAGGCTACGCCGCGCTGCACGGTCGAGCCGCTGATGTGCAGCACGAGCGGGGTCGTCCCCGACCATTCCGAGATCAGCACGGCGAGGCCGTCGATATGCTCGCGCTGCGTCACCGTGACGTGCCAGCCGTCCGGTGGGGGCGCCGCGTGCCGGACCGAGGTCCGGTCGAACGGCTGAACTTCGCTCACCGAGACATTGAGCTCGAGCGGCGCCTCCTCGCCCGGGGTCGAACCGCGCCGTTCGCGCAGCCGCAAGCGGCCGGTGATCACGACGATTGCGTCTTCGACGAATCGCGCCTGCAACTCGGCATACTGTTTGGGGAAGACGACGCACTCGATCGCACCGGTGGTGTCTTCGATCGTCGCGAGCAGCATCTGCGCTTGCGCTTTGGTCAACGTCCGGCGCACCCCGGTCACCAGCCCGGCAATCTTCACCATGCTGTCGTCTTCGAAGTTGCGCAGGTCGCGAATCGGCACCGCACCCGTGCGGCCGAGCGCTTCGGTGACGTCGGCGAGCGGGTGGCCGGAGACGAATATCCCGAGGGTTTCCTTCTCCCAGGCCAGCTGCTCCATCGTCGAGGGCGCGGGCAGCGGCCGCAGCGACGGCTTAAGCGACGGGTGCGGCTGCTCGATCATCCCGAACAGCGAGCTCTGCCCCATCTCGCGGTCGCGCAGCTCGCGCGCCGCGACCTCGAGCGCGCCGTCGAGCGCGTCGAGCAACTGGGCGCGATTCCCCGGCAGCGGATCGAGCGCGCCGCACTTGATCATCGCCTCGTAGACCTTACGGTTCACCGCCTTGACGTCGACCCGGTTCACCATGTCGTACAAGTCGATGAACTGGCCGCCCGCCTCGCGAGCGTCGAGGATCGAGCGTACCGCGCTCTCGCCGACTCCTTTGACCGCTGCGAGCCCGAACCGGATATCCTGACCGACCACTGCAAAGTCGACCAGCGACGCGTTCACGTCCGGCGGCAGGACCGCGATTCCCATCTTCTTCGCCTCATCGATGTACTCGACGAGCTTGTCGGTCTTATCCCGCACCGACGACATCAGGGCCGTGAAATACTGCAGCGGATAATTCGCCTTAAGATACGCGGTCTGATATGCGATCCAACCGTACGCGACGGCGTGGGCTTTGTTGAACCCGTAACCGGCGAACGGTTCGATAAAAGCGAAAACCCGCTCACCGAGCTCGGCCGAAACATCATTCGCAAGGCAGCCGGCGATAAACTTTTCCTTGTAGTAAGGGATCTTGTCCTTTTGCTTTTTTCCGACGACCTTCCGCAACTCGTCGGCCTCGCTCATCGAGAACCCGGCGATATCTCGCGCGATGCGGAGCACTTGTTCTTGAAAGCACGCAACTCCGTACGTTTCGGCAAGAATCGGTTCGAGCTTTGGGTGGATGTACGACGGAACCTTGCGGCCGTGTTTGCCGGCGATGAAGTCCGGAATCCACTCCATCGGTCCAGGCCGGTAGAGCGCGACGAGCGCGACGATGTCCATGAGGCCCGAGGGTCTGAGCTCCGTGCAGACGCGCTTCATTCCGTCGGATTCCAACTGGAACATGCCCAGCGTGTCTCCACGGCTGATCATCTCGTATGTCTTCGTGTCGTCGTCCGGGATCGCGGCGATGTCGAACTCGGGGTTCACCGTACGACGAATCTCGTCCATCGCGGCCTTCATCACGGTGAGGTTGCGCAGGCCTAGGAAGTCCATCTTGAGCAGGCCGACCCGTTCGACCATGTTCATGTCGTACTGCGTGTTGACGCCGTCGTCGCCGATCTTCACAAGTGGAACGTGGTCGGTCAGCGGGTTCTTCGAGATCACGACGCCGGCCGCGTGGGTCGAGGCGTTGCGCGCGAGCCCTTCTATCGACGCGGCCGTGTCGAGCAGCTTGCGGATCTGCGGGTCGTGGTTGTACATCACGCCCAGCTCGGGGATCTGCTTGAGCGCCTGCGGAATCGTCAGGCCCGTCGGGCCGGAGGGAACGAGCTTCGCGACGCGGTCGACGTCGGGCAGCGGGACACCCAGCGCACGACCTGCGTCGCGGATCGCGGCGCGGGCGGCCATCGTCCCGAAGGTGACGATTTGCGCGACGCGATCCTTGCCGTACTTGTCGATGACGTAGCGGATCACTTCGTCACGCCGCTCGACGCAGAAGTCGGTGTCGATATCCGGCATCGAGATGCGATCGGTATTCAGGAAACGCTCGAAGATCAACCCGAACTTGATCGGGTCGAGATCGGTGATCCGAAGGCTGTACGACACCACTGAACCGACGGCTGAGCCGCGGCCCGGGCCGACCGGGATGTCGCGGTCGCGCGCATACTTGATGAAATCCCACACGATGAGAAAGTACGAGGCGAAGCCCATCGTGTTGATGACCCCGAGCTCGTACTCCAGCCGCTCGCGCAGCGCCGCGTCACTCGTCGCGCGTTCCGCACCGTAGCGTGCGATGAAGCCCTGCTCGCAGACCAGCCGCAGATAGTCTTCGGCCGACATCGGGATCTCGCGGTGCGGGTCGACGTCGAACATCGGTCCCGCCGCGGCCGCCGACGCGGCAGACGCGCCCAGCACGCCGGCGACGTCCTCGGCCGGTGTCTTGGGCACCGGATAATCCGGCAGGTAGAAGACCTTCTTGGGGATCTTGATGTCGATCCGCTTGACGATCTCGAGCGTGTTGTCGCAGGCTTCGGGGATGTCGGCGAACAGCTCGCGCATCTCGGTCGCCGACTTTACGTAGAACTGATCGGAGAAGAACTTCATCCGGCTGGTGTCCTGCACGGTCTTGCCGGTGCCGATGCAGAGCAGGACGTCGTGTGCCTGCGCGTCCCCTTGCGTCAGGTAGTGCGAATCGTTGGTGGCGACGAGCGGGTAGTTCAACTCGCGGGCGAGCTTGATGAGCCCGGTGTTGATCGCGTCCTCTTCGGGCATGCCGTGGCGCATGATCTCGATGTAGAACCGGTCGCCGAAGATCTCGCCGAACATCTTCGCGTTCTTCTTGGCCGTCTCGTAGTCGTTCTTGAGCAGCGGCGCCGAAACCAGCGAGGACATGCAGCCCGACAGGACGATCAGCCCCTCGTTGTGGGCGGCGAGCAGATCCATGTCGATCCGCGGCTTGTAGTAGTACCCCTCGAGGAAGCCCTTGGAGATCAGCGTGGTCAGGTTCTTGTAGCCGACGTCGCTGGCGGCGAGCAGCGTGACGTGGTTCTCGTCGCGCACGGTCTTCTCGAAGCGCCCGCGCGGCGCGATATAGGCCTCGCAGCCGATGATCGGCGTGAGCCCCTTGTCCTTGGCCGCATCGTAGAACTCGACCGCGCCGAACATCACGCCGTGATCGGTCAGCGCGATCCCCGGCGCGCCTTCGTTCGCCGTCTTTTCACACAGGGTGTCGACTCGGCACGCGCCGTCGAGCAGCGAGTACTCGCTGTGCACGTGCAGATGGACGAATGAACTCAACGAAAAGTCAACCTACGACGGAGACAGGCGCGGGAAGCTCACTTGATACCGGGGAGCCCGCGCGGCGCCCTGCGACCTACGACCCGCCGGCGTACCCTGCAGTTCCCGGCCGGGCGACCGCCGTCCGCTAGCCTGGTTCGCGAGGGCGAGCGCGGGCGCCACTGCGAGGGGTTATTAGAGGATCGTGCGACGAAGGTGGTGCGTCGCGGAAACGCCTTCCGGATAAACTCGTAGGCGATACAACCCTTCTTCCAAGGGGCGCGAACAGACAAGGTGATCAAGCACGACATCGTCGTCGTCGGCGGCGGCCTCGCAGGGATGCGGGCGGCGGTCGAGGCGGCGGAACGCGGCGCAGACGTCGCGATCGTCTCCAAAATGCACCCGGTCCGCAGCCATTCCGGCGCGGCGCAGGGTGGCATCAACGCTGCGCTGGGGAACCGCGAGGACGACTCGCCCGAAAACCACGCCTTCGACTGCGTCAAGGGCTCAGACTATCTGGGCGATCAAGACGCCATCGAGGCCATGGCGGAGGACGCCCCGCGGCAGATCATCTGGCTCGAACACCGCGGCTGCATCTTCTCCCGGATGCCCGACGGGCGCATCGCCCAGCGGCCGTTCGGCGGGGCGGGCTCGGCACGCACCTGCTACTCGGCCGACGTCACCGGGCTGGTCATCCTTCACACGCTGTGGGAACAGCTCGAGCGCTTCGGCGTGAGGGTCTACGAAGAGTACTTCGCCACCGCGCTGTGCGTCGAGGACGGCGTGGGCAGCGGCCTGGTGGCCTACAACATGCGCAACGGCGAGCTCGAGCTGGTCACCGCGAAGGCGACGATCTTCGCTACCGGCGGCCTGGGCCGCGTCTACCGCAAGACGACCAACGGCTACGCCTCAACCGCCGACGGTACGGCGATCGCCTACCGGGCCGGCATCCCGCTCATGGACATGGAATTCGTTCAGTTCCATCCGACCTCGCTCAAGGAGAACGGCGTGCTGCTCTCCGAGGCGGCGCGCGGCGAAGGGGCCTATCTCCTCAATAAAGACGGCGAACGGTTCATGTTCAAGTACGCTCCCAACAAGGGCGAGCTGGCCTCTCGCGACGTCGTCAGCCGCGCAGAGTGGACCGAGATCATGGAAGGCCGCGGCGTCGACGGTTGCGTCTTCCTCGATCTGCGCCACCTCGGGCGCGAGAAGATCCTCGAGCGCCTCCCGCAGATTCGCGAGCTGGCACTCGACGCCACCGGCAAGGACGCGGTCGACGCGCCGATCCCGATCCTGCCCGGGATGCACTACGCGATGGGTGGGATCGAAACCGACAAGTTCGGCGCGACCCGCATCCCCGGTGTGTACGCCGCCGGCGAGTGCGCCTGCGTCTCGGTCCACGGTGCGAACCGGCTGGGCGGCAACTCACTGCTCGAGACGATCGTGTTCGGCGCTCGTTCGGCGCGCCACGCCAGCGACTACATCAAGAACGTCGAGGTCAAGCCGAGCCCCAAGACGCTCGAGGCCGAGCGAACGCGTATCGACGGCATCCTCGCGCGCAGCGGCGGCGAGCGCCACAGCCACGTGCGCAAGGCCATCAACGACGCGATGAGCGACCACGCCTTCATCTTCCGCGACGACGCCGACCTCAAAGCCGGAATGGAGAAGCTTCGCACGGCGCGCGAGATGGCGCAGACGATGACCGTACAGGACAAGTCCAAGACCTTCAACACCGACCTGATCGGGCTGCTCGAGACCGAGTGCCTGGCCGACATCGCCCAGCCGATCGTGCTGGGCGCGATCAACCGCCAGGAGTCGCGCGGCGCTCAAGCCCGAACGGACTTCCCCGACCGTGACGACGAGAAGTGGATGGTTCACACGCTGATGCGGTACAAGGGACCGACGACGGATCCCGAGCCGGACTACTCGCGCAAGGTCGTCGCTACCAAGTGGCAGCCCACGGTTCGGAGCTACTAATGGCTTACACCCTCGATATCTTCCGTTTCGACCAGGCGACCGACGAGGTGCCGCACCGCGACCGCGTCGAGATCACCGAGCTGCCCGACACGGCGACCGTGCTCGATGCGCTCGAGCACGCGAAGGCGGAGATCGATGGCTCGATCACCTTCCGGCGCTCGTGCCGGTCGGCGATCTGCGGCTCGTGCTCGATGAACATCAACGGCACGACCGGACTCGCCTGCAAGACGCCGGTGCGCACGGTGCTCAAGTCGGATCGCACGATCGCGATCGATCCGATGCCGAACTTCCAGCCGATGAAGGACCTCGTGGTCCACATGGACCCGTTCTGGGACAAGTACACGAGGCTCAAACCGTACTTGCAGCCCAAGGACCGTGACGAGGACCACCCGACCGAACGTCGCGTCTCGCCCGAGGACATGAAAAAGCTCGTCGCCGTCGCGAACTGCGTCATGTGCGCGACGTGCTACGCGCTCTGCCCGGTCGTCTCGGTCGATCCGGCGTTCGCCGGTCCCGCTGCAATCGCATACGCCTACCGGTTCATCGAAGACGTCCGCGACAGCAAGCGCAAGGAACGCGCCGCGCAGATCAGCGACGACTACCTGTGGCTGTGCGCCCACTGCTACGCGTGCTCGTACTGTCCCAAGCACGTCGACCCGCACGACGACATCATCGCGGTCAAACGCGCGACGATCGAGGAAGGCCTCACCGACGCGCCGGGCCCGCGCCACGCGCTGGTGGTCGCGAAGACCGTCAAGGCGACGGGGATGCTGCACGAAACGGAGGTCATCCAAGGCACGGTCGGCCGTTTCAACATCCGCGGGCTGATCAAGGTCGCACCGCTCGGGATCCGGATCGCCCTGGCCGGCAAGATGCCGCCCGTCTTCCTCAAGCCCGTGCCGAAGGTAGACGAAATCCGCACCATCTTCGAGACGCTGGAGGCTCCGACACTCTAATGACCGCCACCCTGGACAAGCCCGTCATCAAGGGCAAGTCGAAGTCGGCGCAGATGCGCAAGTACGGCTTCTTCCCCGGCTGCGTTGCCAAAGAGTCGTGCAAGGAGCTGTTCAACTCGACGATGCTCCTGGCCGACAAGCTCGGCATCGAGCTCGTCGAGCTCACGGCAGCGTCGTGCTGCGGCGCGTCGGTGCTCAACGACACGAACCGCGATGTTGCGCGCGTGCTCAACGCGCGCACCTACGCACAGGCCGAAGCGCTCGGCCTCGACGACGTGATCACGATCTGCTC
>PMOS01000019.1 GCA_003161435.1 Vulcanimicrobiota bacterium
ATGACGTCGGCGTCCCAGCGCTGGACGATCTCGGTGATGAGCAGCGAGAACTGCTGCTGGAAACGCGCCAGTACGGATTCGGCGATGTCGCAAAACCGCGTGTTGAGGCGTTCGACGACGGCCGGCTCGTCGAGCATGCTCCACGCGATCCGCGCGACGACGTCGGCCAAGCGCAGTCCCGGCGGAGTGAATGCTGGTTTCGGCGGCAACTCCAAGCGCGACTTGAGCGCGCTCCACGCTGCCGCGACGAGCTGATCGAGTTCCGCGCCCTGCAGGATCGCGCGCTTCACCCGCTCGGCCTGCGCCTGCATCTCCGGGTCGTCGTTCAAGCGCACCACGAGCTGCTGGATGTAGGCGTCGAACTCGCGGCGCATCGGATGCTCCGGATCGTGCGCGACCTCGTCGACCAAGTCGATCATCCCGTCGACGAAGCGGTTCACAATGTAGGCGTCGACGAAACCCGGCGTGAGTAGCGAGCGCTTCGCGAAGCGGCGCTTGATCTCGGCACGTTGGTCGTGCAGCCAGCCGGCGGCGACGGGGAGCAGGCGCGCGAGGACGCGCTGGTGCGCGCCGCCCGCGGTCACGATGGTGAGCACCGAGCCGGCGACCCGCGACAGGTCGACGCGCTCGATCTCTTCGGCGAGGACGCGCTGCACGACCGCTCGGATCTCGGCGTCGTCGACGGCGTCGAACAGCCGCGGCACGAGTTCGCGCGCGTTGACGAGCAGCGCGCGGCAATTCGAGGGGATCGCGAGCCAGCCCAGCACGTGACGCGCCAGATCGAGCTCGCGCAGCTTCGACGCGATGAGCGTCGGCGTCAGAAAATTCTGCTCGACGAAGATGCCGAGCTGCACGCCGATGCGGTCCTTGTTCTGCGGGACGATCGCCGTATGCGGCAGCGGGATGCCGCCGGGGTGGCGGAACAGCGCGACGACGGCGAACCAATCGGCGAGCCCGCCGATCAGGGCCGCTTCGCTGAACGCCTCGAGCCACGCCAAGAGCGGATACTCCGGCCGCAACCGTGCCGAAACGACAAAGACGACCGCCATCGCGCCGAGCAGCGCCGTGGCAATCGTCTTCATCCGCCGCAGGCGCGCGCGTTTTGCGCCCGCGCCTGCGAACGTCACGGGCTTAGTTCTTCGACGCGGTCTCGGTGGTCTCGACCGGCGTGGACTTGAGCACGTTGAGGAGCTGGTTCACGTAGTCGTTCTGCTGCTCGATGAGCTTGACCGCGAACGTCGAGTTGAGCTCGCTGATCTTGGAGACGACGGTCGGGATCTGGCTGAAGTTCTGGGCGTTCGGCAGCTTGCCGGTCACGTTGCTGAACATCTCGCGGAACGAGCTGACGGCGTTGATCTGCGCGGCCTGGACTTGCTTGATGGCCTCGAGGCCCTGAGCCTGGAACTTCTCGATGGTGTCGATGTAGGTTTCGTTCATGGGGTACTCCTTGGCGCCGGTGGCGCGGTGTGAAATCTTCGTGCTAAGTATACCAAGCACCATGCTATGTCTGTCAAGCGACTTGTGTCGCAGCTTTCAAGGTTCGGCGCACTAAGCAAGCGAGCCCAAGGTGCCAGGCTTGCAGCGCCTCGCTCGGCCGAGGTGGCCGCCGGCCGCGTACAGCACTTTGCCGCGTGAGCACCGTCGGGCCCGCGAACACCACCGCTCTGCGCGCCCCCTCGGCCGGGCGGCTGATCTCCGTCGATGTCGAGGTCGGGACGCGCCTCGCGCTCGGTCAGCGCTTCGCGATGGTCGAGGCGATGAAGATGGAGTACGCGCTCACCGCGGAGCTCTCCGGGATCGTCCGCGCGATCGCGGCGGAACCCGGCGCGATCCTCGCGGGCGGCGACGCGGTGCTCTTCGTCGAGCCGGCGGACGTTGCGGTCGAAGGAAACAGCGCCGAAGCGACCACCGATCTCGACGAGGTGCGGCCCGATTTGCGCGAGGTGCTCGAACGACGGCGCGCGATCGGCGACGAGGCGCGAGCTGACGTTCTCGACAAACGCCGCGCGCAAGGAAAGCTCAGCGCGCGCGAACGGCTCGGCGAATTGTTCGACGGCGGCTTTCTCGAGTACGGTGAGTTTGCGCTGGCCGCACAACGCCGCCGGCGCGAACCGGCGGAGCTCGAGCGAATGAGCCCGGCCGACGGGCTGATCGCCGGGGTCGGCGCGGTGAACGGCGATCGCTTCGACGCCGAGCGCGCGCGCTGCATCGCGATGGCGTACGACTATACCGTGTTCGCCGGAACGCAAGGCTACGCCAACCATCTCAAGACCGATCGCATGCTGCACCTGGCGGAGACGTGGCGCGTCCCGCTAGTGATGTTCGCCGAAGGCGGCGGCGGTCGGCCGGGCGACAGCGACGTCACGTGGGCATCGGGCCTCGCCGTGCCGACGTTCGCCAGCTACGCGCGGCTGAGCGGTCTCGTTCCGATCGTCGGCGTCGTCTCCGGCTTCTGCTTCGCCGGGAACGCCGCGTTCTTGGGTTGCTCCGACGTCATCATCGCGACCCGCGACGCGAACATCGGGATGGGCGGTCCGGCGATGATCGAAGGCGGCGGCCTCGGCACGTTTCGGCCCGAGGAGATCGGACCGGTCTCCGACCAGGCACCCAACGGCGTGATCGACATCGTCGTCGAGGACGACGCCGAGGCCGTCGACGTAGCGCGGCGGTACCTGTCGTACTTTCAAGGTCACGTTGGCGATTGGAACTGCGCCGATCAGCGCGAACTGCGCCGCGCGGTGCCCGAGAACCGCGTGCGCGTCTACGATGTGCTCGACGTCATCTCGACGTTGGCCGACAGCGGTTCGGTGCTTGAGCTGCGCGCCGCGTACGCGCCCGGCATGGTGACCGCGCTCGTCCGCATCGAAGGACGGCCGTTCGGCGTGATCGCGAACAACCCGATGCATCTCGGCGGCGCGATCGACGGTCCGGGCGCCGACAAGGCGTCGCGGTTCATGCAGCTCTGCGACGCGTTCGACCTGTCGATCATCTCACTCTGCGATACGCCGGGTTTCCTGGTCGGACCCGAAGTCGAACGGACCGGCCAAGTGCGCCGCGTCAGCCGCATGTTCGTCACCGCGGCGAGCATGACGGTCCCCGTCTTCCTCGTCGCGCTCCGTAAAGCGTACGGCCTGGGCGCGCAGGCGATGGCGGCGGGCAGCCTGCACGAACCGTTCTTCTCCGTCTCATGGCCGACCGGCGAGTTCGGCCCGATGGGCCTCGAAGGCGCCGTTCGTCTCGGCTACCGCAAAGAGCTCGCCGCGATCGAGAACGACGCGGAACGGCAAGCCGCTTTCGACGGCATGGTCGCCCAATCGTACGCGCAAGGCAAAGCCCTCAACGTCGCCTCAGTCGTCGAGCTCGACTCCGTGATCGACCCCCGCGACACGCGCAACTGGATCATCCGCGGCCTTCGCGCCGTCCCGCCGCCGCCGCCACGCACGGGCAAGAAACGGCCGTCGATCGATACTTGGTGATTGAGGCCGGATCGGTTCTCATTCAAAATGCCGGTTAATTGTCACTCGATTGACAACACACCGGCACTTCGTCTACAATAAACAGCCATGACCGAGCTGAAGTTCGACCTCGACGACGACCTGAGCGTGAGCGACCTGCGCAAGGTCGAGACCTGGGCGCCTCGCTTGTCCGAGGCAGGGAAGCTTCGGCTTCAGCGCCGCGGCGAGGTCATTGGCGTACTCTTGTCGCCGAGGGCATGGCGCGAGCTCACCTCCCAAAACGAGCGATACGAGCAAGCGCTACGCCTCATCGAAAACGAGCGCGACAGCCAGATCATCGCCGAGCGTGACGGCGGGCGCCTAGCGCGCGGTAAGGCATTGGGCGACGCGCTCGGGCGCGAGTTGAAAGAGGCGGGTTTGATCTAGGCCGTGGGAGCCCCGGCCGATGCAATCCGCGAGTTCGTTCGGGAACTCGTGAAGCTTCCCATCGTCGCGCAATCCGCGCACGTAAAGGACGATATCGCGGACCTTCGGCGAGCCTTTCCGCACGACGACGAATTCGCGCAGGCGCTACGATCCGTGACGCGACGCCTGCGCAATCTCCGTCCGGACGAAGGCTCGGAACTTGATCACGAGCTCGACGGGTGGTGGCGCGTCAAGTTTTCTTCAGGGATCGACGAGCGCGCCGACCTTCGGGTCATTTTTCGGCCGATCAAAGACGGTTTCGAGCTTCGGGCGTTCGGCCACCGTCACGATCCAGCCTCGATCTACTTCCGATCTCTTGCCCGTCGTTCACGACGGGGCTAGGTCGACCTCACACGTCGAGGTTGTAGCGTCGCGTGAATCGTCGCGTGAATCAAGGTTTGCGTGTGCATATCGCCTCCAGATCAGATGAGTTTGCCAAGAACCAGCCCTTCACGCCGGCGAAGTGAATATACAGTTCCTTCACGGCTATACCGTTCCAACGCCCAGGCCCGTCACCGACTGCGGACTCGACGATGATCTCACGACGTCGTGAGAGGCGAACATGTCCGTTTGGACTCTGTCCGCGGCGAGGAACCATTGTGGTTACGCCGGGACGATAGTAAAGCAGCGCTCCGCCCCCGCGGTCGAGAATTTGATGGACAAAGGACAACACGTCGTCGCCAGGACCCAGGAACGGGGCAAGCCTGTATCCTGCCGCCACGATAACGTGGCGCACGGCGTCGCGGCTCACCGATCCATGAACACAATGCGGTTCGATGGCTTTCGGTTCGGGCACCGGTCCCAACGGCAAGAAGTAGTCGGCGGCGCGCGTCTGCCACGGGAGGAAGATCAAACCGACGGCTGAGAGGACGACCGCAACCCATCTTCGCAACGTGCCAGCCTCAGGTCGAGCCCCAGACGTCGAGGTTGTAGCGTTTGGTGGCTGCTAGCTCGTCGATCCAGGCGTTGGCGGCGGTGGCGTCGCCGCCCGTCCGGAGGCGATGGATCCCGCCGAGGACGGTGCGCACGCCTGGTTCCATCCGGCTACCGTCGCCGCAGACGTAGATCACGCCGCCGGCTTCGAGCATCGACCAGATGGCGTCGGCCCGTTCCACGATGCGTTGCTGGACGTACATCTTCTCGGGACCGACCCGCGAGAACGCGACGTGCAGCTCGACGACACCGTCGGCGTCGAACTGCTCGAGCTCTTCGCGGTACAGGTAGTCCTGATCGGGGTGACGAGAGCCGAAGAACAGCAGCGCGCGCCCGAGCGTCTTGCCCTCGCGCCGCAGCGCATCGCGTTCCTGCAAGAAACCGCGGAACGGCGCGAGGCCGGTTCCCGGCCCGATCATGATGATCGGCGTCGCCGGATCGGCCGGCAGGTGAAAGCCGCTCTTCGAGTCCTTGACGAACGCATCGACCGTCGCGCCTTCACGGTGCCGGGCGAGGTACGTCGAGCAGACGCCTTCGAACGTGCCGTTCCCCGACCACGCCGCTTCGCGGACGACGCCGACCGTGATGCTGCAGCGATCGGGTGACGCCAGCGGCGACGACGAGATCGAGTAGTAGCGCGGCGTCATCTGCGGCAGCATGTCCAGGTACGCTTCGAAGGGCAGCTCACAGGCCGGATTCTCTTCGAGCAGATCGAGCACTGAGCGGCGTTTCCGCTTCACCTCCGTGCGATACGCGCCGGCCTCTTCGTCGTCGGCCGCGAGCGCGAGCAGCCGTGGTTTCGTGCTCGGGCACTGGGTGTGCTCGGCCATCGTCGCGATCTGCTTGCGAGTCGCGGTGTGCTGCAGCTCGACGTGATGCGCGAGCAAACGCCCCAGCGCGACCGGCGTGTCGACCGGCAACGTCGACGACAGCGGCGAGACGGCGTGCAGCCGCACGTAGGTGTCGTCGGCGAAGCCGAAGCGCCGCAGCACGCGCGCGACGACGCTCGGCGGGTTCTCGGCGACGACGCCGAGATGATCGCCGATGCCGTACGTCGTGCCGGCAGGGAGCGCGATCTCGATGTGCCGCGTCGAGCGCTCGTCCGACGTCTGCAGCTCGCGATTCAGCAGCACCTGCAGCGCGCTCGCGCCGTGCACGGCCGCCAGCGGGTTGGCTTGCGGCCCGGCGACGACCTCGATCGCGTAGCGCGGCCGCGCATCGGTTTCGACCTTCGCGTCGAACGAGATCCCGAGATCCTTTGCGACCGACTGCCACAGCGCGAGGCGCCACGCGCGGAACTGCCCGTCGAGGTCTTCTTGCGCGTCGCCTTCGCCGCGCTCGAACAACCGCGTTGCGCCGTAGGCGGCCAGCCGCTCGTCGATGAAGCGCGGGACCGCCTGATAGGTCGAGGCCCAGTTGCGGTTGCCGCACCCGAAGACCGCGTACTGCACGCCGGCGAGCGCGTCGGGTGCCAAACCTTCGGCCAGCCACTGGTGGAACGCTGCGGCATTGTCGGGCGGCGCGCCGTTGTACGAGGCGCACACGATCAGCACGCCGCCTTCGGTCGGCAGCTTTCCGACGAAGTCGTCGAGCCACGCCACGCGAACCGCGAAACCTTGCGCCGTCGCCAGATCGGCGACACGCCGCGCCGCGTCTTCCGACGTGCCCAAGTTCGAGCCGAACAGCACCAGCAGCGGCGTGCCATGCGCGGGAAGCTGCGACGGTGGAAGCGCAGCCGGCGCCGCGCCGTTGCGGTGCGCCGCTTCGGGCGCCGCGGCAGCCGCGACGATCGTCGAGTGGACGCGCGGTCGCACCCTGATCTTCAGTCCGGCGGGCTTGATCGTCAGCGTCTCTTTGAGCTTGAGCGCGTAGCGCTGGTGATCGATCAGCCGGAAGCGCCGCAGCATCATCCCGATGACGAGGGTTGCTTCCTGGGTGGCGAACTGCCGCCCGATGCACGCGCGCTGCCCGTTGCCGAACGGCTTGTACGCGTTGACTGGTCGCGCGCGCTCGCGCTCGGGCGCGAAGTTTTCGGGATCGAAGATATCGGCGCGGTCGCCCCACACGCTGCAATCGCGGTGGAGCGCCGGCAGCAACACGACGATCTGCGCACGCGCCTTGAGCGCGTACTTGCCGCCGATCACCTCGTCCTTGTAGGGCAGCAGCGCGAACGCCGGCGCGGTCGGCCACAGGCGCAGCGACTCCTTGAGCACTTGCTGCACGTAGGTCAGCGCGTTGACCTGCCGCATCGTCGGCTTGACGGTAATGTCGGTCCCCAATACGCGGTCGACTTCCTCGGTCGCCCGCGCCAGCACGTCGGGATTGGTCAGCAGAAAGTACGTCGCGAACGAGAGCAGCCCGCTGGTCGTCTCGTGTCCGGCGATCAGAAAGGTGATGATCTGATAGCGAATGTTCGTGTCGTCGAGCCGCTCGCCCGACTTGCGGTCGACACCGGCGAGCATGTAGTCCAGCATGTCCGTCTTCGGCGCGTCGGCCGACGCCCCGGCGCGCTGTTCCTTGCGGTCTTGCACGATGCGGTCGACGACGCCGTTGAGGAACTTGGCGTCGGCGGCGAGCCGGGCTTGGCGCGGGCGCGTGAAGACCTCTTCGAACGGCAGCCCGCGCTGGCTCATCGCGATCTCGAGCGCGTCGACCATTGCGTCGACGAACGGGTGGTTGTCCTCGCGGTAGAACGAGTTGAAGCGGTAGCCGAAGCCGCAGATCCCGATCGTGTCCAAGGTCAGCGCCGTCATGTCGTGGACGACGTCGATCTCCTCGTCGGGGTTGAGCCGCTCCCACTTGAGCATCATCTGCTCGGCGACGTCGAGCATCATCGGGTGATAGCCCTGCATCGCGCGGTCGCCGAAGTTGGGCAGCAGGATGTTGTGCGCTCGCGACCAGTTCGGCTCGCTCGTGTACGCGGTGAACAGCCCGTCGCCCGAGATCGTGCGCACGCGGTGCAGCGCGCCGCGCACCGACTTGTCGAAGCGAGTCTCGTCGAAGAGCTCGTCGGCGAGCGCGAAACCCGAGACGACGGTGATGGGCTTGCCCATCATGTCGAGCTGGAAGATCGGGCCCAGCTCGCGCGCGAGCGCGACGAGATCCTGCACCGGCGTGACGGCGCTGACATCGAGGATGTTTCCGATCACCGGCTTCTTGGGCGGCCGCGGAATCGGCTCGATCGCTTCTCCCGAGATCATGCGCGCGCGATCGTGCTCAGGCGGCCGAACCGTACGCGTGCTCGAGGTCGTCGAGCTCGTCGGTGAGCATCTTCGTGAGGGGCTCGACGTTCGGCACCACGTTCGCCGCCGCCATCAACCCGAAGTCGAGCCCGTCGACGTAGCCGTTGACGGTAATGTTCAGCGCTTGGCCGTGCACCGGGATCGACATGGGATAGACATGCTCGATCTGCGCGCCCGCGATGTAGATCGGCGCGCGCGAGAAGAAGATGTTCGAGACGACGACGTTCATCGGCGGCGGCAGGCTGTTGGCGAGGCCGGAGCGGCCGTAGAAGAGGGCCAGCAGCTGCAGCAGCATCGGCGAACCAAAGGTCGGGATGTCCGCAAAGTGCGGGACGAGCGAACGCAAGGGATTCGCCAGCTCCTTCGCCGTGGTCGCACCGGCGACGATTGCTTCGAGCCGCTTTTTCGGGTCGTCGATGTCCGTCGCAAGGGTGACGACCATCCCGAACACTTGGTTCTTGAGCTCGGCGTCGCCCTTTTCGCGCGCGGAGATCGGCACGAATGCGGTCAGCGACTTCTTCGGCAGCGCGCCGGCGTCGTCGAGGTAGCGGCGCAGCATCCCGCTCGACAGCGCGAGCACGACGTCGTTGACCTTTCCGCCGGCTTTTGCAGCGATCGCTTTCACGCGTGCCATAGAGAGCGTGACGCCGGCGAAGCTGCGCTCCGACGAGATCGCCGCGTTGAGCGGCGTCGACGGGGCGGACAAGAGGTCGAGTGCCTTGATCGATTCCGGCTTGAACGCGTTCGAGAGCGCCGCCGAATAAGCGCTCGCGATCTCGCCCAGGTTCGCGCTCACTCGCAGCGGCCACTCGACCTGATGGATCGCAGCGTCGAGCAGAACCGACGCGAGATCGGTGCCGCCGCTGCGCGGCAGCTCCAGCTTCCCGAGCTGCCCGGGCTGGTACGGCGCGCGCCACAGCTCCGCGTACGCGGCGAACATCGACGACGCGACATCGCGCTGGTCTTGCGGTTTCGACGCGCCGCGCGACGGCGGCGGCGGCGCGGCACCGGGCTCGGAAGTCGCCGACGTTTCGTACAAGATTTCGGTCAGCGCCGCGCCCGCGCCGCCGTCGATCAGCGCATGGTGCATCTTCGAGTAGATCGCGGCCTGGTTGTCGGGCATGCCGTCGAAGACGTACAGCTCCCACAACGGCCGTGCGCGGTTGAGCGTCTTGGCGTGGAGCCAGCCGGCGAGCCGTTCCGCCGTCGCTGCATCGTGCGGCGCAGGCAGCGCGCCGCGCAAGACGTGGCGGTTCAGATCGAACTGGTCGTCCTCGATCCAACTCGGACGATCGATGTCGAACGGGGTTTGGGCCAGCTTCCAGCGCAGGCTTGGCGCGAGGTGCAGCCGCGAGGCGATCCGCGCTTTGAAATCCTCGTAGAAGTCACCGTCGTAGCCGTCCGGCAGCTTCACGATCGTCAAGCTCCCGACGTGCATCGGGCACTCCGCTGTCTCCGCGAAGAGGAACGCCGAGTCCACTACGGACAGCTTGCGGATCGTCTCGCTCATCGTGTCGCGCCCTTCACTCACTGCCGAGCAGTCGTGACCCCTTGGCGGCGCCAGCGAGAATCCCTGGGGTTACTCCGCCGGCCGGCCGGCGGCGCTCGCCCCGGTGTCCGGACCGATCCAGACCGTCTGCACGTTGACGAACTCGCGGATCCCGAACTCAGAGAGCTCGCGTCCGATCCCGCTCTTCTTGACGCCGCCGAACGGCAGACGCGGGTCCGACGCGGTCATCCCGTTGATGAAGCAGTTGCCGGATTGCAGTTGCGCGGCGAGTTTCTCCGCGTGCGCGAGGTCGCGCGTCCAGAGGTTGCCGCCAAGCCCGTAGCGCGACCCGTTCGCCAGTTCCACGGCATGCGCTGCATCGCGGGCCCGCATCATGGCAGCCGCCGGCCCGAACGTCTCCTCGGTTGCCATCCGCATCGCCGGCGTGACGTCGCCGACGACGGCCGGCGCGTAGAACGCGCCCGGACGATCGAGCGGCTCGCCGCCGAGCAACAGCTGTGCACCCGCCGCGACGGTGTCGCGCACTTGTTCGGCGAGCGCGTCGCGCAGGTCAGTTCGGGCGAGCGGTCCGACTTGCGTGTCGCGCTGCATCGGGTCGCCGACCTTCAACGCGCGCGCCTTTTGCACGAACAGCTCGACGTACCGGTCGTAGACCGAGTCTTCGACGATGAATCGCTTGGCGGCGATGCAGCTCTGGCCGGTGTTCTGAAAGCGCGCTTTGACGCCGACCTCGGCCGCCTTGTCGAGGTCGGCGTCGGCCAGCACGATGAAGTAATCGGAACCGCCGAGCTCGAGCACCGTCTTCTTGATCGCCTTTCCGGCGATCGCGCCGACCGACGAGCCGGCGGCCTCGCTGCCGGTCAGGGTCACCGCCGCGATGCGCTCGTCGTTCACGACCGGCTCCATCTCACGGCTGCCGATCAGCAGCGTGGTGAAAACGCCTTGCGGCAACCCGCTCGCCCGGAAGATCTCCTCGACCTTCAACGAGACGCCGCTGACGTTGGCGGAGTGCTTGAGCACGACGACGTTCCCCGCCATCAGCGCGGGAGCGGCGGCGCGGAACACCTGCCAGTACGGAAAGTTCCACGGCATGATCGCGAGCAGCACGCCGAGCGGCCGAAACGCGACGTAGCTGCGCGTCGCGTTCGAAGCGATCTCTTCGTTCGCCAACATCCGTTCGCCGTTGGCGGCGAACCACTCGCAGCTCGCCGCGCATTTGTCGACCTCGGCCTCCGACTCGGCGATCGGCTTCCCCATCTCGCGCGTCGCCAACTCGGCGAGTTCGCCCTTGTGTTCGCGCAGATAGCGGGCCGCCGCGCGCAAGCGCTCGCCGCGCTCGGCGAACGGCGTCTCGCGCCACGTGGCGGCGGCAGCAACGGCGGCGTTCAGCCGGGCGTCGAGCGCCGCCTTATTGTGGGGTTCGTAACGGTGGATGACCTCGCCGGTGGCGGGGTTGCGCGTCTCGATCGACGCAGCGCGTTCAGCCGTCGTGCTCATGCTACCCTCTACCCAGCAACAGCACCCCGCAGCGCTCGGCGCCGCTACGAGCGCGCACGCTCCCTGCTCACGGCAATCCGGGGGGTACCGTGAACGCAACGACTCGGCCGTTGCGGAACGTGACCGTGTACTGATCGCCGGGGCCGTCGTCGTAGAGCCACACGGCGCGGGTGTTCATTGCGGCGCGCGTAGCGTAACCTTGGGGATAACCGCGCCGCCAGGCAACGTCGGCGCGCGACATTCCGAACGCGATCGTGTACTGGTCCGAGCCGGCCGGCAACGGCGGCGGCTTCGTCGTCGTGAGCGTAGCGTCGAGCTGCCACGGATCGGCAAGAAAGAATCCCGGACACGGTGCGTCACCGGCCGGGGCCGACGAACTGCCGGAACCGAACGACGCGGCAGAAGGATAGGTTGCTTTCACCGCGAGCGGATCGACGGCGAAATACGAGTACGCCGCGTCGTTTCCCCAGCTCGGCATCGCGCCGGTCCAGAGCTGCTGAACCGAGCCGTGCCGGCGCTCGACGCTCGACACTACGACGCCGACGTTGGCCAAATACGCCTTGGATGACGACGGGCCACAACTCAACTCGATCCCACCGTACCCGTATACGGTGTGGTTCTCGACAGCCCCGCGCACCGCACGCAGCCCGGCGTCGTCGCCCGTATCGTCGGGCCAGTACACGTTGACGTGCGGCGCTCCCTCAACGTGCAACACCGAGCCGTTGTCGTAGCGCGCGAAGCCAGAATCGGCGACGACCGCCACGTCGTACATCCCCGGATGCTCGGGCCGGTCGGGAAACACGATCGGCAGATGCCATCCGGTTACCGTCCCCGGCCCCCGCTCCTGATCGAACGACCGATCGAGGACTGGGTCGCCGACGTCGGCGTGGAGCGAAGCCCGCGTGCCGCCTCTGCCCTCCAAGCTGCGAACCGTGAAATGCACCTTGGTACGATCGACGGTGTACTTCTTGCCGAAGCTCGACACGCTCACCAGGAACGCACCGTCCTGCGCGCCGAGGTTATAGCTGGCGCTCTGCGGCGGCGGCGTTACGGCGCTGCGCGGCGCTTTTCGCGGGGCCGGCGCCGGCGTCTTCGCGGCGTACGCGACCGTCGAATGCGCTGCGGCCGGTGACGGCGCCGGCCGCGCCGACGCCGCGACCATCAACGCCGCTCCGCAGCCGAGCACGAGAAGCGGAGCGCTACGCTGAGACACGGGCTCGCAACGCGCCGGTATGCACTTTGTGGCAGGGCATGCACAGCGTTTCAAGGTTGTCGAGGTGGTGGGCGCACGACAATTGGGTATGCTGGCCGGCGCACGGCACGATGTGGTTGACTTCGAGCCGAGCGACACGTTTCGCCGCGCGCCAATCGCGCATCGCCGCCAAGTAACCGCGATGCGTCGCGTGCTTCGCCCTCGCCGGGCGCTTGGGGCCGTTCGCTCCGCACCTTCGGCAACGGTAGCGATCGCGGCGTTTCACCGTGCGCCGCGCGACCGACCACCAGTGGTTCGCCCAGAACAGCTCGCCGCATCGATCGCTGCACCACGACCGGCGTCGCGCCGGCAGCACGTCGCCGCACCACGCGCAAGCACCGGAAGCCACCGGTGGCGCCAGCGAACATACCGCAAGCAGCGCATCCTTCTTCGTCATGGCATTCGCGGCGGAACGGTGAACGATGCGACGCGATCGTTGCTGAACGTAACCTTGTATTGGTCCATGAGCGCGTCGTCGTATTCCCACACGCTCTGGGCATCCAGCGACGCGCGTGAAAAGTACCCTTGCGGGTAACCGCGCCGCCGGGCAACATCGTCGCGCGACATTCCGACCGCGATCGTGAATTGAGCGTCGCCGCCAGGCAAGGGAGGCGGCTTCGTCGTCGTGATGGTCAGGCCGATGTGCCATGGATCGGCAAGGGTGAAGCCCGGACAGGGCGCGTCGCCATCCGTCGGTCCCCCGCCCCCGGTCGAAAACCACTTTGCCGACGGGTATTCCGCGTGCACGACGAGCGGGTCCACGGCGAGAAATGAGTAGGCCTGTTCGTTACCCCTACTCGTCATCGGGCCCGTCCACATTCGCTCTACCGTGTTGTGCCGGCGCTCCACGCTCCGCACCGGAACACCGACATCGGCCAAGTACGTGCTATACAGCGACGCGTGACACGTGACGACGATTCCGCCGTAGCCGTACACCGTCCGGTTCTCGAGCGCGTCACGTGCCGTGCGCAATCCGGCGTCGCTCCCTGCCTCGTCGGGCCAATACACGTCAGCGCGCGGCCATGACCCAACGGGCAACTCGGTGCCGTCGTCGTATCGCGCGAAGCCCGGGTCCGCTTCCGCCGTGACGTCGTACATCCCGGGACGCGCCGGCCGCGTCGGGAAAACGACCGTCAGATGATACGACGTAAGCGTACCGGGCGGCCGGGCTTGATCGAACGACCGATCGAGAACCGGCGCACCGATCTGCGCGCCGAACGGCACCGGCGCTGCCGTCGCGTTCCAAGGACGAATGGCGAAGTGGAGTTTCGTCGGATCGACCGTGAACTTCTTGCCGAAGCTCGATACGCCCACCTCGAACGCGCCCTGCGCACCGAAGCCGACGTCGGCGCTCTGCGGCCGCGGCGCGAACCACGCTCCCCGAGGCCTCCGGCGGGCCGGCGGCGGCGTGAAACTGCCCGATGAGTACGACCCGCTCGGTTCGGGGGCGGGTGAGGACGACGGCGCCGACTGCGCGCAGGTCGCGAGCACAAACGCTGCTCCGCAACCAAGTGCGCGCAGCACGGGCACAGCAGTCATGGTGCGTTGCGGCGCGCGCAAACCTCCAGGCGCGTTCCTAGCGGATCGGTGAAGAACACGGCCGGATAGGCCTCGTTGTCGTCGCTGCGCTCGATCTCGCGCGCGCCGAGCGCCGGCAGCGCACGCTCCCAATCCTCGAGTGTCTCCTTGGCTACCGTGAACGCGATCCGGCCACGCGACGGCTGCGCGCTGACCTCCTCGATCACGCCGAAGAACAGCGGCGGCCGCCCGCTGACGCCTTCTTCGTGATACTCGACGGCATTGTATGCTTCGGGCGATCCCTCGGTCCACGACGCGCCGCCGAACTCAACCTGCGCGTAGGTCTTGCGCGTGAGGCCGAGCCGCGCGAACAAACCGTCGTAGAAGCTCTCGACCACGCCCAGCACCGGGACCCGCAGATCGACGTGATCGACCCCCAAGAACGGCATCAGCGCACCGCGGCTTCGTCGGCGAACAGCGCGGGCGACGCTTCGCCGGCCAGGAAGACGCCGAGCTGCGAGACCGAGAACTGCATCCCGGTCCAGAACTCGCCGAACTCGGCGAAACGCGCCGACGCCGCGTCGAACCGCATCGCGTAGACGAGCTTCTTGAAGACGAGCGGATCGTCGGCGTACAGGTCGACGCCCCACTCCCAATCATCGAACCCGATCGAGCCGGAGATCACTTGGGTGACGTGGCCGTGGAACGACCGTCCGATCTTGCCGTGCTCGAGCATCATGCTCGCGCGCTCGGGGTACGGCGTCGAGTACCAGTTGTCGTTTCCGTCACGTTTCTTGTTCATCGGATAGAAGCACGCGTAACGGCGGCGCGGGATGCGCGCCCATAGGCGCGCCGCGTTGCGCGGCTCGGCCGCCGCCTGGTCGAGCATCGCGTCGAACGCCGCGTTCCAGTCCTCGGAGTGCGGCTTGAGGCCGCGGTCGCGCAGCTCGGCGTGAATCTTCGCCGTGTGCTCGTACAGGCCGAGCTCGAGGACCGAGACGTACGAGGCGCCCGGTTCCAAGAAGTCGCTCAGCGCGAGCTTGTCGACACGCGCCTGCACCTCACCCAGGGCATCGAACGAGCGCGCGTAGTGGGTGAGCATCAGGTCGCCCTTGTGCCCGAGCAGTTGCGCCAGCCCGAGATCCGTGTCGTCGTCGCGCGCGAGCTCGGCGAAGAGCGCGGTTGCCTCGCGTTCGATCGTCGCTTTCTGCGCTGCGTCGAGGCCATCGTACGCGCGCCGGTCCAGGCGGAACATGCGATGGAGGATCGACCAGCTGTCGAGCGATTCAGGGACGTTCGGATGTCTCATGCGTTCGGACCCACTTCGGCGAGGAGCGCGGCCGGGCGCTCGCGGTATTTCGCCCACAGCTGGGGCATGTGCGCGATGTCGCTGACGATGCGGGCGTACGCCGTGTTCACGGGCGCGCGCACCCCGGCCTCCCGCGCTGCACGCGCGACCGCGCCGTTGAGAAACTCGACCTCGGTGCGATGTCTGGCGCCGCGCAAGTCGAGCAGCAGCGACGGCGGTTTCTCGCCGCGCGCGGCGGCGATGCGCGACGCGAGCAGCGGCCGAGCGACCGCGCTCGGCAACGTCGCGACGCGCTGCAGCGTGCGCACCGGATAGCGCGGCAAATCAATCGATGCGACGTGCAGCGCCTTCATCGTCGCGCGCACCTCGCGAATCGCATGGATCTCGAGCCGGAAGATCGAGTCCCAGTGCACGAGCCGCTCAGGGAGTACATCGAGGATCGCGCACGACGCGTTCGCCACGACGTTGAGCGCGAGCTTCGACCACTTGAGCGATCGGTAATCGGTAACGGCGACGGTCGGCAACCCGGTCGCGCCGAACGCTGCGAGCAGCCAGTTGTGGGCGCTCGACGAGCCGACCGGCGCGAACGCGATCCCGCCGCCCTTCGCCGCGACACCTTGGCCGCTCGCGTCACGTTCGACCGGAACGGTGAGCGCCGCGGCGACGACGTTCTCGGCGCCGAACGCGTCGGCCAGCAGCTCCTCGTTCCCGACGCCGTTTTGCGGCGTGACGATCGTGGTCGCGCTCGCATCGCGCAGGCCGCGGCGCAACGTCTCGATCGCGGCCGCGGTGTCATATGCCTTCACCGTGACCAGCGCCAGCTCGGCCTCGATCGGCTCGACCGCGTCGAGCGCACGCGGCGCGTAGACGACCTCGTTTCCGATCCCGCGAAGCAACTCGCCGAGATACGTCCCGACCGC
>PMOS01000020.1 GCA_003161435.1 Vulcanimicrobiota bacterium
CGAGCCGTCCATCGGCGACTACGGCGACCGCCGTGAGGAGTTGCTCAAGTGGTGGGACGCGCAGGACGGGCAGAGGCCGCCGATGCGAGGTGATCGTGATGCTTACAGTCCGTGAAGTCTCGTCGAATTCTAAGCGCAGGCGCCGAGTCGGCCTCGGACTCCGCGCGCTCAAAGGAGGCGCCGTGGTCGTCGGCGTCGCCGTCGAGGATGACGAACCTCGCGTCCTGTTCTCCACGTTCCTTGCAACCGGCGCCGAGGGTGACCGCCTTTCCCTCGAGCCCTACCGGGTCGCACACGAGTTGGCGCGGGGTCCGCAAGGCGGAGCTTCGGCCGAGGCGGCGGCCGTCGTTGCGGAGGGGCGTGGACGCCAAGATCAACTGGCGGCGAAGGGCTTGCAGAATATCGTCCGTCAGTTGGACGAAGCGCCAGTCGTCGCGGCACTGCTCGTCAATCGCGCCGGCTGGATCACCGACCTCCTGGAGTATAGTCTTGCCTGGCCGGAGCATGTGCCCGTCGCCGAAGGACTCGCCGTGCGCGACGCGCTTCGGTTTGCGCTCAAAGAGTGCCGTTTCGAAGTCGTCGAGCTTGACGAGAAGTCTCTTCCCGATCTCGCGGAAAATGCGCTCGGCCTCTCGTCGGCAGAGATCGACGCACGCCTGAAGGGTCTGGGTACGACCGCGGGTAGGCCCTGGCGCAAAGAGCAGAAGCTCGCCTGCCTATCCGCTTGGATTACTATTTGCAGCAGCAAGGAAGTACCGTCTCGATCCCCAATCAAGGGCTCCCTCCCGTGCGGCACTCACGATCGAGACGCCGGACCACCCGAATGATGGAGAGCCGCGCATGAGCCTCGCTCCGCTCCACGTCGCGATCGCCGCGGCCATGATAGCCAACGTTCCCTCGGGCAATATTCCGCACAAGATGCTGCCGGTGTCCGGACAGGGATCGGCGCCTCGCACTGTGCCGGCAAAGCCGGGCTCGTTTACGGTAAAGTCGACCGGCGGCGCCACGATCGCGACTGTCTCGATCAAAGGTGGCACGGGCGGCAATCCGGCGACAATGGTCGTCACCTTGCCGACCGCCGCAGCCGCTGCCAATGCGGCGGCACAAGTCGTGACCGAATGCGTGACCGGTGCCAGTACCTTCGTCAAGTTCGGGCCGTTCGTCAACGGACGCGCGACGAAGGTCGTGTCGTACATCCAGTACCAGCAGATCGGAGTTGGATTTGGCTTTCTCGTCACGAACAACGGGGTGAGCGGTTGCACCAAGTTGCCGTCGACGATGATGTCCCATGCGCCCTCTGCCAAGTCCATGCACGTGCCTCCAGGTTCGTACGGAAACAACTGTCCGAGCGCGCACATGCAGGGTAAGATACTCGTCGCGTCCTGCCTCGGGCCGTCGCCCGGCGGTGGTGTGGACACAACAACGGAAACGCAGATCAATCCGGCGAGCTGTCACGGACGCGACATCGTGGACTCGAACGGCAGGCTCGCGTGCGGACCTCCGGGTTCGCATCCGCCCGTGTGAAGCGCGATCTATACACGTGATGCGCGTCTTGCGGTCAGCTACGAGATGACCTCGCTGTTCGAAGGAGCGTAGGCCGGGATTAGCCGACCGAAGCCGGGCGTGTCGGGTGATCCGACACGCCCGCCTTCAGGTCTGTACCCGCGAGCTATCCCGCGGTGCGCGGGCGCGGCGGTCGGGCGGCCGCGTCGCGGGTGGCCCTCGCGAGCTTGGCTTTCGCCATCACTTCTTTCGCGTACGCCTCGGCCTGGTCCACGGTTGTGATCCCGCGTACGCGCTCCTGAATCGCCGCGATCTCGGCCGGATCGCCGCGCGTCAACTCGACGTCCGTCTTGGCAAGGATCTGCAAGAAGCCTTGGGTGCTGCCCGTCTGGGGCAAGGGACGGCCCGTGCTTAGCGCCGCAGGCGCCGGCGCCGAGGCTTGCATCACCGGGTTGTTGAGGACGGTCGGGCAATCCGTGCGCGGCGTGGTCAGCGAGAGCAGGTGCAGCACATTGTTGGCGCCCGCGTCGCGGTCGGTCATGTGCGAGAGACTGTACAACGATTCCACCGTTGCCGGAACGGAGGCGTGATCGTACAGCGTATGGTCGACGGTGCCTAGCGGGATCAGCGGCGAGACGATGACCGCGGGGACGCGCACGCCGTACCAGTCGAACAGAAACCCGCCGGAGTTGATGGAGAGATCGTTGGGGCTGCCGTCTCCCGGCGGCGTTGCAGCGCCCGGCGCAACGGAATCGTAGAAGCCGCCGTGCTCGTCGTACGTGATGATCAGCAGGCTGCGCTCCCAGAGCGGTGAATTGCGGATCGCTTCGTAGGTCGCCTTGATCAGCGCCTCGCCGCGCGCCATCGAATCCATCGGGTGTTGCGAAGACCCGCCGGTATACGAGCCGCCGAGGACGTCGCCGTAATTCGGCTCGAGGAACGTGTAGGTATACGGATACGGGCCCGAGACGTCTTCGGCGAAAGACGCAAAGGAGTTGGTGTTGACCTCGTACGTGATTCCCTTGAGTGATGACACCTGCGGGATGCCGCCCAGGGTCGTTCCGTTTTCATCCACGTAGATGCGCCACGTCAGGCCGGCCGCCGCCAACTTGTCGTAGATCGACGAGCCGCCCGGGTAGGTGAAGCCGAATCCGGGAACTTCCCATGCCGCGATCTGGGTCGACTTCGGCGAATCCGTCCAACCGGCGGACGACGCGCCGTGAACGAAGAATCGGTTGGGCCAGGTGGGTCCGGGAATCGACGCGTGCCATTGATCGCAGACGGCAAACGTCGTCGCCAGCTGATAGATCACCGGCAACTCGTTCGGCGTGTCGAAGCACAGCATGATGTCGCCGTACTCCGCCGGTGTGGGCAGGTTGGGGTTGTTCGAGGTGATCTCCGTCTTCGTCGTGGCGTAATTGGCGACGAAGCCGCTGTTGACGATCGGCTTGTTGTAGGGCTGCCACGGTGTATGCACGACTTTCTCGCCGCACAACTGTTCGACGGTGTCGGAGAACTCGTGCCCGGGATCGGTCGGCATCGCCGGCGGTGCCGGAGAACCGACCGCATAGGGCGTACCGTTGTAACTGTTGCTGTCGGCGGACGTCGCGACCGTGATGCCTTTGATCCCTGAGAAGGCAAAGATGTTGTCGAATGAGTGGTTCTCCAACATCAGTACGAAGACGTTGTCGACGAGCGTGTACGGTCCGACGCGATTCATCCCGGCTTGGCACGCCCCCGACGGGAGATTGATCGAAAACGTCTTGGTGTCGACCGTGAGCGGCAAAGTCTTTCCGGCGTCGGCGGATTGGAGCTGACACTCCTTCCAATTCTTGACGACCCACGATCCGACGCTCTGGTAGATGCCGGGCGCCGAGCCGTCCTGCACGGCGATCTTGATGGCCCAGTAATCGAGGACGAATCCCACCTGGATGCCCAATCGAAAGTAGACGGTGAGCGGCCCGACTCGAGCGCCCGGTGCGGCAAACCAGGTCGCGCTCTGCATTCCGTCCGTGTCGTTGCTGTGAAACAGCGTTATGGTCGCGTGACCATCGGTGTTGTTGGTGACGTAGGCCTGCGCAGAGACGCGATCGACCGCGTTCATCGGCGTCGTGCAGCCGCCGGACTTCAGGTTGATGGCGAAGCTCTTCGTGTTGACCGTAAAGACGAGGTTCTGGCCGGCGTCGGCGCTCTGCAACTGGCATTCCTTCCAGTCGCTGTATTGCAGGATGCCGCTGCTCTCGTAGAGCCCGGGCGTCGAGCCGCCGACCACGCTGATCTCGCAGGCCCAGTAATCGAGCGTCGTCCAGGACCCCCAGCCGGTGTTGAAATGGACCGTCAGCGGACCGACGGTCTGACCGGGTGCGGCCGTCCATGTACCGCTTTCGGTCCCGTAGTCCTTATTGTTGTGCCACAACGAAATGGTAGCGGTACCATCGGTGGTGTTGGTGATCGTGACTTGGGCCGTCTGTGGCGTTGACATGTGTTCTACTCCCCGACGTAGATGACAAGCGCAAGGGAGCGGTCTTCTATGGTTCGTGACAGTGAGCCCTCTGGCTGGATGCGTCGGATCGACTGGGGCAACGGGCGGGTAAGAGCTGCGCATGGCTTCAAAGCGAAAGACCGGCAAGAAATGGTCGCAGCACGTGACCGAGACCAGCGACGCGATGGACATCGAGAAGGGGACGTTCGCCTCCGACGATCCGGAAAAGATCGCGCCCGCGGTCGAAGGGGATGCCGAACGTTCGACCCGGCGCAAGTCGACACCGTACCGCTCGGCGATGTCGATGCTGACGTTCTACATCAACCGCGGCGGAAAGAACCTGACGGCCAAACACCGCAAGGTGCTCGAGGACGCGAAGGACGTGCTGCGCGAAAAGTTCGGGCCCGGCTCCAAGTCGGCATCGAAGAGCGGGCCCGCCACGAAAAAGGCCGCGGCAACCCAAAAGAAGGCGCGGTCGGGGCTCGGATAAATCCGCAACCTGGGGGTTGCGCTTTCGTCCACGATGTGCAACTATAGGGTTGCAGATCGGGAGGTATCGTGGAACAAGACCGGATCGAGCGAGAAGTCGAGATCGCTGCTCCGCCGGAGCGCGTGTGGGAGATCATCACGCAGGCGGAACATGTCGGCAAATGGTTCGGCGACTCGGCGGAGGTCGACTTGCGGCCGGGCGGAACGATCGTGTTTCGCTGGGAGAAGCACGGCACCCAGTACGCGACGATCGAGAAAATCGACGAGCCTCGCTCCTTCTCTTATCGCTGGAAGCCGGGTGTAACCAACGAAAAGCCGGGCAACGACGACTCGACGCTGGTGGAGTTCACGTTGACGCCGCATGAAGGGCAGACGCGACTGCGCGTGGTCGAAACCGGCTTCAGCCGTCTGTCGCTGAACGAGAGCAAGCGCGCCGAGCAGTTCGAGAGCAACACCGAAGGCTGGGCGATCCAGATGCGTGATCTGCAGGAATACGTCGAAGGGCTTGCGGCGTAACGCCGCGGGGCGGCGATGAACACGCGCAAGGGCGACGTAGACGAGGTGCTCGTCGCCCTGGCCGACCCCACGCGGCGCCGGCTGCTCGACGCGCTTTCGGCTCATCCGCAAACGACCGCGACGGCGCTGGCGGAAAAACTCCCCGTGACGCGCCAAGCGATCGTGAAGCACCTCGCCGTCCTCGAGCAAGCCGGGTTAGTCGAAGCGCGCAAGCTAGGCCGCGAAGTGCAGTTCTCCGTTCGCCCCGAGCGCCTCGAATCAACGGCGCGATGGATGCACGGCGTCGCAGCGGCGTGGGATGAACGTCTGAACGCGATCAAGCGTCTCGCAGAAAGTCAGTAAGGGTAGGCAACAATGGAAATGGGCGGGTGGGTCGCGATGATGGCGGCGATGATGCTGCCGGGCGCGATCCCGGCAGTGTTCAGAGCCGCTCGGGCCGGCGGTGGCGTGCGGACCGTGCCGCTCTTCGTCGGATCGTACCTCGCCGTGTGGGCGCTCGTGAGCGTCGTCGCGTACGCGTTGTACCGGCCGCACGCAGCGGTCGCTGCGGCCGTCGTCGTGATCGCTGCGGGCATCTACGAGCTCACGCCGCTCAAGCGGTACTTCCGCCGGCGCTGCCGCGAGACGGTGCGCTCCGGAATCGAATTCGGGCTCTGCTGCGTCGGCTCGTGCATCGGGCTCATGCTGCTGCTCGTCGCGATCGACGTCATGAGCGTCGCCTGGATGACGGTGATCGCGGTCATCGTCTTCGTCCAAAAACTTCTGCCCGCGAAAGCGGTTGTCGATGTGCCGTTGGCGCTCGCGATCGTCGGACTTGGAACCCTGATCGTGCTCGCGCCTTCAGCGGTCCCCGGCTTCATGCCGGATATGTAACCCAAACACTCGTATTATTTCAAGAAACGAGAGAACGATGATCGACCACGAGATCGGAACGCGCGAAGAGTGGCTTGCGGCAAGGTTGCAGCTCCTTGAGGCCGAGAAGGCGCTGACGCGGCGCGGCGACGAGCTGGCGCAGATGCGGCAAGAGCTGCCCTGGGTTCGCGTCGACAAGGAGTACCGCTTCGAAACCGACGAGGGGACCGCGACGCTGGCGGATCTCTTCCGCGGTCGCTCGCAGCTCCTCATCTATCACTTCATGTTCGGCCCCGAGTACGAGGCGGGGTGTCCATCGTGTTCCGCGATCGCGGACAGCTTCAACGGCTCGGTCTCCCATCTGGTGAACCACGACGTTTCGTTCTACGCCGTCTCGCGCGCGCCGCTCGCGAAGCTGCAATGGTACGAGCGGCGAATGGGCTGGAGCTTTCCATGGGCGTCGTCGTTCGGGAGCGATTTCAACTACGACTATCAGGTTGCGCGTACCGAAGAACAGCAGCGGTCCGGGAGCGTCGAGTACAACTTCCGCCCGATGGACATGCGGCCGGCGCTGAACGCGCCGCCGGAAAGCTGGGTCGCGCAGATCGCGCACAGCACGGGGACCGACGTGGCGACGTACATGCGCGAAGGCCCCGGGCTGAGCGCGTTCGTGCTTAAGGACGGGGTCGTCTACCACACCTACTCGGCGTACGGTCGCGGCGTCGACGCGATCTGGGGTATGTACCAGTGGCTCGACCGAGCGCCGCTCGGCCGCAACGAGGACGGCGACTGGTGGTTCCGCCGCCACGACGAATACGAGCGCACGTAACGCGTCAAACCGCGTGGAAGGGGACGAAGTTGTCGGAGCGATCAGGAAACCTCGCTGATGATCCGTTCGGTGGCCGGCACCCAACCAGTCACGAACGGATGACGGGACTGCCCTGGGATGCGTCGTACCACGACGGCCCTGCGCCTTGGGATATTGGCCGGCCGCAGCCACCAATAGTGCGTTTGGCATCTGAAGGCGGATTCGCCGGAGCGGTGCTCGATGCGGGCTGCGGAACCGGCGAGAACGCTCTTCACATCGCCGCGCAGGGATTGTCGGTTCTCGGCGTTGACGTCGCTGAGACGGCATTGGCGATCGCGCGAAGGAACGCCGACGACCGCGGGATCGAGGTTGAGTTCGCTGCGGCTGACGCGTTCCAGCTGCAGCGTCTTGGCCGCAGGTTTGAAACGGTGCTGGACTGCGGACTCTTCCACGCCTTCGACGGCGACGAGCGGCCAGGGTACGTGGCGAGTCTAGCGTCGGTGACCGAGCACGACGGAACCCTGTATGTGTTGTGCTTCAGTGACGATGGTCCCGATACCGGCCCGCACCCCATCAGTCAGGAAGAGCTGAGAGCGGCGTTCAATCCCGGCAATGGATGGAATGTCGCCGCCATCGAACCGGACCGGCTTCAGACGAGATATCACGACGACAACGGCGCACCGGCCTGGGTCGCGACAATCAAACGGATCTAGACTGCGAAATGAGGCGTTATGTGTGCGGTTGCGCGATGAGCGTCGCCTCGAACTCCTCCGGATCGCGTTTGTATTCCGCAATCTTCTTCATTATCTGCTCGGGCGTGCGGGACGTCGCGGTGATGTAGCGCGCGCTCGCGCGAGATACGCCTTCGAAGAGCGCGTTGTTCGTGCGCGGCGGCTTCGTCTCCGCCGGCGCGGCGAGTGGACCCTTGGCGAACGTCTCCTGAATCGCCGCGTCGTTGTCGGCAGCGGCCGTGTCGTTGCTGCTTAGCACACCGTCGAACGTCGGCGCCTGCGGCATTCGATTGAAGAAGCCGGCAGTGTTGATGTCGACTCCCGCCCATCCCAGCAGCGTCTTGATGAGCGACGTGTGATCGAACGGATACGCGCTCCCCGCCGGCGCGCGGAAGACGGTGTAGGGTGCAATGTACGGCGACATGAGGATCGTCGGCACACGCACGCCGAAGAGATTGAAGTCGAATCCGTTGTCGCTCACCAAGCCGTCGGGATTGATCGCGCCCCACTGCGGGGGTACGTGATCGTATGTTCCGCCGTGCTCGTCGAACGTGATGATGAGCAGCGTGTTCTTCCATTGCGGGCTCCGCACGAGAACCTGAATGACGTTACCGACGAACTGATCGCCGGGCGTAACGCTCGTCGGCGGATGCAGATCGGTCCCCTGCGTCATCTCGATCGAACCGGACAGGCCGTATCCCCACTTCGGCTCGAGGTACGTGAACGGAAGCAGCGTGCCGTTGAGCGCGCGTGTGTAGAACTGCGCGATGTTCGCGATCTCGTCGCAGCCGCTCGTGAGCTGCGGAAACGTGTACTGCGTGAAGCATTGGTTCTGATGCCAGATGTCGGTGAAGTACAGGCCGCACGCTTTCCCCGCCTGCGCGAGCGCGTTGAAGATCGTCGGTAGGTTGAACTGCTCGACCGCGGACAGCGACTGATTGGCGTCGCGTCCGCACGACGTGCCGACGATCGAATAGGCGCGATTCGGATTCGTTTGCGTCGGCACCGAAGCGAACCACGCATCGCTGATCGCGCCGTGCCGCGCGCCCGACGAGAGGTTCGGAATCTGCGACGGCTGGAACATCCAGAGGATGTCCATTCCGCCGTAAGCTTCCGTCGTCTCGGTCGTCCAGTAGTCCTGAAGAAAGCCGAGCATCGTCGGTTGGGTGCCATACGGCGGTCGGTCGAGACCTTGTTCTGGTTGCCGAAGATCTGGTTGAGGACGCCGTGCCCCGTTCCGAACCGCGACAAGTACTCCTCGGTCGGATCCCACCACGGAATGATCGACGGATCATCGCCTTGCTGGAGCAGTTGCTGGATGGGGATCGGCAGGACGGGATAGTTCTTCAGATTGCCCCACCAGTCGAACGCGGGATTGCTCGCGGCCGCGGGGACGCCGTTGTACCGCTGCGGCGAGCCTTTGGGGTAGAACGTCAGCGGTGCCCCGGCCGCCGGGTAGAGATAGCCGAAGAGATTGTCGAGCGAGCGGTTCTCCAGCATGAGCATCACGATGTTGTTGATCTGCGGCATCGTCGATTGCGGCATTCGGTACCCGTCCTATCGCGGCAAGTGCAGTGCCACGGCTCCGTGAGCCGTCCCGTCAGTTTTCAGGCGTCAACGTTCCGTCGTGAGCCTCGGCGATCATCCTGCCGCACCGCCCATATTCCGCGGGCCATGACGTTCAGGACGGGAAGTACGCCGCGCTGTCCAGATCGTCGAGAAGTGCAGGCTCGGTCGGATGCCACGCGAGCGATTGCCGCGTTTTGGTGCTCGATGCGCCGGCGTCAATTTGCGCGAACCGCGTGAACCAGCCGAAGTGTGCGTCGACGTCGTCTCCCGATATGCTGACGACCGGAAGGTTCAAACGACGCCCGATGACGCCGGCGATCTCGCGGAACGGCACGCCCTCGTCGGCGACCGCGTGATAAACGGCGTGCTCCGCAGAGCGCTCGAGGGCGAGACGGTAGAGCCGCGCCGCATCGCGGCGGTGGACGCCGGGCCACCGATTATTCCCGTCGCCCACGTAGGCGGATACGCCGTGCTCGCGGGCAAGCCCGACGACGATCGGGACGAAGCCGTGGTCGCCTTTTCCGTGAACGGACGGAGAGAGCCGAATCACGGAGACGCGTACACCGCGCGCAGCCGCGGCGGCCGCCGCCGACTCGGGGTCGCGCGGGAACGGCGCCGCGTTAGGATCGCGGACATCGTCTTCCGTCACCATGCGTCCTGGTGCGATCAGCGCAACACCGGATGTGACGATGAGCGGCCGGCCCGTCCCGGCCAATGCGGAGCCCAGCGCGTCGATGGCGCTCCGCTCGGCCGCGCCGTTTTCGGCGAAGCGCGCGAAATCATGGCTGAAGGCGGTGTGGATGACGGCGTCCGAGGCGGCTGCGCCGGCGCGCAGGCTCTCGAGATCTTCGAGGCTCCCCCGGTGCACAGCGATCCCCGCGGAAGCCAGGGCGGCGGCCGCATCGTCGGACCGCGCTAGGGCGACGACGCTATGACCGGCGTCCCGAAGCTCCTCGATGACGGCCGACCCCACCCATCCGGTGGCTCCGGTGACGAAAACACGCATGACTCGGACGTTCCCCTCGTGATGGCAGTTACTGACATGAGGATAGCACAGACGTCAGCCACTGTCATCATGTATGATGGAAGGAATGAGCCGATGGAGCCCCAATGCGCGCGGCCGCCTCGAGCAGGCCGCTTACGAGCTTTTCCTTGACCAGGGGTACGAGCAGACCACCGTCGCCGATATTGCGAAGCGGGCGGGACTGACTGAGCGGACGTTTTTCCGGCATTACGCGGACAAGCGTGAGGTGCTCTTTGGCGGCTCCGCCGCATTGCGTGACGAGTTGCTGCGGGTGCTCGAGGGGCTACCGCCGGCGCTTCCGACGATCGAGGCCGTTCGGGTCGCCGTCGAAGCGATGTCGAGCCTTATGAATGGACGGCGCGCCGTTGCACGTGAGCGCCACCGGGTCGTCGCCGCGCACGCGGACCTGCAGGAGCGCGAACTGATCAAACGCGCGACGCTCACCGCGGCGCTCGCACAGGCCTTGCACCGGCGCGGAGTACCGGAACCGACGGCAAGTCTCGCTGCCGATATGGGGATGGCCGTGTTCTACGTCGGATTCGGCCATTGGCTCGACGATCCGGCAGACCGAGAGCTCGTCGAGATCGTTCACGAGGGATTCGATCAGCTCAAAGCCGTCGCTTCCGGCACCTAATCGCTTCTCAGCGCGACCGGTAAGCTGGGCGCTTGGCGTCGAAAATGGGCGCGTGCCGAAAGTCTTCAGCCGACGGACGCTTGGGGAGTTCGAGGCCGCGTCAGCGTCGATTCCTCTTCGTCAGCTCGATCGGGCATTTGACGGCGCGAATATTCGTCTGGGCGAGGATCCCGGTGGACCCGACGGAGCGCGCCGAGCGCAATTCCGCCGCTACATAGTCAGCGTGGATCAGAATGATCCGCAACAGCTGGATCGACTTGCCGACGCGCTCGGGGCATTGATTGAGGAAGTGGCAACGTCGAAGCAAGATTTCCTCGTGAAGGCCGCGGAACGTGACGGCTTCTTCTTCGCGGACGGCGTCTTTCGGCCGGCGGGGACTGCCGCAAGTTCTTTCGCGGTGACGCGTGTCGAGGACTTGGCGCTTATCGATGACCGTGGTAGGCGGCTGCATCTCCTTGCAAACGATAGTCCGAAAGACGCCATTGGTGGAGCAGAAGAGCTGGTCGAATCCGTTTGTCGGACCGTCTTGCGCCTCATCGGCGAGCCGGCCCCTGGGAAAACAGCTGACCTCGTCGATATCGCGAAATCGACGCTCGAGGCCCTCGAGGTAGTTCCTGGGGGTATCAACGATGCGAAAAAGGGCGCCGCCCTCGTCCGTAGATTTCTACAGCAGCTAGGCGCCGTCGTTGCTAGTATCGGCGAACTGCGAAACGTATACGGTTCGGGTCACGGGCGCGACGGCAAATGGAAAGGTCTTTCACCCCGTCATGCTCGACTCGCGGTCGGCGCGGCCGTCACGTTCGCCGGCTTCATTGCGGAAACGTACGTGGAGCGGGCCGCGTCGAAAAACAGTTGACGGTGCGCTCGCGAAGCGTCTCAGGCGGGCGCGGGCAGCCGAAGCGCTTCGCGGATCTCGTCCCACGCGAGCACGCGGCCCAGACAGGTTTCGATCAGCGTTAGCGCCATGCGGTGCGCCTCCTCGCCGTCCATCGAGTCGACGCAGTCGCGCAGCACGACCAGATCGAAGTCGCGGTTGACGGTTTCGAACGACGTGCAGAGCACGCAGCTGTTCGTGTTGACGCCCGCGAGCAACACCGTCTTCGCGCCGAGGTCGCGCAGCACGAACTCCAGGTCGGTATGAAGGTACGCGCTGTAGCGCTTCTTGGTCGCGACGATAATGTCGGCCGGTGCGTACAGCTCGGGGACGATCTGCGTTCCGGGCGAGCCCGCGAGGTTGTGTTCGTGCGAGCGTGCGCGCGTCGCCGAGCGTTTGCCGCCCCAGAACGGGTTCGACTCCGACTCGCGCGACGTTCGGTAGATCGTCACGACGTGGACGACCGGGATCCCGCTCGCCCGCAGCGCGGCGAAGATCGGCGCGCTGCGTTCGATCAGCGCCCGGCTGCGTTCCGCCGGGAGCGGCAACGTCGCGACGCTCGGGTCGAGATGGCCGCGGTGCATGTCGACTGCGACGAGGACGGTCGCGTGGGGTTCCAACTCCATCACCCCCGGCGATTACCGGCCGTGCGGGACCACGCCTCCGCGAATGTCTTGACTCATTCATAACCGATGGGCTATTGTTTCTGGGTGCAAGCTACCGCTGATGACCTCTTTCGGGCACTCGCCGACCCCACACGGCGGGCACTTTTCGAGCGCCTCGTCCTCGCGGAGTTGCCTGTTCACGCCCTGACCGAGCGTGCCGGCGTCTCGCAGCCCGCCGTGTCAAAACATCTGCGCGTTCTGAAGCAGGCCGGTCTGGTACGCGACCGCCATGAAGGACGCCAAACCCATTATAGCGCGCAGCTCGGCGCGCTTGCGCCCCTGATCGACTGGACAAGCCAGATGGCCGGGTTCTGGCAGAGCCGATTCGACCACCTCGAAGAGCTGCTGAAAAGGATGGACCAATGAGCGAGGAATCGACCGAAACGCTCTCCGTCGTGGTCGAACGTGAGGTACCTCATCCGCCGGAAAAGATCTGGCGCGCTCTCACTCAACCACAGCTGATCGACGAGTGGCTGATGAAGAACGACTTCAAGCCTGTCGTGGACCATCGTTTCAATCTTCGCGCAGACTGGGGCGCTGTCGACTGTCGGGTCCTGGCAGTCGAGCCGAACAAAACGCTGTCTTACACGTGGGCGGCCTATGGTCTCGAGAGTGTCGTCACTTGGACTCTCACCCCTACGAGCACGGGGACCAACGTGCGCATGGAGCAGTCGGGCTTCCGGCCGGATCAGCAGCAGGCATACCAGGGCGCCAAGGGCGGATGGCCGCAGTTCTTTACGGCCCTGGAGCAGGTATTGGCGCGAATAGATTGATGCCGGCAGAAATGAGCTCTAAGCACAAGAAGAGGCCCCGCTTTCGCGAGGCCTCTTCTCCGTTGACTCGCGGAGTACGAGGTCAGGCCAGGTCGAATCGGTCGAGATTCATCACCTTGTTCCATGCGGCGACAAAGTCCAGAACGAACTTGTTCTGCGCGTCGTCACAGGCATAGACTTCTGCGAGCGCCCGGAGTTGAGAGTTCGATCCGAAGATCAGGTCGACGCGTGTGGCGCTCCACTTCACTGCGCCGGTCGCGCGATCGCGTCCTTCGAAGATCTCCTCCGCCCCCGAGACGCGCGTCCAGGTCGTACCCATGTCGAGAAGGTTGACGAAGAAGTCGTTGCTGAGCGTCCCCGGACGGTTCGTGAAGACACCATGCTTCGTCTGCCCGGCGTTCGCATCCAACGCGCGCATACCGCCGACCAGAACCGTCATTTCGGGAGCGGTCAGCGACATGAGCTGTGCGCGATCGACGAGCAGCTCCTCGGCGGAAACGCCCAACGGGGCGGCCTTCAGATAGTTGCGGAAGCCGTCCGCCAGCGGTTCGAGGACCGCGAACGCGGCGACGTCGGTCTGCTCCGGCAATGCGTCCGTGCGGCCCGGCATGAAGGGAACCCGCACGTCCTTACCCGCGTTTTTGGCCGCTTGCTCGACAGCGGCGCAGCCGCCGAGAACGATCAGGTCGGCGAGTGACACCAGCTTTCCGCCGGTCTGCGCCTGGTTGAACTCGTTCTGAATCCGCTCGAGGGTCCCGAGCACCGTCGCCAACTGCGCGGGCTGGTTGGCCTCCCAATCTTTTTGCGGTGCGAGGCGCAGGCGCGCCCCGTTCGCACCGCCGCGCTTGTCAGAGTTGCGGAACGTCGACGCGGAGGCCCACGCCGTCGCGACCAGCTGCGAGATCGAAAGTCCTGACGCGAGAATCTTTCCCTTGAGCGACGCGACGTCGGCGTCGTCGATCAGCGGGTGCGTCGAGTCGGGGACCGGGTCTTGCCACAGCAGTTCTTCGGCGGGGACCAACGAGCCGAGGTAGCGCGAACGCGGCCCCATGTCGCGATGCGTTAGCTTGTACCACGCTCGGGCGAACGCGTCCGCCAACTGGTCCGGATGCTCGTGGAACCGCTTCGAGATCGGCGCGTACTGCGGGTCCAGGCGCAGGGCCAGATCGGTAGTGAGCATCATCGGCGCGTGGCGCTTGGACGCATCGTGCGCGTCGGGGACGGTACCCTCGGCGTCGCCGTCCTTCGGTTTCCACTGGTTCGCGCCGGCCGGGCTCTTCGTCAACTCCCAGTCGTACTTGAAGAGGTTGTCGAAATAGCTGTTGTCCCACGTCGCCGGGGTCGCCGTCCAGGCGCCTTCGAGCCCGCTGGTGATCGTCGCGTCGCCGTTCCCGCTCCCGAATGTGTTGTTCCAGCCCAGTCCCTGCTGTTCGATCGGTGCGCCCTCGGGTTCCGGGCCGACGTACTGCTTGGGGTCGGCGGCACCATGGACTTTGCCGAACGTATGTCCGCCCGCGATCAACGCGACGGTTTCTTCGTCGTCCATCGCCATGCGAGCGAACGTCTCGCGAATGTCCCGCGCCGATCCGAGCGGATCCGGGTTGCCGTTGGGTCCTTCGGGGTTGACGTAGATCAAGCCCATCTGCACGGCCCCAAAGGGGCCTCCGAGTTCGCGATCGCCAGAGTAGCGCTCGTCACCGAGCCACTCCCGCTCGTAGCCCCAGTTGACGTCCTCTTCCGGCTCCCAAATGTCGACGCGTCCGCCGCCGAAACCGAACGTCGTGAACCCCATCGACTCGAGGGCGCAATTACCGGTGAAAACCATCAAGTCGGCCCACGAGAGCTTGTTGCCGTACTTCTGCTTGATCGGCCAGAGCAGTCGGCGTGCCTTGTCGAGGTTCGCATTGTCCGGCCAACTGTTGAGCGGGGCGAAGCGTTGCGTGCCGGAAGCTGCACCGCCGCGGCCGTCAGCGATGCGATACGTGCCGGCGCTGTGCCATGCCATGCGAATGAAGAGTGGCCCGTAATGCCCGTAGTCGGCAGGCCACCACTCCTGCGAGCGCGTCATGAGCGCGAAGATGTCGTTCTTCAGCGCGTTCAGGTCGAGTTTCTTGAACTCCTCAGCATAGCGAAACGTCGGACCCAACGGGTCGGACACCGGAGAATTCTGGTGGAGAACCTTGAGGTTCAACATATTCGGCCACCAGTCTTGATTCGTCATCATTCCGGCGTCCATATGCGTGCCGCGCGGAGTGCCGTGCGGTACCGGGCAACCGCCGTTTTTTTCGAGTTCCGATTCGAGCATGTTCCTCTCCGATTCGCAAAAACTGACCTGGAAAAAGGGACCCGCGATGGCCGAATACTTGCTTTGAGGGCGGTTCTCGCGTATAACTGAGTGTGAGAATCGATCTCACGTCCGTAACCGGGAGGCTACTCCATCCCCAAGCCCGTGTCAAGCGCCGTTCAAGGGCTCCCGCCGAACTACCGGACGGTCCTCGACGTCGTCGAGGAAGCCGGACCCGGCGGCCACCTGACCGCCCAAGAAATCTGGCTCCGCGCCCGCGCACTGCAGCCCCGGATCGGCTTCGCCACGGTGCACCGCGGATTGATCCGGCTGCACGAGTTCGGCGCGGTGATGAAGATCGACGTCCCCGGCGAGGCCTCGGCGGTGTACGAGCCCGCCGCGAGCCCGCACGCCCACTTCCTCTGTACGGGTTGCGGCGCGATCACCGATCTCGAATACGCCGTTCCGGCGCAAACCGTCCGCCGGCTCGCCGAACGCCACGGAGTCGCGATCGAAGGCGAGACGGTAACGTTCACCGGTCGTTGCGCGAGCTGCGGCTAGCTAGACCAGCGCGGTGCCGATCATCCCGTTGCGCGTGACCAGCGCGGCAAGCTCGGCTTCCGGCGCGCCCTCCGTACCCGACGGTCGCTGCGGCAACACGAGGTAGCGCACTTCGGCGGTGCTGTCCCACACGACGATCTCGACGTCGGCGTCGACCGTCGTGCCGAACTCCGCGAGCACGCTCCTCGGGTCGCGCACCACGCGCGAGCGGTACGCGGCGCTCTTGTACCATGTCGGCGAGGGCCCGAGCAGGGCGAGCGGGTAGCACGAGCAGAGCGTGCAGACGATGACGTTGTGGCGCGCCGGCTCGTTCGCGACGACGCGCAGCGTCACCGGCGACCAGTGCGTGAGGTCGATGCCGATCTCCGCGAGCGCCGCATTGCCGTCGGCGAGCAGCCGCGCGCGAAAGCCGTCGTCGAGCCAGGCGCGAGCGATCGCACGCGCGCCGTTCGCGGGCTGCGCGTGAACGAGAAATGTCTCGATCACCGCGTCGAGTTCCGCTTCCGTCATCATGCCGGCGCGTTCCAGGTCGGCGACGAGAGCCTTCACGCGGTTCGAAGCGCCCGCCGATGTCTCGTGGACGTGACCGTGTCCCTCACCGTGGTCGTGGTCGTGCGTCATTCCGGCTCCAAATATGATGCGTACAAGTCGGCGCACACGCTGCCGTGCGGGTCGGCGTCCGTGCCCCAGACGTCCGGATTCGCGAAGCGCACTGTGAAGGCGCGCTGCGATGCGGCGACGTCGCCCGCCGCGCGCGCATCCGCGAACGGCAGCGGCCCCAAGTCCCACACCACGACGCCGGGTCGGCCGCGAAGGTACGCCGGCAGCCGCGTGTGTCCGGACGGGTTCATCACCTTCGTGCGCACGCGGTCACCGATCGCGAACATCGGTGAGCCCCTTCTCGCGCACCAGCGTCTCGATGCCGTGCAGCCACTTCTCGTAGTACGACGCTGCCAGATACTCCACCGGCGGCATCCGTTCGACGGCATCGCGAAATTCGTCGAGCGTGTAGCACCGCGCCCGCAGCAGGAGGCGGTTGATCGCGAAAACGCGTGCCTCCCATTCGTGGTGAAATGGCGGCTCGTCGGATTCAATCTTTAGCGGACCGAACCCATGTGCGCCGCCGAGGTCGTGGATACGGCTCATGTGGGCCTCCGTGAGGGCGTCACGTAAAGGGTCTATGCCCGTCATGCGGCGCACTCCTTGCGCCTTCGCTCGTACCAACGGAGCACCCACAGCGTTCGGAGCGTGGTCCACCGACTCGGCTCACCGACTGATTCGCCGAACGGAAGGGCGAGCGCCTCGTCGTACGCGCAATCGAGGAGCCATCGACCGTCGGCCTCCCCTGCGTTACGGCTTCTCGAGCCACCATTGCAGGCGAGCGGCCGTCAGGGCGAGCATACTGGGCGAATGAGGAGGGTCGTATGAACCGATTCCGTCTCCTGGCCGTCGTGGCCGCTTGCGCCGTCGTAACCACCGTTGCGGCCTCCGCCGCACCGGGTCGCGTCAAGATTCACGTACACGTTCGCGTGACGAACATTCCGCTCAACGACGTGACGATCAGCTGCGGCAGCTTCGGCGCCGGAGCACCGCCCCACATCGGAGAGCGGCCGCTGACGCATGTGTCCACCGCACCGACCGCGCCGCTTCAAACGATCGAGCTTACCGTGCCGGTGGCGTCGGCCGCGTTCTTCGTCGGCTGTTGGCCGTCGACGAGCCTGCCCAACGGGCTGAACGAAAAATCCACGACGCGGATGGTGTCGGCGCGCTTGCCGCGACCGCTGCCTGCCACGCCGATCGTGATGGCGCCAATGATCGTGCTGGGCAATAGCCGCTGACCTACTCGCTCCAGTGAATCTCCAAGCCGATGCCCCGCAGGTTCCGGCGTACTTCATGCTGCTCGCGTCATGGCTGACACGGCAGACGCTCAAATGACCGTATCAACGCCGGGTTCGAACCTCGGTCGTCATCTGTTTGGAGTGGCGGCTTTGGCCTTCGGCCTCATCACGCTGGTCTGGCACGACTACAACGATTGGGATCAACTGCGTCACGTGTTGAACGCTACCGACGGCCCGGTCTTTGTCTACGCCGCGGCTGCCGCCCAGATCTTCGGCGGCGCTGCGATTCAGTTTCGCCGGACCGCGAAAACCGGCGCTGTCGTCCTAGGCGCGGTGTATCTCGTCTTCGCCTTACTGTACGTGCCACGAATCGTCGCCACACCGCAGATTTACGACCGCTGGGGCAACTTTTTCGAGCCGTTCTCTCTCGTGACCGGAGCGGCGATCGTCTATGCGCGCTTGTCATCCGCATGGGCACCGGAAACGCTTCATCGGATCGCGCGAATTCTTTTTGGTATCTGTGTCGCTTCCTTCACCCTCGAACAGGCATTTTATCTTGACAATACCGCGAGTCTTGTTCCGAAGTGGCTTCCGCCAAGCGAGACGTTCTGGGCCGTAGCGACGACCGTTGCATTTGCACTCGCCGCCGTGGCGCTTCTTACGAATCGAATGGCACTTCTCGCGACTCGCCTACTGACGATGATGATCGTGCTCTTTGGGCTACTCGTGTGGGTGCCGTTGATTCTTTCGGGTCCGCACAGTCATACGAATTGGAGCGAATTCGCCGAAACCTTCGCGATCGCCGGAGCCGCATGGATTCTCGCGGATCTCCTCGGCGACTATCGGCTCAATGACCATCGCCCGCGATAACGTGACGTGCGCCGCAATGAGGCTCCCACAGGTATCTCGGCCACTATTGGAGAACCTAACGGTTTGGTTTAGAATGCCGCCGATGGGTACCGTGCGCGTCGGAAACGTCAGGAACAGCGAAATGCAAAAACGAAGGATCCCCGCATTGCTACGACAGCAGCCGAACTTCGAGAGGCGGGGAAGCGCGCCCGGTCCGCTGCTAAGACAGCGACAGTCATTGTTGACGCACGCTATGCAAAGTCTCAAGATGCGATTGTCGTCCGTCTCAATACCGGCTCGACATTCCTTATCCCGCGGCGGCGACTTCCTGGCTTTGAGAAGATTGCGCCTGTCGCGTTGCGCAAACCCGAAATTGAAGCACCTGGTAACGCGCTTTGGTTCGATGCGCCGGATATCGGCGTCCGTCTCGAAACGCTGATGATCGCTGCCGCCGGCGAAGGCATCGTTCGGAGCGCGGCTGCGCAACTCTTGGGCTCGCGCAAGAGCGCACATAAGGCGTCTTCGTCCGCGGCGAACGGAAAGTTAGGCGGCCGACCGCCAAAGAAGAGTCGGGCCGCTTGACCAGCGCGACCTCGCGCGTCCCTTAGCGTGGAAAGCATTACACTCAACCGTCCGGTCGGACCCGCCGAACTCGAGTTGATTCGTGCGTCTGGATGGAAGCGGTTCCCGCCGCGTTTGCCGGGGCAGCCCATCTTCTATCCCGTCGAGAACGAAGCGTATGCGCGGCAGATCGCTCGCGACTGGAACGTCAAGAGCGACGGGGAAGGCCACGTGCTTCGATTCAGCGTGCAGGCCGACTTCCTCCAGCGTTACCCGGTGCAGCAGGTGGGCAACGCTACGCATCGGGAGCGATGGATTCCAGCTGACGAGCTCGACGAATTCAACGATCACATCGTCGGGGAAATCGAGGTGATCGTGTCATACCGAGCTGACGCGGGGTTCAGCGCGACGCGTTGGGATCGAGAACCACTTTGATGTAGCCGTTGCCGCGCGCGTCGAACTTGGCGAAGGCGTCCGCAGCATCGATCAGGGGCAGACGATAGGAGACGATTCTTGCGCAGCGAGGACGTGTAGAGAACCACGTCTCAGCCGAAGACCCTTGCCGGCACTAGCCGACCGTCACGACCGCGTGACCCCAGGCGTCCTGCGCCGTGTCCTGCTGAAAGATGGTGGCGGTATCGACCGCGATGTCTTTTCCGGCGCGGCGCACGGCGTAGCGGTCCATCGCGCGATCCGGACGGCCCTGGATGAGTTCCCCATCGGGTTGAAAGAGCGCGTCGTGCCGCGGACAATGGAATTCCCTGGAATCGGGCAGCCATTCGAGCGTCGTCGTCGCGCGATGCGGGCAGATGACGGAAAAGGCATAGACCGCATTCTTCACTCGCGCGAGGATCACGCCGTTTCTCGCATCGATCAGCGCACCATCCTTGGCCGGAACCGCGTACATAAGCACTTTCCCGCTCGAGCTCATCGGCGCGATGGAACCAACCGATTGCGCGAGGGCCGGTTCCGCGAGAAGCGCAGTACCCGCGAGTCCCGCCAACGCGGTCAAGGCGGTGGAGCGCAGAAAGCGCGCGCGGTCGAGCGGGCACCCTCCCTCGCATGGTCGCATCACTTTGAGAGTGTGAGCACGATGCTCACCAGCACGATGGATCCCCACAAGACCGCGCTCACGATCGAACTCGTCCCGATTCGCCTCCAGGCGATCGCCGCTTCGCCCGTCGAAGCGACGCGCAACGTTCCTTCCGCGGAGGTCATGACCAGAGCGTTCGCAAGCAACATGGCGATGAGCGACATCTTGATCCAGAACGGCACCGACACGATGTACGTCTTGACATCGGCCGCAAACAGCGCGAGTCCGCTGAGCATACAAATCGCAAGTGCCACGACTATAGTGCGGTGCACCGCATGCAGTTCCGAAAAATGATGCTCGCGGATGGCTGCGGTCCAGCGATTGGCACGCAAGGTCCCTCGATCGTGCGCGATGGCGAGCCCGCCCGCAACCAGCATGGAAAGGACGTGCGTCCCGACGACGGCCATCTCGAGCGTCGCCGAATGGCTAAAGAGCGACCGCCAGGGGCCGGTAAATCCCACGAGGTCGCGGACCATGATGGTGCTTTCCCAGAGCATGCATCAAGGATCGCAGGCGGCCCTGACAATTTCCTGACGTTTGGATGAACGGACGGTGAGGCGTACGTGAAAAAGCCATGAGACGCGTGAGCGGGGGTTTCGAGGCGGTCGATTTCACGCAGCCAGTAGGCCGCGGACGTACGCGTCGCTCCCTGCGCCCCTACTGGACAGGTGTACAAGGTGACGTCCACGCGCGCCCGCGCGGCAACTTCTTCCCACCTGAGAGCCGGCTACCATGAGGGCAGGGCTCAGCGCGACGCAATAGGATCGAGAACCACTTTGATGTAGCCGTCGCTGCGCGCGTCGAACTTGGCGAAGGCGTCGGCAGCGTCGATCAGGGGCAGACGATGGGAGACGATTCGGCCGGGTTTCAGCGTTCCGCGCACGATCGCGTCGCGCAGGATGTCGTCGTAGCGCTTGTCGTGGTCGCGCCCCATGCCGACGTTGACACCTTTCTTGAAGAGCGTTCCCCACGGGATGAGGTACTCGCCCCGTCGCGCCGATTCGGTCGTTGCGTGCGGATCTTGGTCGAGAAAGACGCCGATGATCGCGAGGCGGCCGTTCGGCGCGATCAGACGCGCGAGGTCTGCGATGACCGCATCGGGATTCTCGACGGCGTAGTCGCGCCGATCGCGCGCTTGAAAGCCGATCGCGTCGATCGCGACCGTGACGCCGAGGTTCGCCTCCTCGCCGCGCCAGGCGACTCCCCGTCGTTCGCGCGCGAGCTCTTCCAAGATGCGTTCGACGGGATCGCCCTCGCGCATGTCGATCGGCTGCGCGCCCAGCTCGCCGGCCTTGTCGAGGCGCGCCGGAACGGCGTCGACGACGAAGACCTTGCTAGCACCGCGCATGAAGGCGCACATCGCGGTGAGCAGGCCGACCGCCCCCGCGCCGTAGATCGCGACGATATCCCCGGGCCGGACACGTGCCAGCTCCGTCGCATGATACGCCGTCGGGAGCGCATCGGCGAGCAAAACGAAGTCGTGCTCCCAGCGATCCCCGGGCTCGCCCGGCAGCCGCACGCAATTCGCGTCGCCGAACGGAACCCGCAGCCGTTCGGCCTGCGCGCCGGCGTAGCCGCCCATCCCCGGATAGCCGTATGCCGCGCCCCATTTGCCGGGATTGGTCGTCAAGCACGAGCCGGAGTAGCCGTGCCAACAATTCGGACAGAAACCGCAGCAGATGTGGGTCGGCACGGTGACACGGTCACCGACGCGGACGTTCACCACGGCGTCGCCGACACGCTCGACGACGCCCAGCGGCTCGTGCCCGATGACGATGCGCGATCCGTCACCGAGTCGCCCCTCGTAGATGTGCAGATCGGTGCCGCAGATCGCGCTCGACGTCACTCGCAGCAGCACGTCGGTCTGCGCTTGCAGCTCCGGTTCCGGGACCGCCTCGACGCTAATCTTGCGGGGTTCGTTCAACACGACAGCTTGCACGAGATGTACCTCTAGGGCGCGCTGCGCAGCCGCGTCGTGAGGAACGATGTGATGCGCTGGATCGACGCGCGGACTGTGGCGGGCGGAGTCTCGACGACGCCGGCGTCGAAGCGATGCCCCACGTTCGGATAGACCACGAGCTCGACGGAGCTGCCGACCAGGCGCGCACTCTGAGCGAGTGCTTCGCAGGCAGGGGCCGATACGGTGGTGTCGTCTGCGCCGACTTGGAGGAGCACCGGAACCGTGGTGCGATACCCGATGGCGGCGCTGGGCGCGGGCGTGCCGCCGGGCCAATCCCCATAGGCGAGTTGACAGTAGCCGTAGTCGACGACCGCCAACGCGAACGGGGGACGAGCGTCGAGCCCGAAGGGTGGCGGCGTCGACGGGGCGTGCGCGTCCTGAACGATCGCCGCGAAGATCGCCGTTCCGCCACTCGAGCGCCCGAGCAGGCCGATGGAGGGCGACAGGACGAACGGCTGCGCGGCGAGATAGGCACGTGCGTCGAGCAGGTCGCGCGCGCGCACCGTGCGCGCGTCGATCCGCCAGTGGTTCTTCCACGACGAACGGCGCGACAGGTAGCTGTCGACGATCAGCGATGCGTAGCCCAGATCGCGCAGGCGCCGTGCCCAGGGGCGTTCCCAAAACGGAAAGCCTTCGATGCCGGCGGTGCCCGGCGAGATGACGATCGCCGGCGCGCTCGCTCCGCCGGCGGGCAGCGTGAGCTCGCCGGTCAACGTCGTGCCCGGCTGCGAGGAGGGAAAGGAAACGTTGGCATACTGCGCGTTCTGCGCGATGAACGACTGAACGCCGGCGAAGGCGTCGTCGGTCGTGTAGCTGACGAAGTATTCGTGCTCGTACGAATCGCGCGCCAGATCGCGGCATTGCGTTTGGCCGCCGACGATCAGCAACGGCGTCGGTGTGCGATACAGTCCACGTAGCGCCGCGTTGCCCCCGTGCGGTGCGCCGGTCGAACCGGTACTGCCCTGCCCCGCGAGCGAGCGGCCGACCCAATCTCCGTAGCGGCGCGCGCACGTTGGACCGAACGCCACGGCGGAACGGAAGGCGGGCGGTCGCGCGACGGCGAGGTCGTAGCGCTCGACGATCGTCGCGAGGACGCTCGACGCACCGCTCCCGTACCCAACGACCGCGACGTCGTCGCTTCGCACCGACGGCCGGCGCTCGAGGGCGGCGGCGGCGGCGAGAGGGTCGTGCGTCACGGTGAGCGTCGCGTAGCCGGCTCGTTGGAGGTCGCGGGCCATCGTGCGACTCGGCGCCGACGCCGCGGCGGCGTCGGGATCGAGGATGACGACTCCGGGCATGCCTCGAGCGCCGAGCGCGCTCTGGCTGCGCGCCGGGACGGTCGTGGAGCAGAGTGCGAGCACCACGATCGCCGAGCAGCATGCGGTGCGGAGGGCGCCCCAAGCCCGCATGTCTATTGCAGCTGGAGGTACGCGCCGGCGACGTCGCGGTCGCCGAGACCGGCGCGCAGAGCATCGTCCCATTGTCCGCCGATCGTCTTCACGATCGGCAGGCTCCGCTTCGCGCCCGCCGCGGCGTCGAGCGCGAGGTGCAGATCCTTCGTCGCCAGCGCGAGCGAGAACTCGGGATCGAACGTCTCGTGCTCGATCTTGCCGAGCTTCGCGAGCGCCCATGGCGCACTGAGTGCGGTGCTCCCGAGGCAGTCGGACAAATCGTCGAGCGAGACGCCGAGCGATTGCGCCAGCGCCGCCGTCTCGGCGATCCCTTCGCCGAGGATTGCGAGCCACGTGTTGAGGACCATCTTCATGCGCGAGCCGCTTCCGGCGCGCTCCCAGCGCATTGTCTTCTGACCGAGCGCGGCGAAAACCGGCGCCAACGCGTCGAGCACCGCGGCGGGGCCCGACGCAAGGATCAGCAGCTTTCCCTGTTCCGCAGGTCCCTTCGATCCCGAGACGGGAGCATCGACGAACGCGACGTCGGGGCGGAGCTGCTGCGCGAGCGCCATCGCGCGCTCGGTTCCTTCGACCCCGATCGTGCTCATCTGCAACCAGATGCTGTCGGCGCGCATCGCCGGGAGCGCGCGCGGCATCGTCTCTTCGAGCGACGCGATCGTCGGGACCATCGTCAGCACGACGCCGGCGTCGCGGACGGCGTCTTCGGGCGTGCGGGCGGCCTCGGCGCCGGCATCGGCAAGCCGCGCCGCAGCGGGATAGGAGACATCCCAGGCCCGCACGTGCATCCCGGCTCCGAGCAGTCGTCGCGCAAACGCGGATCCCATCGTTCCGGTGCCGAGCACCGCGATTGTTTCTTTTGCCATCACATGTTCCTCAGTTGCAGCGAAGGTGAGCGGTACTCCCGATATAACGGCCCGATCCAGAGACTCGCCGGAGAGGGTTAGGTATACCCGCCGCAATCGGGATTCAATATCAGACGGGCGCAGCAACCAGGCACTGGACGTGCGGTTAGACTTTCGCGCTTCTCAAGCGCAGCGCGTTGGTAATCACCGAGACCGAGCTGAACGACATCGCTGCCGCCGCGATCATCGGCGAGAGCAGGATGCCGAACGCCGGGTAGAGCACGCCGGCGGCGATCGGAATCCCCAGCGCGTTGTACGCGAAGGCGAAGAAGAGGTTCTCCCGGATGTTGTGCATCGTCGCCTGGCTCAAGTGCCGCGCACGAACGATCCCGCGGAGGTCGCCCTTGACGAGCGTGACGCCGGCGCTTTCCATCGCGACGTCCGTCCCGGTGCCCATCGCGATACCGACCTGCGCTTGAGCGAGCGCCGGCGCGTCATTGATCCCATCCCCGGCCATCGCGACGAATCGGCCCTCGGACTGAAGTCGTTTCACGGTTTGGGCCTTCTGGTCCGGCAGTACGTCGGCCACGACCTCGTCGATGGCGAGCTTTCGGGCCACCGCGTTGGCCGTCGTTTGGTGATCTCCCGTCAACATCACGATGCGCATCCCCGCAGCATGGATCGCTCGGATCGCCGCCGGGGTCGTCTCTTTGATAGGGTCCGCCACTGCGACGAGGCCGAAGATGGCCCCGTCCGCGGCAACGAACATGACCGTCTTCCCTTCGGCGCGGAGACTCTCGGCGCGAGGCACGAGTCGCGTGAGGTCGATGTTGAGCGCACCCATCAGTGCGGCGTTCCCAAGTGCCACGTCTTGCTCACCGATCCGTCCACGCACGCCTTGGCCCGGGATCGCTTCGAAGCCGCTGACCGGCGCAAGTACCGTACCGTGCTCCTGGCCGCCTTTCAGGATCGCCTCTGCGAGGGGGTGTTCGCTGCCGCGTTCGAGCGACGCCGCAAGCTGCAGGATCGTCGCGTCGCTTTGGCCATCGACGGCAACGATATCTTGCAAGCGAGGACGGCCTTCCGTGAGGGTGCCGGTCTTGTCGACCACCAGCGTATCGACGCGCCGCAGCGTCTCGATCGCTTCGGCATTCTTGAACAGCACGCCGAACGTCGCGCCTTTGCCCATCGCGACCATGATCGACATCGGCGTCGCGAGACCGAGCGCGCACGGGCAGGCGATGATGAGGACCGAGACGGCGTTGACGATCGCATAGGCGAGTGCCGGCCGCGGCCCCGCGATGAGCCACGCGACGAACGTGATGACGGCGATCGTTATCACCGCCGGGACGAAGTAGGCGGAGACCTGGTCGGCGAGCTTCTGGATCGGGGCTCGACTCCGGCTCGCTTCGCCCACCATGTGCACGATCTGCGCGAGGAGCGTGTCGCTCCCTACGCGCTGCGCCTCCATCACGACGGTTCCGTTCTCATTGACCGTCGCACCGATGACGCGATCGCCGGCGGTCTTCTCGACCGGGATCGGCTCCCCGGTGATCATCGACTCGTCGAGCGACGAAACGCCCTCGACGACGACGCCGTCCACCGGAACCTTCTCGCCGGGCCGAACGCGGAGACGATCACCCACGCGAACGTCTTCGAGTGGAACGTCCTCTTCCGAGCCGTCCTGACGCACGAGGCGCGCGGTCTTTGGGGCAAGCTCGAGGAGGGAGCGAATCGCCGCGTTGGTTTGGCTGCGTGCTCGCCGTTCGAGGACTTGCCCGAGGAGCACGAGCGTCGTGATGACCGCCGCCGCCTCGAAGTAGACTGCCGGTACGCCTGCGTCCATCCGGAACGATGGAGGAAAGATGCCGGGCGCGAGTACCGCGACCAGACTGTAAGCGTACGCGACGCCGACGCCCAGACCGATGAGCGTGAACATGTTGAGGCTGCGCAGGATCATCGAGTTCCAGGCCCGCGCGAAAAACGGCCAGCCGCCCCATAAGACGACCGGTGTGCTCAAGGTGAGTTCGAGCCAAAGCGTGAGCGTCGTAGGGATGCGACCGCGTAACGCCGGCACGTAGTCGCTCATCGACAGGATGAGCACCGGCACCGCCAACGCGAGACTCACCCAAAAGCGCCGCGTCATGTCGACGAGTTCCGAATTCTCATCGTCCGTGCCGATGCCGCGCGCCTCGAGAGGCATCCCGCAGATCGGGCATGCACCGGGTTTCGACCGAACGATCTCGGGATGCATGGGGCAAGTCCAACCGGTCTGCTTTGCCGCAAGTTCTGGCTCGAACGCGAGCGACGCGACGGGTGCCGACAGCTGAGCGGGCGCTAAGACCGCCACGCGTGAGTGCGATCTTGTCCGGCAGATGCTCCGATCGATGCGCTTCTTCAAGCGGCCGACCGACAGTTTGCACCTCATCAGAAAGAGTGTTGTGCTCTTACGCAAAGCCATGCTGGCCGGCGCCGTTTGGGAGACGCTAATGTCCGCCATGGGGTCCTCTAATCCAGGCACGGGAGCGACCTTTCGGAGACGCGATCTGCCTTGCGGACAGTCTACGACGGGCTGTAAGACAGAGTCGCGAAGAACCTGGGAAAGCTTTTGCCCGGTCCTTCCGCTTCCGTTCCTAAGAATGGGGGAACGCCGGGGAGACAATAGACCTCAGAAAGCGAGAAAACCCAATGCGCAATGTTTCCGCCACACTGCAGCCCGCCGCGTTCGCGGTCGCGGGAGGCGTCGCCGCGATCGCGCTAATGATCTTCGGCAGCCTTGGCATGATGGGCGCCGGATCCATGATGGGCGGATGGATGATGGGCGGATACGGTCAGGGACCGGCCGGCTACCACATGGGATTTGGGAGCGGCCTCTTCATGCTTGTGTGGGCATTCGTCGGCGGCGCGCTTGCCGGCTGGGTCCTTGCGACCGTCTACAACCGCGTCGCATCCGGACAGCGCGACAATTCCGATGCCGTTTCAGGCGGACCACTCACGAACCGCTGAGCATGGGCGTCAGCGGCGTCCTGGGTGCGGTTGTAGGAAACCGGGCAATTGTGAAGCAGCAGGCCGGCGATGGGGCTCCCGCTAAGGTCGTGCCATGAACGTGCGCTCGATCGCTCTGCTCGCTGGCGCTCTTACTGTAATGTTTCCCGTCGCAGCGAAGGCCGATACCTGGGTTACCCTCGGTAACCTCGAGTCGAAGACGCTGCAATTCTCGCTCCGCTGCGCCGGCGCCAGCGCTTGGCACAATTTTTCGCTCGGCGCGGGTCAGTACAAGCAGTTCGGTGCCGGCGACTGGAACGCCGAAGACTGCACCACGTACGAACTGTCGATCGGGACGAACCAAGGCAACGGCACGGCGAGCACGCAGGTCATCAAAATGACGAATGAGCACACGTACTTGCTCGTCAAGACGTCGAGCGTCGGGTATGCCGCTCACGATGCGCAGCAAATGATCGTGGTCAAGAACGCTTCGTCACGCGACTTGGACTTGAACTACTTCTGCTCCGACGTCAGTCCGAAGCTGATGTCGATCGGTCCGCACGAACAGAGCTGGCTCTTCACCGGCAGTCCGTCAGCGTGCAATCCGTACGTGGGCTCGGTTCGCGAGGCCGGCCGGGAGTTGGCGACGCTGCCGACGACGTCGCTGCCGACCGGCCACGTCTACACGCTGACGTGGAACGATGGCAAACACATGTGGAGCATCCAAAGCGTCCGCGCGGGCGCCGGAGTCGGCGACCCCGGCAACTAGACCGAAACCCTAGGCGCCAGGCCGCCTGTTTTCTCCGCCGTTGTGCTCGCGTTGCTGCATCGCCTTTTCCAATTCTTGCTGGTGACCGGTGAGCAGAGAATGAATCTTGCGATGCGTTTCGTCGCTGATAGCGTGAATCTGCGGACCAAGCTCCTGACGCGATGCTTTAGGGTTGTTATCGAGCACCACCTGAATCTTGTCATGGTGCTCCACAAGCAGCAGCCGGACCTGACGCTGCTGCTCCTGTGTCAACTCCAGGTCTTTCGTGAGCCGAGCAAGTTCCTCGTCGATCGATTGCGGCGTATGGATTCCTTGAAGCTGCTGACGCGCTGAGGGCTGCTGCACTCCATTGTCCTGAGCTACGGCAGCACCGACTATTACGAGCACGAGCATAACCACAGATGCGAGCGTGAAGGATCGATTTCGCATGGACATTGCTACGACGTGCGCTCGATGTTCCAGGAACGCGTCGTCGTTTGGCTCTGGTCGTCAGCGGCTTGATTCGCCTCGACGATGGTCGCCGACGACAGCTGGCCATCGTGGCCGAAGTGCGCGGCGACGGTGATCTTCGTCGTCACCTTGATGCTCTTGGGGCCGGAGCTCGAGCCGAGGGAGCCGCCCATCCGGCCGCCGCCCATACCGCCGCCTGCCCCGCCACGCCGGCCCGTGCCGCCACCGCCGCCTCCGCGCGGAGAGCCATTGCCCACCGGGCGCGTCACCGTGCGATCGATGGAACCCGACGCGGCGAGGGTCGTCCCCGTCACGTCGTCGCTGCGCGTTCCCGCGACCGGAATGTTCAGCGGCTGCGGTGCTTGCGAGCTCTTCGCGACCGGCGCATCCGGCGCTGGGGCCGCGGGCGGCTGCACGACAAGCGTGGTCTTCCACGTTTTCGCGCCCGCCGGTGCCGCCGCGACGAAGCCGTCGAGGCGATTCAGCACTGCAATGGCAATGGCGATGCGTTGTCCTTCGGGATCGTCGCTCACATTGTCGAGCGTGAGCGTGCCGTCGGCGGCGCGCGTCGCGACCAAGGGCGTCGCCTGCGTGTCGTCGGCGCTCGTCAGTGTCATCACGAGCTTCTGGCCCAACTTCCAGCGCAGCGACACCGTCTGCACGTTCGGCGCGCTCCCCGCGGGGCCGGCCGACGTCGTGAGGCGGTACGTCACAGCGCTCCCCAAGCGGTCGGGCCCGATGAAGAGCGGCGCGGGAACCAGCGCGATCGCCGGCGCGGCGATGGCGCCGGCCAAGACAATGGGCAACGCCACGCTTGCAGAGAGCGGGATTCGACGGAGCATCGGCATGACGTCCCCGATGATAGCTGCCGATTCTGCGAGCTAATAGGGAAGCGCGACGATGCGTTCGCGCTCAGGGGTTTTGAATCGCGGCGACCAGCACGTCGCTGGCGACGGCCGTCTCGCGGAGGATTCGGTCGACATCGCGATAGCGTTCCGCCATTGCGCGCTCTTCGTCGGTGCGGACCTGGGCCTGCATGTAGGCGCCCAAATGGCGCGCGTGCTCGAGGACGAGGGTTCCGAATGCGAGGCGTTCGACCTCATACACTGCCAGCGCCCGAGGGAGCGTCGACTCCTCCGCGAGCACGCGCACCAACGCCGCAGCGTCTCCGCCGGCTTTCGTCACCCCCATACCACAATGCGGCCGGGCGACGAATGCGGCGTCTCCGAGAAGCACGACGCGGCCATCGACGAGCGTGGGGCTCGCCAGATCGTAGATCGGTTGGAAGAACAGGTGCTTCGCGCACTGAACCACCTCGACAAACTGCGGTGCGAGCAGCCGCAGCGCATCCTCGCGCGCCTGTCCCGGCCATTGCGGCTCGACCAGATGCGGTGGTATTCCGTCGGGATAGTGCCGTCCGTCCCGGGCGGTCATCATCGCTCGCAACGCGGCATCGTCGACGGGTCGGTACCACACAAAGTTGAACCGGCGCCGACCGGCTTCGACGAGATCGCCGTCGCCGGCGATGGGATAGCCGAGCATCTGCTCCGAGGGCGGCAAGCAAAACGCAAACCGATCGAAGAGGGTGTCGCGAGTGCGCGCCGAGAGTTCTGCCTCGTCGGCGGTCCCGCGCCAGGCGATGTAGCCGGCGTACTGAGGCTCGACGTCCGGACGGATGCTGCGGCGGATCGTGCTGCGGATGCCGTCGGCTCCGACGAGGAGGTCCGCAATCTGCGTCGTCCCATCGGTGAACGACACGCGCACGCCGTCCGGGCGGTTCTCATATTCGCGCACGATGCTTCCGGCGTGATACCGATCGTTCGGAAAGGCGGCGCGCAATTTCGCGAACACGGAGCTCCAACTTGTCAGGAGCTGCGGCAGCGGAATCTCTCCGATGACCGCGCCGTCCAGACCCAGAGCGAGCCGCGCCGGGACGTGAACGCCCAGTCCGGCCGACACGTCGACGCCGGCGCACGCGAGGACCTCGAGAAGCTCGGGATGGGTGACGATCCCCGCGCCGCGTCCCGCGAGCGGGTCGGCGGCCCGTTCGTGAATCTCGACGTCCCAGCCGGCGCGCAACAAGAGATTTGCTGCGATCAGCCCACCGAGTGAACCGCCGACGACGACGGCACGCCCAGGGGTAATCATCTCAGGACAGCTGCGCGGCGGTCAGGGCGACCTCAGCGGTTTCGTCCGCCGGGAAGACCAGCTCGATGCTGATGCCGTTCGGCTCGTCGACGAAGACCTGTCGTTCCCCAAGATCGGGAACCACTCGCTCGCGCGGCGCTAAGCCGAAAGCGCGGACGCGCTGCAGGAACGAAGCGTAACCGGTGCATCGAAACGCCACATGGTCCAGCGCCCCCTTGCCCGCGAGATCTCCGGTTGCGCCGAGGTACCCGGAGAGGCCGGAATCGTCCGAGTCCGTCGCTTCCGCGAGATGCACGACCGGCCGGTCGTCAAGATACAACCAGGCACCGGGAAACGGGAATGCGGGTCGTGGACCGATGTGAAGCCCCAGCACGTCGACAAAGAAGGCCGTCGTTTCGTCGAGTCTTCGCGTGCGGAGCGTGAAGTGATCGAGGCGCGCGATTGTCATCTGGCGATCCTCCGCGCCGGCTCAGGCAATCCGGCGCCGTAATATTGAGCGTTTGGTCAATATATCCGTTACGGATGGACTCTGTCCAATCCGTCTTCAAGGGCGTCGCCTGCTCCCGCGATTCGATACTGGGAAAATCCCGAGGCGCGGGTTTCATTCGCCGTTATGCCGGTCCCCATCAGTGTCCCATATCCGTGACCTAGGCTGCCGATGTCATGCCACGGATAGACTTCATCGTCGTGTTGCTGGTCGTCAGTATCCCGCTCGTCGCGTTGGCGAGACGGATCAACGTTGGATATCCCGTCTTGCTCGTGCTCGGTGGCTTGGTCCTCAGTTTCATTCCCACGCATCCGCATCCGGAGATAAATCCCGACCTCATTTTATTGGTGTTCCTGCCGCCGCTGCTGTATTGGCAAGCGGTCACCGCACCAACGGATACGATGCGGTCCAACCTGCGCGCGATTGGGTCGCTCGCGATCGGGCTCGTTCTCGTGACGGCGGCGACCGTGGCGGTCATCGCCCACGTGATCATCCCGGGCATCGCCTGGCAGGCCGCGATCGCCCTCGGAGCGATCGTCGCGCCGACGGACGACGTCGCGTTTTGGCCGGTCGCGCAGCGGCTCCGACTGCCGCGGCGCATTGTCGTGCTGATCGGCGGCGAAGCGCTGCTCAACGATGCGCCGTCGCTGGTTCTCTACGGCATCGCCGTCGCCGCTGCGGTGTCGGGGACGTTCTCGCCGGGCGGCGAGTCGCTACACTTGCTCTGGATCGTCCCGTGCTCCGTCGGAATCGGACTACTGGTCGGACGCATTGTTTCGCTCCTGTGGAAGAACGTGCGCGACTCGCAGCTGCAGACGCTCATTGCGGTGATCGTGCCGTATGTTGCCTACCTGCCCGCCGCTCAGCTGGGCCTTTCCGGCGTGCTGGCCGTGGTGACCGCCGCCATTTGGGTCAATCGTACCTCGCACACCGTCCTTTGCCCCGAGGCGCGGCAGCACGCTACCGCCTTCTGGGACACGGCGGTGTTTGTGATCAACGCAATCATGTTCGTGCTGATCGGATTTCATTTGCACCATGCGCTTCCGACGCTTGGACGCTATCCGCCGGCCGTGCTCGTGGGTTCCGTCGCGGCGGTGAACGCCGCCGTCGTGGGGCTGCGGTTCGCTTGGATCTTTGCCGACCGCGCCTTCGGTGATCGAAGGTCGCGCACCATTGTGGCGTGGGTCGGTCTGCGGGGCGCGGTGTCGCTCGCCGCTGCCTTGGCACTCCCACGGACGGTCGCCGGCGGCGCGCCCTTCGCGCACCGCGACCTGATCATCCTCGTCGCCTTCAGCGTGATTCTGGTGACGCTGGTCGGTCAAGGCTTGACGTTGCCGTGGGTCGTGGGACGCGTGCGCCCGCGTACGGACTTCGCCGAGGAGAGGGAAGAGCGCCATGCGTTCGCGACCATGCGAGATGCGGCGCTGCAGCGCGTTCACGAGCTCGAGTCCGAAGGGCGCATCGTGCCCGACCACGCGCAGCAGCTGCGACAGTGGTACGTGCATCGCAGTCAGGCGCCGGAGGTCGCTCGCGAGCTGGTCGATGTCGAGCGCGCATCGCTGATCGAAGCGCGCGAGCGCGGACTGATCGACAATACGGTCATGCGCCGAGCGCAGGCGGCGCTGGATATGGAGGAGCTTCACCTCGAACGGTTGCCGCCCGCGGTTGGGAAACCGTGAAGCGCATGCGCACGCCGGGCAAAGTGTCTTACGCGGCGGCCCCGGACGGGTTCGCCGGTGCGGCGCCGAGGGGCACGGTTGATGACGTGCGGTGCAGGCCGCGATCGCGCGTGGGAGCTAGGCCGCGGCGTCGCTGAGTTTCGCGTGCAGGAGCGTGGTCAGCGATTGCCAGTGGCGCTCTGCCGCCGCCGCGTCGTAGACCGGCGTGTCGTGGAACACCCAGCCGTGTTTGGCGTTGTAGGTTTCAATCGTGTGATCGACGCCGGCCGTCGTAAGCGCTTCCTCGAGCCGCGCCTTCATGTCATCCGGGAATGACTGATCCTCGATCGCGCCGGCGACATAGACGCGCGCCTTCATTTTCGGAGCGAGGAGATGCGGGCTCTGCGGATCGTCCGTGGCAAGCCGGCCGCCGTGATACGACGCCGTCGCGACGATCTCATCGGGATACGTGCCGGCTGCCGTCAACGACATCAGGCCGCCCATGCAGTAACCCGTCGTCGCGATCGGGCCGGCCTTCACGTCGGGTTGCGCTTCGAGGTAATCGAGGAACGCGCGGGTGTCGGACATGATGTTCGCTTGCGTCGCGAGCGCGAAGTACTTTTCCATGAGGATCTTGCGCTTTTCGGGATCGGCGAATACCGTGTGCGGATCCATCGGCTCGTACGGTCCGGAGCGGTAGAACAGATCCGGTAGCAGGACGAAATAGCCGAACGTGGCGAGCCGCTCGCCGAGCTCGAGCATCGCCGGACGAATGCCGAGGCCGTCCATGTACACGAGCACGGCGGGCCAGGGCCCCTTTCCCGTGGGTCGATAGACGTAGCTCCGGCAGGTCCCGTCGTTTGTGGCAATCTCGATCTGCATGCGCCGCGGCCTTCGCTGCGTTGTCGACGGCTCCCGCGCGGTCAGCCGGGCGACGCAGGCGGGTGACACCCTGGCGTAGTAGCGTGTTTTATGGCGAGTGTGAATAGTCAATCTGAAAGGGCTGTCCTGGCCGGCGGTTGCTTCTGGGGCGTCCAGGACCTGGTCCGCAAGCTCCCCGGCGTTCTCTCCACCCGCGTGGGTTACACCGGCGGCGACGTCGCCAACGCGACCTATCGGAATCACGGTACACACGCCGAGGCCCTCGAGATCGTCTTCGATCCGAGCCGGATCACCTATCGCGATCTGCTCGAGTTCTTTTTCCAGATTCACGATCCGACGACCGTCAATCGTCAAGGCAACGACCGCGGGCTCAGCTACCGCTCCGCCATCTTCTACACGACGGACGAGCAGCGCCGCATCGCCGAGGACACGATTGCCGACGTGAACGCCTCCGGTCTGTGGCCGGGTAAAGTCGTCACGGAAGTTGCCCCGGCGTCCGCGTTCTGGGAGGCTGAGCCCGAGCACCAAGATTACTTGGAGCGCATCCCCAACGGCTACACGTGCCAATTCATTCGGCCGAATTGGAAGCTCCCCCATCGAGCGAGCGTGCAACCTATCGGCTGAATCGTCTATTCGTCGGTTGGCGCTTGCGCGTACAGCTCCCAACGATAGCCGTCCGGATCGCGAAACCAGAGTCCCATGCTTTTCGAGCCTTCGGCCACGGCGCCGATCTCGTCGCCCGGATCTTCGAGCGCGACTCCCTTGTCGCGGAGCACGTCCCGAGCGGCCTCGAGCGTGGTCATGTCGCGTGTCCGAAACGCCATGTGCGTCAACGCCGCCGGGTCGGGTGTGCCCTGGACGAACGCGATGACGATCGCGTCGTTGCCGAGTAAGACCCGACGCGGCGCGCTGCGGTACTCCTCGAGATCGAACAACGAACGCCACCACGCGGCGCTGGATTGCGGATCGGTGACCGCGAGGCTGAAGTGGTGAACCGGGCCGAGTGCGATTGCCATGATGCTTCGGTTGTTCGAGGTCCGAACTCGGTTGACTCTACCGACGGCGGCAACGAATCACGGCGATCGTTCAAATCGATGGCAGCGAGGTGTTGAAGATCGGTAGCGACACGCTGCCCGTCACGAGGACCGGGACGACGGCCGGTTTCGCCGCGTTGACGCTCCCGTTTCGCGCGTACTGATCTTGGAGGCCGTACACGAGCACGCCAAGCTGATCGCCCGGTTGCAGGCGGGCGCCGCCACCTGCGAGATCCACGTTGAAACGACCCATACCACGCAGGGGCGTCACTTGGTTGTCGACGAGATCCCACACTCCGGGGTGCGCGGCGTGCATCTGCCCGATGCCGACGAACACGATCGGCGTGCCCACCGCGACGCCGCCGACGGCTGCGACGTCGAGCGTCGCGTGCGGAATGCCCGCCTCTACGGCACCGTTCGCGGGCGCGGTGTAGAGCGCGACAGCCGACGGCACGTCGACGTTTGCGCCGGCGACTGTGGTCAACGTACCGATGTTGTACGTCGTCTCTCGTTGGCCGCTCGTCTGCGTGGGGACCTCCGGCAACGTGATCGCATCGCCGGCTGCCAGCGAGATGCACGGCTGGGTCGGGATGGCCGCGGCCGCGTTGCTCTTGTTCTTCAGGTACCGATCGAACCACATCAACTGCGCGGCGTCCTCGTTGAGCGTCGAGCCGCAGCGTGAGTCGCTGGTGTCGCCGGACGGAAGGAACAGCGTCGCGCCGGGATCGGGGACGGCGCCCAGACTGTTGTGGCCGGCCTGGTAGCTCAGCAGCCGCACGTCGCCTCCCGCGCGCTGCAGACAACGATAGTTCGCGTAGCCGCCGTTGAAGTCGAAGAGTGTATCGCGCACGCCGATCCAGATCATCGCATTGACTTTCGGCGGCACGGCTGTCGGCGGGCGCTGCGGCGCGGTACCCGGCCCGCCGTTCGTCGCAACGGATGGTCCACCGCAGAAATACGCCTCGCTGTGGTACGCGTAATAGTCGTGCGAGTACGAGCTCTCGGTATTGTTGAGCGTGTCGTCCGTGGCGAAGAACTGGGTCGTGATGAACGGGTCGAGCCGTTGTCGCCCGTTACCGAGGCCGTCCCCCCAGAGGATGTCGTTCCAGAGCGATTTGAACGCGCCGTTCGGAACCAGCGCGTAGTTCAGGTCGTTCGGCGCGATGTTCGGCGTGATCGCGCGGACGCGACGGCGCGGATCGGCGTTGGCGATGAGCAGCTGGTACATGCCGCCGTAGGATCCGCCGATCGCGCCGACGATGGGCTCGTGCGGATCGCGACCGTCCAACGTCGGGCCGTACGCGAGCCAGGGCAGCTTTGCTTGGGCCCAGTCGAGAACGGCAAGGATGTCAACCGCGTCTTTGTCGGGGTTCATCGAATCGACGACGCCGGTGTTCTCGCCGAAGCCCCGCTGGTCGAAGCTGATCACGCCGTAGCCGGCCGCGACCAGCTCGGCGAGATTGTCGCCGACGTTCAGACCTGCGCTCGAGCTCGCCGCGGGCGATCCGAGCGTGGTGGTGCGGCTTTGGCCCCAACCCGGCCCATGGAGCACCAGCGGGTACGTTGCTCCACCGCTCACGGTCGCGGGTTCGAAGACGGTGAAGGCCGCCGTGTCGCCGATCGACGAGGTCAAATAGATGCTATAGATCTGTCCGGGCCGCGATGTGCCCCGCGCGGGCGGAGGCGGAACGGCGTTTGCGTGCCCCGGCGCATCGGGCGGAGCAGTCGGCCCGTCCGGCGGAGACGTGCGCGCGAGCTCCGACGTCATCGAGCCCGCGGCGTCGGTCGCAGCGCGCGGCAGCACGCTCGAGGAACCTCGACCGCCGCAGCCTGCAAACAGGACCGTCGCGACGACTGCCAGGGATATCGGGAGAAGCCGGAGTGCTCGCATGATCTCTGTTTCGCTCACGCCGGCGCTTGCGGACATACCCGAAATCCGGTAGAAGCCCCCGTTCCAGCGCGGCAACCAAAGGCATTGGCTCCGGTTCGGGCAGCGTAGCATGACCGGAGACGTTGAGCGATGAGCGCGGTGTTGGTTACCGGAGGTTCGGGCTTCATCGGAAGCCATGCGATCGTGCAGTTGCTCGCTGCAGGGCACCAGGTTCGCACGACGGTACGCAATCTCGCTCGCGAGCGAGACGTGCGCGAGCTCGTGCGCGCCGGCGGCGCCGATCCTGGCGGCCGCCTCACGGTCGTCGCGGCCGACCTCGAGCGCGACGCGGGATGACCTGAGGCCGTCGCTGAGATCGACTACGTGCTGCACGTCGCGTCGCCTTTTCCGTCGACCGTACCGAAGGACGAGAACGAGCTGATCGTTCCCGCACGCGAGGGCGCGCTGCGCGTGCTGCGGGCGGCACGCGGTGCCGGCGTCCAGCGCGTGGTGATGACGTCGTCGTTCGCCGCCATCGGTTACGGCCTTCCCGAGCACACCACGCTGTTCGACGAAACCTATTGGACGAACGTCGAAGGACCTGGCGTGACGGCGTATGTGAAGTCGAAAACCATCGCTGAACGAGCGGCGTGGGATTTCATCGCTGCGGAAGGTGCGGAGCTCGAGCTCGCGGTCGTGAATCCCGTCGGCGTGTTCGGTCCGGTGCTCGGCCGCGATTACGCGACGTCGATCTTGCTCGTGCAGCGCCTCATGGACGGAGCGCTACCGGGATGCCCGAGACTCACGTTCGGAGTCGTCGACGTCCGCGACGTAGCCGATCTGCATCTGCGCGCGATGACGCATCCGCAAGCCCGTGGTCAGCGGTTCCTGGCCTGCGCCGGCGATTTCATGAGAATCGTGGAGATGGCGCGCGTCCTCAAGGAGCGCATGGGGCCGGCGGCACGTCGCGTCCCCGTGCGCGAACTTCCCGACTGGCTCGTCCGCGCGTTCGCGATGGTCGATCCCACGGCGCGACAGATCGTCCCGGAGCTCGGCAAGTTGAAGAATGCGACGAGCGCGAAGGCGACACAGATGCTGGGCTGGGTTCCGCGACCGCGTGAAGACGCGCTCGTCGCCACAGCGGAGAGCCTCGTACGGTTAGGTCTGCTCAAAGAAAGCAGCACGCAGCCGACGGCGCAGACGCGATAACAAGAAACGAGCGCCTTAGCACTGACTGTTCGAGAACCCGACCCGGGCCGATCTGAAGTTCACCGGCGAGTAAACGTGCACCCAGGCGAAGCCGGTCGTCGCTTCCCGTGGGTTGAGCTCGGCGCGGACGTGCATCTTGCCGCTCGGACCGATCGTGATCGTGCGCATGCGCCAGGCATGATTGCTCGCGCGCGCCCAATGATACTTGACGACGTGCGGCATGCCGGCCGGCCAGTTCGCCGTGACGATGTCGGCGTCGAACCGAAAGAGGCCGCAGCCGTTGACGGAGTTGCGCGACTCGACGTTCTCGACCGTGATGGTCGGCGCGCCGGCCGCCGCCGGTGTGAGCGGCAGGTTCGCGGCAATCGCCAGCGCGAGTGCAGCCGCCGCCGGTGCGAAAAGGCGCATGATCGAACACCTCAGGATGGAAAGGGTGGAAGAGGTTGGTCGCTCCGCTTTACCACAGGAGCTTGCGACTCCCTCAGTCCGGCAGAGCCGGGTAACGCGGTCGCAATCGCCATCGTCGTGCCGGAGATCGCGCCGGTTGCGTACCGTGCGGCCTCGTTCTTGACGTTGGTGATCGTCCGTTTGGCGAGCCGCCGGTGTTGCGTAGTTGTGACGACGGCTTGACGAATGCGCACGCCGCGACGATGAAGTCGATGGAGTCAGCGCCCGCATCGCGCAGACTGCGACGACGCGGTTCCTCGCGGCGATGCTGCGTTGATTTCCCTGGACGTTGCCTGCGGAAAGTGTCATGATTGCCGTAGAGAAGTCCGCGTCCAGGGGGATCACCGTCATGAGCGATTCACGTCCTCTCCTCGTCTGGTCCGACGTCATTTGACCGTTTTGCTATCTCGGCTCGGTCTGGGTCGAGCAAGCAGCGCAGCAGCTTGGCGTGCCGACGCGTTGGCTCCCGTTCGAGCTGCATCCCGATACGCCGTCGGAGGGGGCGCCGAAGCCGTTCAGCGACGAGCAATGGCCCGCGATCGATCGCCGTCTGCGCACGCTCGCGCAGCAGGTCGGTGTTCCGATCGAACCGCCGCGCCGCAACGCGAACTCGCGTCTCGCGTTGGAAACCGGTGAGCTCGTGCGCGCTCGCGGCGGCGACGAATCGTCGGCCGCCTTCCATCACGGCGTCTCTCGCGCATTCTTCGTCGAGGGCGCGGACATCGGCGATCTCCAGGTCATCGCGAACCACGCAGCGCCCTTCGGCATCAGCGAAGACGACCTCCGCGCGGCGTGGACGTCACACTTGTATGCCGGAGCGATCGACGCCTCGATGCGCGCCGCGAGAGCCGCCGGCGTGACGGGTGTCCCGGCGTTCGGCTGGCCCGAGTCGCGTGCCGTCAGCGGAATGATGGAACCGCAGCAAATCGTCGCGATCCTGCAGGGCTCGGCGCGCTGAGAGCGCTCGTGCTCAGGCGACGGCCATCGGCGTGAGACGCGTTCCGGCGCGGCCGCCGAGATAGCGGCCTTCCTCGCACACGATGCGGCCCGCCTGAAGCACCATGCGAATCGCCAGCGGGGCGCGGACCGGATCGCGGTAGTCGAGCTGGTCGGCGACCTTGTGCTGATCGAAGAGCACCAGGGCCGCTGCGCAGCCCGCGGCGATTCGGCCGCGACCGGCGATGCCGAACGTGTCGGCGGCGAGCGACGTCATGCGCCGGATCGCTTCGGCGGCGCCTAGCGCGCCGCGCGTGCGGACGAGCCTCACCGTCGACGACGATCCGACGATGGTCTTCACGCGAGTCGCCGAGAAGCACTATCCGGCGTAAAATGCGTCAGCCATGTCGCCTTGCTCTGTTCGCTTGATCCCAACTGAGCCGGCAAGTTCACGCCACTTGCTGACGGCGTCTGCTATGCGGTCGATGATTGACGTCGCTTGGGCGTCTCTGATACGAAAATACGGCGCGACGGATCGCACCAGATCGAGATCGAGCGCATTGTCGCTTTCGTTGATATTCAGGCAAAGACCGGAGGAGCCCGGAACCGGATTCATGTCATAGGCTCCCGAGAGCCGCCAGCCGGCGTTCGGCGTTAGCAGAAATCCATGGTTACGAGGATGGTCGTCCGTATTGGACACCATGACGTTGAAGACGATACGCGACCAGAGCTCGATGAGGTCTTCGCGCGGCGAAGCGCCCTGCGATATGATGATTTCAGCAATTTCGAGATAGCTCGCGCCCCTGGACGCGTCGGCGCCGTCGTAGTGTCCCGTGAGGGTCATCGCCGAAGCAAAATGGACGCGCTCCCCCGCTGCACGACGATCGAAGCGCCGCACCAAGAACGTATGCCCGTTGCTCCCGAACGTGCGTGCCTCGCTGACCGGCACGCGTAAGCCGGAACGCTCGGCGAGCTTCGCAACGACGAGTTCCCACGCGCCGACGTCGTAGTGGTCCTTGGCGCTCGGAAATTTTGCGATCCACAGATTCGCCTCGGGATCGACGACTGTTGCCTTCGGACGCGCTCCGCCAAGGGACGCTCCAGGAGCGAGGAGCAGGCGAAGCCACTCGTCTGTTGCGGGATCATCGTCATTCGAGTCGGCTTCGAGTGCGCGGCTCGCGGCTTCGAGTTCGCCCAGGCGAACGAACGGCGGCGCGGCGCTCGCGTCGCGGTCGTCCAGGAACGGGCCGTCCGGCGTACGTTTGTACCGCAGCGCTCCGGATCGAAATGCGTCGTGGACGCCGAGCAGATAGTCCGATTGCCCGAGGCGCGCGTTTTGGGGGACCAAGCCGGCGCGCTTATCGCGATCGAACCGGCGCCGTATGAGCATTTCTCCCCAGCGATCCGGACTCGAGTCTTTGAAGACGCCAAACACCGCGCGTCCATCTTTGGGAAATTGCGGCCCCGGAAAAATCCCCAAGTCCGGGTCGAGTGATTGCTTCGGCAAGATCTTGTCCGTAAGCGCGTCGTCGTCGAATGCAAAATCGAAGAGCTCGCCGGTTCGCCCTGGGCGTACGCGCAGAGTCCCGAGCCGTTTCGGCAGTTCGTCAGCGTTCCAGTCTTCGTACACCTCGATCACGCCTTCCATCGAGATGCGCTCCTCGTGCGTGCACTCTGGGGAAGAGTCGCATCCTGGAGATCACGACCGAGCGTATCGGCCGCCGCGACAGCATCGAGATCGCCGTCGAGCCCAAGAACGTGCAGAACGGCGGCATACGCGCCGATGGTGACGCCCATGCCGCCGTTCTCGACGTTCCGCAGCGTCATCACGGACATACCTGCCCGCTCTGCAACGAGTTTTGCAGAGAGCCGGCGCCGCAGCCGGGCCGTGCGGATTCGCTCACCAAGGCGCGTAAGCCGGCGTTCCAACGGCGGGAGCAGCGGAGCCACACGCTTGGCCATGGCATTATTCTGGCATATTTTGCCACTTAGAGCAAGAATAATGACATTATCACGCGACCGCGCCGATCACCGGCCAGAGGATCGTTCCGGTGGCGACGCTGCGATTCGCCAGGATGCGCAGGTCGACAATCGGGGTCTTGGTCCCACCGCGGTGCTCCAGGCGGCCGACGGATCCGAGAGCCAGCCGTGCCGCTCGCCCTCGGTCAGCACGTACTACAGCGTTCCGAGCGTGACGGCGAGCTGCGCGAGGCCGATCCGCGCGATGACGCGGCTCTACCTCGAAAACAAGCGGCGAGGCGGAATCGATCGTAGAACGGTGAGCGGGCCGATTGGCTAAAGCGGCCAGTCGCATTCGATGCGAAGAATGCGCCGTGACGCACCTCTTCATCGTATGTCGTCGCGCGGCGTGCAGTGTAGCCGCATCGGCGGTCGTCGTCCTCGTCGCCATCCTGGCGATGTCGTCTTCTGCGCGGGCCGACGTCGCGCCGATCCCCGTTCGCGTCGTCGTCGTCACGACGTTCGAGGTCGGCGCCGACACGGGCGACGTCCCCGGCGAGTTTCAATATTGGGTCGAGCGACTGCCGCTGCCCGAGACGCTCCCTTTTCCGCAAGCCTACCGGCATCTTCGGTTCAACAGGGCGCGCGGCGTCCTCGGTATCGTCACCGGTGAAGGCGCGGAGCGCGGCGCCGCTTCCATCATGGCGTTGGGTTCCGATCCACGCTTCGACCTGTCGAAAGCATACTGGGTCATCGCCGGGATCGCCGGCGTCGATCCGAACGTGGCGTCGGTCGGATCGGCGGCTTGGGCGAACTGGGTCGTCAACGGGGATCTCGCGTTCGAGATCGACGCGCGTGACATGCCGCGGTCGTGGACGACCGGCATCATACCGTTCGACCGGACGGCGCCGTACGCAACACCGGCGTCCGCTCGCGACTCCATGCACGGCGTGTCAGCCTACGAGCTCGACGCGAACCTCGTCGACTGGGCCTATCGGCTCACCGTCTCGACCCGCTCGCGGACGACGCGGCATTGCGCGCGATCCGCGCGCCATACTCGCGGTATGCGAACGCGTCGCGCGCGCCGTTCGTCCTGCGCGGCGACGCCTTGGCCGGCGATCGCTTCTGGATCGGCGCGTCGATGAACGCCTGGGCCGAACGCTGGGTGTCGTACTGGACCGGTGGTCGCGGTACGTTCGTGATGACGGCCGAAGAAGACGCCGGTATCATGCAATCGCTGACGTTTCTCGCGCAGGCGGGGCGCGTCGACATGCATCGCGTCCTCGTCCTGCGCACGGCGAGCGATTACGCGATGCCGGGCGATCGCGGCGACGCCGCGAGCTTGCTCGCGCAGGACGCGAGCAAGAGCGGAGAGTCGGCATATCGCGAAGCGCTCGAAGCGGCGTACCGCGTGGCGAGTCCCGTCGTCGACGAATTGTCGACACATTGGGAGCTCTACCGCGACCACGCTCCGGGTCCGCGATAGCGTACGGCCACGCTCACCTCTTCGTGTGTACCAGGGCCGCAGCGCGTGGAGGTCGCATCCAGCCGCTATGGCTGCCAAGAAGAAGATCGCCCCCGCGAAGCCCAGGCCCGACCGTCCTTGGTCCGAGTTGACGAAGGCCGAGCAAAATCAACAGTACGTCAGGGCGCTGCGGGCCTACACGCACGAAGGCGGACCGAATCCCGACACACGCGGTACGTATTTCCGTTCGCGCGAGGCGAAATAGTTCTCGCCGAGTTCCAGGGTGCGTACGGCGGATTTCGGTGGCGGTGCTTCTTCGTTTGTAAGAAGGAAGGGTGAAGACCCGTAACGGACGAGTGCGAATAGGGGCGTGCTCTGCGTCGGAAGTTTGAAAGGAGCGGTGATGAGTTTGTCGGTGGGGCGCGTCCGAATTGCACGGGCGGGTATTTTCGTTGGTTTCGGGACGATGCTGTTGCTGTCGTCGGGCGGCGGGGCTGTCGGAGCGGCGCCGCCGGCGTCTTCGTCGATGAAGGTGACGATCGGGACTGACGTCGCCGCGTTTCAGGCGAAAACCGGCACTCCCGGTGTCGTGGTCGCGGTATACGATGCGCATCAATTCGGGACGAGCGGATACGTGGCGTCGTTCGGCGTCACGAGCTATCGGGGCAAGACGAAGGTGACCGGCGATACGGTTTTCCAGATCGGGTCGATCACGAAGGTGTTCAGCGGAACGCTCTACGGCGTGGCGATGGGGAAGGGCTACGCGACGCCGAAAACGACGGCCTACAAGGCATTCGGATCTCCCGCGTCGCTCGCGCACGCGACCGACTTTCAGAAAATTACGCTGGCACAACTCGCGACCCATACGGCCGGCTTCCCCGACGAAGTCGACCCGCGCGCAGCCGACCCGCTCTTCGCCGGCAGCTCGACGATTCCGAACACCATGATCACGTTCTACAACTCGTTCAAGACGAAGCCGGACTGCTATCAGTACTCCAGCGCCGGATTCATCACGCTGGGCTACGCTCTCGCCGATTCGTGGCCCGGCGCACTGCACGGTAAGTATCCCTCGATTCTCGACGCGGAGATCAGCAAACCGCTTGGACTGCATTGCACGAACACGGCTCTGCCGACCGCCTGCGTTCCCTTGGAATCGACAGGAGTCGAACTCACGAAGAAGCCGTACACGCCGGCCAAGCACTCCGCGACGGACATCAAGTCGACGGGGAACGACATGCTGAGATGGATGGAAGCAAACCTCGGCGTCTTGACGAGTACACCGCAATACCTGACAAGCGCGATCGCGACGGCGCAGAAACCGGAAGGAACGTTCCCGAACTGCAGCAACAAAAAGCCCGTCGTCGTCGGCTTGGCGTGGCAAGAGGTTCCGCTGACCGGTGCGCCGGGCACGCCGACCGCGCTGACGAAGAACGGCGCGACGGGATACGGCGGCGAGAGCTCCATGATGGTGATCGTCCCTTCCAAGAAGGTCGGGATCGTGATCCTCACCAACGGCTTGGGCGCCGGCGGGCCTGACGCCCTGGCAAAGAGCCTGGCGATCAAGATACTGACTGCCGATGGCGGAGGCGCCGTCACCGCCGCCGCCTCGCCGAAGCCGCACCGCAAGCTACGCGCGAAGAAATAGGTTCGCCTCAGGTTCGGCGCACCCGATCGAACGCCGCCTCTACCGCGGCGAGGCCGCTCTGGTGCGTCGACGTTCCGCTCGCGTTGTTCCGCAGCACCACAAAGACGGTACCGTCTGCGCGGTGCTCGAGCCACGCGCCAAATCCCGCCATGTCTCCGTTCTTCGCGTAGAAATAGCCGCCGTTTTGTAGAGCGACCAGGTCCCAGCCCAGACCGTAGTAGCCGCCCATCGCGTTCTTGCCCAGCGCCACGTTTTGCGGCGTGAGCATCGCTCTACGCGCAGCCGGCGAGACGATCTTCCCCGCATCGTATGCGGCCAGAATTCGTACCGCGTCGGTTGCCGACATCGCCCAGCCGCCCGATGGAGTCGATGATCCGCGGCGCATGTTCTCGACGACCTGCCCATGCGCGTAGCCGAGTGCCATGTGCGGCAGGTCCATGTTGCCGAGGTAACCGACGTCGTCGGCGGCGCCGGCAGGTGTGAAGATGTGCGCGATGACGTAGTCCTGATAATCCTGGCCGCTCGCCTTCGCGATGACGGCGCCGAGCACGTCGTAGCCGGCGTCGGAGTATGCGACGTGCGTTCCGGGCCGGAACAACAAGTGGTTCACGGCCGCCGCTTTCCGCGCAACTGAGAGCGTAAAGGCGCTCTCATCGGTGATCGTCCGCGGGAGCCCGGACGAATGGTTGAGCAGTTGCCGGATGGTGATCGCGGATATCTCGGGATCGTGAGCGGGCTGCAGGCCGAGGTACGGGAACGCGGGAGTGGAAAGCGCGAGCTTCCGGGCGTCGACGAGTTGCATGATCGCCATTGCGGTGAACGGTTTGGAGCAGTCGGCCAACGCGAAGATGTTGTCCGCGGTTACTTTGGTGTTTGCTCCGACGTCAGCATAGCCGACGGCGTCGAGATCGACCACGCGGCCGGCACGTTCGACGGCAAATTGCAGGCCGGGTGCATGGTCCCGCCGCGCCGCGTCGGCGATGCCCGCGTTGACCGCCGCATAACCCGAATCGGCTTGCGCGGGAAGACCGTTGCTGAAAAGCGCGGCGCTCGTAAACGCCGCGATGAAGAACGAGCGCATTGCTGAGCTCCTTTCGAGAAAAATGCGTTCTGACAGCCACAACGATAAAGGCACCGCTCGGCTCATGAGTCGAGCGTTAGATTCGTCGGAGCCGGCGCGACACGTCGAACTCGCTCCGAACCGCGGCGATTACTTGACCGCCCGGGGGGCGGGTGTTATCGTCACGTTATGTCCAGCCTCCCGGACCACGGCGGCGACGAGCGCGACGATCCGCGCTGCTTCGTCGGGCCGCCGTCGCCCGAAGAAGCGCTGCCGGGACTGGCGCCGATCGACGACTCCTACGATCCCCGCTGTTTCGTTCGGGCCGAGCGCGACACGCCTCCGGCGGACGGTGCGAGCGGCCGGATGAGGCTCTCTCGCGATGCTGTTTTGACCGCCCGCGAACACGAAGTGGCATCGCTGCTCGCCCGGCAGATCTCGAACCGAGAGATTGCCGGACGGCTGCATATCAGCGAACGGACCGTCGAGCACCACGTGCAGTCGGTGCTGGGACGGCTGTCGCTGCGAAGCCGCTTTCAAGTGACCGAGGATCTTCTCGCGCAACACGGCTTCGCGTAACGCGTCGGCTAGCTAGGGCGCCTAGAGCTTCTCGGTGAGTCCGATCCGGAAGACGCTCGGGCCGGGTCCGTCGCTGATCCAGTAGACCTGCTTCCCGCCCAGCAGCACGGGGCTGACCCCGCCGTTGTAGCCGTTTTGATAGATGGGGAAAGCCGACGAATAGACGTTCGTGAGGTTGGACCACGAGAGCGTGATCTGCGTCTTGGGACCGACCGGAACGCCTGCCGATGCGTTCAGCACGAAGAACGGCGGCTCGTAATACTGATTGTTCGGCCCGTAGTAGTTGGCATCTAGGCGAATGAACCCGTCGTTGCGCGTGCGCCAGCCGAGGCTCCCGCTCCCGGCGGAGTAGGGCATGGAGACGCCGTTCGCAGCCCCGTTGAAACCTGTGTTCACGCCCGTGAAATTGTGCCCGTTGATGATGCCCAGGTTCGTCGAGTTCGGCTGGCCGGGCAGACTGTAGAAGCTCGCCGGGAGGTCGTACGGCGCCGACCGCATCAGCGCGCCCGCAACTGACCAGAACAGGCCGCGCCGTGCGTCGTGCAGCAGCGACAGCTCGATGCCTTCATAGCGAGCACGCCCGAGGTTCTGATACTTCACGACGTACAGCGGCAAACCGTTGAAGGTTCCCGAGGGAGTGCTCTGCGTGAACAGCTGGTTGACGAGGTTGGTCGTGTAGACGTCCGTGGAGATCACGATGTCCGGCCCGCGCAAGCGGTAGTCGAGCCCGCCGTCGAAGCCGAACGCCGTCTCCGGCCTGACCGCCGCGTTCGTGACGCTTTCCGTGTAGTAGGTCGGAGTCGTCGTGCTGTTCGGCGTCGCGGGCAGCGCGCCGCCGATGATGTTCGTCAACACGGCCGGCGCGATCGACGACCCGGCCGAGAATCGGTAGGAAACCGCGCTCTCGGGCCGCCAAGTCAGGGCGACCCGCGGCGCGGTGTAACTCGTGACGTAATCGGAGAAGGTCACGTTGTTGTCGACCGACGCGTGCGCGTCGTACCGGTTGTAATAGACGCTTGCCACGCCGCGCACGTTTCTGGCGACGTCGAACGTTGCGCGCGCGAGCAGCGACTCGATCACCTCGTAGTTTCCTGGATAGGGGTTCGCCGCGATGTCCGTTGCGGTGAACCCCGGGAACGAGTAGCCGTAGTCGTAGGTGAACAGCGAGCTGTACCGCGACTTGTCGAAGGCGATCGTGTAGGTGTTGTCCCCGATCGGCAGATCTGCCTGAAGCGTGAGTCCGCCGAGGTTGGTCCCGTATGTGTACGTGTACGCGCCGAGACTCGGCGTGTATTGGGCCGCGCTGCCGTTGTACGTCGCGTACGCCGGCGTGCTCCCGCTCGCGACACCGCCATAGAGCGTGGCTGGTACGCTCCCCGGCAAAACGCTGTTCGCGCCGAGAAACGGCACCCCGTTCTGGTAGTTCTGTCGCGCGTTGAATTGAATCGCCTTCGCCGAAAGCGTCACCTTTCCGAGTTGGCCGACCGCGTCGATGGTGAACGCGGTGTTGTAGCCTTGCCCGGAGAGTTGCGCCGTCGCCGAACCGTCGTACGCCGTCGCGGCCTGAATGGGCCCGGCAGGCAGCGAGCCCGTGTATCCCGCGGGCGGCGTGAAGACGTAATTACCGAGATTCTGCACGCCCAGCTGCTGGAAGGTCTGCGTTCCGAAGAATCCGGCGGTGACGTACAGCGACGGCGAGAAATCATAGCGCAGCTTGGCGAGCTCGCCACGGTTGCTGTAGCCGGTGTGGTCCATCGTGCAGCACCCGACCGCTTGGACGTCGACGATCGGCGGCGAGCCGAAGTAGCGCGCGGCGTTCGCGCCGGTCGACGAGTAGCAATTGCTCCCCACGCATTGCGCGAACGGCTGGCCATTGATCGCATTGGTGTTGTTCTGGCCCAGGATGAAGTAGGTCGGGCGGCCGTCCGAGGGGCCAGGGCTCTCCTGTTGCTCGTACCCGAGCGCGAACGACAGCTTGTCGCCGAACCTACCGACGTATTTCGACTTGAAGATCGAGCCGTTGAAGCCGTCGGTTTCGATTTCGACGCGGCCGCCCGGCCGCGCGCTGCGCGGGTCGACGGTCACGAAGTTTACCGAACCGTTGATGGCGTTGTTGATGCTGGGGGTCGTCGCGCCGGGACCCTTCACGATGTCGATACTCTGAATGATCCCAGTCGGGATCCAGCCGACGCTGAAGCCCTGGTTGCTCGCCGCACCGTACATCGGGTGCCCATCGATCAGCGTCCCCGTTTCGAAAGGCTGGCCTCCGCGCACGATCGCGAACACGACGTTGTCGAATGCGGCGCTCGAATTGCCCTCGTATTCCGAAGAGCGGCTCAGCGAGACGCCGGGGACGCTTTCCAAGATCTCGCGGACTTGCGGCGTGTCGCGTTCGTCGAGCACCTGCGCGTTGATCGTCTGGACCGCCGCCGGCGTCACGTTGAAGTGACCGCCCGTCGCGGTCGTCCTCACGGTGCCGATCTGCCTGATGTTCGCACTTGCGGCCGCCAGCGTCACGTCGACGACCGTCTCGCCGTCGGTGACCGCGACATCGGCCCGCGAGGCATCGTTGTAACCGGTCGCGCGCACCGTCAGCTTGTAGATTCCCGGGGCGAGGTTGGAGAGCACGAACGTGCCGTCGGCTCGGCTGGCCGTCGTGCGGACGATCGGGCCGGATGCTTCGATCGATGCGCCCCCGAGACCGCCGTGCGCCCCGAGGACGGTGCCGCGAATCTGTCCTCCGGTCGTCGTGATCGTCTGCGCGGAGAGACCACCAAACGATGCGAGAAACACGATCGCTGCCGACCCGGCGACGAGCAGGATGTGACGAATCATGCGAAGGTCCTCGGCGTTCGAGTGCGGGCCCGGTCACACGTAGCGTAACGCACCGCAGCCGAAGCAAGCATCGGTGAAATACCTACCGAGCGCTCACGTCGGGACGACGCAAGAGCCGTCGGCGCAGTCGTCGTCCGGCGTGTGCGGCAAGCGGCGAGTGACCATCGCGAGGATCGCGTCGCGTGCGATCGTGAGCCCGCCGCCGTGGAGGCGTTCGACCGCGACGCCGCCCTGGTACAGGACGAGGCACGGCTCTGCGGCGCCGAGACGCGCCGTGACGTCCACGTTGGCCCGCAGATCGAAGCGATAGAACCGGCATCGTCCGTCGAACTCGGCGGCGAGTTCCTCGAGCACCCATAAAGGCGCTGTGCCCGACGGCGTGCCGGCGCCGGCAAAGTCGACGACGCTGAGCGCCGGCGACGTCAGCTTGTCGCCGTCGAACGCCGCAATCGAAAGTTCTTCCACGCTAGCCATGCTTGGACGGATCTCCTATCCGGGCGATCGACGCGGGGTGAGCGATGAGCAGCGCATCAAACGGCGACCGTCACGTCGGCGTGCGCGGGACGTTCGATCGCGGCACCGTCGAGGGGCGCATTGACGTCGCGCTGCGCGCGCACGTAAGGCCCCACGCAGAATAGAAAGCCCACCGCGGCGGCAATCGTGCAAGCGGTCCCGACCAGAGCGAGCGACATCCGAAGCCCCGTCGCGCCGCCGTAGAAGAACCGGTCGCTGACGGCCGCTACGCCGACCGTGCCGATCAAAACCGAGAGGAAATCGAAGAACCGGTACACACCCACGATCTGCCCACGCACTTCGTTGGGCGTGGTGTCCTGGATCGCGTTGACCTGAAGCGCGCCGATGACGCCCGCCAGCAGCATCGCGACGGCCATGAGCGCGGCCGACGCCGCGTAGGACGGTACGATCGGAAACGCCAGCACGAACGGAATCGCCGCCGCCGGAAAATATACAAACAGGCGCGACAATACCTCACCGCGTTTGCGGTTCACCAGCATCTGCGCGAGCGAGCCGCCCAGCAGACGGCCGGCGACGGACGTGACCGCCTGGAGCGTTCCGACGAGCGCCGCAGCCGCGACGATCGGCACGTGGTAGACGCGGTTCGCGAAGGTCGGCTGCCAGTTGAGAATCGCGTAGGTCAACGCCGTGAAGAGCGAGCTGGCGACCATGAAGATCACCCACAGCCGCCCGTGCCGCCGCATGTACCATACGAAGGTGCGCAAGCTCGCGGCGACGGTGCGCGTTCCGGAAACTGCGCGTGATTCCAAGCGCGTCGGCTCGCCGATGGTCAGCAGCAGCGCGCAAACTACCGCCCCGAGACCGGCGATCGTGACGTAGCACAGTTGCCATGGGTGCACGAGGCCGATCAGCGGAACGACGTGCGGCCCGATCCGTTCGGCGAGCTGCAGGTTGTAGCCGCACAGGGCGAGCCCGGCGCCCGTCCCGACCGAGACGCCGATGCCGAACAGGCTGATCGCGATCGTGCGCCGCTCGCGCGAGAACGAGTCGACCAGGATATGGAAGATCGACGCGCCGCCGATCGACATGGCGAAACCGTTGACGAAGCGGACGGCGAAGAGCTGCCAGGGGTGCGCGGCCAGGACGACCGCCAGCGCGGTCAGCGTCCAGAGCACGCCGCTTGCCAGGATCAGGTTCCGCCGATTGTACGTGTCGGCGAGAATGCCCCCGACGTAGTAGATGAAGACGGCGCCCAGGAAGACCGAAGAGACGGCGATCGCGGCGAACTGCGTATCGTCGATCCCGTAGGTCTGCTCGATCGGCTTCACCAGCACGCTGACCTGGCCAAGGTCGATGCCGCACGCGAGCTCGTAGGCCAGCACGACGACCAGCGTATACCAGTGGGCCCGGGACGGGGAGGCGCTCTGCTCGGGTACGGTGGTCGACACGATGCGTCCCTACGATACGCGGGCGAGCAGCGCTGGGCATCCGCAGAATGCCTAGGCCGCACCGATACGTGGATCACGGATGCCGGCCGCGGCCCGATAGGCTATGCTTGGGCGATGAAGAGCCGGCGCACTCTCGTCCCGTTCGGAGCGAGTTGGCGGTATCGTCACGAGGACGGTCCGCCCCCCGCAGGCTGGACCGGCGAGAGCTTCGACGACGGCGAGTGGCTCGTCGGGCACGCGCCGCTCGGGTACAGCCGCAACGAGTCGGGGACGCGGATCGATCCGGGGTCGTCGTTCAAGTGGCGTCCTCTCTCCGCGCAATTTCGCCACACCTTCACCCTGAATCAGGCCGAGGAGTATGCGCGCTCCTCGCTGACGCTCGCCGTGCATCGAAGCATGGGCGTGCGCGTGTTCCTGAACGGAATGCTCGTGGCGTGGGACGGCGTCCCCTGGCCGAATCTCGCGGACGACGTGTCGACCCATTCGTTCACGGCGAGCGACACGACACGCTTCCCGTTACAATTCGTGGTCGGCGGGCGGTCTCTGCGCAGCGGTACGAACGTCGTCGCGGTCGACCTGCGCCACGCGCAACGCGAGTACGGTTCGATGGCGTTCGATCTCGCTCTCGCGACCGGTGACGAGCCGCTCGATCGGTCGCAGTTCGCTGCCTCCGTCACGCCGAAGACGCCGTCAACGATCGCACCCGGCAGCCCCGCACCTGACTTCGAATGGCTCGACGTGTACACGAAGCAGGCGCGGCGCTTGAGCGAGTTCTCGGGGAAGCCGTTCTTGCTGCAATTCTCCGGTGCCGAATGCCGGCCGTGTTGGAAGAAGTTGCCGGTTATCCGGCGTTGGGCCGACGCCGGCCTCGCATGCCTTTCGATCAGCAGCTGGGGTACCGTCGAGGACATGGTGCCGCCGGCCGAACGCCACGCCGATCTCCTGCGAGGCATCACGGTGGGAGCCGAGCCGAAAGCATACGACTCGTACCAGACTGCATGCTACCGCGCATACGGACTCTTCAACGGCAGCATCCTCGTCGGCGCTGACGGCAACGTGCTGCGCGTCGCGACCGGCTTCACGCTCGACGAGTTCCTGCGCGAAGTCGAGCTCATCGACCGCGACTTGCACGCGCTTGGATATCAGTTCGAAGACGTCCCCGCCGACATTAGCGTCCTCGGCGGATCCGAAGACTGGCGCGTCGTCACGCCGGCGCTCGAACCGCTAGGAAGCGGCACCGCACAGCACGTGCACCGATCGCCGTAGCGCGACCTCATCCGCCGGCGGGCACCAGCTCAGCGCGCGGCAGGCATCGGATCGATTCGGAAGATCTCGGCAAATCGACGCAGCAGCTTGGAGTCCCCGGTGAGGTGCATGACGCCGGTCTTGACCGCAGCCGATGGACTCAGCTCTCCGGCCATCAGCGCGCGAATCTCGGGGCTCGCGTCGATCGTCAGGTCCGCATCGGCAGGCGCTCCCTGCGCGACGCGAACCCGGCCGCCGATGACGACCGCATGGAGCGCGATGTCACCGACCCGTAGCGCGAACGTCGCCCGCAGCCCGCGCGCCGCATCAGGCCGGAAGGTCGACCGCAGAGCCGTGATCAGCGAGTCGACGGTGACGGTTTCGCCCTCGCGTGGAAGACCGAGGTTCTTCGCGCCCCAACGGCCCAGCTCGACGACGACCTGTTCGAGCTCGGCGCCGTACTCGGTCAGTTCGTAGACGACGGCTCGCTCGGGTCGCGGCAGAACACGCCGGCGGGCGACGCCGGCGCCTTCGAGCTCTTTGAGGCGAGCGGTCAAGACGTTGCTTGGGATCCCGGGCAGCCCGCGGAGCAGGTCGGTGAAGCGCTTCGGGCCGACCAGCAAATCGCGCACGACCAGGAGGGCCCATCGTTCGCCGACCACTTCCAGGGCACGGGCGAAGCCGCAGTATTGCCCGTAGGCCCGGGTCTTCACGCTTGCTACTATAGCATGTAATCCTTTTTATGCATAGTGCTTGCATTTATGAAGTGAACTTTGCTATGATGCGGCAGCGCCGGGAGCTCCCGGCCTCGCAACCGGCATGCCGGCACTCACTCGCTCGACCGCGGAGGAACATCATGGCGAACCAGGTGGTACCCTACATCTTTTTCTACGGACGCTGCGGCGAAGCGCTCGCGTTCTACCAGAGTATCTTTGACGGAAGGTCTGAGATCATGCGCGTCGGCGACAGTCCGGTGGCGAGCCAGATGCCGCCGGGCTCCGAGAACCGCGTGATGCACGCGTCGTTCACGTCCGATACGGTTTCGCTCATGGCGTCGGACGGCCGCGACGTGAAAGACGTCGATCCCGAGGCCGGCAACATCTCGCTCGCGCTCTCGTTCGATGACGGCGCGCGCGGCGAACAGGTCTTCAACGCGCTCGCCGAGGGAGGCAACGTCGGAATGGCGCTGGACGCCGCGTTCTGGGGCGGCCGATTCGGCTCGGTGACCGATAAGTTCGGTACCGAATGGATGGTCACGCTGCCATGACCGGGGCGATCGTGACGTGTCTTTGGTTTGACGGAGTGGGCGAAGAAGCGGCCAACTTCTACGCTTCCGTATTTCCGAACTCGAAGATCGTCAGCGTGAGCCGCTACCCGGAGGGCTCGCCGTATCAGCCGGGGTCGGTGATGACCGTCGAGTTCGAGCTCGACGGCCGGCCGTTCGTCGCCCTCAACGGCGGGCCGCAGTACAGCTTCTCGCCGGCGATCTCGCTCTGGATCGACTGCAAGGATCAGGCCGAAGTCGATCGATATTGGGCGCGGCTGTCCGAAGGCGGTCACGAGGTCCAATGCGGGTGGCTGCAAGACAAGTACGGCTTGTCGTGGCAAGTCGTCCCGTCGCTGCTGCCGCGGCTGCTCAAGGACGAGAACAGCAGGAAAGCCGCGGCCGTGATGCAGGCGATGCTCGCGATGGTGAAGCTCGACGTGGCGACGCTGCAAGCGGCGTACGACGCGGCGTAATTCCCATGACGACGCAATCCCGAGCGAAGTATCCTCCGGGCGTTCCGTGCTGGGTTGAGACGATGTAGCCATCACGTGCGGCGCGAAAGACGCGCCGCGGTTGCGGCGAGAACGAGCGCGGTAACGGCGATCGCCGCTGCCGTTATGCTCGCGGGGTAAGCGACGGCCGCGGCGGGATCGAGCGCCGAGAGACCATTTACCGGCCCGAGATACCACGCGAGCAACATCAGTGAGGAAAAGCCGACCGGCGAGCGGGTGAAGGCACCGAACGCGAGCGCTAGAGCGCAGATCGCGGCGGCGATCGCCACCAGCGTGATCCCGGCGGCGCCGTGGCGAAACGCGAGTGCGGCGACGGGCACGATCGCGAGCGCGAGGCACGCGCCCCAGCGAGCGACGACGCGGCGCCATACCGCAGTGGGCGTAGCGAGCAGCAGCGCATCGAGGTTGGCGCGCGCATCGACGACGCTGCTCGCTGCGATCGGGCCAAGCGGCGAGATCCAGACCAGTGGTGCGATAGCGCGATCGATCGCCACCGTGGGCAGCAACAGCGCGAGCACGGCAAGCACGACGGAGCCGAGGAGAACCCAGGGCCCAGCCGTACCGACCGCCGACGCGAGCTCGGCGCGCAGCAACCGTCCGAGCGGGAGGCGCTGCACGAATCGCTGCGGCAGACGGCCCAACCGCGAACGTTTGGCCGCCGTCCGCGGGGCCGTCAGCGCGAACGGCGCAACCAACAGCACGACGAGAAACGAAGCCGGCAGCCACGCGGCGCGTTGTGCCAACATCGTGGCCGACCAGTGGATGCCACCGAAGCGGAAGACGTGCTTTGCGGCTGGGCCACCGCCGATCGAGAGGTCGTGCTGCGCGTTCGCCGCCGGTTGCGACGCATGCAGCGAATCGAACATCGACGACGCGAGCGTCGTCACCCCCAACGGATCGACCGGGGCAACGTGGATGCCGCCGCCGGACTTCGTGAGCGGAACCACGATGAGGGCGGTGGCGATGAAGAGCCACGCGATGCCGCCGAGGACGCCGCGAAGCGGCGGAAGCGCGTCGACCGCGAGAGCGAGCGCCGCAATCACGGCAACGGCTGGTATCGTCAACGCGAGATAGGGAACGACGTATGCGGCAATGTCGATCGTGCGATCCTCACCGCGCAGCAGTTGCATCGCGATCGCGGCGATGACGAGCAGGGCACCGAGCGCCGACAAGAGCGCGACGTTGCTGGCCCACTTGCCGAGCACAACCGACGCACGGGATAGCGGTGCCGACGCGACCAGCGGGTAGGTGCCGAGGAGCGCATCGCGCGATGACGCGGGCCGCAGCAAGAAGAGGCCCGCATACGGGAGGAGCATCGTGCAGAGCCACGCCGTGCACGCCCCCATCCAGGCGCTGTCGTAGACGCCGCGCCAGCCGCCGAGGTCGACCGTCGAGTACGCTGCCGAGGCATCGGGCACGAAGAGGTAGCCGAGTTGCAAGGCGGCAGCGACGATCACGACCATCCCGAAGGTGCGCGTCCGTTGCCGGAAGTCGGCGCGCCCGACCGCGAGGATTGCCGTCACGCCGCGCGGCCGACCTCGGCGAGATACGCCGCTTCGAGCGATGGGTGCGGGCCGATGACCTCGCGGGGTGTACCGTCGGCGACTACCCGTCCCGCCGCAATGACGACGATGCGATCGGCGGTGAACTCGACGTCGGAGACGACGTGCGTCGAGAGCAGCACGATGCGGTCGTGCGCGAAGCGCGCGAGCAGATCGCGAAAGCGGACGCGCTGCTCGGGATCGAGGCCCACCGTCGGTTCGTCGACGACGAGCAGTTGAGGGTCGCCGAGCAGAGCCTGCGCGATTGCGACGCGCTGGCGATTGCCGCCGGAGAGCGTGCCCAGCGCCCGCTTCGCGACCGGGCCGAGATCGAGCGCGTCAAGCAGCTCGCCGATCTGGCGGCGGGCACTGCGCCCGTCGATCTCCTTGAGCGCCGCGATATAGTCGAGGAACTCGTATGCGTCGAGATGCGGATAGAGGCCGGCATCCTGCGGCAAGTAGCCGAGTACGCGGCGCAATGCCCGCGGCGCGCGCACGGCGTCGACACCGTTCCAGCGCACCGTCCCGGACGTCGGCCGCGCGACCGTGGCAACGATACCCATCAGCGTCGACTTCCCGGCTCCGTTGGGGCCCAACAGGCCGATGATCCCGGGTCGCAGATCGAGCGCGACCTCGCACACCGCCTGAATGCCGCCGCGGTACGTCTTGCTGACGAGGTCGATTTCGAGCCGATGCATCGCGCCAGCTACGCGAAGCGGGCGGCAAAGGTTTCGGGCCGGCGTCGAGTGCGCGACCCCTGTCGCCGGGCCTCGGTGCTGAACCTCAACCGCTTTTCGTTCGACCGAGTATGCGGAGACGAAGGCCTCCGTATATTCCATAGCTCGGCAACTCGACGGAGGTGGTCGCATGCGGCGTTCTCTCATTTCTACTATTGCCTTAGTTGGGGCGCTCGGAACTATTGCGGTCGCCGACCCGGGCGAACACGTCAGCACGCTGGGTGACCAGCGAGCCGTCGGGATCACTATTTACAACTCCGAGCTCGCGCTCGTCCGCGATCGCCGACGGCTGTCGATCCCGCGCGGCGAATCGCACCTCGCTTTGCGTGACGTCAGCGCGCGGATGCAGCCGGAAACCGCGCTGTTGACAAGCATATCGTCTCCGGGTAATCTCGCGGTTCTCGAGCAGAACTTCGACTACGACTTGCTCTCGCCGCAGAAGCTCCTGGAGAAATACGTCGGCCGGGACGTCGACGTCGTGCGTTACGATCCCCGAACCGGCGAGCGCCGCACCGAACACGCGCGCGTCCTGGCCACCAACGACGGAGTCGTCTTGCGCTACGCCGATCGCATCGAAACCTCGGTGAACGGGACGCTCTCGTTTCCGTCGCTGCCTCCCGACTTGCGCGATCGTCCCACGCTGGTTACCGATGTCAGCAACGGCACCGACGGCGAGCAAGACGTCGAGCTCACCTACCTGACCGGCGGCCTGAGCTGGAAGGCCGACTATACGGCGCTCCTGTCGCCGAACGACGACCGCCTCGATCTGCACGGGCTCATCACCCTGCAGAACCAGAGTGGAACCGGGTACCGCGACGCAACCGTCCAACTCGTCGCAGGCGACGTCAACGTTGCGCAAAACGTCCTCAGACAGATCGGCTCGGTCACCACGAGAGCGATGGCCGCCCCGCCGCCCCCGTCCGAACAGGCGCTGTTCGAGTACCATCTCTACACGCTGCCGCGTCACACGACCGTCGCGGACAATCAGACGAAGCAGGTCGAGCTCATGAGCGCGCCCGGCATTTCGGTCGTCAAGACGCTGGAGCTTCGCGGGTACGACTCGTACTATCGATCGGCGACGGCCGATCTCGGAACCCGGCTGAAAATCGGCACGTACGTCACGTTCCGCAACGAGGGCGGCCAGCTCGGTATTCCGCTGCCGCGCGGCATCGTGCGCGTCTACAAGCGCGACAACGCGGGAACCGCCCAGTTCATCGGGTCCGACTCGATCGACCACACGCCGAAGGGTGAAACCGTACGGCTTCACCTCGGCAATTCGTTCGACCTGACGGCGAACAAGAAGCAGACCGACTTCCACATCGTCGATTCGAACCGCAGCATCTATGAAAGCGCGTACGAGATCGTGCTGCGCAACGCAAAGAAGACGCCGGAAACCGTGCAAGTGATCGAGCCGATCCCCGGCGACTGGACGATGCTCAGCTCGTCGCTGCCGTATCACAAGTCGTCGGCGGAAACCGCGACTTGGTCCGTGCCCGTTCCGCCGGAGAGCGCCACGACGCTCACCTACCGGGTCCGAATCAAGTTCTGACGCGCAGCGCCGAGATCGCGCGATAGCGAAGCGAGCGCCGGCATGAGCACGCCGGCGCTCGCCAGTGCTCAGCCGTTCAAAAGGCTCATCATCGCAGGCGCGTAGCGGTCGCCGGTCGTGCGATCGGCGATCGCGTCGAGTTTCTCGAAGTCGCCGGGGCCGAGCTGCACCGTGAGCGCGCCGGCGTTCTCCTCGACTCGCTCGGCTTTGGTCGTGCCGAAGATCGGCACGACGTGCTCGCCGCGGCTCAAAACCCAGGCGAGCGCGAGCTGGGCCGGCGTGACGCCGCGCGCCGCGGCGACCTCGCGGACGATTTCGACGAGCCGCGCGTTGCGTTCGCCGTTCTCGCCGGCGAAGCGCGGGTTGGTCTTGCGGAAGTCGTCGTTGCCGAGCGACTTCACGTCGATGGTCCCGGTGAGGAAGCCGCGGCCCAGCGGGCTGTACGGCACGAAGCCGATGCCGAGCTCTTGCAGGACTGGCAGCACCTCGTGCTCGACGTCACGCGTCCACAGAGAGTATTCGCTCTGCACCGCGGTGATCGGATGCGTCGCATGCGCCCGGCGGATCGTGGGTGCTGACGCTTCGGAAAGGCCGATGTGGCGGACCTTGCCGGCGGTCACGGCCTCGGCCATCGCTCCGACCGTCTCCTCGATCGGCACTCCGGGGTCCACTCGGTGCTGATACCAGAGATCGATGTGGTCGACGCCGAGCCGCTTGAGGCTGCCTTCGAGCGCACGCCGCGCGTTCGCCGGCGAGCCGTCGACGCCGATGCGCTGCATGTTCTCGCCGAACTTGAAGCCCCATTTCGTCGCAAGCTGAACCTCGTCGCGACGGTCGCGGATCGCTGCGCCGACGACTTCCTCGTTGCGGAGCGGACCGTAGATCTCGGCGGTGTCGATGAAGGTGATGCCGAGGTCGATCGCACGGTGGATCGCCGCGGTTCCGGAATCCTCCGACGGCGGCCCGTAGGCGGAGGAGATGCCCATGCAGCCGAGCCCCAGCGCTGAGGTTTCCAGCGACCCAAGCCGGCGGCGAGGAATGGTAATGGTCGTCATGCGTTGGTTATACCGCGTGCGGATGGGCGCAACCAGAGACCGCCCAATGATATCACTCGGACTGGTCCTTCAGCGCCTGGTCGGGCGTCCGAAAACCGGGCCCGTTCGGAGATCAGGTCTGTTTGTTCTCGAGCGTGCGGTGACGGCGAGAATGTAGGGATTTCCCTACTCCGAACGTCGGCGTGCCCATGCTACCGTGGCCGTGATGAAGCGGCGCGCCGGCTTCGACCATGCGGGGCTCGCGCTTGCTTCCATCTGTCGATGCTGTCTAATCACCCCGATCGAGGAATGCTCATGCAGCGCCACGCCGCCATGTCCTTTTGCTCGCTTGCGGGAGCGCTCACGCTCCTCGCCGTTTTCGCCGTCGGGTGCAATGGCGGTTCATCGACGGCACCGCCCGTCGGCTCCGGGAGCACCGCGACTCCGTCGCCTTCGCCCGTGCCGCTGCCCGCGTCTGCATCGACGACCCTCTCCGTCGGAACGTCCGCGGCGAGCGCGTCGTTGGGTCCGGTGCTAGGCGGCTACAGCGGCAGCATCACCTTGCCCCCCGCGTTGAACACCGCGACGCTGACGGTGACGCTCACTACCACGCAGCCCGCGGGGACGCCGGCGGTGCAGACTGTGAAACGCCGGGCCCAAACGATCGGCGGCGGCGGTATTGCGCCCATCGCGTTCATGACGATCACATCGAACGTGACGGTGACCTTCGGCGCGACGCCGACCTTTTCGTTCGCGTTGCCGGCGGGTGCTGCGAGCCTGGGGCAGATCAGTTACGTCGCACTCTACGATTCGACGGCGAATCCGCAATCAGGTTGGGAGACGTTCGAGGGCCCCGGAACGGTGAGCGGGAATACCATCACGTTCACCGGATCGAGCGCGAGCCTGCAGCTCAAGGCGGGCGTCGTCTATGACATCGCGCTGTTCACCGTCACGAGTGCGCTGCCGACGCCGACGCCCGCGCCGACGCCGACGCCTCGGCCTACGCCGACGCCTGGGCCCACGCCGACGCCTGGGCCGACCCCGACGCCCGCGCCGACGCCGACGCCCGCGCCTACGCCGACGCCAAGTGCGGCGTCGCTCAGCTACGAGTTTGGGCTCGACCCGAGCGGTTCGGCGATCGGAATCCCGGAAGTCGGACGGAACAGCGCGGGTACGGCCGGCTATATCGTGGTCTTCGGGTATCCGTCGAGCAATGCCAACGGCGTGCTCGTGAGCTTGACCGAATACGCGTTGCAAGACACGCCGCCGACTACGTTTGCCGGCAACGTGTTCGAGATGACGTTGTCGCTCTTGAATCAGGGGTCCAGCAACGCGCCGGTCACCTTCAGCAGGGACAGCACGGCTCAGGGGGAGTTCACCATCGAAAGCTCGCTGTTCGCCCTGTCGAAGAACTATACGATGTCGGTCCGCAACGCCGGCACGACGACCACGACGACGCCGCGTAAGCCGCAGATGGGCTTCCCGGGAACCTTTCTCTACTTTCCATCGCCGTTCAGCGGTTTGACGGTAGCCAACGGGAGTACCGTGACCGCCTACATCATGCAGCAGTAGGCGGCGGCACGGCGTCACCAGGGCTGCGCGCGGCGCCTTCGAACGTCTCGCGGAGCGGCCCAGCGGAGGCGCCCGATCGAGATGGCATGATCACGCGGCCCATTTCGTGTCGCCGATTGATCGGCCGGCAACGGGAACGCGCGTTCCTGGTCGAACGCCGTCGCGATCTAGCCAAGGGTTACGGCGGCATCGTGCTGATCGCCGGAGACGCCGGAATCGGCAAATCGCGGCTCGTCCGAGAATTCCTAGACGCTACCGGTAGGGCTCGCGGGCGGGTCGCGATCGGTCGCTGCCGTCAGTATGCCGGACGCCCGTACGAACCGATCGCCGAACTCCTCGCAGGGTTCGCGCCCGAGTCCGCGTATGTGCCGCCCGCCGCGTCGCAGGACGAACAACTCGCTGCGCACGTGAAAGCGTTGCTTGCTGCATCACGAAAGCACGCGCTGGTCGGAGTCGTCGAGGATCTCCATTGGGGCGACCTCGGAACAATGCTCGTTCTCGCGTCTCTCGCCGAACGCATCGCGACCAGCCGCATCCTCATCGTCGCGACATATCGGAGCCACGAGCTCCATCCCAATCATCCGCTATTCGTCCCCCTCGCGAATCTCTCGCGGAGCCGTTGCGTTGCGCAAATCGAGCTTGCGCCGCTGACGAGTGACGAAACAAGCAGCTTCATCAATGCCGCGCTCGAGAATGTCGAGATCTCCCCCGATGCGCGACGAAACGTCGCACGGGTCGCCGAAGGGAACCCCTTCTTTCTCGAAGAGCTGCTGCGAAGCACGCTTTCCGCGCCTGGTGCGCGAGATCGTGCGGCCAATCTGCCGACGACCATCCGCGGCGCGATCCACGAGCGTATCGGGAGGCTCGAGGCCGATGATCGCGCGATCCTCACGCAAGCCGCCGTGATCGGTCGCCGCTTTGACATCGGCATTCTCGCACAGTCCATGGGCGTCGACCTGTCGCAGACATTGTGCGCGTTACAGCGGGCGCGCGCGCTACAGCTCATCGAAGAAACCGACGATCCCGTGACGTTCCGTTTCCGGCACGCACTGACGCGCGAGGCCATTTACGGCGACCTGCTCGCCGCGCAGGCGCAGCCGCTCCATCGCCGGATCGCGTCGGTGCTCGAAGCGCGAGGCGCGGACGAGCGTACGCTGGACGCGCTCGCGTACCATTGGTGGGCGACGGGCGATCGCGAGAAGACGCTGATCTATGGGGAGCGGGCCGGCGACTTCGCCCGGACCGTCCATGAATACGCCGGCGCGGTCAGCGCCTATGAGCGAGCACTTGCACTGCTCGATCCGCAGGGGCGTGACGCAGCCCGAATCCTGGTGAAGATCGGTGCCTCGTGCTTTCGCGCCGGACTGATGGATCGGGCGATCGACTGTTTCCGTGACGCTTGGCGCTTCTTCCGAAAAACGGGCGACGATGCGGCGTTTCTGTATCGGCTTGTCCGTGATTTCGCCAGCGCGCTCTATAACGACGGGCGAGCCCACGAAGCGCTGGAATTGTGGCGGGAAGCAATCGATATCATCATCGCGACCGGCAACCGCAGCGTCGCGGACATCGCGCGCGCCAACTATGCAACCCATCTGATCGACGGCGGATATGTCGAGGAAACCGCGGCAGTCCTCGCTGCGGTCGATGCGACGTCGATCGAAGCCGACCCGGCGACGGCACTCGCATACCTGTCAACGAACTGCGTGAGCGCCGCGCTCACCGGCGATCGCGAACGTCTTCGATCCTCAGCTGCGCGGCTCTGTGCCGTCGGCGAGCGCGTCGCTGAAACCGTACTCAGCTGCAGCGACATCGGCCAAGCGGGTGTCTTCGCGCTCTACGCCGGAGAAACGGATGTCGCGCGTAGTTGTATCGCACTATCCGTCGACAACGCTATCGCATATCGAGCGAGCGCTGCCGCGATAGGCGACCTACTGCTCGCACGCGCGGATGTGGAGAGCTTCTGCGGCGAATATACGGCTGCCCGCGTACTTGTTCACCGTGCGCGGGCGATGCTCAGCGAAGTGAAGTTGTCGCGGTTCTACCTTACACAAGTCTCGCTGGCCATCGGCATTGCGCTCGACGACGACGAATTGCTTGCGCTCGAGCCTGACGCAACGATGATGCGCGAAGCCTTCGCTACCGGAAAGCCGCCGATTTTCGGGCCGCTGGCGGGATTCGCCGGTCAGATCCTCGCGGCGCGCGGCGACATCACGGCAGCTCGGTGCCTTCTGCGCGACGCAGTCACGGCCGCCGGTGCAGCGGCGACCTCGCTGGGTACCTTTCCGCTCCCGGTCAGCGCCGCACAATACTGTGCGCGATCCGAGGCCGACGCGGTGCGAGCCCTTTGCGCGCGCGATGCAGGCAAGGGGCGCGCTCCCGCTGCCACAGCGACGCTTGCCGATGCCATCCTTCGCCAACGCTTCAGTGGCGGCGATGCGACCGCGGCGAACGCCGCTGCCGCCGGCTTCGCCGCCGTCGGCTGGCCGCTCTACGAGGCGCTGGCGCGCGAGCTCAGCGGGCAGCTTGACGTCGCGCGCGAGATCAAGGGGCGCATCGGCTACGTCGGCATTGCCGGCGCAGCATCAGCGGTTGCCCGGAGGGCGTCGAATCACGTGGCCGATCCGCTCGCAGCTGTGCTCACGTCGCGCGAGCTCGAAATTGCCCGGCTCGTTGCGAGCGGGTGCACGAACCGGGAGGCCGCGACTACGCTCAGCGTCAGCGTGAAGCTGATCGAACAGCGTCTGTCGTCGATCTTCGTGAAGCTGCGCGTCCGCTCGCGCAGCCAGCTTGCGGCCCACGTCGCATCGCTTGCCGCCGTGCCCGAAGAGTAGGGGTATCCCTACTCCTGAAACGCGCCCGCTGGCGTCATACTCGCGGCGTGACAGAACGTCGTGCGCCGATGCCTCGAACCGTCTCTGGATTGCTCACGGAGCCCGAGCGCTCTGTAGCGGCACGCGTCGCGCACGGCGCACGCAACACGGAGATTGCGAAAGGTCTGGGTCTGAGCGTGAAGACCATCGAGAAACACCTGAGCTCGATTTATCGAAAACTCGCCATTTCGTCGCGCGTCGAGCTCGCTGTGCTCTGGTCGGGAGAGGCGCGAACGTTATAAGATCGAGCCTGCTATCTTTTGCGCTTGCCGCTTCGGTCGGTGCGTTCAGGCCGCCGCCCGCGATCTCGTCGCGTCGCACCTGCAGTCCTGTTCGAGGCGGTCAAGCAGATAGGCGCTTCGAAACCCTGACGAGATTTTGGGAATGGAGCTTGACAGCCCCAATGCTTTGCAGTACAAAGTAACGAGACAATGCGTCGTTCCTCATTCGTTGCTCTGCTCTTGTGTCTCGGAATCTCGGCACTTCCAAGCAGCGCACTGGCGCGCCCGTGTTCCGTGCCGAACTACGATTGTTTCGCAGCGATCGATGGATTCGGGTCGAGCGAGCTCGATATTCCCAGCCAGGTGCCGGGCATCGCCGTTATCTGCAAGCGCGACGCCGGCATCTATCGTGTTTGCGCGCGGACAGCCCCGGCGTCGCAACGCGACGAGGTTTTGATGTCGCTCGCGCTCGTCGACGACGTGGTCGCGGACGCCGATCAGCGGTTACACCGATCTCGAGAGGGCACCGTCTACGCGCGCGAAGCGCGTGCCTTGGCGGGACGGCTCGTCGGCGATGTCCATCTTTCGGATGACGAGCGCAGTGAAGCACGTGGGATACTGAGCGGCCCCCCGAAGCTCAATGCGTACGAAACGTTCATGAGCCGAAACAGTTTCGAGGTACTCGGGGTCATAATGTACGCGTTGTTCTTCGGCCCGATTCTGCTCGCCCTCGCGGCCGTCGTCGCAGGGCTCGTGATCCTCCGGCGGCAGCATCATCGAGCCCGTTTCTGGTAAGCCTCACGGCGCACGGCTCACACGTGAATTGGCTTAGTGCGCGAACCTTACCAACGATGCCACGACTTGCTGGAACGAAACTTTGTCGGCGCCCCCCTCCAGCAAGAGATAGGTCGGGTGCGTGCCTCGCGGCCGGTCGATGCGAACGGTATCGGAGATCCAAATGGGTCCGGTCGGGTCCTTCACCGGAACGAAGTGCAGCGGGCCGGTGGCCGGCGACGTTACGCTGAACGGGACGCGCGCAGGATCGCGAGCGTCGGAGCTCGGGCTGTCGACCTCATCCGTCACGAATAACTCGATGTCGGCCTTAGTGCCTTTCTCCAGGTCGAGCTCATACGTCGCTCGGGTGACGCTCTTTCCGGCGACGCGCGTGGGATAGCGTTTTCCCTTGAAGTGCGACAGACGAAAGCCGGCCGGCAATTGTTGCGGGATGACGACCGGTATCTGCAGCGAGCGCAACTGTGTCTGCCACGAAGCGTCCAAATAGGCGAATGATGTAGCGGCAACGGCGGACCCTGCTGTACAGGCGGCGACGACCGCGGCCCCGATTACGACTGCGCCACGAGCACGCGCCGCGCGGCGATGAATAGCCATCGGACCGCGCTTGTCGCCGGTGCGAGCCGGCTCCTGCAATGAAAGACGTTGCCCGCATTCAGCGACGCTCGGGAGTGCCCGGTCACCGCTCCCGGACGAGATGGCGATGCGTTGCTTGTTGCCGCGCCTTTTTGCGCTTGCTACCCTGGGGCCGCGGGTTTACCCGCTGTACTGGAACGACTGGAGGTTCGGATGTCGATCTTGTTCGGGAAACGTATGGCCGGCTTTGCGTTCATCGTAGCGGCGCTCTTCGCTGCGGTGCCGGGGAGTGGTGCGCAATCTTCTGCGCCGATTTTCAAGGCGGCGCCGTCGGCCATTCTCTGCCAGCCGGGGTTCGTCTACAGATGTGGACCTCACGGCTGTTACTGCGTCCGCGCTTAGGCGCCGTCAGGAGACACCAAGCGTGAAACGATTGTTCCTCGCCTCTGTTTGCGCCGCACTCGTATTGACGTTCTCCGCGCCTCAGCCCGCAAGCGCGTGCCCGTTGATCTGTCGCATGGTGAACGGGCACTGGGTTTGCGGCTGCGCATAGCGCGCCCGACGCCTGGTTCGTAGCGGCTCCCGCTATCGCACTAACCTGCGATGGCGGTGTCGCTTTGCGACGGCAATAACGTCCGGGCGCTCGGCAGGTCATTCCACGTAAGGTCGCCAGGTACGGCCGTCGAACGTCCGGGCGAATGGTAGACCGCACCGCCGGCATGGCGGGTCGAATCGAGAGCTTCGATTGGGTTCGCAGCCCGCTCGGGCCTCGGTCGGAGTGGCCTGCGACATTGCGCCTCATGGTCGGCATCGCGTTGAAGACGCGGTTCCCGATGGTGATCTTCTGGGGACGCGACTTGGTGCAGGTCTACAACGACGCCTACGTCCCGATACTCGGCGCCCGCGACGCCGGCGCACTGGGTCAATTCGCGCGCGATAGCTGGCCCGAGATCTGGGACACCATCGGCCCACTCCTCCAAAGTGCCTTCGAAACCGGCGAGCCCGCGTGGGGCGAGGACATGGCGCTCACGCTGGAACGCAACGGTTATGAGGAACAGACATACTTCACGTTCTCCTACAGTCGCATCGGCGACGAAGGTGAAGAAGGCGGCGTGCTGTGCACCTGCGTCGAGACGACCAAATCCGTCTTGCGCGAGACGCAGTTTCGCGCCATGGCCGACACGATCGCAAATATCGTCTACACGCACGCCGCCGACGGTACGGTCGAATGGGCGAACTCGCGCTGGTTGGAGTACACGCGCCTGCCCGAAGACATCGCCCTGCGCGTGGAAGGTTGGGCGCACGTCTTGCCGCCGGACGATCTCGCGATCATCCTTCGCACGCTCGAGAGCGCATTCACACGCGGTGAACCGTACGAAGCGGAAATTCGGATCAAACCGTATGGCGCCGAAGACGAGGCATACCGATGGCACCTGCTGCGGGCGGTGCCGATGCGCGCTGCCGACGGCGCCATCATGCGGTGGGCGGGAACCGCGACCGACGTCCACGATCGGCACGTCGCACAGGACGCCCTGCGCACGGAACTCGACCGCGAACACCGCGCCTCGCTAGCGTTCCAAAACGCCGCCTTGCCAAAGCGACTGCCGACCGTGCCGGGCCTCAGATTCGATGCGATGTACGAGGCATCCGGAAAGGATGTCCTCGTCGGCGGTGACTGGTACGACGCGTTCAGGCTCCCGGACGGCCGCGTCGTCGTCTCGGTCGGCGACGTCATCGGGAACGGCCTCGACGCAGCGGTCACGATGGCGGCGGCACGACAGGCGATTCGCGGTGCCGCACAGGTCTTTCCGGAGCCGGCGGCCGTGCTCGACGCTGCCGACCGCGCGCTGCGCTCCGAACAGCCCGACCGCATCGTCACGGCGTTTCTGGGCGTTCTCGACCCGCTGACGCTCGTGTTCACCTATGCGTCGGCCGGCCATCCGCCGCCGATGCTCCGAAACCCCGACGGAACGGTGAGCGAACTTGCGGCAGTTGATTTGCCGCTCGGGCTGCGCAACGAGCATGCTGCAGGTCAGAACGTGACGGTCGTGCTACCTGAGGACGCGCTGCTCGTCTTGTATACCGATGGGCTCACGGAGTCGACGCGCGACGTCGTCGAGGGTGAGCGCCGCTTGCGCGAAGCGCTCACGCGCGAGGACATTCGCGACGCCGCCTCTCCCGCCGGCGCTATCCGGCGTGCCGTGCTCGATGCGGCGACCGATGATATTGCGATCCTGACCGTCGGCATCGGATCCAGCTCTGAACGGGTCACGCGCTGGTCCTTCCGTTGCGATGATGCGGCGGTTGCGACGCGCGTTCGTCGCGAGTTCGTGCGCGTGCTGCAGTCTGCCAACGCGACGGAGGCCGAAGTCGCCGACGCCGAGCTCGTTTTCGGCGAGCTGCTGGGAAACGTCGTGCGACATACCGACGGACACGTTGAAGCGGCGCTCGACCTGACGGCCGACGAACCGGTGCTCCACGTTCTCGACGAAGGACCCGGGTTCACGTTCTATGCCCGGCTCCCCAACGACAACATGAGCGAATCCGGTCGCGGCCTGTACATCACCACGACACTGGCTCGTGACGTGAGCGTGGTCGAACGGCCCGGCGGCGGCAGTCACGCTCGCGTCGTCCTTGCCGCGCGCAAGCGGGCGTCCATACGGCGGCCCGCGGAGCCGACCGGCTAGATAGTTGCGCGCCGCGCTCGGCGAGTTCGCCGGCGGTAGTGCAGACGGGATGCGTCGAACCGCTCTTCGGCCAGAGCGAAGAAAGTGGAGGCGCAGGTGATTTCGCGTGGGTTTCTCGGTCGCAAGCGGCCGGCAGCGGTGGCAAATCGCCTGCCGCCGGGACAGTACCTCGTGACGGACTTCCCGGTTCTGTCGGCGGGACCGACGCCGCATACGCCGCTCGATCGGTGGTCGTTCACGTTGGAGGGTCTGGTCGGGGCGCCGGTGAGTTGGACCTGGGATGAGTTTCTCAAACTGCCCAGTCAGGTATTCACCGTCGACATCAGCTGCGTCACCAAGTGGACGAAGCTCGACACGAAATGGCTCGGGGTTTCGGTCGACACGCTGCTCCAAAGCGTCCAGCTCGACCCCACGGCGCACTACGTCACGGCGTTCAGCGACGGCGGGTACACGACCAACCTCCCGCTCGCCGAGATGGTGAACGGGCAGGCTTTCATCGCCTACCAGTTCGACGACAAAACGCTCGAGCCCGAGCACGGCGGACCGGCTCGGCTCGTCGTCCCGCATCTTTATTTCTGGAAGAGCGCCAAGTGGGTGCGCGGCCTGCGGTTCGCCGCCCGTGACGAGCCGGGGTTCTGGGAGTCACTTGGCTACAACATGCACGGCGATCCGTGGAAGGAAGAGCGCTACACCGGAGACTGATCGTGCAGCCGGCCGTTGAATGGCAGATCGGTACCGTCACGCGAATCCGAACCGAGGCGTCGCAGACCAAGACGTTGACGGTGGCGCTCCCCAACTGGGTCGCGCACCGGCCGGGTCAGCATTACGACGTGCGTCTAACGGCACCCGACGGTTACCGAACCGAGCGCAGCTATTCGATCGCCTCGGAGCCCGAGCGTGTCGGCGAGATCGATTTCACCGTCGAGCAGATCGACGACGGAGAGGTCTCGCCCTACTTGGACGACGTCCTCGTCACCGGCGACCAGCTCGAGGTGCGCGGACCGATCGGCGGATACTTCGTTTGGGACGTGTCGCTCGGCGGCCCGTTGCTGCTCGTCGGCGGCGGTTCCGGAGTCGTGCCCCTGATGGCGATGCTGCGACATCGTGCGGCTCAGCACTCGTCGATTCCGGCCCGGCTTCTCTATAGCAGCAGAAGTGCCGACGACGTCATCTACGGAGCCGAGCTCGACACGCTTGCGGCCGCCGACGACGCGCTCGAGGTGATCTTGACGTTCACCCGGCGCGCGCCGCCGGGCTGGACCGGCTATCAGCGCCGAATCGATCCGGCGATGCTGAGCGACGTCTTGCAACAACTCGGTGAGGGCGTTCGCACGTACGTTTGCGGCCCGACGCTCCTGGTGGAGGCGGTGTCGAATGCGCTCGTCGCGATGGGCCAGCCGGCCGAACGCATCCGTACCGAGCGATTCGGTCCGACCGGAAAGTGATGAGAGGTGAACGTGGGCGACGCCGGTTCGTGCACTAGGTATTCAGTTTCGCATCCAGGCGGGTTTCGACCGTGCGCAGCGCCTTGCTGATCGGGCAGTTCTCCTTGGCGCCCGCCGCGATCTTCTGAAACTCGGCATCGTCGATCCCCGGTGCCGTCACCGCCGTGGACAGCTCGATGAGCGTGATGTCAAAACCCTCGCCGACCCGGCGCAAGTGGACGCGGGCCGACGTGTCGACCGAGGAAGGCGCGTGTCCGGCCCGGCTCAGACCGAGCGTGAGCGCCATCGTGAAGCACGAGGCGTGGGAAGCGGCGAGCAACTCCTCGGGATTCGTCCCGGGCTCGTTGCTGAACCGCGTGTTGAACGAGTAGTTCGCGGAGACCGTACCGCTCTCGGCGTCGATCTTGCCCTTGCCACGGGCAATGTCGCCTTCCCAGTGGACCTTGGCGGTACGTGCAATATCCGGCGTCTGCATGGCCGCCAAGACGCCTGCCGGTTCGCGGCGGGTTGCGGGTCCTCCAGAAGTAGTCTAAGGTGGAATTGGAGCACGACCCGAAGAACAATCGCATTCGCGCGAGATAGGGTGAGGCGCGGCGTCAGAGCGCTTTGGCCACGTAGTTCTCTCGAGTTCCGATCGTCTGCGCGGCCAAGGTGGTGTGCGCCGAACGCGCCCACGGCGAGTCACACGTACCGTCCGACTCGAGGGCCGGCACTTCCGCGACGACCTCGTACATGTATTGGGTTTTCGCGAACTTCGCTTGCGAGACGATCGCGCCGGCATACATGTCCTGAATCGCCTGGTGATCGCACGCGCGGAAAGTCGCCTTGGTTCGCTTGTAATCGTCGAAGCTGTGATCGTCGAATGCCGCCGCAATCTTGTCGGCCTTGGTCGTCCCGGCCGCGTTCATGCGGTCGACGAGCGCGGTAATCGCTCCGTAACCCAGCCAGTGGCGCTGTGAGATCGGACCGCGGATGGAGCGCCGCAGGATCTGCGTCAACCGCGCCGCGCCGTCGGACGCGTTCGGAGCCCACAGGAGCGGGAACGTGGAACCGGCCAGCTCGTCGAGCGGCACGGCGCCATGATAGATGTCCTCGAGGCCGATGCCCGCGAGCTTCATGCGCTTGTTCAGGCCGAATGCGACGAACTGCTTCGCGAGGTTGGCCGCGTCCAAGCCGCTGTTGGTGAGGATCAGGACTTCGGCATCGGAGTTCCGTACTTTGGTGAGCGTCGAGGAGAAGTCCGACATCCCCAGCGGCACGACGTCGAGCCCGGATTCCGTGCCGCCGGCCCGCTTGAGCACGTCGGAAAGCTGGGCATACGCGTCTCTGCCGAGCGCGTAGTCGGCCTGGACGAAGTACCACTTTCGTCCGAGTGCGAGCACGCGCCGCCCTAACGTCTTGGTCGCCATCCGCGCGTTCGGGCCGTAGCGATAGGTCAAGCGGGTCGCCTTCGCGCCGGTGATCGATGAGTCGAACGGCGCGAGCGTCAAGTTGAAGACGCCGCTCTCGAGCGCGATCGGCCCGACCGCGAGCGCGCTGCCGGACGACGTGCCGCCGAAGAGGACGTCGACCGATTCCTGCAAGATGAGCCGGCGCGCTTCGATCGTCGCGTTCGCCGGCTTGGAGCCGTCGTCGCCGAACACGAACTCGTATTTCACGCGGCCTCTGCGGTTGAGGTCCTCGAGCGCCAGCTGCGCGGCAAGCTTCTGGTATCCGGAGAGATCCGAAAAGACGCCGCTGAACGAATCCAGAAACCCGATCTTGACGGTCGCGGCGGTGCCGAGGGCGACCGCGTAGCGGGGCGCCGAACCCACGAGCGCCGCCGCGGTAGCGGATTGCGCGGAACGAATGAACGCGGATCTCTTCATGCTAGGGCCCTTCCTCTCGCAGTGTTATTCGATTCCGGCGACTTGATGCGCGAGATAAATCTCGCTCCTCGTCTGCGACGACGTCATGATCGCTTCGAGCACTTCAATCGTTGCTTCGCCCCAACGGCCGTCGCGCAGGACCGGCTTGCCGCAGACGACGGCATCGTAAAGGTTCTCGAGCGCCGCGGAACTGTAGTTCGTGTCGTTGGCGACCGGGATCGTCTCGACGGAGTCGTCGCGGTACACGGTGATGCCGCGCGGGCTCTGCCGGATGTCGCCGCGTTCGCAGCTCACGACGGTCAGTCCGAAGAGGACGTGCGGATCGGCCTCGGTTTCGCCGGCGAGACGGGACGCGCTTCCGAAGCGCCAGGACTCCTTCGCAACGTCCTCGCTCCCGCCGGCGGTCAGCGCCGCGAGGCGTTTGCGTGCCGCCGGGTTCCACTCGGGATTGCGCGGCATCTCGCCGATCCACGAGGTCAGCTCCGCGGTGTCGAAGTGGGCGTAGCCGTTGTAGACCAGCGTCGCGGTTGCGCCGTCGTCAAAATCCAAGAACGCGCTGTACGCACCTTCGACCGGCCGCTCGGCGTCCCAGCGCCCGACCGTGCCGCGAACGCTCCGCACCATCCCGCCGCCGAGGAGCCGCACGATATCGACCTGATGCGCTCCTTGGTTGAACACCACGTTGCCGCCGTTCCCGGGCACGAACTCCCAGGCAGCCCGCGGCCGATACGCCCACTCGTTGAAGTGCCACGTCGAGATCATGCGCAGCGCGCCGAGCTTGCCCGAAGCGATCAGCCTGCGCATGGCGCGCACTGCCGGCCCGTAACTGTGAAGGTGGCCGCATGCGAGCAGGACACCGTTCTCTGCGGCGGCGCGATTCATCGCCTCGCACTCCGCGACGTTCAGCGCCAGCGGTTTGTCGACCACGACGTGCTTACCGCACGACGCAGCGAGGATCGCCTGACCCGCATGCTGCTGATTCGGCGTCGCGATGTAGATGATATCGATGTCGGGATCCAGGCAGAGGGATTCGAAATCATCGTAGACGCGACCGCCGAAGTCGCGCCGGAACGCGTCCAACGCCGCGGGACGCACGTCGGCAGCCGCGGCGAACACGATCCCGCTGTCGCGGCGCGTCGCGGCCGCGATGTGGCTGAAGGCGACGCCGAGGCCGCAGACGCCTACCTGCAGCGTCCGGGCGCCGGCCGGCCGGCTCGCAGCCGTCACCCGACAGGCGCGGCGGCGATGGCTTCGCGCCAGTCCTGCGTCTGCGGGTAGACCGCCTGTCGCGCGCGTATGCGTTCGTAGGGCAAGACGCGGTCGAGACCGCTCGGCGTCTTCCCGTTCGCAAGCGCGCGCGCCGATTCGATGAGGATGCGCCGAAAGCGCGTGATGGCGGCGTCGGCCGAGCCGAGGTACTCGCGCGTGCGGTCCGCGATCGGCCCCATGCTCTCGATGATGGCGATGTCCTCGTACAGGATGTTGCGGAATCCGGTGAGGTGGCCTTCGGCCATGCGCTGCCGGTCTTGCGTCCACAGATTCTCCGGCGACGCGTTGCGGTGGAATGTCTCGCCGTCGTAATCGAGCATCGACTGGAAACCGTGACCGACTCCCGTCTTGTCGATCGGGTGCTCGAAGTTGTACATGATGTACCACTGGACCGTATGCGTGTCGTCGACCGGCACTTGGCCCATCATGAGGCAATCTTCGTCCTCGGGCTGCGGGATGAAGGTCCACGACGGCATCGCGAACTCGCTGACCCGGACGAAGCGCTGCTCCTCGCCGACCCGGCGGATCGCCGCCGCCTGGAGCCCGTACTCCGTTCGCTGCACCTCGTATTGCGGCGCGAGATCCGCCATGAACAACTTCTTGGTGAGCGCGGCGCCGCCGTCGTTGCGCAGGTACACGGTGTCGAGCGTGCTGCCGTGCAGGTGACCGACGTGCGATGAGTCGATGAGGCCCTCGACGCCCTGCACCCAGTTGCAATCGACGGGGATCTTGAGGATCGTCACGTGCGACGGCGGCAGCGAGAGGAACTCGAACTCGGGGAACTGCGTCGGCTCGCCGTCACCGACGAACGCCCAGATGAGTCCGCCCGCCTCGCGAGTGGTGAAATGTCGTGCTTTGACCTTCGTCGCGAACCGCTCGCGCGCGGCGCCCTCGGACGGAGCGTCGAGCACGGTTCCCTCGACGTCGATCTTCCAGCCGTGAAAGAGACAAGTGAGCGCGCAATTCTCGTTGCGGGCGAGAAGCAACGAGGCGCGCCGGTGCGGACACCCTTCGTCCAGCAGCCCGACGCGGCCGTCGTGCGCGCGGAAGGCGGCGTAGTTTTCGCCGAACAGCCGGACGCGGCACGGCTTCCCGCCGGCCTCGAGCTCTTCGGATTTCAAGACGGGAAACCAGTAGCGCGAAAGCAGCGCGCGCATGGGCGTCTCGGGGCCGACGCGCGTGATCAGGTCGTTGTCTGCCGATGTAAGCATTCCATCACCTCGTCGAAGGGTAGGCGTCGCCGGCCGTGCCGACGGACGCCAAGGAATCGGGCTGCATGTGCCAAGCGGCGAATGCCAGCCCGATCCCGGTCCCGGCCGGTGTCCGGTAGATCGGGAGATAGGTCGACCAGCCCGGGTGGCGGTCGCGCATCAAGCCGCCCAGCGCGATCCAATTGCGGATCTCCGACGTGCCGGCGTTGAGCAGATGTGACGGGATCGCGCGCAGCGTCTCCGCCGTCCCGTTGTCGAGCGCATCGACGACCCGGCGATCGAGCACTTCATCGGTCACGAAATGGCTCAACCCGCCGGACGCGACGACGGCGACGCGAACGTCGCCGCCGCAACGTTCGAGCGCCGTGCGCAGTGCGGCGCCGAAATCGAAGCAGCGCGCCGCGGTGGGCTGATTCGGCGGATAGTACGTGTTGATCATCACGGGCACGATCGGGATGTCCCGGTCGCACAGCAGCCGTGTTCGCACGAAACCGTATGCGTGACCGAAGCCGGCCTTGGCCGGTTCGGGTACGTCCGCCAGCGCGGCCACGTCGAACTGCAGTTCCATGAGCCGCTCGATGACGTCGCGCGCGAGTCCCGCCGCGACGGGATATGCGTGGTGACGATCCATCGCGTAACCGCGTGCGACGGTGTGCATCCACGCGTACTCCGGGTCCGACGTGCGCGGATCGTGTGCGCGCGCGAATTCCCGGCTGATCGCGGTTTCGCCGTAGTAGACGGCGAACGCGGGCATGTTGGCCGATGAGAAGAGCTCGTGCTCGTCGTCGCCGATCACCACGACGACGTCCGGGGCCGCGCGCTCGATCTCGCTCGCCAGACGATCGAGCGCGCGCTGCGCGGTGTCCGCGTGCGACGCCCAGCGCTGCGGTGTCGCCTCGGCCGCGTACCGTTCGCCGACCGACTGCGCGAGCTCAGCGTACGAGCAGACGCGGCCGGAACGGTCGATCAGCCGTTCGTTCGCGCGATCGTTCTTTGCACGCGCCTCCCAATCCGCGGGTTCCATTGAGAGCAGCGGGGTGTGGGACGTGCCGCACGCCAGAACGATCCGTGCCACAGCTACGTCGCCCCGACCGGGACCGGCAACGCAAGGCGACTGAAGAGCGTGCGCGCGTTTCCTTCGAAGATCGCGGTTCGCTTCGCCGCATCGAGGCACGCCAGATCCTCGATCACGGGCCGAATATCGTCGTAGTCGCGCCCGGTCTTCGGGTCGACCGCCGACCCGCTCCCCGGTTTCTCCGTGCCGAAGACGCAGCGGTCCCAGCCGATCTCGGTGAAGAGCATCTCCAGCGCGCTCGGCGTGTACACGCACGTGTCGTACCACAACCGCCGTACCCGGGCGTCGAACGACTCGGCTTCGTCGGCCTTGCCAAGCTCTTTCAAGCCGGAGAACTGCGCGCGCCACCGGCCGATTTGAAACGGCACCGATCCGCCCGCGTGCGCGACGATCAGCTTGAGCGCCGGAAAATCTTGGAAGACGGTCGAGCGCGCGAGCGCCGTGACCGCGAGCGTTTCCTCGCTCGCGAAGTGCTCGTAGTAGTACTCGCGCCCGTTGTAGCAGCCGGCGCCGTGGATGAGAGCCGGCAAATCGTACTGGACGAGCTTTTGATACAGCGGATACCAATATTCGTCATCGAGCCGCGGTGATGAACCCGTGCCTTCGCTCGGATCGGGATTGATCAGGACACCGACGAAGCCTAGGGCGACGCACCGCTCCAACTCGTCGAAGGCGACGGAAACCGGTTGACCCGGCAGCTGCGGTAAAGCCGCGACGCCGGCGAATCGCGACGGTGCGAAGCGAACCGTGCGCTCGATGACGTCGTTGTTGGCGGCGACCCACGCCTCGACGAACGGGCGGGTGCCGCGCGAATGCAGCAGCGTGAACGGCCGCGGAGAGAGCAGCTGCATGTCCGTGCGGACCGAGTCCATCGCAGCGAGATTGCGGCGTGCGCAGACCTGGACGTCGTCGTCCGAAACCTTGACGGGGATGCGCCCGTGGCCGCCCTGCGCGGCCAGGGAAACCATGCCGTTGGCATAGAGAGAATCCGGCGTCACGAGGTGCGCATGTGCATCGATAACGATGGCACGATCCTCCGAAGTGGCTTCCTGAGGAAGATATATTTGCCTCGTCACCTTACTGCTCCCGGGCGGCGGTGTCAATGCTTTGAGGGCAGATGGCTGCGCCCGGCAGTCCCCCCTCGCACGGCCGTCGAAAGCGCCCGCGCATGAGGCGCGAGAAGCGCAGCGCGAACGCCGAGCTCGATTCGGTCGATCGCTTGGCTGCGGCGTGGGAAGCCGCGGTGCCGAAGTTCTCCACCGTCTCGCTGCACGTGTTCGGCAGGATGCAACACTTGGCGCGCTTCTACGAGGACGCGCTGGCCAACGTTGCGCGCCGCCACGGGCTGATCCCGAGCGACGTGTACGTTCTCCTCGCCCTGCGTCGTTCGTTGCGCCGGCTCAATCCGGCGGAGCTGATCGAGGAGCTCTCGGTGACGTCAGGCGCCGTGACGAAACGGCTCGACCGGCTCGCTTCGCTCAGCCTCGTCGAACGGCACCCTGACGAGGCCGACGGCAGAGGCGTGAAGATCGGCTTGACGCCGCGCGGGCGCCGGCTGGTCGACGATGAGATCCTTTTCTCCGAAACGTTTCCGTTCGACGCGGTCTACGCGCTCTCCAAAGAAGACCGTGGCGACCTCACCGCTCTGTTGCGCCGGTTGTTGTCGTCGATGGAAGGTAAAGCCGGCAGCTACGTGAGCCCCAAGGGGGCGCTGCGCAAGCACGACGGATCGCGGCCCAAACGAACGACGTAAATCGGCGCTCAGTCGCCGGTGAGCAGCGTTTCGTATGCGGCTCCCATGACCGAGCTTACGGATTTCCCATTTCGCAAGGCTTGGGCCATCGCCGCTTCGCGCGCCGCGATGCGCTCCGCCGCTACCAAGACGCGCTCGATCGCCGCCGCTGGAATGAAGACGACGGCGCTATTGTCGGCCACCGCATAGTCGCCCGGCTCCACCGTGACGTCGCCGATCCGCACGCCGACGTTCGTGCCCGCTTCGGCGACGCGGCCTCGCGCGGTGAACGCGGTCAGCGCTCGCGCAAAGACGGGCAGGTCGTATTGGCGCGCCTCGTCGATGTCGCGCACCGGCCCGTCGACGATGACGCCTTCGATGTTTCGGATCGTGGCCGCGAGCGAGAGAATCCCGCCCCAGGAGCCGGCGTCGATTCCCGTGCGCTGCTCGACCACGACGATCGTCCCCGGCCCGCCCGCCTCGACCGCCGTCGAACCCAGATGGCGTGGTGGGCCCTCGCGTGCCGGTGCCTCTGCCGCCGCAACGAGCTTCACGGTCACGCACCGGCCGGCGATGCGCCTCAGGCCCGAGCGCTGTGGGATCCCGCTGACCGTACCCGTCATGCCGAGCGCATCGAGCGCATCGGAGACGGCGCACGCGTCGAGTTTCGCCAGGCGCGCGACGAGGTCCAGGTCGACCGCGTGTCCGGCGCTTTCGTCCTTCACGCCCGGTCGTCTTCGGTGACGGCGAACGCCTCCAGCTGCAGCGCGATGTTGCCGCCGAAGTGATCGTAGCGGGTGACATGACGCGCCGGTCGTGAAGCCGCATCGGGAAACATCGCGAGCCACTCCTCGTTGATCGCCGCGCGCAAGTCGAAGGTGCGGACCGTGATGGAGACTTTGACGACGTCGTCCGAGCTCGCGCTCGCGGCCGCGAGGATGCGGCGCAAATTCGTGAACGCGTGCGCGACCTGGATCCGAGCGTCGTTGGGGACGACCCCGTTTGCCGGGTCGCCGCCTGCAATGCCTCCCGTCATGATGACGTTTCCGACCCGGCAGGCCGCCGGTATCGGATTCGCTCCGTGGCTCAAGTGTTCGACTTCGATGCTGCAGCGCGCCATTACGGGCTGTAGCCGCCGCCGGATCGCAATTCCTGCGGAGGCGCGCCGTTCGCGAAAGGGAGCAGAATTGCGATCAGCTGCCGGCCGGGTTCGGATCTCGCCAGCCGCGCTCGAACGGAAGCCGCCACGCATGAGGCGCGACGAGTTGATGTATGGATTTGGGTCCCCACGATCCCGGTGGATAGAGTCGAACCGGTGGCGGTGCTTCCAGTAGCGGACTCGATACTTCCCACAGCCGCTCGATGCCCTCGGCCGTCGTGAACAGCGTGCGATCGCCGCGCATCGCGTCGAGGATCAAACGCTCGTACGCCTCGAGCACGTCGCCGATCAAGCCCGTGTCGTGCATTGCGAACTGCAGGCTCAGCTTGTCGAGCCGCATCCCGGGGCCAGGGCGCTTGCCGTAAAACGATAGGGACATCTTCGACGCGTCTGCGAGGTCGAAGGTCAGATGGTCCGGGCCTTGCGCGCCAACTCCCGATCCGACCGGAAACATGCTCTTCGGCGGTTCCCGAAAGGCGATCGAAATGATCCGCTGTCCTTCGGCGAGCCGTTTGCCGGTGCGCAGAAAGAACGGCACGCCGGCCCAGCGCCAGTTGTCGATCCAACATTTCAGCGCGACGAACGTTTCGACGTCTGATTCGGGATCGACGCCGTCCTCGGAGCGGTATCCGGTGTATTGACCCCGGACGACGTCTTTGGGATCGATCGGCAGCAAGCTCCGGAAGACTTTGTTCTTTTCTTCGCTGATCGGTCCCGGTTCGAGGGATGTCGGAGACTCCATCGCCATGAATGCAAGGACCTGGAAGAGGTGCGTCACCACCATGTCGCGGAACGCGCCGGTCGCCTCGTAAAACCCCGCACGCGCGCCGAGGCCGAGCGTCTCGGGCACGTCGATTTGCACGTGATCGATGAAGTTGCGGTTCCAGATCGGTTCGAACAAGCCGTTGGCAAACCGGAATGCAAGGATGTTCTGCGCCGGCTCCTTGCCCAAGAAGTGGTCGATTCGAAAGATCTGGTCTTCTGAGAAAACCTCGTGCAGATCGGCATTCAGGGATACCGCGCTCGCCAGGTCCATTCCGAACGGCTTTTCCATGACGACTCGTGACCCCGAGACGAGATTTGCCTCGCCCAATAATCGTACGGCCGGCAAAGCTGCACTCGGCGGAACGCTCAGGTAGTGCAACCGGCGGCTCTCGCCGCCCAACGTCCGCTCGGCCTTTTCCATCGCGGCTCCCAGAGCGTTCGAGCCCGCGGCGAGCGGCACGTAGTCCAACGTCTCCGCGAAGGCGTCCCAGCGCGCGGCCGTCACTTCGCGGCTGGAGAACCGATCGAGAGCATCTCGCGCTATGGTGCGAAAGCCGTCGGCGTCGACGTCGTCGAGTGAGACGCCGATGATTCGGCAGCCCGGGATAAACCCCGCACTCGACAGGTGGAACAGACCCGGCAACAGCTTTCGCCGCGCTAGGTCACCGGTCGCACCTACGAGGACGACGACCTGCGGATGTTTCGGACCGACGCCCGGTGGAATCTTTTTCAACGTACCGTCCCGTCATCGCGATGCCTGACCAACAGCGTCGATGCAAGGGATTGGATGCGCAATGGCCATTCGTTTGGAAGTGCGGGCGCCGCATCGAGCACATCGGGGTATGAACGGGGACGTATGACCTTCTCCGAAGGCGTCCGTGTGCGGGCGGAGGACTACCTACGTGCCTTCGATCGGCTCGTCGTCGTCGCACCGCACCCCGACGACGACGTGCTCGGATGCGGAGGATCGCTGGCCGCGGCGGCGGCGGCCGGTCTCGATGTTGCCGTCGTCTACGTGACCGACGGCAGCGCGTCGCACATCGGTTCGCCCGCGTACCCGCCCGAGCGGTTGCGCGACGTTCGGGAATGCGAAGCGCGTGCCGCGCTCGCGATCCTCGGCGTGCAGCGGAAACCGCGCTTCTTGCGCATCGCCGACGGAACGGTGGCGAGTCTCGGCCCCGATCAGGCCGAGGCGATCGTTGCGGCGATCGATGAGACGATCGGCGAAGCCGGTCACCCGCTCGTCATGGGGCCGTGGATTCGCGATTTCCATGCGGACCATCTCGCCGTCGCGGCGCTCGTTCGGCGGGCCTCCTCGCGTCGACCGGCCGCGACGCTCCTCGAATACGCCGTATGGCTCGAGGAAGCCGGCAGCCAGCGCGATCGGCCGGCCTTCGAGGAGGCTACCCCCGTCACGCTCGATGTTCGGCACCACACGGCCTCAAAGGTCGCGGCGCTCGCCGTCCATCGTTCACAGCTTGGAGAGCTCATCACCGACGCGCGGAGCTCGTTCGTGCTTCCGCCTGGATTGGTGGGGTCGACCGCGGGACCGAATGAGCGGTTTCTGAAAGTCCGCCTCAGCGCGGAGGCCTGAACCGACTCGTACCTGGGAACAACCGGTCCGTGCCTTCGGAGTCGCTCGCTGCCGACTATTTCGAGCGGCTCTATGCCGCCGCCGACGACCCCTGGTCGTTTGCGACGAGTCCGTACGAGCTCGACAAGTACGAACACACCGTCGCCGCGCTCGGGCCGCGCTATGTGCGCGGGCTCGAGATCGGGTGTTCCGTCGGCGTTCTGACCCAGCGACTCGCTCCGCGCTGCGACGAGCTGCTGGCAATCGACGTGAGCGAGCGTGCCTTGTCGGCTGCGCGCGCGCGCTGCGCGGAACTTGCGCACGTCACCTTCGCCCGCGTTCGCGTACCCCAGGACTTTCCGGCGCGCCCGTTCGACCTCGTCGTCGTTTCCGAGATCGCGTATTATTGGTCGGATGCCGATCTCGCTCTGGCCCGCGATCGAATCGCTGCGAGCTTGGAACCCGGCGGCGACCTGCTGCTGGTGCATTTTCTTCCGAAGGTCGACGACTACGTTCGCGACGGTGATGCGGTGCATCGTTTTTTCTTGGCCGACGCGCGGCTCGCGCGCGTGCACGGTCATCGAGCGGAGCGCTATCGGCTCGACCTCGTCCGGCGCGCGCCATGACCGCTGCCGAAGAGGCGTTTGCGGGACTGCCTCCCGTACGCCCGCGCTGCATCGCCTCGATCGCGATGCCGGCGCGCGACGAAGCCGACCGCATCGGCAAGGCGGTGCGGGCGGTCGTCGCGCAGCGCCGGCTCGACGGCGCCGCGCTCGATCCCGATGCGTACGAGCTGCTCGTGCTCGCGAACGGCTGCTCGGACGAAACAGCCACGGTCGTGGAGCATTGTGCCGCGGCTGCGCCGCGACACGCCATCTACGTGGTCCGGGCTGCGGCGGATGCTCCGGAAAGCCGTCACGTCGGCGCCGCGCGCCGCGCCGTCATGGACGCCTCGGCCGCGCGAATGTCGGAGTGCGCCGGCGTCGATCGCACGATCCTGACGACGGACGCCGATTCGGTCGTGGCCGCCGACTGGGTGGCGCAGAATCTGGCGGCGCTACGGACCGTCGACGCGGTTGGAGGGCGTATCGTCCCGGATCCGCTCGAACGAGCCGCGCTTCCCGACATCGTGCGGTCGGAGCTCGATGCGAAGACGGCGTACGAGTTCGCGGTCGCGTGCCTCGAGTCTGCGGTGGACCCGTTGCCGTACGATCCGTGGCCGCGCCATTGGCAGCGCTGCGGTCCGAGCCTCGCGCTGCGCGCGAGCACGTATGCCCGAGCCGGCGGGATGCCGCCGCACGAACGGCTCGAGGATCTCGGTTTGTACCAGGCGCTGCTGGCGGTCGACGCGCGCGTGCGCCATAGCATCCGGGTGCGAGTCGTGACGTCCTTGCGCGTCGCAGGTCGCGTCGCGGGCGGATTCGGGAGCGAGGTCGCGGCGATGAACGCGGTCGCAAATGCGGGTCTCACCACGCTCGTGGAACATCCGGAAACGACGTACGCGACGATCGTTGCTCGCGCAGCGCTGCGCCGCTGGTGGCACGCCCGCGATTCGGTCGATCACCGCGAGATCATGTCGATCTTCGGCTTGGCATCGCGGTTCTTTCGCGAGCACGTCGCGGCGGCGCCGACGTTCGGAGTCGCGCTCGCTGCGGCGCAAGGTTTCGCCGATGAGCGTGGAGCAGCGCGGAGCCGCGCTCCCGTTGCGATTGCGCAAGCGCGAGCCGCGCTGGCGGCTCATTCGGCGCAGGCGTGCTCGAACGCGTCGCGGCCGACCCTCGAGATTGCGAGATCAGGCGCGGGCTGACGGAGGTACATCCGGAGATCGCGGACGAACGCGGCGAACGGCTCGGGCGCCAACAGCCCGCGCGCGCCGACGGCCCGTTCGACGCGCTCCAGGACGTCGAGTGCAGCTCGCTCGATCGCGTAGCGCGCAGCGTCGACGGTCGTTCGTAGACGCCGCTCGCTTTCGGCGGCTGGGTCGACGTCCCACGCGGACCACGCTTCGGCGCACGCGCGAACCCACTGAGCAGCAGTGTGCGCGGCGACGACGCACTCGCCTAGGCGCGTCATTTGCACGGCATCCTCGCCGGTGGAGCGTCGCACGGCGAAGGCTGCCAACTCGTCTGCAAGGCGCGCTACGCCGCCGGCTTGCACCGCGACGAATCGCGCGGCGCCGGCGGCGAACCACGGCTGGCGATCGTAGTCACCGACGTCCCCGATCACCGCGTCGGATCCGAGTCGCACGCCGGTGAAATCGACCGCGAAACTGTCGGATTCCCGCATCCCGAGCGGATCCCAGGAGTCGCGGTCGATGCGGACCGGCACACGCTCCATCGGCACGAGGAGCATCTGCGACGCGCCGTTCGGGTCGCGCGCGGTTATCAGAGCACGGGCGACCGTACCGGCGCCGGAGCAAAACGTCTTGCGTCCACCGAGCTCCAGCCAGGCATCGCCGGCGGCGACGATGCGCACGCCGTCCGGCGGCGCCGTGTTCCAAACGCCGAACAGCACTCCGGCTGCGGCCTCGCCGTTCGCGGTCGTGCGCTGGCGTTCCGTGCCGCAACGCGACACCAAGGCGATCGCGTTACCGTGCCCCTCGATGAGCCTGCCGAGAACCAGGTCCCGATATCCCACCGCGCGCAGGTCCTCGAGCTCCGCCAACCGTCCGTCGACCGGAACGCCGTGCTCGTCGGCCGCGGCATTGCCCAACAGACGCCGATCCGCTAGCAGCTCTTCCACAGAACGATCGGCGAGGTCGAAAGTGGAGAACAGCATCGAACGCCCCTCGTATGCGCCGAGAGCAGGCACCTCCCTTTTCACGCGAGCGGCGAGCACGATTCGGTTGGCGCCCGTCGCTCGGGGAACATCACACTATGGCTAACGAGAAAAGCGACCAAACGCTCGAACGTGCGACGCAACCCGGCGAGACGACCTTCGGCGACGGAGAGACGACGAACGACGACAAGGTCGCCGGCGATTTGAGGACGGAAACCGGCGAGCAACTCTACGCTGAAACCGGCCAAGACGGAAAGCCGCTCGAGGAGTCGCGCCCGAAGGATTGAACGGCGGCGCGGTTAGGTTCCGATTCCCGCCGGCACGCGCCCTTGTGACACAGGCTCTTCGAGCTCCTCGACGAGCTCGGTGTTGACGTCGGTGCGCGGTGCGGCTCGCGCGGTGCGCAGGTTCGGGAGAAAGAGCAGCAACGGGATCGTGCAGACGAACAGGATCGCCGAGACGCGGAAGAGGTAGAGGTACGCGACGACGTTCGCGTCGGCGCTGATCATTCCGGCGAGCAGCGCGCGCGTTCGCTCCATGCCGAGCGCGCCGACCGCGCCGGCGATCGCCGGGTGCGCGAGCGTCGAAGCCCCGGCCATAGCATCGGCCACCGCCACGGTGCGCCGTACCTGCAGCACCTGGAGCACCGCTATGCCCACGTTTCCGCCGAGATACCGCACCAGGGTTGCGATCCCCGTGGCGTCGGAGAGAAATTGCGGCGCGATCTGCGCGAGCGTGACCGCGACCAACGGCACGAACAACAATCCGAGCGCGACGCCCTGCAGTACGCGTGGAACGAAGATGTCCCAGTAGCCGGCATCCGCGTTCAGGCTGCCCATCATCCACGCGCCGACCGCGAACATGACGAGCCCGGCACCGATGACGATGCGCGCGTCGACGCGGCGGGTGATCGGACCGACGAACGGGATCAACACCGCGGTGGCGATCGAGCCCTGCAGGAGGAAGATGCCCGTGTCGAACGCGGGCAACCGCAGCGGGCCCTGGAAAAACAACGGCGTGACGAGGTTGATCCCGTACAGGCCGAAGCCACTCACGACCGTGATCACGCAGCCTGCGGCGAACGAGATCGTGCCAAAGATGCGGAGGTTCACGAACGGCCGCGCGACCCGCAGTTGTGTCCAAATGAAATACGCGCCGGCTGCGATTCCGACGAAAGAGAACAGGACGATCGTCTGTGATTCGAACCAGTCTTCGCGCTGGCCGGTCGACAGGACGAACTGGGCGCAGGCGAGCATAGCCGCGAGTGCCGCGAGACTCGGCCAGTGCAGCGGAGCGGCNNACCTTGAAGTAGAAGAGCATCCGCCAATCGGTGTTGTCGAGCAGATAGCCGCCGATGACGGGGCCGAGCGCGAACGGCGCGACCGACGCGAAGCTGAACGCCGCCACCATGTCGCTGCGCCGATCCGCCGGCGCCGATCCCAGCAGGATCGAAAGCGCGATCGGCTGCAACGCGCCGCCGCCGAAGCCTTGCAGCACGCGAAAGACGATCAACGTGCCGATGGTCGGCGCAGCGCCGCAAAGACACGACATTACCGTGAACAGGCCGAACGCCGCGAGGTAGTACCGCTTCTGGCCCAGCCGCGCGGTCAGCCAGCCGTTGAGCGGCATGACGATCATCATGCCGAGCGTGTAACCGGTCGCGACCCACGCCGCGAGGTCAGGCGCGGCGCCGAGATTTCCCGAGATCGTGGGGATCGCCACGTTCACGATCGCGGCGTCGAGCACGCCCATCAGCACGCCGATCATGACGGTGACGACGACCAGAGCGAGCGAGGAAGAGCGAGCGGGCTGGGTCACGTACCACCATCCTCCCACGCGGCTCCGAGGCCTGGAAGGAGGACGCCATGGTGGTACGAGATACCACCACAGTGATTCGACCGGAGCTCGGCGCGAAAGAGGCCGGCCGGCGCGCGCTGCTCACGGAGTTTCTCCGGGCGCGGCGCGCCCGGCTCACGTCGGAAGAAGTCGGGTTACCGGCGGGGACGCATCGGCGCGTTCCGGGGCTGCGGCGCGAGGAGGTTGCGATCCTCGCCGACGTCGGCATCACCTGGTACACCTGGCTCGAGCAGGGTCGCCCGATCCGCATGGCGCCCGCGACGCTCGAGCGCATCGCCGGCGCGCTGCGCCTCGATCGCCACGAGCGCGGATATCTGCGGGGGCTCGTGTTCTTCGAACCGGCAGGCGTCGGTTGGGATCTCCCGATCCCGGCGCGCGTCGCGGACATCGTTCGCTCGTACGCCGCGGGACCCGCCTTCATTCGCGGGCCGCGCTGGGACGTGCTCGCCTGGAACGACATCTTCTCGCGCATCTTCGGATTTCCGGGCAGCTCGCCCGACGATCGCAACGCGCTGCGGCACGCCTTTCTCGATCCGCGCGTTCGCCGGCTCAACGTCGATTGGCCCGCGCTCGCACGACAACTCGTGGCGTCGTTTCGTACCGAATACGCGCAGCACACCGGCGACGAAGCGTTCGAGGCGCTGATCGCCGAGCTCAAGCGCGAGAGCACGACGTTCGCGCGGCTGTGGCGGGAATCGACGGTGCTCTCGCCGACCGAAGCGCGCTCCGTCCAGCTCCGGCACCCCACGCTCGGGTCGATATTTTACGGAACGGTGAGCCTGTTGATCCCCGACGTGCCGCACGCAACCGTCGTCTTCGGCACGCTCGACGCGGCGGAGCCGAAGCCGTAGCTGCGCGCCGAGACGATTGCTCTCTCGAAATCAGAGCGTGCCGGGGTATGCGCCTCCGTCGATGAGGAGATTCTGGCCGGTCATATAGCCGGAGTGCACGCTGCACATGAAGGCGCACAACGCCCCGAACTCTTCGGACGTCCCCAAACGCCGCGCGGGTATCGATTGCTTCCGAGATTCCACCTGTTCTTCGAACGTGTGGCCGGCGCGTTGCGCGGCAGCGCCCAAGACCGTGTGCAGCCGGCCGGTGTCGAAGGCGCCGGGCAAAATATTGTTGATCGTGACGCCGTACGCTGCGACGTCGCGCGCGAGGCCCGCGATGAAGCCCGTCAAGCCGCTGCGTGCGCCGTTCGTCAGCCCGAGGATCTGGATCGGCGCTTTGACCGTGCTGGACGTAATATTGATGATGCGGCCGAAGCGCCGTGCGATCATCCCGTCGATGGTTCCTTTGATGAGCTCGATCGGTGCGAGCATGTTCGCCTCGAGAGCGCCGATCCAGTCTTCGTGCGTCCACTCACGAAACTCGCCCGGTGGTTCGCCGCCCGTGTTGTTTACGAGGATGTCCGGTTCGGCGCACGCTTCGAGCAGTGCTGCCCGACCGGACGGTGTCGTGATGTCGGCGACGACGGGGATCACCGGCACGCCGGCTTCCGCTGCGATCTCGCGCGCCGCCGCTTCGAGCGTGTCGCGCGTGCGCGCCGTGATGGTGACGCGCACGCCCTCGTGTGCCAGCGCCTCCGCGCAGGCGCGTCCGAGGCCTTTGCTCGCCCCACACACGATCGCCCGCTTCTCTTTGATGCCGAGATCCATTTCGAGCGTTTCGCCGGTTCGACGAGGAGAACATGCGCTGAGCAAACGCGGCGGCCCGGCCCGGAGTGCGGCCAGGGTCATCGACGCGATCGTGCAAAGAAGCGACGTGTCGTTGAAGGAGGACGGAAATGCGGTACCGACCGCCCGGCTCGAACTGGGGCGATTACGGGATCGACGATCGCGTCGGACGTCTCAACGAGCTGACGCCTGAGCGGGTCGTTCACGCCGCCGCGGAGATTCGAACCGGGCGGCGGTTCTGCCTCAGCCTACCGCTCGACTACCCAGGCGGGAACATCGTCTTTCCGTTCCGACATCCACCCGAGCGTAGGCTCGTCGATCGGATGGGACACCCGGCGACTGATTTTCCGTTCTCGCATCAACGCGCAGGCGCGACCGGCGTCGTCAACGACGACATCGTCACGCTGTGGACGCAGTACTCGACGCAATGGGATGCGTTCGGCCACGTCGGCTCACGGTTCGATGCGGACGGCGACGGCGAGCCCGAGGTCGTCTACTACAACGGACACTATCCGGGACCGGACGTCGACGGCATGGCGACCGCCGGTCTGCAAGGGCGCGGAGTCCTGGTCGACCTCCACCACAGGTACGGGAACGCGAAGGTCGCCGTCGGCCACGCGATGTTGGCCGAGGTCATGCGCCAGCAACGCGTCGTCGTCGAACCGGGCGACATCCTCGCGCTGCGTACCGGTTGGGCGCAGCTTCTCGTCGACATGCAGGGCACACCGGAGCGCGAGACCCTACGAACTTCGTGCGCGGGGCTCGATTCGAGCGATCCGGCGCTGCTGGAATGGATCGCGGCGAGCGGTGTCGCCGCGATCGTCGCCGACAATCTCGCCGTCGAGGCGTTTCCGCCCAAAGACGGCGGCACCGGCACGCCGTACTTGCCGCTCCACGAGCTGTGCCTCTTCAAGCTCGGGATCAACCTGGGCGAGATGTGGTATCTTACCGAGCTGGCGGACTGGCTGCGCGCGAACAACCGCACGCGATTCTTCTTGACCGCGCCGCCGCTGCGCTTGCGCGGCCACGTCGGCTCGCCTGTAACGCCGATCGCGACGGTCTGACGTGCAAGTCGTGAAGAGCGTGAACTCGAACACTCGCGAGCCGCTCGATGTCATCGTCGAATTCCTGCGTTCGGTCGGCTTCACCGTCCGGCTCGAACCGGTATCCGGCGCGCAAGGTCTGCCCGGCATTGCGGTCGATCGCGGCGTCATGGTCGTCGACGCCGAGCAGCTCGTCGGCGAGGGTGATCTGCTGCATGAGGCTGCACACCTTGCGGTAATGTCGCCTGCACGGCGTCGCCTTGCCGGCGGGCGCTTCCACTCGAGTCAGGCGGAAGAGATGATGGCGTTCGCCTGGTCGTACGCCGCGGCGTTGCATCTGGGGCTCGACCCAGCGCTCGTGTTTCACCAGCGCGGCTACGGCGAGCTCGGGGGCGCCTGGGCGATCGACGCCTTCGCGCGCGGCGGCAACATTGGCGTGCCGGGGTTGTGCTGGCTCGGATTCACCTCGCACAAGTGCGCCGGGCAGGTCATCCCCGGCGCGATCTACCCGAAGTTGATCGCCTGGCTCAACGAAACCGAAAACGAGCTGCTCTAAGCCGCGAACGCGCCTGTCACCGTAAGCACTTGCGCGGTGACCGATATGTACAACCCCGCGAGCACGGCCGACCGCGGCCGCTTCAGCCAGGGCGTCGCGATCGACCACACCTTCGACGGCCGGGCCGGTTTCAGCGACGGCTCGGCCTCGTGCGCCGTCGCCCGAATCGCGTTTGGCGACGGCCACGTGTGGACCGCGCCGGACTCGGCAGGGCAGTAGGCGCCGAACCTCGGCGGCCGTCCTACGACGTGGTCCGCTCCGAGGGCGACCACACGGGAGCGAGGCCTCCGTCGCGAAAGATCTGCGCCGGCTGGTGCTCGCTGAGATAGACTGCGACGCGCGCCGCCGGCACGCCGAGCTCGCGCGAGCAGGCCTCGGTGATCGCACGTCCGAGCGCCTCGAGCATCTCGGGCGAACGGCCGGCGCGGACCTCGCACGTCACGATCGTCATCGCTTGCGGCTCGTCGTTCGCCGCATCGTAGCGAACGAGCTCGCCCTCGGCGTAGTGCACGAAGCCGACGTTCACGATGCGCAGGCTGGTCTGCATGTGCTCGCCGTAGGCATTCGCCAAAGCGAACCCGAGGGAGCGCCGAACGGACGGCGACGCGTCACGAGAAGTGTGGACCTGCATGAAGGGCATGGCCCTGGCTTACATCGGGGCCGTGATCGTTACCGGTTCGTTGAACTTGGTAAAACGAATCACCAGGGGACCGCTCTCGACGCGAGCCATCCGTCCGCTTCCGTCGACGTAGATCGTCTCGGTTCGGTGTGTCTTGGCGTTGTTGACCAAATAGGCATGCATCGGGGCGCCGTCGACGATCTTGGTCCCCAGATCGGTCGACGTATAGTCGCCGCGATACTTTGCGATGGCCTGCGCGACGTCCGTTTGCGTGGAACCCATCCCGCCGGCGTCCATCTTGCGCCACGAGCCGCCGATCTTCAAGTACGCTGTCTGGCCGATGATGATCGTTTCGATGCCCTTGCTCACCATGCGCATGCGGCCGGGGTTCACTACGTCGCCTTCTTGCGTGCCCTGAGCCGTCGTAATCGAGACGTGATAGGAGCTCTGCTTCGTCGTGTTGATGGCAGCCTTCGCCAGGTCGTCGCCCGCCAGAGCGGGCATGGCGAACGCCACGAAACCGATCGCCGCGGGCAGAGACACCGCCAGGGAGAGAACACGTCGCACGTGATTGGCCTCCGTCGTTACTGAGAGTTCGAGTATAGCCTCGGCAGCGTTCCCGCAGCGTTCCGACCGCGCCGTTCGGTCCCTTTCAGGCGTCGCGGGACCGTGCTGAATTCACGTGCCCCGGTCGCCGTCATCCGGATTGGGCCGCGCGGTGTAGCCGGCCAGGAACGTCACGAGCTGCACGATGTCCGTGAAGTAGAGCCGTCGTCGCGTGGTGAGGTGCTCGACGCTGCCGCGCCAGCCGGCGCCCTGTGGTTCACCGGCCCGGTCCGGTTCGAACCACAGGTTGACGAGGAACGCGTCTTTGCGCCGTGCCATGCTACATCAAGTTCAACCGGCTACGCGCCGCAGGTCAGATCGATCCGGTCGCTCTGCGCGGTGACTTGCGTCGAGCCGCCTTCGTTGGTCGCAGCATCGCCGCGATGAATCGAACCTTGGCTTGAGAGCGAATGATGATCACATCCTATCGGAGAGAGCTTAGTGAACGGCTTGGAAAACGATCGAGCTCGTGTCCGAAGTGCTGACCAGCCCGCGACCCGGGACCAGCTTCAGGCTCCACGTGTTCGGTCCGATCTTGACCGTATAGATCAGCGCCCCGGGGTCGAAGCTCGTCCACGTTCCGGCCGTCCCGTCCGCCGCCTTGACCGTGCCGTTCGGAAAGAACCGGACCGCCTGACAATCGAGCCCGGGGGGGCAGATCATCAACGAATAGGTGCCTGCGATGCGCTCGGGCCCTTGCGCCTTCACGTTCGCGTAGGAGACGGCACCGGTGACCTGGATGCTGTAGTCTCCGCCGGTTCGGACCAGACTGTTGCCCGGCGGGCGAATTTCGAGCACGACGATGCCGGGCTTGCCGAACGTCCCCGGCCACTTCACTTCGACCGGCTTCCCGGTCGAAGTGATCGACTCGGAGCCGAATGCCTTGCCGGTGGTATCGTGCATCACGACCTGGATCGTCGCTGAGGTCGCGTTCCCGAACAGGCCCATCGAACCGAAGCGCACGATCACGATCGCGCTGCCCTTCTCGGACTGGAACGACCAGAATTGCGGGCCGACCATGCTGTCGACGGTACCGGTATTCTCGCCGGCGACGAGCGGCGCGGGGTGCTTCGCATCGAGCGACTGTGCCTCGGCGCCGCCCGGCACCAGGGCCAGGAACGAGCCGGCGACGGCACTGGCGAACGCAGCCGCGAACAGGGGATGCGGGATCCGGATAGACATGCGAGCCCTCTCTGACGGTGTATCCGTATGCTACGCGGCCGGCGTTCCACGAGCGTTCCGAGCCTTGCGCCGCGAAACGCCGGTCATGGCCACCAACGCACCCGTCCCGCGCCGCTGGAACGTCGAGCTCGACGGCATCCGCTGGCTGCCGCGCATGATCGACAAGGCGCGCATGCGGAGCCGCGGTCAGCTCGGAAGCTATCTGCTTGGGCACTCGCCGGTCGATCACGGCCTGCTCACGCGCGCAGGGGTGTCGACCGAACGGTTCGCCGAGATGGTGGGTGCCGCGGTCGACGACGATGCGGTCTTGGCCGCGCTCCGCTCCAATGATGGCTGGGACGAAGCGCGCGTGCGTCGCTGGTCCGAGCGTTTCATGACGACCTACCGCCGGTACATCCCGCTCTGGGATCTCGACGAAGGATATCTGCGTCCGAACCCCTTGCAAGCGTTCGGCCTGGCCGTGTTCCGGCCCATCGAGGGCGCGACCATGGCACTGGTCAGGCGGGCGCGCCGAGCACCCTAGAGGTCAGACGTCGTTTACGCTTTGCGGTCGTAGCGTGCGGCGGTACTCCATGTTGTAGGCGGCGGCGTTCGCGACGTCCCCTCCGTAGTAGCGGTGCGTCTGCGAACGTGTGCTGCAGTTGAATGGAGTGCGTATTATGGCATTGGCGCGGCGGGAAGGCAACGTCTGGGAATGACCCGGCTCCGTGCCGGCCGAAGATCGCGCGGAAAGCACAACGACCGGAAGGCAGGAAGGTCCGTGACGATAAAGCCGCGCTACGTCGCACTCATCATCGGCGTTCTCCTCGTCGTCGTGATAGCCGTCACGCTGCGGAGACTCGCGTGAGCAAACTCGACGGTGCGGTCGCCGTCGTCACCGGTTCGTCCGACGGCATCGGCTTGGCCACCGCGCGCAGGCTCGCTGAGTTGGGCGCATCCGTGGTCATCAACTCGCGGTCGCAGGAGCGCGCCGACGACGTCGCGCGCGCGTTGACCGGCGACGGCCTGCGCGCGACGGCGGTCGGTGCGGATCTCGGTTCGCCCGACGGTGTCGAAGGGCTGATCGCGGGTGCCGTCGCGGCCTTCGGCACGGTCGACATTCTGGTCAACAATGCAGGAATGCCGAACGTCACCCCCGCTGAAGAGTTGCGTCTCGAAGACTGGCGCGCGGTGATCGACCTCAACTTGACGGCTCCGTTTCTGTGCGCGCAGGCCGCCGGGCGCATCATGCTGGCGAAAGGCAAGGGCGTTATCGTCAACGTCGGATCGGTGTTCTCCAAGCTCGGCATGCCCGGGCGTGTTGCGTACAGTGCCAGCAAGCATGGCCTCGATGGGCTCACGGCGACGCTCGGTGTCGAGTGGGGATCGCGCGGCGTGCGCGTCGTGTCGGTCAACGCGGGCTACACCGCCACGGCGCTGGTCGAACGTGCGATGTCGACGGGCCGCTTCAACTACGACGATCTCGCGCGCCGCACGCCGCTCGGGCGCCTCGCGACGCCGCTCGAGGTCGCGAACGCGATCGCATTCGTCGTTTCCGCCGACGCGTCGTTCGTCAACGCGACGTCGATCTACGTCGACGGCGGTTGGACGGGATACGGCGGATGGTGAACGTCCTCGATCCGTCCGGCACGCTTGCGGCTGGAACTGCGTCGCCGCTCGACGACGACGAGGTGCTGGCAGCGCTGCGGCTGATGAAGCTGAGCCGTGCATTCGATGCGAAAGGCGCGAGCTTGCAGCGGCAGGGCCGCTTCGGAACGTTCTCACAGGTCGCCGGCCAAGAGGCGTCGGTCGTCGGCTCCGCTTGGGCGCTCGATCCCGTCCGAGACTGGATCGTCCCGCAGTACCGTGAGTTGCCGGCGCTGCTGCGGCACGGCTATCCGCTCTCGAATTTCATCCGCTACTTCCAAGGCAACCCGGCGGGCGGCGCGATCCCCGACGGCGTGAACCTCCTCCCGATCCAGATCTCGATCGCCGCGCAACTGCCGCACGCGGTCGGGCTCGCGTGGGGTTTGCAGCGACAAGCCAAGGACGCGGTCGTGCTGGTGTACTTCGGCGACGGCGCGTCGAGCGAAGGCGACTTTCACGAGGCCTGCAACCTCGCCGGACTCGTCGGTGCACCAGTTGTGTTCTTCTTGCAGAACAACGGTTGGGCGATCTCGACGCCGCGCCGCAAGCAGAGCGCCGGCCGGACGCTGGCCGAACGCGCGGCGGCGTACGGCTTTCCCGGTGCGGTCGTCGATGGAAACGACCTTTTCGCCGTCTACGCCGAAACCGCGCGCGCGGTCGCACGCGCGCGCGACGGCGGCGGTCCGACGTTGATCGAGTCGGTAACGCGCCGGCTCGGTCCACACAACACCGCCGACGATCCGACGCGCTACGTCGATCCGGCCGACGCCGAGCACTGGCGCGCGCTGGACCCGATCGACCGCGTGGAGCGCTACCTCGTGCAGCGCGACGCGCACCATGCCGCGCGTATCGCGGCGTTCGACGCCGACGTTGCCGGCGAGATCGAACGCGCGCTCGCCGACGCGGACGGCGGCGACGCGGTCAACCGGGATCAGCTGTTCGCGCACGTCTATGCCGACCCGCCGGTCCGCGTGGTGCGGCAGCGGGCGCAACGCGTGCTGGGCGACCGCTGATGCCGGTGATGACGATGATCCAGGCGATCCGCGCGGGCCTGGACGAAGCACTCGAAACCGACCCGCGCGTGATGATCGTCGGCGAAGACGTCGGCGCGCTCGGCGGCGTGTTCCGCGCAACGGACGGACTGCAGGCCAAGTACGGTGAAGCGCGGGTCGTCGACATGCCGCTCGCCGAAGCATCGATCGTCGGCGCGGCGCTGGGGCTCGCCGTCTCCGGGATGAGGCCGATCGCAGAGATCCAGTTTCTCGGTTTCGCCCACCAAGCGTTCCACCAGATCGGCCAGCAGGTCGCGCGGATGCGCTTTCGCTCGCAGGGTCATTGCGCCGTCCCGCTCGTGCTGCGCGCCGCGTTCGGCGGCGGAGTTCGAACGCCCGAGCTGCACAGCGACGCATTCGAAGCGTTCTACGCGCATTGCCCCGGGCTCAAAGTCGTCATGCCGGCGACCGCCTACGACGCGAAAGGTCTGCTTGCGACCGCAATCGCCGATCCCGATCCCGTGTTGTTCTGCGAGCCGCTGCGCGGCTACCGGCTGGTGAAAGACGACGTCCCCGACGAACCGTATCGCGTGCCGTTCGGACAGTTGCGCATCGCGCGCGCCGGCCGTGAGGTGACGCTGGTCGCGTGGAGCGCCGCCGTGCAGCTCGCCGAACGCGCCGCCGACGCGCTCGCCGCGGGCGGGATCAGCGCAGAAGTCCTGGACTTGCGGACGCTGAACCCGCTCGACGTCGACGGCTTAGCGGCGGCGGTCGCGCGAACCGGCCGCTGTGTCGTCGTCCAGGAAGCCCCGCTGAGCGGGGGATTCGGCGCCGAAGTCGTCGCGACGCTGGTCGAAACCGCGTTCTACCATCTGCAGGCGCCGGTCGAGCGCGTGAGCGCACCCGACACGCCGTATCCGTTGGCGGGAGTCGAGGACTTCTATCTGCCGTCGGTCGACGATGTCGTCCACGCGGCACGGCGTACGCTCGCGGCAGCGTGAACGATTCAGCGCTGGTCGAGCTGCGGCTCGCCGACGTCGGCGAAGGTCTCGCCGAGGCGGAGATCGTCGAGTGGCTCGTTCGGCCCGGCGATACGGTGAAGGCCGATCAGCCGGTGGTCGTCGTGATGACCGACAAAGCGTCGGTCGAGATTCCGGCGCCGGTCGCCGGCCGCGTGCGCGAATGTCTGGGTACGCCCGGCTCGATCGTCGCCACCGGTTCGGTGTTGCTGCGGATGGAAAGCGACATGCCAGGCATTGCCGCGCCGAGCTCGGCTGCACCGCAAGCCGCACCGAGCACGCGTCGTCGCGCTGCGGAACTCGGCGTCGACTTACGTGCCGTCGCCGGGAGCGGTCCGAACGGCCGCGTCCTGGCCGAGGACGTCGAACGCACCGCCGGATCACCGCGGCCCGCTGCGGGCGCGGCGAGCGATGAGATCGTACCGTTGCGCGGGTTGCGACGGCAGACGGCGCACGCAGTCGCGCACGCGTGGCGCACCGTCCCGCAGATATCAGAGTTTCGCGACGTGGACGCAACGCGACTCGTGTCGGCTCGCGGCGAGATTCTCGCGCGTCGAGCGCCGGGCGATCCACCGTTCACCTATCTGCCGTTCTTCGTGCGCGCGGTTGCGACGGCGTTGCGCCGGCATCCGAACTTCAACGGCTTCATCGACTTGGAACGCGACGAGATCACGCGACGCAGTGCCTGCAACATCGGCATCGCGACGGCGACCGACGATGCGCTGATCGTTCCCGTCTTACGCGATGCGGCGGAGTTGGAGCTCGACCTGATCGCGGCCCAGCTCGAGCGACTCGTCACGCGGGCGCGCGCGGGGCGGCTGCAACCAGCCGATCTCACCGGCGCCTGCGTCACGATCACGAACTTCGGCAGCTACGGGACCGAGTTCGGCGTGCCGATCGTGCGCGCCGGCGAGTCCGCCATCGTCGGCTTCGGCCGGATTCGGGACGCCGTCGTTGCGATCGACGGTCTTCCAGCCGTCCGTCCCATGCTTCCGATCACGGTGTCCGCCGATCACCGGCTCAACGACGGCGCGCAGCTCGCTGCCTTCACGTCAGCGATCGCGGAACGGCTCCGCGACCCGGCGAACGCTCAAGCGTAGACCGGGACCGACGATTCGGCGCGGAGCAACGCACCGAATTGCTCGGCCGACATCGGCCTGGCGAACAGGAAGCCTTGCACGGCGTCGCATTTGAGCGCCCTGAGGATGGCGCTCTGTGCGGCCGTCTCCACACCTTCCGCAATGACCTTTGCTCCCAGCCCGTGCGCGGCGGCGATCACCGCGGCCGCGATCGCCTGGTCGACCTGGCTCTTCGCGATGTCGACGACGAAGCACCGATCGAGCTTCAGCGTGTCGACGACGTACGACCGCAGTGTGGCCAGCGAGTTGTACCCGGTTCCGAAGTCATCGATCGCAATACGCACGCCGAGGTCGTGCAATTCGCGAACGACTGCAGCGGTGCGTTCGATGTTCACGGTCATGACCGATTCGGTGAGTTCCAACTCGAGAAGGGCCGGGGCCAATTTGGCGTCGCGGAGCGCCTCGCGTACGGTTCGGACGAAACTCGGGTCGGCAAGCTGCTTTCCGGAAACGTTGACGCTCACGCGCAGCGGACGCGTGGCGCGGCTCCATTTCGCGCTTTGAACGCAGGCGGATCGCAGGACCCAGGCGCCCATCGGAACGATGAGCCCAGATTCTTCCGCGTACGAGATGAAGGAGTTCGGTTGTACGACGGTGCCGTCAGACTGCGGCCATCGGATGAGCGCTTCACTTGACCGCAGCGCCCCGTCCATTTCGTAGATCGGTTGATAGACGAGTTCGAAGGCATCTTCCTCGAGCGCCTTCTGCAGCCGCCCCTGGAGGCGCAGGCGCTGCGCTGCCGCGTGATGCATCGCGGGCGTGAAGAAGCACGCGGTCGCGCGTCCGGCGCGCTTGGCCTGATACATCGCGGTGTCCGCGTTGCGGATGAGCGTTTCGGCATCGTCTCCGTCGCGAGGAAACATCGCGATCCCGATGCTGCACGTCGCATTGATCTCGCCATCGTCGATACGAATCGGTTCCGCGGTCACGCGCGCGAGTTCTCGGGCGATCTCGGCGGCGTGATCGACGTTGGTGATGTCGCCGAGAACGGCGATGAACTCGTCGCCGCCCATTCGAGCGAGGCAGTCGACTTGTCGCGCGTTCGAACGCAGACGACGAGCGATCTCTTTGAGGAGCGCGTCACCGGCCGAGTGGCCCATCGTGTCGTTCACCGTCTTGAACTCGTCGATATCGATGAAGAGGACGGCTGTCATGTGGTTGCGTTCGCGGGCGCGTTCGACGGCCGCCGTAAGCCGCTCGTTGAGCAGCGTCCGATTTGGGAGGCCGGTCAGCCGGTCGTGGAGCGTGTCGTGGGCAAGCAGAGCTTCGCTTCGAAGCGCCCGGGCCAGCGTCTCGTTCCGCTCGGTCATATCCTGAACGGTCACGATGTAGACCCGGTCGTCCTCGTGCTCGACGGTGACGACCGTGAGGTGCACATCGAGGCGCGATCCGTCGGCACGCAGGTGAACCGTATCGATCGTGTTCGAGGCGTCACGATCGAACTTGCTGAGCGCCTCGGCTAAGTCCCCGATGTGTCCGGCCTCGCGGAGATCGTAGGGGCCTTTCGTGAGGAATTCCTCGCGCGTATATCCGTACACGTCGATCGCGGCTTGATTGACATCGACATAGCGGAGCGTCGCCGCTTCGAGCAGCAACATCGGATTGGGGTTGTGCTCGAACGCGTCCCGGCCCCGACGAAACGGGACCTCGGCAGCGCGCTTGCTGCGCTCGGCAACAAGCCGAGCGCTCGTACGCGCCGACACATCGCTCGGTGTCTCTAGGGCAGTCATCTCGGCGCTCACGCCCTGAGCGTACGCGGCAAAGGTAACGCAGCACGGCCTTACATCGCGCGTGCGGTAACCGCCGGTCGCCCTACGCCGAGCGATTGCTTGACTATTTGCTCGGCAGCCCCTCAGGGCCGTACGCTCGGCCGGCTATCGATCGCCGGGCAGCCACGTCACCGAACCGAGGACCTTCGACATGACGTCCGGCGCGATCCGTTCGCCGATGAGGTGATAGAACGGCCCCGATCCGAGCCAGTCGCAATAGAGCTCGTTCTGCACGGCGTGCATCTGCGCCGCCGAAGGTGCGAGGCCGACGCCGTCGGGTCCCGCGCCGAAACGGAGGTCGACTTTGCCGAAGGCCTTCGTCGTGACGGGCGTCTTGTAGGTGAGGCTCGTGCCGCCGATGCCGCCGCCGGTACCCTCCATGGCGAACCACGACGAACCCTTGTGATAACGCACGAAATAGTCGGGCCCGCCCGAGCACGTTCCGCTGGCGCTGCGCCGCACGCGGGTCGCGCAGGGCGTCGTCTTCACTTCTTCGAGGGCAAATCCCGGCGGGACGTACGTCGGAACGGCGACGCGGATGCCGAGCGCGTCGAGGGACGCGGCCTGCTTCGCCGTCAACTCGCCGGCGGTTGCCGCGGCGGAGGCCGTCAGCGCTATCACGCCGCCGGCGAGGACGGCCAGCGCACCATGAATCGCGCGCGACACAAACATGTTACTCATCGAGACGGCGCTTCGTCATGCGGAGGCGAGCTCCCTCAAGGCCGCGCCGCCGGCGTACCGATCTAGCGGTCTACCGAGCCTCCATTCCCCGCCGCTCCATGTACCCGCGGCCTGGGCGTTACGGCGCAACGCTCACTTCATGCCGACAAAAGTCTGCTGCCGTTTGGAGATCGGGAACACCGATCCGAACGCTGCGCAGCGGCGTAGTGTAGGCATGAACAAGTACGCAGGCACAATCGCGAAACGTGCCACGCTGGTGGCGGCCGTCGCCGCACTCGTTGCGACGTCGACACTATTCGCGGATGCGGCGGAAGTCGCAACCGACGGAATCTCGCCGCTCGCCGTGCCCGGCGCCCACTACGAGTTAGTCGATCCGCAGGGCAACGTCGTCGGAGAGCTGGTGAGCGAAAGCGCGACACGCCTGCGCCTGCGGGTCATCGGCGTGACGACGGTCCGAAGCATGCCGCAGCCGGTGGTTCTACCTCGGGCCGACGCGACGTTTCATCCCGACTACAGCAAAGCGCTCAGCGTCGGACAGATGTCCGCCGCCTGGCAGGCCGAGCTCGACCGCCTGTTTCCGCAACCCGTCACGGGCGGCGGTTAACCACCCTTGTCACACATCACACCGCACACAACACTTGGAGAACGAATCGTGAACCGCACCATCTCAGTCACCGCCCTCGCCGCGCTCTTCGTCTTGAGCGCGCAGGCCGCGTTCGCCGACACCTCGTCGGACGCCGCAATTGCCGCCCCCGTCCTCGTCGCCGCGACGAGCACCGTCGCCGCAACACCCACGACCGCGTCGGTAGCGATCCCGGGCATCGCCCACGTCCGCCCGGCCGCGCGCATCCCCGGCACTTTCGCCGTCACCGGTTTCGCGCTGTCGAGCCAGGACGCGATCGAACAGCAATACCAGTTGCACGTCCTGTTGCCGGCGCTCTCCGGCAACGCCTGAGTCCGGACGCACGCCCCGGCGGGCACGGTCGGCGACTGCGCCACCGCGCCCGCCGTCAGACCGGCAGCGTCACCTCGCGGACGTGGCCGGTTTCAACTTCATAGACGAAGCCCCGCACGCGATCGCGGTGCGGGAGATACGGATGCGCGCGGACGCGCGCGATCGCGCTGCGCACGGCCGCGTCGATGTCCTCGAACGCGCCGAACGCGTACGGTGGAGCGTGGCCCGCATCGGCTGCGATCTCGGCGCGGAGCGCCGGCTCGTCGGCGCCGTGCAGTCCGCAGTTGGTGTGGTGCATGAGGATCACTTCGCGCGTTTGCAGCAGCCGTTGCGAGAGCACGAGCGATCGCAGAACGTCATCGGTCACCAGACCGCCCGCATTGCGCAAGATGTGCGCTTCGCCGGAGTCGAGCCCGAAGATCCGGAAGCTGTCGATCCGCGAATCCATGCAGGTCACGATCGCGACGTGCTTGGCGGGGATGACGGCGCGCGGACCCTCGAAGTCGGCTTCGTGCGCGACGGCATTGCCGACGAGTTCATCGATCGCGGTGTTCACGAGCCGTAGCCGTTGGCGATGGCAGAAGGACAGCCCTCGGTTGAGGTCGGGGTGGTCACTGGCACCAAGGGTGACCGACGAGATTGTAAACGTCCTGGCCTGAGCATGTTCGGGCGGCCGGCTAGGCCGAATCGAAATGGAGTGGAGATCGGCTTCGGCGGTCGCGCTTCGCCTCGGTACCCAGCATGGTCGGCGCGCGGTTGGGCGTGCGTTCCGTGCAGTACCTAGGTGCGGTACGGGGGAGCATTCGCCGGCGATGGATGACCTTTGGCGGGCGGCCAAGGAAAGCGTACCTAACCGTAAAGCAGATGAGCGGCGAGCGACATGGGGCGAAGCAGCCCGACCGGTTCGATCCAGCCCGCGCGGCGATCCTCGACGACCCGGCGCGTTTTGGCTACGTTCCCGTCGAGGTGCTGCTCGCGATGCTGGAATTGCCCGACGGCGGGACGCTCGTCGACTTCGGCGCCGGGACAGGACTGTACGCGCTCGAGATCGCGCGACGTAGGCCGGACCTCCGCGTCGTTGCGCTCGACGAGCAGGCCCAGATGCTCGCGCACGTTCGCGCGGCGATCGCCCGCTCAGGATTGGTCAATGTCGAGGCGGTGTCGCCCGACGCGTCGGTTTCGCTGATGGGCCGTGCGAACGGCGTGCTCGCGTTGAACGTCCTGCACGAGCTCGGCGACCGCGCGCTGGCCGAGGTGCGCGCGCTCCTGGCCGACGGCGGGCGCGTCGCGTTCGTCGACTGGAGCGCCGACGTTGACCGTCCGGTCGGCCCGCCGCGCGATCACGTCTACGGCGTCGCCGAAGCGACGGACCGGCTCGTTCGGGCCGGCTTCGGCGTCGTCGAAAGGCCGACGCTGGCGTACCATTACGCGCTCGTCGCCACAGCGGAGCGAACGTAGCCGCATCTGTGGTTGGGGCGACGCTGCCCTTGCGAGCGACCGCTTTCCTGGGAAATGGGGTCGGAGGGCGTTTAACCCGCTCGGCACGGGGCAGAAGCCAGCCACGCCGCTATGGAACGCTCGCTCCGCTGGTTCATGCTTTTACCTTTCGCGGCATGCGCCGGGTGCGGGAACGCGTCCGCGGACGCGAAGCCGTCGCCCTCACCGCCGTCGATCGCGACGGCCGTCGCGCGCCAGGGCATCGTTCACGCCACGCTGCAGATCGCCGGCGTCATCACGCCGTACCGGCAGGTCGGGATCGCCGCGAACCTGTCCGAGCCGATCACCGTCGTCTCGGTGCAGGAGGGCCAGCGGGTGCGCGCCGGTCAGGTTCTCGCGCGGCTGCTGACCGACGATCTCGAAGCGTCCCTAGCATCGGCCGAGCGCGTCGTCGCCGAAGACGTCGCGCGGTACGGACAGACCTCGTACCAAACCAACGCGGTTTCCGCGCAGGACGCAGCGGCGGTGCGCTCGGCGCAAGCTTCGCTGCATCAGGCCGAGGTGAACCTGTCCGGGGCGACGACCGATCTGCGGCGCTACGAATCGCTCTTCTCGCAGGGCTACCTCCCCGAGCAGACCGTCGAGCAGCAGCGCACGACCGTTTCGAGCGATGCCGCTGCGGTGCAGTCGGCGCGCGCCTCGCTCAATCAAGCTGTTGCGAACGCGCAGGCTAACGGCAGCGGACAGAACGCGGGGGAGCAGCAGCAGGAGCTGGCTGCGGCGCGCGCGACAGCCGATGCTGCCGAAGCGGATGCGGAGCAGTTGCGCCGTCAGATCGCGCGCGCAACGATCGTCGCGCCCGTCGACGGCATCATCGACGCGGTCAACGCAAACCCCGGTGAATATCCCTCCGGCCGGCAGCTGTTCACCGAGGAGCAAATCGATCGCGTGTACGCCGTCTTGCCCGCATCGACGACGCAGGCGCTCGACGTCCGTCCCGGTGCGGCAGTGATCGTCACGACCGGCGGCCGGCGGCGCGACCGTGGAACGGTCGCTGCGGTTCTCGACCAGGTCCAACCCGGCACGACAAACTTCACCATCAAGGTGCTCGTCGCGAACGCCGACTATCATCTGCGCGCCGGGATGCCGGTGACGGGTTTGGTCGACGAGCAGCCGGTCAGCGGCGTAATGATCCCGGTCACCGCCTTCGTCGACGACTCGCGCAGCAGCGTCTACATCGTCAGCAACGGCGTCGCGCGCACGCACACGGTTTCCGAAGTGAAGGACGACGGCCACAACGCGATCGTGACCGGGCTCGGTCCCGGCGCGGTCGTGGTCGCCGACGTCGCCGCGGCGAACATCGGGAACGGGGATCGCGTTACGACGTCGTCGCCGAGCTCGGCCAACAACCCGTAGATGTATCTTACACGCGTCTTCCTCAAACGGCCGACGCTGGTGTTCGTGCTGATCGCGCTGACGACTCTGGCGGCGATCATGGCGCTGCGCTCGCTGGTCGTCCAGCAAACGCCGAACAGCGGGTTGCCGTCGATCTCGGTGAGTGTCGGGTATCCGGGCGCGTCGACGACCGAGCTGGTGACCGAGATCGCGCAGCCGATCGAAGACCAGCTCGCCGGGACACCGTTTCTCGATCACATCGACACCACGATTCAAACCGGTCAAGTCAATATCTCGGCCTCGTTCGCGACGCAGTCGACCGACACCGAGAACATCGCGAACGTCGAGAAGGCGATTCAGGCCGCGGCGCGGAGCCTGCCTTCGACGATCGCCGCGCCGTCGATCCGCGTCGCCGATCCGAGCGAGCCGACCGTCATCGCGCTCGCGCTCGTGTCGTCGAAGTATCCCGAAGCGGTGCTCGCCTCGATTGCGAACAACTCGATCGTTCCGGCGATCGAGCAACTGCCGGGGATCTCGAACGTCAACGTCACCGGCACCACCCAACCGGCGTTCGTCGTGACGGTCGACCCGAACATGCTCGCTGCCGACAACCTCACGTTGACCGACGTCGTCGGATCGATCACGCCGAACAACGTGCGCGCGCCCGGCGGCATCGTCTACGGTTCGGGACACGAGACGCAGCTCGACGTGCGCGGCGATCTGCCTAACCCGCAAGCGGTCGCCAACCTTCCGATCCACGTCGCATACGCAGGTACGACCGTTGCGGGCGCGACGACCGGCGGCGCGAGCGGCGTATCGGCGACCGGCGGATCCTCGGCGGGCGGGACGTCGGCCGGTGGGTCATCGGCCGGTGGATCGACGGGTGGAACGACGGCGTCGGGCTCTGCTGCGAGCGGTACCGCGGCCGGCGCGCCCGGATCCGCGACGATCGCGCGCGGCACCGCTCCGCGTGCCAACGCGACCGTGCCGCCGGCGGGCATCAACGCTCCGGTCCAGACGCTGCGCTCGGGAGCGAGTCTCGCGACGATGCCGCCGTTACCGTCCGGCGCGACGACCGGCTCGTCCGCAACCAGCGGCGGCACGTCGACGGGCGGCTCGGCGGCAACGGGGACGTCCACGGCGGGCACCTCGACGACCGGAACCACAACGAGCCCGGGTGGCACGAGCACCGGCGGCACGAGCACGGGCGGAACGAGTACCGGCGGAACGAGCGGAACTGCGGCGTCCGGCGGCTACTCGACAGCCACGTCGACCGCGACGACGACGAGCGCCACGACTACGTCGACGTCGAACATCGTCAACTCGGAGAACCCGACGGCGAACGTTCCGGTCGACCCGCCACTGACGCCCTCGACGATAACGTCCACCAGCGCGTCGACCGGCACATCGACCGCCGGCGCGCTCCCGTCGACCGGTTCGAGCTCGTACGGAAGCGGCGCCGGAACGTCGACCTCGGGTTTCGTCGGGGCGCTGCAGAGCTGGGCTGTGCCCAGTGCCGACAAGCGCATCTCCGACGTTGCGACGGTCTTGAACGGGACCGTCGTCCAGCGCGTCTTCTCTTCGCAGAACGGCAAGCCCGGCGTGACGCTGCTGGTGCAAAAGGCGACGCAAGCCAGCGAGGTCACCGTCGCCGACGAGGTCGTAAAGGCGCTGCCGGCGCTCAAGGCGCAATTCCCCAACGTCGACTTTCAGATCGCGCACGTGCAGGCAACCTACACCGAGCAACAGGTCGAAGGCGTCGAGCACACGCTGATCGAGGGCATCGCTCTCACCGCGATCGTAATGCTGTTCTTCCTGGGTTCGTGGCGCAACGCGGTCGTCGTGATGATCGCAATCCCGACTTCGCTAGGCGTGACGCTGTTCGTCATGCAGATGCTGAGCCTGACGCTCGACACGATCTCGTTGATGGCGATGACGCTGGTGATCGGGATCTTGATCGACGACTCGACCGTCGTGCTCGAGAACATCGAACGGCACCACGCGATGGGTGAGGAGCCGGCCGACGCGGCGCTCAACGGCCGCAGCGAGATCGGGATGGCGGCGATCGTCCTCACGACCGTCGACGTGATCGTCTTTCTGCCGATCGCATTCGCCGGCGGTCAGGTCGGCCAGCTGCTCACCGAGTTCGCGATCGTCGTGACGGTCGCGACTGTGACCTCGCTGTTCGTCTCCTTCACGATCACGCCGGCGCTCGCGGGGCTGTGGTCGATGAAATCGACCTGGCGGCCGTGGCGGCCGATTCGTTGGTTCAACGGGCGCTTCGACGCGCTGCGCACGCACTACGCGCAACGCTGGCTCCCCGCCGCGATGCGCCGGCCGTGGCCGATCGTCATCGTCGCCGTCGTCACCTGCGCGATCGCGTTTCTGCTGGTTCCAACCGGGCTGGTCGGCGAGGAGTTCATCCCACCGCAGAACCAAGGGATCATCACCGTTCAAGTGACGTACCCGGCCGGCTATCCGGTCGCGCAGACGAACGCGGCGATGTCGCGTCTCGAAGCGATCGTGAAGCAGGCGATCCCGGAAAAAGCGCTTCAGTACGAAACGACCGTCGCCGGCGCGTACAGCGCCGCGTTCGGCGGTTTCGTGCAGGAAGGTAACGTCGGCCAGATCACGGTCTATCTGAACAACCCGCAGCAGACGACGCAGTACACGAACGTGCTGCAGCAGAAGCTACCCGGAGCCGCGAGCGGCGCGCACGTCGCGGTGACGGCGTCGACCGGACTCGGTGGCGGCGCTCAGCAGCCGATGGACGAACTGGTGTCGACGACCGACGGCTCGGACCCGACCGCGTCCGCGCAGAAGGTGTTCCAAGCGCTGTCGGCCACTCCCGGCGCGACCGGCGCGCAGGACAGCGCGACAAACGCGGCGCCGCAGATGGAAGTCCAGTTCGACCGGCCGCGCCTGCAGGCGCTCGACGTGAGCGACGGCACCGCGGCGGCGGCCGTCGAGGCCGCGTTCGGCGGCGACGTCGCGTCGCAGATCGAGACGCCCGACCGCGGGCTTACCGACATTGAAGTGATCTATCCGCGTTCGGCGCAAACCTCGCTCGACGACGTCCTGGCGATACCGATCCGCGCCCAGAGCGGCGGGATCGTGCGGCTCGGTGACGTCGCGCAGCTCAAGTACGTCCCGGCGCCGCTCTTGATCACGCGCGAGAACCGCGCGACCGTGATCCACGTCTCCGCGAACGTCGCGCCGGGCTCGAACCTCTCCGACGTGACCCGGACGTTCACGAAGCGCGTCGCGGCGCTCCATCTGCCCAAGAACGTCCGCATCCATCCGGCGGCCCAAGGGCAACAGGACCTGATGGGTCAGGCACTGCGAACGCTCGGCGGCAGCCTCTTGATCTCGATCGTGCTCGTCTTCTTGGTGATCGTCGCGCTGTACAACAGCTACCGCACGCCGTTCGTGACCTTGTTCGCGATCCCGGTCGCCGCGATCGGGGCGCTCGGCGCGCTGTTCATCACCCGCCAAACGCTCAATCTGTACTCGCTGATCGGGATCATTCTGTTGGTCGGCCTGGTCACGAAGAACGGGATCCTGCTGGTGGACTTCGCCGACACCATGCGCGAGCGCGAGGGCAAATCGCGCGAGGACGGGATGCGCGAAGCCGCCCAGACCCGGTTCCGGCCGATCATCATGACGACGATCGCGATGGTTGCCGGGATGCTCCCGCTCGCGCTGGGCTTGGAGCCGGGCGGAGCGCAGCGCACCTCGCTCGCGATCGTCGTGATCGGCGGCCTGCTCAGCTCGCTGGTGCTCACGCTGTTCATCGTCCCGATCATGTACAGCTGGATCGCGCCGAAGGAGCTGCGGCACGGCGTCGTCTTCGCCGACGAGCACAAGGACGACCGCAAGGACGAGCCGCCGCGGCGCGGTGGGCCCGCGCCGCAGCCGGCCTGATCTATTTCGCCAGCGCCGATTCGATCGGCTTGGCGGTCGTCCACTGCGCGTCCTGACCGCTTTTGCCGCCATTGTAGAGCTCGGCGAAGTCCGCGCCGTTCGCGTCGTGCTCCATCCACGAGTACGCGCCGGTCGTGCCGCCGTTCTTGCCGTAGACCAGCCGCCCGGAGCTGTCGTGGTAGACGACGTCCCAGCCGCCGCCGTAGTAGGCGCCGTTCGAGCGCGGGTGCAGTCCCGAGGGCAGCGGCCCGAACATCGCCGCACGGCTCTTCGCCGAGATGATCTTGCCCGCGTCGAGCGCGACGAGGATCTTCACGATGTCGGTGGCCGACATGACCCAGCCGCCGGCCGGCGTCCCTGCTAGCGGGATGGTGTTGGTCGCGGGCTGCTTCGACTTATTATACTGCTTGACCGCGTTCGGGATCGGCGCCGCCAGGTTGGCTGCGGCGGCCGTGACGCCGGCCGGCGTGAAGACGTGCTGCTGCGTGTACGTCTGGTACTTCTCGCCGCTCGCCTTCTCGATGACCGCACCGAGCACGTTGAAGCCCGTGTTGGAGTAGACTTGCTTCTGGCCCGGGGTGAAGTTCAGCGTCTTCGCCGCCGCGGCTTTGGCAATGTCGAGCGGATCGCTCGTCGTGACGTGGATGTTGTCGTTGAGCCCGGACGAGTGGTTCAGCAGCTCCGCGATCGTGATGTTGGGCAGTCGCTTGTCGGGACCGTGCAGGCCCAGGTAGGTGAAGGCTTTCGTGGTGACGGCGATCTTGCCGCTGTCGATCAGCGTGAAGATCGCCATCGCGGTGAACGGCTTCGAACCGCTGGCCAGCAGGAAGACGGACGTGTTGGTGACCGGCTTCTTCGCAGCCACGTCGGCGAAACCGAAGCTCTTCGCGTCGGCGATCTTGCCGCCGACCGCGGCGGCGAACTGCGCGCCGGGGACGCCATAGCTCGTCTGGAGCTTGGCGACCACAGCGTCCGCCGCGGTTCCGCTCGCGGCAGGCTTCGGCTTGCTCTTGGCGAGCACGAGGCCGCCGGAAAACACGAACGCTGCGATCCCGCAGCATACAACCAAACGACGCACGTACAAACGATCCTCCGGAACGCAAAGGCGAGAGCGCACCAACTTCGCGGATGAAGGCTGCGTGAACCTTCCCTCAGCGTACGGTTAGAGGCGATCGCTCCCAAGCGGAATGCCAGGTGCGCGCGCGACCGTCGTCCCATGGAACGCGATCAGGTTCATCCGCGGCATGTCCGCATCGCACACTGGATCAACGCCGTCGTTCTGTTGGTCATGCTGTGGAGCGGCTTCGCGATGCTCGTCGCGGACCGGCACTTCGCGGCGTACGTGCACGTGGTCCCGAGCGCCGTCTGGAGTGCGCTGCAGCTCACCGGACATCGCGTGCAAGGCCGCGCTTGGCATCTGGGGACGGCGATCGCGTTCGCCGCGAACGCGATCTTCTACGCGTGGACGTCGCTCGCCAACGGCACGTGGCGGCGCATCATGCCGCGGCGCACGTGGCTGCGCGATGCCTGGGCGGCGATTGTCCAAGAACTCGGCGCGTCGCGCGCGCCCGTGCAGCGGGCGGAGTACAACGGGGCGCAGCGCCTGTCGTATGCGCTGGTGATGGCCGGCGGCGCCGTGATGGTGATGACGGGACTCGCCCTTTGGTTCGGGCGGCGCTTTCCCTGGATGATGGCCGTTTTCGGCGGCGAGCGAATCGCGCTGACGATTCACGTCGTGCTCGCGGTCGCGCTCCTCGCCTTCATCGCAATCCACGTCGTGCAGGTGCTGCGCGCCGGCTTGCCCACGCTACTCGCCATGGTCACGGGGGCTGCTGAGCCGCGCCCGGCGCGTGCGCGCCTCGGTCTTGCGTGGAGCGCGAGCGTCATGGCGTCGCTGGTCGCCGCGTTCGCGATCGTCAACCAAACGAGCGGGCCGACCGGCGTCCCCGCGTTCCTGCGCTGGGCGGTCCCGTCGCACGGCGGCCGGCACGTATCGCGCACCATCCCGCGCCACGACCGCGAGGAGAAAAACGAAGCCGGCTAGGCTATCGACCTTCACGTCTTCGGATGTTGAGCTCGGAGCGGCGGATCTCGTCGATCACGTCGGAGCGGATTCGGTCGAGGAACGAGCGGAGGGTTCGCTCGGCGGCGTGCCCCAAGATGGTGACGTCGGCCAGCTCGCCGATCGCCCCGAGCGGCGTCTCGTAGCTTCCCACGAGGCGCAGGATCGACTCCAACGGTCCGACGGCCTCGCTGCGGACCTGGCCACGAAAGCTGGGAAACCACGCGGTGCGATGCGTTGCGTGCATGGAGAGGGGTATTGCGCTCGGCGTGCCCGTGTCGGCGGCGGCCGTTTCGACGGTGACGGGGACCGTCACCGCGGCACCGGCGACGCGGAGGTCGTGGGTCAGCGCGACGTCCGTGCGTTGCTCGTAGCCGCGCAGCACGGTAGCGAGCCGCGGCGCCACCACCGCCTGTGGGCTCGGAAGGCTCGCTTCGATCGTAATGTCCGGCATCGCCTTTTAGTGGGTCTTTTTCTCGGCTTCGATCTGCGCGTGCGCGTCGCGCAGTTCTTCGCCGACGCCGGACAGTAGGGCGCTCATGGTCGCATGCGCCATGCGCCGCCCCAGCAGGTCGTCGAACGCCCGCCCCACATTACCTCCGGGCGGCTCGTACGTTCCGTTGATTTGCAGCGCCGTTTCGTCGTAGTCCTCGCCGGCGCTGATGGCGAGCGTCCCTTCGAACGCCGGCGTGGGAATGCCGCGCGCGGTGAGTCCTGCGGCCCATGCGACGCGATAGCGAGACGTGTAGTTTCCGCTGCCCGGAAGCTTCTCGGTCTGCGCTTTCACAATGCGGCCGATCTCGTGGTCAGTACCGACCGGAAGGGCGAGCGAGAGCATGCACTCTCCGTGGTCCGCTCCGGGCGGGATGCCCAGCCGGCGTTGAAAGACGCCGACCGTCTGGACGTACGGCGCTTCGACGTAAAGGCGTTCTTTCACGGCGGTCATTCGAACATCGTCTCCTGTGGAGGGCCGGAAAAACCCCGGGCCCGTCAGCTTCGTCCCCAGTGTACCGGCCCCATGTGCGGAACCGGTGAACGGCGCCGGTCGAACGGCCGCAGCGGCGCCGGCGAACCGAGAATCCGAGTGAACGCCGTCAGAACGTCCGTTCACGCGCCGTTCACACGTCGCGGGCGACCGTCTCGTACGATCGGCGCATGGAACCACAAGGCGACGAGCCGCTTCCCGCGACGCTCGTCTTCGTCTCGGCGCTCGGCGCGCTGATCTTCGTCGGCTGGTTCGCCATGTACGCGCTGCTCCGGGCGAGGTGGTGAGCGTGCACGTCCACCGCCAAGAACGGATCTGGATGACGTTCGGGCTGGCGATGCTGGTCATCTTCTTGGCCGTCATCACCACCGCCGCCGTCGTCGACGGCTTCGTCCCGCCCAGCCACGTGCAGAGCATCGATCCGACCAAGGTCGCGCAGACGCCGCCGTTCGACCATCCGGGGCTGCGCAAGGTCGCCGACGGCGCGTACGAAGCCTACTACGTCGCGCGCATCTTTTCGTTCACTCCGGCGTCGATCGAGGTTCCGGTCGGCTCGCGGGTGACGTTCTACGTGACGAGCGCCGACGTCGAGCACGGTTTCAGCATCCCGGAGACCGGCGTCAACACGATGGTCACGCCGGGCTGGGTGAGCCAGGTCTCGCACACGTTCAAGGAACGTGGGACGTTCCTGCTGGTCTGCAACGAGTACTGCGGCTCCGGACACCACATGATGGCCGCCAAGGTCGAGGTCAAGTGATGGTCACGACGATCGCGCCGTCGCGGGGCGGCGACGCGCTGGAGCTCTCGCGCGCGAACGGCGACTTGCTGGTGCTCACGCACATCTACACGTCGACGCTCGTGCTGGGGATCGGCGCGCTGTTCGGGATGCTGCAGGGCTTCTCGCGCGCGAACTGGATCGTCATGCCGGCTTGGTTCGACTACTACCGCATGCTGACCGCGCACGGCGTGCTGATGGCGCTGGTCTTCACCACGTTCTTCATCACGGGATTCTTCACGTACAGCGTCTACCACACGATCCCGCGCGTGCGCTCGACCCGGTTGGGCTGGATCGGCTACTGCGTGATGCTGGTCGGCACCGTCATGGCCGCCGTCGCGATCCTCGACGGCAGCGCCAGCGTGCTCTACACGTTCTACGCGCCGCTCAAGGCCAGCCCGCTGTTCTATTTCGGCGCGACGCTGCTCGTCGCCGGGACGTGGTTCGTCGCCGCCGACGTCTTCTTGAACGTCGCGTGGTTCAAGAAGCAGCATCCGAACGAGCGAATTCCGCTGCCCGCGTTCATCGCGGCGTGCACGCTCACCATGTGGATCATCGCGACGCTCGGCGTCGTCGCCGAGATGGGGCTGCTCATCCCCTGGTCGCTGGGCTGGACCAGCGGGATCGACGTCGGCTTGACGCGGATGTTCTTCTGGTACTTCGGCCACCCGCTGGTGTACTTCTGGATCATGGCTGCCTATGCGATCTGGTACACGGTCGTGCCGGCGACGTTCGGCGGCCGCATCTTCAGCGACGGCCTCACGCGGCTCGCGTTCGTGATGCTGCTGCTGCTGTCGACGCCGGTCGGCTTGCACCACCAGTTCCTCGACCCGGGGATCTCGGCCGGCTGGAAGTGGCTGCACACGGTCACGACGTACGGCGTCGTCATCCCGTCCTTCATGACCGCGTTCGCGATCTTCGCGACGTTCGAGCTGGCGGCGCGCAAGGCCGGGCGCCGCGGTTTCGTCAACGTCGTGCGCTGGCTGCCGTGGAAGGACCCGGTGTTCGCCGGACCCGCGCTCGGCATGATCCTGTTCATCTTCGGCGGCTTCGGCGGCATCGTGAACAACTCGTACTCGATGGACGTGCTGGTGCACAACACGATGTGGATCGTCGGCCACTTCCACATCACCGTCGGCGGCCCGGCGGCGCTGACGTTCATCGGCGCGACCTACGGGCTCGTTCCGGCGCTCACCGGGCGCACGCTCTTCGCGCCCCGGCTCGCGCTGATTCAGGTCTATACGTGGTTCGTCGGAATGGCGATCATGTCGACGTCGATGCACTGGGCAGGATTGCTCGGGTCGCCGCGTCGCACCGCGGATGTCAGCTATTTCGGCGCGCAGGGCGCTGCGACGTGGCATCCGCAGATGGTCGGCGCCGCCGTCGGCGGGACGATCATCGCGCTCTCCGTGGTGATGTTCATCATCGTGGCGACGGGCACGTTTCTCACCGATCGAAGCGCCCAAGTCCGCCCGGCGTTCACGTTCGCCACGACCAACGAAGACGCGCTCGAGACGCCCGCTGTGCTCGACCGGCTCGGCCGCTGGGGCGTGCTCGCGTTCGCGCTGGCCGTACTAGCCTACGCCGGGCCGGTGACGCAGCAGATTCAGGCGCACGCGTATCTCGCGCCGGGCATGCGTACGTGGTAGCACACGCGCCGCCGGCGATGCACATGCTCATGCCGGCGCCGAAGCAGCGGCCGTACGTGCCGCTGTTGCGGCTGGGCGACGCAGTTCCGTCGGTCGCGCTGGTCGATGAGCGCGGGCGCCCGTTCGATCTCGCGGCAACAGGGCGAACGACGGTCCTGTCGTTCCTGTACACGCGCTGCCGCGACGAGCGGATGTGTCCGCTGGTGGCGGCGAAGTTTGCTCGCCTGCAGCAGAGGCTGCGGGGAACCACGATCAGGCTGGTGACGATCACGCTCGATCCCGGCTACGATACGCCGCCGGTGCTCCGGCGCTACGGCGCCGCGTTCGGCGCCGATCCCGCGAGATGGTCGCTGGTAACGGGTGCGCCGGCAGCGGTCGACGAGCTCGCGGCCCGGCTCGGCATCACCGTCGAGCGTCCGCATCCGGGAACGATCGTCCACACCGAAGCGGCGATCGTAGTCGACGAGCACGGTAGCGTCGCACGCGTCGTCGACGGCGCGACGTGGCTGCCTGAAGATCTCGCAGCCGAGGCACGCAGCGTCGCGGCCTTGCCGCAAAGCCCGCTGCTGCGGCTCCGGCTCTGGCTTTCAACGAGTGCGAGCGCGTTGTGCGGCGGACGAGGTGCGACGCCGCTGAGCGTCGGTGCCGTCCTCGCCGTTCTCCTGGCGCTCATGCTTGCCCTCGGCGTGACATTCGCGCGCGCGTTCCGCGGGCCGGCGCCGACACGCTGACGCACGTCAGACCGCGTTGCGCGCGGTAATCACCGCAACGTGTTCGGACCACGGTCGTCGCGCGCGAGGTTGGCCGCCTTCTGGCTATCCGGGCCGCAGAGAAAATAGAGGGTGAGCCCGTCGCTGGCGAAGCCGACGGGTGGTCGCTTGTGGCCACCCGTCCGGTCGTAACGTGGCGATCGTCATGATCCGGTTTCCGTCCAACACGGCCTGGATCTTTTGCCTGATCCGGTCGTCTATCATCGTCGCCTCCTTACCGGGGAAAGCGCCGCTGCTGTGAGCGAGCCGTCGGTGGGATGGCCTCGCTGCGATGCTCGTGCAGCTTCGGTGCGTGCTGCGTCGTCTCGTGGTAGTGCGGCTCGAGTCCGTGGGTGGCGCCGCCTTCCAGCCCTTCCAGCGGCCGGACCGGCGCGACCGGCTTGCCCTTTTTCACGACTGCGTCACCCTTTTCCGAAGGAGGCGAAGGTGCCTCACGAGGTTTTTTCATGGAGTCCTCCCGACGGCGTGCGGTACGGGCAATCATACTCGCCCGATGGGAGAACGATGTGAACGCGACCGCCGCGGAAGCGGACAGGGCGTTCATAGGTTCGTCGCGCCGGCCTCAATCGCGACAGCATCGTGCCGTACCTTCAGCGCCGGAAAGGAACGCCGCTCGCCTAGCGGCGCCGCTTCCACGTAACGGCGTTAGCGCGCGCTTGCGGCGTTAGCGGGCGGCAGCGCGGTTCAGCAGTGCGCGGACGTCGTCGTCCGCGACCTGAGAGAAGTCTTCATACCAGCTTCCGACGCTCGAGAACGGCTCGGGCGTCATGTAGCAGACCACCTCGTCCGCGTGACGGCGCAGTAAGTCCGCCACGTCCGGCGCCGCGACCGGAACGGCCACGACGACCCGGGAGGGATGCTTCTGGCGCAGCGCGAGCACGGCGACCAGCATCGACGCGCCGGTCGCGAGCCCGTCGTCGACGAGGATCACGGTCTTCCCGTCGAGCACGGGATACGGGCGGCTATCGCGGTAGAGATGCTCGCGTCTGGCGAGCTCGCGGCGCTCCTCGTCGACCACGTGGACGATCGACGCCCGCGGGATTCGTAGCATGTCGAGCGCCTCGAAGTTGAGCACCTGCGCGCCTCCGCTTGCGATCGCGCCCATCGCAAACTCCTCGTGCCCCGGGACGCCCAGCTTGCGCACCGTGAACACGTCCAACGGAAGGCCGAGATCGCGCGCCACCTCGTACGCTACCGGGACGCCGCCGCGAGGCAGGGCGAGCACGACGACGTCGTCGCGGTTCGCGAACCGGCGCAGCCGCGAGGCGAGGAGTTCTCCCGCCTCACGGCGGTCGCGGAATGCGCGCGGCGCGTCGCACCGCGCGCGATCGGAGCTAGCGTTCTGCATGGTGGTAGCCTACTACGGCGTTGTCGCGTCCGGCGTGAAGAGGCGTTCACAAGTCGGGCTCATCTGCGCCCTTGGAGCAGCTGGGAGGCCACGATCAGCGCCGCGGTCCGCGGTGCGGACTCATGATGCCCACGCGCCACGCCGCTTCGCGGGCCGACGCTCTCGCGGCGATCCGCGTGACGAGATCGGCCGCCGTCGCTCGTGCGATGCGGCGGCCGGCGATTCGGTCGAACAGCGCGCCCAAGATCCCGCTCGGCGGGACGTACGTCCCCTCGATGATGAACCGCGTGCGCGGTCCGTGGATGCGAAAGCGCAACGTGCCGGCGAAGTCGGGGAGCAGCGGGCTCTGCGCGGTCCAGTGCAAGGCGATCTCTTCGTGCATCCGGCCGCGCTCGAGCACGTCGTTCCGCACTTCGAAACCAAAGCGGACCGTCAGGTGCGCCGGACCTGCACGAACGGTCGCTTCGGGCTCGCCGCGTTCGGCCGCCGCGAGATACTCTTCGGCGTAGCTCTGCGCCATCGAGAACGGGCAGTCAGCGGTTCGCTCGGCGCGCACCGAAGCCGTCATCTGCGGATCCCCTCCGCAAACAGCGCAAGCGCGTCGACGAAGCGCGCCTTGGTGAACGGCACGCGGCGCAGGCGAACTCCGGTCGCCGCGAACACGGCGTTCGCGATCGCCGGCGCGACGACGATCGTTGTCGGCTCGCCGGCGCCGAGCGCAGGCTGGTCGGGCCGATCGATGACGGCGATGCGCACCGCCGGCGCGGCGGGGAACCGCAGGATCGGGTACGCGCTCCAGTCGGTCGAGGTGACCCGTTCGCGGTCGAAGCGGACTTCTTCGAGCAGCGCGCGGCTGGTCGCCTGAATCGCGTTGCCTTCGATCTGGTTTCGCAATCCGTCCGGATTGACGACGAGGCCGCAGTCGTGCGCGATCGCGAGCTCGCGGACGCCGACCGCGCCGTCTTCCGCGATGGTGCATGTCGCGACCGCGGCGACGTACGCTCCGTGCCCGTTGTAGCGGGCGAATGCGATCCCGAGCCCGCAGCGCAGCGCGCCGTACGTCCAGGCGTGCTCACCCGCCCGCCAAGCGACGAGGTCGGCCGCGCGCTCGAGGACGTCGCGCGCCCGCGCGTCCGAGAGGTGATCGAGCCGGAACGCCAGCGGATCGGCCCCCGCGACATGGGCGAGCTCGTCGACGAAGCTCTCGTTCGCGAAGACGTTGTGTGCCGCGCCGAGCGACCGAAACGCCGATGTCTCGAGATCTGCGTGCGGCGCGACGTGCACGACGACGCGCTGCGGAACGTCGTAGTCGACCGCGGCGTTGCGATCGCCCGCTACGGCTCCGCCGAGCGCTCGCGCGCCCGCCCCGCGCAGGTGCAGATGCGGCGGCGTCCAGACGTCGTGCTCCCACGCGACGATTCGGCCCTCGCGCACGACGCCGCGGAGCTCGGAGCACATCGCGGGTCCCTTCGGGTCCCAGCCGAGCTGCTCCGCCGCGCTCCACTGCAGGCGCACCGGGGCGCCGACGGAGCGCGATATCGTCGCCGCCTGCGCCGCGGCATCGTCGCTCCCGTTGTCGCCGAAGCACCCCGAGCCCTCGACGTATACGACGCGCACGGCGTCGTCGTCGAAGCCGAGCTGCGCGGCGAGGCGCGCGCGCAGCGCGTAGACGCCTTGCGACGAGCACCAAATCGTCGCGCCGTCCTTGCGGACGTCGGCGACCGCGCACGGCGGGCCGAGCGACGCGTGTGACTGGAACGGCCAGCGGTAGTCGGCTTCGCAGGTTGCGTCGGTCGCGAGCACCTCGATCGCGGCGCCCGCGCGCGTGACCACCGGATCGCCGGCAGCGTCGCGCAGCCGGTCGAACGTGTCGCGTTCGTCGGGGAGACCGCCGCCGGTCCACTGCACGGCGAGCGCGCGCGCTGCTTCCGCCGTGCTCCACTGCTCCGGACCCGCAACTGCCAGGAGCTCACCTTCGTGAACGATTCGAGTGCCGGCGAATCGTTGAATCGATGCCGCGTCGACATCGGCGCAGTGCGCACCGACCGCCGGCGGTCGCACGATCCGTACGTGCAGCATTCCGGGGACCGCGACGTCCTGGACGTACGTGAACGTGCCGTGTGCCTTGGCGGGAAGATCGACACGCGGCGTGCTGTGCCCGACCCAGCGGTATGCCGACGGCGCGCGGAGCGCCGGCAGCGCGTCGACCTCGCATCCGAAGCCGTCGCCGACCAGCTCGCCGTAGCTCAACGACGTCGCAGCCGCATGCGGACCATCGATGAGGATCACGGCACCGTCACGCGTGTCGAGACGATCGACCGTGACACCCAGGCGCTGCGCGGCGCGCCGCAACAAGACGGCGCGTGCAGTGGCCGCCGCGGCCCGCAGCGGAGGTGCACCGGACTGCAAGCTTTGGCTCCCGACCGTCGATCCTTGGTCCGGCGTGATCCCGGTGCGTCCCTCGACGACAGTGATACGCTCCGGCGGGACGTCGAGCTCGTCGGCGACGATCTGCGCGAATGCGGTGCGAATTCCCGTGCCGAGATCGACCTTCCCGACGAGGACTCGCACGCCGCCGTCGCGATCGATCGCGATCCAGCGGTCGACCAGGAGCTCCGGTGTTCCGTTCACGGCCGAACCGCCCCGGCATGTGCTGCACGCCGGACCGTCCGGACGACGCGCCCGTACGTGCCGCACCGGCACAGGTGCGGCGCCAGCGCGTCGGCGATCGCCTCTTCGGACGGATCGGAATTGCGCGCGAGAAGTGCCGTCGCCGCAACGACCATCCCGGGCAGACAGTATCCGCATTGCGATGCCTGCTCGACGTCGATCGCATCGCGCAGGCTGCACGCGATATCGCTTTCGCCGAGCCCCTCGACGGTCGTGACCTCGTGGTCGAGCACGTCGACGAGCGCGGTCGTGCACGCGCGCGCCTCGACTCCGTCGATCAGCACGGCGCACGCGCCGCATTGCCCGTGACCGCAAGAAACCTTCGTGCCGCGCAGCCCCAGCTCGTCGCGCAGCACGAAGACCAGCGGCTTGTTCGGATCCGCCGCGCTCACCACGCAGGCTTTGCCGTTCACAACGAGGACCGCCGTGTCCGAGGCGAGTGCAGGGTGACCGATCATGGCCGTCGTGTCCTCCGAGGGTGTGGTGATGCTGTTTATTCGAAGCGCAGCGCGTCGATGGGATTGAGGTGCGCGGCTTTCGAGGCCGGGTAGTAACCGAAGAAGACCCCCGTCAGCGCGGCGAACACGAAGGCCAGCACGATCGACTCGGGCGGGATCACCATCGGCCACTTCCCGAAGACCGAAACCGCGCCCGAGCCGAGGACGCCCAGCGCGATTCCCAACGCGCCGCCGGCGCTCGACAGCACGACGGCTTCGATCAGGAACTGCTCGAGAATCGCGCTGCTCCGCGCGCCCACGGCGATGCGCAGTCCGATCTCGCGCGTGCGCTCTGTGACGGAGACCAGCATGATGTTCATGATCCCGATCCCGCCGACGAGCAGCGATACCGCCGCGACTCCGGCCAGCAGGTACTCCATTACCGACGCCGTCGCCGAGGCGGCGTTCGCGATGTCTTGCAGGCTCCGCACGCTGAAGTCGTCTTCCTGCGTTCCCACGATGCGGTGGCGCTGCTCGAGCAGCGGTGTGATCTCGTTCTCGACCGGAACGATCGACGACACGTCGTCGGCCGAGATGGCGAGCGCGTTGATGAACCGGTTGCCGGTCAGCCGCTCCATCGCCGCCGTGTACGGAATGACGATCGCGTCGTCTTGATCCTGCCCGGCGGCGCTCTGTCCGCGAGCGGCCAGCACGCCGATCACGGTGAACGGGACGTTGCGGATCAGGACGGTTTTTCCGAGGGGCGAACCGCCGGGGAACAGGTTGTCGACCACCGTCTGACCGAGCACGCAGACCTTCGCCGACTGCGCGACGTCGGCATCGGTGAAGAAAGAGCCGGACGAGAGCGCCCACTCGCGGATGTACGTGAACGTCGGGGCGGCGCCGGCGACGCTGGTGGACCAGTTGTTCTCGCCGGCGACGACTTGCGTGCGCACCTGGACTGCCGGAGTGACGGCTGCGACATGCGGCAATTTGGCGATCGCGAGACCGTCGTCGGGCGTCAGCGTCGAGGCGGCGCCGCTCCCCGTACGAACGCCGTTCAGCGTGACGTTCCCCGGGATCACGATCACCAAGTTGCTTCCGATGCCGTTGATCTGCGCGGCGATCGAGGCGCGCGCGCCGGCGCCGATCGATACCGTGATGACGACCGCGGCGACGCCGATGATCACGCCGAGCATGGTGAGCAGCGAGCGAACGCGGTTCCGCACCAGCGCTCGCCAGGCGATGGTGATCAGCGTGCGCAGGCTCATGCGGGGACTCCGTCGAGCTGCGCCCCGGCGACCGGCGTGTCGGAGACGATGCGCCCGTCACGGAAGGTGACGATGCGCTTCGCGCGGCGGCCGACGTCGGGCTCGTGCGTGACGAGCAGCACGGTGATGCCGCGTTCGCGGTTCAGGCGCGCGAAAAGATCCATGATCTCCTGCGAGGATTTCGTGTCGAGAGCACCCGTCGGCTCGTCGGCGAGGATCAAGCCGGGGTCGTTGACGAGCGCGCGCGCGATCGCGACGCGCTGCTGCTGGCCGCCGGACATCTGGTTGGAGACGTGGTACGCCATGTCGGCGATTCCGACCGTCTCGAGCGCCGCCAGCGCGCGCCGGCGGCGCTCGGCGTCGGGGACGCCGGCATAGATCATCGGCAGCTCGACGTTCTCGACCGACGTGGTGCGCGCGAGCAAGTTGTACGACTGGAACACGAATCCAAGCCGCCGCGAGCGCAGATCGGCGAGGCTGTCACCGTCGAGCTGGGAGACGTCTTGGCCCTCCAAGAGATACAGCCCCGACGTCGGCCGGTCCAGTAGCCCGATCATGTGAAGCAGCGTCGATTTTCCGGACCCCGAAGCGCCCATGACGGCGACGAACTCGCCGTGCTCGAGGGTCAGGTCGACACCGTCGAGCGCCACGACCTCTTGATCGCCCATCGCGTAGGTCTTGCGGAGGTTCTCGAGTCGCACGACCGGGGTCTGTGTCATCAGCGCGACGCTCCGCGGTTGTTCACCGCTGAACGTACGAGCGCCGCAGCCGCCTCGGCGGCGCCGGCCGGGACGGTGTCGTCCGCCACGATCGCGGCGTCGCCGGGGCGCAGGGACGTGCCTACCGGGACGATCGCGGCCTGCGCGCCGCTGACCAGCTCGATGCGCACCGGAACGTACGCCGGCGCGCCGCCGCGCAGCACGAACAGACGTCCGCTGCGTCCCGCGACGATCGTGCGCGTCGCCGACGCGGCGGTCGTCCCCCACGGAGAGGACGCCGCGGCCCGCGCGAGCGGTCGTGCGCTCTGCGGCGGAGCATACTGCAGCGCCGCCACCGGCACGATCAGCGCATTCTGTACCTTCGCGACGTGAATGCTCGCGTTCGCGGTCATTCCGGGATACAACGCCCCGTCACGGTTTTCGACATAGACGACCGTGTCGTACGTGACCACGTTGTTGAGCGTCGTGGGGTTGCGGCGAACCTGGTAGACGACTCCATGAAAGGTGCGGTTCGGATACGCGAGGACGGTGAAATCCGAGACATCGCCCGCGCGCACGCCGCCGATGTCCGGCTCGCCGACCGAGATGTCGATCTCCATCTTCGAGAGGTCCTGGGCGATGGTGAACAGTGTCGGTGTCTGAAAGCTCGCCGCGACGGTCTGACCGACCGAGACGTTCCGCGCGATCACCGTGCCGTTGACCGGCGATACGATCACGCTCTGCCGCAGGTTGTACGACGCCTGATCGACCTGCGCCGCCGATGCGGCTGCCTGCGCGCGCGTCGCGTCGGCCGCTGCGGCGACACTTTGCGACTGTGCCCGGTCGGCGCGCACGACGGCGTTCTGCGCTTCGAGCTGGGCGCGCGCCTGGTCGACCGCGAGCACCGCGGCCGCGTACGCGGCATCGGCCGCAACCGCATTCGACGCGTCCGCATCGTACTGGTTCTGCGCGATGTACCCTTGCGCGAGGAGGGTGCCGTCGCGGCGCACGGTCAGCCGGGCGAGGTCGCGCGCGGTCTTCGTCTTTGCGACTTGCGCGGCGGCGGAATTGAGGGCGGCCTGCGAAGCCGCCGCGTTTCGCTGCGCCGACGCCGCGGTTTGCAGGGCGCTCTGCGTCGAGGCGATTCCGGCACCGTACTGGCGCTCGAACTGCGTCTGCGTGGCTCGCGCTCCGTTCAGCGCGTCCCGGAACGTCGTCGGATCGATCTTTGCCATGATCTGACCGGTCTTCACGGGCGAGTTGTAGTCGACGTCGAGCTCCGAGATCGTCCCGGAGACCTGCGTGCCGACCGAGATGAGGTTCTGCGGATTGACCGTCCCTTCGGCCGTGACGGTCTGCACGAGGCCGCCGCGCTGGAACGGCTGCGTGACGTAGTGGGGCACGTGTCCGCTTCGCAGCCGTAGTGCAAGCGCAACGCCGATGACGGTGACGACGAGTATCGCCGCGATCCACATCACCGCCGACGTGCGCCGATGCGGACGAATCTCCAGGGTTCTCGGCTTGGGAAGTGGAGCGGTGCCGGACGGAACGAGGACGCTCATGAGCCGGATTCTAGCCGCGGCACGTCGCGATGCGATGAACGGAGGTGAAGAAGTCGTTCACGATCCGTTCTTCCGGCGGACGCACCGATCGGCGCCCCGGCTATGCCGCGCGGCGTACGGTGACGACCGGGACATGAGCGCGCTCGACGACGGCGGCGGCCACGCTGCCCAGCACGAGCCGCGCCATCAGCGCGCGGCCATGGGTCCCCATGACGATCATGCAGCAGTCGTGCGCGTCGGCTTCGCGCAGCAGTTCTTCGGCGGGCGCGCCGTCGTGGACGGCGACCCTAGCCGCGACGCCGTGCGAACGCGCGAGTTCCACCGCTCGATCGAGGATCGCCTTCACGCGTGCATCGTCGTCGTCCTGATCGTTGCGGCGGCTCACGTGAACGAGGAGCAATGACATCCCGCGGTCGGCGGCGATGCGGATGGCCAGGTCGAGCGCAGCCTGTGCCGCCGGCGAGGAGTCCAGCGCGACGGCGATCGGGCCGGTCCGTATGACGTCGTTCTCGTGCACGGCGACGACCGGGATTCGCATGTTTCGCAGGATCCCTTCGGCGACGCTTCCGAGCATGGCGCGTGCGATGCCGGAACGGCCGTGCGTGCCGATCACGATGGCGTCCGAGGCGTTCTGTTCGGCGAACGACTCGATCTCTTCGGCACACAACCCGTGCAGAACCGACGTATCGGCGGCGATCGCGCGTTTCGCGGCCTCGTCTCGAGCGCTGCGGCAGAAGATGTCGGCGTCTTCGTCGAGGACCTCGATCATCGGACCGGGATCGACGGCGACGCCGTATGCCGCGGGCGCGAAGGCGAGCATCGGGTCGACGACGCTGCAGAAGGAGACGCGGCCGCCGTCGCGGGCCAGCTCGAGCGCGAAAGCGACGCCGCGCTCGGAGGTGGTCGAGCCATCGACCGGGACGGTGATGTGTTCGAAGACGGGAGTCATGTCCCGATGGTGCCGCGTTAGTGAGAAGGATTCACGAACGAACGGAGAACGCAGCCGCGCCTGTCGTGCGCATCCTGACCGTCAACGCGGGCTCGACGTCGCTCAAGCTCGAGGCGTATGAGCTCAGTGCAGCCCTCCCGCCGATTGGTGAACCGCCCGAGCCGGTCGCCCGCTACGCTGCATTGGAAGCGGCGCTCGCGCAGCCCTTCGACGCGGTCGCGCATCGGATCGTCCGCGTGCCTGACGACTGGGGAGCGGTGACGCTACTCGATCCGAAAGCGCAGTTGCTGATCGCGGGCGTCGGATCGGACGCCCCGCTGCACGATGCGCCGGCGCTGCGCGCGGTGGCGACGATTCGTGCCGCGCATCCGGACGTGCCGCATTATGCGGTCGCCGACGGAGCCTTTCACCGCACGCTCGCGCCGGCAGCGTACACCTACGCGATCCCAGCCGAGCTCACGCGGGCGGGCCTGCGGCGCCGAGGATATCATGGCCTCAGCCATGAGTACGCCGCGCACCGAGCGGCATGGCAGGCGGGGCACGACGATCCGCGCGGCTTGCGGATCGTCACGTTGCATCTCGGCGGCGGCTCGTCGTTGTGTGCCGTGCACGACGGCGCGAGCGTCGACACGACGATGGGCTACACGCCGCTCGAAGGCATTCCGATGGCGACGCGCAGCGGCTCGGTCGATCCGGGCCTGCTCGTCCACCTCCTGCGCGGCGGGATGACCGTCGACGCGCTCGAGGAGATGCTCGAGCACCGTTCCGGTCTGCTGGGCATGTCTGGCCGCAGCGGCGACGTGCGCGAGCTCCTCGCTGCGGGCGACGACCCCGGCGCGCGGCTCGCGCTCGACGTATTCGTGTGGCGCACGCGCGCAGCGCTCGGCGCGATGATCGCCGTGCTCGGCGGCGCCGATCTGATCGCGTTCACCGGCGGTATCGGCGAGAACGCCGCTGTGCTGCGTCCCCAGATTCTCGATGGCGCCGGCGGATGGGGCGCCCCGCCCGCGCAGGTCGTCGCCGCCCGGGAGAACTGGATGCTCGCGCGCGCGGTCGCGACCGTCGGCGGGTAGGCCGGCAGGCGAGCGTCCCGCCCGACCCGGTCGCGGCCGAGCCGGAAAAAGAGAATCGTGAACGCCGCATTCATACGCACTTCTTGCGGCCGAGCGATCCTGTCTGCATGATCGGCGACCTAAACGAGCACGAGGTCGAGTCGCTTCTGCGCGAGGAGCTGATCGCGCGTATCGGCTACGTCGACCGGCGCGGTCACCCGCACATCGCGCCGATCACCTATGCGTACGACGGAATCGCTGTGTTGGGTTATAGCCCCGACGGCGCGAAGCTCGAGGGGATGCGGCGCTTTCCGCACGTCTGCGTCGAGGTCGATCGGGTGCACGATGCCTCCGACTGGCTGTCGGTCGTCGCTTTCGGACGCTTCGAGGAACTGCGCGGCGACGCCGCGCTCGACGCCGTGTACCGGATTTCGGATCGCCTGTCGACGATGGCCCGCGCAGGCTCGCTCTCAGCTCCGGCGTGGCGGACATATGTCGCGCGGCTCGGCTCTCCCGGGATCGCCTATCGCATCAAGATCGAAGCCAAGCGTGGGCGGTTCGCGCGAATCGACGCGTAATCGCGCGGCCGTCCTGCGATTCGCTAGACGGCGCTCCAGGTCCAGTCGCGAATCTCGGGCGGGTCGTCGCCGCGTTCGATGATATAGCGGCGATGGTCGACGAGCAGATCGTCGATTTTTTGTTTGATGTGGCCGCTGCGGTCGCGCAGGCGCGGAACGCGGTCGAGCACGTCTCCCGCCAGGTGGTAGCGGTCGATCCGGTTGCGCACGCACATGTCGAACGGCGTCGTGGTGGTGCCTTCTTCGATGTAGCCGCGTACGTGGAAGTTGTCATGGCCGTGTCGCCGGTAGGTGAGCCGGTGGATTACCGATGGATAGCCGTGGAACGCGAAGATCACCGGCACGTCGGCGGTGAAGAGCGCGTCGAAATCGGCGTCGGAGATCCCGTGCGGGTGTTCGCTGGGCGGCTGCAGCGTCATCAGATCGACGACGTTCACGAAGCGGATCCGAATGTCGGGAACGTGCGCGCGCAGGAACTCGGTCGCGGCCAGCGCCTCGAGCGCCGGAACGTCGCCGGCGGAGGCGAGAACGACGTCGGGCGCCGCGCCGTCGTCGCTGCTCGCCCATTCCCAAATCCCTAAGCCCGTCGTGCAGTGCCTGATCGCGGCGTCGATGTCGAGCCACTGCGGCGCGGGCTGTTTGCCGGCCACGATCACGTTGATGTAGTCGCGGCTGCGCAGGCAATGGTCGGCGACCGAGAGCAGCGTGTTCGCGTCGGGCGGCAGATAGATGCGCACGACGTCGGCCTTTTTGTTGAGGACGTGGTCGATGAAGCCCGGGTCCTGGTGGCTGAAGCCGTTGTGGTCCTGGCGCCAGACGTGCGAGGTGAGCAGGTAGGTCAGCGACGCGATCGGGCGGCGCCACGCGACTTCCTTGCTGATCTTGAGCCACTTCGCGTGCTGGTTCACCATCGAGTCGACGATGTGGATGAACGCTTCGTAGCAGTTGAACAGCCCGTGGCGGCCGGTGAGCAAGTACCCCTCGAGCCAGCCTTCGCACAGGTGCTCGCTGAGCACCTCGAGCACGCGTCCGTCGGGCGCGAGGTGATCGTCGCTGGGCAGAATGCGCTCGGTCCACATCCGGTTGGTGGCCTCGAAGACGTCGCCGAGGCGGTTCGACGCCGTCTCGTCCGGACCGAAGAGCCGGAAGGTCGCCGGGTTGTCGCGGATGACGTCGCGCAGCCAGCGCCCGAGCACGCGCGTCGACTCGGCGCTCGTCGCACCGTGCTCGCCGACGGCCAACGCGTACGCGCGAAAGTCGGGCAGGCGCAGATCGCGCAGCCGCAAGCCGCCGTTGGCGCGCGTGCTGGCGCTCATCCGCTTCTCGCCGCTCGGCGCGAAGGCACGGATCTCGGGGCGCGGCGCACCCGCGGCGTCGAACAGCTCCTCGGGACGATACGAGCGCATCCAGCTCTCGAGGATCGCGAGGTGCTCGGGATGGGCGGCAAAATCCGCCACCGGGACCTGGTGCGCGCGAAATGTCCCCTCGATCGGCAGGCCGTCGACCACTTTCGGACCGGTCCATCCCTTGGGGCTGATCAGCACGATGACGGGCCAGCGGGGCCGCGCCGTAATGCCGAGTTCGCGTGCCTCGAGCTGGATCGTGCGAATGCGCGCGTACGCCGCGTCGAGCGTCGCGGCCATGAGCCGGTGCATCGCCGGCGGCTCGTGCCCCTCGACGTACATCGGATCGTAGCCGTAGCCGCGCAGCAGCGCGTCGAGCTCTTCGCGCGGGATGCGCGCCAAGATCGTGGGGCTGGCGATCTTGTAGCCGTTGAGGTGCAGGATCGGCAGCACGGCGCCGTCGCGCGCCGGATCGACGAACTTGTTGGCGTGCCAGCTCGTCGCCAACGGGCCGGTTTCGGCTTCGCCGTCGCCGACGACGCAGGCGACGAGCAGGTCCGGATCGTCGAAGGCGGCGCCGTAAGCATGCCCGAGCGAGTAGCCGAGCTCGCCTCCTTCGTGGATCGATCCCGGGGTCTCGGGGGTCGCGTGACTGCCGACGCCGCCCGGGAAGGAGAACTGCTTCATGAGGCGCCGCACCGCGTCGATGCCGCCGTCCATCGCGGGATAGAGCTCCGCATAGGTGCCCTCTAAGAACGCGTTGGCCACCAGGCCCGGCCCGCCGTGGCCGGGGCCGGCGACGAACAGCACGTCGGCGTTCTCGCGGCGGATCAACCGGTTGAGGTGAGCGTAGACGAAGTTCAGCCCCGGCGTCGTTCCCCAGTGGCCGAGCAGCCGCGGCTTGAGGTGCTCGAGACGAAGGGGCTCGCGCAGCAATGGGTTGTCGAGCAGATAGATCTGTCCCGCGGAGAGATAGTTGGCCGCCCGCCAATAGGTGTCGAGGGCCTGGAGCTCGAGCTCGTCGATGGTTGGGGCAACGTTCGCGACCGGCATGCCGACAGCGTACCTGAGAACGGGCCTCGTGCGGTGAAGGCCGTGTGAACGCGTCTTCCCACCTCCCTTCGCGTGGCTTGGTCTACCGCCCAGACCACGAGCACGCGCTTTCCGGTCGACGCGATGCCACCGGTTGCAGATCGTCCGCGGCATCATCATTCGGGCTGGTCGTGTTCACCACAGCGGTGCTGCGCTTCCGCAAGCGGATCGACTAGCGGTCCGTGTGAACGGCGCATCGTCGTTCCTTCGCACGCCGTTCCGACCCGCTCCGTACACTTCGCCCCATGGGAACCTTCAGCGAGATCGTCGTCGCCCTCGATGGCTCGGATCCGTCGCAGCGCGCTTCCGCGTTTGCCATTGCGCTCGCCGCCTGCGAAGGGGCGCACCTTGCGTTTTGCAGCGCGGCCAGCCCCGTCGGCAGCTACGTCGCCGCGATCGAAGGTTCGCCCACCAACCTGACGAGCACGCGGCAGGCCGTCGATGCGGCTGCCCGCGGCTACTGCCTTGAAGCGATGAGCCGTGCCGCGGCGCACGGCGTCGATGCGTCCAGCGTCGTGCTCGACGGCGACCCGGCCAGCGAGATCCTACGCCTCGCGCAGGACCATTCGTCCACGGCGATCGTCGTCGGAACGCACGGCCGGCGCGGCATCGCGCGAGCGCTGCTCGGCAGCGTCGCAGCCGCGATCGTCCGCGGTGCCCGCATTCCCGTTTTCGTGGTCGGCCCGCAGGCGGCGATCGACCGGAAGGGTCCGATTCTCGTTGCGGTCGATGCTTCGCCGGCGGCGCGCGACGCGGTGCGCGTCGCGGGCGATCTGGCCGTATCCCAGCATACTTCGCTGCAGGTGGTTCACGTCTTCGACGAGCGCGACGTGGACCGGATCCCCGATTGTCCGGGCTACGATCCCGAGGTCGCGCGCCGTGAAGCGATGACCGTGGTGAGCGACGAGCTCGACGAGATTACCGACCGTCTTCGAGATGAGAACGTGCCGTTCGCGAGCGAGATGTGCGAAGGTGATTCGGTGACCGAGATCGTGGCCGCCGCAACCCGCGTAAACGCGCGGTTCATCGTGACCGGGACGCACGGCGGCGACGCGCTCGACCGGCTCTTCTTCGGCAGCGTCGCCGAACGGCTGCTGCGCGAGTCGCCGGTACCGGTGATGACGATGCGATGATGATGTGCCGGTGCCCTGCGCGAACGTCGTCGCGTCGCGGTACACAGACCTAGCGCAACGTGCATCCTGCTCAGCATGCGACCGAGCTCGCTCGCAGCGGGACGGGGCCGGCCGCGACCGGCGATCGCCGGTGCATGACCAAGACGGGGACGCCGGCGTCGTGGATGACGCCTTCGGCCGTGCTTCCGAGCAGCGCGCGGCTCAGACCGCGGCGCCCGTGCGTCCCCATCACGATCAGGTCGCAACCGAACTGCGTCGCGCAGCCCGCGATGACGCCCGCGACGTCTGCACCGCCGGCGACGTGCAGCGCGACGCGCAGACCGCTCGCCGCTTTGGCCGCGGCGAGCGCCTTGAGCTCGCGTTTGGCGTCGTCGTACAGCCGTCCGATCGAACCGTCGGGGTCGAACCCGTCGCGTTCGTAACCGGACGCGTACAGATCGTCGAGCTGCACGACGGAGAGGAGGTGGAGCTCGGCGCCGCGATTCGCCGCGAGCCGCGCGGCGGCTTCAAAGGCGCGCCGCGCCGCAGCCGAGCCGTCGAACGCGCACATCAGACGGCCGAGGAGCGCCGCGGGCTGCGGTCCGGCGTGAACGGCCAGCAACGGTCGCACGTTGCGCTCCAGAACTCCCTCGGAGATGCTCCCGAACGTAATGCGCGAGAGACCCGTGCGTCCGTGCGTGCCGGTGACGATGCAGGTTGCGTTCCAGGCGTCGGCCTCGGCCGTGATCTCGTCGCCGGGGGCGCCCGTGCGCATCACCGCCGTCACCGTGACGCCTGCGTTTCGCGCGCACGACAGAGCCGCGTCGAGTGCCCGGCGACAGACGTCGTCGTCGAGGATCGTGCGGTCGAACACCGACAGGAACCGAATCGCCGGCCGCGGCGTGAGCACGCCGAGGCGCAAAGCGACGCCGACGGCAGCGTCGGATGGAGTCGAGCCGTCGACAGCGACGAGGAGGCGCGAGATGACGTCCATACCGGAGATCATGCGGAGAAGATGTGACGCTTGCGTGAAGTTTTCGTACGGTTTCTTCGCGGGGCGTTCACGTCGCACTGTCATCCTCACGAGCATGGACGGCGACGAACGAGCAGCGATCAGGGTTCGCCCCGCGATGCCCTACGACGACCGCCGCGTGGCGGCATTGGGCCGAGGGCTGTCGACGGATTCGCTGCGCCGCCGTTTCCTGGGCGCCGTGAGCCGCGACTTCGCGGTGGGCGAGCTGGTTCGCGAGACCGGTTGCGGAGCGCGCGAAATCGCTTTCGTCGCCGAGGACGTCGACGGCATCGCGGTCGGCGAAGCGTATGCGGTGCTGCTCGATGCGACCTCTGCCGAAGCCGCGTTCGTCGTGGCCGACGGCAGCCAGCATCATGGTGTCGGGACGTTGCTGTTCGACGCCGTCGTGCGTGGGCTCGCCGCGCGAGGCGTGCAAACGATGATCCTGGAAACCCATGTCCGGAACGCCGCGATGCTCGGCATCGTGCGCGCGTCGGGATTGTCCTACGGCCTGCGCGGCGCCGGTGGCACCGTCGAGGTCATGGTGCATCTCCCGATCGGCGGTGCCGAGAGGGCGGTCGCGTCGTGACGACGCTGTTCGCCGAGGAGCCGCTGCGCGGCACGAGCGGTGCAAATCCCGCCGCGATCGAACGCGCGATCCGGACCGTGCTGGCCGGCGAATCGCTGCTGGTCCGCGTGCCGGCCCACGTCGGCGCCCGGGCGGAGGTGGATCTGACCTACCGCGTCCGTTGCGTGGTGTGGCGCGGCCGAGATGCTTCGCGGCTGAACGAGGTCGTCAAGGTCGAGTGGTATCCGGGGGGCGGCGTCCCGCTGCCGAAGCTGCGCGCGTCGGTCGAATCGGACTGGAACGACGACGGCACGGTCAGGGTGCTGCGGTTGGAAGGCGGCTACGAACCGCCGGGCGGCGAGCTGGGGCACGCGTTCGACGTCGAGCTGGGACACCGCATCGCCGAGGCGTCCGCGCACGATTTTCTCCGCCGGATCGCCGGCGAGCTGAGCGCGGCGAAGGTGAACGATGTTTAGCGCGGTCCCCGTTACGGCCGACGCGCCGGGGCTCGTGGGCTGGTTCGAGATCCGCGGCAGCGACGGCTTGGACCGCTGCGGCGACGCGGTCACGTTGCGGCATCTCGCCGACGGCAGCGCGGCGGTCGTGATGGTCGACGTCGCGGGTCACGGCAGGGCCTGTGCGCACCTCTCGTTCTACGCATCGACCCACCTGATGGCGCTGCTCGCGGTCGGGACGCCGCCGGCCGAGGCCGCGCGGCTGGCCGATCTCGACCTGCGCCTCGAACGCGGAAGCGGCGCGCCGGCATTCGTCACCGCGTTCATCGCCCGTCTCGATCCCGCGAGCGCTCAGCTTCGGTACGCATCGGCAGGTCACGAGACTGCCTTGCTGCTGCATGCGGACGGAACGCACGACGAGTTGTCCGCGAACGGGCCGGCGCTGGGATTTCTCGACGCGGCCGATTTCGCGCAAACCGCCGTGTCGTATCGGGACGGCGATCGGCTCCTGGTCGTCACCGACGGCGTCACCGAAAGCCGCGACGACCAGGGTCGCATGTTCGGAACGACCGGCGTCGTACGCGCGGCGGCGCGCGCGCGGCAAGCTCGTGCCTGCCCGCATCACATCATCGCTGCGGCCCAGGCGCACGCATCTGACGGACTACGCGATGACGCCTGCGCGCTGATCATCGACACGACGCTTCTGGCGGAGTTTTCGGTGCCCGCGGACCGGACCTCGCGACTTCTTCGCGAGATTCCGCGAGGCGCTCGTCCTGATCTCGCTACGACGCACTTCCGGAGAGCTGCACCATGAACTCGTTCAACCCGTTCGCGCGGATCGTCGTCGGCTACGACGAATCGGCGCCGGCCGACGCCGCGCTCGACCAAGCGCTGCTCCTGGCCGAAGAGTCCGGCGGGGAGGTCGTCATCGTGAACGTGTCGGACCTTGCGGCGGCAGCCGTGATCCCGCTACAAACGGTCGCGGGGCCGGCCGAAGGAGCGGCCGCGGCGGTCCTCGGATCCGTCGACCCGTTCCGCCGGCGCATCTTCAACCGGCTGAGCTCAATGGTGGCGGCACGATCGGTGCCGGTGACCCTGGAGTTTTCGACCAATGGACCCGCGGCGGGAATCATCGATGCCGCGCTGCGCTGGACCGCGACCGCGATCGCGATCGGAACGCACGCGCGATCCGGTATCGCCCGAGCCGCATTGGGGAGCGTGGCCGAAGAAGTCGTGCGAACGGCGGGGGTCCCGGTCATCATCACACGCGCGGCTGCGTCGGCCAAACCGCTGCGGCGCATCGTCGTCGGCATCGATCCGGCGGAGCCGGCTTCCGATGCGGCGCTTGCGGCGATCGCGATTGCGAACGAACGGGACGTACGGCTCGTCTATGCCACCGTCGTCGACGTGAAGAGCATCCTGCAGCCGATCGCCGACGTACCGTTCGATCCCGAACCCTACGTGGCGCAGCTCAAAGCGGACGCCCGCGACGCACTCGACGCCGCGGTGCTCGACGCCAACGCGGCAGGCTCGTACCCGGATCGCGAGCTGAGCGATGCGCGGGATCCGGCGGACGGTCTGATCGACGTCGCCCGGCGCCGGCGCGCCGACGCCATCGTCGTCGGCACCCACCAGCGCGGCAACGTCGCGCGCTTCTTCCTCGGTAGCACGGCGGAGTCGGTGCTCCGGCGGAGTGACGTTCCGGTGATCGTGGTGCCGCTTGCGACCGCATCGGCGGCAACCCACGACGTTCACGCGCGGGCCGAAAGGCCGCGATGGTAACGCCGCGCGCAGAGCTCCGTAACGTCGGGCGCGTTCTCAAGTTCTTCGCCGGATCGTCACGGCGCCGATCTATGCTCGTGAAATGAATGACTCGTTGCCGCATCCCGGCATGGACGCCGCCCCGGCGCGAGGGGTCAACCCGTTCGCGCGGATCGTCGTGGGCTACGACGAGTCGCCGGCCTCGGTCGGAGCGCTCGAGAACGCGCTTGCGTATGCGACCGACTATGGCGGCGACGTGGTCGTGGTCCACGTGTCGGGCGTACCGCCCGCGGCTTCGGTCCGGCTCGAAACGGCGACTCTCACGCCCGGTACGGACCCGCGGCCGGTCCTGGAATCGGTCGGCCCGCAGAACCATTGCCTGTACGAACGGCTGCGGCCGCGCATCGCCGATCGCGGCGTCTCCGTAACGCTCGAGTTCTGCTGGAACGAGCCGGCTGCAGGTATACTCGATGCTGCCGTGCGGTGGAAGGCTTCCGCGATCGCCGTCGGTACCCACGGGCGCAAGGCATTGCCGCATGCGTTTCTGGGCAGCGTCGCGGAAGCGGTCGTCCAGCAAGCGCGCGTGCCGGTGGTCGTCGCTCGAGACTTCATGCCGGGCCGTATGCTCAGGCGCGTGGCCGTCGGCGTGGACCCGAACGAGCCGGTTGCAGCCGCCGTCACCTTTGCCGTCAGCCTCGCCGCCATTCGAGCGGTTCGCCTCGTGTTGTGTACGGTGATCGACACGGCGTCGCTGATGAGTCCCTCGGCCCACATGCCGTTCGATCCAACCCCGCTGGCGCATCAGATGCGCGCCGCGGCTCGCGATGCGCTCGACGCCGCGGTTCTCACCGTTCGGGCCGATGAAGCCTTTACCGCGACCGAGGTCGCCGCGGCGCGTGAACCCGCCGCCGGACTCGTCGAGATCGCGCGCCGGCAGTTAGCCGACGCGATCGTGGTTGGAGCGCACCAACGCCGCGGCGTCGCTCGCCTCATGTTGGGGAGCACCGCCGAGACGCTGATGCGCATCAGCGAGGTGCCGGTGATCATCGTTCCGAGCGACGGCTCGCGGGCCGTCTCGCGCGACCACGGGTCGTCGCGCTAAAGGGTAGGGCACCCGAGCTCCCGCACCGGAGCCGATCCCAGGGGCTTGGGGAACCGGATCACGCGCCGCCGAACCAGGTTACCGGCAGCCCGCGCCGGATCAGTACGCATTGAAGAATCCTGAACAGCTTCGTCTCTTCGTCGAGGCGGCTCCTATGGCGGCCGTCGTCGCCGACGCCTCCGGGGCCGTCGTGCTCGCCAACGAGCGCGCCGCGATGCTCTTCGATTGCGAGCGTGAAGCGCTCATCGGACGCGGTCTGGGGAGCTTGATCCCAGGCATCGGGGCGAACGGGCAGCAAAGCCGCGATCTCGTCGCCGTGCGGGCGGGCGAAGGTACGGTCCCGGTCGAGGTCGCGCTCAACCGCATCTCGATCGCGGACGGCGAGTTCTCGCTCGTCGCGCTCGTCGACATCAGCGAGCGCCGCAGCGCCGAAGAACACCTGCGTCTCGTCGTCGAGGGTGCTCCCAACGCGAACGTCGTCGTCGATGACGCCGGCCGCATTACGCTGGTCAACGCGCAGACGGAACGGCTGTTCGGTTACGACCGCGTCGAGCTGTTGGGGATGCCGGTCGACCTGCTCGTGCCCGAACGATTTCGCACCGGGCACGGTGCATTGCGCGTGGCATACCACGGGACGGCGAGTCCGCGACTCATGGGCGCCGGCCGCGACCTCTACTGCTTGCGCAAGGACGGTACGGAGGTGCCCGTCGAGATCGGTCTCAACCCGATCCGCACGCCCAAGGGCGATTTCGTGTTGGCGTCGGTCATCGACATCACCGAGCGCAAGCTCTTGGAGGAGTTGCGACGCGAGCGCGATCGAGCGGTCGACGCTTCGCAACTCAAGTCGCAGTTCGTCGCGACGATGAGCCACGAGCTGCGAACGCCGCTCAATGCGATCATCGCCGCGGCCGAGCTGCTCACGAGCACCGATCTCGACTCGTTGCAGCGCTCCTACACCGAGGCGATCGACGAGTCGGCTGAAGCCCTGCTCGCCGTCATCAGCAGCATCCTGGACTTCTCGAAGATCGAAGCCGGCAAGCTCGACCTCGAGATGCGGACGTTCGACCTCGAGGGGCTGGTCGAAGGCGCCGCCGGCGTGCTCGCGTCGCAGGTGCGGCAAAAAGGATTGCGTCTTCACGTCTACGTCGATCCGTCGATCCCGGGCGTCGTTCGCGGCGACGCCGACCGCCTGCGGCAGATTCTGCTCAACCTCGTCTCCAACGCCGTAAAGTTCACTGCCGAAGGGAAAATCTTCGTGCGAGCACTGCCGGTGGAGACGTCGAGCCGGCATGCTTTGGTGCGGTTCGAGGTGGAGGACACGGGTATTGGCATCGAGCCCGATGCCGTCGCGAAGCTGTTCGAGCCGTTCGTGCAGGCCGACGGCTCGTCGTCGCGCCGGTTCGGCGGAACGGGCTTGGGACTCTCGATCAGCAAGCGACTCGTCGAGCTCATGAACGGAGAGATCGGGGTGACGACCGAGGCCGGCCGCGGCTCCGTGTTCTGGTTCACGGCGGAGTTCGGACGGCCGAGCGCCGTCGTTCCGAGCCGGCGGCTCTTCGGTGTGCGCGCGCTGCTCGTCTCGACCGATCAGGTCTTCAAAGACATCGCAGGACGATATGCCGAGGCCTGGGGAATCGCGACCCATTCGGCGGCCGACGGCGTCGCGGCGCTCGAGATCATCCAAGGCAGGAACGCAGCGGAACGGAACGAGGACTGGATTGCGATCGTCGACGTCGAGACCGTGGATGTCGAAGCGACGGTGCGGCTGCTCACCGCGCACGGCATGCCGGCGCGAAGCGTACTGCGCGCGGGCGCCGGCGAGCGTCTCGCCAGGCCGGTGCGCCACTCCCAGCTCTTCGATTCCATCGTCCAAGCGCTCGAGGAGCCGGGCCCCATTACCTATACGACCGCAGCTAGTCAGCGCTCGAGCGGCGCCTCGTCCACGCGAAAGATCTTGGTCGCCGAAGACAATGCGGCGCTGCAGCAGATCCTCGCGCAGCAGCTCGCGCATCTCGACGTTTCCGCGACGATCGTCGGCAACGGAGCCGAAGCGGTCGCGGCGCTCGCGCGCGAGCCGTTCGCGCTGGTGTTCATGGATTGTCACATGCCCGAGTTGGACGGCTTCGCCGCGACGCGCGCCATTCGCGACGCGGAGAGGGCGACCGGCGCGCATGTGCCGATCATCGCGATGACGGCCAACGCGTTCAAGGAAGACCGCGAAGCGTGTCTGGCGATCGGGATGGACGATTATCTTGCGAAGCCGGTGCGGTTGGCCGACCTGCGGGACGCCCTCAGCCGCTGGATCCCCGAGCGAGAGCGAGAGCCGGAACCGACCTGAGTCCGAAGTGTGGCCGGGCGGCCGCGCTTCACGAGGTTTTCACAAAGCGTTCTCATGCCTCGTCGAACATGAGCGTGCCGAGTCGCGCTCGCGGTCCGGCACTCATCACACGAAGAAGAGGAAACCATGAAACCCGACCTGACTCTGCAAGAGGACGTAGCCGAAGAGCTCGCGTTCGATCCCAGCGTCGATGCCGCCGCGATCGGCGTCGCAGCGAAGGACGGCGTCGTGACGCTCACCGGAAAGGTGCCGAGTTTCTCCGACAAGTTCGCAGCCGAAAAGGCGGCGAAGCGCGTGGCCGGAGTGCGCGGGATCGCTCCCGAGATCGAAGTCGTGCTGCCCGCTTTCCGCCGCCGCGACGATGCCGACATCGCAGCCGCGGCGCTGAACGTGCTTCAGTGGAACGATACGATTCCGCGCGACGCGATCACGATCAAAGTCGAGCAGGGCTGGCTGACGCTCGAAGGGCACGTCGAGTGGCAGTTCCAGAAGGAAAACGCCGAACACGCGGTGAGACATCTGATCGGCGTGCGCGGCGTCTTCAACGCCATCACGGTGACGCCGCGCGTCAAGAGCATCGACGTGGAGAACAAGATCCGCAAGACGTTCGAGCGCAGCGCCGACATCGACGCTTCGCGGGTATACGCCGAAACCCACGACGGAACGGTGACGCTGCGCGGCGCCGTCCGCACGTGGAGCGAGCGCGACGACGCGAGCCGCGCAGCGTACGCCGTCCCGGGGGTTTCCACCGTCGAAAACCTTACCGCGGTCGGCGTCTGATCGTCGCGCTGCGAGCCTCGTAGACCGAACGCGCCGCCTCGAGCGGCGCGTTCGGGCGCGAAGGCGCTATTTCACGGCGTCGACGTCTTGTTCGGTGACCGGGCCGCCTTTGTTGCCCCATGACGAACGGACGAACGTCATCACGGCCGCGATGTCTCCCGGCGAGAGCTGACCCTTCCAGGACGGCATCATGCTGCGCCCGTGCTCGATCACCGCGGCCATCCCGGCGGGACTCGCCGCGTTGACCAGCGCGTCGCCGGCCAGCGCCGGGAACGCGCCGCGCCCGCCGCCTTGGCCGTTCGCCCCGTGGCAGGCCACACACTTCGCGCTGTAGATCGACGCGCCGACCGCCGTCAGCACGGGCGCCCCGGCCGCCGCCACCTGTTGTTCGGTAACACCGGACGCCTTGTTCGTCCAGGCGGAGCGCACGTACGTGGCGACCGCCGCAATGTCGGCGTTCGAGAGTTGACCTTTCCAGGTCGGCATCTTTCCGTTGTACGTCGTACCGTTCACGACCAGCGGGCCCGACCGGCCGTTGACGATCGTCGCGATCATCCCCTTCGGATCGGCCGCGACGACGTCCGGGTTCCCGCTGAGCGGCGGATACGCGCTGGAGCCTTGGCCGGACGCCTGATGGCACGCCGCGCACTTCGCCGCAAATATCTGCCTCCCGCTGAACGCGACGGGGTTGCGCGCGACGGCGACCTGATCGGCGGTGACCGCCGCCGCCTTGTTGGTCCAAGCGGAACGAACGTAGGTGAGCACGGCGGCGATGTCGTCGTTGGAGAGCTGGTCCTTCCACGCGGGCATCGCACCGCTGAACGTCTTTCCGTTCACGTGGATCGGGCCGCTGCGGCCGTTGAGCACCGTCGCGATCGCCGTCGCCGTGTCGGCCGACGTCACGTCGGCGTTCCCCGCCAACGGCGGATACGGCCCGGCGCCCGCACCGTTCGCTTGGTGGCACGCGGCACATTTCGAAGCGAAGATCGCGCTCCCGTCCGGTGATGCTGCCGCGGCGGTCGGTGAGGCACCGCGACCGTAGATCGTCGCCACGACGGCGGCGAAGATGGCGAACGCGATGGCGCTCGAGGCTCGTCGGCTCACGCGGTCTTCCTCCGGGGCGATGCGGCCGCCGTTCGACCGGCGGGCCAGACAGAAGTAGCACGTCGGCTCCCACAATGCCTGCGACGTTCTTGGCGCGGCCTCTTGTGAATGCGGCGTTCACATCGCGGTCATCGCCGTTCGCAGCACGTTCTGACGATGGTCCTATACTAGCGGTCATGGACGCCGCGCGTTCATGGTGGATGCTGCCGAGCGCAAAGCCCAAAGGATAGAAAGCATGAGTACGATACGCGAGTTCACCACGGTGGCATGCCCGTTCGACAAAGTGCCCGAGCGGCTCGTCGCGCACTTCGACGGCGGTGACGCGATCTTGCCGTTGCGCGTTCGGATCGGCGAGTTCAAGGTCGAGCGCGACGTCGAGTTCCACCTCAAGAGCAAGCCCGCGTATCCGGGGTACGAGCTGCTCGACGTCTCGTGGTCGCCGAAGAATGGCGGTCCGTATCCGACCTTCAGCGGCACGCTCAGCGTAGGGGAAGATGCGGTCGGATGGAGCCGCCTGGAAATCGACGGGACCTACAAGCCGCCGTTCGGCGTCGTCGGTGCGGCCTTCGATGCCGCCCTGGGGAACCGTATCGCGCAGGGCACGGCAGTCGAGCTGTTGGCGGAGCTCAAGCGGATTCTGTCCTCGCCGAACTGAGCTGCCGCCGTCCCGGACCAGTCGCGGCGCCTGCGTCGACGCAGGCATGGCGGATGAGCCGATTGGGGCGGCCGCGGCGAAAGGTGTGAACGTCCGTTCCGCCGGCCGTTCGCTTCCGGATCGTAGCATCGAACGGTGATGGACCTTCCCGAACGGGGACTCGCCGCGGCCCGGCAAGAAATGCGACGAAGTGGTAACGATCTCGAGCCGCGAGGTGCTCCTCGTCGATGACGAGCCGGGGCTGATGGACGTCCTCGAGCAGTATTTGCGCGACGAGGGCTTCGGCGTATTGCGCGCCGTCGACGGTCCGTCGGCGGTCGAGACGTTCAAGCGCGAGCTGCCCGTCGTCGTCGTGCTCGACCTCAACCTACCGGGCTTTCCGGGGACCGAAGTGCTGCGCCGAATCCGGGAGATCTGCGACGTGCCGATCATCATGCTGACCGCGCGCGTTGCGGAGGTCGATCGCGTCGTCGGTCTCGAGCTCGGTGCGGACGACTACGTCGCCAAACCGTTCAGCCCGCGCGAGGTCGTCGCCCGCGTAAAGAGCGTGCTTCGTCGAACGGAGCGCGGCGAAGGCAGCGCGCCGTCGCGAGAGAAACGCGTCGGCGCCATCGCGATCGACGTGCTGGCGCATGAGGTTCGCGTCGAAGGCAAGCTGGTGACGCTCACGCCGACGCAGTTCAAGATCCTCGACGTGCTCGCGTCGCACGTCGGGCAGACGCTCACCCGGGACCAGTTGCTCGAGCGCGTAACCTCCGACGGCGATGTCTTCGACCGGACCCTGGACCGCCACATCGCGAACCTCCGCGCGCGCGTAGAACCGAATCCGTCGAACCCGCGGTACATCGTGACGGTCTTCGGCGTCGGCTACAAGATGGTCGACCCCTCGTGAGGAAGATAGTGCACGATGTCCGCAACCAGCTCGCGGTGGCGGTCGCCAACGTCGAGGCCATGCGAGACGGGATGATAGATCCGTCACGCGAGCGGTTCGAAACGGTGCTCGCGGCACTCGCCCAAGCCGACGGGCTGTTGCACCGGCTCAACGTCCTCTCGCCGCCGCCAGCGGGCGGTGACGCGTCCGGGCTCGAGCCGCGGGCCTGACGGCGCGACGGCTTGCGAGCGGACCGGGCGTTGCGCCGGCTGCCTCTGAGCAAATCGAGACACCAGCATTCGCTGTGAATGCAAGCTTCATGGAGGACGGTTATCGTTCACAGGGCATTCTCATGCCGGACGTACACTGGACCAAAGGAGAAACTCGCCTCTATGCGTTTGTCAGCCGTTTTGCTCGCCGGAATCGCCATTTCCGCAATCGCCCTCCCCGCCTCCGCGGCGAAGCCTGCGGCAGCGACCGCGATCAACATCACCGCGACGGCCCAGCAGAAGTTCTCGCCCGATCACGTCGTCCTGCACGTTGGAAAGCCGCAGACGCTGCGCTTCACGTCAACGGGCGGCGTCCACGGCGTGGCGTCCAAGGACCTCGGCATCCCGGCGACCACGATCATGCCCGGCACACCCGTCTCAGTTGTCGTTACGCCGGCGAAGGCCGGGACGTACGCGGTTCATTGCACCATCGTGTGCGGGCCCGGGCACGCAGACATGGCGCTCACGGTGGAAGTGAAGCCGTGATGCTGGCATTGCGGTACCTTGCCGGCGCAGCGTTCTGTGCGCTTTTGCTCGTCTGCGGGCGCGCTCCATCGATAGCGATGCCAAACTTCGCGCAGGCCTATGGCGTCCAGTGCTCCACCTGCCATACCGCAGTGCCGACCCTCAACGCATACGGGCGCTACATTCAGCGCTCGCAGTACGCCTACATGGATCCCATCGTGCTCAAGAAAGCCGTTCCGGTCTGGATTGGTTATCAAGCAAACTACGACTCCCAAGCGGGACCTCCGGACACCCACCGCGTGATCTGGGGGAACCTCGCCGTCCACCTGGACGGTCTCGTAGGCGACAACTGGTCGTATCACGTTCAGCAATGGCTCGTGAACGACAACCAGGGTGGCCCGCTCGACACCGCCTGGGTGAGTTTCAACAACTTGTTCAAGCACAACGGCTACCTCGCGGTCGGCAAGCTCGAGGTTCCTGCACCTTCGCCGTTTAGCCAGTGGTTCGAGGTCGCGCCGTTCGCGACGGCCGAGGTCACGGTCGGCGAGCATGCTTATGCGCTCGACGCCAATCGTTGGGGCGCAAAGATGGGGTATCTTCACAACTCCCTCAGCGTCGATGTGGCCTATGTGGGAAGCGACGCCGACCTCAACGGCGCAACCGACTTCGTCCCGGCCGCCGGAAAGACGCTGCAGTATCGTGCCGCGTTCATGCGCCCAAAGAACCCGCTGGAGTTTGGAGTGTACGGAGCCTCCGGGACGTTCCCGATCTCCGACGGCCTGACCGATCGCTTCTCGGCGATCGCCGGCTACGTACAGCGCGATCCGACAAACGGTGTTCCCGGTGTGTTCTTCGTCTACCAGACGACGCACGACAGCTATCCGATGGCGGGAGCCGTCGGCCCGGCAAACGGGCGTGACTATACGCTCAACGTCTACGAGCCCATCATCAAGGACAAAGTGGTCATCGGCTTCCGGCGTGAGATGACGTACGACGGCTTGGGAAACGTCAACCACTACGGCAACATCGACCTGACCATCCAGCTTGCCAAGTACCTGCACCTCTATACCGAGGCGGGTCTGTCCGGATCGAACCCCGGCAACGGTGTAGATCGGATCGGAACGCCTGCCTGGCGCGCGTTCATCTGGTGGACCATGCCTATCGCGCGGGCCAAAGGGTAGAGATCACATGAGTACGATACACGACTTCACCACGGTGGCGTGCCCGTTCGATAAGGTGCCGGATCGCTTGTGCGCGCACTTCGACGGCGGCGACGCTATCTTGCCCTTGCGCGTTCGCATCGGCGAGCTCAAGATCGAGCGCGACGTCGAGTTGCACCTCAAGAGCAGGCCCGCGTATCCCGGCTACAAACTGCTCGACGTGTCATGGGAGCCGAAGGAAGGCGGGCCGTACCCGACGTTCGCCGGTACGCTGAGCGTCGCGCAGGACGCGCTTGGCTGGAGTCGCATCGAGATCGACGGTACCTATAAGCCGCCCTTCGGCGTCGCCGGCGCGGCGTTCGATGCGGCGGCGGTCGGCAATCGCATCGCGCAGGGCACCGCCGCCGAGTTGCTGGCCGAACTCAAGCGGATTCTGTCCGCGCCGTGACCCTAGCTGCCTGACGAAAAACCGACGAGGCGCCGGCGATCAGTCAGGCGGCTTGCGACCGAATTGCGTGCGCCGGAATTGCGCTTGTTGCAGCGGCCGTCCGGCGTGCGTCTTCGTCGGGTGCTTCACCAGCCTACGCTCGACGAGGTTACGGCGCATCATCGCCTTCAGACGCGCGAGCACGGTGAACGGCTTCGCCCCGAGGCGCGCTGCAAGCGCCTCGGGGCTTACCCATGCGTCCGTCAACAGGGGCAACAGCCGATCGTCCCAGCTCGGCTCCGACACATCGTCCGGCACGACTCGCCGTTACCGTTCGCTGTCGAGCATCGCCATTTGGTGCTCGTCGTAGCGCGCGCCGGCGACGGCGTCCGCGGGGACGGCGGCTTCGATGCGCGCGAGATCGCCGGCGCTCAGCGAGACGTTCAACGCGCCGATCAGATCCTCGAGCTGCGCACGCGTGCGCGCGCCCGCCAGCGGGGTAATATCCGCGCCGCGCGACAGCACCCAGGCCATCGCGAGCTGCGTCGGGGTCGCGTTCTTCTCGCGGGCGATCGCCGCCAAGCGATCGACCATCGCCAGGTTGCGCTCGAGGTTCTCGCCTCTCCAGCGCGGCATCCGCGTGCGTATGTCGCCGGCCGGAACGCCGTCGATGCGTTTCCCGGCGAGCAGACCGCGCGAGAGCACGCCATACGCCGTCGCGACGATCTTCAGCTCGCGCATCGTGGGCAGGATCGCCGCTTCGATCCCGCGGCTCATCAGCGAGTACTCGACCTGCAGCGCGGTGACGCGATGGGCGGCGTTGGCCCGCCGGATCGTCTCGACGCCCATCTCCGACAGGCCGACGTGGCGCACGTAGCCGGCTTGAATCATCTCCGCGATCGCGCCGACCGTCTCTTCGATCGGGACGTTCGGGTCGAGCCGCGCCGGTTGGTAGAGATCGATGTGGTCGGTGTTCAAGCGCCGCAGGGTGTACGCCAGCGCCGTCTTCACCGCGGCCGGCCGCGCGTCGTAGCCCAGCCAGGCGCCGGCCGGATCGCGCTGCGCGCCGAACTTCACTTGGATGAACACGCGGTCGCGCTTGCCGCCGGCCAGCGCTTTTCCCAGCAGCATCTCGTTGTGGCCCATGCCGTAGAAGTCGCCGGTGTCCAGCAGCGTCACGCCGCGATCGATCGCCTGGTGGATCGTCGCGATGCTCTCGGCCTCGTCGGACGGCCCGTACATCCCCGACATCGCCATGCAGCCCAAGCCGATCGGAAAGTCGCTCAAGATGTTGCTCATAGGTTTCCCCATACTTCTCGGGCCGTCTCGACGACCAACCGCAGCTTCGCCCACTGGTCGGCTTCGGTGATCACGTTCCCTTCGACCACGCTGGCGAAGCCGCACTGCGGACCAATCGCGAGGTCGGCGAGCGGAACGTGCTGCGCGGCCCACTCGATCCGCCGCAACAGGACGTCGCGCGACTCGAGGCCGCCGTGCTTGGTAGTGACCAGGCCGAGCACGACGCGCTTGCCCCGCGGCACGAAGCGCAGCGGCGCGAAGTCGCCGGAGCGCTCGTCGTCGTACTCGAGCAGAAAGTGGTCGGCGTCGAGCCGGCCGAACGTCGCCTCGGCGATGCGTTCGTAACCGCCTTCGGCGATCCAGGCCGAGCGCGCGTTGCCGCGGCAGATGTGGATCCCGATCGCGGTGCCGGACCTGCGCTCGGCGATGCAGTCGTTGATCAACCGCACGTACCGATCGAGGCGCTCGTCGGGAACGTCGCCCTCGGCTTCGATCTCGGCGCGCAGCCGGTCGCTGATGAAGTAGGAGAAGAGGGGATCGTCGATCTGCACGTAGCGGCAGCCGGCATCCTCGAGCGCGGCGATCTCGGAGCGATAGACGGTCACCACGTCGGCGAAGAAGGCCTCGATGTCGGGGTACGCGACGGAGTCGACGACGCGACGGCCGCCGTGAAAGTGCAACCGCGACGGTGAAGGGATCGTGATCTTCGGCAGCGCGCTCGTCGTAACCGACGCCAAGAACGCGAAATCCGCGACGGCGATCGGCTGCGGCCGGTGCAGCTTCGCGACGGTGAGCACGCTCTTCGGAGCGTACGCGACCGGCGCGCCGGCGGCCTGAAATGCCGGATTGCTCGCCGCCTCGATCCGCACGCCGCCGATGCGCCCGATGAAGTCGGCGTACCAGTTCTCGCGCCGAAACTCACCGTCGGTGACGACCGGCAGGCCGACGTCTACTTGTTTCACGACGGCGGCGGCGATCGCGGCATCTTCGGCGGCGTGCAGCGGGCCGTCGTCGATCGTCCCGTTCTCGCGGTAGCCGCGCAGCAACAGCAGGTACTCGGGCCGCAGCAGGCTGCCGACGTGATCGGCTCGGAAGAACGGCCGGGCGCTCACGGTGTATCGTCGTTCTCCGATGCCACGGCTTGGTGCAGGCGACGCATCCCGATCAGGCGATCGAGCAGCGGTTCGTCGGCGGCGAGCTCGGCGCTGGGCGCACGGTGCACGATGCGTCCGCGTTCCAACACGATCGCGCGCTGCGTGTTCTCCAAAGCGAAGCGCGCGTGCTGCTCGACCAAGATGATCGCGGTCCCCTCGGCGGAAATCAAGCGCCGAATGCTCGCGGCGAGCTCGGCGACGACCATCGGCGCGAGCCCTTCGAGCGGCTCGTCGAGCAGCAGCAGCGCCGGGTTCGTCATCAGCGCGCGGCCGATGGCGAGCATCTGCTGCTCGCCGCCGGAGAGCTGGTCGCCGAAGTTGCGCCGCCGATCGGCGAGCCTCGGGAACATCGCGTACACGCGATTGCGATTCCAAGCACCGGGCCGCGCCGCGATCGCGAGGTGCTCGTCGACCGTGCACGAGCGAAACGTGTCCCGCCCCTCGGGGACCCAGCCCATCCCGGCGGCGACGCGCCGATGCGGTTCGGCGCGCGCGAGCTCGACGCCGCGCATCACGATCGAACCGCGCCGCGCGCGCAGGTGTCCCATCAGCGTGAGCAGCAGCGTCGATTTTCCGGCGCCGTTGCGGCCGAGGACGGCGAGCGATCCGCTCGGCGGGATCGCGAAACCGACATCGTGCAGCACGGTGTCCTCGGCGTACCCGGCGACCAGGCCGTCGACGGCCAATAGGTCACGCGGCATGAACGTCGTCACCGAGGTAGACGCGCCGGACCTCGGGATCGCGCGCGATCTCGCCGGGCGTCCCCTCGCAGAGCACGCGTCCGGCGACCAGCACGGTGATGCGCTCGGCGAACCGGAAGACGAGATCGATGTCGTGCTCGATGAACAGCACGGCGGTTTCGGACGGCAGCCGCGCGATCACGTCCAGAATCTCGACACTTTCGCTCTGCGGTACGCCGGCGGCCGGCTCGTCGAGCAGCAGGACGCTCGGCTTCGCGGCGAGCGCGAGCGCGATCTCGAGCAGCCGCTGGCGGCCGTACGCAAGCTCGGCGGTACGCTGCGTGCAGCACTCCGCCAGCCGCACCTCCTGCAGCAGCGCGTAGGCCTCGTCGATGGCGTCCGACTGCGCGCGCAACGGGCGAAACAGCACGCCGCCGACGCCCCGGCGCTGACAGACCGCCATGGTGACCGCCTCGATCGGCGTGAGGTCGGGGAACAGCGTCGTGATCTGAAAGGTGCGCGCCAAACCGTGCCGTACCCGCCGTTGCGCGCTGCTTCGCGTGACGTCACGACCGTGCAGCAGGATACGGCCCGAGGTCGGCGCGAGCGTTCCGGCGAGCAGGTTGATCAGTGTCGTCTTGCCCGAACCGTTCGGCCCGATCAGCGCGCGCCGCGCGCCCTTCGCCAATTCCAGGCTGACGCCGTCGGTGACGCGCAGGGCGCCGAAATCCTTGCACAGCCCGGTCGTCGCGAGCACGATCTCCGCGCTCACGAGCTGTCCGTTCGGCGCTTGCGCCATGCGGCTGCGAGCCGGTCGAGCGCGCCGACGATCCCGCCGCGCGCGAACAGCACGAACAGCACCAGCATCAACCCGATCCAGAAGTTCCAGTAGACCGGGCTGAGCGACGAGAGCCGATCCTGCGCGACGGTGTAGACCGCGGCGCCGATGAAGCCGCCGATCAACGTGCCCAGACCGCCGAGCATCACCATGATGAGCACCGCCGCCGAGCGGTCGAAGCCGAGCACGCCGAGCGCAACCGTCTGCGTCACCTGCGCGAGCAGCGCCCCGGCGATTCCCGCCAGCACCGCCGACACGGTGAAAGCCGCCATCGTGCGGACGCGAATCGAGATTCCCAACGCCGGAACGCGCCGCGCGTTTTCGCGAATACCTTCGAGCTGCAGCCCGAAGGGCGAGTGCACGACCCGCCGCAACGCGAGGTAGCAAAGCGCGACGACGACGAGCGTGTAGACGACCGCGGTGCGGCCGTACAGATCGAACGCGAACAGACCCAGCACCGGGCTGGGCACGACGCCGGCCAAACCGTCGTCGCCGCCGGTCAGCCACTTCGCGGCGTGCGCCGCCTCGAACACCAGCAGGTTCAAGCCGAGCGTGATCATGAGCAGCGCGGGACCGGTGAGTTGCGCGACGAGCGCGCTGACCACCAATCCGAACGCGCCGGCGGCGATGCCGGCGACGGCGAGTCCGCTGATCGGTTCGGTCCAGCCCGCGTGGATCAGGATCCCCGCCGCGTAGGCGCCGATCCCGAAGAACGCGGCATGACCGAGCGACGCGATCCCGGTGTAACCGACCAGCAGGTCGAACGACGCCGCGAACAACCCGACGATCAGCAACTGCGTGATCAGGATCAAGTGGGTCGGGAACACGATGATGCTCACGACGACGGCGAGCCAGAACGTCACTTCGGTCCAGCGCCAGCGCGAGCGCCGCGCGAAGACACCACGGGCGATCATCGTGGGGCGAGCAACCCTTTCGGACGCCAGAGCAGCAACGCCACCGTCACCGCGTAGATGATGAACGCACCCGCCCAGGGGATGTAGTACTTACCGACCGCATCGGCGATCCCTAAAACCAGCGCCGCCGCGAGCGTGCCGCGCAGCGAGCCCAACCCGCCGAGCGTCACGACGATCAGGATCGACGCCAGAAAGGTCAGCCCGAAGTTGGGGTCGAGCCCGAGGATCGGAATGCTCAGCGCCCCGCCGAGCCCGGCCAGACCGCTGCCCAGGAAGAAGGCGGTCATGAACAACCGGTCGACGTTGATCCCGCAACTCGCCGTCGCGCGCCGGTCGTCGACCGCCGCCCGCAGCTTGGCGCCGAACGTCGTGCGCTCGATGCCCAGGATCAGCGCAACGATCAACAACGCGCCGACGACGACGAGGAAGAGCCGGTAGCGGTTGATCTCGGCGCCGCCGACCACCAGGTCACCGCTCAGCCAGGCCGGGACGCTGATGGCCTGCGGATCGGAACCGAAAACGTACGTCGCCGCAGCGGTCGCCATGAAGACGAGCCCGATCGTCAGCGTGACCTGCTCGAGTTGCGACGACCGGTACAGGCGGCGGAAGATCAGCCGCTCGAGCACCGTCGCCGCGGCCGCCGTCACGACGAACGCCACCGGGAGCGTCGCCAGGAACGGCCACCCGTGAGCATTCATCAGCGTGACGGCGAGGTAACCGCCGAACATCGCGAACGTCGCGTGGGCCAGGTTGGCGAAGCCCATCAACCCCATCGTCACCGACAAGCCGGAGGCCATGAGGAAGAGCACGACGCCGAACGCGAGGCCGGCGAACGCGATGGTGGCGAACGCGATCATTCCGGGGCTATTTCTCGAGCGGGTCCTTCACCATCGGAACCGTTTGGAACTCGACGTTCTGCAGTACGCCGTTCTTTTTCTCGACCCGGCGCAGGTAGATGTTCTGCACGATGTCGCGGGTCGACGCGTCGATCGTGATCGGTCCGCGCGGGCTCTCGTACGACAATCCTTTGAGCGCGTCCATGATCTTGTCGGGCGACGTGTCGCCCTTCGTTTTTTGCACCGCCAGATAAATCGCGTGCATCGCGTCGTACGCCGCTGCAGCCATCAGGTTCGGGCGCGGGTTCGCGCCGGTCGCCGCCGTATAGTCCCGCACGAACTCGTCGTTGAGCTTCGACGGGTGGGCTTCGGAGTAGTGGTACGACGTCACCACGCCGAGCACGGCGTCGCCTTCGGCGTTGAGCGCGTCCTCGGTGACGAAGTCGCCGGTGCCGATCACTTTGATCCCGTCTTTAGCGAGATTCTGATCGGCGTACCCCTTCATGAGCGCGATCGGCATCTGGCCGGTCGGGACGAACACGTAGAGCGCGTCGGGTTTCGCGTCCTTGACGCGCTGCAGGTACGACGAGAAATCGAGATTGCCCATCGGGACGTGCACTTCGCCGACGATCGTTCCGCCGGCGGCGGTGAAGCCTTCCTTGAACTGCGTCGCCGACTCCAGGCCGGGCGCGTAGTCGGCGACCAGGATGTAGGCCTTCTTGATCCCGTTCTGCGGCGCCCACTTCGACATGGGCTGCACGATCTGCGCGATCGTCATCCCGTAGCGCGATGTATAGGGATTGTTGTTCATGATGTTCGAGGTCGCGCCGTTGACGATGAAAAATGGCTTCTTGGCCTGCGTCGAGACGCTCTCGATCGCAATGGCGGTCGGCGTGAACGCCGCGCCGAGCAGAAAGTCGACGTTCGACTGGACGACCAGCTCCTGCGCCATGCGCTTCGCGACCTCGGCGTTCGGGCCGCCGTCGTCGCGCTTGATGATCTCGACTTTGCGGCCAGACCACGTGTCGCCGTAGCGCTTGAGGAACGCCGCGATCCCGCCGTCGAGCTCCTTGCCCGCGTTGGGTGTGAGTCCGGAGAACGACGTGACGACGCCGATCCTGATCGGCGTGGAGTCGGCCGCGGGGGTCGCCGTCGGCGCGACCAGGAGCGCTGCCGCCGCCAGGGCGGCGATGCGCACGGAAGCTGCGATTGGGGTCGCCATCAGTCGGTCCTCCGAAATATGCGATCGCCGCGTCTAAGCTCACGGCGACGTTCTCGACTTCGCGCTCGGCAGCCCCAGTCCGCCCTGGAGGGCTCGCTCCGTCTAGACGGCCACTTGGAGTGCGCGTACCTCATCGGCCGAATGCTGCACGGTAGGACTGAAGAAGCACGTCGTGGCGCGTCCGTCACGCTTTGCCTGATACATCGCCGTGTCGGCGTTGCGGATCAGCGTTTCCGCATCTTGTCCGTCCTGCGGAAAGAGCGCGACGCCGATGCTGCACGTGACGGTGATATCTCCGCCGGGGACGTGAATCGGTTCGGCGGTCACCCGCTCGAGATCGCGCACGACCTTTGCAAACTGATCGACCTCGGCAATTTCCCCGAACACCGCGATGAACTCGTCGCCCCCCATCCGCGCAACGCAATCCGTCTGACGCGTCGCGGAGCGAAAACGCTTGGCGATCTCTTTGAGGAGCATGTCGCCGGCGGCGTGACCCATCGTGTCGTTCACGTGCTTGAACTGGTCGACGTCGATGAACAGCACCGCCACCGTCCGGTTCATCTCCCGGGCTCGAACGATTGCCGTCGCCAGCCGTTCGTTGAGCAACGAACGATTCGGCAGGCCGGTCAGCCGGTCGTGAAGCGCGTCGTGCGCGAGTTGTGCCTCGCTTTGGAGCGCTCGAGCGAGAGCGTCGTTGCGCGCAGTCATGTCTTGGACGTTCATGACGTAGACCTTGTCGTCTTCTCGCGCGATGGAGATGGACGTTACGTGAGCGTCGAGGCGCGAGCCGTCGGCCCGGCGGTGCTTCAGGTCGACCGTCGTGGCACCTTCACGGTGATCCGCGGCGGCTTTCGGGCCCGGATGTTGGGCGTACTCGGGCGCGAGCAAGTCGTTGGTCGTCATCGCGAGGAACTGCTCGCGCGTGTAGCCGTACCACGCGATGGCGGTGTAGTTGACGTCGATGAACCGGTTCGTCGCCACGTCGACGATCATCTTCGCATTCGGATTGTGGTCGAAAACGGCGCGGCTCCGTTGGAACAGGAGCTCCGCAGCGTGTCGACGGCGCTCAGCCCGCCGGGCGGTCGACAGAATCTCGGCCAGCTCGCGGAGAAAACGCCGGTCGGGTGGTCCGGCCGCTACCCGTTTCGAACCGATCGAAAGGACGCTGTAGGTGTCTGCCCCGGTCCGGACCCCGGCGGCGATGTCGCGACGGGTTTCGCCGCGGGCACGGACGCGCGTCGCGAACGAGCCCGAGGCACCTTCCCCGGCGGTTCGCGCCAGGTACGGATCGCCGGGCGGCAGCGCCTCGACTCCCCCTTCACGGCGCACCTCATCGTGAAGCGTCAGCGGGCCGTTCGCCTCCGACGCAGCATAGAACGCGGCGACGTCGCACGACGTCACGTCGCGAAGACGCTGTAACGCGTCGTGGACGAGCTCGTCCCAAGCGACGCCGCGTAATGCCGCTTGGCTTATTGCCAGCAACGCGGAGGCCGCCTTGACGCTCATACAACCCGCTGGAGCGCGCGCGGGGCCGAGCGGGCGCGGTCGCGCGCACGCGAATCGGCGCGAAGCCGCTCGCCGAACTCCGCGGCGGGCATCGGCCGAGCGAACAGGTGTCCCTGGGCCGCGTCGCAGTTCAATTTGGCTAGCATGGTGCGCTGGGCGACCGTCTCGACACCTTCGGCGATGACCTTCGCGCCCAAGCCGTGCGCCGCGGTGATCACCGCCGACGCGATCGCCTGGTCGACCGGACTGATCGCAATGCACTCGACGAAGCACATGTCGAGCTTCAACGTGTCGACCGTGTTCGAGCGTAGCGTCGCCAGCGAGTTGTAGCCCGTGCCGAAGTCGTCGATGGCGATGCGAACGCCGCCCGCGCGCAATGCCTCGACGACCGCTGAGGTGCGCTCGACGTTCGTGCTCATCGCCGTCTCGGTGAGCTCGAGTTCGAGCAGGTTCGGCGCCAGCCCGGACTCGTTGAGTGCTTGCTCCACCGTCCGCACGAAATGCGGATCGGCAAGCTGCTTCGCGGAGACGTTGACGCTGACGCGAATCGGGGATGCCTGACGGCTCCACGCCGCGTTCTGCAGGCACGCGGTGCGCAGAACCCAGGCACCGATCGGAACGATGAGCCCCGATGCCTCGGCGTACGGGATGAAGAGGTTGGGTTGAACGGTCGATCCGTCGGGCTGCGGCCAGCGGATGAGCGCTTCGCTGGCCACCAGGGTGCCGTCGAGCTCGTAGATCGGTTGGTAGGCGAGTTGAAACGCGTCGTCCTCGAGCGCTTTTCTCAGCCGCGCTTCGAGCCGGATCCGCTGCTCCGCCTCGTGCTGCATCGCCGGGGTGAAGAAGCACGTCGCCGACCGGCCGTCGCGTTTGGCCTGATACATCGCGGTGTCCGCGTTGCGGATCAGCGTTTCCGCGTCGTCCCCGTCCTGCGGGTACAGGGCGACGCCGATGCTGCACGTCACCGCCATGTCACCGCCCGGCAGCTGCACCGGATCCGCCGCTACCTGCTCGAGCTTGCGAACGACTTGCGCGACGTGATCGATCTCGGCAATGTCGCTGAGCACGGCGATGAACTCGTCACCTCCGACACGGGCGATGCAATCCAGCTGCCGGGTCGCGGAGCGCAACCGGTCGGAGATCTCTTTGAGCAGCGCGTCGCCGGCCGGGTGTCCCATCGTGTCGTTGACGGTCTTGAACTCGTCGATGTCGATGAACAGGACCGCGGCCATCCGGTTCGCTCCACGGGCTCGGTCGATGGCGGCGGTGAGCCGTTCGTTGAAGAGCACGCGGTTCGGCAGCCCGGTCAGCCGGTCGTGCAGCAAATCGTGCGCCAGCTGCCGCTCGCTCTGCAGTGCTCGCGCTAGGGCTTCGTTGCGCTCGGTCATGTCCTGAACCGTGGCGATGCGGACTTTCCCGTCGCCGCGTTCGATCGTTATCGACGTTATGTGAACATCGAGGCGCGAGCCGTCGACGCGCCGGTGGACGGTGTCGATCGTCGTCGTCGCATCACGCCGGAACATGCTGAACGTCGTCTCGAGAGCGTCGACATAATCGGGCGCGCGCAGATCGTACGGCGTCATCTCGATAAATTGCTCGCGCGTGTAGCCGTACACGTCGATCGCGGTCTGGTTGACGTCGACGTAACGAAACGTCTCGGCGTCCAGCACCAACATCGGGTTGGGATTGTGCTCGAACGCGTAACGGTTTTGCTTGGAGATCAGGTCGGCGGCTCGCATGTGCCGTTCGGCGCGCAGCGCCATGGCAAGAATCTCAGCGAGCTCGGTAAGAAACCGCCGATCGGGTGCGGTGAACGCCTCACGCTGCATCGCGGCGGCGAGAACCCCGAACGTCTCGGTGCCGCTGCGAACGGCGACCGCGAAGTCGTGGCGCTCGGCCACATTCACGGGACGGTCGTCGGCTTCGCCGTTCGCGACGCGCGTAAGGAACCGGTCGGTCGCCGGCAACGCTTCGATACCGCCCTCACGACGAATGCGCTCCTGGAGCGCCAAAGCGCCGTCCGCCTTCGAAGCCGAGTAGAAAGCCGCCACGTCGCACGACGTGACGTGCCGAACGTGCTCCAAAGCGCCGTGTGTGAGGTAACCCCAAGGCACCCCGCGCAGGGCGGCTTGGCCCACCTTCAGCAACGCTGACGTTGCTTCGACGCTCATGTTGCGATACTAGGGGCCGGAGGTAACGCCGCGAGGTCGGCAGGCCGGAAACCGTCGTAGCAGAGGAGCGCTAGTTTGGCATCAACCGGGCGAAAACCTAAAGGAGCTTCTTTGTCCGAGGTGCTCACCATCGGTGTGTACGGTTCCGGCGGTGCAGCGTTTTTCGCGGCGCTCGAAGCGGCCGGCGCCGACGTGCTCCTCGACATCCGCACGCGGCGCGCGGTGCGCGGGACGCACTACAGCTACGCCAATGCGAAGCGCTTGATCGCCGAGCTCGGGCGGCGCGAGATCGCCTACCGGCACATCATCGATCTCGCGCCCGGCCGGGAGCTGCTGGCGCTCCAACACGCAGTCGACGAACACGAAGGTCGCGCGTACTCCGCGCGCACGGAACTGGCGAAGGACTACGTCCGCCGGTACGTACGAGAAGTGCTCGACCCCTTCGACTTCGCCGAGCTCGCGCGCGAGCTGGCCGGCTACCGCGCTCCCGTCTTGATGTGTATCGAGCGTATTCCCGCGGCATGCCATCGCAGTCTGGTCGCGCCGCGCCTCGCGCAGGCGCTTCACGCCCGCGAGATCGTCGATTTGATTCCTACCGCGATGTCATCCTAGACTTCGCCCCGGGCTCAAGCCGCTTCGAGGACGAGCGGGAGCGACTCGAAGCCGCGAAGCGTGTTGTTGAGGTGCGGTGCCGGTTCGCCGTTGAGCTCGATGGCGCGTACCCGTCGGGCCAGCGCCGCGAGCAAGATCTCCCCCTCGAGCTTGGAGAGCATCTCGCCGACGCATCGGTGGATGCCGTGCCCGAACCCGACGTGGCCGCCGGTCCGGCGGTGCACGTCGAACCGTTCCGGATCGGACCAGCGGCGCGGATCGCGGTTGGCCGCGGCCAGGAACGTCAACACTTTCTCGCCGGCGCCGATCAGCGTCCCGCCGAGATCGACGTCGCGGGTCGTCGTCCGGAAGAACGTCTGCACGGGCGATTCGAGCCGCATCGCTTCGTCGAAGGCGGTTCGCGCGATCGACGGATCGGCACGCAGCACGTCCCACTGATCGGGGAACGACGCGAAGCAGAACAGCGCGTTGCTGATTCCGTGCACGGTCGTGTCGAGCCCCGCGCTCAGCAGCGAGCGGATCAGCAGGCGGGCCTCGTCGTAGGCGAGCTCGCCGGCGTCGTGCGCGGCGTACACGCTCCGGCCCAAACCGTTCGCCGCGAGAGCGTCGCGCTCGCACGCCGCGGTGATCCAGCCGATCACCTCTTGCGCGCGGCTCATCGCGTCGCGAAACAGCTCGTTGGGCGGTCCGAACGCATTGAACACCATGTTCCCGTAGGGCAGCAAGTTTTCGCGTCCGTCGGACCGCACGCCGATCGCGTCGGGGAAGACCTTGAGCGGGTACGCGCGGCCGATGTCGGCGACACCGTCCACCTCGCGGCGTTGCAATAACGTGTCGACCAAGCGTTCGGCCTCGAGCTCGAAGACGGGCCGTAGATCGCGTAGCGCCGCCGGCGAGAGCGCGCGCATGAGGACGCGATGCGTTCTCGCGTGCAGCGGCGGATCGGCTTCGAGGATGATGCTCGGTGGCCGCCACGGCTTCTCTTTGCGGAAGTCGCTCAAGCCCACGCCTGCGCTCGAACAGTACGATTCGTAGTCGGAGAGCACCGCGACGACCTGCTCGTGACGCGCCGTCGCCCAGATCCCGTAGCGGTCGAGCCGAACGACGGGTCCCGCCTCGCGCAACGCTTCATGGAAAGGATACGGATCGCTCAGAAACTCGGTGGAGAAGGGGTCGAAGTCGCAGGCCGCCGCAGGCGAAAGCTGCATCGCCGGTCCTTCGGCGGGGATTCTCGGGGCCATTTTCGCAACAGGACAGCGTGAACCGATTCGTCGCGATCCTCGCAATCGTTCTCGTTCTCGCAGGCCGCAGCGCGATTGCTCAGCCGATCGAGCCACCGTCCCCGTCGCCTGCGCCGTTGGAGCTGCCGCCCGCGGGCGTGATCCCGCCGACCATCTCGATCGACGTCACCGGTTCGCCGGCGACCGAGGCGGACGTTCTGGCTGCGCAGATCCGGGCGGCGTTGAACCGCCGGATTCGCCCGACGTTGCGCCCCGGCGCCGCGATCAACTACGGCGCGATCGCTCCGTGGCCGCTGCTGCCGCTGGCGACCGGTTCGCGTACGGCGGTCGACGTGACGATGACGATCGACGCCGACGCAAGTTCGCCGGTCACGGGCGTGACGACGGTGAACGTCTACAACGTGGTGGTCGATTCGGCGAAGCCGCGCGTGTTGTTCCTGAGCGACGACCCCGAATATCTTCAAAGCGAAGGCGTCGTGTTTCGCGGCGACGTCAGCACCGCTCAGGCCGCGCGGCTGTACTACTATCACTCCGACATCGGCCTGCCGCGCGACCTCGACGTCGTCGTGTCGACCGCCGTCCGCTCGCGCGTGCAGTTGATCGCGTCGGAAGCCGGACCCGACCTCGACGTGATGAGCGTGGGTCACACGGTTTCGCGCGATCTGTTGCGGTTCGAGCAATTCGACGAAGGAGCCGTCGTCGACGTCGAGCCCGGCCGGCCGTTCGTCATCCGTCACGGTTTGCTCTTGCAGGGCGAAGTCGTCGCCGGGGCCGTCGACGTGCGCGTGGTGTCCGGTGGGCCGGTCACCATTTCCGTGCTCGCTTCGCCGGCCGGCAGCCGGCCGGACGCGCTTCTCGGAGGCCCGCGCGTGGCGTTCGACGGACACCGACGGCACGGAGCATTCGATCTCGACGGCTTCGGTGCGATCGCGGAATCGTATACGGTCGGTGGCCCCGACGCCGCGGCGCAGTACGGCGGAAGGACTCCGACGCTCGCCAACATGGATCCGCAGGATCCCGGTCGCGACTTCGGCGACTACGGAGTGCTGCACCAGATCGCGGTTACGCTGATCAATCCGAGCGATACGCCGCAGACCGTGTATCTCTACGAGAAGCCGCTGGGCGGCCCGGTGCGCAGCACCTTTGTGATCGACGGTCAGCTCAAGGAGCTCGGTTGCGTCCGACTACCGCAGCCCTACTGGGTCACGACGTACGAGTTGCCGCCACGTTTCACCGGACTGTCGACGATCGTGACGATGACCGACGGCGGCTCCTTCTACCCGCTGGAGTTCGGCGCGACCGCGACGCAGCCGCTGACCTACACGCCGCCCGTCGGCTCGCCGGACGGCTGCTCGCCCAACGCGCCGCCCTTCGTCGACCCTACGCCTTCGCCCAGCATCTAAACACCGAATGGCGCCGGTCGCAGGTCGCCGCTCTTAGTGCGGGTTGCTCAAGATGCTAAGGATATTGCCGTCCGGGTCTTTGAACCAGACCACTTGAAAACCGTCCGCGGCGACGTGAATGTCGCCGCGGAGGGTGAGCTGCGGCAAGTCGTAGTGCTCGAACGTTACCCCTTTGGCTCGAAGCATTTCCACGATCGGTTCCAGCTCGCCGACGGCCCATGTGACGCTCGTCGCCTTGTTGGTGCCGGCAAATTGCGAGGCATAGACGCCAAGCTTCGAGTTGCCGCTCGCGTAGGTGATCACCTGGGGATTATCCGAGTCCGGTTGTTCCGCCAAACCCAAGGCGACACCGTAGAATGCTCGAGCGATCGACAAATCCTTGACCGCGACGGTGGCAATTGCGTCATTATCTGCGAGCACAGCGTTTCTCCTGAAGGAATTAGATCGGGGCGCGAACGCCTGCGCGAGGGACGCGCAGCAGTGTACCCACCACGGCGAGTATCGCGAGCACCGGCGCTAATGGGGCGTAGCTCGCTTGCCCATGCGCGAGACACTCGGACGCCGCGCCGAGGGCGACGACGCAGAGGATCGCCGCGCCGATTGAAGGTCGCCACGGCAACAGAAGCAGGACGCTGCCGGCGATCTCCGCGATGCCGACGGCGTACACGAACCACGGCGGCAAGCCGAACTGCGCGAACATCGTTACCGCCTGAACGTTGCCGGCGATTTTAATGGAGCCCGCGAACAAGAACATGAGGGCGGCGATGATCGACAAGACCCAGCCGGCGATCGCGCGAGGCTTCATGACGCCGGCGCGTTCGTCGGCACTTCGCGCAGCGCTGCGTCCAGGCTGTTCAGCAGCTCTTTCGTGCCGTGCTCGCGGTATTCGACTTTGTCGTGGCCGTCGAGGAAGACGTCCTGCTCGGTGAAGATCAGGCGCGTGCCGCTGCCCGCAGGCTCGAACTCGACGGTCGCGACGGAGACGGAGATCCTGGTCTCGTCACGGTCCATCGTGTAGGCGTAGACGATGCGTTCGTCCACAACGACGTCGTGGTAGTACGCATCGTAGGTGTACATGGAGTCGCCCGGCATACGGACGCGGCTGATCTCGCGCCCACCGATTCGAAAGTCGAGCTCGTACTCGAACTGATCGGAGCCCTCGGGTCCGCTGAACCAGCGCGTCTTGGCCGCCGGTTCGGCCCAGGCTCCGAACACGCGGCTGGGAGCGGCGTCGTAGGTGCGCTCGACGACGAAGGTCGCGTGATCGGTAGAGCGTTCGGTCATGATCTTTTCCTCCGGACGGAATGTCGGGTCGCGTCGAGATAGTCGCCCAGTCGATCGAGCCGGCGTTCCCACGTAGCGCGCCGTTCGGCGATCCACCGTTCGGCTTGGCGGAGCGCGACGGGCTCGACGCGACACGTGCGTACGCGTCCCGTCTTTTCCGACCGCACGAGGCCGCCGGCTTCGAGCACCGCGAGATGTTGAACGACCGCCGATAGCGACATGGCGAGCGGCCGCGCGAGCTCGCTGACCGAAGCCGGCCCTCGGCTCAACCGTTCCACCATGACGCGTCGCGTCGGGTCGGCCAGCGCCTGGAATGCGAGATCGAGCGACGACGAATGGTTTAGCACTTACTTAAGTATTGCGCGTCGAGCCCCGGCTGTCAAGTGTCGCAGTCCGCGGCGCGATCGAGGAGTAGCTTGCGCTCCCACGCGTTCTTGGTGAGGGAAGCTGCACGCTCGAACTCAGCGCGAGCTTCGTCGAGACGGCCGAGCTTGGCGAGCAAGTCGCCGCGCACGCTTGGCAGCCGGTGGTAGTTCGCGAGCGACCGCTGCTCGGTCAGCGCGTCGCTCAGCCGCCGGCCATGGCCCCGACGATCAGCAGCGGTTCGGCACCGTTCGCGACCGCGTCGGGGAGCGGGGCGTCGGGCGCTTCGTGCGACAGATCGCGCTCGCAAGCGAAGAACCGTACGAACGGCCGGCGCCGGTGCGTGACGTGATCGCGAATCGTCCCGCGGAGCACCGGATAGGAAACCTCGAGCGCGTCGAGCACCGACCGTAGCGAGGGCGCACCGGCGACGTCGAGCTGCACCTCGCGCGACGCCTGCGCGAGCGTCTGCAGATGGGCCGGGATCACGACGCGGATCACGGCAGCGTCTGGACTTCGACCGACAGCACTGCGGGCAGATCGCGGACGATCGGCGACCAGCTGTCGCCGGCGTCGGGCGAGGCATAGACCTGGCCACCGGTCGTGCCGAAATAGACCCCGCACGAGTCGAGCGCGTCGACCGCCATTGCGTCGCGCAGCACGTTGACGTAGCAGTCGCGCTGCGGCAACCCGCTCGTGAGAGGTTCCCACTCGTTGCCGCCGGTGCGGCTGCGGTACACGCGCAGTTTGCTGTCGGGGACGAAATGCTCCGAGTCGCTCTTGATCGGGATGACATAGAGTGTCTCGGGTTCGTGCGCGTGCACGTCGATCGGAAACCCGAAGTCGCTCGGCAAGTTTCCGCTGATCTCGTGCCACGAGTCGCCGGCGTCGTCGCTCCGCATCACGTCCCAGTGTTTTTGCATGAACAGCACGCTCGGACGTGACGGATGCATCGCGATGCGGTGGACGCAGTGACCGACCTCGGCGTGCGGATCGGGGAGCTGCGGGGAGATGAGCCCCGCGTTGATCGGGCGCCACGTCGCGCCGGCGTCGTCGGTGCGGAACGCGCCGGCGGCCGAGATCGCGACGAAGATCCGCTTCGGGTCGCTCGGATCGAGCAGGATCGTGTGCAGGCACATTCCGCCGGCGCCGGGCTGCCAAGCAGGGCCCGATCCGTGACCGCGCAGGCCCGCGAGCTCGTGCCACGTGCCGCCGCCGTCCGCCGAACGAAACAGCGCAGCGTCTTCGACACCCGCATAGACGATGTCCGGATCGGTCAGCGACGGCTCGAGATGCCAGACGCGCGCGAACTCCCACGGATGGGGCGTTCCGTCATACCATTGATGCGTACCGGGGACACCGTCGTAGACGAACTGGTTCCCCACCGGCGCCCATGTCTTGCCGCCGTCGTCTGAGCGTTGGATCTGCTGCCCGAACCAGCCGTTGCTCTGCGACGCGTAGAGACGGTTCGGATCGGCGGGCGATCCCTTCACGTGGTAGATCTCCCAGCCCGCGAAGTGCGGACCGTCGATCGCCCACTCGCGGCGCTTTCCGTCCGACGTCAGCACGAACGCGCCCTTGCGCGTACCGACCAGAACGCGTACGCCGCTCATTGGACGTTCTGCACGAGGCCGACCACGTGGCCCTCGGGATCGTTGAATAGCGCGATGCTCGGGCCGCCGGGGACTTGGTTCGGCGGTACCAGCGTGCTGCCGCCGAGGCGTTGGATCGTCGCGAGCGCGGCCTCGAGGTCGGGAACCTGCACGTAGAACGTCGCGTGGCCCGCATAGTCGTCCATCCCACCGACGCCGCCGTTGATCCCGCCTTCGCCGTGCGGATCGACGAGCGCGTAGCTGACCCCGGCGCCGGGGATGGGCGGTCCGATCTGCCAGTCGAACGCACCTTTGTAGAAGCGCTGCAGCGCCTGAAAATCTTTACCGATGATCTCGAAGTGGACGACCGGATTTCCCATCTGTGCTTCCCTTGCGTTCGAAGCCGTAAGCTCCATTCGTACGCCACGCGGGCCCGCGGTCCTCGAATCGGCATGCCGGGACCGGTGCGGTTGACGGAACGGCCGGCGTCAACGAACGGCGGTCACGTACGAAGCGAGTTGCGCGCGTGAGGAGACGCCGAGCTTCTGGTAGACCGAGCCGAGATGCTTCTCGACGGTCTTGTGGCTGATCGAGAGCCCGCGGGCGATCTCCAAGTTCGATTGCCCGCGCGCCGCGAGCGTCGCGATCTCACGTTCGCGTGCCGAGAGCTCGAGTGTGGTCCCCGCTGTCTCGCGCGGGGCGTGCGGCGCGGCCGATCGTGCACCTTCGAGGCGCCGTACTTCGTGGGCTGCGCCACAGCTGCGATAGATCGCGAGCGCTGCCTCGGGCTCGCCGGCCGCTTCGAGCGCCTCAGCTTCGAGGAGCGGAAAACGCAACCGCCGGAAACCGGCGGCGGCGTCGCGCGCCAACGCGGCCGCTTCGTCCCAGCGTTCCTCGCGCCGCAAGGCGACGGCATCGAAGAGCGTCAACGCGTGCCGCTCGACGACCTCGATCGGCGCGTCGGCCGCGCGCAGCAGATATGCGCGAGCCCGAGCGCGGTCGGCGGGCGCACCGTACTTCCCAGCTGCGAGCAGGGTGAACACCATGCCGCGCGGACATTCGCAGTCCGGCATCGCGCGGTGCAGCAACGCGGCAGCGTCTCGGTGACGACCCCGGCGAATCATGATCTCGGCGAAGCCGGCCGCGCACTCCGTTTCCACCTCCGCCGAAACGACGGCTTCGAAACCGTCGAACCACTTGTCGACCATCGCTTGATCGTCGAGGTATGCGCCGGCGAGGGTTCCCCACGCGATTCCGAACGCCGTGGTGACTTGGCTTTCGGCGGTTGCCGGCACCGCTTCGAGCGCACTTCGGGCGCCCGCCAGATCCCCGCGCGCGACGTAACACATCGCAGAGATCGCGTGAGCGCTCAACTCGCCGTGCCGGTTGCGCTCGTCGCGCGCGGTGTGAAGCGCCTGCGCGATGTTCTCCAGGGCCTCGTCGTGCAAGCCGAAGAACGAGTAACACATCGCGCCGTTGTAGCGCGCCGCCGCAATCGCGGCGGCCGAGCCCGTCGCGCGCGCCGCCTCGAGCCAAGCACCGTGCTTGCTGCGAAACCCCTCGAGGTCGCCGAACGTCATCGCGACCCAGGCGGAGACGTTGTGAAAGCGAAGCCTTATGTCGGGGGCGGCCGCCATCGCTCGCGCATCGACCTGGGCCAAATGATACGCGGCCTGAGTCGGAAACCAAAACGTCGCGGTGAGCCATGCGAGGCCGAGATGGACGCGGCTGCGCGCAAGGTACTCGCTGGGTTCGAGCCGCGTCAGCATCTCTTCCAGCGGCGCGGTCGGTGCGGAGAGCTTGAGCGTATAGCCGGTGATCGCGGCGCGAACGCGACAGGTGGCCTCGAGCTCGTGAGCTCCCGCAGCGCGAAAGATATCCGCCGCCGCGCCGTAGGTGTTGTTCCCTTCCTCGGTCCAGCCGAGGGCAACGCGCCGATCGGCGATCTTCTCCACCATCGTGCCCCGTACGACCGGGTCGATGTGCTCCGCTTCGAGCGCGCGCTGATACAAGGCGATCGCATCTTCGTGGGCGTGCACGCGGCCGGCGGCGTCGCCCGCCAACTGATTGTAGCGCGCGGCGCGCTCATCGTCTCCGGCCGCCCACCAGTGATAGGCCAGCGCTTCGAGCGAGCGCTTTTCGTCCGGTGCGTCTTCGAGGGCGAGCCCGATGCTGCGATGGAGCGGCTGCACCTCGGCCCCGAGAAACTCGCCGTAGATCGCTTCCCGCGTGAGGCCGTGACGAAAGCGAAAGGTCGCCGGCGTGACCTCTTCGACGAGCTGAAAGTCACGCGCGCGCCGGAGCGTCGGGAGCAAGCTCGACGCGTCGGCGTCGAGCGTCGCCGCCAGTAAGTCCAAGCTGAAGGAACGGCCGATCACCGCCGCCTGCCGCACGATGCGGCGCTCCCCTTCGTCGAACGGCCGCAGACGTTCGAGCAGCGTGGCGCGCACCGTCAGCGGAAGGTCGCGTCGACCGCGATCACCGGAGCGGACCGAGGTGCGCTCGACCGCGCTCCTGAGCAGCTCTTCGGTGAAGAACGGGTTACCGTCTCCCGCCAGCGCGATGGCGCGTCGCGTTTCGTCGGGAAGGATCACGCCCGACAGGGCTTCGTCGATGAACGTACGCAGCTCGACGCCCGCCAGCGGAACCAGATCGATACGGCCCGCGCGCGCGTTGCGCGCGATCTTCGCGACGCCGCTGGTCGCGGGATGATCGGGGTGGAGCTCGTCGGGACGAAACGAGGCCAGGATCAGCACCCGCATCCGGTGGACTTTCGAGCCCAGGTAGGCGAGCAGATCGAGGGTCGCGGCGTCGGCCCAGTGCAGGTCCTCGACGACGACGACGAGCGCGGTTCGCGCCGCGATCGTCGCCAAGCGATCGACGATCGCGTCGAATTGCTCTTGCTTGGTGGCGGCGGGGGCGAGCTCGGCGCCGGCCGCGTCGAACCGCGCCAGCGCATCGAGGATCGGCCCATACGGCCGGCGCGCATCCTCCAAGCACGGTCCGTGCCCGATCCGCCAGCGCGAGTAGGCGAGCGCGCCGCAGAACTCGGCGATCAGCCGCGATTTGCCGACTCCCGCGTCGCCCGTGATCAGGACCAGGCCGCCATGAGACGACCCCGCCTCGAGCCGTCGCTCGCGCAGGTACGCAAGCTCCTCACGCCGGCCGATAAACGGCCGGCAGAGCACGGGGCGCACGATCACGGAGGCGCGCTGATTTCGCGCCGCCGACCGATAGCGCCTATTGCTTTGCGAGGCTTTCGGCAGGCCCCACCGTGCGCAGCTTTTCCCCTAGACGCGCGTACGCGCCCGACTCGACCGGCAGCAAGCCGCGCGCGCGCGCGTAGTACGTCCGCGCGTCTTCGGGCGCGTGGACGGCGGCGGCGCGGTCGCCGGCGAGCTCGTTGTAGCGCACGCCGCGGCGGATGTCGCCGGCGGCCCAGGCGTGATATGCCAGATCGTCGAGCGCTGCTTCGCCGCTGGGGACCATCCGTTCGAGCACCCGCGCGATTCGGCCGTGCAGCGGCCGGACCCGGCCCTTCATGAGTTCCTCGTAGATCACGTCGCGCGTCAGCGCGTGCCGGAAGGCGTAGCGCTCCCCGGCGGGATCGTCTTCGACGACGAGTTGCAAGGCGCAGGCGCGCTCGAGGGCGGCGCGTACCCGGGCCTCCGGGAAGGTCGCGGTCGCGGTCAGCACGGCGACGTGGAACCGGCGTCCGATCACGGACGCGCGCATGACGATGGCGCGCTCGATGCGATCCATGAGGCGAACGCGTCCGAGGACGGTCGCTCGCACCGTTTCGGGGATGAGCACCCGCTCACGATAGCCGCTCGCCGGGGCACGCGAAATGGGGGGCCAGGGTAGGGTTCCGCCCCAACGAGGCGATCGCCGGGAAGGGCTGCCGGCCGGGGTCGCGGCGCATCTCGCGAATATCGGCCCGCGATGAGCAGCGCACATCTGTCGCGGGCCGAGTTCGAGCGCGTCGTCACCGAGGCGCTCGACGCGCTGCCCAAGCGGTTCGCCGATCTGGTCGAGAACGTCGTCATCGCCGTCGAAGACGAGCCGAGCGACGAGGATCTCGAAAGCATCGACGACGACGACGACTCGGAGCTGCTCGGAATCTACCGCGGCGTCGCGCTGACCGAACGGACGGACGAGCCGCCGCTGCTGCCCGACGAGATCGCCGTGTTTCGCGGCCCGATCAACCGCGTGGCGCGCACGCGGCAAGAAGCCGTCCACGAAGTGCGTGAAACCGTGATCCACGAGCTGGGGCACTACTTCGGGCTCGACGACGACGAGATGCCTCATTGAAGTCCACGCTGGCAGCCGGCCTGACGGTCGCGGAGTCCGCCATTCACGGGAAGGGTTGTTTCGCGACGGTCCGTTTTCGCCGGCGGAAGAAGATCGCCGAGTACACCGGAGAGCGCATCACCAACGCGGAGGCCGCGCGCCGCGCACATCGCCGCGTGCTGCGCATCAGCGGGCTGGACCAACGCCATAGCATCGACGGTTCACGCGGTGGCAACGGCACGCACTACATCAACCACTCCTGCCGGCCGAACTGCTACTTGCAGACGATCAGCGGTCGCTTGATCGTGCTCGCGCTGCGCGATATCCGTCCGGGCGAAGAGATCACGCTCGACTACGTCTCGTCGATGCACTCCGATCGGAAGCGCTGCACGTGCAAGGCGTCTGATTGCCGTGGCACGATCAATAAGACCACCGCCGGCGCCTGAAGCTCCACGCGGCAAGCAGCCCCACCGCCCCAGCCACGACGAGCCCGCCGCCAACCCACGGCAGCCGTGCGTCGTTCGTCCCTCCGGCGACGATCATCAGTATCCCGAAACCGATGAATGCAATGGGCAAGCCGAACATCATCGCCCAAAAGAAGCGCCGCGCAGCGTCCGAGCCCTTCGGCTGTTGCATGTCGAAGGCTTCGGGCCGGCGGAGCGTATTCTTGCCGTAACCGGGAGGCGGCAAAGGTGGGGAAGCGAATCGCGATCTTCGTCATGCACCGCGTAGCGTTGATTTGCATTACGGTCGGAAGCGCGATCGCGATCGCGGTTCCGGCGCTGGCCGATCCGAACATCGCCGCGGCGAACGCCGCGATGGCGGCGGTCGTCCAGCGCGCGAAGGCGCCGGGGGCGGGCTTTGCCGTCGGAGACGGCGGCCGTATCGTCGACGTCAAGGGATTCGGGTACGCGGACGTCGCTGCGCGCACCCCAGTCGGGCCGGATACGATGTTCGCTTTGGCGAGCTGCTCGAAGCCGATCACTGCAATGGCGATCATGAAGCTGGTCGAGGAGCGAAAGGTCACCCTCGAGACGCCTGCGTTCGCGTTCCTCGGCATCCGGAGCGTCACCGATCCGCGCGCGGCCGCCATCACGATCGAGAACCTGTTGAACCACTCGTCGGGCCTGCCGCACGACGTTGCCGCGAACACCGACGATCCGATGAACACCGCGCACGCCGCCGCCGGCGCGCACTTGCAGTTCGCGCCCGGGACGCAGCAGGCGTATTCGAACGCCGGTTTCAACGTGCTCGGTGCGGTCATCGAAAAGGCGAGCGGGATGCGCTACAGCGACTTCGTCGAGGCCAACGTCTTTCGGCCGGCCGGCGTGACGCGGTTCGGCATGCTCGAGTCGCCGTCGGTGATCCCCGGCCAAGCCGTCCGTTACGGAAAGAACGGCCGCCCGGTCGTGAACGGGCGTGGCGAAGGCGGCACGCCGGCCGGCGGCTGGATTCTCTCGCCATCCGACATTGTGCGCGTGCTGATGGCCTACGACGCCGGGAAGATCGTCTCGCCGGCGTCGCGCGCCGCTATGCTCGCGCCGCCGGTTGCGCCGCTGCGGCTGCGTTCGAATGGAAGCGCGTTCGGTCTGGGATGGGACGTCGTGCTCCGCTCGGGTGGCGATCCGAACGCCGTCTTCTACGGAAAGAACGGCGGCATCCAAGGTACGAGCACGTGGATCGAGCATCGTCCCGACGGCATCGACTTTGCCGCGTTCTACAACGGCGGCAACGGCAGCGGCGCGCATCGGCCGGGCCTCACCGGCGTCGAGCGCGCGTTGGACGGACGATGACGTTTCAGCGAGGCAGGGAGATCGGTATGAGAGCGCTTTCCGTGGTTGTTGCGACAGCGTTGGCGATGGTCGCGCTGACCGGTGCGGCGCAGGCCGCCGAGATCCGGGTCATCAGCTCCAACGCGCTGACCGAAGTGCTGGCCGTGCTGGGCCCGCAATTCGAGAAGGCTACCGGCAACACGCTGGTCGTTCACTATGACACCACCACCGCGCTCAGGAAAGACATCATCGCCGGTGAGGCCTTCGATGTCGCGATCCTGACCGGGCCCGCGATGGACGACCTGGTTCACGCGTCGAAGGTGGACCCCGCGACGCGCGCCGAGGTCGCGCGCTCGGGCGTCGGCGTCGCCTACAAGACCGGCGCGCCGGCCCCCGACATCCACGACGCGGCGTCGTTCAAGAACGCGATGCTGGCAGCGCACACAGTCGCCTACACGACCGCAGGGGCGAGCGGTCTGTACTTCCTGTCGGTGTGCGAAAAGCTCGGCATCGCCGACCAGGTGAAAGCCAAGTCGAGGGTATTGACCGGCGGACGCGTCGCCGAGTTGGTCGCGCGCGGCGAAGCCGAGCTCGCAGCCCAGCAGATCAGCGAGCTGTTGCCGGTCGCCGGAGTTTCGATCGTGCCGTTTCCGCCCGATCTGCAGATGTACAGCTCGTTTCCGGCAGCCGTCGCGTCAACGAGCAAACAACCGCAAGCAGCGGCTGCATTGATTCGGTTTCTGACCGATCCGAACAACGCGGCATTGCTGAAATCGAAGGGCATGGAACCGGGCTGACGGTCGCTCGCGTCGCGAGCGCGTGTTGCGCATCAGGCGAAAACGGGTATTGTCCGGTATCATGAAAACGTCCACCGCAATCGATCTCTTCCGCCCGGTCGCATTAGGCGTCGGCATTTTCGCCGCCACCAGCGCGATCGGGGCGGCGCAAATGAACTCCAATCCGTGCACGCAGTCGGCGACGACGTACAATTCGTTCGATCCCGAGTACAATAACGTCGACGCTTGGCAGCCGACGTGGGATACCGGATCGTACGACCGCAACCACATGATCCTCGGCACCGTGGGCTCCTTCGCGGCGTTCCGTCTGACGCTGACGAGCACTCAGGGCGACACGATGACGATCGACCTCAAGCAAGGGACCGTCATTCGCCCGACCGGTCTGACGCCGTCCTCCGGCCAGCACGTCGCCGTGTTCGGCTACTGGAGCAACGGCACGTTCATCGCCAACCGCGTCGTGCTGCACGGCTCCTAAACCACGGCAACCAAACCTGTGAGCCCGTCCGCCGCGCAGTTTCTCCCTGCGCGGCGGACGCTCGCGTGCTTGAGGAAATAGCGTCCGACGACGTCTACATCACCAACGCCGTCGTCGCTCTTCGACAAGCTCAGAGTGACATTTTGGCCAGCGCCGCGTGACATTTCCCAGGTCGGGCGCGGCATCGAGGCCAACGTGGCCGTGATGAACGCAAGGGCCGTCCCGATTGCCGCTTGGGGTGTTTTCGCGGTCGTCGCGCTCGGCAGCGCGGCCGGTGCCCAGTCCGGGACGCCGAGGCCCGCGCCGCCGAATCCGTCACCGACGCCGCTCGCCTTTACGGCGCGCGCGCATGCGAGCATTACGGTCGTCACCAATGACCGCACGATCACCGGGTCCGCCGTTCTGGGGATGTCGCAGCGCGCGAACCTGACGCGGGTTGAGCTGATCTCGGTGAAGACCGACGCGGTCCCGCTACCGCCGATCAGCGCGACCTTCGTGGTCGATCGCAGCGCGCGGACCGTCACCGCGTGGAGCGACGCGACGAAGCGCTACTACGTCTCGCGCATGTCACCGAGCCCGAGCGCCGGGCCCACACCGACTCCGAAACCACAGGGACTGTTCGTCGGAACGTCGTTTCTCGCCGGCCTCGACGTGATGGACGTGAGCGTGAAGCTGACAGGTCATACGACGACCGCGGGTATCGCGACGAGCGGGTTGGCGATCGATGCGCACTTCGCGAAGAAAGGCTCGCTGAACGTCGTGCACGCGACGGGGACGACCCAGCTGGCCGACGAGTACGGCGCGTTTCCGCTGACGATCGACCTTTCGCTCGATCCGGGCGGCTCGCAGAGCCTGAAACTCTCCTACGCGGTCGACGAGCTGACGCGCGCGGTGCCGGCAGCCGCGGGCTTCCGCGTCCCGGTAGGATACACGAAGGCGACGTCGATGATGGGCGTCGTCCTCAACTCGATGCCGTCGACCGTTCAGCCGTCACCGACGCACTAGCAGCCCGCTAGGCGTTGCGGCGGGGCGCTCGCGCGCTGCGCGCGTTTCGGAGCTCGCGCGGAAGGTCGGCGCGCGCCACGGTCCGCGCATTCTGCGCCGAAACCTCCGAGCGGCAGTGTGGACACGAGAAGGCCGGCTGTATCGCATGACCGCACGTGTCGTGGACGACGACGCGCGGGGGCGCGTCTGATGGATCGGATTCGTCGCGCATGTAGCGGTCGCCCCACTGCAGTAGCGCGATCAGGACCGGGTACAAGTCGCGCCCTTTGGCCGTAACGGTGTACTCGAAGCGCGGCGGATGCTCTTGGTAGGCGCGCCGCTCGAGGATCCCGGCGTCGGTGAGGCGTTTGAGCCGAACCGTCAGCACGTTCGTTGCGATCCCCAGGCCGCTCTTGAGCTCGTCGAACCGGTGCGCGCCCCGAAAGACGTCCCGCAGCACGAGCAGCGTCCACCAATCGCCGACGACGTCGAGCGTGCGCGCGATCGAGCAGGGCTGGGTTCCAAAGGTCTTTCGAGCACTCACCGCGGTCAGTATAGCGCGGTCAGTTGCAAAAAGCAACTCACCGTCGTATGATGGCCGCACGATGACAAGCACGATCGCCGTCGCGCCCGAGGCGACCGCGCCTGCCAGGCCCGGCGCGGAACTCGATCCGCGAACACGGGCACTCCTGTACGCGCCGATCGTGCCGCTGCTGCTGACGCTCGCCTGGCCGAATGTGGTGGTGATGCTGGCCCAGGCCAGCACCGGGCTCATCGAAACCTTTTGGGTTTCACGTCTGGGCACCGACGCGCTGGCCGGAATGGCGCTCGTCTTCCCGGGCGTCATGCTGATGCAGATGATCTCCGCCGGCTCGCTGGGCGGCGGGATCTCTTCGGCGATCGCGCGCGCGCTCGGTGCGCGGCGTCCCGCCGACGCCGACGCGCTGGTCGTTCACGCGCTGATCATCAACGTCGCGCTGGGGCTGCTCGTGTCGGCGCTGTTCTTGCTGTTCGGACCCGAGCTGTACCGCGCACTCGGCGGACGCGGTGCGTCGCTCGCCGCGGCGTTGAAATACTCCAACGTCGTCTTCGCCGGCAACGTGCTGCTGTGGGTGATGAACGGGCTGGCCAGCGCGGTGCGCGGGACCGGCAACATGCTCTTTCCCGCGCTGGTCGTCGTCGGTGGTGCGCTGATTCTGGTCCCGCTCTCGCCGCTGCTGATCTTCGGCATCGGCCCGTTCCCCGCGCTCGGCATCGCCGGCGGCGGCGTCGCGATGCTGATCTCCTTTGCGGCCGGGGCCGCGGTGCTCGCGTACTATGTGCTCTCGGGCCGCAGTGTGGTGCGCATTCGGCGCAGCCCGGTGCAGCGCAAGTTCTTCACCGACATCTTGATCGTCGGCGGCGTCGCGACCGTATCGTCGCTGCAGACCAACGTCACCATCGGTGGCGCAACCGCGCTCGTCGCAACCGTCGCGGGACCGGCCGGCGTCGCCGGGTACGGCACCGGCGCGCGTTTGGAGTACCTGTTGATCCCGCTGGTGTTCGGGCTGGGCGCGCCGCTCGTCGCGCTGGTCGGAACGAACATCGGCGCCGGACAGCCGAAGCGCGCGTTGCGCATCGCGTTCGTCGGCGCCGCGATCGCGTTCGTCATGACCGAGATCATCGGTGCGTCCGCGGCGATCTGGCCGCACGCGTGGCTCGGGTTGTTCGGTTCCGATCCCGGCATGCTCGCGACCGGCACGGCATATCTGCACGTCGTCGGGCCGTTCTACGGCTTCTTCGGCCTCGGCTTGTGCTTGTACTTTGCCTCGCAGGGAGCGGGTCGTCTGGGTTGGCCGCTGGTGGCCGGGTTTCTGCGGATGTTCGTGGGACTGGCCGCCGGCTGGTTCGCGTTGCGGATGACCGGTTCGTTGACGGCATTGTTCGTCGCGCTCGGCCTGGGGATGTTCCTCTACGGCGCTCTCGTGACGTTCGCCGTCGCGCGCGGTTCATGGTTTCGGCGCGCCCCGACTGCGGGTTCGGCCTAAGCGCCGAACCCTTTGCGCGACCCCATCGCCTGCATGAAGCGGTCGCGAATCTGGGCCGGATCGCGCGGCGGTTGCGCGATCGCCGGGCCGCGCTCGATCCGCGCGCCGATCAGCGACGGTCCGGTTCGTTCGAGCGCGGCCTGCACGAGGCGCACGAAGTCGCTGGTGTCCTGCGCCCACGCGCTGTGCGCGATCCCGGTGGCGCGCGCGACCTCGACGAAATCGCAGCGCTGCGCGCTTGCGGTCGGCTGCCCGCCGGTGATCTCGTAGACGCCATTGTCCATCACCACCAGGGTGAGATTCGCCGGCGCGACCATCGCGATCGTTGCGAGGCAGCCGAGATTCATCAGCAGCGAGCCGTCGCCTTCGATGCCGATCACGCGCCGCCGTGGCTGCGCGAGCGCAACGCCGAGCGCGATCGGGAACGCCAGCCCCATGCTGCCCAGCATGTAGAAGTTCTGCGAGCGGTGGCCGGCGGCGTACAGGTCGAAGTTGGTGTTGCCGATCCCCGCGACGACGGCCTCGTCGCGCAGCATGCCCACGAGCCCGCGCATCAGCTCGATGCGGCTGAGCGTCGCCGTCATGCCGCGAAGACCTTGCCGCCGGTCAAGAGCGGCGAGAGCACCAGCACGACGGGTGTCTGGGTGGCGTGGGCCTGCACGATCGAACGGTCGACGACGAAGGCGAGATCTTCGAGACGCTCGATCGTCTGGTGCGGGATTCCGAGCGCGTCGCAGACGGGCGCGACGACGCGGCTCGACCATACCTGGCCGACGTTGACCTCGCCGAGCGAGCCGCGTTCGGAGACGAGCATCACGACCGGGATCTGATACGCGACCGCCAGCGACGCGAGCGCGTTGGGCACGTTGCCGAACCCGCTGGTCTGCATCATCAGAATGCTGCGCAGCCCGCCCATCCACGCGCCCGCGCAGATCCCGACGCCTTCCTCTTCGCGCGTCGCGGTGAACGCGGTGAAGAACGGGTCGGCGTGCACGCCGTCGATCAGTGGGATGAGGACCTTGTCGGGGACGTAGACGGCGAGACGAACGTCGTGTTTCCTCAACGCCGCCAATACGACGCCGGCCCAGGCGCTATCGCTTGGCAAGGGCTTCCGCGATCACGCGCGTAGCGACGAGGTCGTTGTAGGCGTACTCCTCCGAGATGAGGCCGACGGCCTGGTGGAATTTCACGGCCCGCGTGAAGCCGGCCTCGCTGGGCAGCGGGCTCGACGGCACCGACGTCGTGCGGTAGATCTCCAGCGTGAGGTCGAGCGCTTTGGGATCGAGGTTCGGGTAGAACGCTTTGAGCAGATCCCGGCTGCGCGCCGGGTCTTTGAGGATCGTCGTGCACGCGTCGGCGTAGCCGCGCACGAAGCCCACGATCGCCGCGTGCTTCTTGTCGATGTCGTCCTGCGTCGTGTAGACGACCCCGTGCAACTGGTGGGCCATCGCCGGGACGTCGCCGCGCGCCGGGCTGACGAACGTCTCGCCGATCCCTTCGACCTGCGCTTGCTGCCCGAGCGGCCACGCGAACGACACCATGTCGACTCGATTGGCCTGCAGCGCGGCGAGAACGGCCGGGATGTTGGCGCCGACGTTGACGAGCTGCACGTCGCGCGTGCGATCGATGTTGCCCTGCTTGAGCAGATACAGCACGAGCGCTTCGGTGCCGCTGCCGGGGCCGGTGATACCGATATTTTTTCCGCGCATGGCGCGGATCTTGTCGCTCAGGCTGCTCTTCTCGTTCAGCTTCGACGCTGCAAGAAAGTCCTTCGAGGCGATGATGTCGACGTAGAACGCGTTGGTGCCGGCCGAGATGATCTTCCCCGAGCGACCGGCTTTGACGAGCGAGAAGACGTCGGTGATGACCGACGAGCCGATGTCGATGCTGCCGGCGGTCACGGCCGTGTCGGTGAGCGCGCCGGTCGAGAACTCGGTCACCGTGCCGATGTCGACACCGTTGCGCTGAAAATAGCCGAGCTGCTCGCCGACGAACAGCGGGAAGTGGGCGATCGAGTGACCGATCGAACCGACGGCCAGGTTCGTCACGGCCGCTGCGGCGGCCGGTTTCAGCATCGCCGGCGCGAGCACTGCGGCGGCCGTCGTTCCGAGAAAATGCCGGCGGATCAAGCGTGCGGACATGGATACCTCAGTTGGGACGCAGCGAGAGGTTTGCGTCGACCTTCCAGACCGACGTGCGCCGGTCGACGAAGTTCACCAGCGCGTTGAGAATCGTGGCGAGAATGGTCAGGACGATCAACGCCGCGAAGACGCCGGCAGTATCGAACTGGCTTGCCGCCGAGGAGATCAGGTAGCCGATGCCGCGGTTGCTGGCGATCAGCTCGCCGACGACCGCGCCGATCAGCGCGTACGGGATCGAAATGCGGACGCCGGTCAGTGCTGCGCTCAGTGCGTGCGGGACGATGACCTTCAACAGAACATCACGCGATGAGGCGCCCATCAGCCAGACCGCGTTGATCAAATCGGGGTCGACGTTGCGCACGCCGGCGACCGTGTTGAAGAAGACGATGAAGAAGACGGTGACAGTAGCCAGGATGATCTTCATCCAGATGCCGACGCCGAACCACACGATGAACAGCGGCGCGAGCGCGACCTTCGGTATCGAGTAGACCGCGACGATGAAGGGATCGACGACTTCGCCCAGCTCGCGCTGCGGCCCGATCACGAAGCCTGCGACGACGCCCGCGACGGCGCCCAGGACGAACCCGCCCAGCGTCTCTTCGACCGTGATCGAGGTGTGGAACAGCAGCGTGCCGTCGGCCAGCCACTGCCCTTCGCGCAGCCAGATGGCGCTCGGGCTGCTGATGTAGAACGCCATTCCGTGCAGCGCCGACAGCGCTTGCCAGACCGCGACGATTGCCAAGAACAGACCCAACCGCCAGGCGAAGATCCGCGGCGTTCGCTTGGCGTTCACGAAACCGCAGCGGGTTCGGCGTAGCGATCGGCCGACAATGCTTCCCACAGGCGCGCTTCGATCGCGTGGAACTCGGGGCTGCGCCGGATCGCGACCACGTCGCGCGGGCGCGCCAGCTCGATGCGCTCGTCGCGCACGATACGTCCGCGAGCACCGAGCACGACCACGCGGTCGCCCAGCGCGATCGCCTCGTCGAGGTCGTGGGTCACGAAGACGACCGTCTTCCCGCTGTCGCCCCACAGGCGCAACAGCTCGTTCTGCATCTCGACGCGCAGCTGCGCGTCCAAAGCCGAGAACGGCTCGTCGAGCAGCAGCAGCTCCGGATCGGCGACCAGCATGCGGGCGAGCGAGGTGCGCCGCGCCATCCCGCCGGAGAGCTCGCGCGGGTAGGCCCGCTCGCGGCCACGCAATCCGACCAACTCCACCAGCTCGCGCGCCTTGCTCGTCCGCTCGGCCGCCGCGACGCCGCGAATCTCGAGCGGCGTCTCGATGTTGCGCAGGACGTCGCGCCAAGGCAACAGCGTATCCTTTTGGGTCAAGTAGCCGACGCCGGGGCGCGGGCCTTGCACCGCGGTGCCGCCGTTGGTGACGCGGCCGCTCGTCGGCGCGATCAAACCGGCGATGATGCTGAGCAGGGTCGATTTTCCGCAGCCGCTCGGCCCGACGAAGCAGACGAAGCTGCCGTCCTCGATGTCGAGCGAGACGGCGTCGAGCGCGACCTGTTCGACCCCGCCGCGAAAGAAGACGCGGCCGACCGCTTCCATCCGAACGAGCGCGCTCACGCTGCGCCAGCCGTGTCCATTGACACTGTTAGCACAATTGTCGACAATCGGCGTCGGCAGGCGCAGAATCCTCCTGCCGAACCGGGACGGAGAAACGATGGCGACCGTAGTGGAATCACCGCGCGAATACGCGCAGCTCTTCATCGCCGGTGAATGGGTCGCGCCGCACTCGGGGCGCACCATCGCTTCGATCGACCCGTCGAGCGAGGAGATCTGGGCGTCGGTCGCCGAGGCGGACGAGGTCGACGTCGACCGCGCCGTCGTTGCCGCGCGCGACGCGCTGCGCGGACCGTGGGCGAGGCTCACGCCCTCGGCGCGCGGTGCGCTCATCCATCGGCTCGGGGCGCTGATCGCGCGCGACGCGCGCAAGCTCGCCGAGCTCGAGAGCCGCGACAACGGTAAACCGCTGCGCGACACGCTCGGCGAGATGCAGCGCGCCGCCGATTGGCTGACGTTCTTCGCCGGGGCCGCGGACAAGATCTACGGGGAGACGATCCCGTACAAACCCGACGCGCACGCGTTCACCCGGCGCGAACCGGTCGGCGTCGTCGGCGCCATCCTGCCCTGGAACTCGCCGATGAGCCTATACTCCTGGAAGCTCGGGCCGGCGCTCGCGACCGGCTGCACGGTCGTCCTCAAACCCGCCGAGCTCACGCCGGTCAGCGCGATGGAGCTCGGTGCCCTCATCACCGAGGCGGGCTTCCCGGCCGGCGTCGTCAACATCGTCCCCGGCTACGGACATACGGCCGGCGCCGCGCTGGCGGCGCATCCCAAGGTCAACAAGATCACCTTCACCGGCGAGCACCGCACCGCACAAGAGATCATGCGCAGCGCGGCCGTGAACCTCAAACGCATCTCGTTCGAGTGCGGCGGAAAGTCGCCGCATATCATCTTCGAGGACGCGGATCTCGAGCGCGCGGCGACCGTTGCGACGCACGGCGCGTTTCGCTCGACCGGTCAGTCGTGCTCGATCGGATCTCGGCTGTTCGTCCAGCGCTCGATCTACGACCGCACGATCGATGTGCTGGTCCAGCGCGCCGCGCGCATCCGGGTCGGGATGCCGCTCGACGCCGCGACGCACATCGGGCCGCACACGTCGGCCGAGCAGCTGGCCAAGACGAACCGCTACATCGAGTACGGCAAGGACGCCGGCTTTCGGCTGCTGCTGGGCGGGAAACGTCCGGCCGGCTTCGAGCGCGGTTATTTCGTCGAACCGACGATCTTCGCCGACGTCGACAACGGTTCGCGGTTAGCGCAAGAAGAGATCTTCGGGCCGGTGCTGGCGGTGATCCCCTTCGACACCGAAGCCGAGGCCGTGGCGATGGCCAACGACACGCAGTACGGCTTGGTCGCGGGACTTTGGACCCGCGACGTCGGCCGCGCGCACCGCGTCGCCGCGCAGCTCGAGTCCGGTCTGGTTTCGGTCAACACGTATCGGCCGGTGCACTGGATGCTGCCGTACGGCGGCTACAAGATGAGCGGCATCGGCCGCGAAAACGGCTTCGACGCCGTCAACGAGTACCTCGAAACGAAAACCGTCGTGATCGACTACGCCGAAGCTCCACCGCCCGATCCGTTCGCCGACTGACCACCTCGCGTGAAAGCCCGGGAGCGCCGTCGATCCTGACGGCGCTCTCCGAGAGCACCGTCTTTCAGCCGGTGGTGACTCGCACGACGCACGACGGGTTCGTTCCGGTCGTGAAGTTCAGGTAGTGCTGCGGAAGAAGCTGGATCGAGATCGCGCCGTGGACGTCGACTTGGTAGGACCACAGGGTCTTGTCGCAGACGGCGGTCGTCGAGAGCTTGTAGTTCGCGGCCGGCGTGAAATGGACGATCAACCCGGCCGGATACGTGAACTCACAATAGTTGGAGCCAAACATCGCTCCCCAATACCCGCCCTCGGCGCCGCACTGCGACTGCCCCAAGAGCGAATCGAGGTCCAGGATGTTGCCGCTGCTGGTGGGGTCCGTTTGTACCTGTTGCTGAGGCGGAAGAGCGACACACGCCGAAGCGTTCGCGCTCGCGCAGAACGCTTTCATGTCGGGCGGCGCCGAAGCGTACTGCGATGCCGGCTCGACGACGGCAACACTGAGCGCGAGCGGCTGGCTGAGCGACCCGTTGAGCTTGACGCCGGGCTTGGTGAAGGCCGGCCGTCCGGTGCCGAGCGCGACCGGCGTGAGCGCGCGCAGCTTGGCGGAGACGCTTCTGCCGACGAGGGCGGCGTTCTCGCGATTCGCTTCGCGCGCTCGGTGCGCAGCGCGGAGCTGACCCAACGTCACCGTCCTCGTACCGATGCGCACGATGGTCGACGGCGGCGCCGCGACCAGCCGCTGTTCGAGGGTAAGCCGCTCGAGCGGTGCGACGGCGGCCGCTCCGAGTAGGGCGACGGAGAGAACCAGGGCGAAGCGACTCTTCATGCGCGAACGATACTGCCGGCGCGCCCAGTCGTCAACGCACGTTCCAGCCGACCGACCCCACCTCGAGCCGCGCGGCTCAGCCCGCCGGTACGATCGCGGGGACGCGATACGTGCCGTCGAGCGCGGTGGCCCTCGGCCAATAGAGGCGTAGCGTCACCAGGAATTGGCCGGCAGGGGCGGGGAGCCAGTTCGCTTGGTCGGCGGTTGGTGCTTCGTGCTGGATCGCGACGTCGATCGAACCGTCGGGATTTCGTTTGAGCGTAGTGTCGCGCAGCGTGTAGCGGTTGATCGGGTTCGCGACGAGGAAGTGGTCGGAGCCGTAGAGCGTCAACGACCAGAACGCGTTCGCCGGCGGGAGGTTCGCCGCGTCGAAGTGGATCGTGTAGCGGCGCAGTCCTGAGAGCGGCGCGCCGTTGCCGTCGACGGATGTCTCCGGGTACACCGCGTCTTCGGGCAGATTCGCCGCAAGCAGCGTGTTCGCGATGAACGCGCGATATGCGTACGCGGTACCGAAGCGGCCGGTGTCCTTCGTCCACCGCCAACCGTTGACGTGCGGCACCGAGGGTGCGTCGTAGCCTTCGATCTGCGAGAGCGCGTCGTGCACGCCCAGTTCGACTTCCGCGCGACCGTCGCCGTTGAGCGCGCTTGGGTCGAACCGTTTCCCGGCGACGACGCCGATGCTTGCCAGGCGCGCGACGATCGGCGTGTCCGCGGGACGCGGCGGATCTTTGATCATTGCCGCCGCGAGCACGCTGAAGAACGTCTGGGCGTTCATCGCCGCGACGCGCGCGGGCGGCGTAGGCCCGGTGTCGACGTCCGGATCGACGAGAATGCCCGGCGGAGGCTGGTACGAGGCGTCGCCGAACCGGCTGAGCGGTACGACGCGGTACTGCTGCTGGATCGCCGTGATGACCCCGGCGCCATCGGCGGGACGCGCGCGCGTTCGCGCCAACACCCACACGTCGTTGGTCGACGAGCGGACGAGCGTCACGCCGGCCGGTACCGTCCCCTTCCAGCCCGGACCGGCGACCGCGTAGTCTCTGGGCGCGGAGCCGGGCACGCGTGGGCTGGGATCGGCGATCACGTCGGTCCATGCGTCCATGACCTCGGCGACGAAGTATCGTCCACCGGCATCGGGGACGTGCAGCACGAGCGGCTCGGCCGTGACGTCGAGCCAGGCTGAAGAGTACCGTGTGTCGCCGTTGGGCGCGACGACGATCCGAAACGGCGGCGTCGGACCCGACAGCATGTGAACGAACTGCCCGTTGGCTCGGGCGATCGTCGTGATCCGGCGCGTGACTTCCATCAGCACCAGTGGATAGCCGAAGATGAAACCGTCACGCGCGATCGCCCGCACGTCGTCGCCGGTCGCCGCGCCCGCCACGCAAGGCGCAAGCGATAGAGCGATGACTGCGGTCAACACGAGGCTCGTGAGCCGGCGCGCCAGTGACATGGTGTGCTCCTCACCGAGGGACGCCGGACCCGAGCGCCGGGCCCGGACCCCGGCTACGCTCGCTTATCGCCGCGGCGTGCGGCGCCCTGGTCCCCGTCTGTGCTAGGATGAGCCAACGCGGCGAGCGCAGGAGGGGCGATGATCGCATCGAGTCCGGCCGGGATTCCCCGCACGATCTTCGATCCCGAGCACGCGATCCTGCGCGATGCGATGCGCCGCTTCTGCGAGCGCGAGATCGCGCCGTTCCACAACGCGTGGGAAACCGAGGGCGTCGTTCCGCGCGCGATCTGGCGGCGTGCCGGCGAGCTCGGCTTCCTTTGCATGGCGCTGCCGGCGGAGTACGGCGGCGCCGACGCCGACTTTCGCGCGTCGGTCGTCTTCACCGAGGAGCTGGCGCGCATCGGCGCCACCGGACCCGGCTTCGCGCTGCAATCCGACATCGTTGCGCCCTACATCTTGCACTACGGCAGTCCCGAGCAGAAACGGCGCTGGTTGCCGCGCTTGGCGTCGGGGGAGATCGTCAGCGCGATCGCGATGAGCGAACCCGGCGCGGGCAGCGACCTCGCCGCGGTCGCGACGCGCGCGGAACGCATCGACGGCGGCTACGCGATCAGCGGTTCGAAGACGTTCATCACCAACGGCGTTCTGGCCGATCTCGTCATCGTCGTCGCGAAGACCGATCCCAGCGCGGGAAGCCGCGGCGTCACGTTGTTCTTGGTCGAGCGCGGTATGCCCGGATTCGGGAGCGGGCGCCCGCTCGAGAAGATCGGCCTGCGGGCGCAGGACACCGCCGAGCTCGCGTTCGATCGCGTGCGTGTCGGTGACGACGCCGTGCTGGGCGAGCTCGACGGCGGATTCAAGCTGCTGATGAGCGAGCTGGCGCAGGAACGGCTCTCGATCGCGGTCACCGCGGTGGCGGTCGCCGAGACGGCGCTCGCGCAGACGATCGCGTATTGCGGCGAGCGCGAGGCCTTCGGCAAGCGCATCCTCGACTTTCAGAACACGCGCTTCTCGCTGGCCACGCTCAAGACGAAAATATCGCTGGCGCGGGTGTTCGTCGATCGCTGCATCGAGCTGCACTGCCGTGGTGAGCTCGACGCGACGACGGCGGCGATGGCGAAGCTCGAGGCGACGGAGCTTCAATTCCGCGTGCTCGACGATTGCCTGCAGCTGCACGGCGGTTACGGCTACATGCTGGACTATCCGATCGCGCGCGCGTGGGCCGACGGGCGCGTGCAGCGCATCTACGGCGGCTCGAACGAGATCATGCGCGAGATCATCGGCCGGTCGCTCGAAGGGAGACGCGAATGACCGCAACGGCCGTCGCTCCGGCGCTCGCCGGGCTGATGATGGATCGCTCGCTGCAGATCTCACGGCTGATCGACCACGCCGCGCTGTGGCACGGCGATATCGAGATCGTCACCCAGCGCACGGGTGCGCCCGACGAGCGGTCGACCTACCGCGAAGTGCGCGCGCGCAGCGCGCAGCTGGCGCACGCGCTGGCGGAGCGACTGCACGTCGCGGCCGGCGAGCGCGTCGCGACGTTCGCTTGGAACACGCAGCGCCACCTGGAGCTCTACTACGGCGTGTCGGGGAGCGGTGCCGTGCTGCACACGGTCAACCCGCGCCTGTTCGCGCCGCAGATCGTGTACATCATCAACCACGCGCGCGACCGCTTCGTGTTCCTCGATGCCGACCTCGTGCCGGTCCTCGAACCGCTGGCGGCGCAGCTGCCGGCCGTCGAAGGCTACGTCGTACTGTGTGGCGAGGCGGAGATGCCCGCGACCTCGTTGCCCAACGCCGTCGCGTACGAGTCGCTGATCGCCGGACTCCCCGGCGAGATCGAGTGGCCCGAGCTCGACGAACGCACCGCGTCGTCGCTCTGCTATACGTCGGGTACGACCGGCAATCCCAAAGGCGTCTTGTACTCGCACCGTTCGACCATACTGCACACCTTCGCGCAGGCGGCTTCGTGGCAGGCCGGTCCCGGATCGCAAGCCGCGATCCTGCCGGTCGTCCCGCTGTTCCACGCCAACGCATGGGGCTTACCGTATCTGGCGCCGATGCAGGGCTCGAAGCTCGTCTTCGCCGACCCGCATCTCGATCCGGCCGAGCTCTACGGTGCGCTCGAACGCGAGCAGGTGACGCTCACCTGCGGCGTACCGACGATCTGGCTGCGCCTGCTCGACTATCTCGAGCGCAACGACCTGCGTTTTTCGAGCCTCAAGCTGCTGGGCGTCGGCGGATCGGCGCCGCCACGCGCGTTGATCGAAGCGTTCGAGGTGAAGTACGGCGTCACCGTGCTCAACGCGTGGGGGATGACCGAGACGAGCCCGGCGTGCACGTACGGAACGCCCAGGCCGGCACACGACGTGCTCCCGCAACGCATCGACTATAAGACGCGCGCGGGCCGCGCGCTGTTCGGCGTCGAGATTCGAATCGTCGACGACGACGGCGCGTCGCTGCCGTTCGATGGTGTCGCGCAGGGCGAGATCCATGTGCGCGGCCCGTGGATCGCTGCGGGTTATTTCGAGGACGACGAGGCGACCGCGCGCGGCGTGACGGCCGACGGCTGGTTGCGCACCGGCGACATCGCGTCGATCGACACGCACGGATACGTGCAGATCCGCGACCGGTCGAAGGACGTGATCAAGTCGGGCGGCGAGTGGATCAGCTCGATCGAGCTCGAGAACGTTGCCGTCGCGCATCCCGCCGTCGCCGAAGCGGCCGCGATCGGCATCCCGCACCCCACCTGGTCGGAACGCCCCGTGCTGTACGTCGTCGCGGCGCAGGGCCACGAGCTCGACGCGGCGAGCGTCATCGCGTTCCTCGACGGGAAGGTCGCGAAGTGGTGGATCCCCGACGAGGTGATCGTCGTCGCGGAGCTCCCGCACACGGCAACCGGGAAGATCTCGAAGCGAACGCTGCGCGAGCGCTACGCGCCGGCGGCGACGTAGCGGAGCGGCCCGGTCGTGCGCGTCGCGATGGTTTTTGTCGGACTGGCCGCGGTGTGGGGCTTCGCCGCGGCGGTCGCCGGCGACGGAGCGGACTGGAGCCCGCTGGTCGCGCCGGTAAGCTCCGTCATCGTCATCGCCGTGTTCGGTTGGCTGAGGCGCGGACGCGACGTGGTCGACGTCTTCGCGCAGGGGATCGGCGTGTCGTACGCGGCGTTCCTCGGTCTCGCGCTCGCGCGCGTCACGCAGCCGAACATGATCGCCGCCGACTGGTGGCTCGAGCCGCTCAACGCACGCTGGCCGGTGGTCCTCCTCGCCGGCATCGCGTATGCCCTGATCCTCACCGTGTTCGTCGCCATCCCGATCGCGCTGATCCCCGTACGCCCGCACCTCGACATCGAACGCAACGCCCGCTTCTTGGCGTTCATCACCGACCTAGCCCACCGCAACGACGCCAAGCAATCCTGACATTGGACTGCTGCGACGCCGGCTCGCGTTACGCGGCGATTGGGCGGCAGGAGGTACAGGGGGCTAGACCATGGGCGTGCGCTTCTTCGAGGGTGCGCAGGCCGAAGTACCCGGGAACCACGCCGAGGCGGGTGGCGATGTCGCCGCAGGTCGGCAGGCAGAAGTACCCGTCATCGGTGGCGACGTAGCGAAAGCCGCGATCGACGATCTTCTCGACGGCGCCGAGATCGAGCCCTTCGCTCTCGAGCAGCGCGCGTTTGGCGTCGCTGCCGAAGACGTACCCGCCGACCGAGCAATCCGTGCGGATGACGCGGTGGCACGGGATCAGCAGCGGAACAGGATTCCGGCCGAGCGCGTTTCCGACGGCGCGGGTCGCGTCGGGGGCGCCGATCTCGCGCGCGAGCCAGCGGTATGGGCGTGCATTGCCGCGCCGGATCTCGGCCGCCTCGTGCAGCACGCGCTGCTCGAACGGCGAGCAGTCGCGCAGGTCGATCGGCACCGTCACGCGCCCGCCCTGCAGCTTGGCGCGTGCGGCCGCCGAGACGGAATCGTCCTCGACCGCGGGCACGACGCGGCGCCCGAAGCGCTCCGTGTACCACGCTTCGAAGGTCTGTTCGTCGCCGGCCAGCCGCACCGCGGCGACGCCGGGCGTGCTCCACGCAACGTAGACATCGCCGATCGCGCTCGGGCAGATCGTGTAGCGGTCGAGGCCGATCTCGGCGAACACCTTGGCGGTGAAGTTCGGTGACACCGAACGCAGCGTCGCGTCGCGGTAGTCGTGCACATTCGATTCAGTCATCGTTCATCTCCAACTGCGCGCGCACGGCGAGCAGGCCGCGGTGAGCGGACGCCTTTACGGTTCCGACCGGCTGGCCGAGGGTTTCGGCGATCTCATCGTACGAGAGATCGTCGACGTATCGCATGACGAACGCCGCGCGCAGCGCCGGTGAGAGCTGCGCGACCGCGTCTCCGACCGACTGCCAGGCCTCGGCACGCAGCACCTCACCTTCGGGGCCGGGCTGACGGTCCGTCAACCCGACCCGCGACGTGCCGTCGTCGTACTCCAGCGAGTCGCTCGGCGGGGGCGCATCGCGGACCGCGTTGCGCGTGAGGTTATGCGCGATCGCGAGCAGCCACGACCGCAAGCGGAGTTCGGCGCGGCGTTCGGGGGGATAGCCGTGCAGCGCACGATGCGCGCGCACGAACACCTCTTGCGTGACATCCTCGGCGCGCGCGTCGTCGCGCAGCATTCGCGCGACGAAGGTCACGACCGGTTGCCGAAATGCGATGACGACGTCCTCGAAGGCGCGGTCGACGTCGCGGGCGAGCGCCTCGGCCAACATCGTGTTCGTGTCGGGCTCGGCGACCGCGCAGGCGACCGCCACCTCACCACCAGCCGCCGTTGATCCGCCGTTCGCGCAGGAGGCGCCGCTCGGTTTCGTCATTCCAGACGAGGATCTCGCGAGGGCGCTCGGGCTGGGCCAGCGCGATCGCGGCGAGCCCGACGATGACGATCGTCGTCATCACGATGATAAGCATGGTTTCCTCCGACATTCCAGGTGCCGGAAGAACACGGGCGCCGCCGTTCGCGTTGCATTCGAGCGCTCACAGCCGGAGCAGCTCGACCCGCCGGTTGAGGGCCTTGCCGGCAGGGCTCGTATTCGGGGCGACCGGCCGGGTGAGCCCGTAGCCCTTGGCGACCAGCCGCGAGCGCGCGATCTTGTAGCGGGTGACGAGGTCGTCGACCACCGCTTGCGCGCGACGCTGCGAGAGGCCCAGGTTGTAGGCGGCGCCGCCGTCCGAGTCGGTGTGTCCCTCGACTTGGAACCGCAGGCCCGGAGTCTCGCGCATGGTCTGCGCGATGTCGGCGATCACCGGCTCCGAGCGCGGCTGAATGTGCGCGCTGTCGACGTCGAAGTGGATGCCGTAGATGCGGATGCGCTTTTCCGTCTTGAACTGCTTCTTGATTGCCGCCGGTGCGGCCGTTCCGGTCAGCGAAACCGTGGCTTGCGCCGTCTTGCCGCTGCCGTTGTCGGCGGTAACCGTCACCGTGTACACGCCCGGCTTCTGCGAGGCGGGCACGTTGACAGAAACCGCGAGCGGCTGTCTCCCGCCGGCAATGTCGAACGCGGCAGGCGAAACCGTCGTCGGGATGCTGCCGGCCGCCTTGATCGTGACGTGGCCGCTCCAGCCCTGGTTCGCCAGCACGCTCATTTGAACGCCGACTTTTTGCGCCTTGCCGGCGGAGAACGCCGCTTCTTGGCTCGGCTCGAGGATGAACGGATCGGAGACCAGCTGCGAGCACGACAACTCGGCCGGAACGGGCAAGGCCAGCTCGAGCTGACGGATTCGTTGTAGCGGTGGCTGCCCGTTGTCGGACAGGTTGAAGCCGTCGTAGATCAGCAACCCTTTGGCGTCGACGGCGTAGCTTTGCACGAACCCGTTGAGGTTCGTCGTCTTCGCCACGAAGAAGTGGCCGCACCAGTGCGGATCGGTCGTGGTGATCGGGTCGGCGTTGGCCAGCGCGTTGTTGGCGTTTGCCACGTACGACAGGACGTCGACGAAGTGCGCCGCGTCGTTACGATCGTTGCTGCCCAGTGCGTCGCTCTCGACTTGGATCAAGCTCGCGTTCGTGGACTCCGGCCCGGCGCCCGGTGCGACGAACGGATAGGGAACCCAGGTGAAATCGGCCTTCTCGTTGCACCCGCCGGATCCGATCAGCAGCTTGTGCCCGGCCGCGACCCATCCGTTCAGCAACGCGATTTGCTCTCGCCCCAGCAGTTGGGGCATGTTGCAAGCGCCGCGCGTGATGACGGCTTCCTGGCCGGCGAGGGCATCAGCGTCGAGCATCCCGGCGCCGATGGCCGAGAACGCGAAGCCCGCCAGCGGCTGGGTGCTGTCGGCCGGATACCACTGCTCCTCCGGATCTTGATCGAGGACGAGCACGTGGTGCAGACCGGTCCCGCTCACGCGCGGAACGCAGTATTTCGGCCTGTCGCTGGTGCGCATGAAGACGATCGGGCTGCCGCCGGAGGTGGCTCCGGCGATGATCGTGCCTTCGTCGTTGATCGAGGTGCGTACGGTATCGGGATTCGCGTCTTTGTTCCCCGGGTTGACCGCGTTCCAGTTCCGTCCTTGGAACTGACCGATGAACGTGGCGCGGAGTCCGTCGTTCGTGCACTCCGTCGCCGTGAGTCCCGAGCCTACCGCGACGAATCGCACGCGCGCGTCGTTTTGGTTCGTCCCCGACATCTGGAAGCCGCCGTTCTTCTCGGGCCGAGCCTCCTCGATGTACGTGCCGACCGGATTGACCGGTGTCGGCGGTGGACCGACCGCGCCCGCAGCGCCGACCGCGCGGTACAGCGCGCCGTTCGAGGTCACGCGAACCCAGCGCGCTTTGACGTTGGCGGAGAGCGCCTTGTTGGTGGAGGTCTTGTCGGCGGTCATCGTTCCGACGTCCGTGAAGCCGGCGTCGGCGCCGGTCGTCGAAACCGCAACGGTGACGCTGGGCGCCGGGCCGGTGTCGGGCACGCCGGGCATTGTCGCGGTGAAGCCGGTGATCGTGGCGACGCCGGGCAACTCGAAGACGAACGTGTAGGGCGGCTTCGCGGTGGCGGGGAGCTCGTCCGAAGGGTTGACCGCGTAGTTGCCGAGGTTGCCGTCGTTCTCGTCGTCGATCGTCGCCGGCGAGTAGCTGCGCAGGATCGTGCCGTTGGCGATGTCGAGCAGATTCGGATTGGGCGTCGGCGTCGGCGTCGAAACCGGGGTCGGTCCGCTCGGCGGCGTGATGGTGGCCACCGCAACCGCCGTGGGGACGGTCGTCGGAACGCCGGTCGCCGCGGCCTCCGGACCGGTCGTTACGGCCACGGCCGGCGAGGGGCTCGCACTCGTATCGCTCTGCTGGTGACCGGTGCATCCGGCGAAAATGAGCGCGAGCGCAAAGGCCGAGGCAATGGTCGAATGGCGCAAGGACGGCTCCTTACCGGGGCAAGCGTGTCCTCGGGTGCTACTCGGTCAAAAGCGCACAGCCTGCCGTCCGCGGTACGGGCAATCCATTCTCGGGTACAGGACAACGATGGTGGAATGGCGGTTCGATTCCCGCAACGAGATGGACGCCCACCGCTTGCGGCACGAATTCATGGACCTGCTCCGCGCCGGCGGAACGGGCGACTTCCCCGCGGCCGAGCTGGTGTACGGTGAGCTCATCGGGAACGCCGTCCGCCACGCGCCTGGTCGTATCGTGGTGCGGCTCGACTGGGATGACGACACGCCGGTGCTCACCGTCCACGACGAGGGTGAGTCGTTCCGGCCCGACTTCCGCCTGCCCGCCGACCCGATGAGCGAGCACGGCCGGGGACTCTTCATCGTCCGTGCGCTCGCCCTGTCGCTCGACGTCGAAGACATCGACGGCGACGGCAGTCAGGTCAACGCGCGCCTTCCCGTCCACCGGGCAGCCTAGTCCCGAACCCGCGGGAACGCGCGGGCGGAGGACGGTCGCCGGGGCGGCCGTAAGGTCGGCGTATGCCGTTGAACGGGCGGGTCGCTATCGTCGCCGGCGCATCGGGTGGAATCGGCTTCGCGACGGTGCGCGCGCTGCTGGCGCAGCAGATGAGCGTCGTGCTCGCCGCGCCGCAGGACGCGCTGCTCGAAGCAGCGTCGCGCGAAACCGAACCGTTCGGCGAGCGGGCGCTGATCGTGCCGACGGACATTACCGTGCGCGCCGAGGTCGACGCGCTGGTCGCGCGGACCCTGGTGCGCTTCGGCCGCGTCGACGTGCTCGCGAACGTCGCAGGGATCGGGTCGAGCCCTTCGCTGAGCGATACGACCGACGACGAGCTCGAACGCGTGCTGGCGGTCAACCTGCTCGGTGCCGCGCGGCTGATCCAGGCGGTGCTGCCGATCATGAAAGCACAGCGCAGCGGCGCGATCGTCAACGTCGGCTCGGTCGCCGGAGAAGCGGGCGTGATGGGGATCTACTCGGCGTCGAAATTCGGTTTGCGCGGCCTCACGGATTCGGTGCGGCGCGAAGTGCGCAGCGACGGCATCGGGGTCACGCTGATCGAGCCCGGGTTCGTGCAAACGACGATGAACGGGACGATGCGCAACCTTCCCCCGCCGGAGATCGTCGCCGATGCGATCGTCGCCGCAATCGACCGGCCGCGTCGAAGGCACATCGTGCCCGGCGGATACCGGTTGCCGGTGTTCTTGATCAACACGTTCCCCGGACTGACCGATTTGGTGTTCGGCGATGCGCGCGTGCAGTGGAGGCTCAACCGTGCCGCGCGCGCGGAACGGGCACAACGCGCGTGAACGGCGAGAACCGCGGCGCAGTAGTCGTCACCGGGGCATCGAGCGGGATCGGCGCAGCCGCCGCCGAGCTCTTCGCGCGCGAAGGGTTCGTGACGTTCGCCGGCGTGCGCAGCGACGCCGACGCCGCACGCGTCGCGGGCTTGCATCCGAATATGCGCCCGCTGAAGCTCGACGTGACGGACCGCGCTGCGATCGACGCGGCGGCGCGTTCGGTCGCCGCAAGCGGTCACCCGTTGCGCGGCGTGGTGAACAACGCCGGCGTCGCGGTCGCCGGACCGCTGGAGTTTCTCCCGGTCGACGAATTGCGGCGCCAGTTCGAGATCAATCTGTTCGGCCCGGTCGCGGTCAGCCAAGCGTTTCTGCCGCAGCTGCGCGCGTCGCACGGGCGGTTGATTTTCGTCGGCTCGATCTCCGGGCGCTTGGCGGTGCCGTTCATCTCGCCGTACAGCGCGTCGAAGTTCGCGCTGCGCGCGGTCGCCGACGCGTTACGGGTCGAACTCGCCCCGGCCGGGATCGCCGTCGCGCTCGTCGAGCCGGGCTCGGTGCGCACGCCGATCTGGAGCAAGGGCCGCGCTTCCCGCGATCGCCTGACGGTACTGCTCACGCCGCTCGCGACCGAGTACTACGGACCGCAGATCGAAGCGGTCTTCGCGCAGACGCAGCGCGAAGAGGATCACGCGATGCCCGTCGAGCGCGTGACCGCCGTGCTGCTGCACGCGCTGACCGCGCCGAAGCCGCGCGCGCGCTACGTGGTCGGCCGCGACGCGCGCGCCGGAAGCATCGTCGCCCTGCTGCCGCCCGCGCTGCGCGATCGAGCGATCCGCGCTTCCATGAAGCTGCCCTAACGCGTCGTCGAATCGTCTAGGATTCGAGGTGGTACTTTTGGCGGATCTCCGCGACGTCGACCTTTGGTTTGGGGAACTGCATCTTGAGTTCCGATAGGGTCTGGACGGCGATGTGCGCGACGGCGAGGTTGCGGAACCATTTGTGGTCGGCGGGGATGACATACCACGGCGCGCGCTCGGTGCTCGTTCGTTCCAGCGCGTCCTCGTAGGCCTTCTCGTACTCGTGCCATCTCTCGCGCTCGGCGAAATCGAGTTCGTCGATCTTCCAGTGCCTGGCCGGATCGTCGAGGCGCGCCTCGAGCCGGCGAAGCTGTTCCTCCTTGCTGACATGGAGGAAGAACTTGATGACGTGCGTCCCGGCCTGGCTCAGATTCTTCTCGAACTCGACGATGCGGTCGTACCGCTTCGACCAGACGTGCTTGGGGACGAGCTCGTGCACGCGCACGACGAGCACGTCCTCGTAGTGCGAACGGTTGAAGATCGCGACTTGGCCGTGCGGCGGCGCGACGTTGTGCGCCCGCCACAGAAAGTCGTGCGCCGCCTCCAGCGGCGTCGGCTCTTTGAAAGCGTGGACGCTCGCGCCCTGCGGGTTGAACGCGCGAAAGACGTGCCGGATGGTCCCGTCCTTCCCGCCCGCGTCCATTGCTTGCAGCACGATGAGCAACGAGCGCGCGTGCTCCGCATATAGCCGGTACTGCAGCTCGCACAGACGCTCGACGTCCTTGTCGATCGCCGCTCGCGCCTCGTCTTCGCTCGAGTGGCCGCCGGTGTACGCGGGGTCGAGCCGGCCCAGGTGCACTTTGCTGCCCGGTTCGACCAGGAATTTCTTGCGGTAGTCCACGCGGTATTCTTGGCGCCGGCCGTTCGCGCGCCCCCGCGGGCATGGTATCCGCTCGCTCGCTGGACCGAGGGCATCTCCGTCGATACGGACGGGGACATCTCTATCGAGTCCCGACAGGGCGCTTGCGGGGGTGGCTTCGGGGCACCGCCCATGGTATGATCGCCTTTGCTGCCCACGGGCAGTGCCCGCCGTCCTCACCGGACGGATCGGGGTCGTGCCGCCCTCGCGCGGCACGTGTGTAGGGCCACCTTCGTGGCCGTCTTCCACCTACATCATCGAAAGGTTCATCCTTCATGCCACCCCCCAAGGGCAAGCGCGCGGCCGCGAAAAAAGATCGCCGGCCCAAGCGCAAGATCTGTAATTTCTGCGCGGAGCGTCTGCACGATGTCGACTACAAAGACACGACGCGGCTGCGCAAGTACATCAGCGAGCGCGGCAAGATTCTGCCGCGCCGCATCTCGGGGAATTGCGCCTCGCACCAGCGCGCGCTGACGACCGCCGTGAAGCGCGCCCGCGTCATCGCACTGCTCCCGTTCGTGGTCCAGTAGGAGCGCCGCAGTGAAGGTCATTCTCACCGGCGACGTCAAGCCGCTCGGCTCGCGCGGCACGGTCGTCGACGTCAAAGACGGCTACGCGAACAATTACCTGTTCCCGCAGAAGCTCGCCGTGGTCGCCACGGACGGCGCGATGAAGCAGCTCGAGCAGCAGCAGCACGCCAAGAAGCGCAAGCAGGCCGAAGAGGTCGCCAACGCTCAGGACGTCGCGACGCAGCTCGAACAAGCGATGATCCGGGTTTCGGCCAAAGCCGGCGGCAACGGCCGCCTGTTCGGCACCGTGACGAACGCGCAGGTCGCTGACGCGCTGCACGAGCAGCTCGGCGTCACGATCGACCGTCACAAGATCGAGATGAAGGACGGCATCAAGGCGCTCGGGACGTACCCGGTCGAGATTCGGCTGGGGAACAACATCATCGCCAAATCGTCGGTACAGGTCGTCGCGCTGAAGTAAGGTGCGACTGCGCGCCGATGAAAAGCTGCGCCGCGAGATCGCGGCGCTCTATGACGTCCTCTCCGAAGCGCTGGGGACGGAGAAGGTCGTCATGCGTGCCGGGAAGCTCGGCACGCTCAAAGAGATGCGCTCGCCGGCGATCCCCGATCGCCTGCTGGCGCTGCAGCGGCTCGTTTTCGAAGATCCGTCCCTCGAGACGCGACCGGCGAAGGCGCAGTACAAGAAAGTCATCGCCGAGATCGAGGACCGGCTAGCCGACCTGCTCGCGCAGCGCACCGTCGGCGACCAGATCGAGGCAAAGATCAACGCGAAGATGGTGCAGCGCCACCACGAGTATCTGCGCGAGCTCAAGCTCGAAGCGTTGCGCGAAGAGGGCGGACCGGAGACGCCGGCGACGCAACAGCGCCTGCACGATCTGCAATCGCTCGATGCGCGCGGCCTGGCCCGCGGAGCGCTCGACGTGCTGCGTCCCCAGTCGCTCGCGCAGGTCGTCGGACAGGAGGCGGCCATTCGGGCGCTCACCGCCAAACTCGCCTCGCCGTATCCGCAGCACGTGATCCTGTACGGGCCGCCCGGAGTGGGGAAGACGACCGTCGCACGGCTTGCGCTCGAGCTGGCCAAGGCGCGCGCCCACGCGCCGTTCGCCGCCGACGCGCCGTTCCTCGAGGCCGCCGGCCCGACGCTGAGGTGGGACCATCGGGAGACGACCAACCCGCTTCTGGGCAGCGTCCACGATCCGATCTATCAGGGCGCGCGGCGCGACTTCGCCGACAGCGCGGTCCCCGAGCCGAAGCTCGGCCTGGTCACGCGCGCCCACGGCGGCGTGCTCTTCATCGACGAGATCGGCGAGATGGACCCGGCGATGCAGACCCGCCTGCTCAAGGTGCTCGAGGACAAGCGCGTCTCGTTCGAGTCGTCGTATTACGACGAGCACGACCCCAACGTGCCGGCGTACGTGAAGAAGCTGTTCCGCGACGGAGCGCCGGCCGATTTCGTCCTGATCGGTGCAACGACGCGCGATCCCGATGCGATCGACGCCGCGATCCGCTCGCGCTGCGCGGCGGTGTACTTCGAGCCGCTCACCCAGACGCAGGTCGCCCGGATCGTGCGCGAAGCCGCCCAGCGGCTCGGCGCGAAGATGGCGCGGCGCGTCCCGGAGCTCATCGCGTCGTACACGATCGAGGGCCGCAAGGCCGTGCAGATCCTGGCCGACGCCTACGGGCATGCGCTCGAGCGCGCGATCGGGACGCGCAGCGCGACCGTTCGCGATCAGGACGTGCTCGAAGTCGTGCAGGCTGGGCGCATCGTCCAGCACACGACCACGCGCGGGCGCCGCAAGCGTGAGGTCGGCAAGGCGTTCGGTTTGGGCGTCGTGCAGTACGTCGGTTCGATCGTCGAGATCGAAGCCGCAGCGTTCCCCGCGCGTGAGAAGACCAAAGGTACGGTACGCTTCAACGACACGGCCGGAACGATGGCGCGCGACGCCGTGTTCAACGCGGCCTCGGTGATTCGTGCCGTCGCCGGCATCGATCCCGCCGACCACGATCTCCACGTCAACGTCGTCGGCGGCGGCAACATCGACGGGCCGTCGGCAGGGCTCGCGTTTTTCCTGGCGCTTTACAGTACGCTCGCGAATGTGGCGCTGCCGCAAGACGTCGCGGTGACGGGTGAAGTGTCACTCGCCGGGAGCGTGCGCGGCGTCGGCGGCGTCGTGGAGAAACTCTACGCTGCGCGACAGGCTGGGATGCGGGCGATCGTGCTCCCGCGCGAAAATGCTCGTGAAATTGACGCGGTGATCGAAGGGATCGACATCATCCCGGTGGCAACCGTTGCCGAAGCACTCGCCGCGCTCGGGCTCCGCGTCCCCGCCCCGCCCGCGCTCCGCGCGCGACCACGCACGAAGGCTTCCCGGTGAACGTCGCTCAGTTCGTCTCTCCCGTCGACCGCATCCCGCCGAGCAATCTCGAAGCGGAGATGGCGTTGCTCGGCTCGATCCTGGTCGACAAAGAGATGATGTCGACGGTCAGCGAGATCGTGCAGCCGTCGGACTTCTACGCCTCGCTGCACGAGTCGATCTTCCTGGCGTTGTTCGCGCTCTACGAGCGCGGCGAACCGCTCGACAAAGTCTCGCTCGCCGAGGAGCTCCGCAATCGCGGGATGCTCGACAAAATCGGTGGGATGGCGTACCTGAACTCGCTGATGGACACCGTGCCGACGGCGGCGTCGGCCGAGTACTACGCGCGCATCGTGCGCGAGAAGTCGAGCCTGCGCGGCCTCATCCATGCCGGCACGAGGATCACTCAGTTCGGCTACGAGTCCGAAGAGGACGTCCCCGCCGCTATCGACCGCGCCGAGCAGGTCGTGTACGAAGTCGGCAACCGCAGCGGTCACAATCAGTTCGCCTCGGTGCCTTCGTTGTTGCTGGGCGTGTTCCAGTCGCTGGAGCGGCGCCACGAGCAGAAGGGCGATCGCACCGGAGTCACCGCCGGCTTTCGTGACATCGACGACTACACGGCAGGTTGGCAGCCCGGCAACCTCATCATCCTGGCCGCGCGCCCGGCGATGGGCAAGACGTCGCTCGCGCTCAACATGGCGGTCGCCGCCGCGAAGGACGAGCGCAAGCCCGTCGCGGTGTTCTCGCTCGAGATGACCAAGCAGGAGCTGGTCGAGCGACTGCTCTCGTCCGAGGCGAAGCTCGACGCTTCCAAGCTGCGGCGCGGCGCCATTGCCGATCGCGACTGGGAGAAGATCGGGCACGCGATGGGCTTGCTGCACGAGTTGCCCATCTATCTGGACGACTCAGGCGCCGTCACGGTGACCGAGATTCGTTCGCGCCTGCGCCGCCTCAAGTCCAGCCAGGGTCTAGCCGCGGTGTTCGTCGACTACCTGCAGCTCGTGCGTCCGTCGACTCTCTCGCGCCAGTCCAACCGCAACGAAGAACTCTCCGAGATCTGCCGCACGCTCAAAGCGACCGCGAAGGACCTCGATGTCCCGATCATCGCCTGCGCCCAGCTGAACCGCGCCGTCGAGATGCGCGCCGAAAAACGCCCCATGCTCTCCGACTTGCGTGATTGTCTGGCGGGCGAGTCGCTGGTGACCAACGCCGAGACCGGGGAGCGCGTCCCGATCCGCGAGATCGCTGAGCGCGAGTTGCGCTTCGATGTTTGGGCCGTCGACGAGCGGATGCGACTGGTGCGGCGCCCGATCGTCGACGCATGGGCCGTCGGAACCAAACCCGTTTTCCGCGTCACCACCAAGAGCGGCCGCGTCGTGCGTTGCACCGACGGACACCGCTTTCTCACCATCCACGGCTGGTCCGAGCTCCGCGACATCCGGCCCGGCCGCGCAATCGCCGTCCCCCGCCGCTACCAAAATCGCCAGACCACGAACATGAGCCCTGGCCAGGGGCTGCTGCTCGGATGGCTCATTGGCGACGGTCACCTCGGGGGAAGTCCTACGCTTACCGTCGGCACTGCTGCTGAGGCCGACCTTGCGCGCCGGCTCGGTGAATTCGAGTTTGGCGTCCAGCCCTCGATCAAACCCGAGCGACCGGATACCCCAGCGCAACGAGTAATCTTTACCACCGGTCGACGGTGCGGAGCCGGAAAGAACCCACTTACCCGGTGGCTACGGCGCCTCGGGACGTGGAAGAAGGTCGGCGCCGAGAAGCGGGTCCCGGCTGACATCTTCGCGCAGGACGACGTCGTTGTCACGGCATTTCTTCGGGGTCTTTTCCACGCCGACGGGAGCTTGACGCGAGCCTCCACGTCGTCGCGAGTAACGGTCCGTCTGTCGACGATCAGTGAGGGGCTCGCGCGCGATGTTCAACATCTACTGCTGCGCCTCGGTCTAAACGCAACGGTCAAATGCGATTCGCGAAATATTGGCGGCTATCGTACTCGATCGAAGGCGATTTGGCGCGTTTCTTTGATGCAGCGTGACGCCGTGAGCGAGTTCATGCGTCGCGTCGGATTCTTGGGCGAGAAGCATACACGTGCGTACGCGAAGATCGAGCCGGAAAAGCAGAACGACGCCGGTCAGTTCGACCGAATCCCGCTGGACGTCAATAGTCGGGTCGGCGCGATGCGCACGGAGCGCAGGCTATCACACGCGGCGCTCGGCTGGCGCGATCAGGGAAAGACGATGTCGCGCACGACCTGCGCAATGGTCGCGGAGCGGCTCGACGACGACTTCTTAGCGGCGGTGGCGACTTCAGACGTGTTGTGGGACCCGATCGCGGCGATCGAGCCTGACCGCTCCGAGGTCGTGTACGATCTGACCGTTGGCGATCTGCACAACTTCTGCGTCGACGATGTCGTGACGCACAACAGTGGCGCTATCGAGCAAGAAGCGGATATTGTGACGTTTCTGTATCGCGATGTGTACTACAACAAGGAAGCGACGCCGGAGCCGGACTTGACGGAGCTGATCATCGCCAAGCATCGGAACGGTAAGGTCGGGACGGTGAAGCTGCGGTTCCAGCCGGAGCATACGCTCTTTGTTCCGTATGGCGACGACTCGCACTATCCGGCTCCGTAGACGACGCCGGCGATGTACCTCACGAACGAGTTGATCCCCACCGAGCTGACGCTGGGGGTCGCCGACCTCGATGCGACCGAGCATTTTTACCGCGATACGCTCGGGATCGATACGACCCGCCACGGTGACGCGATCCGGATCGTGCTGGGCGAGTTCACCCTCGTCTTCGAGCACGCGCCGCCGACGGAGCGGGCGAAGTTCGAGCTGGGCTTGCGCGTACCGGAAGCCGCCATGCTCGACGCGATCGCCGAGCGCGTCGGCGTCGCAACCTACGCCCGCGACGGCGGTGGTCGCGCGATGTTCGTCACCGACCCGGACCACTACACGATCGAGATCTTCGTCCGCTAACGGCTGCAATGTCGTTCTCGGATACTCCTCGCATTCTCGTGACGGCGGCAGCCGGGAGCGCTGCCGACGAGTATTGCGAAGCGGTGCGGCAAGCCGGTGCCGAGCCGATCGTGGTGAGTGCCGAGGACGTTCATGCGCTGACCGGCATCGACGGATTGCTCCTGACCGGCGGTGGTGACGTCGATCCCGCGGCGTACGGGAGCGGCTCTGCGCTCGCGCACCAGGTCGACGCCGCTCGCGATGCGTTCGAAATCGCGTTGCTGTCGAAGGCGCGGGAGCAAGGTCTGCCGACGCTGTGCATCTGTCGCGGACTGCAAATCGCGAACGTCGCATTCGGCGGATCGTTGATCCCCGATTTGCCGACCGAGCTCGGACCGGAGGCGGCGGTACCGCACGAGGTGATCGGTCCCGACGGCCGTGTCCGACGCGAGCCGATTCCGGAGCACGTCGTGCAGATCGAAGCCGGCAGTCGCTTGGAGCACATCGTTCGGACGCTGACCCTTACGACCGGCACCCGGCACCATCAGAGCGTCGATCGCTGTGCGGAGGATTTACGCGTCGTCGGCCGCACCGCCGACGGCGTCGTCGAAGCGCTCGAAGCAACATTCGACTCCTCGTTCTGGCTCGCGGTCCAGTGGCACCCCGAATCGACGCGCGATTCTGACGACGGCGCCAGCCGGCGAATCTTCACGGCGTTCGTCCTCGCCGCGGGCCGAAGCGGCTAAGCCGTACGACGGACGATGCGGAGCTTGGGGCGGTGCTCGGTGCGCAGCAGCGACTCGAGAGCGGCGGACGACTGCGGCCGGCCGAACCGAAATCCCTGACCCTCGTCGCAGCCGAGCGATCCTACGAACTCCGCTTGCGCGTCGGTTTCGATTCCTTCGGCGACGATGCGCAGACCGAACGCTTTGGCGACGTTGACCATCGAGACGATGATCGCGCGGTCGGACTCGTCGACACCGATGTCGCGCACGAAGGTTCGATCGATCTTGATCATGGTGATCGGAAGGCTCTTGAGGTGCGCGAGGGAGCTGTAGCCGATCCCGAAATCGTCCATGGCGAGTTGCACGCCGAGGTTGCGCAGCTGCTGCAGCGTCGGTAGCGCCATTTCGTCGAGCGCCGCCGTCTCGGTGATCTCCATCGTCAACAACCGCGGCGGGAAGTCGTGTTCCGACAAGGTCGCCGCGACGCGCGCGCACAGCTCTTCGTCACGTAAGTCGCGCGCCGAGAGGTTGACCGCGAGGCGGAAATCCGGGACGATCGACCGGAACGCGGCCGCGGCGCGGCACGCTTCGCCGAGCACCCAGCGGTCGATCTCGACCACCTGGAACGAGGCTTCGGCGATCGGTATGAACGTTGCCGGGGGGATCATACCGCGCTGCGGATGGCGCCACCGGACGAGCGCCTCACAACCGACGAGCTGGCGGCCCGGCAGCGAAACCAGCGGTTGGAATTCCAAACCGATCTGGCCGCGGTCGATCGCGTGCCGCAGGTCGGATTCGAGCGCGAAACGTTCTGTTGCCTCGGCCAGCATCGACGCCTCGTAGGTGGCGAGGCGGCCGCCGCCGGCGAGCTTCGCGCGGTGCATGGCGGCATCGGCACGCGCGGTGACCGATTCGGCATCGGCGCCGTGATCGGGGAACAGCGCCACGCCGATGCTCGCACCGACGAAAACGTCGCGCTCCGATAGCCGGATCGGCGCCGAGAGCGCCTCGATCAAACGGTCTGAGAGCCGTTGGATATCGCCGATCGTCGGGACCCCGGGCGTGAGGATGACGAACTCATCGCCGCCCGCACGAGCGACGAAGTCGATGCCGCGGACGCATCCCCGCAAGCGCTCCGCAACCTCGCGCAAGACCTCGTCGCCGGCGCGGTGTCCCATCGTGTCGTTGATCGCTTTGAAGCGATCGAGGCCGAGGAACAGGATCGCGAAGCGGCGTCCGTCGGTTTGCGACGCGGTCACGGCTTCGACGAGCCGCTTCTCGAGCGAGAATCGATTCGGCAGGCCCGTCAGGCGATCGGCATGCGCCGCTTCGGAGAGTTGTTGCTGGGTGGCCTTGAGCTCGGTGATGTCGATCGAGACGCCGGATGCGCCGACGACGGTTCCGTAGGAGTCGGTCAGCGGCTCGATATGGTGACGCAGACAACGGTCGCCGTAGCCGCTCTCGACGCGAACGGTGCGGCCCGCGAAGACGTCGTTGACGATCGTTTGACCGACGAGCACCGAGCACGGTTGTCCGACGAGCTCGTCGGGCGCGAGCGCCGGCGCGCCGAGTCCGCCGCCGGAAACGCTCGTGAACCGTCCGTCGCGACCGACCGCCCAGAGCACGGCGTCGGCGTTATTGGCCACTAGCTGACGGCTGTGGGCATTTTCGTTCAGTTGCGACTCGGCGATCGTCTGCGCGCTGACGTCTTGCAAGGAGATGAGCGTCTCATCGGGAGCCGGCATGATGCGCACTTGGATCCAGCGCGCCTGATCGGGAAACGCGTGGATGCGCTCGATGGCGACGCCGCTGCGGCGCGCGACGTGAATCTCGGGCAGCAGCTCCGACGCGAGCGGATCGGCTACCGCGCGAAGCGGAACACCGACCAGGGTGTCGGCGGTCCGTTGCAACAGCCGTTCAGCCTCTTCGTTGACGTGCGTCAGGCGCAGGTCCGAGTCGACGATGTAGACGCCGTCCTGGACGGCCTCGAGCAGGTCGCCGTGCCGGCGCGTTGGTGCGCGGAGCCGGTTGAATATCGGCGAGGCCGCTGCGGCCAGAACGACGACCAGGGAACCAGCCATGGCGAGCGTGAGCTCAGCGTTAGGCAGCGTGGGGACACCTGATCGCGCGACACCCGCCTTGGCCGGGTTCGCTCCGTCTGCGAATGTGTAGGGCTGGTTTCATCCGTGAAACGATCGTCCTTCGACTCCATGAAGGGGGTGCACGCGAACGTCCCGTGTCGTGCACCGTCGCAAGCGGCGGCATGGTCCCTGTTCCCAATGGGGCTAATGCCCTAACGCCCTCGGGAAAGCAAGCGTAAAATCTCGGTCAACCCCGCCCAGCATGAGCTATCGCTACAACCCCGTCGCTCGCTGGATCGCGAGCGACGAGAGCGCGACCGCGACCCAGAGCACGAACCCCAGCGCCAACGGCCGCGGCCCGGCGCGCAGGACTCGGGGCAGCTGGGTCTGGGCCCCAATCCCCGCCAGCGCGACGCTGATCAGGAAGATCGCGGTCCGCGTGATCCCGTCGTGCCAGGTCGGCGGTACGACGCCCGTGCTGTTCACCAGCGCGGCGGCCAGGAACCACAGCACGAACCAAGGCACGATCCGCCGCCACGGCACGCGTGAGCCCGCGGCTCGCGCTGCGTGGGCGCGCCGAATCGCGATGACCGCGACGATCGGCAGGATGAGGCTGGCCCGGGTCAGCTTCACGATCGTGGCGTGGTCGCCGGCGTCCCGCCCATAGATGTAGCCGGCGGCAACGACCGACGACGTGTCGTTGATCGCCGTGCCGGCCCACAGCCCGAACGCTTCCTGGCTCAGGCCGAGTAGGTGGCCGATCGGGGGGAACACCAGCACCGCGACGATGTTGTAGAAGAAGACCGTAGCGATGGCCAGCGCGATCTCGGCCTCGTCGGGCTCGAGGACCGATGAGACGGCGGCGATCGCCGAGGCCCCGCAGATCGCGGTCCCGACACCGATCAGCGTGCGCAGGGGGCTCTGCACCCCGAGCATCCGGCCGACCACCGGCGCGGCGATCAGCGCAACCGCGATCGTGCCGAGCGTGACCGGCAGCGTAGACAATCCCGTCCGCACCACGACGGCCAGCGAGAGGCCGAAGCCCGAGACGACGATCGCCGCCTGCAGGACGGTCCGGCTCGAGAACGCGATACCGGCGGCACACGGCTCGGGCAGCGCGGTGACGGCGCGGATCCCGACGCCCAGCAATAGCGCGAACACGGGCGCGCCGACGAGCGGGACGAGTTGCGCGCAGCCCTCCGCGACCGCCGCGATCGCGACGGTGACGAGAAGCCCCGGCAGTAGCTTAGGGAGCGACGCGCGTCTCCGCTATCTCGTGCATCTCGGGATCGCCGATCCCCTGACGCAAGTAGGAGCGCGATAAGGCGACGTACTCGGGTCCGGGGTGCTCGACCCAGCCCAGCGAGGCACCCTCGAGCTGCTTCTTGACCACCGCGGGTGAACCCGCGACGACGACGCGCGGCGGGATCTGCGCGTTGGCGACGACTACGGAGCCGGCCGCGACCAAGCTCTGCTCGCCGACGTGCGCGCCGTTGAGGACGACCGCGTTCGAACCGACCAGCGCCCCGCGTGCGATGCGGCAGTCTTCGAGGATCGCGCAGTGCCCCACCGTCACATCGTCTTCGAGCACGGTTTCGCAGTTCTCGCTCACGTGCAGCACCGAGTTGTCCTGGACGTTCGACCGCGCGCCGATGCGAATCGGGCCGTTGTCGCCGCGGATCACCGTGCCGAACCAGATCGACGCTTCCTCGCCGACCTCGACGTCACCGATCAGGACGGCCGTCGGTGCGACGAACGCGCTCGCCGCGACCTTGGGGCGCTTGCCGCGATACTCGATGATCATCCCGGACCTCCGCAGAAAGGCGTAGACATGGACACGAGAGGCCTACCTTGAGCGAACACCGTCACAATACCCCGCTGCGCGGAACGAAGGTGGTCCCCCGCCCGAAACCCGACGATCCGGACTACACCGAGGTCAACTATCGCTACGCCGGGCAGGCGGGCCACATTCACGAGGTCGTCGAGATCGGCGGCCGCGAGCTGGCGAAGGTCGGCTTTGACGACCGCAAGATCGTCTACTACTACCTCGACGACCTCGACCGCGAAGAGGTCGCGCCCAAGCGCACTTTCCACGATCTCGATCAGGAGGCGACCTAGTGCTCGTTCCGTCGGCGCCGCCCCAGGCGGTCCCCGTCTTTTCCGGTTTCGACTACGTGACCGTCGACGCGCAGCGGCGGCGCGTCTATGCCGCGCACACCGGGTCGCGTGCCCTGTTGATCGCTGACGCCGACTCGGGCAAGGTACTCGGGCAGGTGCGCGTTGGCCCGATGCACGGCGTGGCCGTCGATCCGGCCAGCGGCCACGTTTACACCGGCGACGGCGAAAACGACACCGTGAGCGAGGTCGATCCGGTGGCGATGAAGGTGCTGCGCACGGCCGCCGTCGGCGGCACGGTGGACGCGATTGCTTTCGATCCCGGCAACGGGCACATCTACGCCGACGAGGACGACGGCACGCATGTCTACGTCGTCGACGCGGCGTCGTTCAAGCTGCTCAAGACGATCACCGTACCCGGTCACAAGCCTGAATATCTCGCGGTGAATCCCAAAACGCACGAGGTTTACCAGAACATCGACGACCTGTCCGAGATCGCCGTGATCGACGGCGCCGCGCTGACCGTGACGCGCACGATCGCGACGCCGGAGATCAAGCACAACCATCCTTTGGTATATGATGCCGCGCTCGATCAGATCGTGATCGCGGGCGGAGGCGTGATGAGCGCCTACGCGGCCGCCGGGACGAAGCTCGGGCAGCTCGCCGTCGGCGGCTTCGACCAGTGCGATCTCGATGCGAAACAACACGTCATCGCCTGCGCGGGCGGCGGCGGAATCACGCGCTTCCAACTCAGCGCCGGTGCGGCACCCAGACAGCTCGACGTGACCCCGGTCGACGCCGGAATCCACACGAACGCAATCGACCCGGCGACGCACGCAGTCTTCGGCGTTTGGGGAAAACGCGACGGCAGCGGCGACTTCATCCAACGCTTCACCCCTTCGCCGTCAGGCTGAGCCGGGCGGCGCAGGCGACTCAGCGAGACGAGAGTGAGTCGTTGAGAAGGCGCACGCAGGCGTAGACCGCGTCGATGTGCGGCGTCGGCGTCTCGGTAAGCTTGCCGAGCTCGACGACGGCGCCGACGAGCGCGTCGATCTCGAGCGGCCGGCCGGCCTCGACGTCCTGCAACATCGACGTCTTGTGCTCGCCCACCGCTTCGGCGCCCGCGATTCGCTTCTCGATCGTGTGGCGAAACTGGATCCCCAACTTCTCCCCGATCTGCTGTGCCTCCGACATCATGGCGGCGGCCAGCTCGCGGCTCTGCGGATTCCGGCAGATGCCGGCCAGGGTCGCGTGCGTGAGCGCGCTGATCGGGTTGAAGGAGAGGTTCCCCCACAGCTTGAGCCAGATCTCCGCGCGGATGTCCTCGAGCACGAACGACTTGAAACCGGCGCGGATCAACATTTGCGCGAGTGCTTCGATCCGCTCGCTCTTCGAACCGTCGAGCTCACCCACGGAGAAGCGATTGCCTTCGACGACGTGCACGACACCCGGCGCGATGACCTCGCCGGCCGGATAGACGATGCAGCCGACGATCCGTTCGCGTTCGATGTGCTTGTCGATGAAACCGTCGGGGTCGACCGCGGCGATCGTGCGGCCTTCGTACGGACCGCCGTTCCCGTAGAAGTACCACCATGGCACGCCGTTCTGAACGGTCATCACCATTGTCTTGGGTCCGAAGAGGGCGCGCAGATCCGGCAGCAGGAGGGGGATCTGGTGCGCCTTGACGGCGATAATGACCAGATCTTGCTCGCCGGCTTCAGCAAAGCTGTCGGTGACGGTGACGTTCTTGGCGACGATCGCCTCGGCGTCGCTCTCGACGCGCAATCCGTTGTTGCGGATCGCGTCCGCATGCTCGCGGTTCTTCTCGATGAACGTGACGCTTTCGCCGGCGAGCGCCAAGCGCGCGCCGAGCATCCCGCCGATCGCGCCGGCGCCGACGATACAGATGTTCACGGTTCCGTCCTACTCGAAGCGGTTGCGCAGTGTGCCGATGCCGTCGATCGCGATCTCGATCGTGCTGCCGGGCTTCATCTTACCCGCGCCGATCGATGTTCCGCACGCGATCACGTCGCCGGGCAGCAGCGTCATGTCGCGCGAGATCGCGGCGACGAGTCGCGCCGGTTTCATCAGCATGTCGCTGGCCGGATAGTTCTGGCGCTCCTCGCCGTCGAGGATTCCGCGGATGGTGAGCGTGTCGGGGTCCAGCCCGGTCGCGATGACCGGGCCGAATACGCCAAACGTATCGAAGCTCTTGGCGCGCGTCCACTGCGCGAACGACGCGTCGGCATTGAGGACGTCGAAAGCGGTGACGTCGTTGACGCACGTGTACCCGAAGATGTAGTCGCTCGCTTCGGCTTCGTCGATGCCGGTGCAGCGCTTCCCGATGACGATCCCGAGCTCGGCCTCGAACAGGACGCGCCCGTCGTAGAACGGCGGCTTGCGGATCGTCTCGCCGCCGGCGATGAACGCGTTGCTTCCTTTGATGAAGTACAGCGGCTCGGGGGGAACGCTCAGGTTGAGCTTCGCGCCCAAAGCGGCGAAGTTGTTCCAGAGCCCGATCATCTTGGTGGGCTGCGTCGGCGGCAGCAAGGTGACGTCGGCCAGCGCGATCACGTCGCCGGTGGGTGTCGGCCGGCCGAACATGTCACCGTCGAAACGGTCGATCGTGTCGCCGTCGAGGGTCCCGAACGCGGTTTCGCCGCCGTGCTCGTAGCGCAACCACCGCTGCGTCGCGACCTGCAAGTTCATGTCGTTCCTTCCAATGATGTCGTGCAGCACAGCCTTCGCACCGCGATGGACCGCTCTCCTGTGCGCCGGGCTCAGATCCGGCAGATGGTGCGGACGGCCTCGCCGCTCGCGAGCCGGTCGAATGCCGGGTTCAGCTCGTCGAGCGAGACCGAGCCGCTGACGAGCCGTTCGACCGGTAGGCGCCCCGCGCGCCATAGCCCGATGTAGCGCGGAATGTCGCGTCGCGCGACCGACGAGCCCATGAACGAGCCTCGAACGGTCTTCTCGCCGACGACGAGCGGGCCGTACGGCAGGTCAACCGTCGCGCCCGTGCGCGACAAGCCGACCGCAACCGCTGTTCCGCCGGGCGCCGTTGCGGCGATCGCCGAGGTGAAGGCCGCCGCGCTGCCGGCGGCTTCGATCGCGTACTCGACGCCTGGCCCGCCGGCGGCCTCGGCGATCTGCGCGACGACGTCACCGGCCGGATCGAGGGCTGCGCTCGCACCGAGCTCGAGCGCGAGAGCCCGCTTCGAGGCGATCGGATCGACGACGATCGTCTCCGTCGCGCCGGCGGCCAGCGCGCCGAGCAGCGCCATTAGCCCGACGCCGCCCGCGCCGAAGATCGCGACGCTCGATCCCGGCGTCACGCGCGCGGCGTTGAACACGGCGCCGAGCCCCGTCAGTGCGGCGCAGCCGAAGAACGACGCGATCTCGAGCGGCGTATCGGGCGGTAGCCGTACGACGGACTCTTGCGCGCACACCACGCGTTCGCAGAACGCGCTCACGCCGAGATGGTGATACGCCGGAGCGCCTTCGAGCCGAAAGCGCGTTCCGCCGTGCAGCAGCTCGCCGGCGGCGTTGGCAGCGAGTCCCTGGACGCAGCGCGCGGAGTGTCCGGTCAGACACGGCGTGCAATGCCCGCACGCGGGAACGAACGCGAACACGACGCGGTCGCCTTCACGCAGCTCGCGAACGCCGGGCCCAACCGCTTCTACGATCCCCGCCGCTTCGTGGCCGAGGACCAGCGGAAACGGCTTGCGCAGCGTGCCGTCGATATGCGAGAGGTCGGAATGGCAGAGCCCCGCCGTCGTGACACGCACGAGCACCTCGCCGAACTGCGGCGGCAGCAGCTCGAGCTCCACGACTTCCAGCGGCCGGCTTCGCGCGTACGGCCCATCAACCGGCGCATCGCGCAACACTGCGCCTCGTGTCTTCATCGCCGGCTCCGCCCATCTCGCCGCACCGCGCTCAAATACCACGGCCACGACGGTCGCTCCCCGTTGCGACGACGCTGGGGTCGAGTTGCCGCGACGGAGAACGGGGCGGGATGCGAAACGACCTGCGACCCCGCGTCCTTTTGGCGGCGCTTTGCTTCGGGCTTGTCGGCCCACTCATGCTCTCCGCCGCCGAGCCTTCGGTCATACTCGCCACGACGACGAGCACGCAGGACACCGGCTTGCTCGACGTGCTGGTGCCGGCGTTCGAGAAGGCATCGGGCCTGCAGGTCAAGACGATCGCCGTGGGAACCGGCGCCGCACTCGCGATGGGCGAACGCGGCGATGCCGACGTCTTGCTCGTTCACGCCGCCGGCGCCGAGGAAGCGTACATGGCCAAAGGTCGCGGCCTCTCTCGCGCGCTCGTGATGCACAACGCGTTCATCGTGGTCGGTCCGGCTGCCGACCCAGCTCACGTGCGTGGATCCGTCACGGCGCAGATCGCGTTCGGCGCGATCGCCCGCGCCCAAGCGCCGTTCGTCTCTCGCGGCGACGATTCCGGAACGAACATCAAGGAGCTCGCGCTGTGGAAAGCCGCGGGAGCGGTCGCCGCCGGGCCGTGGTACCTCAAGACCGGAAGCGGCATGGCGGATACGCTGCACGTCGCGTCCCAGAAGGCGGCCTACACGCTGACCGACGACGGAACGTTTCTTTCCCAGCGCGCGACGCTCTCGCTCGTCCCGCTCGTCGAGGATGCCAAGGATCTGCGGAACGTCTATCATGTCATCGTCGTCAAGCCGCTTCCGAATCACGTGTCGAACGAGGCGGGTGGGGAGGCTTTCGCTCGATTCGTGACGTCGGTCGACGGCCAACACATCATCGCGACCTACGGGCAGGAGAAGTTCGGTCGTCCTCTGTTCACGCCGGACGCGGGCAAGGCCGAATAGGTGCTGGAGATCGCGGCCCTTTCCGTCGCGGTTTCCGTTGTCGCGACGCTGCTCGCCGCGGCCGTCGCGATCCCCGCGGCGCTGTGGATCGTCCATGGCCGGTCCGCCGGACGGAGCGTTCTGCTGGCGCTCTTCGGCGCGGGCCTCGGGCTACCGCCGGTCGCCGTCGGGTTGGCCGTCGCGTTCATGTTCTGGCGGAGCGGTCCGTTCGGCTGGATCGATCTCTTGTACACACCGGCGGCGATGGCGATCGCGCAGACGATCATCGTCGTACCGCTTATCGGAACGCTCGCCGTGATCTCGCTGCGCACGTCGGACGATACGCTGCCGATGCAGTTGGCAGCGTTGAACGTCCCGCGCCGTGCGCGCTTCTTCTTGATCGCGCGCGAGGTCGCGCCGGGCTTCGCGGCCGCGATCCTGGCCGGCTTCGGACGCGCGGTGGCCGAGGTCGGTGCCGCGCAGATGACCGGCGGCAACATCGAAGGACAGACGCGTGTACTGACGACCGCGACGATGCTCGCCGTCGGCAAGGCAGAATTCGGCGAGGCGTTCTCCTATGTCGCCGTCCTGCTCGGCATCATGGCGGTCGCCGCCGGCGTCGCGTTGACGCTGCAACGCCGATGGGCGTAACGGCCGGCGGCCTCGTCGCGCGACGCGGCCGATTCGTCCTCGACGTACCGGCCTTCCGCGCCGACGCCTCGGGTACCGCGGTGCTCGGTCCGAACGGGGCGGGGAAAACGACCCTGCTGTATGCTCTGCAGGGTCTCATCGGTCACGATGGTTCGGTCGCGAAGCCGGCGCGCAGCGCGGCCGTGTTTGCCCGGCCGGCAGTCCTGCGCGGCAGCGCGCTGTGGAACGTCACCACGATCGTGTCCGCGGTGTTGCGAGTGTCGCTCGCCGATGCGCAGATGCGAGCACGACACGCCTTGGACGATGTCGGCCTCGCCGAGTGCTCCGGCGCCGACGCGCGATCCCTGTCGACGGGCGAACGCCAGCGGCTGGCTATCGCGCGAGCGCTGGCTGTCGAACCGCAGGCCATGTTCCTGGACGAGCCGTTCGCGAACATCGACGCGGACGCGCGTCCGCAGCTCCGCTCGCTGCTGCGATCCTACGTCGAACGAACGCGCTGCGATGTCGTCCTCGTCACCGCATCGCTGGCCGATGCGACTGCGCTCTGCGCGAGCACGGTCGTCCTGCGGCAAGGACGGGTCGTGCACGAAGGGTCGCTCGCGGAAATCGGTACCACGCGCGACCTGTATCTGCAAGCACTCGTCGCCGAATCGCACGTGACCCTGTGAGCGGACCTCCGCGCACGCGTCACATCTTCATCGTCGCATGTGCGCCGTGGTCGTCGACCTGGGCCTTGAACCAGGCGTGAACCGCGGACACCAGCGCTTGGTCTCGGGTCGAATACGTGATGGTGGCCCCGTTTTGCACGTCGTCGTAACGAACCGCGATCCGCGCCGAACCCGCACGCATCGCTCGTAGCCCCGGCATGTCGGCGCCATGGATCGATGCCGGGTCGGAGAAATCACCTTTGGCGAACGCGGCTGCCTCCTTGCGCAAGTGTCCGCGTACCAGCGCGACCTGACGCCGGTCGCCGCCGTGCACGAGTACGGCCTGTGCCCCGCCGGTCGGTGTCGGAGTAAAATGGTGCATTGTCGCGGCCATGCTGAACGGCATCACGTTCGCGCCATTTCGTTCGACCTGCGTTTGTCTCGGGGTCTCGCCGGCGATCGACACCGACATCGTCGCCGTGAGGCCGGCCAGGAACACCGCGGCGGCAAACCTACACGTCAACGCGTGGCCTCCAGAAGAAGCGAGAGTGCGTCGGCGACCGACCGGCGATGCGCAGCCGGGACAGCCGTGAAGATACGTTCGAACTTCGCGCGACGGGACGCTGCGATCTCCGAGTTGGCTTTGATGCCGCGCTGCGTCAGATGGAGACGCACGACGCGCCCGTCGACCTGGTCGCGGAGACGGCGAACCCAACCACGCGTTTCCAGCATCGTGGCGAGTCGTGACACGGTGCTTTTCTCGAGCCTCAGGCGGCCTACGAGGCCGTTCTGCGAGATGCCGGGTTCCCGAGCTATCTCGAGGAGCGCGTGGGCCTCGCCGACCGATATCGGATGGCCGCACGGCGTCTCGTCGGGCTTGTGGAGGCCGAGCGAGCGCACGAGGTGCAGCATGTTCTCCTGGAACGCTGCCGCCGCGTCGTCACCCGGCTCAGCCTTCGGTCGTGCCATGATGGTTCGATCATACAACTACTTGGTTGCACTTAGCAACTAGTAGGTCGAAGAGCCCTTCTTGCGCGTCGTCTTCTTGCGTGTCGTGGCCTTCTTGCGTGTCGTCGCCTTCTTGCGCGTCGTGGCCTTCTTGCTAGCAGGGGCTTTCTTGCGGGTGGCGGCGGCGCGCTTGGCCCCGCGCTTGCGGGCCGGGGTCGAACCCTTGCCCGTGGCGCGTTTCTTGCGCGTCGCTGCGCCCTTGGCGGCGGATTTCTTTCGTTGTGCGGCGGTTCGGCGCGTGCGCGGTTGCCGCCCGAGCTCGTTCCAGCCGGTTTCGGAAAGGTCGACGCCGTAGTGTTTCGCGGCCTTCTTGATGTTGGCGAACGCGAGGTCGCGCTCCGCATCGGAGACGTCGCGAACCTGGTCGAAGCGCGCGACGGCGTTGCGAACGTGCGACGCGTCGGTCATGGGCTCTTTGCGCTCCTTCGGATACGCGAAGACGCTGTCGGGCAAGTCGCCGCGCTCGGTGAGCTCACCGTGTTTCTCGTGGGGTTTCCAGGTCGGTCTGGCCATGCGCTCGGATTTCCCATTTTTTTGGATCTTGAAGCTCGGACGGCTCCGAGCCGTGAGCTTCTCTGTGTGCGAGCAATTGTGAGCAGACGAACAGTAAACGCCTACGCTAGCATGTTGTTTCTATGAAAGCATGGCTCGGTCGCCCCGTAGCGGGTAGGGCTGTAACTTGCCGCGCTTAGCCGCGGCGTCGCTCCTCGTGTTCGCGCTGTATTTGTGGGGCTCCGCTGCCGATGCAGCCCCGCCGCCAGGCGGTGCCGCGTTCGGAAGCCCGCCGTCCGGCGAGATTCCGATCATCTACAACGATCACACCGTCTACGCGAAGCCCGACATTCTCAAGCGGTCGCGCGTATTGGCCGCACTGGTCAAAAATGGACGTATCTACATCCCGCTGCGCAGCATGTTCGAGCAGATGGGCGCCGCCGTTTCCGTTTCGGGCGACGGCAAGACCATCGTCGCGACCAAAGACGGGGCCAGCGTCTCCGTCACGTTAGGGCGGGCCGAGGTCGTCGTCAACGGCGAGACGCGGCCGCTCGACGTTCCACCGATGGTCTACCAAGGTGTCGTGCTCGTCCCGGTCCGCGTCATCTCCGAGGCACTCGGCGCCTACGTGTTGTGGCTCCACGACCGGCGCCTGGTCGTCGTTCGCTACAATCCGGCCGTCCCACCGCCGCCGCCGACGGAGCAGCCGGTGCCGCTGCCGCCGCCGACGGCCGCGCCGACCATCGTGCCGCTCGTGCCACCCGCGCCCACGCCGACACCCGAGCCGATCACCTATAACGGCTTCATTCAAGCGGGCTTCGCGGCGCCTCACAACTACAACGAGTTTTCGGCCGGCGAGTTCTGCCCCGAATCGTACGTCATCAGCGCCGGTTACGCGTTCAAGCACTCGCCGTTCGCGGTCAAGCTCGATTACCGCCAAGACGTGTACGTGACGAGCGACAACCTCACCGACGGGATCGGCAATCACTACACGCAGTTTGCAACGATTGACGGCGGCGTCGCGTTCACGTCGGTCTTCCTGGCCCGGCAGAGCACTCTCGACGCGCGCTTGGAGTATCAGATCGCCGCCCCGCGGATTTACCTCGGCGTCGGCTATCTCCACACCGCCAACAACTACGGGTATCCGCAACTCAACGGCGCCGGCGTAGGCATCGAGAAGCTGCCGGATCTGCGCCCTGGCGTCAACTTCTACGGTTCCGCATTCTACTATCCGACCGCGAGCGGCAACTACACGGTGAACGATCCGTCGAGCATCAATGCCGGCAAGACGTACCAACAGCAGTATCAGATCTTGAAGTACGACGTCGGCCTGATGCTTGTCTTCAAGCACTCACCGTTGTATCTCCACGGCGGCATAAGCGGCGATCGCTACGGAGCGAAACGGAACGCACCGATCGGTCAGACGCATGACGGTCCGTACCTCGGCCTCGGCGTGAAGCTCTAAGGTCGGGAGGACCACAGACATGCGCAAGATCCCGCGGTTCTTCCAAGCCCGGCGGCTCATCGCGTCGGTGGCCATCGCGCTGATGGCCGGCTGCAGCAGTGGCGGCTGCGGCAATTGTACCGTCCCTGCTTTCCACACGGCACCGCCGCCCACGCCGACGCCGACCCCGGCGCCCGGAACGACGCCGGTCCCGACAGCGACCCCGTCGCCGACTCCCGCGCCCGGCACGACGCCGGTTCCGACGCCGGTACCGACTCCCGTCCCGACTGCGACTCCGCGGCCGACGCCGACGCCGACGCCAACGCCAACGCCGACTCCGACGCCGGTTCCGACGGCGACGCCGATCGTCGCGCTAACCTGCGCTCAGAATGCGATCTCGGGACAGGGCGTCCCGCTCGGCTCGGATTCCACCTTCGCGGTGCTCGCAGCGTCGACGGTGACGAATGCGGGTCCGACGATCGTGACCGGTAATCTCGGCGTAAGTCCGGGTACCGCCGTCACCGGCTTCGGGCCGGGAACAGGCACCGTCACCGGTGGCACGATACACGCCGGCGATCCAACCGCCGCGCAGGCGCAGCTCGACCTGACGGTTGCGTACAACAACGCGGCCGGACGTGCGCACGCTGCCGTTCCTGCGGACATCGGCGGGTTGGTCATCGCGCCTGGAACGTACCGCGCGCCCGTTTCGCTGGCGATCACCGGGAACGTCACGCTCGACGGTCAGAACAATCCGAACAGCGTGTTCATCTTCCAGATGGCGTCGACGCTAACGACGTCGGTCAACAGCAGCGTCACGCTGATCAACCGCGCGAATGCGTGCAACATCTTCTGGCAGGTCGGCAGCTCGGCAACGCTCAACACGGCGTCGGTTTTCAGCGGCACAATGCTTGCGCAGGCCTCGATCTCGATCGGCACCGGCGCGAGGATAAGCGGAAGAGCGTTGGCCCGAACCGGCGCGGTAACGATGCTCAGCAATATCGTCACGGTCACCGGCCCCTAGCGGGCAAATACCACCAAACGTCCCTAGCGCGAAGACGGCCCGTGAACCCCTCCGTTCACGGGCCGTCTTTGTTCGGGACGAAGCCGGCACGAACAGGCGATCCGATGACCTCCGACCGAATCACGCCGGATGGAAATCAGCGCACGTAATCAATTTCGCGGGCGTGTCACGGCGGTGCGCAAGGGCAACATCATGGCCGAGGTCGAGGTCCAGCTCGACGTGCCGCCGACCGTGCTCGCCGCGATCACGAAAAGCTCGGTCGAGCGGCTTGCTCTCGCCGAAGGCGACGAGGTCACGGTCATCATCAAATCGACCGAAGTGCTGATCGGCAAATAACCGCGCTACGGCGCGTTCTCGACGTCGATCTCGGTGACTTGACGGACCCAGCGGGCCTCGTGTTTCTCGCCGGCGACGACGATGCGGAACGGGCCGGTCTTGGCATCGAGCACCAGCAACACGCGCGGAAGCCGACTCCACGACGTCGTTCGCAGCTTCACTCTTCGAAGCCGCGTGCTCTGAGGAAGGCTTGCCCGGCCGGCGAGGTGATGAACTCCAGGAAGGCGCGCCCGCCGTCACCGTTGGGCGCGTTCTTCGTCACGCCGATCGGATAGATCGCATCCGGCGCCGCACCGGCCGGGAAGGGGAACGTGCGCACCTTCGGGGCGATCGACGGCGTTACGTCGGTTGCGTAGACGACGCCCGCGTCGCCTTCGCCCAGCGAGATCTTCGTCGCAACCGCTTTGACGTCGGTTTCCTCGCTCACGACGTTGGCCTGCACGCGCGCGGCGAAGTCGGCGCCGAACCTCGGGCCCTTGGCGAGGTTGGTGAACGTCTGGCGCGCGTAGTTGCCGACCGGGACCGACGGCGCGGCGAGGACGACTTTCGCGCCCTTCTTTCCCAGGTCGGCGACCGTCGCGACGGTCGTATCGTTCGCGGGGACGATGACGACCAGCCGGTTGCGCGCGAAGATACGTGCCGACGGGACCGCGCCGCCGTCGATCGCGCGCTGCATCTGCTGTTGGTTCGCCGACGCGAACACGTCCGCCGGCGCACCTTGGAGCAACTGCGCCACCAATGTGTCGGAGCCGCCGTACGAGAAGCGCACCGGATAGCCGGTCGCCTTGGTGAACGCGACGCCGGCTGCGTCGAACGCCTCCTTGAGCGAGGCTGCGGCGAAGACGGTCACTACGGGCTTGTCGGCTGCACGCAGCGGGGCCGTGGTGAGGCCGAATGCAGCGAGGAGCGCCGCGCAGCGCAAGAGGTTCGCGCGATTCATTCCGGTGACGCCCTCCGTTATCTTCGATCGCATATATCGCTACTTGAGGGCCCGTTTCGGCGCTCCTGCCCACCCGCTGCGGGCCCTGTCCTTGACGGAGCCGCCCCCATTCTGCTACGGTCCCGGACATGGACGCCCGTTCGATGGCGATTATGGCGATGTGTGCCACCCGCGAGGGTCGGTGTAGATCGTCGTTGCCCTGATCGGCGTACGACAAGCTACAGCGGCCCTCGCCTCTCGGCGGGGGCCGTTTCGTTTCCCCGCGTTTTCGAAACCCCTATGCGCTCGACGCATTCGTGAAGGAGACCCACGATGAGCAGCACCCTCGACCCCGCCACTACGCCCGGTTTCGAAACCGTCGCGTTGCACGGCGGACACGGCGGCGACCCGACGACCAAGTCGCGTGCCGTTCCTATTTACCAGACGACGTCGTACACGTTCGACGACACCTCGCACGCGGCGCGCTTGTTCGCCCTGCAAGAGTTCGGCAACATCTATACCCGCATCATGAACCCGACGACCGACGTGTTCGAGCAGCGGTTGGCCGCGCTCGAGGGTGGCGTCGGCGCGTTGGCCGTTGCGAGCGGACAGGCGGCGGTCATCTACTCCCTGTTGAACCTCGCCCGCGCCGGCGATCACATCGTCAGCTCGGCGTCGCTCTACGGCGGGACGTACAACGCGTTCGTGCACACGCTGCCGCGTTTCGGGATCGAGGTCACGCTCGTCGACGCCGCCGATCCCGAGGCGTTTCGCAAAGCGATCCGGCCGAACACCAAAGCCGTCTTCGCCGAGACGCTGGGCAACCCCAAGCTCGACGTGCTCGACGTCGAGGCGGTGGCGAAGGTGGCGCATGACGCGGGCGTGCCGCTGATCGTCGACAACACGCTGGCGACGCCGTACTTGCTGCGGCCGATCGAATACGGCGCCGACGTCGTCGTCCACTCCGCGACGAAGTTCATCGGTGGCCACGGAACCACGATCGGCGGCGCGATCGTCGACTCCGGAAAGTTCGACTGGAAGGCGTCGGGACGATTCCCGGACTTCACCGAGCCGGACCCGTCGTATCACGGCGTGGTATACGTCGACGCCGTCGGCCCACTGGCGTACATCATCAAGGCGCGCGTGCAGCTGTTGCGCGACATCGGCGCGGCGCTCTCACCATTCAACGCGTTCTTGCTGCTCCAGGGGCTCGAGACGCTCGGGCTGCGAATCGAGCGCCACAGTTCGAACGCGCTGCGCGTCGCGGAGTTCTTGCGCGATCACCCCAAGGTGCTGTGGGTGCGTTATCCCGGTCTGCCGGGCGATCCCGCCTACGCCAACGCGCAGCGGTACCTGCCCAAAGGCGCGAGCGCGATCCTGACCTTCGGCGTGAAGGGCGGCGCCGACGCGGCGCGTGCGCTGATCGACCGGCTGCAGCTGTTCTCGCTGCTCGCCAACGTCGGAGACGCGAAGTCGCTGGTGATCCATCCGGCATCGACCACGCACCAGCAGCTCACGCCCGCCGATCAGATCGCGAGCGGCGTGAGCGACGACGCGGTGCGCCTGTCGGTCGGGATCGAGTCGATCGACGACATCCTCGCCGATCTGACGCAGGCGCTTGAAGGCGCGTGACAACCGCGGAGGATGACGTCGAGATCGGGGCGCTGGAGCTGAGCTCCGGCGCGACGATCCCGAACGTCGTCCAGCGCGTCACGCGCTACGGCTGCGCGCCGCTGGCCGACGGCTCGAACGTCGTCTACGCCGCCCATGCGCTGACCGGCTCGTCCCGCGTCGTCGAGTGGTGGGACGGGCTCGTCGGCGCGGAGGCGCTGTTCGATCCGGAGCGCTGGTGCATCGTCAGCGCGAACGTGCTCGGCGGCTGCTACGGTTCGACCGGCCCCTCGTCGCCGGCGCCCGACGGCCGGCGCTGGGGGCCGCGGTTCCCGGTGGTGACCGTCGCCGACATGGTCGAAGCGCAGCGGCGCGCCTTGCGGGCGCTCGGGATCCCGCGGGTCGCGGTCACGATCGGCGGGTCGCTGGGCGGACAGCAGGCGATGCAGTGGGCGCGCGGTTACGACGACGCGGTCGATCACGCCATCGTGGTCGGCACGTACGATCATCTGCGCGCGCAAGGGATCGCGCAGAACTTCGTCGCGCGCGAAGCGATCCGGCTCGACCCCAAGTTTCAGGACGGCTGGTACGACGAGCCGCCCGTCGACGGTCTGCGGCTCGCGCGCGCGATCGCGACCTTGACCTACAAGAGCGAAGACCTGTTCGAACATCGCTTCGGCAATCGGCCCGACCGCGCGGGCGGCGATCCGGCGCGCCGGATCGACGACCGCTTCGACGTCGAGGGATACCTTGCGCATCAAGGCGACGTCTTCGTCGACCGCTTCGACGCGAACACGTATCGCGTGTTGACGCGTGCTATGGACTTGTTCGACATGCGCGGGCATGAGCGGCCGGCCGGGGGCGCCCGGCTGACGTTCGTCGGCATCGAGGGAGATCAACTGTATCCGCCCCAGTACGTATGGGAATGCACCGCGCGTTGGGCCGAGGCGGGCTGGGACGCGGAGTACCGGCATCTGCCGACCACCCACGGTCACGACGCCTTCCTGGCGGAGCCGAAGGCGCTCGCGTCGCTGCTGCGCGACGGCCTCGAGAGCGCTGTCGCGCTGAGCCGAGGATAGCCTCTCCGCCGATTCGAAGTCGCCCGGTCCCCATGGCCAGGCGCTGCGCACGGTAGCAGGTTGGACCTGAAAGCCGCGCTCGAGCTGCTGATCGCCTCCGACGACCGCGAGGTGTGCTCGGTCGAGCGCGGCTGCAAGAGCTGTTCGGTCCGCGCGGCGGGCGGGTCCAACTCGCGTTTCATTCCGCGATCTGCCATGAGACGGATGGGGTTCGCGAGGCGGCTTTCCTCGATGTTCGGCCTCTGTCTCCCGCCCGCATCGAACCCCGGTTCGATCTCGCTCGTTAGTCCGAGTTCGCCACCTCGCAGACCATGCTGTACTTTCCACTCCAACCGATGTAGCAGCGCTTCTTCGATCCGTCGTCGTCGGTGAACGAGGCAACTGCTCCCGGACCATTCTCCGTTACGAGCGTAAAGCCGTGGTGGTTGCTGTACGTCACCGTGCCGAGGAAGGTTACCGCCGCATCGTTGTACTGGTAGACCTGTGCATTGTTCACCGACCCTTGACTGTCGACGGTGGCGACGAACAGCGCGTACGCACCTCCCAGATTCGCAAAGATGTACTTCGTCGGGTCTACGCAGTCGAACGAGCCGTACTTCTTGTATTGAACCTTGACGGTTTGCGGGCCCGCGCACGGAAGATCCGACCGCACGGTCATGTACGGCGAGCTTACAATGAGCTGGCGGATCTCTGAGGGGTCGATGCCGCTGCGCGATTGTGTCCGCGACGTTATCGATCTGTAAATCTTCGCGCAGTCATCGGGATTCTCCAGGCAGTAGTGTAGCGTCCACGAGAGCATCCGACCGAACATGCACTGCCAGTCGCAACCCTGCTGGTCGCTCGATTGTGCAATCACGCGAGTTTGCTGGACGACCGACGCGCCTCGAGAGACGTCTTGGGCACCTAGACCCACCGTGCTCGTCGCCCCGGGTGCGATGACAAACTGAGCCGCCAAAACCAAACTCAGCAGAAATGTGAACATTATTCACGCCCCTCACGCCGCCGTTCAACCACGCCGGCACGAAACGCATTTGACACGGTTCGGCGCGCTCCTCTAGCTGAGCAGAGGGGGCGACGACTCACCTGGAAGACAATACAATGTCGTTGGAGCGATACCATCGCACGCGCGGGCGTGCAGCGACCGCCGACGTAGCCGAGGTCGTCGACGGGGTCCGTCGCGTCGCTGATGGTGAACGTTGCGCACGGGGTGGGCGCGGTCGTGAGCGGTACGCTCGTGCAGCGCGGTACGTTCTTTGCCGCCTAAGGGTTCATCGCGCAAGTGCTAGCGGCGAGCATGCTGTTCAGCTTCGTGCCGGCGCCGGGGACGATCTCCACTGCGGCGCGCGTCGAAGCGCCGCCCGCGCCGTTGTTTCCGCCGCTGCGCGCGAACCGCGCGTTCTATCTGGTGCTGGTCATGCGCGCCTTCGTGACGATGGGGATCTACTCGGTCTACGGTTTCTTCTTATACTTCATCCGCGGTCGCGAGCGTCCGGCCGGGCGCTGACGTTCGTCGGCATCGAGGGCGATCAGCTCTATCCGCCCCAATACGTGTGGGAATGCACCGCGCGTTGGGCCGAAGCCGGCTGGGACGCCGAGTACCGCCATCTGCCGACGACGCACGGTCACGACGCCTTCCTCGCCGAGCCTGAGGCGCTGGCGGCGCTCCTGCGCGACGGCCTCGCGAGCGACGTGGTAGCCGCGGCGCCGTAGCAGCCGAGGAGAGGCTCCGCGCCGATCCGAAGTCGCCAGGTCCGTGAACCCGCAGGCCGCCCTCGATCTGCTGCTCGCGTCCGATGACCGCGAGGTCTGTTCGGTCGGAAAACGGCTGCAGGAGCTCTTCGGGTCGTCGCGCCGTGCTCCGAGCGCGGCGATCCTGACCGCGCGCAAGCGCATCGACGCCGACGTGCAGCAGTTCATGCCCACGCCGTTCGCCGAGCAGTTTCGCATGTGGACGCGAAATCGGGCGTCGTTCATCGCCGCGGTGCGCGCGCACGACGAGGAGAGCGGCAGCGAGCACTGGCGCGCCGCATTTCTCAACCTCTACGACTGCTGGCTGCAGATCCTGCGGTTCACGCCGTTCATCTTTCTGAGCGCCGCGAACCGCTTGCGCGAACCCATTCAGCAGCACGCCCAGGTGCCGTTCGCCAAGGCGCTCGTGCTGTACGCAAAACGGTACCTCCCGGCGGAGGCGGGACGGCAAACCGAAGCAGATCAGCGGGATCTGCTCGCCGCGCTCCTCGACGTGTTTCGCGTGCTCGATGCGGCGGGCGCGCTCGACGACCGTTTCGTCTTCGCACCGCTGTTGCGGCGCGCCGGCTCGTTCGAGGATCTGTTCCCGCGCCGCTTCGAGGCCGAGCTGCTGCTGCTCCAGGTCGTTCGCAACGACTTGACCCACCGCTACATGGACAAGCGTCCCAACGTCTCACTGCGGCCGATGGAGTCGCTCATCGCGCGCGCCTTCCTCGACCTGGTCGACCGCCTGTTGCAGATCTCCCGCGACTACGCGATCGGCTTCACCGTGACGCTGCAGGCCGATGCCGCGACCAGCGGCGCCGACCTCTTGATGTTCGACGGCGCGGACGGGCCGCGGCTCGCGCGCACGGCGATCGAATCCGTCCCTCGTTCGGAGGCGGAACGCTTCACGGCCCAACGGTTGTATCTGCTGCGCCGCGCAGCGCTCGCCGACCCCGGCTCGCCGCTCCAACCGAAAGACTACCTCGACCTGACGCCGTTTCTCATCTCGGAGCTCATCGACGAGAACGCGAGCGGCCCGCGGAACCTGTTCGCGCTCGACCTCTACCTGCGCGCCGAGCTGCGCGTCGAGAGCAAGCTCTTGTTCCGGGAGTTCGCGTCGGAGACGACCTTCCCGAGCATGAAGCGCGCACCCGGCGAGAAGATCCGCCGCCTGATCAAAGCGGTCGAGGACTTCGACCAGCGCACCAAGACGTTCTGCCCCGACGTTCGCGCCGGCGGCAACGAGGCCGGCTGGGACGCCGACGTGCTGCGCGCGAAGTTTTGGGACGCCTCCGGCGAGCACCTCACGACCGTGCTCGACACGGCACGCTACGACAACGGCGGCAAGCGGCTCCCGGACGTGAGCGCGACCAAGGCGGCGACCTACGACGACGCGGTCTTCGTTCCGCCGCCGGAGTCGCAGCTCGTCGACGCATTCTTCGAGGATCCGGCCGGCGGAATGCTGCTCGTCGGACCGTCGGGGCTCGGCAAATCCACCGTTCTGTGCGACACATACCTCAAGCGCCTGCGCGCCGGCGACTTCGCGCTCTTCCTCAATGGACGGCACCTGCGCTACGCCGCGCTCGACGAGACGCTCGACTATCTCATCCTGCGCGGGATGCGGCGCGACAAGATGTCGCTCGCGTCGTTCGAGCGCTTCTTGGGTGAAGCGGGGAAATCGTTCGTCGTCTTCATCGACGCCGTCAACGAGTACACCGGCGAGGGCGGCGCGGCGGCGCTGCTCGAAAGCGTCGTCGGGTTCGTGCAGAACCAGCGGTTGCGCGGCGTGCGCGTCGTCGCGAGTTGCCGCAGCGAAACCTGGGCACGCTACCGGGAGCGGACGCGTCTGCGGCGACCGCTCGCGGGCGCGAACTTCTACACCGATGACGCGATCGTCCTGACCGACTTCGACGACGAGCAGCTGCGCGCGCAACTCTACGCGCGGTATTGCACCGCCTATGCGCTCACCCCCGCTACCTATCGGCAGCTCGGCAACGGGGTCAAAGCCCTCGTCCGCACGCCGTTGATGATGGCGCTGATCGCCCAGACGTACGCGTCCAAGCGCGTCCCGGTCGAAATCGATTACTTCGCGCTCTTCGACGCGCTGACGCGCCGCAAGCTCGGCGACGCGCAGCAGTTCGTCTCGCCGGACGATCCGCGCAGCAAGTACTTCCAGGCGGAGATGCGCCGCGGTCTCGAGCGCTTCACCGAGCTGCTACTCGAGCGGCTTCGCTCGCCCGAGCGGTTGAACGGCGTTCGCGACGCGCTCGCGATCGACGTCCTGGCCAAAGACGCCGCCGGCGGTTCGGGCGTGAGCTTCGCCGAGCTGATGCAGGGTGCCGACGACCGTCTCTCGGTATACGAAGCGCTGCTGCAGACGCACCTGATCGAGGAGGTCGTCGTCGCCGAACGTGATTCCGCCGGCGGTGACGACGAAGGGCACGCCGTCCATTTCTTTCACGACCAGTACGCGCAGTATCGGCTCGGGCTCGCGTACGAACGCGCCGACGTCCTGGGCAAGCTCGACTTCGACGTGCTCGACGATGCGCGGGCGCTCGGCGAGTTGACGGAGCGCATCGCCGCGCTGGTGGAGAGCTCGCTCCAGGCGCCGATCCTTGCCGGTGCGCTGCAGCACTGGCTGCACGCGCAGCTCGCCCGCACCGGCGATGACGCCATCGAGTACGACGACGTCGTGCCGCTCCTGTCGCGGATGGCGGAGCATCCCGCGTCGATCGTGCGCGACGTCGCACGGCGCATCGTGACCGATTTCGCGGTGCGCGAGGTCTTGCCGCCGCAGAAGCTCTACGAGCAGTCGTTGCGGCGCGGGACGCCGCGCTTGCAGCGCGAGCTCGCGAGTGCCTACGTCGACTATTGGCCCGGCGTATCGCCCGAAACGACCCGCGCCTTCGTCGCCGCCTGCGGAGCGGCCGATGCGACGGCGGCGCTCGAACGGCTCGCCGAGGTGTTTTCCGTGCACTTCGGCAATGAGCGGCCCGGCGTGTCCGCGGTGTTGGAGCATCTCGCCGAGGTGATCCCACGCCTGTCGCCCGCAATGGTCTTCGACGTGCGACGGGCCAAGGCGAGCTCGATGTTCCTGGTCCAGTTCGCTCAAGCCGCGGTCGTCTCGCAGTTCGGCGCGCCCGAGAAGATGATTCGGCTGCGCGACTTCGTCAAGGACAAGGCCGGCCTGCTGATCGGCGTGCTCACCTCGCGGCACGGCCTGGCAATCGCGATGGAGCCTGTGCGCCAGTTTCTCTACCGGATGCTCGAGCGTACCGGCGTGATGATCTGGAACGAAGCGATCGGCTCGCAGTCCGGCAACGACCGCTTCTTCGTCGAGGAGGACGGCATGTGCCAGCGCGACGTCCTGTTCGAGTTCTTCCCGTACTGCGTCGCGATGCACAACGGTGAGCTTGGGCAGAGCGCATTCGCGCCCGGTACCGAGCTACGGACGATGGTGCTGAAGATGCTCGGCTACCGCGTGACGAGCGGCGTCGGCTATGTCGCGATGGCGACGCTGACGGCGCCGCTCGCCGGCGACTGGGAGGCGACGAGCAGTCTCGTCGCCGAGCTGGTCGCGGCGGGCAGCGAGGCGTCGCAGTTCTTCGGAACGCTGCTCCTGGTCAACCTGTGCTACGCGAACCATGCGAACTGCGCGCAGGCGCTGCGCTTCTTCGCGGAGGACTTCGTGCCGCGGGTGCGCGCCGGCACCGCGCGCTACGACTGGGTGATGCACGACTGCCTGGGCATCGTCGCAACGGACGTCGCGGGATTGTGGGAGCTCGGTGAACCTATCGTAACGGCGGTCCTCGACTACGTCGGCGAGCACGAAACGCAAGAGCGCGTCGACGAGTTCGGGCACGAGCTCGCGAAGGCGAGTTTCTTTCCCGACGTCGCCGTGGGGATGCAGGTCGTCGGGATTCTGCTCGAGCGCAAGCTGCTGCGCCGCCCACGTTGGCGCACCGCTGTGCGCCGCGCCTGCGCGGGTCTGGGCGTCCGCAGCCCGTCGGCGCTGCAGCAGCTCTTCGACGAGCACGGTATCTCCGAGGACGAGCGGAGGTTCGTGCGCGCGGCGGTCGACGACGAGGTCGAGCTGCAGAGCCAGCGCTTCATCGTTCAGACCACCTGGAACCGGTTCATCGCGACCGCGGTCGCGCGCATCGCCACGGTGCGGTATCTGCTGCTGGCGGACTTGATCGGCGGGCTGATACAGTCGAACAACGTTCCGGAGTACTCGCGTGAGTTCCGCCGCTTCGTCGTCGACGCGGTGCGGGCGTACCTCACCGAGGAGGGTGCGGCGAAGGACTACTCGCGGATGACGGTCGAGGAGGTCTACGCCGAGACCGAAGCCGTCCGGAAGCCCGGGGCCGGCGAAGTCTGGACGGCCGGCGCATGAGGTTGGATCCGCGCGAGCTCTTCGCTCGCGGCTTCGAACGCGCGATCTCTCTGACCAGCCCCAAACGAGGCTGCCGTATCACGCTCGATCCGGACCCGTTCGACGGCCGCGTCTGGACGATCGACGCGTTCTACGAATGGTCGGCGCAGTATTTCGACCGTCCGGCCGAGTTTTTCCGCGACTTCCTCGACGGCCGGAAGCTGACGGTCCGTCTGGTCGAAGGCGAAGCCGACGGCGCGCGGCGCGTTTTCACGTTCGACTCGCCCATCGCGAGCCGTTTCGCGGAGAATGCGCGCGTGCCGGTCGTTTGGTTTCGCGCGGCGCGGCCGGCGCGCGCGGTCGCGCTTCTCGTCCCGGGCTGGACTCGCCCGGACCGGCGGCTGGAGGAGGGCTGGTGCCGCGCCCTCGCCGGCCACGGAATCGACGTGCTCTTGCTGACCGTGCCGTATCATCTCGAGCGCGCGCCCAGCGGAACGTGGAGCGGTGAATACTTCATCAGCCAGAACGTCTTCTGGACGGTCGCGAACTTCCGCCAGCTGGTCGCCGAGATCCGGGCGCTGGTGCAACTGGTCCGTCCCGACTACGACCGCGTCGGATTGATCGGCGTCAGCAGCGGCGGCTTTCAGGCCGGCCTCGCGACGCTCGGCGAGGACGTCGACGTGCTCTTCCCGGTCATGACCGGCGCCGGGCTCGGCGCGATCGCCTGGGAGAGCCTGCTCACGCACGAGGTGAAAGCGGCGCTGATCGGGCGTGGGGTTTCACGCGAAGCGCTCTCGCGTGCGTGGTCGATCACCGACATGGCCGTCGTCGGCCGCCATACGCTGGCGCGGCGGGTGCGGCAGTACGTCACGCTGTATGACGCCGTCATGCCGTTGCAGTATCAGGAGCGCCTCTGGCACATCTACGGCGAGCCGCCGCGCGTCGATCTGCGCACGTCGCATTACAGCGTCGTGTTCTCGCTGCCGGCGGTCCTGCGCGAAATGGCGTCGATACTGCTGGCCCCGGACGAGCAGCGCCTGCGCGACGCGCGAGCCGGCTAGCGCTCTCGTGGATTTCCGGTATCGCTTCGTCGGATTCGGGACCCATTTCACGCCGGGATCGGGATTTCGCGCGCCCGGCGACACCGCGAACCCCACCACGCTGTACGCGAACGAGCTCGCCGTCGACGTCGGTGGACGCGCGTGGGGGATCGACGGCGAGGCCGCCGCGGTTCTCGACCATCACCTGATCGATCCCGGGCGCGCGCCGTCGGCCTCGACGGCGGTACTCCATCGAGCCGAGGCGATCCGTTCGCGCTTCCGTGCAAACGGTGCCCCGGCGATCTGGCTCGTCGCGCATCGCGACCCGGACTTTGACGCCTTCACCGCGATGTATCTGGCGCGGCACCTCATCGCCGACGACGAGCTGACGTGCGACTGGCTCGCCCACGGCGTGGATCCGTCAGGTTGGTTCGACATCACGCTCCAACGGCCGCGGATCGATTGGTTCGATCCGCTCGCCGCGAACGCGTTCCCGCCGAACCTGCGCTGGGCGGTTCGGCTGGCCGGATACGCCTCGGCGGTCGATCATGCGCGCCGCATCTACTGCGCCCGCAACGAGGCGCTGCATTCGATCCTGTACGCGGCCCTGCAGCGCGGCCGGCCGTACCTCGACGAGCTCAGCGGCGCCGTCGAGTTCTATGACGCGGCGCGCGAGCGGCTCGAGCTCGGCGCGAACCCGTTCTACGACTCGGTGCTCGCACAGAGCACCGCCTTCGCCCCGGAGCTGGCGATGCTGCGGCGCGAAACCGAGCACTACGAACGCGACGTCTCCCGCGCGCGCCGGGCGATCGCCTTCGTTCCCATCGCACCCGAAAACTTCGACGACGCGTACGCAGCCGCCCAGCGCATCGCGCTCGAACCGCTCGAGGCGCGCAGCACGGAGCGGGCCGAGCTGCTGCAAGCGCAACAGCGCCGTCCGGTGGACGCCCTCTACCTGCGCGACCCGGAATGTCTGCTGTTCAAGGAATGGGCGCGCATCGACGCGCACAACACCGCGCTCGGCGCTGGGTTCACCCTCACCTGCATCGCGTACACCGCGCCGAGCGACGGGCGCAGTACGGGCCGCACCGACTACTTCGTCGCGCTCGACCCCGAGCAGGGACGCGGTCTGCAGCTCTACCGCGTCTGGGCGCAGCTGCAAAACGCCGAAGTTTCGGCGCTGCAGGTTGCACGCCCGATGCCGGCGGCCGATCACGTCCGCCACGGATACGAGGGCCGGGCGGGAGCGTACCCCGGCTTCGACGATCCGTGGTACGACGGCGTCAACTACGATTGCACGATCGTCGTCTCGCCGAGCCGTGGTACGGCGATCCGCCCCAGCGGGACGCGAGCAGATCTGAGCGACGACGCCGTCGCGCGCATCGTGCGTGCGGAGCTCGAGGATTGCGCCTACGCCGGCGACACGCAGATCGAGGATGCGGCGTCGCTGATGACGAGCGACGCCGATCTCGAGCCGGTGAGCTATCGCTTCGCGCGTTTCGTGCTCACGCGGGCCGTCGACGTCATGGACGACGCCATGGCCGCGCAGGTCGCGGGCCACCTCTGGCCGGCGCTGCAAGGAGGCGCGGCCGACGGTGCCGTTCCGGACGGAGCCCTGCACACGTTCACCTATCGGCGTGCGGGCCTGCTCGGGGTGCGGTCGCGCCGCGGCGTCGCCGTGGCGTATCTTCCGCAAGCCGAACGCGGCGCGAACGAGATCGCGGCGCAGTTCAAGGAAGTCGCCGAGATTACGCGCGAGGTGGTCGCGCTGACCTCGGCGGCGCGCGGCGACACGCCGGCTTCGCGCGACGGCCTGGAGGCTCGCGTCGCCCACGGTCAGGAGCTGCTGCGCCGGCTGAGCCACCTGCGCAGCATGCTCGCGTCAGCCGAAGACGGTGAGTTCATCGCGGGCTTCATCGAAAACGTCGGCTTCGACGGCGTGCTCGCGACGTTTCACGAATTGAACCGCGCCGAAATGGCGGCGCTGCAGACCAAGAAGATGGATCTCCAGACCGCGCAGATCCTCAAGCACGCCCACGTCGTCGCGGACGTGCAGGTCAAGGTCGAATGGTTGGAGCTCCTGTTCGTCGGGGTCTACGCGACCGAGCTGTGCGCGGTCATCGCGACCGCACTGCAGGGCCGCTATGCGCTGCTGTTCACGATGATCGGCTCGGTGGTTCTGACGCTGGCGGCCGCGAGCTATCTGCGGCCGTGGGACAACGCCAAACAGGAGAGCGCGAAAGAACAGAGCGCCGACGCGCCGGCTGCGGCGGTTCGGCGATGGCCGCCCTGGTCGGTGATGATCGTGGTGGCGGTCGGGTTGCTGTTGCTCGGCATCGTCGCGGCACTCTACGAGACGGGCTGGCCGCAGCAGCTCTTTCATTACCGCGACCTGCCGGGACTGCGTTCGCCCGCCGACGCCGATCGGACGGACCGCAAAGCCTAGTGGAGCGGCCGCTGAGCCTGCGCGCGCAGCTGACGATCGCGTGCCCGTGGTTCGCCTACAACGTGCAATGGGGCGCGTTGCTGCCGATCGTCCTTCCGGCGCAAGTCGCGGCGCTCGCGCCCGGCAGCAAAGAGCTCGTGCTGGGCGGCGTGATGAACGCGGGCGCGCTGGTCGCGCTCGTCGTGACGCCGCTCGCCGGCGCGCTCTCCGACCGTTGGCGTGGCGGACGCCGCCCGTTCGTGCTCGCCGGCGGATTGGCGAACGTCGCCGCGCTCGTCATGCTCGGCGCGCTCGGCGGCCACGCGCCGCTCGGAGCCTTCGTCGCCGCGATCCTCGCGCTGCAATTCGCGACCAACGTGTGGGGAGGGCCGTACGCGGCGACGATCCCCGACCGGGTTCCGCCGGCGGATCGCGCCGTCGCCAGCGCTTGGATGATGGTGATGACGGTGCTGGGCACCGTCGCCGGCGCGGTGCTGAGCGGGATGCTCGTGCAGCGCGGCAACTTCTTCGCAGCGTACGCATTCGTCGCGGCGGTGCTCGTGGTTTGCATCCTGCTGAGCTTCGGCCCCGCGCCGGGTACGCTGCCGCAGGCGTCCACGCCGAGCGCTCGCGCGCCCGCCAAGGTGCCGTTCTTCCCACCGCTGCGGCTGAATCGTGCGTTCTACATCGTGCTGATCACGCGCGCGTTCGTCACGATGGGCGTCTACTCGGTGTACGGGTTCTTTCTCTACTTTCTCGGCGACGTCGTCCACGTCGCGCAGCCGGCGACGAACGGATCGCTGCTGCTCGGCGTCGCGGCACTGGTCGGCGTTCCCGCCGCGCTCCTCGCCGGCCGGCTGAGTAGCCGCTTCGGCGTCGTGCGCATCGTCGTGATCGCGTCGGCGGTGATGGCGCTCTCGGCGGCGGCGTTCGTGGCAATCGTCTACTACCCGTCGTGGTCCGCCACGATCGTGCTGGCCATCGTGTACGGTGCGGCGAACTGCGCGTATCAGGCCGTCGACTGGGCGCTCGCGATCCTGGTCCTCCCCGACGAACAGCAGGCGGGCAAGGACATGGGGATCTGGCACGCGTCGTTCGTTCTGCCGCAGGCGATCGCGCCGGGACTGACCGGGCTCGTCATCGCCGCCTCAAAGCCGGTTTCGCTCCAGCTCGGCTACGCCGTCGCGTTCGGGCTCGCGGCGCTGTGGTTCGGGGTCGGGGCGCTGGTCGTGGCCCGGTTACGACCAGCGCTGCCTGAGGCCGCCACGGCGGCGCAGCCGACGTAAAGCGTTTGCCAGACGCTCGGTCGGCCTCTTGCGCGATCGGGCTACGCGTGATACGGTCCCGGCATGGCCGCGTACCGCGCGATCCTTTCGATCGCGATTACGACGACGACGACGATGACGACCCTGTGCGAGGGCCGGTCTAGATCGACGTTGCCGTAGCTCGGCCAACCGATCAGGACAAAGGCCCTCGCCGCAACGGCGAGGGCCTTTTTCGTCTCCGGGCCCATCACCAGCTCCCTTCCATGGAGGTTCCCGTGCAAACCCTACCGCGTGTTCTCTGCTCGTCCGATGCGATTTCGTCCGCGACGTCGCCGGCGACGACGCGCGCGCAAGGCCTGGGTTTGCTCGGCTGCGGTACCGTCGGCTCCGGCGTCGCGCGCCGTCTGCTCGCGTCACATCCCGGCTTGATCCGCGGGATCGCGGTGCGCGACCCGCACAAGTCGCGCGACATCGCGTGGGACGATTTCTCGAGCGATGCGTTCGACCTCGTCGACGATCCGGCGGTCCGCGTCGTGGTCGAGTGCATCGGCGGGCTCGGGCTGGCGCGCGAGCTGATCCTGCGCGCGATCGCGCGCGGCAAAGACGTGGTCACCGCCAACAAAGATCTCATCGCGACCGAAGGACCCTGGCTGGCCGCGTTCGCCGCTCGCACCGGCGCATCGTTGCGCTACGAGGCGGCGGTGGGCGGCGCGATCCCGATCGTGCGTGCGCTCGGCAGTTCGCTCGCCGGCGAGCACGTGCTGGAGATCGGCGGCGTGTTGAACGGCACGACAAACTTCATCCTCGACGCGATGGAGAGCGGCGCGCGGTACGACGAGGCACTCGAAGAGGCGCAACGGCTCGGCTTCGCCGAGTCCGATCCGCGCAGCGACGTCGACGGCCACGACGCCGCGCACAAGCTCGCGATCCTGGCCGGGCTGGCCTTTCGGCGACCGTCCGTCTCCCGTTCGCTGGGGCGCCGCGGCATCGCCGACATCTCGTCGGCTGACATCGAAGCGGGTGCGGCGCGGGGCTTGCGGCTCAAGCTGCTCGCGGTCGCCCGCCGCGCCGGTGACGCGATCGAGGCGGGCGTCACCCCCGCGTACGTGCCGGAGGACCATCCGTTCGCCCGCGCGCGTGGAGCTGAGAACGTCGTGCGGGTGTTGGGGCGGGGCTGCGGGCCGCTCGTGTTTTCCGGCGCCGGTGCGGGCGGTGACGCGACGGCGTCTGCCGTCGTCGCCGACGTTCTCGCCGCGCTCGAATCGCGCGAACGCGTCCCCGCGCATGACGGCGAGGATCTGGTCGTGCGGTCGCTTCGCGCACCGGTGCTCGTGCGTTTCGCCGACGGCCGCGTCGTGATGGGCGATGCGATCTCGCTCGATGCGCTCGAAGCGTCGGGTGCCGGCGGTCGCCGCGACGTCGCGTCGATCATCCCGGTGTGGAGCGACGCAGCATAGGGCCGAACGGCCCACGCCGACGTAAAACCGTCGCCGACGATCTCGCTCGCGGCGTCGTTGGGCGCTTCCCCCACGATACCGGCACCACCGCCGACCGCAACGGATATCCTGGCGCGCGTGACGCGCCGCGACGCGGCGATCGAGTCGTACTCCGTTCCGGTGCGCATCGACGTGCGGCTGCACAAGCTGATCAGCCTGCGGTTCCACCTCAACGGTACGCAGTATTTCAAACGACCGGATCGTCTGGCGCTCGACATGCGCGGTGTGCCGGCGCAGTACCGCGATCTGTTCGCGGAACTCGGAACGCCGCTCACCTGGTCGAGTCTCTACGATCTACGGTTGGTTGCGTCGACCACGCAGCCCGTGACGTATCAGATCGAGGGCATCCCCAAACACCGGGGCGACGTCGACCGGATGGTCGTCGACGTCGGCGGCGACGCGACGTTTCAGTGCGGAACGTACACGGTGAACGAGACGCTCGCCGACGCGGTGTTCACCGGCCGGTGACCGGCGGCGCCGCCGATTCGTCGGCGACAACGCGATTGCGTCCCATCGTCTTTGCGAGATAGAGCGCGGCGGTCGCGCGGCGAATCAGCTCCATCCGATCGCCCTGTCCCGTCACGACCGAGGCGACGCCGATGCTGACGCTCAGGCGCTTCGAGGGTACGGCGCCGTGCGCGATCTCGAGCGCCGCGACCGCGCCGGCCAGCTCGGCTCCGGCGCGCTTGACCGCCGTGAGGTCAGCATCGCCGAGCAGCACTAGGAACCGATCGTCACCGTAGCGACCGGCGAGATCGAGCGGACCCCAACCGCCTTGCGCAACCACGGCGGCGATTCGGCGCAGGGCGTCGTCACCGGCGGCGTGACCGTAGGTGTCGTTGTATGCGCGGAAACGATCGACGTCGAGGAGGACGGCGGCGGCGGTGCGGCCGCCGCGCGCGCGAGCGGCGCCGCTTTGCGCGAGCCACGCGTCGAGCGCCTCCCGATTCGCGACTCCGGTGAGCCCGTCGACGTCCTGCCGGCTGCCGAGGCGCGCACGATCGCCACGCGGCGATACGGCGATCGCCAGCGCCAGGAGCACGCCCTCGATTCCGCGCGCCCCGATCGCCGGGTCTTGCAACCTCGCAGCGAGGTCGCCCGGCAGGAGCAAGGCGATGAACGCGAGGGCGAAGACGCCGGCCGCCAGCGCCGTCCCCGCGAGGAAGAACCACGCGCCGTCGACCCGCCGCCGAATCGCGATCACGCCCAGCGCGACTTGGAAGAGCATCAGCGCGGCGATGCACGTCTCTTCGAGAACATCGGCGGTCCAGAAATCTTGCAGCACATCACCGAGCGTCACCAAGGCTACATCGATAAGCACGAGGGCCCAGGCCGCGCTCGTCACCACGCGCGGCAGATGCGCGCGCCTCACGTAGGTGAGCGTGAACCCCATCAGGCCGATGAACACGACCGCCTGCCACGCGGCGTGCAACGGCTGGCTGATCTGCGGCGGCGGTCGCGCGATGCCCAGCCACGGCGTCATCAAGCCGGCTTGTCCCGCCATCGCAGCGGCGTACCAGCCGAACAGCGCGCGGCGCTGCACGAGCGCGAGCATTCCGAAGATGATCGCGAGCGCCGCGAAGAGACCGAACAACGCGTCGTACCACCAGAAGTGCCAGCCGCCCGCGCCCAGGTCGTCGGCGTCGACGAGATACGGCGCACCGACGGAGCTCACCGTCGTCGCGCGCAACTCGATCCGATCGGCGGCCCAGGAGTCGGACGGTAGCCGCACGCCCAACACATGTCCGGGCAGATCGTCGGTTGCGATGAAGGTCCGGCGTTCGGTACCGGGACCGATCACGACCACCGTGAGATCGCGAACGTACCATGGCGCGCCGATGTAGAGCGCGGTGTCGACGTGCGGGACGCGGAAGACCGAGACGTATTCCGCCGGCCGGAGGATCGAGGCGCGTTCGACGTCGCCCGGGAGCGTGGCGCCGATCTCTGCGATCGGCGGCTGCGGTTCGGCCGCGTCCACGGCGAGCGGAAGGAATGTGGCGACGAGCGCGACCAGAACGGCGCCTCGATTCATCCTCCCCGCTTTCGCCGGGAGGACCAAAAGCCCGGTCGCTGAACCCAGGTGCTCGGTTCGCGGCCAGGCCGCTTCGATCGACGTCGCCGACGTAGCTCAGTTGGTAGAGCAACGGTTTCGTAAACCGTAGGTCGCCGGTTCAAATCCGGCCGTCGGCTCAGCGCCCGTCGCTCGTGCGCTCCCGGTCCTTGCGATTGAAGAAGGCGGCGCTCGACCGCTCGACGGCCCAGCCGCCGCGCCCGTCGTAGATGCTGCGCCGGCGCCGGCCGCGTTTGGGCAACTCGGCGCGCGGCGTGCGGTGCGGGAAGATCGACATCGTCTCGAGCGGCGCCCCGCAGAAGAAGCCGACCAGGTCGGCGGTCAGCTCGTAGACGGCTTCCGGATTGATCGTCGCGACGCCGCGGAACGCCGCCGCTCCGCGGTGGCGCAGAACCACGCTCGCGATGTCGGCTTGCTGCGGTTCGATCGTGCACTCGGATTGCGCGCGCACGAGATACAGCCGGCCGTTGACGCGCTGCGTGAAGACTTCCGGCAAGATTCCGTTCAGCTCGTCCTCGAGCGCGTCGACGAGACGCTCGAACCAGAGATCGCCATAAGCCGGCGCCTCCATGCGTTGCTCCTTCATCCGTGAGTGCAGCGAAGTGAACTGTAGCATACCGGCCGCACGGGCCGGGCTCGCTTCGCCGAGTTTTTACAGAGCCGCTCGCTTGTACGAGAGGGCTGCGTCCCTACACGACGGCGGGCGCGCGCATCGTCGCGCGGTCACCGATCGCTCGCTGGTATTGCGGCGGCCAAGCGACCTCGGCAGCCAAGGCGCGCGCGGCGAACAGCGCCCAGTACGGATCGCGCAACAACTCGCGTGCCAGGACCACGAGGTCGGCGCGACCATCGGCGACGATCGCCTCCGCGTCGGCCGGCTCGGTGATCATCCCGACCGCTCCGGTCGAGATCCCCGCCTCGCGGCGAATGCGCTCCGCGAAGGGAGTCTGGTACAGGGGGCCGAGCGGGATCGTCCCCGCCGGTACCGGAACCGCGCCGCCCGAGCTGGCGTCGATCAAGTCGACGCCCTCGCCGCGCAGCAGGCCTGCCAGCGCGACGGTTTGATCGAGATCCCAACCGCCGGCCACATAGTCGGTCGCCGAGAGCCGGACGAACAACGGGTAGCGCTCCGGCCACGCCGCGCGCACCGCGCGCGCGATCTCGAGCGCCAGCCGCGTGCGGTTCTCGAACGAGCCGCCCCAGCGATCGGTGCGATGGTTGACTAGCGGCGAAAGAAACTCGTGCACGAGATAGCCGTGCGCGCCGTGAATCTCAATGACGGTACCGCCGGCGTCGAGCGTGCGGCGGGCGCCGTCGGCGAACGCACGAACGATCGCGGCAATACCGGCCTCATCGAGCGCGGACGGCGTGGGATAGGTCGGATCGAACGCATCGGTCCCAGGCGCGACCGGTATCCAACCGCCGTCCGCAAGCGGAATCGCTCCAGAACCGTCCCATGGCCGTTTGGTCGAGCCTTTGCGTCCGGCGTGCGCGAGCTGCGTCCCCCATGCGGCGCCCTGGCCGGCGCAGAAGCGCGCGATCCGCGCGAGCTCCGCGACGTGCTCGTCCTTCCAAATGCCGAGGTCCTGCGGGGAGATTCGTCCCTGGGGAGTGACCGCGATCGCCTCGGTGAGCACGAGCGCGGCACCGCCGACGGCGCGGCTTCCCAGGTGCACGACGTGCCAGTCGTTGGCGAAACCGTCGGTCGACGAATACTCGCACATCGGCGACACGACGATCCGGTTGCGCAGCGTCACGTCGCGCAGGCGCAAAGTCGAGAAGAGTTCGGACATCGTCGCTTGCAACGCCGGCGCGGCGCCGACGGTTTCGCAATCGATTCCAGCGGTGCCTGACGCAGCCTCGCAGGTCCCTCTCGCCGCGGCGCGGGAACGCCCGCTCATGCCGACGTGCGAGCTCGACCGCGCCCTCTGTGGTGAGCTCGCCGTCTCCCAAGCGCGCGAGTGGCTCGTCACCAACGGGCTCGGGGGCTTCGCCGCCGGGACGGTTGCCGGACCGTTGACACGGCGCTACCACGGGCTGCTGTTCGCCGCGCGCACGCCACCGGTCGGCCGAATGCTGCTGTGCCCGAAGATCGACGCCGAGCTGGAATACGACGGTGCGACGTACTCGCTGGCGACCGATCTGTGGCGCGGCGGCGCGATCGCGCCGCTCGGCTATCGGCTGCTCACCGGCTTCCGGCGCGAAGGAACGGTGCCGGTCTGGACGTTCACCTGCGCCGACGCGCTGATCGAACGGCGCGTGTGGATGGAACACGAAGCGAACCGAACGTATGTCGAGCACCGTGTCGTGCGCGCGCGCGAGTCCGTGCGCTTGACGCTGCGCGCCTTCGCCAACCATCGCGATCTGCACGCGACGACGCACGCCGGCGACTGGACGATGCAGGTGAGCGCGACACGGTCGGGGATCCGGATCGTGCCGTACGACGGCGCGATGACGATCTCGCTGCGCGCCGACCGCGGGACGTTCACCGCCGAGCACGTGTGGTATCGCGACTACGACTATCCCGTCGAGCGCGAGCGCGGGCTCGACGACAGCGAAGATCATCTTCGCGTAGCATCGTTCGAGGCCGTCGTCGCGAGCGGCGAGACGATGACGATCGCCGTCGCCGACCACGAGCTCGAAACGATCGACGGTGCAGCGGCGCTGGAACGGCGGTGCGCGCGCGATCGCGAGCTGATCGCAGCCTGCCGCGGTGCCGCCGCCGAGGATGCGCCGGAATGGCTGCCGGCGCTGGTGCTGGCGGCGGATCAGTTCGTCGTGACGCGCCCGCTGCGCGACGACCCCGGCGGGCTGTCGGTGATCGCGGGGTATCCTTGGTTCGCCGATTGGGGACGCGACACGGCGATCGCGTTGCCCGGGCTCGCGCTCGCGACCGGCCGGCCCGCCGTCGCGCGCTCGATCCTGCGCACGTTCGCACGCTACGTCGACGGCGGGATGCTGCCCAACGTCTTCTCCGAGAGCGGCCCGGCCGAGTACAACACCGTCGATGCCGCGCTGTGGTACGTGCAGGCCGTGCAGCGCTACATCGCCGCGACCGGCGACGGCTGGACGCTCGCCGAGATCTTTCCGGTGCTGCGCACGATCGTCGACGCGTACACGAAAGGGACGCGCTTCGGCATCGCGGTCGATCCGGTCGACGGTCTGCTGCGTGCCGGTGAACCCGGCGTGCAGCTCACCTGGATGGACGCGAAAATCGGCGACTGGGTGGTGACGCCGCGAATCGGCAAACCGGTCGAGGTCAACGCGCTCTGGATCGCCGCGTTGCGCGCGTGCGAGGGTTTCGCGCGCACGCTCGGCCACGATCCGCTGTCGTTCGCGAACGCAGCGCGCCGTGCCGAGGCGAGCTTCGAGCGCTTCTGGAACCCGCAGCTCGGTTGGTGCTATGACGTGCTCGACGGACCCGACGGTGCCGATACGTCGCTGCGGCCGAACCAGATCTTCGCCGTGTCGCTGCCGATCGACGTGCTCGACGACCGGCGTCGCCGGGCGATCGTCGACGTCTGCGCTGCGCGCTTGTGGACGCCGGCCGGATTGCGCAGCCTCGATGCGGCCGACCCGCGCTACGCCGGCCGCTACGGCGGCGATCAGCGCGCGCGCGACGCCGCCTACCATCAAGGAACGGTCTGGACGTGGTTGAGCGGGCCCTTCGCCGTCGCGCAACGGCGCGTCTACGCCGACCCCGCGGCGACCCGGGAACTGCTCGCCGCCTGCGCGAGCGGCTTGACCGCCGACGCGTTTGGGACGCTGCCCGAGATCGCCGACGGCGATGCGCCCTTCGCCGCCCGCGGCGCGTTCGCGCAAGCCTGGAGCGTCGCCACGCTGCTCGACGCATGGTTCGCGCTCGCCGCGAAGACTGCCGAGGCCCCGTTGCAGTCGTTCGCGCAGACCGCGGCAAAACGATAACCGATGGCACTGCACACGGCCCTCTGCGACCTGCTCGGCATTCGCGTTCCGGTGCTCAACGCGCCGATGACGCCGCAGGCCGGCGGCGAGCTCGCACGTGCGGTCGGCGCAGCCGGTGCGTTCGGCATGCTCGGCTTCGACGAAGACGAGAGCGAAGAAGCGATCGCGGAACAGGCCCGTCTCGCGAGCGCGGGCGGCGCGCGCTTCGGAATCGGCCTGGCGGCATGGGTTCTCGAACGCCGGCCCGCATTGCTCGACCTCGCCATCGCGATGCGTCCGGCGCTGGTGAGCGTCTCGTTCGGCGATCCGGCACCGCACGTGCGGGCGCTGCACGACGCCGGGATTCTCGTCGCGTCGCAAGTGCAGAACCGTACGTGGGCTCGCGCGGCGCTGGACGCCGGCACGGATATCATCGTCGCGCAGGGCACCGAGGCCGGCGGTCACACCGGTAGCGTCGGGACGCTGCCGCTGCTGCAACTGGTCCTGGAGATGACCGATAAGCCGGTGCTCGCAGCCGGCGGCATCGCGAGCGGACGCGGCTTGGCCGCCGTGCTCGCGGCCGGCGCGGCGGGTGCGTGGATCGGCACCCCGTTCTTGCTGGCGCGCGAAAGCCGCACGAAGGCGGCGGCGCAAGCGCGCATCATCGAGAGCGACGAAACGCAGACGATCTATACCAGCGTCTACGATCGCGTGCAGGGCAAGCCGTGGCCGGCGGAGTTTCGCGGACGTGCGCTGCGCAACGCGTTCGTCGAGCGTTGGCACGAGCGCGAGGACGAGATGCTCGCCTCGGCCGATGCCGTTGCGGAGTTCGGTGCGGCGAAGCAGCGCGGCGACTTCACGCGCGCGCACATCTACGCCGGCCAGTCCGTCGGCGCGCTGCACGACGTCGAGAGCGCCGCCGACATCATCGCCCGCCTCGAATCCGACGCCACCGCCCGACTCGCAGCCTGCAGAGCGATCATTGCCGACGCGTAAGTCGCAAAGTTGATCGGTTTCGGCCGAAGGGGCGTAGACAACCGTTGAAATCCTCGCGCGAAGGGTACGCGAGTGCATCGCACCATCATCATGCGGCAAGAGCAGGGTGACGTCGCGATTTGCAGGCGGTCACGGCGGGGACCGGGCGGATGGCGGCGTAGTCGTCGTTCGATGCTGGCGTACGTTTTCTGGCACGAGCGGCGCGCGGATGCCGAGGACGCGGCGTATCGCTCCGACGCCGCGGAGTTCCATCGCCGTTTGACCGCGACGGGGCTGCCGGGGTTCGCCGGCTCGAGAACGTTCGCAATCGAAACGCTCCCGTGGCGCGACGACCGCGGCGCGCTGTTCGAAGACTGGTACCTGCTGAGCGGGTCGGGCGAGCTCGACCGGCTCGACGAGATCGCGGTGAGCGGCGACCGTGCGGCGCCGCACGATCGTCTCGCATCGGCGGTCGCGTGGGGCGCGGGCGGACTGTACCGGTTGCGCGCGGGCGCGGCGCACGGCGACCAGACCGCCGCGCAGTGGTTCGTGAAGCCGGCCGGGATGCGGTATGCGGATCTCGCCGCGATCCTCGCCGCTGTCGTGTCGCCGGAACACGCCGTATGGCAACGCCAGATGGTGCTCGGTCCGGCACCTGAATACTGCGTTGCTGGCCCCGAGACGGTCGCGCTGCCGGCAGAGTTCGCCGCCCGCACGGTGCGCCGGCGGCTCGTCGCCGCCGCGGAGCCGCCGGCGCCGGGCGCGATGACAGGACCACCTACACGCTCGTAGAGCACCTCTGTGCGGGGTCATCGGCGATGCCAACACGCTAGCGCGTTCGGAGCGCCAACAGGCCCGCGGCGATGAAGGCGGTGACGCAGCCGCCGAGCGCGACCGGGTAGCCGAACCGGTCGATCAACACGCCGGCGATCACCGGGCCGGCTGCGGCGCCGAGCGCCACCGGCAGGTTTTGGATCGCCGAGATCCGGCCGTACGACGTCGGGCCGAAGAAGTGGGCGACCAGGCCGCCGCGGACCGGCGCCATCGCCCCGTACGCGGCGCCGAACACTGCCAGGTAGGCGATCACGCCGACCCAAGAGCGTTGCGCCGCCAGCAGCACGACTCCGGCGGCTTCCGCGAAGAGCACCAGCGCGAGCAGCACCGTCGGCGGGAGACGCCGAGCGCCGACGTTCGCCAGCCATCGGCCCGGGAGATAGGCCACGCCCAGCAGCCCGGCGGCGCTCGCGACCGCGGCCGACGGATAACCGCGGCCGGTCAGATAGGCGACGTGCTCCGCCAGGATCACCGTGCTGGCGAGGTAACCGATCGACAAGGCGGCGGTCATCATCCAGAAGGGCAGCGTGCGGATCGCCGCCGCGACCGACACCGACCGTTCGTCGTCATCGCCGTCGCGCGCCGGCACGCGCGGCGCGCGACGCACGAACGCGAGCGCCGACGGCAGCGAGACGAACAAATTGACCGCGGCCAAGTACCACAGCGCCTCGCGCCATCCGTAGCGCGCGATGAGCACGCCGGTCGCCGGATAGAAGATGGTCGATGAGAACGCGCCGATGAACGTCAACCGCGAGAACGCGCGCGGCCGTTCGTAGCGAAACCACTGCGCGACCGCGGTGAAGCTCACCGGATAGTAGGTCAGTGCGGTGCCCAGCCCGATTCCGGCGCCCCAGACGAGTTGGAACTCGAGGGGCGTGGCAACGACCGTCAGCAGCGCCAACGAGGTGGCGAGCAACGCGGCGCCGGCCGCCATGATCGCACGCGCACCGTAGCGGTCGCACGCTGCGCCGATCGGAACGCCGGCGACGGCGGACACGGCCAGGCCCCAGGAGTACGCGCCGTCGATCTGCGCGTGCGACCAGCCGAGATCGCTCGCGACCGGGTGCACGATCAGCGAGAAGAGATACTGCGTCGTGCCGTAGGCGATGACCGTGACGACGCCGAGCGACGCGACGACGCGCCAGCCCTTGTATCTGGGTGCGCTCTCGCCGGCCGCGCGACCATCGATCACCCCGCCCGCGTACGCGACCGCGGCGGGAAGACCCTCGGTGCGGACGCGAACCCCCCGCCATGGCAAGTCGCGCTCTCCTGGTCGAAGTCGGCGAGCGGCTCACTCGCTTGCGCAGCCAAGCGGGCTTGACCGTCGAGGCGGCGGCCGCGCGAATCGAGGTTTCCGACGAGCGTCTCGAGCAAGCGGAGAGCGGCGCGAGCGCGCTCACCGAGGCGGAGATCGCGCGGGCGGCGACGGCGTACGGTGTCGATGCGACCGAGATCTTCGGCGGCCGCATCACGCCGCTGCAGAACTACGCCGGCGGCTGACGCTCGTTTGCCTCCTTGTCCCAATTCGACGCGAAATGCGGAACGCAACCTGCGCGACCCTACGTTTTCGAGGGTACATGCTCGCTAGACGCTTCGCGCTCGCGCTCGTTATCGCGCTGAGCGCCTCGTTACCCGCTCGCGCAGTCGAAAACTCGACCGGGCCCCTCTACGTGATCGTGCCTTTCGGCGAGCCCGGCAATACGGATCCCGTGTTCAAGAACGCGACGACGCAGTTCAACGTCGACCTCTCCGACAAGAATATCCGCACCGCGCTCTCCGTGCCGATCGACGCGATCGAAGCGGTCGGCACCGCGCGCCAAATGTGCGGATCGTACAACGCGGAGGGAGTGCTGATCCCACAGCTGCGTTTCGAGCAGTCGAAGGAGCGCAATTTGACGGGTTTCATCCCCGTCGTCGGCGGCGTCGTGTCGTCGTCAGGCGTCTTCGACCGCTCGCCGATCCGCGCGTCGCTCAAGCTCTATTTGATCGACTGTACCGGCGTCGTGCGCTGGAAGACGTTCACCACGGCGAACAAGGTTCACAAGGGACAGAACGTCGCCGCCGGCCTGACCGAGATCGCGAACGAAGCGGTGGCCGAGGCGGTCGACGAGTTCGCGAGCCGGCCCGACGTGAATCGGCCGAACGTGAACCGGCCGGACGTGAATCGGCCGGACCCGAACCAGTCGGACCCTCCCCACTGACCGAGATACGGCAGCTTCTGAGTCCTTGCTTCTCGAGGTAGCACTGATGCTCGTCCTCGGTGGGGTTCTGCGTCGTTCCTCCGAGGTAACCGACTTCTGTGTCGAGCACTCCGGTGATGTCGCGGAAGCCGGCCTCGACGCCGAGAAACAGCCGGCGGCAAAGGTGACGGATTGTCTACACACCCCTGGTGGGCTCGGAGCGTAGTCGCGGCGTGACCCGGTTCGACACGCGAGCGATCGAGAACATCGCCACGGCTCCGGCCACGGCGGCCGACCGTCGCTGGGCCGGCGTGACCGCGGTCGCGCTGGCGGCGCTCTTCATCGCGTCGATTCCGTTCTCGCCGATCCAGGCGCTCGAGCTGCCGGCCTTCGTGCCGTCGGTCGTCGGCGCCGGCGTCGTCGCGCTGGTCCTCACGGCGGTGTTGTTCTACGTGCAGTACCGCATCGAGCGTGACCTCAAGTTGGCGCTGCTCGCGCTCGGCTACGGATACGCCGCGTTCATGCAGACGCTGTACGTGCTCACCTTTCCGGGGATCTTCTCGCCGACCGGGCTCTTTCACGCCGGTCCGCAGACGGCGTCATTGATCTACGTCGCGTCGCAGATCGGCTTCGGCGGATTCGTGATCGCGGTCGGAATCGCGGGCCGGCGGAACTGGCGGATGCGGCGCGACGGAGTGCGCATCCTCGCCATAGCGACGCTGTTGCTGACCTGCGCATTCGCGGCCGCGATCACGGCCGGATATGGTTGGATCGAAGCGCCCTCCAGCGGAAATCTCTACTCGCCGGATTGGTTGCGTTTCGCGGTCCCGCTGACCGCGGGCGAGATGTTGCTCGGCCTAGCGATCGTGGCCGACGGGTTCAAGACGGTGACCGAGGTGTGGCTGGGCGTCGTGCTGCTCGCGCGCGCCGTCGCAATCGTCACCGGCGGCGAATTTTCGTCGGGGCGTTTCTCGTTCGGCTGGTACGCGGCGCGCGTCGAAGAGTTCCTCGCGGCGATCGTCGTACTGGCGGTCTTTCTGGTGAAGATCAACGAGCTGATGCTGCGGCTCGCGGCGCGCAGCCGGTCGACGGCCGAGGCCCTCGAGGTCGGCGAAGCGCGTTACGCCTCGCTCGCCAACGTCGTGCCGCAACTGATCTTCACGACCAATGCAAACGGCGACACCGAGTACGTCAACGATCGCTGGGTCGTCTACACCGGCTTCGATCTCAACGCGTCGCGCGACGGCGGCTGGCGCAACGCCGTCCACCCCGACCAAGAGCCGGCGATTCGCGATCGCTGGCGCCACAGCTTGCGCACCGGTGAACCCCTCGCTGCCGAATTTCGTCTGCGCGAGGGACGCACCGGGCGTTATCGGTGGTTTCTGGTCAACGCCGTTCCGGCGCGCGGCCGCGAGGGCGAAGTGGTCGCGTGGATCGCGACCTGCACCGACGTCGACACTCAGAAGCGGCTCGAAGAGCGCGAGGCATTTCTCTCACGCGCCGGCGAACGGCTCGGCGCTTCGCTCGACGTCAGCGCGACGGTTGCCGCGATGAAGGCGCTGCTGATCCCGCGCTTGGCCGAACGCACGTGGGTCGCGCTCCTCGACGAAGAAGGACGCTACATCCTCAGCGGCCTGGGCAGCACCGACATCGCCGAGGAACTCGATGCGCGGCGCGGGATCGGCTCGTCGCTGCCGCCGGCGCTGCACGAATCGGTCGCGCGGATCGTCCTCGTGGGTGATCCGGTCGTCCTCGAAGATCCCGATCACTTCCCGGATCCATGGGTGCACGACTTGGGACCGGGCGCCGCGATGATCGTGCCGCTGGTCAGCGGCGACGTCACGATCGGCGCCTTGGCGCTCGCCCGCCGCGGTGGCCGCGCGTACGAGCTCGACGAGATCGCGCTCGTGCGCGAGTTCGCGCGGCGCGCCGCGCTCTCGCTCGAGCACGCGCGGCTCTACGAGCGCGAGCGCACGACCGCCGACGCGCTGCAGCGCGCCATGCTGCCCTCGGCGCTGCCGCTGCTGCCCGACATCCGTTTCTCCGCTTCGTACTCTGCCGCGTCGGAGTCGCAGCGCGTCGGCGGCGATTTCTACGACGCGTTCGAGCTACCCGACGGCCGCGTCGCGCTTACGATCGGCGACGTAACAGGCCACGGCCTGGAAGCGGCCGTCATCATGGGCGAGATCCGTCAGGCGCTGCGGGCGGCCTCGTTCGAATCCGCCGATCCGTCGGCGATCCTCGACCGCGCGAGCCGGCTGCTGATTGCCAGCGGCCGCAGCGTCTTCGTCACCGCGATCGTCGGCGTTCTGGATCCGGTCACCGGGCGCTTCGCGTACGCGACCGCCGGTCATCCGCCGCCGCTGGTCGACGACGGCAAGGAGTTGCGCCGCCTCCCGGGCGCCGGGTTGCCGATCGGGCTGCGCGACGAGCAAGGCGTCGACTTCGCGCTACGCTTGCGCGCGCCGTGCACGTTGGTAATGTTCACCGACGGGCTGATGGAGTTCTCTCGCGATCTCGACGCCGGCGAGCTGCGCATCGAGAACGCGATCCGCAACCTCGCGCGAGAGGATATCGACCATCTCGCCGCCGCGCTGATGAAAGAGGTGCTCGGCGACGACGAGCCGTCCGACGACATCGCGATCCTGACGGTGACGGTCGAACGCTTCGCGGCCGACCTGCCGGGCGACGAGCGCGAGTGGCGTTTCGTCAGCGACGACGCGCGGACCGGCGCCGCGGCGCGCCGCGACATCGGTGCGCTGATCGCGACGTGGACCGGTCGCGAAGACGCCGCCTATGCCAGCGAGCTCGCGTTCGGCGAGCTCGTCGCGAACGCCGTGCGCCACGCGCCCGGCCTAGTGCGCGTCATTGCCTCGACCGAAGGCGACGGAACCGCAACGCTCGTCGTCGAGGACACCGGTGAAGGCTTCACCCACGCGGAACGAGCGTTCGACCCGTACGCCGAAACCGGCCGGGGCCTCAGCCTCGTCCGCGCCGTCGCCGACGACGTCAAGATCGAACCGATCGTCCGCGGCGGCACCCGCGTAACCGTAACCTTCCTCGCCAACGAGGAATCGCTCGTCGCACGGTGATCGCGGCGAAGGAACTGTGATCAGCGAGCGATGGTAGCGGCCTGCCAGGGCACGCCAGATCGGGCGATCGCATTGAGGATCGTCAGCAACTTTCGCATGCAGGCGATGAGCGCCACTTTGGGCTTCTTTCCGGCAGTCCGGAGTTTTTGATAGTAGGCTTTGAGCACCGGGTTATACCGAATGCCGGAAAGGGCGCTCATATAGAGCGCGCAACGTACGTTGGCCCGACCGCCCCAAATGGTGCTCCTCCCACGCCGGCGGCCGCTGTCATTATTGAGCGGAGCCACTCCAACGAGCTTCGAGATCGCACGATTCGAGATCGAGCCAATCTCCGGCAAGTTAATGAGTAAGCTCAAGGAGAGCCCAGATCCGGCACCAGGTACACTCTGAAAGAGCGCATCGCGCTCTCTCCACAATGGACTTGATTTGATGGCAGCCTGCAAATCATCGTCGATACGCGGTAGCCGCTTCTCCATCCAAGCAATGTGCGCTCGAATGTCGGTGAGCGACCTTCCCCGGGCCCGGGAAAGTCGATTCTTCTCGGCCGCTATCATTTGAACGAGCTGCCGGCGACGAGCCAAGAGGTCTTCAAACGCTTGCGCCTGCTCGTCTTTGATCGGACGAAGCTCGATGGGTACCGAACGGCCGAATTCAGCGAGAACGCGCGCATCGATGCGATCTGTCTTGGCAAGTTGCCCGGTCGACTTTGCAAAATCGCGCGCCTGGCGCGGATTTACAATCGCGACCGGGAGTCCCGCCTGATACAGGGCCACGGCGACCGGCGCTTCCAGCTTTCCGGTTGCCTCGAGAATCACTCGATTGACCTTGAGGGGCTTGAGAAACTCGAGCAGCTCCTCGAAACCGCTCTCATCATTGAGCACCTGGAGCGAGGTGTCGATCGGCAGCACGTGGACGTCGAGGTAATCCTTGGCGACGTCAATTCCTACGAATTGGATCTGCGGCAAGCGTCCCAACCTTGTTAGTACGGGCTCAAGGCCCTAGCAACTGTGCGGGCTAAATTTGCCAATACAGGGCGACCAAAGCTTCGCCGCGGGCTCACAGGCCCAAGGGTGATTTCACGGTCTACCCTGCAGCCCTAGAATACCAGATCCCGAACACACAAGGGTGACGGGGTTTTGCTACGCTGTCAGCAATGCGATGTTGTCGTTCCTTCGACAAAGCTCAGGAACGACAGGCGCACGGCGCGGCAGCCCTTCGACAAGATCAGGGTGACACCGTTGGGGGGGGGTGGACACCTGGGGTGGGGTGTGGTACGATTTTTCAACTTTGGCAAAGAAGAGCGAACGTGTCGACAAAGGTCGGCCGGCGAAGAGTGGGTTGAGCGCGGCGAGTAAGGGTGACGTTTTGAATCGGCTCAAGACGGTCCGCGGCATGACGGACGGGATACACAAGATGGTGGACGAGGACGTGTACTGCATGCAGGTCCTCAAGCAGATTTCGGCTGCGCGTGCCAGCCTCGATCGCGTGGCGCGGATTTTGCTGCAGAATCATGTTGCGACGTGTTTTGTGGCGCAGGTGAAGGCGGGCGAAACCGACGGGGCCGTGACCGAACTGATGGAGACGCTCAACTTTCAGCGCGAACTGATCTGATGCTGCTGGCGAAGGTCGGCGAAGCGCTGTTGTTGGCGCTTGGGATGATGTGGCAGGTCGGCTGGAGCCTCGTGCTGGGTTTCACGCTGTCGGGGCTGGTGCAGGCCGTTGTCTCCAAAACGCAGATGCAGCGGCTGCTCGGCCGTGACGGCCTCCGTGAGATCGCGATCGCGACGGGCTTCGGCGCGGCCAGCTCGAGCTGTTCGTACGCGTCCGCGGCGATGAGCAAGACGCTCTTCAAGAAGGGCGCAGCGCTCATTCCGAGTCTCGCGTTTCTGTTCTCCTCGACGAACCTCGTGATCGAGCTGGGGATCATCCTTTGGCTGCTGATGGGCTGGCAGTTTACCGCCGCGGAGTGGATCGGCGGCATCGTGCTCGTTGCGATAATGACGGTACTGGTGAAATTGACGTACCCGAAGGCGCTCGTCGAAGAAGCCCGCGCGCATGTCGACGAAACCGGCGGCCACGATCACGGCTCGGCCGAGGGCGACGGGCGCACGATCGTGCAGCGCTTGCGTGATCCAGCCGTGCGGGTCTACGTGGCGCAGAACGCCGCGATGGACTTCTCGATGCTGTGGAAGGATCTGTTCGGCGGGTTCCTCATCGCCGGCGCGCTCGGCGCGTTCGTCCCCGACGGCGCGTGGAAGACGCTCTTCCTCAACGGCGCGGCGCCCGGTGTCCAACTCGTCGGCAACGCGATCATCGGGCCGCTCATCGCGATCGTGTCGTTCGTGTGCTCGATCGGCAACGTGCCGATGGCGGCGATCCTGTGGGCGAGCGGGATCTCGTTCGGCGGCGTGCTGGCGTTCCTGTATGCCGATCTCATCGTGCTGCCGCTGCTCGACATCTACCGCAAGTACTACGGCTGGAAGATGATGCTGTACATCTTCGGCGTGTTCTTCGCGACGATGGTGCTGTCGGCGATCGTGATGGACCTCGCGTTCTCCGCGCTGCACGCGGTGCCGAAACCCAACCCGCACATACGCCACGACCTGACGATGTTCGCCTTCAACTACACGTTCTACCTGAACGTCGCGTTCGGCGCGCTCGCGCTCTACCTGTGGCGTGTGAACCAAAAGCACCCGATGGAACACGGGCTCCACGCCGCGCCGGTCAGTCCTCGCGACGCATGACGGGGAGAACCACGCTCGCGCGCGTGCGGCCGTCGGCCTCGCGTGCGACGTGGATGCGACCGGTGAAGGCACTGATCAGCGCATAGGCGTGGTGCGTGGTTTCCGATCGCGGATCGTCGGGCGAGAACGGCCAGGACCGCAGCCGGTCGCTGCGGTCGACGACGACCAGCACCTGATCGGACCAGTGGAACTCGATCCGCAGCGCACCGGGTGCGTGCCGCGCGCAATCGCCGACCAGTTCGCCGTACACGGCCTCGGCCGCGTCGAAATCGCTCGACGGGTCCCCGAAGTATTCGAGGTAGTCGCGGAATGCGTGACGCATGCGGGCGCCGTCCATTGCCTCCGCCGCGACGAGCGACCAGCCCGACTCGTCGTCCTCCATCACGAGATGCCCGCGCCCGAGCACCTCCAGGAGTGGAGCCATCCTGCCCTCCTCTACGTCCTCATGAGATATCCGGCGGCTGGGGCGCGATCCCTTCGTCCCGGTATCTCCGGTGAGAGAGGTCGGTCCGGGTGCGCGCCGTAGCGATGGCAGGCACATGCTAAGGAAACCGGCGGGATGATTCGCGCCGCCGTCGCGTTCGGCGCCACGCTGCTGGTCCTGTTCATCGCGATCCCCCTCGCGACGCTCTACGCGCACCTCTCGCCGGGGCGCTTCGCCGCGCTCATCACGTCGCCGGACGCGTTCTCCGCGCTGCGCATCTCGTTGGTCACGACGGCCTGCTCGCTCACGCTGACGCTCTTGCTCGGGACGCCGCTCGCGTACGTCCTCGCGCGCGGGCGTTTCGCAGGCCGCGACGTCGTCGACGCGATCGTCGACCTGCCGATCGTGGTTCCGCCCGCGGTCGCCGGCCTGGCGCTGCTGTTCGCGTTCGGAAAGTACGGGCTGGCGGCGCCGATGCTCGGCCCGCTGCACGTGCAGCTCGCGTTCACCACCGCGGCGGTCGTGCTCGCGCAGCTGTTCGTCGGCGCACCGTTCTACGTGCGCGCCGCCCGGGCGGGTTTCGCGTCGGTCGAGCGGGTGTACGAGGAAGCGTCGGCGACGCTGGGGATGGGACCGTTGCGGACGTTCGCGCGCGTCACCGTCCGGTTGGCGATGCCGGCGCTGGCCGGCGGCGCGGTGCTGGCCTGGGCGCGTTCGCTCGGCGAGTTCGGGGCGACGATCATGTTCGCCGGCAACCTCCCAGGCGTAACGCAGACGCTGCCCCTGGCCGTCTATCTCGGGCTCGAAAACGGCGACGTCGACCTCGCGGCGGCGCTCGCCGTCGTGCTCGTCACGGTCGCGCTGGCGATCGTCGTCCTCGCACGTTTGCTCGAACGGCGCAGCGCGTGATCGAGCTGCGCGTCAGCAAGACGCTGCGCGAGTTCACACTCGACGTCGACCTCGCGTTCGATCGCGGTGTGACGCTGTTGGTGGGACCCAGTGGGGCAGGGAAGTCGACGCTTCTGCGCATCGTCGCCGGCCTCGATCGCCCGGACGCCGGTCGCGTCATGCTCGATGGCCGCGTGCTGCACGACAGCCACGTCGACGTGCCGGCGTTCCGGCGCGACGTCGCGTACGTCTTTCAGGAATACGCGCTCTTCCCGCATCTCGACGTGCTCGACAACGTCGGCTACGGTTTGGCCGCGCGCGGCGCGAGCCGCTCGGCGCAAAGCACGGCCGCACGTGCATGGCTCGAACGGCTCGGTATCGGCGCGCTGGCGAAGGCGCGACCGCGCGAGCTCTCGGGCGGCGAGCGTCAGCGTGTGGCGCTCGCGCGAGCGCTCGCTTGGAAGCCGCGCGCGCTGTTGCTCGACGAACCGTTCGCTGCGCTCGACGAGACGCTGCGGCTGCGGGTGCGCGACGAGCTTCGAGCGACGCTCGCCTCGCTCGACGTGCCGGTCGTCCTGGTGACGCACGACGAGTCCGATGCGATCGCGTTCGGCGGCCCGATCGTAAGGCTCGAACGTGGCCGCGTCGCCGAATCGTCGCGATTGTGACCCCTGCCGTGTCCGAACCCGAGCCGAAGGGGGAACACCGGAAGACGACTATGCCGAATGTGTACGTGGTGGAACCTCAAGCGTTGTTCGGTCCCGAGCTTGCACGCCTCATCGGAGAAGCAGGCGGTCGCATCTCGGGCGAGTCCGCCGCGCTCGACCTGAACGCAATCATGCGCGCGTCGCCCGACGTCGTGCTGCTCGACCTCGATTACACCACGTACGACGTCGTCGACGTCCTCGACGTCCTGCGGGCCGAAGCGCCCTCGATCCGCCCCGTCGTGCTCACCGCCGAACGTGGACGCGGTTGGCTCGAACTCTGCCGCGCAACCGGCGCGGCGTCGGTCGTCGCGAAGGCCGCCACCGACGAGGAAGCGATCCGCGATCTGCGCGTCGTCCTGGGCGGCGGCTCCGTGTGGGACACGCGCGCCGAGGCCGCCTGACAACGTCCGGAAAAGAGGACGGCGCCGTCCACCTGTAGTTGGTGCGAACGACGCCGTCAATCTCGAGGGCATGCTGGAGAGTACTGCTGAAGGCCCCTCGGGACCGTGCTACCCCCTGCCGGTCGAGCTTAAACCTGGAGGACGTTTGCGACTCTGCACCTTTCGTACGGATGGTGAAGCCACGCTCGGCGCCGAGGGCCTGGGTGGAATCGTCGATCTGCGTGCCGTCGACGCGACGTTGCCGGCGACGCTGATCGAGCTGCTCGCGCTCGGCGACGCCGGACTCGATCGAGCGCGCCGCTCGCTCGCCGCTGCGCGCGACGAGCACGCGCGGCCGCGTGGCAGCGTGCAGCTGCTCCCGCCGATTCCCAACCCGGCCAAGATCGTCTGCATCGGGCTGAACTACCGCGATCACGCGGCCGAAGTGAAGATGGAGCTGCCGCAATATGTGACCGCGTTCGCAAAGTGGCCCAACACGCTCATCGGTGACGGTGCGCCGATCGTGATCCCGGCCGAGTCGCATCGCGTCGACTACGAAGCCGAGCTCGCGTTCGTGATCGGGAAGCGCGCCCACCACGTCAGCGAAGCCGACGCCTACGGCGTGATCGCCGGCTACACGTGCTTCAACGACGTCAGCGTGCGCGACTATCAGATGCGCACCTCGCAGTGGACGCTGGGCAAAGTGTTCGACACGCACGGTCCGTGCGGTCCGTTCCTGGTGACCAGCGACGAGATCGGCGACCCGCACGCGCTGCGCATCAGTTGCTCGATCGACGGCGAGATGCTGCAGGACTCGTCGACCTCGCAGCTGGTCTTCGGAATCCCGCGGTTGGTTGCCGACTTGTCGGCGGTGATGACGCTCGAACCAGGTGATATCGTCGCGACGGGGACGCCCGCCGGCGTCGGCACCTCACGAGAGCCGAAGCGCTGGATCCGGCCGGGCGAGCGGGTGCGGGTCGAGATCGAAGGGGTCGGGCGTCTCGAGAACCCAGCGGTCGCGGCCTCGTAGTGCGGGCTATGCCAAGGAGCCCAAGCGCGGCGGCGAGGGCGGTCGCTTGACCGCTACCGCGCCGCCGTGCTAGGCTTCCCGAACATGACGCATCGCCTTACGCTCCTTCCGGTTTCCATTTTTATCGACGGGTATCGCCCGCCGGCCGGATCGTCGTTCGCGTAGCGCAGCCACACCAGACAGCAACGCAGACGAACGCCCCGGCCGAAATCGGCTGGGGCGTTCGTCGTTTCCGAGCAAGGAGAAGCCCCGTGATGACCCGGACCGCGACGACCGTGTGGCTCGACGGCAAGCTGCTCGACGACGATCAGCTGCAGTTGCACGCGTTGACGCATGCGTTGCACTACGGCTCGTCGGTGTTCGAGGGTATTCGCGTTTACGCGACGCCGCAGGGCCCGACGATCTTTCGTTTGCGCGAGCACGTGGACCGGCTGGTCGCCGGCGCCGCGACCTACGGGCTCGAGATGGGCCTGGATGCCGACGGCCTGGCGAGCGCGATCGTCGAGACCGTTCGAGCGAGCGGACGCGACGCGGCCTACATCCGGCCACTGGTGTACTTCGGCGGCGAAACGGTTCGCCTGAACCCCGGCAAGGAGTGCCCGGTCCACGTCATGATCGCGGTGCTGCCGTTCGACGGCATCCTGCCGGGGACGGGAGTCCCGTTGTTCCGCGCCACGGTCTCACCGTTCATGAAGACGCCGTCGCGCGCGCTGCCGTCGACCGTAAAGGCCGGCGGGCACTACACGAACTCGATTCGTGCGCTCGCCGAAGCGCAGGCGCGCGGTTTCGACGAGACGTTGTTGCTCAACGACCGCGGCGACGTCGCCGAAGGTTCGGGCGAGAACCTCTTCGTCGTGCGCGACGGCGTGGTCATCACCAACGACGCGGACGCCGACATCCTGCCGGGGATCACGCGCGCCAGCGTTCTCGCGCTGGCTCGCGAGGCCGGCATCACCACGCGCGTCCGACCGCTCACCCTCGACGATCTCGCCGCGTGCGAGGAAGCGTTTTTCACCGGCACCGCGGCAGAGGTCGTTCCGATCGTGCGCATCGACGACCGCGACTTCGGCGCGGAAGGCCCGCTCACCGAGCGTCTCCGCACCACCTACACCGACGTCGTCCGCGCTCGCCGTCCCGCCCCCGGCCCCTGGCTGACGCAGGTGTCCTAGAACTTGCGGAGGTACGGACGCCGGATGTCTGGCGTCCGTACTTGTGTTGCGTTTGCTCTTGCGTGCGCGCTGTTGCCCGGCGTTCCGCGGCCGGTGGCGGCGGACGCGACCGTGCCGCTCGACTATAAGGCGTACGACGGTTGGAATGCGATTCGCGCGCCGAAGCTGTCGGACGACGGGCGGCGGCTGGCGTACGCGCTCACGCCGGAGGACGGCGATCCGACGCTGGTCGTGCGCGAGTTGGATTCGAGCGCGGAGCGGCGCGAGTCGCGCGGTAGTGCGCCCTCGTTCGCCGCGAGCGGTCGGTTCGTCGTGTTCACGCACGTCGCGCTCAAGAAGGACGTCGACGCGGCGAAGAAGGCGAAGAAGAAACCCGCCGAGTTCCCGAAGAACGGCGTCGGGTTCCTCGATCTCGACAGCACGAAACCCGCCGAGATCGTCGATGACGTCAAGACCATCGCGGTGGCGAAGAACGAGGGCGCAACGATCGCCTATCGCGCCGAGCCGTCGCCGTCGCCGTCCGCATCGCCGAGCAGCGCGCCGTCGCCGACCGCTTCGCCGGTGCCCGCCGCCGCGAGTGCTTCGCCGCTGGCGTCGCCGTCCGCCTCGCCGGCGCCCAAGGCCGACAAGACGAAAGAGCCGGGCGCACCGCTGACGATTCGCGAGCTCGTCGCGGGGACGCACGTCACCGCCAACGATGCGACCGATTTCGTGGTTTCCGATGACGACCGCTTCGTCGCGTACGCGACCGAGACGAAGAACGGCAAGGGCGACGGGCTCCACGTCTACGACGTCGCGCACGGCACGACCAGCGATGTGATGACCGATGCCGGCCGCTACCGCGATCTTGCGATCGCGCGCGATGGTTCGGCGCTCGCATTTTTGAGCGACGCCGCAACCTATCAGGACGAGGTTCCGCACGACGCGCTGTACGTGGTCGATTTGCGTGCTGCGACGCTGACCGCAGTCAAAGCGGTCGACGCCGGCAGCGCCGGACTCGCGGCCAAAACGACGCCGAACGCGAACGGAACCGTTGCCTTTTCGCGCGACGGTAAGCGAGTGTTCCTGGGCACCGCGCCCGCACCGACGCCGATGCCGTCGGGGACGCCGTCGCCGACCGCGGTCGACCTCTGGACCTGGCACGACTCCGTGCTGCAGTCGCAGCAGAAGCACGACGCCGACGTCGAGCGCAAGCGTACGTACCTCGCCGTGTACGACGTGGCTGCGTCGCGTTTTGCGCAACTCGGCTCGCCGTCGCTTCGTGAGGTGGAGAAGAACGACAACGCGACGGTCGCGCTCGGCTCCGACGACCGGCCGTACCGCCGTGCGTCGTCGTGGCTCGGCAACCGTTACGACGACCTGTACGCGGTCGCGTTGTCGAGCGGACGCCGGACGCTGCTCGCGAAGCGCGCGCTGCACGCCGAGCTCTCGCCGAACGGCCGCTTCGTGCTCGGCTGGGACGAGCGGCTGCGGCACTGGTACGCCGTGCGCTCCCGCGACCGGAAGCGCGTGGTCCTCGGCGCAAACGCGGGCGTCTCGTTCGCCAACCTCGACGACGATCATCCCGCGCCACCGCCGCCGTACGGGAGGGGGGGTTGGGTCGCCGGCGACCGCGCCGTGTTGCTGTACGACGAGTACGACGTGTGGCGCGCCGACCCGAACACCGGCGTCGCGACGAACCTCACCCGCGGCACCGGGCGCCGCACCCAAACCGCCTACAGCCCGGTACAGCCCGATCCCGACGTGACGGCGTTTCCCGCCGACAAGCCGCTGCTGCTCGGATTCATCGACGCGCGGACGTATGACAGCGGGTACGCGCGCGTCGCGCCGAGCGGCGGCGTGCCGCGGACATTGCTGAAGGCGCCGGAGATCGTCAACGGTTTCCGCACCGTGTTCAACGGCGGGCTGCACGATTTGACCTTCGCGCCGCTTGTTGCCAAGCATGCGAGCCGCTTCGTCTTCGCCCGCGAGACGTTCCGGCGCTACCGCGATTTCTGGAGCTCCGACACGAGCTTCGGTCATCTGTCACAGGTCACCGACGCGAACCCGCAACAGGCGAAGTATCGTTCGGGCACCGAGCGCCTGATCAGCTACAAGGCCGCCGACGGCACCCCGCTGCGCGCCGTGATGCTGGTCCCCGATGGTCTCCGACGCAATCGCAAAGCCCCGCTTCTCGTCTACTTCTACGAGACGTGGAGCAGCATGTTCCACACGTATTACCAGCCGGGCCCGGGAACGAGCCCGAACGTCGCGCGCTACGTCTCCAACGGCTACGTGATGGTGTTGCCCGACGTGCACTATACGGTCGGACACCCGGGTCCGAGCGCGCTGCGCTGCATCATGCCCGCGGTCGACGCCGCGCTGCGCACCGGCTACGTGAACCCGCGACGGGTCGGGATCGCCGGCCACTCGTGGGCGGCGTATCAGATCAATTACCTGATCACCAAGACGCATCGCTTTCGCGCCGTAGAAGCCGGTGCCGCGGTCGACGACATGTTCAGCGCATACTCGGGGATCCGGCTGGAGAGCGGCGTCGTGCGCGAGGCGCAGTACGAGCGCGGACAATCGCGGATCGGCGCGGACCCGTGGGACCGGCCGGATCTGTACTTCGAGAACTCCGGACTGTTCGGGATCAAGAACATCACCACGCCGTATCTCACCATCCACAACGATCAGGACGGCGCGGTACCCCAGTTCCAAGGGATCGAGTTCATCACCGCGATGCGGCGGCTGGGCAAGGAAGCGTATCTGTTCTCGTTCGACGGCGAAGAGCACGGGCTGCGCGATCGCGAGCATCAGAAGTACTGGACCGTCCACCTCGACGAGTGGTTCGATCACTGGCTCAAGGACGCGCCGCGCCCGAGCTGGATGAACGGCGTCGACTACCTCCACCGCGGTGAGCGCGACGTGCGCCCGCTCTTCGGCGAATCGGACTAGGCGTGTTCGCGCGCGGCAGGTGCGCGCTGGCCGCGTTAGTGCTGCTCGTAGGGTGCGCGCCGGCGTCGGGGCCGGAGGTGAGCACGTTGCGGCTCGCGATCGTGAACGAGCCGCGCAGCTTGGTTCCGATGCTCTCCCAGGGTATCCAAGACAACGAGATCGACCGGCTGATGTACGATCCGCTGATCGCCTGCGATCGCGCGGGGCAGCCGGTTCCGGCGCTCGCGGCGGTGGTCCCGACGCGCACGAACGGCGGGATCTCGGCCGACGGGCTGACCGTGACCTACCATCTGCGGCACGGCGTGCGCTGGCACGACGGCACGCCGTTCTCCAGCGCCGACGTGGCGGCGTCGTTCCGTGCGGTCATGGACCCGCGCAGCGTCGTGCAGTCGCGTCACGGGTACGACGTGGTCGCGAACGTCGAAACGCCCGATCCGTTCACGGTGCGCTTCCGGCTTCAGCGTCCGTTCGCGCCGTTCGTCGGCACGATCTTCGCCGAGAGCGACGCCCCGTACTATCTCGCGCCGGCTCACCTGCTGCGCGGCGGAACGCTGGCTCAGTCGCCGCTCGGCTCCGCTCCGGTCGGCACCGGACCGTATCGGCTGACGCGCTGGGTGCGCGGCGACCGGATGGAGCTCGCTGCCAATGATGCGTACTGGCAGGGCAAGCCGTCGATCGCGCGCATCGTCATTCGCTTCATCCCCGACGAGAACACGCAGCTCGTCGCGTTGCGCACCGGCGAGGTCGACGGCGTGCTCGTGATCTCGGCCAATGCCGCGGTGTCGGCGCGAACGATACCCCACGTGCGCGTGGCGACGGCACCGCTCAACGCGTACTGGGGTGTCATGATGAACTACGCGCGCGGACCGACCGCCGACGTGCGCGTGCGCCGCGCGCTCGCCGCCGCGATCGACGCGCGGGCGTTCCGCGACAACGTCACGCACGGTTTCTACGTTCCGGCGATCGCCGATCTCCCGTCGGTGCTGTGGGCGGCCGACACGACGCTGCATCCGATCGAGCACGACGTCGATCGTGCGCGCATCCTGTTGGCGCAAGCCGGCTACGGTCCACAGCATCCGCTCGCGCTCGACCTCGCGATCCTGCAATCATCGCAGACCCACCGGCTCGAGGCGGTTGTGCTTCAGGACGAGCTCCGCCGGCTCGGCGTCGAGGTGCGCGTGCACGCCTATCTCCCCAATGTGTACGACGCGCCGCCGTCCGAAGGCGGGATCCTGACCCGCGGCCGGTACGATCTCGCGCTCTACGGCTGGTACGCCGGGATGGATCCGGACGACAGCGGTCAGTTCACCTGCGATCAGCGTCCGCCCAACGGATACGACCACTCGTTCTACTGCAGCACCGCGATGGACGCCGCGCAGCGCGACGCGCTGCGTTCGCCTGACGAACGCACGCGCAAACGGGCGTATGCGCGGATCGAGGCGCTGCTGCTGCGCGACGTCCCGATCGCGTTTCTTGCCTCACCGGTCGCGATCTCGGCGCTGCGCGACGGCTTCGGCGGTTTCTCCCCAACGCTGGTGACGCAGACGGCGAACTCCCAGCGCTGGACGCTCCGACGGTAGCCGCCCGGGAAACCAAGCGAGGAGCCCTAGCGGGCAGCATCGGCCGCTGCTCGAACAAGGCATCATGAACCGGCGCTGGTCTGTCTTTTTGCTCGCCGTCGTCCTCGGCTCTGCGCCGCTGTCGTCGCATGCCCTCGCCGCCGGCGCCGCCCCGCCGGCCCCCGCCGCGACCGCCGCCCCGCAGGTCGCGGCGACGCCGCCGCCGTCGCCGGCTCCCGGGCCGACGATCGGCGCCACGCCACCGTCCGAACCGTCGACGTCGCCGCAGACGGCACCGCTTCGCCCCGCGTCCAGCGTTGGGCCGGTCGCCTTTCCGTTCGGGCTCACGCCCGCGCCGACGCAGTCCTACGCGACCTTCGTCAAATCGGCGACACAGCAACCCGGCGTCATCGATCTCGTGCGCAAGGACGACGAGCTGTACTTCGACCTGCGCCCGGAGAACTTCGACAAGACGTACATCGTGCTGCCGTCGATCGAGCGCGGCGTGGGCAGCGGCGCTTTCGCCGGTCGCGTCTACGAGCCGTTCGCCGTCACGTTCAAGCTGGTCGGCAAACGCGTTCTGTGGATCACGCCGAACACGCGCTACGTCGCCGACAAGGGCAGCGCGGCGGCGAACTCGCTGGCGATCAGCGTCGCCGACTCGGTGATCCTCTCGACCCCTATCGTCGCCGAGGATCCGGCGAAGAAGCACATCGTCGTTTCGCCGTCGCTGTTCCTGACCGATTTCGAGGGGATCGGCGCCGACCTGGGCCGCGGCGTCACGCCGCCGTCACTGCCGGGGCTGCTGGTCCTGACCGTGCGTCCGTCGTTCTCGGTCGACGGCAGCAAGTCGTACTACCTTTCGACCAAAGCCTTTCCGCGGAACGACGAGATCAGCGTGAACCTGACGTTCAACGGTCCGGCGAACGCCCTCCCGACGGTGCCGGACGGACGCGGCATCCCGATCGGGATGCACTATAGCATCGTCGCTCCGCCCGAACGCGACGCGAAGTTCGTGCCGCGCTACGCGGACGATCGGATCGGCTATTTCATCACCGCCCGCAAACGGTACGGCAACGACGCGAAGGCCAGCCCGTTCGAGCGCTTCATCGAACGCTGGAACCTCGACAACGGCCCGATCACGTTTTACCTGACCGACGAGATCCCGGCGGAGTACCGCAACACGGTGCGGCGCGGGATCCTGGCCTGGAACGACGCGTTCGCGAAGATCGGGCATCCCAACGCGATCGTCGTCAAGGATCCGCCGGCCGATCCGACTTTCGATCCCGACGACGCGCGCTACACGACCGTCCGTTGGATCACCTCGGACCAGTCCGACTTCAGCGCGTACAGCCCGCACGTGAGCGATCCGGATACGGGTCAGATCATCCGCGCGACCGTCGTGATCGACGGCGAGTCCTTGCGCTCGATCAAGCGCGGCTACGTCGACCGGGTGCTGCCGGCGCAGCGCGCGCACGATGCGTATGCTCAGCCCATCTCTCCGTTCGACGCCGTGAGCGCGCTGGGCGGCGACGAGGATGCCGCCGGGCCGCAGAGCGAGGAGTGCTCCTTCGAAGAAGACTCCGTCGCGAAGGCCGCGCTCGGCACGTTGCTGCTCGCGCAGAACCCGCGCGCCACGCCGGCCGACCGCGAGCGCTACGCGCAGGAGTGGCTCTACAACACGGTTATGCACGAGGTCGGGCATACGCTCGGCCTGCGTCACAACTTCGAAGGGTCGACGGCGTTCACGTACGCGCAGCTGCACGACCCGGCGTTCACGCACGCGCACGGCACGACCGGCTCGGTGATGGACTACACGCCGGCCAACATTGCGGCGCCCGGCGAACGCCAAGCCGACTACTTCCCCACCCGCCTCGGACCCTACGATTACTGGGCGATCGAATACGGCTATCGCAGCTTCCCGAACGTGCGCTCGTCGGCCGACGAGTCGATCCCGTTGTCGCGCATCGCGTCGCGCTCGACCGAGCCCGGCCACGCCTACGGGACGGACGAGGACGCCACCGCCATCTCGATCGATCCGCGCATTCAGCGCTTCGACCTCTCCAGCGATCCGCTGGCGTACGTGAAGGAGCAGCTGCTCGTCGACGACGAGGTCGCCTCGCGGCTGATGCGGCGGTATCCGGGCGACAACCGTTCGTTCCAAGACATCCGCGCGGAGCTCGTCACGGTGCTCAACGACCAGCTCAACAGCGCGGAGCTCGCGACGAAGTATGTCGGCGGCATCTACACCTCGCGCGCGCATCGTGACGAACGCGGCGCGACGCTGCCCTTCGAGTCGGTGCCTCGCGCAGAACAGCGGCGCGCCTTCGATCTGATCGACCGGTACGTGCTCTCCTCGCGTGCGTTCCGCTTCTCGCCGGAGCTGCTCAACGCGGCGGCGCCGACGCGCTACGGCATCCATTGGGGGTCGAACGGCGTGCGCCGCGCCGACTTCCCGATTCGCGAAGTCATCGCAGAGCTGCAGGACGACGCGATCGCCGAGATGTTCTCGCCGGCCAACCTGGGGCGCGTCGGCGACCAAGAGCTCAAGGTGCGCAAGCCGGGCGACACGATGACGCTGGCCGACTTGTTCAACTGGACGAACGCCGCGATCTACGACGATCTGGGTCGGGCGTCGATCGAACCCACGCATCGCGAGCTCCAGCGTCGCTTCGCCGACTTGCAGATGGAGATCGTCGCGTTGCCGGCGGCTTTCGCCGACCAGCTCGACCTTCCGCGTGAGACGCAGTCGCTGGCGCGCTACAGCCTCATCCGGCTCGCGTCGCGGCTCACCGTCGCGGTGAAGGCGGCCCGAGACGACGGAACGCGGGCGCACTTGGTCGACCTGCGAGCCCGCGTGCAAGGGGTCCTCGAGGCCCACAACGTCCGCGCCATTTAGCTGAACGCGGGGCACCCCGCCGGGGTACGTTCGTGATCGGGCACACGTGCGCTCGGCTGCTTGCTTCTGGCATGATGGGCGAGTGAAACGGATTTCCACGATCGGCGGCGCCGTGCTCGGCCTCGCGATCCTCGCAGCCTGCGGTGGCGGCGGCTCCGGAGTGAGCGCCCCAACCGCCCTCCCTCAAGCGCCCAACGGATCGTTGCCGCAATCGTTCTCCGAAAGCAGAGCGGTCGCGATCCCGGCTCCGGCGCCCGGCGCCAACAGCCTCTCGGTGCGGCTCCCGACGGATCCGAGCGGCGCCTCGGTGACCGTCGCGTTCCCGGCCAGCGGCACCATCACCGCCGGCACGAAGGTCGCCGCCACCTACAGCTCGCACGGCGATGCGTCGACCCGCGACACCGACGGCTTCACCGCCATTGCGTACTTTGAGCTGGAGTTCTTTGCCCCGGTCACGCTGCCGGAGGCGCCGGCCTTCTCCTTGATCGAGCCGGGGACGTTTGCGACCGCCGGAACGACGTACTGGCTAGCATTCTACGATCCCGTCGGGCCGGCCCCGGGTTGGCACGACGACTTCGAAGGTCCGGCCGTGCTAGCGGCGGCGCCGAACGCGGCCGGCAAGCCCGCGACCGAGTTCACGTTCGCTTCGAACGGCCGGCCGATCACGTTCAACGCGGTTCAGCTCTACTATTTCGCGTTGATCGCACGGCAGGGCGTAACACCGACGCCGCCGCCGTCACCCAGACCGTCGGAGTCGCCCGAACCGCACCCGTCGAAATCGCCCGAGCCGGTGACGTCGCCGACGCCGAAGCCGTCGCATTCGCCGTCGCCGTGCCCATCGAAGTCCCCCGAGCCGCACCCGTCGAAGTCGCCCCAGCCGACGCACTCGCCGACGCCGAAACCATCTCATTCCCCGGAACCGACGCACTCGCCGGAGCCGACAGCGACGCCGACGCCGACGCCGACAGCGTCTCCAACCTCGGCGCCGAGGTAGAACGCTAGCCGGGTCCGAGACCCCGCGCACGCGACGGGGCGGTGAGGTGACGCCGCTCCGTCGAAAGCGCGCTGAATGAGCGCTGCCTCGATGAGGTCCCAACGGTGATCCTGCGCCTGCGCGATCGCGTGCTCGACCTGCGCGACACGGCGAAGGTCATGGGGATCGTCAACGTCAGCCGTGATTCGTTCTACGAGCACGTCGACTCGGTCGATGCCGCGGTTGCAGCGGCGCGGGCGATGGTCGCCGACGGCGCCACGCTGATCGATCTCGGCGGGCAGTCGTACGCCGCCGGGAACGGGAGCATCTCAGCGGACGAGGAGCGGCGGCGCGTCGTCCCGGCCGTGCGCGCGCTCGTCGACGCGCAGCTCGACGTCGTGCTCTCGATCGACACGTACACCGCTTCGGTCGCCGGTGCCGCACTCGCCGCGGGTGCGCACGTGATCAACGACTGCAGCGGCCTCTCCGACCCCGCGCTCGCCGCGACGGTCGCCGAGCACGACGCGGGATTGGTCATCATGCACCTCAAGGGCCGGCTGAAGGTGCGCGATCCGGAGGCGTACGTCTATCGCGACGTGATGGCCGAGATCATCGCCTTCTTGTTCGAGCAGACAGAGCGCGCGATCGCGGCGGGCGTCCGGCGCGATGCGATCGTCATCGATCCCGGGCTCGAGTTCGGCAAGGAGCCGGCGACCGATCTGGAGATTCTGCGACGTTTCGGCGAGCTGCGCGCGCTCGGTTTTCCGATGTTGCTGGCCGCGTCACGCAAGAGCTTCCTCGGGCGCGTCGTCGGGCGGCCGGCAAAAGAGCTCTTGCCCGCGTCGCTCGCCGCGGCGGCGATCGGGATCATGGCGGGGGCGAGGTTGGTGCGCGCGCACGACGTCGCGGAAACCGTCCAGCTGGCGCAGATGATGGCCGCCGTCATGGGCAACTCTCCGGCGGTGCAGGCGGTCTAGAGCGAACGATGCGCACCGTCTACGTCGGCATCGGCTCCAACTTGGGCGATCGGCAGAGCACGATCTTGGCCGCGCTTCAGCGGCTGCGCAAGAGCGCCCGCGTCGAGGAGGTCTCGTCGTACTACGAGACGCCGCCCGCCAACGGTGTCGCCGGACCCGCCTTTCTCAACATCGCTGCCAAGCTCGTCACCGGGCTGGAACCGATCGAGCTCGAGCGTTTCGCGCGGTCGGTCGAAACCGCGATCGGCCGCCAGACACGCACGCCGCTCGACGCGCGGCCGATCGACATCGACATCTTGCTGATCGACGACTTGGTCGCCGACTTCGGGCGCTTCGAAGTGCCGCATCCGTATCTCGACGCGCGCGCCTTCAACCTGATCCCGCTGGCCGAAATCGCGCCGCACGTGGTCGAACCGCGCACCGGCAAGACGATCGCCGAGCTGGCGGCGGCCGTGCCGCACGAGGGCATCACGCGCAAGACGCGCGCCATCCACTTCGTCGCTAACCGCCAGGAAGAGACGCCGGACGTGCGGCTCTCGCTCAACCGCGTCGGCGTGTCGTCGGTCAAGCATATCATCCGGCTGAACGTCGCCGGCGTGGAGCGGCAGTTCTACGGTGACTTCACCATGGTCGCCGACCTCGCGCCCGACAAGGCGGGCGTGCACATGTCGCGCTTCGCCGAGTTGCTCGAAGCCGCGACGCTCGACGTGCTCGCGCGCAAAGACAAGCCGTCGCGCATCGAGGATCTCACCGAGCAGATTGCGCGCGAGATCGTCGGCTCGCAAGGCGCGCTCCGGGCGGACGTGCGGTTGCGCGCCGAGTTCGGCCTGGAGCGCTGGACGCCGGTGAGCGGGAAGCGCACCGAGGAGACGTACACGCTGATCGGTATCGCGCACGCCGACGCGCACCGCACGCGCCGCATCGTCGGGGTCGAAGCCGAAGGGATGACGGCTTGCCCCTGCGCGCAGCTGATGGTGCGCGAGCATTCGATCCGCGAGTTGCAGGAGGCGGGCTTCAGCGCCGCCGACGCGACCCGAGCGGTGGACGCCCTGCCGGTCGCCACCCACAATCAACGCGGTCGCGGCGGGATCTACATCGGCGCGGAAAGCCCGTACTCCGACGACCTGCGCGCCGAAGATCTGGTTGAGATCGTCGAGTCCTCGATGTCGAGCGAGACGTACGATCTCCTCAAGCGGCCCGACGAGTTCTTCATCGTGAACAAGGCGCACCACAACCCGAAGTTCGTCGAGGACGTCGTGCGCGGCATCCTGGCGCGCGCGCTCGACGTCTACGCCGACTTCCCCGACGGCACGTACATCGCGGCCAGTCAAGTGAACTACGAGTCGATCCACAAGCACGACGCGTTCGCCGAAGCCTTCGGCCTGTTCGGCGAGTTCCGCCGCGAGCTGCGCGACAACACCCACGTCGACCAAAAAACCGACCTCGCCACCTGGCTCGGCACCCGCCCCTCATCGGTCGTCAGCCTGTAGCCGACGTCACACTGAGCGCAGTCGAAGCGCGAACGATCGTACCAAGGGACGACAGGCTCAGCATGACAGCGCGACGTATCGTGGCCGCATGCTGACTCGATTGCTTCTGGCTTGCGGTTTGGCGTTGGCGGTGGTGGCGCCGGTGCGGGCTGCGAGTTGGCCGGCGCCGGTGGACGGTACGTATGTTGTGCCGGAGTTTCGGTTCGACGACGGTGAGACGATGCGGGACCTGCGCCTGCATTACGTCACGCTGGGATCGCCGCATCACGATGCGGCGGGCCACGTCGACAACGCCGTGTTGGTGCTGCACGGCACCGGCGGCGACACGAATCAATTCCTGCGCGATCAGTTCGCCGGCGTGTTGTTCGTGCCGGGCGGCCTGCTGGATGCGTCGAAGTATTTCATCGTCATCACCGACGGCATCGGGCACGGCAAGTCGTCGAAGCCCAGCGATGGCCTGCGCGAGAAGTTCCCGCACTACGGATACCGCGACATGGTCCGCGCGCAGCACGACGTGCTGGTCGACGCGCTGCACGTCGACCATCTTCGGCTCGTGATGGGCACGTCGATGGGCGGAATGCAGACCTGGCTTTGGGGCGAGACCTATCCGTCGATGATGGACGCGCTGATGCCGCTGGCCAGCCTGCCGATCCAGATCTCCGGCCGCAATCGCGTCTGGCGGGACATGATCGTCGACGACATCCGCAACGACCCGGACTATCGGGGCGGCGAATATCGCAACGAACCGATCCGTGGCCTCGAGGCCGCCTGGTACATCGAGTGGATCTTCGGCTCCGCGCCGCTGTACGACCAGACGCTGCTGCCGACACAGTCAGCCTCCGACGCGTACTTCATGGAGAAGGTCAAGCCCACCGCGATGCGGTTGGACGCGAACGACATGATGTACCAGTTCGAGTCGTCACGCGACTACGACCCCGAGCCCGACCTCGGCAAGATCACCGCGGCGCTCCTCGCCGTGAACAGCGCCGATGATCAGATCAACCCGCCCGAGCTCGGCATCGTCGACAAGGATATCGCGAAAGTCCGCCACGGCCGGTTCGTCCTGTTGCCTATCACCTCGGCGACGCGCGGCCACGGCACGCACACGCTGCCCGCGATCTGGGGCAAATATCTGGAGCAGCTGCTCACGTCGTCCGCGCGCTAGATGGCGATTCCGGAGATCTTCGTCGCTGGGCTGCATCTGCGGTGGGATGGGGTGTGGCAGCGGCCGCATCAGCTGCTGTCGCGTGTCGCGCGTGAGGTTCAGGTTGTCGTCGTCGAGGAGCCGCATGCGGCGTTCGAGGATCGCGACGATATACGCACTGAGGGAAACGTAACGATCGTACGACCGCTTCGCCGGCGGGGTTGGTCGCTGCCGCTGCTCGACGACGCGACGATCGCCACGGTACGTGCGATCGTGGGTTCGGCACGCCCGGGCGCGTGGCTCTATACGCCGATGATGCTCGAGCTGGCCGATGCCTTCGAAGCGCAACCAGTCGTGTACGACGTGATGGACGAGCTCGCGCAATTCGACGTCGTGCCCGATGGGATGGCCGATCGTGAGCGTGCGCTGCTCGAGAGCGCCGACCTGGTCTTTACCGGCGGGCGTTCGCTGTACGCTAAGCGTGCGGCGATCGGCCCGAAGGTGCGCTGCGAGCCCAGCGGGGTCGAGTTCGAGCGCTTCGCCGCGGATGTCGCGCCGCACCCGTTGCCCGCACAGCTCCGCGGGCCGGTGTTCGGGTACGTCGGCGTGATCGATGAGCGGCTCGACGTCGAGTTGATCGCCGCGTTGGCGAACGCGTTTCCCGGCGGGCACGTGATGCTCGTCGGGCCCGTCTTCAAGCTCGATCCGGCTCGGTTACCGCGACGCGACAACGTGCACCTGACGGGCGCCGTCCCGTACGATTCGCTGCCGTCGTGGCTGGCCGGCTTCGATGTCGCGCTGATGCCGTTCGCGCGGAACGCGGCGACCGAGTTCATCTCGCCGACCAAGACGCTAGAATACTTCGCGGCTCGGAAGCCGGTCGTTTCGACCGTGATCGCCGACGTCGCCGCGGAGTTCAGCGATGCCGCGTTGGTCGCGGACGGCGCGGAAGCGTTCGTCGCGGCAGCGCGCGCTGCGCTCACCGCATCGCCCGAACGGATCGCGCTCGGCGTCGCGCACGCTCGCGCGCGGACCTGGGATGCCATCGCCGCTCGGATGATCGATGCGGTCGAAGCGCTCTAGCCCGCGCCCTGCGGCGAAGGCGTCCGCTACGGCCGACCCGCTGAACCTGCAGACGACGTTTCGCTTTCTGCGCGGTCTCAAACGGAACAACGACCGTACGTGGTTTCACGCCAACCGCACCGCCTGGGACGCGCACGTGCGTCACGCGTTCGAGGACCTCGTGACGATGCTGCTGCTCGACGGTTCGATGACCGACGAACGGCTGGCCCACGTCGATCCGCGCGCGTGTCTCTTTCGCCTCGCCAACGACACGCGGTTCCACCTGACGAAGGCCCCGTACAAGACGTGGCTCTCGGCGTGGATGTCGCCGGGAGGCAAAGACGGTGCGTTCTCCGGGTACTACATTCACCTGGCCCCGGGCAATACGCACTTCTCGGCTGGGATCTACGTGCCGACTAAACCGGCGATCCACGCGCTACGCAGCGCGTTCACCGAGGACGGCATCGAGGCACGCGCGTTCGATCGCATCCTCGCGTCGAAGGCGATGCGACCATATCTGCCGCTCGACACCGAGCCAATGCGCGTGACGCCGCGCGGCTTCCCGAAGGCGCACCCACGGCTGCCGCTCATTCGGGCGCGCAACTACCTCGTTCGGCGCGACGTCCCCGACCGCGAGCTGCGGGAGCGCGGCGCCTTTGCCGTGTTCCGCGATGCAATGCGCGCCACCGCGCCGTTCGTGAGGTGGATCGCCGCACGCGCAGCGGTGACACGCGAGCGCGACGACGACGATCTCAGCTGGGAGGAGTGACGGCACGCTCGAGGTCGCGAATGCGCGACGCGAGCGGAGGGTGCGAGGCGAACAGCAACTCCGCCCAGCGCGGCGGGTTCGGGTCGGCGAGGTTCTGCTCGCCGAGCCGGCGGAAGGCGCGTACCCCGGCCGACGGGTCGCCGGTGGCGCCCAGCGCAAAACGATCGGCCCGGCGTTCCATCGCGCGCGATGCCGCATTTGCCAACGGCATAAGCGCGAGTTGTATCAGGGTTGCGTAGAAGGTGAGGCGCGCGCCTTGTGCCGCCGAGTCCAGCCCGTGTCGCGTCGTCCGCCGTAGCAGGGCGTCGGCGGTCAGCAGCGTCACCGACAACATCCCGGTTCCCAGCGCGATCCCAAGCCATGGATCGCGGCGGACGTAGTGACCCAGCTCGTGCGCGACGACGAACAACGTTTCGTCGGACGGAAACGCAGCGACGAGCGTGTCGCCGAGGACGATGCGCTCGGTGCCGAGCACGCCGGTCACGAACGCGTTGGCCTTCTTGGTCTGACGGCTCATGTCGAACCGTAGGATTGACGCGTTGCCCGCGCCGTAGCGCGCCGCGAGCTCGCGGATGCGGCGCTCGAGCTCCCCGGTGATCGGCTCGTACGTATTGAATAACGGCATCACGAACGTCGGCGCTACGATCGTCGCGAACGCCAGCAGCGGCGGCGTGGTGGCGATCGCAATCGCGGGCCAGCGGCGCGGCGCGCGCACGACGATCGCATCGGCCAGCTCGACGAGCAGCGCTGTCACGACCGCGGCGACCGCCAATCCCTTCGCCTGATCGGCGAGCCAGCCGCGCGCGCTCTGCTCCGACGTTCCATAGGTTCGCTCCCGAACGTAGCCTTCGACGTAGTCCGCGCCGAGATCGCGCAGGCTGTCGAACGCGAGCGCGGCGAGTGCGAACGCCGGCGCACGCAGCGGCCGCGGCAGTGGTCGTAGCGCGCGATCGAGCGGATCCGCCAGCACGAACGCGGTCATCGCGACGGCGGCCACGCTGCGCGCGACACCCGCCAGCATGAGCGCGCGTTGCTCTGCAGCATACCGCTTCGGATCGCGTTGGACGCGAGCGGGATACGGGCTCCGCAGGTCGCGCAACGCCTGAACCTTCCGCATCGCGGCATAACCGAGCACGAATCCCGTCGCCGCACCGAGGGCAACCCTACGCATCACCGTCGCGTTAGACACCTCGCCCCTGTACCCGCCCTCGTCACAATGAGCCTGTCAGAACAGCTTTCGTCATGCTAGGCCTGTCGGAACGGCTTTCGTCACCCTGAGCCTGTCGAAGGGCGACGGCGTTACCGCAATCGAACCCCTTGCCACCGTCATTCTGAGCCTGGCGAAGGATGACGGCCGTGCCGTGCAGCGAGCGTGCAGAAAAGGCACGATTGTCGCTCCTTCGACGCGCTTAGGATGACAGACTTGCACTGCGTTGCTATCTCCGATACGCACAATCGAGCCGAGCGGGTCGCGATCCCGGACGGTGATCTGCTGCTGCATGCCGGCGATCTCACCATGCAGGGCAGCGAGGCGGAACTGCAGCGTGCGGCGTGTTGGCTCGGAACGATGCAGCACCGGTTTCGTGCGATCGTAGCGATCCCCGGCAACCACGACTTCGGCATCGCCGCCGATCCCGAAGGGTACCGCGAGCTGTTCCGCGCGAACGGCGTCACGCTGTTGATCGATGAGGCGGCCGTCGTCGAAGGACTGAACGTGTACGGCTCACCGTGGCAGCCGTGGTTCTACGACTGGGCGTACAACTTTCCGCAGGACGACGACGGAGCGTTCGCGCGCCAAACATGGGCCGCGATCCCGCGCGACACCGACGTCTTGATGACCCACGGACCGCCGTACGGCATCCTCGACAAGACCTTCGGCGGCCAAGACACGCGCGCCGGTTGCCCGTATCTCTTGGCGGCAGTTCAGGGACTGGCGCCGCGGCTCCAGGTCCATCTGTTCGGGCACATCCACGAAGCCTACGGACAGTTATCGCAGGGTGGGACGCTGTTCGTCAACGCATCGACCTGCGACCGCGAGCGCTATGCGCCGGTCCAGCCCCCGATCGAGCTCGACGTCCGCGTGCCCGAGCCGGGGTAACGCGGCTACCCGGTTTCAGGTATGTCCGCTCCCGGGCCGGGGCCGTAGCGTAGGGTCACACCACGTCAACGGAGGGATGGGCCAGTGGCAGCCTTTCGGCATCTGTGCGAGCGGCTCGGCCGGGTCGATCGCGTCTTGCTTCGCATCCCGCGCGTCGAGGAGGGGCCGGGCGACATCGCCGTGCGCTGGCGCTGCGGCTGCTACGCCGAGGGCGAGACGCTACGATCCGTCACGCTGCGCGCCTGCCCTGGGCACGCCGCGCAGGAAGTGGAAACCCGCGCCCGCGCGCTGGCGTCCAGCGGCCCGAAGCTCGCTTAGAGCAACTCGGTGCTGCGCGGCTCGTCGGCGTCGCCGAAGCGGGCGGGGCGCAGCGGCGAAACATCGAGCGACGTCGCGCGCCCGTCGACGATGATCTCCGCCAGCAGCGCGCCGAGCGCCGGCGCATGCATGACGCCGTGCCCCGACGACCCGTTGGCGAAGTAGAAGTTCGGCACGCCCGGCGCCGCGCCGAGGATCGCCCGGCCGTCGGGTGACATCTCGTACAAGCCGCCCCAACAAGCGTCGCGATCGATCTCGACCGCTTCGAGGCACGGGACGCGCTCGCGCGCGACGCGCGTCACGCTCTCGATCCACGCAGGTTCGACGCTGACGTCGAACGGATCGGCGCCGCCCGCCGACGGAATGAGCATGAGGACGCGTCCGTCACGCACGCGCAGATGGAAGCCGTCGCCCGCGTAGATCGTCATCGGCATCGTCGCGGGCAACGCGTCGGTCGGCGCGGTGATCGCGACTTGACGGCGCAGCGGGCTGACGGAGAGTTCGAGGCCGGCCAGCGCCGCGACGTGTGCAGCCCAAGGGCCCGCTGCGTTGACGACGTTCTGGACCGCGATCTCGTCGCGCTTCGTGCGCACCGTCGCGATCGTTCCGTCGCGTCCGCGATCGAAGCCGACGACGTCCGCGTCCCATTCGAAGCGCACGCCGAGCCGCTCCGCGGCGCCCCGATAACCATCGAGGATTTGCAGCGGCCGAATGAAACCGTCGCTCGGGCAATATGTCCCGCCGCGAACGCCGGCGCCGCGAAGATACGGGTTGATCTGCGCGATCTCGTCGGCATCGACTTCGACCGCATCGTCGACGCCGTTCGCGCGCTGCACGGCGAGCGCGGCGCGGAGGGCATCCAGCTGCGCGTCGTCCTCGGCGATCCAGAGATACCCGGCGGCGACGAAGCCGCAATCGCCGCCGGTTTCGTCCGCGAAACGGCGCAGCTTTTCGCGCGCTAGCAGCGATAGCTGTACCTCGGTCGCTCCGGCGAACTGCGCTCGGAAGCCGCCGGTCGCGCGACCGGTGCTGCCTTCCCCGGCGCGCGGCGCACGATCGAGCACGACGACGTCGCGTACTCCACGCGCCGCCAGATGATACGCGACGCTCGCGCCGACGACCCCGCCGCCGACGATCGCGCACGCAGCCGACCGGCTCAAATCAGCGAGATCGACTCCGCCGGCTTCGCCGGGCGCTGCGCCATTGCGGCTTGAAGCCGCTCGGCCAGCACGTCGATCACCGGATGATCGATCTCCTCGACGCGACCGTTGTCGGCTAGCGCCACCAAGTTGGGGTCGATCGGTAATCGGGCGAGGATCGGCGCGCCGGCGAGCTCGGCGACCTCGTCGGCATAGGACGGACCGAAAACGTCGTAGCGCACGCCGGTATCGGGCGCGACGAAGTACGACATGTTCTCGAC